>JACQFN010000001.1 GCA_016200045.1 Nitrososphaerota archaeon | reverse complement strand
CTTGTTACTGCAAAGGGTTTTAGAATTGATGAAGGGCGGCCTGCAAATTGTGCGGGGGTCGCCCAGCATGGTCAACGGCGTGGGACTGAGGCTCCCATCCCTTAGGGGTTCGTGGGTTCGAATCCCACCCCCCGCACTACACGTGTTTCGGATTGGCTACGATGCAACGCTTGACGATTCGCACCGACTGTTCTGGAAGACGTATCGAACCTCGCTTAATAATCCCGGACCGAGAAAACCATGCCGGAATGAAAAAGAGCTTGGCGTACGGCGTTGCGCTTGCGGTTTGCGCCATCGTGCTTGCCAGCGCCCTGTACTACATCCTGCCTGCGGACCCTAACTGCTACAAACCGATTGGGTGCTTGAAAGAAGGTGTCAGAGTCACATACGTCAAACCCGTGTTTACGATCAGCCCATACTTCCGTTCCTACGTGAACGGCACGAACCTGCTCTTCGTCAACGGGAGCGGGTCATTCTACTCATTCTATGAGTATGCTTCCAGGGTCTTTAACTCACAGTCCGAGTCCCAAGTGTCCAGCTCAAACGGAATGCCTCCGCCGCGGTTCATAACTACGAACCTGGAGATGCTTTCCAGCAAGGTGGTTCTGGACAAGTGGACCGAGGTCGGCGACAACTTCACCGAGAGTCCGATACTGTTGGAGACGCTGACCTCGATCGTACCTTCGGTCAAGACAATCACCGACATCGATGTCAATGAAGGTGCGCTCTTCTCGAACGGCATCAGGACTACCGATGTCTTGGTCCTCGGCCACGAAGAATACGTAACAGACTTCGAATACTCTCAGTTCGCAGAGTTCGTAGCGACAGGCGGAAAGATCGTTGCCGTCGACGGGAACACGTTCTATGCGAAAGTGAACTACTCGGCCCAGACCAATATGGAGACATTCGTCGCCGGTCACGGACTCGAGTTCAACGGGACCGCGGCGTGGCAATCTGCCTCCAGTCCCTTCGATAACATGTCGACGAACTGGTTCGGAAGCATCTTCCTTCCTGAGCCCTCGCTGGGCGAAGAGATCTACGTGGACTTCGCGGTCGTCAACCACAGCGGTCCGATTCCGGGGTCCAGGATCTTCTACGGCTACAACTTCCGTCACTGGGATGTGAACTTCGTCACAAACTTCACCGGGACGGACGTCCTGGCGACCTTCTACGACTTGGCGAGGTATTACGGGGTCGCTGCATACTACGCTCCCACCTCAGTCCCCATCGATGTCTACTGCCATCACTACAGGCAGGGCGTCTCATGTTCGTTTGGCATATTTGGCGAATACCTCCTCCTGAAAGGGGACCGCGATGCGAAGAACGCCCTCGCCGCCATGGTAATCAGAGACGTCTAGACGCTATCAACTGAAGTCCGACCGAGAACATCTCCGGAGACTTTCCGATTTCTACGAGCAACTGCGGACCCCGCTCGATCGAACCTGTTGCCGAGAGGTCGGGTGCTCCTCGTAAGGGAATCCTGCGTCGCCCTTTCAGTCGAACTCCAGGAAGATGGTCCTCGTCATCAGGGCAGCGGCGACCCCTCCTCCAAGAAGCCCCCCTTCCAGGAATCCCATGATAGAATCGGTGTAGAAGAAGCCGAGGATTCCGCAGAAAAGAGCGGTGGGGAAAGCCACGGCGAGTATGACAAGCGCCGCGTTCGGTGCAATCGCAGCTCCTACGTCGACCCGCACCGGGACACCTTCAAACTTTGAGATGGCCTCTTTCGTAGCCGCGGCCAGTGCCTTCATCCTCCTGTTGGACTTCGTCCCCGGAAAGGACCTCGTGAACCCGTTCACTCCAGGAAGGGTCTCGCTCACGATCTTGACCTCGTAATCCCCAGGATTGCCGTCCGCCAACGTTTGGCGGCTCAGCCTCAGGAGGGTGAATTCGCTGTTGAAATGAGGGTTCTCGAGGTAGACTCTTCCCTTCACCCTTCCGCGGTTGTCGATTGTAGCCCCCCCGCGCAAGTCCAGGTCCAGCAACGGGCTCAACCTGGCCGCAACCTCCGACATCACCTGCCTGTACTTCTCCTGCACCCGATCCGCACTAGAACCAGATTGCAACCGGGTTTCAGGTCAGCCGTGGACGTCGTCTAATTATCTCCTTCTTTCCATTCCCCTTAGGGCGCTTCACTCGAATCTGATTCGAAGACTCGCGCAAACGTCCTTGAAGATCGACAACCCCGCCTCCAGCCGCGGACTCAGGAAGACCATCGCGCCGTATGCGTCGTCCCGACTGGAAAGCAACGAATTTCTTCTGAGCACCACCACATGGTACATCACCGTCCTGTAGTCCACTCCCAGCCTCTCCGCTATCTGGTTCAGGTTCATCGGCCTGACACTGAGCTCGTGGATAATCCTGGCCCGGTTTTCCCCACCTCTGGCGCCTCCGAGCACGAACCACAGCACCCGCCGCAGCTCGGGGTCGTCCAAGGGCAGCAGGTCAACATTGCCCGCTCTTATTACCGAATCGAGCGATTATGACAAGATTCTGAAATATGCTTAAACGGATTCTTGTCCGTTCCCAGGAGGCATGTCCGACTTGCTCTGGCTGGCCATCGCCCTTTACACGGTGAACGCGGGATTCTTCGGGTTCCTGGCCTATGTCTACGGGAAGACCGCCTTTTCGACGAAAGCCACCTACGCCGCCGGCCTGTTCATCTTCTCCCTCCTGCTCCTTGTCCACAGCGCGGGGACAGCCGCCGCGTACCTCCTGCTGCAGCCATACTTCCTTGAAGAGGCCGTGCCGTTCATGGCTCTGATGGGCTCAGTCGAGCTTGTGGGGGTCGTCGCGCTGCTGAAGATAACCCTCTGAATAGGAGAGATACCCAACGAGCGAGCCGGGATTTTCAGTCGGAATCTGTGCGACCGGGCCCTTAACAGGGCTAAGGGAAGTCATAGACACAGTATTCTCAGATTCCAGCGACTCACAGATACCGCTGCGGTCGGTCGTGGTCGTTGCCAGCGAATGCCCTTTGTCTCAGCTGGAGGGGCTAAAGAATTCCCAGTCTGACAATCCTCGGCTGAAGTTCATAGAAGAGCCCATCAGAAAGGGCAAGGCCGACGCAATAAACAGAATACTGGAAAATACCACGAGTGAGTATCTCGTACTCGTCAATTCTGATGCCCATCCAGAAAAGGGCGCCGTCCGCAAAGTCCTTTCCACGCTTGCCTCCGAACCCACTACCGGGGTTGTCTCTGCCTCGCCTTTCCCGCTCAGAGAAGGGGGACCTGCGCAGGGACTGGAGGAATTCATGTGGGACGCGCACAACCAATGCTCTCTCACTCTGAACCATCTCGGCGTCTCGAACCATAGCAGCGACGAGCTCGTCGCCATCAGGAGGAAGGCAGTCGCCCGCCTGCCGTTCGGGCTCGTAAACGACGGCGCCTTCTTGGCGTCGATAGCAAGGGTACGCGGATACTCGGTGAAGTTCTGTTTCACTGCGAAAGTCGGGGTCGAGACCCCCCGGAGAATCTCTGACGCAATCGGCAGACGGCGGAGGATCCTGTTCGGCCACTTTCAGGTATGGCGGAAGGTGGGGGCTCAGCCCAAGACGCTCGAGTCCCTGCTCACGTCACGCCCCGTCCTTGGTCTGAAGATCGTGGTCCAGGCCCTCGCTGGACATCCGAAGCACCTCCGTGTTCTCCCACTCGCAATTCTGAGCGAAGAAATCGCGCACTTCTTCGCAATCTACGACATCGCCCTTTCTTCGAAACGACATTACATCTGGAGGAGACCCAGATGAACCTCTCCGACCAAAGTGCAGGCAGACTGTCGTCGTTGGTCGATGTCGCCAGCAGCCACGGTTCGCTGATTACGCTTCGGGAGCTGCTGATGCTGCTCCCGGAGTCAATATCCGAAGAAGAGCTGCAAGATGCAATCAAACGCTCGCCTCAGCTTAGCTCGAAATACTACCTAGATTCCGGATTTGTCACAAAGGCAGCCCATACCAGCCCTGCGCTCCTCGTCGAAGCTGAGCAAAAGAATCGGATGCTCGTCGTCGCCAACTTGAGGAGCGCGTCCAGATTCTCCGCCCTCCTTCATTCCACCCCCTTCTCTCTGTTGTCGGTGAGCGGGTCCACTTCGTACGGGTCCGCTTCGTGGTCGAAAGACCTGGATCTGTTCTGCGTGGCCCCTCGGGGACGGATGTGGACGACCCTCACGCAGGCTCTGATAATGGCCAGGGTCTGGAGGTTGTTCCACCGCTCCGAGGCAGCGATCTGCCTCAGCTGCACAATGGATGAACTCTACGCACAGGCTTCGTTCAGCGGAGACGGAGGTCCTCTCTTTGCGAGGGACGCACTCGAGGTCGTGGTCTTGAAGGGCGAGGATTACTTTCGCCAGCTCCTCCGCAGGGCCGGGTGGATGGCGGAATTCTTTCCAACGCTCTTCGCTTTGAAAACTGCGCGAGGCACAGCAGACCGTTCAAGTCTCTCCAGCCGAAGATTCTCGGGTGAAATCTTGGAACGGTTCCTGTACGTCGTAGTCGGGGCGTACGTAAGGATGAGGGCGGACTGTGCGAATAGGAAACTTGCCAAAGAAGGCAATTTCGGTTCCGTCTTCAGAGCGATGGCGGGACGCGACCATCTGATCTATGAATCGAACAGATACGCGAATCTTAGAAAGAGGTATGCAAACTTCCGCAAGCCGTGAACGGAAAATCGATGAAGTCGTCCAAGTACATCAGGCTCCTCACAAGGGGCCGCAAGACGGGTCTCCCTCACGTCGTCGAGCTGCGGTTCATTCCACTGGGAGGGGCCTACTACGTGATTCCGGGCAATCCCCGAAGCGACTGGGTCCTCAACGCCCTTTCCGGTAACAGCGCCACGGTCAGGGAAGGGGACTTCGTGTTCGAGGCTTCTGCGGCAACGGCTACCCCAAATCTGGCCTCGGTCATGCGGGCGTTCGAAGACAAGTACGGAGAGAACTTCACGCGAAGGTGGTATGGGGATTCTCACGCCTGCATCAGGCTGACCCCGTTCGGGCCGCGACTAAGAAGGGGGGAGGCGTCAGGGGAACTCTCGGCGACGACAAGCTTCGCGGACTGGATGAACGGGGGGAACGACTACTACTCAGAAGTCGCGGCCGCGTTTGACTCAGCCTCGACGGAATACGACTTCACCATAAACCGGAATTTCATCAACACTTGGATTAGACGACGATCGCTCAAGATCCTCCGGGGCTATCTCCATCCTGAGGACGCCGTAGTCGAAATCGGGTGCGGAACGGGGGCGGAGACCATACAGGTGTCAAGATGGGTCGACCGGGTGGTAGCCATTGACATCTCGGAGCGGATGTTGGAGTTGCTTAGGGCCAAGGCTTCGGCCAGGCGAGCCAAAGAAAAAGTGATTCCGTTAAGACTCGCCGCGTCGGACATCTCCCTGGCGCGGGAGGTCTTTGGGGAAAAGAAGCCGCGAGTGGCCTATTCGCTCAACGGTGCTCTGAATTGCGAGCCCCGGCTGCGAAAGTTCGCGTTCGAACTTCACGGACTCTTGGAAGAGAACGGATTGCTCGTCTGCTCTGTCAGGAACAACCTCTGTCTTTCAGAAGCACTGTCTCACCTTTTCGCGCTCCAATTCGCCAAGATGAACCCTCGGAAGAGACAGCCGGTGATGGTCTCGGTGGGGGGCAAGGACATCCCCTCATACTACTACTCCCCGAAGTCATTCGTGGAAACGTTTTCGCCGATGTTCAGCGTGGAGAAGATGGTCGCGCTCCCCGCCTTCCTCCCTCCTGCATACCTCAGCGACCACTACCTCCGATTCAGAGAGTTGACCTCGGGCCTCGAGCGTGCGGAGACATCCTTGTCAGGAAAGTTCCCCTTCAACAGGTTCGGCGACCAGACGCTCGTGGTGCTTCGAAGGCGGCAAGACACGGACGGCGGGTGACAGCTAAGCGGTCGTCCCGGACGATGGTCCGCCGTGACCCTTGCTTACCTCGCGATAGGCCAACCAGACATAGGCGACGGTGGGGACCATCCCGGCACCGATGACGAACAGCGGTCCCATCTGGTAGAAGTAACCTACCTTGAGCTGCTCCAATATCGAAGCGTCGAAAGAGAACTCGTCGCGGAGTATCGCGGGGGAGACGAAGTAGAACAGGTTGTAGCTGAGTGCGACGTAACAGAGGGGTAGGGCGCTGAATACGAGCGCAGAGCGCCTCCTCCCCTGGAGGATCAACAGAGGGACGATCCAGTAGAAGTACTGCGGATTGACATAGTTGTAGGTCAGGAAGAGGACCAGGATGGATACCACTGCCCATTTTGCGATGTCGCCGTCGTCCTTCCGATACATCCGAACGAGGATCGCGAAGTACGCGGGGAGGCCAATCAGAAGGAAGAGAGGAACGGGAGGGGCGCGCAACACGAAAAGCAACTCCTGCCAGGTGAGGCCGTTCACGCTGAACGCCCCCGCGAAGGTCGGGATCCCCCTGGCGTATGCGAGGACGAAGAGGCTGTTGAACGGATTCCCGAAGACGGCATACAGCATTACCGTGATCATGGCAGCCGGAAGGACGGCAGAAAGGGGCTTCACCGACTTCAGGCCCGACCTTCTGAGGGAAACGGCGAACATCATCGGAATCAGGAGGGCGGGCCAGAACTTGATCGCCGCCCCCAGAGATGCCAACAGATACGCATGGTAGGGCTTGCCTTTCTCGAAGGCATAGATAGAAGCCATGGCGAGAAGAGTGGCAATCGGGTCCAGCTGACCCCATATCGCAGCGACCAAGATGACAAGCGGGTTGGCCAGCCACCAGACGCCGGCGCGGTCGTCCCCCGTCATCCTTCTTAGGAGGCTGCCCGTCATTACCGCGGAGGCAATCATGGGGAGTTTCAGCAGCGCCACGAGAAGAGGGAGTCCAGCGGGAACGTAAGCCAGGTAGACGTTGTACGTGGAGGTCAGCCAGCCGGCATAGGTCAGCGATTCGACCGACGGGACCTGCGCTCCGGTGGCCAGCTTGAAGATGACGAACGAGAAGGCGCTGTACACTGCATACAGAGGAGGGTATGCCCACTTCAACGGCCCCGGGTAGAGAGGGGGGTTTCCCGGGTCGAAGGGATTGACGTGCTGGAGGATCCTTATTCCGGAGCTGAGCAGAAAGTAGATGTCGTATCTCTGCCCAGTGAACGGCGCGATGGCAAGGTAAACCCCTCCGGCGAGGAAGACGTACCTTCCCCAGCCGAGCTTCTTGCCCAGAAAGAAGAAACCCATCGACAGGGTGGCGAGGCCAGCATAAACCGCAGCGTCCGACCATGCGGCGCCAGGGTCTTGCCTTATCGAGAACGTCACGTCGGATGAGGCGCATCCACCCCCGACCGCTCTGACGCTGTTCGTCCCGAACCTTGCCCAGCGATTGTTCAGCCCGTAGTCGACCTCGGTGAACCCGACCGAGTTGGCCGTGAAACCGCCCAGTTCCACCCATTCCGAGCCGTTGAAGAACTGGAGGAGGACAGTCTGGTTAATCAGCGAGGAGGAATAGTTCACGTCGAGGACTTCCCCGAACGTCACTCCACCGGGGGAGGGTAGCGCATCGTAGGGGAAGTTGACGACGACTGGCTGGGCCGTCAGTCCGATTCTGCACCCGGTTGGACCCGCGGCTTCGCTCCCTCTAGGCGCGAGGACGAGGATGAGAAGGAACCCTGCGCAAATCAAGACCCTCCTTCCCGACAAGCCCGTCGGTGACCGCCTGCCTTCTGCTTATGACTTTGCGCCGAGCGCGTAGTCGAACAGCGCCCGTTCCTGCGAACGCTCGACGAAGAGCGGCTTGATCTCCCTCAGGGTCTTCAACGCTTCGGGTGCACCCAGCCCCCTGGTCGAGATGAGGTATGCAGCCAGGACGCAACCCGTCCTCCCCTCGCCCGCCAAGCAGTGGACAAGGATGGACCTACCCTCTTTCAGCTGGCCGAGTATGAATGCGACCCCAAGGTCAAGGCTCCCCTTGTCCGGGACCTCGTGGTCCTTCATCGAGACATGGCCGAAGACCATGGCCGACCCCTCGACCAGCTCCGGACGAATGGGATCCTCGGTGAGGGAGAGAATGGCGCCGATCCCTTTCCGGTGTATCCATCCCAGCTGCCCCGCCGAACCCGGATACCCGGACGCGGCCAGCTTCCTGTCCTCTACCCAGACGAACCCAGTCGGTTGGTCTGAAACCCTTGCCCTTAGCTTCCTCAGAAAAACCCCTCCGGTCCCCATTTCGACTCAACACGCCCCCTGACGTCGCGAGCGTCCCTAACTTTCGAGAACCTCTAGTTTCCCGTACTTTCCGACGCTCAGGCGGACCTCTCCCCGGAAGCTGTTGGTGTACCCGTTGGTCACCCTCACCTTTGCTCCGATCTTCACCTGGTCGATCTGGTCGTCCCAAAGGGACAGCTTGATCTGCCCGCTGTCATCCTTGAGCGTGCAATCTGCAACCCTGGCTTCGCCGCCTGCCCTGAGGTTCACGTTGCGCGGGTCGGAAATCTCGGAGATCTCTCCCTCTGCGTCAACTCTTCGCATGCCGTCTCGGAGGTCGCTGATGTTCATCTTTCTCTCTCCGGTCGATTCTCGGCCATATTTAACATTGAAGCGCTTGCCAACCTTTCAGAAACCGTTTAATCAGAAAGTGGAAGCGGCGATTGCGTTTGCTCCCCGCCCCGGTCCTTGTCGTCCTGCTGGCGTCCTCCTTCATTGCCCCGCTCGTGCTCCTCATCCTGCTGATGAAGCCCTACCTGAGGTTCCTGGTGAGGAAGGGGAAGGTGTCTGAGGACCTCCACAAGAACCCGCCGACGAAGGTCCCGGAACCCGTGGGCCCTGTCCTCTTCCTGGCCGCAGTGGCCGGAGAGTTGGTAGCTTTCGCCGCGTTCGGCACCCTGGTCCCTGTCGCACTGGTGGGGGCGATGTCGGTCGCCTTCGCGGTGGGGCTGGCAGACGACCTTTTCGTCCTGGGAGCGAGGACCAAGCCCCTTCTCCTCGTCCTTGCTGCAGCGCCCCTGGTCGTCGCTTCGGTGTTCCAGTCCGACCTTTTCACCCCAAGCCTTGCCTTTCCGATTCTTGGGGCCACGAGCGAACACTTCTCCATTTACACCCTCCTGATACTTGTCTCCTTTCCTGTCGTCGCCAATGCCTTCAACATGGTAGACGCGTTCAACGGGGAGTTGTCCGGTTTCTCTATACTGACGTCAGTCGCGCTCCTTTCCGCGATCGCCCTGCACGCCCTCGCTACGCCGGGTTTCGCCCTGGCCAGGGTTGCAGCCGCGATGCCTCTCGTCGCCGTGTCTTTGGGGTTCTACTTCTTCAACAAGCATCCTTCGAAGGCGTTCGACGGGGACAGCGGGAGCCTGATGCTCGGGACCATGTTCGCCGGCCTCGCAATCACCGGGGGCGTGGAGGTCGCAGCAATCGTGGCGATAATGCCGGCAGTGCTGAACTCGTTCTACATCCTGTCGAGCGTCCGCGGGTTCGTCGAGCGCAGGAAGATGGGCGGGAGGCCGACCCTGATAGGCGACGACGGCAGGGTGTACGCATCGGAACAGCCTTCCGCGCCGGTAACTCTCGTTAGGATGATCCTGTTGGACGGCCCCTTGCACGAGGAAGACCTGGTGAGGTCGGTACTCGCGCTCACTTCTTTCTCGGCTGGGCTTTCCGTACTGACGTCACTGATGACGTGGGTGCTCTGAGATGCGCCTCCTGCCCATCGCTTCTATCATGGTCATCGCCTGGCTCCTGATGATAGCTGAGGTCTACGCCTTCTTTGACCTTATCCTGAACTTCGCCCCCCCGATTCACGACATCGGGAGCTTCACCGTGCTCGCGATCCTGAAGGTGGGCCTCACCCTGGGGCTGGGAGTCCTCTGGTTCCTGGTCATGCAGGGGCTTGCTGAGCTCTACACAGCTTCGAGGCTCAGGAGCCGGACTCCCACTGCTTCATCTTAGAGTCGAACTCCTTCCTGTCGAACTTCACCCGCGCAGGGATTCCCATCACGACCTTTCCAGGGGGGACGTCTTTGGTGACGACCGCACCCATCGCGACGACGCTCCTCTTCCCGACCCTCACGCCTGCCCGGATCACGGCCCTAGCCCCAATGACCGCTCCGTCTTCGATGACCACCCCGACCATCCTTTTGCTCGGAGGGTACGGGTCGTTCGTCAGGACTGCTGCCGGCCCGATGAACACCTTCTTCCCAATCCTCGAAAGCGGCGGGATGTACACCCCTCCCTCTATCATGGTCCCGCTCCCGACCCGGACGTCATAGTCGACGTGGGCGAGAGACCCGATCTTCACGTTGTCACCGATTATCGTCTTCGAGCCGACATACGCGAAGTGCCATATCCGCACGTTCTTCCCGATCTTCGCGTCCGCGGCCACGTAGTTGATGGGCTTCTTCACTTTGTCACCCAAGGTAAATCGGGGTCCCCGTCGAGCTTGACGCGAGCACTGCCTCGGCGATCCTTGTCGTCTTCATTCCGTCCTCTCCCGTGACGAGCGGCTTCCTGTTTTCCTCGATGGCCGAGACATATTCCTTGAGCTCCAGCATCAGTGGTTCCTGGAAGGGCCTAGTCGGGACGGTCGTCACGTTCCCTTCGTGTAGGCTTGTCTTCTGGGTGACGAAGTCTACGTCCACCACCCCCCCGGCGAAGACGGCCGTCAGTGTCCTCACCCTGTTCGGGGTCACCCAGTTCGTCGTTAGGAAGGCCGTCTTCCGCTTCGAGAACCCGATGACTATTGCCGCGAAGTCCTCGTTCTCCGACTGGACCGCCCCCACCCTGGCGAAGACCACCTTGGGCTCCTCGGCAAAGAGCCACCTCGCTGTGTCGATGTCGTGGACCGAGGCATCCTTGACGATTCCCACGTCGGTAATTCCCTGCCCCCGCCTGTTCTCCCTGTGGAATTCGAGGAGGATGAGCTCCCCCATCTTCCCTTCGGAGATGGTCTTCTTCAGCTCGGATATCGGTGGGTTGAACCTCTCGATGAACCCCACGGTCAGAATCCTGTTTGCCACCTTCGCGGTATTCACCAGGTCCTTGGCGTCGGAGGAGGTGGTTGTCATGGGCTTCTCCACGAAAGTGTGGAGCCCGGCCTTCAACGTCTTTGTCGCCACCTCGAAGTGCGTCGACGCTGGGGTGCAGACTGTGACCCCGTCCAGTCCCTCCTTCCCGACCATCTCATCGATTGAATCGTACCCTGGGACCCGGTAGTTCTTCGAATACAATTCCCTCCGGTCCTTGTCCAGGTCGCAGATGGCCGCAAGGCTCCCCAGCTCCCCAAGGACCCTGACGTGGTTCTTACCCCATCCCCCGGTGCCGATGATTCCTATCCTTGCCATGGTGTTGATTTCCTGCCGCCGGTGAAGTGATATAGGATTATGGGACTCAATCCCTCTTTAGGCCGGGGGTGGCGAGGACAATGGTCAGTCCGAGGTCCCTGTGTCCCTTCCTAACCTGCTTCACAGACTCGTGGTCCTCCTTGGAGCAAGCGATGAGGACGTTGTGTTTCAAAGGGTCGAGGACCTCGCCCCCGCCCCTGACCTTGGACCCCGGGATCACCTCCACGTCTGTGACGTAGTCGCGCAGCCTCTGCTGGATGCTATCCGCGAGCTGCAGCCTCTCTCCGCGCATCTCGTACCGGTCCAGGGACCAGAGGAGCCCGATCTTCGTTCTGCTTGCCTTCAGCTCCTTCTCCTTCAGGACCTCTCGTGTCTCGTCGACGACGTACCGGATGTAGTTTTCCAGGCTTTTCAGGGTCGCCCCCGCCAGGTATGAGATCGACTCGCCGGTTTCTTCGCTCGCCTGAATCGCCTTGAGCTCGTACAGATACTTCGCGAACTCGTCGATGAAGACGTCCGACGGCCGCTGGATCGCCACCCTGGCCTCGCGCGCCCTCCTGGCCAGCTCGATTTCCGTCACCGACACGATTGCAGACCCCAGGACGGATGAAGCGAATTCGAGCTCTGCGGAGAACACGTTTTGCGAGCTCTCGGTCATCCCGAGGGGCTGCAGCGTCCCCCCGCCCTTCCCGCCCGCAACCGCGACCACGGCGGGCTTCTGCTCCCTCGGCCGGAGCGGGGCATAGGCGTACGTCAGGCCCTCCCCGACCCTAAGGCCGGTCTGTTTCTCGATGAGCATTATGTTCTCAGAGTTCCCGCCCGGGCCCGTCGGCAGCGCGTTGACGAAGACCGTCCCCTTCGACACGTAGCGGGACACGTCCCTCAGCTTTGAGCCGGCCTCGATCAGGCTCTCCTCTGACGGCCTCCGTAGCTTCGGAGTGAAGACGACGAACTCCGCCTCTCCGAGGACCTGCTCGAGCGGCTTCACGCTGAGCAGGGGCTCCTCGTTCATCATTTCTTCGAGGTTCGGGTTCTTCTTCAGGAACTGCGCGTTGAGGTCCATAGCCACCTGAAGAGTTTCGTCCACTATCGTGACCTGGGCCCTGTCTGCGATGCCTGACGCAAGCCTGTAACCCTCGCTGGTAAGTCCGTAGAGGGCTACCTTGGGCTTGGACACGAGAGAGACAACCTGGCTTTTTGACCCATTCTAATTATACTTAGGGGTTCGACGCACCCCGGGCCGATTGTCAGGACTCTGAAAACCGAACTTCGGCAGGCGAAGTCGGCGGCATCGGTTAAATAATTCAGAGGCGGTTCGCCAACCTGAGAGGTCTGACCGAATGAAAGTCTGGTTCGACGTGCTGACTCCGAAGCAGGTGCTTTTCTTCAAGCCGATCGTCGACTCCCTCGAAGGCTCTGGCGCTGAAGTCCTCGTGACTTCCCGGAGATACAGGGAAGTGGAGGGGATGGCGGAGATAGCGGGGCTCGACATGAGGTACGTTGGGGAGCGCGGGGAGAAAGGCAGGATGGAGCAGTTCCTCGCCGCCACCCGGCGTCAGGCCGATCTGATTCCGGTAGTCGCGGAGTTCGCCCCGGAGGTCGCCGTTTCGATAGCCTCCGCGGTCTGCGCTAGGGTGGCCTTCGGCATGGGAGTCAGACATGTGGCGGTAAACGACTCCCCGCACTCCGAGACCGCTGGGAGGCTCTCGATTCCGCTGAGCCATCGTCTTCTCTGCCCGTGGGTGATCCCCTACTCCGCCTGGTCGAGGTTTGGAATCGCAAAGGAGCAGGTGTCACGCTACAGGGCCCTGGACCCGGCGGTCTGGCTCAAGCGCAAGCCGGTCAACGGCCCGATACCGAAGCTCCCATCCGGAAGGAAGACCGTGGTCGTCAGGATAGAAGAGAGCGACGCGCCCTATCTGGCCGGGACCGATTCATCCTGGGCCGACGCCGTGCTCGGAGGACTGGCAGAAGGATTACCCGGCTGCAACCTCGTCGTACTGACGAGGTACGTCCACCAGCTTGAAGAAGTGAAGCGCAGGCACGGTTCGAAGTTCATAGTCCCGGACCGCGTCGTCGACGGAAGGAGGCTACTAGAGGCATCCGACCTATTCGTGGGAATGGGGGGGACGATGACCGCGGAGGCAGCTCTGACAGGAGTCCCCGCCATCTCCGCGTTCCAGGGCTCCTATGTCATCGAAGACTACCTTGTTTCGGCCGGACTCGCGGTGAAGGCGAAGGGAGTGAAGGCCTTGCTGAATGACGCCAAGCGCCTGCTTTCGGACTCGTTCAAGGCCGGCTTCGCAAAGAAAGCTGCTCGCGCGCTCGACAGGATGGAAGACCCGGTGCCGAGGATTTCTTCTGCCATCCTGGAAACTGCCGAACAAGTCTAAATCACCTTCCTTTCCTGCCGAAAACTTGAAGCCCGGTGGTGTAGGTCGGCCAAGCATAGGGGCCTTTGGAGCCCTTGACGGAGGTTCGAATCCTCCCCGGGCTACCACTACTCGGCGATACCCGCGGCCCTTCTCTGGGTTGAGGTTCTATTGGACGCCCAATCCATTTATACTCGAATGGGACGTTCAGTCCAGGGACTTGTTTCATTGAACGAAGTCGACGTGGAGATGTGCGACATGCGCGGGATGCTCACGTTCATGATCCTCTGGCTGCTCGCCAAGAGGCCGATGTTCGGCCAGGAGATCGCCTACGAGATCAAGAGCAGGAAAGGAGAGAAGCCCAACCCGGGCACCCTGTACCCTGCACTAAAGGAGCTGAGCAGGAAGGGACTCGTCACCTACCGCGATGAGGGGCGCAACCGCGTCTACGAGCTCACCCCTCGGGGAGTTGCGGTCTTGAGGGTCGCGCTCGGGTTCTTCAGGAGGGCCTATGGCGAAATGATCGGGACGCAGCCGAGGCGGAGGATCAGGCCCGCCCCAGTCATACCCCGCCGAGGGTGACGATGAGGTCCGTCAGAAATCCCGCGCACAATCCGATGAAAATACCCAGCATCATCAACCCGTTCCCGTACTGCCGCCTCCCCGTGTTGAACATCAGCATCGTGACATAGACCAGCGCCCCTCCCGCCAGGGCAAGAAAGAGGACGTATGCAGCGGAGGAGAACTGGATGCTCCCCAGCAGGGTTCCGACGAGGGTCGGCGCCCCCCCGATGAAGAGCACCTTAGCCAAGAAGGAGACCCTAGGCTTCTGTCCCGCCCCGGACAGGGGTGCTGCGATCCCGAACCCCTCAGTCGCGTTGTGCGCCGCAAACCCCACGACCAAAACCACCGCCAGGCCAGTGTTCAGGCCAATCAGCCCTCCGAGATATGCCTGGCCTATCGCGAGCCCCTCGCTCAGGTTGTGCGCCCCAATCCCCAAGGCGATCAGCGTCGAGAGCTTCTCGGGGCCCGGTTCCTCAGGGCGCCTGCCCATGTACAGTCGTTCGTAGAGGAGCAGGCCCAGGAGACCCAGCGTCAGGCCGCCGAACATCATCAGCAGATAGACGTAGGCGTCCCCGGCAGGTTCCAGCCCCAGGAAGGCCAGCGTCGCCGCGTCTGTGGTCAGTTCCCAGGCGTGGCTGAAGACGTCCACTATCAGGAAGATGAGGATTCCCACAGCGAGGGCGTTCAGGAAACCCTTCAGCCGCTCGCCGACCCCGAGCAGGGCCACCGGAAGGCCGAAGTAGATGGTGAAGCCTGCCACTCCCCCGAGCAGGAGCAGCTCGACGAGGTCGGGCAACCTGAACTCGGCCTGCCCGAAATAACATATGTAATATGCGTTTGGGACGCGACGCGACCTCTACGCCTCTCTCTTCTCAACTCTGCAAATCCTTAATGGCCGGCGAGCCGTCCAACCACCAAATGGCGACTCTAGGGAAACTCACTCAGGCGAGCGGGAGACCTGCGGAGCTCTACAGGAACCTCCCGACCGGAAGGGTCCAATGCACGGCCTGCGCGAGGAACTGCCAGATCGGCGAGGGCCAGGTCGGGTTCTGCGGGGTCAGGGGGGTAGTCGGAGGAAGGCTCTATCTCCTCGTCTACGGCAAGGTAATGGCAGGCCACATCGACCCGATCGAGAAGAAACCTGTAGTTCACTACCGGCCCGGGTCCAAGATCTTCTCAGTCGCGACGAGCGGATGTTCATGGGCGTGCCATCCGGGGGGGTCGCAAGTGCTGCTTTCAGACGGAACCACAAAGGATGTTGAAAGTCTCCTTCCTGGTGACATGCTCTGGTCTTACAACGTCGATCAGGGGATGCGCATCGAGCCTAACGTCGTAACCCATGCGGAGGCCCTAAAGGGACGCCTGTGGGAAGTATCCTACGGCGACAACGGCCAAGAGCCAGTTCTTCTGACAGAAGAGCACCCTGTCATGACAAAGAAAGGGTGGAAGACCGTGAGACAGCTGAGAGCAGGAGACGAGATTCTTCGAGTTTGGCAGACACAGACGGCAAGGTGGAATGAGAAACACGCCGAGCACCGGAGGACTGGGGTATTCGCGTGCCACAAGTGCGGTGAGAAACTCACAGGCTACGATAATTGGAATCGTCACCGCGGACGGTGCTATATACTGGGCATGAAACATTCGGATGAGTTGCTCTTCCGAAGTCGGGAGCGGATGAAAATCAACAATCCGATGAAAGACTCTGCGATAGCTCGACGTGCGCTCCAGTCAAGTGAGCGGCGCTTCCTCGAAGATGACACTCACGGGTGGCACAGAAACGTGGGGAGGATGCAGGCTTGGCACCACAATCACCCATCGAAGTCTCAACTCAAACTCTATCCAGTGCTGGATTCGCTGGAACTACCTTACGAGAAGGAACACAGAGTCAGAGTGGAGAAGCGGCTCGAACATTCGAAGTCGTACTACATTGCGGACGCAGCATTTGTCGAAGAGAAGCTGGACATCGAAGTAGACGGGTGGTGGCACTATCACAGCCCTGAGGTTCAGGACAGCGATCGCGTCAGAGACGAGACGCTGCGAGCCAACGGCTGGGAAGTTCTCAGAATTCCTGGCTCCTACCTGTACAACCACCCTGAGGAGTCGAAGGCGCTCGTCATAGAACGTCTTTCCCGGCCCCGGATGGCCAACATGAGACTCTGGGTGGATGTCAAGTCATCTCGGCCGACGGACCGGGAAGAGACCGTCTACAGCATCGAGACGATTACCAACCACGACTATGTCGCAGACGGAATTCTTGTCCATAATTGTCAATATTGCCAGAATAGCGACATCAGCCAACTCCGGAGGATCGAAGGGATTGAAGCGACCCCCGAGGACATAGTCGGCAACGCCCTGGCCTACGGATGCGAGGGAATTGCCTACACCTACAACCAGCCGACGATCTTCATGGAATACGCGCGAGACGTCGGGAAGATAGCGAGGTCGAAGGGGCTCTTCAACATCTTCGTCTCCAACGGCTACGACACCCCCTAGACGGTGAAGATGATGGACGGATTCCTCGACTGCGCCACAATCGACTTCAAGGGAAGCGGCGAGACCGGTTTCGTCAGACGCTACATCAGCATACCGAACGCAGACCCAATCTTCCAGAGCCTCCTGGAAATCAAGCAGAAAACAAGGGTCCACACGGAGATAACCGACCTGATAATCCCCAGGGTCGGGGACTCGATAGAAGCCGCGGAAAAGCTCTGCAGGTGGGTCTACGACAACCTGGGGCCGGACATGCCGATACACTTCCTTCGCTTCCACCCGGACTACAAGATGATGGACTTCCCCTGGACGCCGATCGAAACCCTGGAAAAGCACCTCGAGGTCGGGAAGAAGGCGGGGCTGCGGTACGTCTACATCGGGAACGTCCCCGGCCACCCTGCAGAGAGCACATACTGCCCGGAGTGCGGCAACGTCCTCATCAAGAGGTTCGGGTACGAGATCCGCGGGTACAACCTGGACGACCGAAACAGGTGCAGATTCTGCGGTTATGCCACGCCGATAACGGGGCCCCTGAGCAAATCGTCGTCCGAAGACCGATTCATTTCCGTGATAAACTAGGGGACTTCGAGCTTCGTCTTTACGAACTTCTCCGCGTCCAGCAGCGCCTTGCACCCGTCCGCGGCAGCCGTTATCGCCTGCCTGTACCGGAAGTCGTGCACGTCTCCTGCGACGAAGACCCCTGGGACGCTGCTTTCGGTCTCGTTCTTCACCGCTATGTACCCCTTCTGGTCGAGCTCCAGCTGGCCCTTGAATATCTCCGTGTTCGGGTCGTACCCGATCGCCACGAAGAGGCCGTCGACCGGCAGCTCCGTCTCCTGTCCGCTCTTCAGGTTCTTCAGCCTGGCCCCCTGCACATGGCCGTCCCCCAATACCTCTGTGACCACCGAGTCCCACAGGAAACTGATTTTCTGGTTCCCGAACGCCTCCTTCTGGAGCGCTGCGGAAGCCCTCAGCTCGTCCCTCCTGTGCACGACCTGAACGCTGGTCGCGAACTTCGTCAGGAAGGTAGCCTCCTCCATAGCCGTGTCCCCCCCTCCGACCACCGCGACCTTCTTTCCTCTGAAGAAGAACCCATCGCAGACCGCGCAGTTCGACACCCCTTTTCCCTGCAGCCTGGCCTCTGACGGAATGTCCAGCCTCCTAGGGTTTGCCCCGGTCGCGACTATCACGGAAAGGGCCTGCGTGACCCCGCTGTCGGTGTAGACCCTGAACGGGTGGGTCCCGAAGTCCACCCTGATGACGTCCTCCTGAATCAGCTTCGCGCCGAGCCTCTCCGCCTGAGACTTCATGTTCATGATCAGGTCCGGGCCCATGACCGGGTCCCTGAACCCGGGGAAGTTCTCCACGTCGCTCGTCAGCATGAGCTGGCCCCCATACTTCGTACCCATGAACACGACCGGGTCCAGGTCAGCCCTAGAGCCGTAGATAGCGGCGGTAAGGCCCGCGGGTCCCGAGCCGATGATCACTAGCTTCTTCACATCTTCTTGCAAGCGCTTGTCTTCCTCGCTTCATCTCCGATTCATAAATTTGCCCCCAGGGAGGGGCTGACCTAGAGAAGCTTGGCTTCCTTCTGAACGGAATGAAGCTCGTCCGAGAGTTGGTTCAATGCCTTCTCCAGCCTTCTCAGGTACTGGGGCTGCAGCCTGTCGAACACCTCCTTCCTCATCCTTCTGGTGTAGAACTGCTCGTAGAGGTTGAGAGTGTCCTTGGCGGCGCGGTCCACCTCCCGCTCCGTTGTATGTATCTGGTTGAGCAGGTCGAAGAACTTCTGAGTCGTCGATTTCTGCTTGAGCTCGTTCAGCCTCTGGAGCGCCCTTCCCCTGAACGAGTCCATGCGGCTGCGTATCTCGTCGAAATAGGCCCTGTCCAGGTCGTTGGGGTCTGCCCCAGAAATCTCCTGCCAGAGCCCGTTGATCATGCTCGTCTTCTCCTCGAAGGCTTTGATCATGGTGGAGGCCCGCTCGGTGGACGACTCCTCCTCGGTCTCCTCCTCTTCCGTCAGGGTCGTCCTTGACACGAAGAGGCCAGCCAACAAGAGGACGAAGATCAGGGACGCCGCCGGCAACCCGTCCCCGACCGCCCACCCGACGGCAAGGGTATACGACACCGTCGTCTGCCCTGCCTGCCTCGGCCCGACGTCCGAGAACCCGGCCGGGGGTCCCTGCACCACCCTTCCCCCCGCCGGGAGGGAAACCAAGATCGAGTACGTGTTGACGAACGCGTTGATCGGCGGAGTGTTCGGGAGGTTGACCGTGATCACCCCTCCTGAAACTGAATAGTACGAGGACGGCAGAGGGTACCTGTATGTTATCCTCGACTCTGTCCCCTCGCCGACGTAGGAGCCTATCCTCGGGTTCGACAGGTCGAGCGAGTACCCGGTCAGGGTCGCGAGGTACGGGCCCAGGAGCCTGGGCTCGACCGACGGCATTATCGTCACCTTTCCGCCGCTCGGGATGAGCGGGGCGATGACGAGAGTGGCGAGCGTCTCCGTCCCGTTGTTCTTGAAGTAGATCGCGTCGGTCACCACCGGGTTTCCATCAGGCCCCATCGATACCGTCCGGCTTGCGCTGTACACGAGCAGCGGATGGAAGTCGCTCGAAGAGGTCGTCGAAACGGTAAACTCGCTCACGAACGCCGAAGGAACAATAGGCCCTGCGAACGCCCTCGAATAGGTCTCGTTGCTCACCGAGGCTGGGACGGAGAAACCTTCGGGAGGGGTCTCAAAGGATGTCGAAGACGGAAGCGCTATGCTGACGACGAGCCGGTCGACTGGGAGGTTTATCGAAGGCCCCATCAGGATCATCACCTGAAGAGTGTCGTTCGCCGACTTCGAAGTTATCCTGTTGATCAGAGTGCTGAGCGTAAAGCTCTCCCTAGAGCCTGCGGCCAGAATGCTCCCAGCTCCTGGGACTGTGTATCCTCCTGCCGTCTCAGTGACAGTGTACCCCGGGGTTATCACGGGGGTGCCCACGACAGAGGAGCCAAGGCTTCCCAGACCCACTTCTATGTCTGGGACCGAGATCGGGAGCGTCGAGTTGTTGTAGAAAGTGACGGTTTCGTTTGCAGTCGCGAACCCATACCTGTTCACGAAATAGTGGCTGGTCACAGTCAAAGAGGGATTGACCTGCGCGTGTACCACCCCCTGCACCTGGAATGCGGCAAGGACGAGAAGAGTAAACAGGGCGACAAATGCTATGCGTTTCAACAGGTTTGGCGGCGAAGCCGCTACGTTCTTATTTTAAGCGTTTTTCGGGCCACAAAGATGCCGGAACCACAGGCGCGCCACCCGTTCCTCCCCAACCTTGACCCGGCCCTCGTCTCCGAGATGCTGAAGAAATCGGGGGCCGAGAGCGTCGAAGACCTCTTCTCTGACATTCCTTCCGGGGTCAGGCTGAACCGGAGCCTCAGGATACCTGAGGCCACGTCCGAGTACGGGATGCGGAGGGAGATGGGGGAACGGCTCTCACGGAACAAGTCCTACCCCGGGGCGCTCTGTTTCCTAGGAGGCGGCGTATGGCCGCACTACATCCCCGCGGTCGTCGAGTCTGTCACGGCAAGGCAGGAGTTCTACACCAGCTACACGCCGTACCAGGCGGAGGTCAGCCAGGGGATGCTCCAGGCCCTGTTCGAGTACCAGAGCCTGATGTCAGACCTCCTCTCCATGGAAGCCTGCAATAGCTCGCTGTACGACTGGGCGTCGGCTGCTGGGGAGGCGGCCAGGATGGCCCGTCGGGTGACCGGACGCAAGAAACTCCTGGTCGCCGGGAACGCAGGCCCCCAGCGCCTCGGCGTGATACAGACCTACGCTGAGCCGACGGGAATGGTCCTCGAGAAGGTGGCCTTTGACAAGTCAAGCGGGAGGCTCGACATGGACGACCTTCGGAGCAAGGTCTCGGCGGACGTCGCGGGGGTCTATCTTGAGAATCCGAACTACTTCGGGGTCATCGAAGAAGATGCGGGCGAGGCCGTCTCGGTCGCCCACAAGGCGGGGGCGCTGGCGATAGCCGGCGTCGACCCGATATCGCTTTCGCTGTTGAAACCTCCGGGAGAGTACGAGGCAGACATAGCAGTCGGGGAGGGACAGCCTCTCGGGATCCCGATGAACTACGGAGGGCCCCACCTCGGCCTCTTCTCGGTCAGGGACATGAACCTCGCGAGGAGCACGCCCGGCCGCCTCATCGGGATCACGAGTTCAGTTGCGGACCCGTCCAGGAAGGCGTTCGCAATGGTCCTCCAGACAAGGGAGCAGCACATCCGGAGGGAGGGGGCGACCTCCAACATCTGCACCAATCAGTCGCTGATGGCGGTCGCGGCTGCGTGCTACCTCTCCCTCCTGGGCAAGACCGGGTTCAGGGAGCTCGGGGAATCCGTGATTGCGAATTCGCACTACGCGGCCAAGAGGATTTCGAAAGTTCCCGGAGCGACCTCCCCTCACTTTTCAGGCTCTTTCTTCAAGGAGTTCGTGGTCTCCTACTCGAAGAGAAGAGCGGCCGACGTCCATAGAAGGCTAGCGGAGATGAACGTCCTGGGCGGCTACCCCGTCTCCGAAGAGTTCGGCCTCCGCGCGGAGGCGGGTTCCTTCTGCGTTACAGAGGTTCACACGTCGTCAGACATCGAGAAGCTTGCCGTCGCCCTCGAGGAGGTCCTGTAGCTGCCCCCGGAATTCAGGCAGGCCCGATGGGACGAGCCGCTGCTCAGCGACCTGAGCAGGCCGGGCAGGGTCGGGACCGCCGTCCACTTCGACGAAGAAGCCTCGAAGGCCTTCAAAGACCCCGCGTCACTCGTCCCCGAGTCGATGAGGAGGGGCGCCTTGAAGCTCCCGGAGGTCTCCGAGTTGCAGGTCCTCAGGCATTTCAACCGGCTCTCCCAGATGAACTTCTCCGTCGAACTCGGGATGTACCCACTCGGGAGCTGCACCATGAAGTACAACCCGAAGGTCTCGGAGTACATCGCCGGAGCGGACGGTATGAAGAATGTCCACCCCCTTCAACCCCAGGAAACCGTCCAGGGGCTCCTCGGAATCTTCTACGAGCTGGAGCGGGCCCTGAGCGAAATCGCCGGAATGGCAAGGTTCTCGCTGGCTACAGCGGCAGGGGCCCAGGGAGAGTTCGCGGGAGTGCTCATGATCAAAAAACATCTCAGCGAAAAGGGGGAGGGCAAAAGGGACGAGATCATCGTCCCAGACTCGGCGCACGGCACCAACCCGGCGAGCGCGGCGATGGCCGGTTTCAAGGTGGTCAAGGTCCCTTCAGGCTCCTCGGGCCAGGTGACGGCAGAGGCGGTCAGCGAGCTGACGTCGAGTCGCACCGCCGGGATGATGTTCACAGTTCCGAACACGCTGGGGCTCTTCGAAAGCGAGGTCGTAGAGGTCTGCCGTGCCGTCCACGACGCAGGCGGTCTGATGTACTATGACGGGGCGAACATGAACGCCCTGCTCGGCAAGGCGAGGCCGGGGGACATGGGATTCGACGTGGTCCACCTGAACCTGCACAAGACCTTCGCAACCCCCCATGGGGGAGGGGGGCCGGGTGCCGGACCGGTAGGGGCTTCGGCGAAGCTTGCCGACTATCTCCCGGTCCCCGTGGTCTCCGAATCGGAGGGTCGATACTCGCTCGACTACGGCCTGGAGCACACGATAGGCCCCCTGAAGGGCTTCATCGGCAATTCGGCCGTTCTCTTGCGGGCGTACGTCTACATTCGCCTCCTGGGCGCGACCGGGCTGACGAACGTTTCGTCCCTCGCAGTCCTTGCGGCGAACTATCTCTGGAAGTGCCTCGACCCAGCCGCCTTTCCGGTCACCCACGGAAAGGGGGTCCGCAGAAAGCACGAGGCCGTCGTGTCTGCGAAAGGCGAGGTCCCCGGAAACGCGATGAAGGTAGCGAAGGCCATCCTTGACTTCGGAATGCACGCCCCCACGGTCTACTTCCCCCTGATCGTGAGCGAGGCACTGATGATCGAGCCGACGGAGACAGAGCCGCTCGAGATCCTGAACGAGTACGCCGAGACCCTGAACAGGATAAGCAGGTCCCTCAAGGAAGGGACGCTGGGCGACCGGCCAAGGAACACGAGCGTGGGGAAAGTCGACGAGGTCAAGGCCTCGCATCCCCTCTCCCTCAAAGTCCATTGGTGACCCGCGCACGAATCCGCGGCGGTAGAGTCATATATGCACCTCGAAGTGAAACGTCGGCTTGGGAGACGACCTCGCGAAGAAGGTCACAGAAAGGCTGAATGAGCTTGTCGACGAAGAGACCACCAGGAAGTTCGGCGAGCTGAACATAGTGACCGAAGTGTCGGAGACCGGGTCGGGCTCGATGAAGGTGAAGTTCCAGCCGCTTTCGGCTTACAGCCCGCTCGCCGTCGACATCGGCCGGAGCATACGAGACGCGGCGCTGTCCGTAGACGGGGTAAAGGTAATCCGTGTGGAGTGCGGGGGCCACATGATGGACGACCTGGTGAACAGGATCGTCAACAGAGAAGAGCTCAAGCAGAAGCACTAGGGCGGACGCGAAGCCTCGCGATACGCTAGTGAACAAATTTCCAAGCGACTGTCAAGAGTTTTAGTAACAGGCCTTGTAAATTCCCGGCGATTCATAGGGCGTGGGCCCTAGAATGCACGAACAATTTTCTGAAGTCACGGCCGTCGGGATTGGCAGCGCGGGGAGCCGGATAGTCTCTCTTCTCGGAAAGCAATCGCTGCTCGTCGACAGATTCGTCTACCTGTCGTGCGACAAGGAAGACTTCACCGGATCCTTGGGCGAGAACATCCTCGTGGAATCACCTGTCGACCAGAAACTGACTCCGTCCATGGTCAGAGGGCTTGCCGGGCGCTCGTCCGAGAGAATCCGGGCCGCGGTATCCGGTTCAAAGGTGGTCTTCGTGATCGCCGGGCTCGGGGGGGCGACCGGGAGCGGGCTGGCCCCGCTGGTCGCCGGGATGGCCCAGGAGGCGGGGGCGATAACCGTGGGCGTCGCGGTCATGCCATTCGACTATGAAAAGAAACTGAAGTTCTACGCGGGGGTCTCGCTGCGACGCCTGAGGCAGGCCGCAAGGGGGGTCATCGTAGTGGACAACGACACGCTCCTCAACTCGTCCCCCGACAACGCAACCCTCACAAGGCTGTATGAATCGGCGAACGGAGAGGCGGCGAAGGCGCTTGGAGCTCTCCTGTCACGCCCTTCTGACGCGTCACTCCCCCCCGGCCTAAACAAGTTACTCGGGACGGTCCTGCAAGACGGGTATTCCCTACTGGGGGTCGCGAGCAGCGGCTCCGCAGACAAGGCGGAAGAAGCCCTCGCGGGGGCGGTGGTTTCCATAAGCAAGCTGGCAGAAGCCAAGGAGGCGAACCGCGCGATAGTCATGCTGAGCGGGAACGGAACGCTTTCCGGGAACGAGGTCGGGATGGCAGTGAGGAGGCTCGGTTCCATGATAAGCAACCAGACCGTGGACATCGAATACGGAGCGACGTACTCAGGGAGCTCGCAGCTCCAGGTGAGCCTTCTCGCCTCAGGGTTCAGGTCCACGAAGTACGACGACTACGACCCGGTCAGGAAGGTCCTGGGCGACCGAACGATCGACGACGAAACTGACTCCTTCCTCTCGGAAGGCCTTGAATCGCTGCAGCCCTGCGACTGATCAGCCCAGGCGGACCCGGACCGCAGCAAGGTCCTTCTCCTCTACCTTCGTGAAGAGAGGCTTCAGCTCCCCGACACGTCTCCCCGGTTCGACCCTCAGCTCCGCCGCCGAGGCCCATCCGCTTTCTTCTATCGGCCCCTGAAATCCCAGCTGCCTCCAGACTTCAGCCGCACTGAACGGCAGGAACGGGGAGATCAGGGTCGCGAGCCCTGCCACAAGGTTGCAGGAATAGTAAACCGCGGTGGGCTCTTCCTTCAGGTTCTCCCAAGGCGCCTTCCGCTGGAAATACTGGTTGCAGCGAGATGAGAACTCGAGCACCCGCTTCAGAGCCCGGTCGTAGTGCCCCTCCTCTATCAGGATCCCGGTCTCGGCGGCAGCCAGCCTGAGGTCGCGGAGGACAGATCTCTCGTCGGCCCCGGCTGTCCCGGGCGCTGGAACAAGACCGTCATGCTTGTTCTTCACGAACACGAGCGAGCGGTACACGAAGTTTCCGATGTTCGCGGACAGCTCGTTGTTGACCTTGTCGGCGAACTCCTGTAGGTCGAAGTTCGAGTCGGCCTGGCTCTGCGGCACTATCCGGGTCAGGTAGAACCGGAGGTAATCGGGCGGGAACCGTTCGAGGAAGTCGCCGACCGTGATCATCCATTTCTTGCTTCTCGAGATCTTCTTCCCTAGCAGGAGGAGGTGCCCCCTCGTCGGGATGAAGTCGGGAAGCTTGAACTCCCCCTCGCCCAGCCTCATGCTGGGGAGGAAGAGATAATGATGGTAGACTATGTCCTTCCCTATGAAGTGGTACACCTTGGAACCGTTCCAGAATTCTTCCCCTCCCCCGGCTAGCCTCCCGGCCGCCTTGAGCGCGGTCGTGATGTAGCATAGATGGTTGTCGAACCACCCGTAGAGGACCTTCCCGCCGGCCTTTTCCAGAGGGACGGGGACCCCCCAGGAAATGTCTCGGGTGATGTCCCAGTCCTGCAATCCGTCCTTGATCCAGTTCAGCACGTAATTCTTCGCGTCGGACTGAAGACCTTCGTTTTCCCTCAGCCACTTCTCGAGCCTGCTTGAGAATGCGGACAGCTTGAAGAAATAGTGCAGGCTCTTCTTCTTCACCGGAGGCCTCCCGCATATCGAGCATCTGGGGTCGAGTATCTGGCCCGGCTGCAGCGTCCGCCCGCAGTTCTCGCAGCCGTCGGAGTACTGCCCCTCGGCCCCGCAGTAGGGGCACTTGCCCTTGACGTACCTGTCGGGAAGGAACTTGAGGTCCGTCTCGCAATAGAACTGCTCAACTTCTGACTCGAAAATGTATCCGTTCTCGTTCAGCTTCCTGAAGAAGCGCTGCACCATGTCCACGTTCTCGGGGGAGCTCGTCCTGTCGAATGCGTCGTACACGATTCCCAGCCGCCCCAGGTCGGCCCTGAACCTCTCGTTCCACACCTTGACGTACTCCCCCGGGTCCTTCCCCTGTCTTTCTGCTGCGATTAGGATGGGGGTCCCAAAGTCATCCGACGCGCAGACCTGTATGACACTCCTCCCGTTCAGCTTGAGGTATCTGTAGAGGATGTCCGGCGGGAGGTGGGTGCTCGCTATGTGGCCCAGGTGGAGGTCGTCGTATGCATACGGTAGCGCTGCTGTGATGATAACATTCTCTTTGTTGAGGCCATCCACCATGATGAAATAAGGGCCCGAGCAATTATAACCTTTGTGAGGCCTATACTTCCCAGCTCTTCGCGTAGGCCTTCTGTTCCGCAGTCTGCTCCCCGATGCTGACCCCCATCGACTCCAGCGCCGCCCTTGCGACCTCCTGCTCCTCAGCAGCCGACACGCCATAGACCTTCTTCTCCATCTTCCCGTGCTCCTTCCTGATCCTGAGCGCGGCCATGAACTGGTTCGCGAAGGACATCTGCATTACCTCGGGCGGGTGGCCCTCAGCAGCTACGAGGTTGGCTATCCGCCCCTTGCCGACCAGGTACACCTTCTTCCCCCCCGGGACGACGACCTCGTCGACGTGCGGCCTCACTTCCCGCACCGATTTCGCCCTCGAGAGGAGGGTCTTGACGTCGATCTCCACGTCGAAGTGCCCGGCGTTGGCCAGGATCGCGCCTTCCTTCATCCTCGTGATGGCGTCGTACGGGACGACCCCCTTCTGGCCCGTCGCCGTGATGAACAGCTGTCCGTCCCGGGCCGCCTCATGGATGTTCGTCACCTCGAACCCGTCCAAGTGGGCCTCGACTGCCTTGACCGGGTCGACCTCGACGACCGTCACCCTTGCCCCCATCCCCCTGGCCCTCATAGAGACCCCCTTGCCCGCCCATCCGTAGCCGACCACCACGACCTTCATGCCCGCGATCAGCAGCGCGGTCGCGCGCAGGATTCCGTCGAAAGTGCTCTGGCCGGTCCCGAACTTGTTGTCGAACAGGAACTTTGTCTGCGCGTTGTTCACAGCGACCACGGGGTACGCGAGCTTCCCCTCCGACTCGAGCGCCTTCAGCCTCATCACCCCGGTCGTGGTCTCTTCGGAACCCCCGGCTATCCCCTTCGTGCGGGACAGGTGCGCGGCCACATGCAGGTCCGCCCCGTCATCGATTAGCTGGCCGGGCTTCACCCGAAGGACCTGGTCGATCGCCCACGCATACTCCTCCGGCGACTGGCCCCTCCAGGCCCAGACCTCGGCCTTCGTCGCAAGGAAGGCCGCGATGTCGTCCTGGGTCGAAAGCGGGTTTGCCCCGGCGAGCTTCACTTCCGCCCCGGCCCCGACCAGCACGTCGACCAGGACGGAGGTCTCCTTGGTGACGTGCAGGCAGACGCCGACCCTGACCCCTGCGAGGGGCTTCCCTTTCGAGTGCTTCGCGGCCAGGGTCGTCAGGGCCCCCATGTGGGCCTTGGCCCAGAGGAAGTTCCTTTCTCCCTCATGCCTCAGCTTGGGGTCGGCTATCTTGGACACTATCCCCGCCCCGCTTCCTTCACCCGCTTTATCGTTATCTCCACGACCTCTCTCATCACCGGGCCGGCCTTCTTCATCGCCCTCGTCACACCCTCGTGGCTCACCCCGCCCTGAATCCCGGCCGCCCAGTTGGTCGCAACGACGACCGACGAGTACTTCATTCCGAGCTCGTTCGCCAGCACCACCTCCGGGACCCCGGTCATCCCGACCACTTCTCCCCCCATCCTCCTGAACATTCTGACCTCGGCAGCGGTCTCAAACCTCGGGCCGTCCGTGCACACATAGACCAGCCCCTCCCTGACCTTCACCCCGGCTTCCTTTGCGGCAGACCGGAGCAGACGATTCAATCCCCGGTCATAGGGCTCAGTAACATCCGTGTGCGCCAACCCTTCGTCGAAGAAGGTCCCCTCCCTCCTTCTGGTGAAATCGATGAATTGGCCAAGCAACCCGAACTCCCCGACCCCCAGCCTCGGGCTCATCGAACCGACTGCGCCGGTCGCGATCACGCTGGTGATCCCGAGGCTTCTGAGAGCCGAGATGTTCGCCCTGTAGTTCACCATGTGCGGCGGGACCCCATGACCTGGGCCGTGTCTGGGCATGAGGAACGAGCCTCTGCCGAGCCGGCGCACGAAGGCGCTCCCGAACTCGGTCCTGATCTCCTCCGACTTCCCCGCCCTGAAGTGCTCGGCGACCCCGGTCCCGGCTATTACTGCCACTGCCCGGCTATTCCTTCTCGTCATACCTGGCCAGCGAGCGGACCTCGTATCCGGCGAGCTTCCCTCTGCCGCCAAGGAAAGTCAGCTCTGCGACGAATGCGAGCCCGACGACCCTCCCGCCCAGCTTCTCGACCAGGTCCTTGGCAGCCCTCGACGTCCCGCCGGTGGCCAGGAGGTCGTCGACTATGATCACCCTCTCTCCCTCTCTGATGGCGTCCGAGTGGATCTCGAGGCCCTGCTTCCCATATTCGAGCTCGTATTCGGCGCCCACCTTTTCGTGCGGGAGCTTGCCGGCCTTTCTTGCCGGGATGAACCCGACCCCCATCCTGTCGGCGATGGGGGCCCCGACAATGAAGCCCCTTGCTTCGATCCCGACGATCTTGTCGACAACCTTCTCCTTGCAGTAGTCTGCGAGCGCCTCCGTCGCCCTCCTCGAGAGCTCCCCGTCCTTCCAGAGGGTCGTGAGGTCCCTGAAACGCACTCCCTTGCTGGGATAGTCGGGAATCGTCCTTATCGCCCGCTTCAGGTCGGCCTCGAGGTCGGGGGTCACGCCTCCAGCCTCGCGTGCTCCAGCGCCTTTCCGCATTCGCATCCACGCTCCTTCGGCAGCGTCCGGGCGACTTCTGCGATCAGCTCCTTTAGCTTCCCGATGTTCCTGTTGAACGCCTTCACTACCGCTTCGTGCGACACGGGGACGACCCTCGGGTCCCCCTCCAGCCCAACGTCGTAATCCGTGACCACCGACACGTTGAGGTAGCACATCTCCTTCTCCCTCGCCAGGACCACCTCGGGATACTGCGTCATGTTGACGACGTCCCATCCCTGGCTCCGGAAGAACCTGCTCTCCGACCTGGTGGAAAACCTCGGACCCTGGATGACGACCACAGTACCGGTCCGACGGGACTTCAGCCCCATCTTCTGCGCAGCCTCGAGTCCGATCTTTCTCATCTCCGGGCAGTAAGGGTCGGCGGTACTGACGTGGGTGGTGACAGGCCCGTCGTAGAACGAGTCCTTCCGTCCGGAAGTGAAGTTCACGAACTGGTCGCAGAAGACGAAGTCCCCCACCCCCACCTCGGGCCTCAGGCTCCCCACCGCGGTCGGGGCGATCACCCGCGTCACCCCGAGGGCCGCGAAGGCGGAGACGTTCGCCATGTAGGGGACCGAGTGGGGAGGGAACTGGTGCCGGGTCCCGTGTCTGGGAATGAACGCGAGCATCCTTCCTGAAACTCGCGCCACCGTGACCTTGGAGCTTGGGACGCCGTACGTCGTCCTGATCGACACTTCCTCAGCTTTCTTGAAGAGACTGTAGAAACCGGAGCCCCCGAAGACCCCGATCTCCGCCCTCTGTTTCACGGGCCGCCTGCCCTGTTTTCCGATTTAATCTTTTGAAACGGACAGAAGCCCCTGAAAATCCAGAAGACTTGAAATACCCAGAAGAGCCCGTTCGTCCCGTGACCCGCTCATACGAGGAACTCCTTTCAAGGGCCCGGTCGGGCCTGGACAAGGACGCGAGGAAGTCGGAGGGTATCAGGCTCGAACTCCCGATCCCGGACGTCATCTGGGTAGGGAACAAGACGATATTCAGGAACTACGGAGAGTTCCCGAAGAGGCTCAGACGGGACTCGGCGAGGGTGCTGATGTACCTGGCGAAGGAGCTAGCGACGGCTGCCTCGGTTGACGGGGAGAGGGCGATCTTCATCGGGAGGAAGGACCGCGACTCGTTCACACAGCTCCTCCAGCGGTACATGAAGGACGGGGTCCTCTGCCCTGTCTGCGGAAGCCCGGACACTCATCTCGAGAAGGAGAAGAGGATGTGGTTCATGGTCTGCGAGGCCTGCGGCGCACGGTCGGTCGCGAAGGTCGCCTGATGTGGGCCCTCGCTTCTCGGTAAGGACGTCGCCCTACAAGGACGCTGTCCTCGTCAACATCTGCGATGAAGAGCTGATAGGAAGAACGGTCACCGAAGGGAGGCTGCAGGTCCACATCTCCAAGGAATTCTACTTCGGCGAGGTCGTCGACAGGGGGGAGGCCCTGCGCCTGATCCGCTCCTGTTCGATCGTCAACCTGGCGGGCGAGCGCTCGGTCTCGCTCGCGGTGGACAACGAAGTCGGTTCGCGAGAGGCAGTCAGAGAGATTGAAGGCATCCCCTTCTTGATGATCTACAAGTTCTCCAACTAGCTGACGTCGCCGAGGTTCTTCAGGAGCTCCCGCTGCGCCCCCGTGAGCCTCTTCGGGATCTGGACGTTGACCTTGACGTACTGGTCCCCCTTCCCCCATGCTCCGTAGTTCGGGAGCCCCTTCCCTTTCACCTTGAAGACGGTCCCGGGCTGGGTCCCCTCCGGGATCGAGAGGCTGACCTCGCCGTAGAGTGTCGGGACCACGATTTCGGACCCGTTGATAGCCTCCACGACTCCGATTCTGGTCTCCATGAACAGGTCGCTATCCTGCCTCTTGAAGACCGGGTGCGGAAGGAGGTTCACCATCACGTACAGGTCTCCGGGAGGGACCCCGTTCTCACCTGCGTTCCCCTCCCCGCGCAGGCGCAGCGTCTGGCCGTCCTCCACCCCCGCGGGGACCATCACCCTGATCCGCCGCGTCTTCGAGATGATCCCGGGTCCACCGCATTCCCTGCACGGCGAATCCACGACATACCCCCTTCCTCCGCACTTAGAGCACTGGGTGATCCTGACAAGGCGGGTGAAACCCGCCGCCTGGACCCTCTGCACCTGCCCCGACCCCCCGCAGGACGCGCACTGTCTGGGGGACGTCCCCGGCCTCGCCCCGCTTCCCTTGCAGTTCCCGCAGACCTCCTCCCTGGGAACCTCGATCTCTTTCGACGTCTCCTTGACGACGTCTTCCAGTTTCAGCTGGAGGTGGTACGTGAGGTCCTCGCCGCGGCCGGCCCTTTGCTGGCCCCCGCCGAAGAACTGTGCGAAAATGTCGTCGAAGCCGCCGAACCCTCCCCCCCTGAAGAATTCGCTAAAGTCGGCCCCCCGGAAGATCTCCTCCGGGCTGTACCTCTGGTAAACACCCTCCTTTCCGTAAGCGTCGTACTGCTTGCGCTTCTCGTCGTCCGAGAGGACTGCGTACGCCTCCGAAATCTCCTTGAACCTGGCCTCGGCCTGTGGGTCTTTGTTCCTGTCGGGGTGGAACTGGAGCGCGAGCTTCCTGTACGCGTCCTTCACCTGCTGTTTGGACGAGCCCTTCTTGACCCCTAGGGCCTCGTAGTAGTCCTTCCCCGACATCGCCCCGACCTACTTCCCTTCTTCGACTACCTTGTAGTCTGCGTCGCTGACCTTCGAGGGTTCGGAAGCCCCCGCCCCCCCGTCGGGGGCCGCGGCCTGTTTCTGCGCCTGCTGGTAGACCGAGGCTCCTACTTCCTGGAGAACTTTCTTCAGCGATTCGTTCTTCTCCCTGATCAGGGCGGAGTCGTTCCCTTCGAGCGCCTTCCTCAGCTCCTGCGACGCGGCGTCGATCCTTTCGAGAGACGCCTTCTCGACCTTCCCCTCCAGGTCGCGCTTTGTCCTCTCCGCGGTGTAGAGGATGGAATCGACCTCGTTCCTCAGCTCGGCGTCATCCCTCTTCTTCTTGTCCTGGTCGGCGAACGATTCGGCCTCCTTGATCAGCCGGTCCTTTTCTTCCTTCGACAGCTTAGTCGACGACGTTATCGTGATCTTGTTCTCCTTCCCTGTGCCCAGGTCCTTCGCGCCGACTATGAGTATCCCGTTGGCGTCTATGTCGAACGTGACCTCGATCTGAGGGACCCCTCTCGGCGAGGGGGGGATCCCCTCGAGGTTGAACATCCCGAGGGAGACGTTGTCTGTAGCCATCGAACGCTCTCCCTGCACGACGTGGATGGTAACGGCCGTCTGGAAGTCTGCGGCGGTCGTGAACGTCTTGCTCCTCTTCGTTGGGATGGTCGCGTTCTTCTCGATCAGCTTCTCGACTATCCCTCCGAGCGTCTCCACCCCTAGCGAGAGAGGCGTCACGTCAAGCAGCAGTATGTCCTTGATGTCCCCGGCGAGCACCGCGCCCTGGATCGCTGCCCCTATGGCGACAGCCTCCATGGGGTCTACCCCCCGCTCGGCCTGCTTGCCGGCGATGTCCTCCACGAACTTCCTGACCAGAGGCATCCTCGTCATCCCTCCGATCAGGATCACCTTGTCCACCTGAGAGGGGGTGAGCTTCGCGTCGTTCATCACGCGCCTTATCGTCTCCTCAGTCTTCGAGACGATGGGCCTCGAGACCTCCTCCAGCTTGGTCCTCGTCAGCGTGTAGTGGAGGTTCTTCGGTCCGGCCTGGTCGGAGGCCATGAACGGGAGGTCGACGTCGGTCGACGTCAGGTTGGAGAGCTCGATCTTAGCCCTCTCCGCCGCCTCCTTCAGGCGGGCCATCGCCGTCCTGTCGTTCCTCAGGTCGATCCCCGTCTTCGAGCGGAAGTCCTGCAGCAGCACCTCGATCACAGAATTGTCCACGTCCGTCCCCCCAGTCTGCGTGTCCCCTGACGTAGCCAGGACCTGGAAGACCCCCTGGCCGAACTCCATTATCGTGGCGTCGTGCGTTCCTCCCCCGAAGCTGAACACGAGGATCTTCATCTCCTTCTCTAATTTGTCGAGTCCGTACGCGAGGGAGGCGGCCGTCGGCTCGTTGATTATCCTCACCACCTCGAGCCCTGCGATCTCCCCTGCGTCCTTCGTCGCTTGCCTCTGGTTGTCGTTGAAGTGGGCCGGGACCGTGATGACCGCCTTCTTGGTGGGATAGCCGAGGAAGACGTCGGCGTCATGCTTTATCTTCTGCAGGATGAACGAGCTCACTTGTTCGGGAGAGTACTGCTTGCCGTACGCGCTGACCCGATAGTCCGTGCCCATCTTCCGTTTGATCTCGAACACTGTCCCCCCTGGGTTAGTGACAGCCTGCCGCCTCGCGGGCTCTCCGACCAGAAGCTGCCCGTCCTGCGTGAAAGCCACCACGGACGGAAACATCTTCCCAGCAGGGGTCGCACCCTCAGCGCTCGGGACTACGGCAGGCCTCCCTCCCTCGATGACCGCCGCAGCCGAGTTCGTAGTCCCGAGGTCGATGCCCAGGATCTTTTCTCTGGCGCTACTCACTCTTCTTCTCCTCCCGGACGACCTTCGGCCTCGCCAATTCAACTTTTACCATGCTGGGCCTGATCACCTGACCTCTGAAAGTGAACCCGCTCCTGACCTCCTGAACGACGGTGTCCTCCTTCCCGGTCCCCTCGACCTTCTCCACCGCTTCGTGGTATGCCGGGTCGAAAGGCTTTCCGACGCATTCTATCCTCCTTAGGCCGAGGGACTCCAGGACTCCGTTCAGCTTCTTGTAGACCATCGAGACCCCTTCCCCCAGCTCTGAGCCTTCGGTTCCCTTCGAATGCTCCATGGCCAGCTCGAGCTCGTCCATCACCCCAAGGAGCTTGACTGCGACGCTCCTCGCCGACGCCTCTTCCGCCTCCGTCATCTCCCTCTCAGCCCTCTTCCTGTAGTTCTCGAAGTCGGCCTGAAGGTACTTCAGACGGAGTAGAGACTCTTCGTACTTCTTTCTCTCTGCGTTCAGTGCCTCCGCTGGCCCCCTCGCGGTCCCTTCTCCCGAATTTTCTTCCTCGGCCAGAATTCTTCTCAACCGCCCCGAGAATTTCTGGTCGCACTGTTTCCAATCTATAAATTTTCTACCGTCCTGGGCTCAGCGTGGAAGAAGAAGACATGTCCTCGAAGATGAAGGAGAAGCTCCTTCGCATCGAACGTGAGAGCCGGTACCTCAGGAAGGACTCCGACCAGCGAAAGTCGATGGAGGAGGTCTTCGACAGGGCGACCCTCCTGGCCGTCGAGGAACTCATCAGCAGGAAGTCGCTGGGAGACCTGTTCGGAGTGGTCAACTCGGGGAAGGAGGCGAGGGTGTACTACGGAGCCAGCCAGAACGGGGAACCGCTCGCCGTGAAGATCTACCTCACTTCTTCGGCCGAGTTCAAGAGACGGATGGGATACATCGCCGGGGACAGGAGGTTCGGGAAGCTCCCTTCGAACTCGAGAGAGGCCATCTTCCTGTGGGTCAGGAAGGAATTCAAGAACCTTCAGCTGGCCCAGTCAGCCGGAATCAGGGTCCCGACGCCGGTCGCGTTCTATCGGAACATCCTCGTCATGGAGTACATCGGGGAGCCCCCGGGGGCCCCAGCCACCTTCGCCGAGACCGAGGTGGACGAGGCTGACTACGACTGGACCTTCGACACCGTAGGAACCCTCCACCGCAAGGCGAAGCTCGTCCACGCGGACCTTTCCGAGTACAACCTGCTCAAGGTGAAAGAAGAAAGGGTCCTCTTCGACATGGGCTCCGCAGTGCTGACCTCCCACCCCCAGGCCGAGGAATATCTCAAGAGGGACGTCGGGAACATGGTGAGGTTCTTTAGGAAGCGCGGAATCGTCAAGAAGGACACCGAGTCCTGGCTCGGGGAGCTGACAAGTTGAGTTTCGAACAAATCGTTAGGGTACCCGTCGAGCGGGTCGGGGCCATAATCGGGAGGGAGGGCGGGACCAAACGGTTCCTTGAGAACGAGCTCGGGGTCAAGCTGGATGTGGACGGCCGGGAGGGCGTAGTCGCCATAAGGTCCGAGTCGGTCGGAAAAGCAGACCCTTTCACGGCCGTCAGGGTGGTCGAAGCCATAGGGAGAGGCTTCTCCCCTCAGAAGGCGAAGCGACTGGCCGAGGAGGGGACCGCGTTCGAGGTGATCGACCTAAGGGAATTCGCGGGCGGGAGCTCGAACTCTCTCGAGCGGATCCGGGGGCGCGTCATCGGGCTGAAGGGTAAGTCGAGGCGCGTAATCGAAGAACTGACTGACTGCAACCTTTCCGTGTACGGGAGGACCGTCGCGATTATCGGGGACGCACCCGAGGTCCAGCTCGCTTCCGAGGCGGTGCGGAGCCTCGCGTCCGGGAGCCAGCACCGCACCGTGTACAACTCCCTGCAAAAGGCCAGGACGAAAAGGAAGATGGAGAAGATGTTCCTCTGGGAAGGATCGTCCCCTGAAAAATTGGCGGAGAAATTGAGCAAACTAGAGGGTTAGGTTAAATCCGATTCGCGTCGATACTCGTGGGCGGGGGTTTCCCCCGCAGTTAGAAGCTTCGATTCATGTTAGAAAATGCGACTGGTGGTAGAACCTGAGCAAGGCCTCCTTCGCCGAAATATCGCCCTCGGAATTCTTCTACCGCAATCGCGACCTAGCAGGGTTTACGAATCCCGCGCGCGCCCTGTACATGGCCGTCAGGGAGCTCGTGGAGAACTCGATGGACGCCTGCGAGCTGGCAGGGACGAACCCGGACGTGTACGTGAGGATAATCTCGGACAACGCTGGCACTGACGTCCCAGACCCGAAGCCGTACAGGATCACCGTCATTGACAACGGCCCGGGGGTCGCGCCTGAGCACGTGCCGAGCGCATTCGGAAAGGTGTTCTACGGTTCGAAGTACGTCCTCCGGCAGTCGAGAGGGATGTTCGGCCTCGGCGGGACCATGGCGATACTCTACGGACAGATAACCACGAACAGGCCGGTGACCATCACGACGTCCCCCAACGGGAAGAAGAAGTACGGGTTCCAGATGATGATCGACATCGGAGAGAACAGGCCTGTCGTCCTGAAAAGGTTCAACTCGGAGGCCAACGGGACGACCGGGACGAGGGTAGACATCACCCTCGATGGTGACTACCTGAGGGCATCGCAGAAGATAGCGGACTACTTCAAGCAGACCGCGCTCGTCGCGAGCTACGCGAACATAACTTTCGTCGACCCTCAGGGCCAGGTGACCTACTACGAGCGCGTGACGACCTCGATGCCTCCTCCGCCGAAGGAAACGCTCCCCCATCCGTACGGAATCGACGTGGAGGCGTTCAAGCGGATCATCAAGCTCTCCGAGGAGCACGACATGAAGTCGTTCATGGTCTCTCACTTCCACAGGGTGGGAGAGAGGATCGCGCTGAGGTTCCTCGAGTTCGCGGGTGTCAGCCCCAGGCTCCCTCCCAAGAGGCTCAACAACAACCAGATAGTCTCGATAGTCGACGCGCTGCAGAGGTTCCCTGACTTCCTCGCCCCGGACGCCGCGTGCCTCTCCCCAGTGGGGGAGGAGATCCTCCTGGCAGGGATAAGGAAGGAGCTGCAGCCCGAGTTTTCCACGGTCGTCTCCCGCCCTCCTTCGTCGTACTCGGGGTTCCCGTTCCTGGTGGAGGTGGGGGTCGCCTACGGAGGGAAGGTCCTCCAGCCGGGTGTCAAACTCTTCAGGTTCGCGAACCGGATCCCCCTGTTGTACGACGAGTGTTACTCCGATGACACACGCGTCCTAACCAGGGAGGGGTTCAAACTATTCCGCGAACTGAGCTACGAGGATGAAATCGCGACTCTCAATTCCGGGACGGATTCCCTGGAGTACCAGAAACCTAGTCGGATTATCAGCTACGCGCACGACGGCCCCATGGTCCACCTGAGGTCGCCTTATGTGGACTTGCTTGTGACGCCGAACCATAGCATGTACTGTTCCAGACCCAACCGTCCCTTCCAATTTTTCACGGCGTCCGAAATCATGACTGCATTTGCGAATCGCACGAGCCTTACAAGGGAGAGAGAAATCGCGTACGAAAAGGCCAAGGAGCTACGGTTGTCGGGCTCGAACTATTCCAGCATCGCTGTCCAACTATCTCTTCACAAGAACACCGTCAGGGGATGGCCAAATGGAAGTCACGGGAAGCTTCGATTCACCGACGGCCCCAGGCCTCATTTCTATGTGAAGCGTGATGCCGGGTGGAAGGGCGAATGGGATACCGAGTTTTACTCTCTCCCTCCTGCGACGGCGAAACGAGGCTCCCACCACCTGCCCCGGGTAGCCAAGGTGGACGTCACTCAATGGTTGAGGTTCGTCGGCTGGTATGTCGCAGAAGGTTCAGCGTTCCGAGACAAAGGGGGATACGTGATATCGATTGGTCTTGGAGACAAGGACTTACGCTACAAGGAAGAAATCGATGGATGCATCCGCGCGATCGGTGCAAGGCCCCGTTGGATTTGGAAGGGAATTCACAGTTACGAAATAAGGTTTAGTCACAAACAGGCTTACCAATACTTCTCGCGCCTTGGTCATGCCAAGGAGAAGCATATTCCTGCTGACCTCAAACGGCTTCCAAAGGAGAGACTCGTTGTTCTTCTCGATGCTCTGATGAAGGGTGACGGAACGGTGACGAAGTCAGGTTCGCGGGTCTTTGGGACAACTTCTTCTGTCAAACTCGCAAATGATGTCGCCGAAATAGCGCTAAAGTGCGGTTACGCGATAAGTTTCGGTTACGATAGGAAGGGACTCTGTGTCTACCTAAATGTGAAACACAAGGCTACGAAGCTTAGAGAAGTCGGGACTGTTTCCTATGCTGGAAAGGTCTGGTGCGCTACGGTTCCCAATCACATAATGTTGGTCGAAAGAGGAGGAAAGACGATGTGGTCTGGCAACTCGAGCGATGTCAGCTTCGAAGTCCTCAACGAGGAGGTCGACTGGAGGAGGTATCACGTTTCCCCCGAAGCCCCGGTGGGGGTAATCACCCACATCTGCTCCACCAAGATCCCCTACAAGACGGTCGGGAAGGAATACATCGCGGACAGGCCGGAGATCCAGAGGGACATCAGGAACGCTTCCAGGGAGGCCCTGAGAAGGCTCGGCATCTACCTCTCGAAGAAGGGGAGCATGGAGGCGGTCCAGAGGAAGATGAACATTTACGGCAAGTATCTCCCTCTTATCGCGAAATTCTCCGCCGAGCTGGCCGGGGAGAAGCGCATGCCGAAGTACCGGAAGCTGATCGGGGAGGGAGACGCCGAGGCAGCGAAGCAGGCGGAAGGTGCCCAGCCGGACGAAGCCGCTCAGGAAGATGGTGCTTCCGGGGAGGAAAACGCCACGGGACCGATGGAGATTGAGCAAAAGAAAATCGACGAGTACGGCAGAAGCTAGGAAGGCCACCGCCCAGTCCCTCCTGAAAGGACTGGGAGAGAGCGTCTACTCCGACCTGGACGAGGGGAGGTTCCCGTCCCTCACGCTTGCCAGCAGGTCGGTGAGGAACATCGTATACGACAAGAAGCTCCAGCAGTTCATCCTTGGGGCGACGACAGTGAAGAAGTCTTCCGGGAACATCAAACACATCCGTCCCTTCACCCAGCTCGTCTGGCTCGCCTATTTCGCGAAGAAGCTCGTGGACGAAAAGCGGACATCGACCCTCAGAGACGTCTTCTATTCGGCGCAGGCCTTCGACGTCGAGTTCCAGGACCAGTCCGAGTCGGACGAGCTGATAACCGACCTCGAGGTCCTCATGCAGACGGCCAGAGAGGGGATGAACATCTACCCAGAAGAGCGGAGCGCCATATTCGGGAACATGACCATCGAGTACACTGTCCCGGGCTACGAGGGCAAGAAGGCAGACCTCTCGGCCAACCCGGACGGCGTGATGATAGGCCCGGCCCTGACGACCGCGGAGTTCGCGGAGACGGACGCCGAGATGGTCATCGCCATAGAGAAGGGGGGACTGTTCACCAGATTCATCGAGGAGAGGGTGCACCAGAAGTACAAGGCCATCCTGATCAACACCGCAGGGCAACCCCCCCGGTCCACCCGGTTCCTTCTCAGGCGCCTGAACCAGGAGCTCGGGCTACCGGTCGGGATCCTCTGCGACGCGGACCCGTGGGGGGCCCACATCGCGATGGTCTGCAAGAGCGGCTCGGCCGGTGCCGCCCACCTGCGAGAGCTGACAACTCCCGACGCCGTCTGGCTCGGGGTCTGGGCCTCTGACATAGTGAAGTACAAGCTCCCGTCTGACAAACTCACGGACGTCGACATCAAGAGGCTGTACGAGTTGAAGCAGGACCCTCGGTACACGGAGAAGATGTGGCACGACGAGCTCGACGTGTTTCTGAAGATCAAGAAGAAGAGCGAGCAGGAAGCCTTCGCACGCTACGGCCTGAGCTACATCGTGGACACCTACCTCCCGGAAAAGCTCCAGCTCATGAAGAGCGCCTGAGCCTCGCCCGCACGGATCTGCTCGTCAGTTCCCGAATCGCGTCCGAAGCCACCCACCTCGAGCTCGCCGAGTCTATATCCGCAATCTCCTTCGCGAGCTTCACCGCTTCCCTGTTCAACCGGGGATTCCTCTTCCCTATCTGCCTGAGGGCCCAGTTGACGGCCTTCTTAACGAAGTTTCTCTCGTCCCTCGATCCCCTGCGGATGGCTCCGAAGAAGCGGAGAAAGTTTGAATCGGGAGCCGCTTTGTCGTGGACGGCGAGCTCGGCCATGAGAGCATACCCGGCCCTCTTGACGAACTCCTGTTCTCTCCTTGACCACTCGAGGGCCTTGGCGTAGGCGAAAGGGGTCTTGTCGAAGAGAGAACCGCAGCACCCGTCGCAGACATCCCACGAATCGAAGCCCGAGACCCATGCCTCCATCTGACCCTCCGTCACCTTCGAAGGCTCGTCGACCATCGCAGCAAGAATCCGCGCCTCGTGGACTCCAGATTTCCAGAGGAAGAGCGCAAGCGCGTGGTCCCTTCCGAGCCGACGGGCCAGCAGCCTGAGGGACGGGACGGAAATCCCCAGCGCGCCATCGGTCGCGATTCCGAATCGCGCCATTCCCTTGACTGCGGACGGGTCCGCCATCTTTCTGAGTTCCGCTACTACGTCCGAGGCTCTCACGAGGCTCCGATGTCAAAGAACTTCTAAATACCCTTCCTCGTTCGCCTTCAAGAGACCTGGAATGAGCTTCACGGCGCAGCAGTCAAGGGTCGACGCGCTCATCAGACTCGTGGGGCTGATAGTGCTCGGATTCGGTTTAGCGCTAATCTACCTCACGTACTCGAACGTTTCAGTGCTCGCCCCCGTCATCTCGACGGTGAACTACGCGGTCGGGGCACTCCTGCTCCTCACCGGCGTCTTCGCTGTAGTAGCGAAGTTCAAGTGAGCAACATGCCGGTAAAGCTGGCCTTAGCCGGCGTTGGCAACTGCGCCTCGGTCTTCGTACAGGGGCTCAGATTCTATTCCGGGAAGGAAACGAAGGGGCTCTGGCATCCTGTCGTAGCCGGCCTGGCTCCGAAGGACCTCTCCGTGGTCGCAGCGTTCGATGTCGACTCGCGTAAGGTCGGCCGCGACCTCTCCAAGGCGCTTTTCGAGGCCCCCAACGTCGCGAGGAGGTACGCAGATATTCCCCCCTCGGGGGTGAAGGTTTCTCCAGGGATTCTGAAGGGGCAGGTCGCCCCTCACCTTGAGGGGGAGAAGCTTTCGAGTTCCACGCGGAAGACGGTGGCGGGTGAGCTCGAGAAGTCAAGAACCGACATACTTGTGAACCTGATCTCATCAGGCTCGGACGCGTCCTCGGAAGAATACGCGCGGGCGGCGCTGGAAGCAGGCTGCGCATTCGTGAACTGCACCCCCTCCCTGGTCCTGAAGAACCGCGTGCTTGCGGCTCAGTTCGGGAGAGCAAAGCTTCCACTGGTGGGGGACGACCTGATGAGCCAGTTCGGAGGGACGGTCTTCCACAAGGGGCTCCTTGGCCTCATGATAAGGAGGGGCGTCAAGGTATCGAAGAGCTACCAGCTCGACGTAGGGGGAGGCTCAGAGACGCTGAACACCATCGACGAGGGGATCAAGATGGCGAAGCGGGAAGTCAAGACCACCTCGGTCTCGTCGGAGGTGCCCTACAAGTTCGAGACAGTCGCCGGGACGACCGACTTCGTCGACTACATGGGAAACGACCGGACATCCTATTTCTGGTTCGAAGGGGCCGGGTTCATGAACTCCGGCATCTCGGTGGACGTCTACCTAAGGTCAGCCGACGGCGCGAATGCCGGGAACGTGCTCCTGGACGTGCTGAGAGCGACATCGTCCTCGGCCCGCTCCAAGGAAACGGCGAAGGCCCAAGAGATTTGCGCGTACGGGTTCAAGTCGCCACCAAAGCATGAGAAATTCGACGTCGCCTACGAGATGTTCGCCAAATCGTTCGTGAGCAGGTAGACCTACTCGGCGGACAAACGGGTTGACCCGTTTCCTGCTTTAAATAATGGAGACCAGACCGAGGCCGAGGCCCTCCTTGGCAAACATCCTGTTCACGCTCGTCGGGCTGTTGATTCTCTGGGTAATCATCTCCATCCCTGTGTACCTTTCTGCGAAGGCAATCACAGGCGGAGAGGCTAGGTTCGGACAGGCCATGGGGGCGACCCTCGGCGGGACCATAGTATACTGGATAGTCAACTTCGGAGTGACCCTCTTCCTCGGCTCAGTGCTGGGCGCGTCGGCGGGGATCTGGGCCCTGATCCTGGCGTTCATCGCCTGGCTCGCGGTGTACCGTGCTGCCTTCGACACGAGCTGGATAGGAGCTGTGGGGATTGCCGTCCTCGCTTTCGTACTCTTCCTCATCCTCGACGCAGCGCTTGGAGCGGTCTTCAATGTCAGTTATCCGGATCTCTTTCCTTTCCCCGTATAGAGCGACCTTCGAGGGGAGGACAGGCCCTCTGTTGATTGTCTTATGATGCGCCAGATTACTGTCGGAGGGCTGACCTGGACGGACGTCGAGGACCCGACCTCCGACGACATCACAAAGCTGGGGAGCAGGTACCCGTTCCATCCGCTGAACCTCGACGACTGCCTCTCCAAGCGCCAGCTCCCGAAGGTGGACGACTATGAGGACCACGTGTTCGTCCTGCTGCAGTTCCCGGTCTACGACCAGACGAGGCGCCTTACCCGCGAAAGCCAGCTTTCCATGTTCCTGGGAAGAGACTTCTTCGTCACCATCCACAGCTCAGAGCTCAAAAGCGTAGGCGGCGTCTTCGAGAAGTGCCGAGACGACGAAGCCACCCGGACGTCCTTCATGAAGTCTTCGACCCGGGTTCTCTACCACGTGATAGACACCTTGGTCAACGACCTGTTCCCGATGCTCAAGAAGGTCAAGGTCGACCTCGAAGAGGTCGAGGACAAGGTGTTCGATTCGAGGCTGTCGGTCGCCCTCGAGCTGATGACGCAGAGGAGGTTGATCGCGGAGCTCAGGAGGACAGTCGCGCCTCTAAGGAGGCTCTTCCTCGACATGACGGTCGACGCCCAGAGGTTCAGCGAGGAGGAGCTGAACAAGTACTTCGGGGACATCCGCGACCACATCGAGAAGGCCTGGGCGGTCCTTGAGGAGGCGGAGGAGACGATCGAGATCTACAAGGACACCGACTACGTCCTGAGCACCGAGCTTACCAACAAGGTGCTATCAGTCCTGACGATCATCTTCACGCTCACGATACCCGCGACAGTAGTGGGGGCGATCTACGGGATGAACGTCCTGCTCCCAGGCGGGATCGCTTCAGGCTCTCCGACGTTTCTCGGGCCGTTCACCGCCTTCATACTCCTGATGTTGATTGCCTTCGGCCCTGCGATCGTCATGCTGCTCTACTTCCGCCGGAGGAGCTGGCTCTGAGAGCGGTGCGAAGCGGAACGACCGAACCTCGCAGGTGAACGTGAGGCTTCACGACGGGCGGAGCCGTACTCCCAGCCGGGCTGACAGGTCGGGTATGTCCTGCGCGACGTAGAAGAACGCCATCCAGCTCCACCTGCCCCACCTATTGATTCCTGCCTTCTTGACCCGTTCGATGGCTCCTCGGCCATCTACCGTGTCCTTTCCGAACAGCAGGACGCTGAAGACGTGGACGCTCCAGGCGTCGATCGGGAAGCCCCCATGCGGGCTTGCGATGTCGGCTGAAAAATCCCCGAGTCCCGGGAGCTCCATGATCTTCTCTTTGGCCTCCAGAGGGGTCATCTTCGCGAGTTCTTCAACGTCGGGGAAACCATGCGTGATTATCTTAGCTGATTCTACGATGTATCTTCCCCGATAGCCTAGCTTGCACGCTCGGCTGAACTCCGCGACGTCGAGCCTTGCTATCCTCTGGGGAGAAGGCGCGGTCAACATCCTTCTCCCGTCGAACTCTAGACTGTCTCCGTAGGTCGCGTCTATCGAGTCCATCATCGAGAGAGTCCTCCTTAGGGTAGCCATTTGAAGACAGACTCCGAGTATCACGGAATCGAAGAGCGAAAATCGCAACGTCTTGTGCATGCCGTAGAGGTCGTCGAGCGTGTGCTTCAGCACCCCGTCCCCTCTTGCCATCGAATAGAACGGGGCTAGCTCATCGTCTGCTCCGATCAAGAAGCTAATCTTGTTTGCAAGCTTGGAGACGGAAAGCGAAGACATGGGCCGTTTGGAGTAGGCTCTCACCTGGATTCTCGGCCGTTCCGTAGTGCCATAGGACCTCAACCTGAATCCGACCGGTTCCCCTTCGAACCTGGCGCTGGTCCACAGCGTTTCCCTGTCGAAAACCTCGTTCCTGTTGAAGAGACGCCACCCTGCAGGTTTACTCATCGTGAGTTCGAAGTTGTACGGAGGCACAGGCCGAAATTCGATATCATGCTCGTGACCAAGGTTCAAGCGTGCGTCAGGCGGGAATCACCGCGGCGATAAGAAGTTGAGCGCTCCTCCGGGTTTCCTGGCCCAAATTGGCCAGCTTCGGGCACGTTGCTCTTCGAGCGGCGCCGGTCGGACTCGAACCGACGACCAACAGGTCTCTGCCTCCCGGGCTAACAGCCTGCTGCTCTACCATGCTGAGCTACGGCGCCGCAGAGCGTCGGTTCAGAGGTGGGCTGAAAAACGTTGTCAGCCCTTTAAATGATGAATGCTGTCGGGGAGAAATGTGGGACCCGACCAAGCGGACGAAGACAAGAAGGCAATCACTTCCCTCATCATCGCCTTCTTCGAGGCGGGGAAGAACAAGGACCTCACAACACTCTCCGATTTCCATTCGTCTCCAGCCGTTTTCAGCAAGTTCGACGAAAACCCTCCCTACACCCGGCAGAACTCGGAGGAGGCGTTCGTTTACGAGCAGGCAGCATTCGCAAACATCTCCGACTACTCGTATCAGATCGACGACCTGAAAGTGGACCTCCTCGGAGACGCAGCCGTCGCAACCTTCTACCTGACCTACAAAGGCATGTTCATCAACGACTACTCGTTCGAGGGCTCGCCCGTGGGCTCCCGTGCGAGGGTGACCATGGTCTTCAACAGGACCGGGAGGGGATGGAGGATGGCCCACGAGCATTTCAGCAGGTTCCCGGACTGGGTTTCTACAAAGACCCAGAAGTAAAGGCGAAAGGTGTGGGCCCGGAGCGATTTGAACGCTCGGCCAACCGGTGTCTCCTTGCATAGTATGAGCCGGTTGCTCTGACCGAACTCCCCGTCTTGGACTCTGAGCTACGGGCCCAACAAGCGGGTTCACCTTGAGCTGACGTTAAAAAGGTAATTTGGCCTGATTCCTTGTCGCGCGCAAACTTCGAGAACCAGCGAATGATATCTCACGCGCGGTGCGACCCGCCTCTAGTCGTAAGAGTCCACGAGTCGGCGTGCGGAAGCCTAATTAGTCCCTGAAAGCAACACGGTTTCGTACAGTGAGCAAGGACCTAGACGAGGGATTCGAGGACATACTCGCCGAGCTGGACCGTGAAGAGGCGCGCATTAAGATTCGGATGGAAATGCGGAGGTTTGGGAAGCCCACCACGGTCATCGAGGGGCTAAAGATGAACGAGAAGGACATGCAGGAGCTGGGCTCCAAGATGAAGCGCTCCCTGGCCACCGGGGGGACTGTGAAGGACGGGATCCTGATACTCCAGGGAGACCATCGCGAAAACGCTGCCAGGATGCTCAAGGAGCACGGCTTCTCCGAAGGCTCAATCGAAGTCATATAGCCGGACGGGTGGTTGAGACGAGGAGCGTTCCTCCTCATCTTTATATCGGGTAAGACGAAGCGCCTTCTTGGAAGGCTGGAGAGTCCCTTTGTCGAAGCCAATCCTTACCTTCGAGGATTTCATCAAGCGGATTCTCAAGATTGTTTTCTGGGTCCTCCTCCTGCTCCCACTCGTGGGGGTTCCCATCTATTACGGGCTCGACGCCGTCTTCCATTTCCCCATCGACCTGTTCGCCCTCGCCACGGTGAAGCCCCTCGATCTGCTGTCCCTGTCGTTGTCGCTCCTCACGACCGAGCCGACCCGGACGCTGTTCGCGCTCACGGTCTTCCCCGGTTTCACCTTCGTCGCCGTCTACTCGACCATCTTCATGGGGTGGGTCGAGAGGAAGTTCACCGCAAAGATTCAGCTTCGGACGGGCCCGATGTACGCAGGGAAGTTCGAGGGGATCCTGCAGAACATTGCCGACTTCTTCAAGCTGGCCTTCAAGGAGATAATCATCCCGGACGGCGTGGACAAGGCTACCTTCGTCGCGATCCCGTTCGCGCTCATGGCGGTGGCAGGTGCCCTCATCGCGCTGGTCCCCCTCTCCCCCACCACCTACATCGCGAACCCGTCGGTCGGGGCGATCCTGATCTTCGCAATACTCGGGTTCAGCCCGCTGATCGTCCTGCTTGCCGGCTGGGCGAGCAACAGCAAGTATCCTTTCCTCGGAGGACTCAGGGCGCTCCACCAAATGGTGGCCTACGAAATCCCCCTGATCCTGTCCCTCCTGGGGGCGGTGGTCCTGTCGGGGTCCCTCAACCTGATGGACATCGTGGCCAGGCAGAACGGGCTCTGGTTCATCGTCCTCCAGCCCCTCGGCGCGATCGTCTTCATCATCGGGGCGCTGGCCGAGCTCGAGAGGATCCCGTTCGACCTCCCCGAAGCCGACAGCGAGCTCGTCTCCGGCTGGATGACCGAGTACACGAGCATGCTCTTCGGGACGTTCCAGCTCGCGAACTTCTCCCGAATGTACATCATGGCAGGGCTGTTCACCACCTTCTTCCTGGGCGGCTGGCTCGGGCCGGCCCCGGTCCCGCCTGAGGTCTGGTTCATCCTCAAGACCACCGTGGTGATGGTGGTCATGATGCTCCCGCGCAGCATCATGCCGAGGGTCAGAATCGACATCCTGCTGAGGGCGGGATGGGTCAGGCTGCTCGCCCTTTCCTTCGCCAACATCTTCATCACGATGGTGATCGTATCTCTGGGGGTAGTCTAGTTGGGGACCTGGTCCTACGTCAAGGGCGTGTTCATCGCGACATGGAGCGGCATCCGCCACCTGTTCAAGCCCAGGATGACACTGAGGTACCCTGAACAGAAGCTCGACCTCGAGGGACCCGGTTACCGCTACGACGCGAAGCAGGGGGTGGGCCTTCCGGGCTTCAAGGGGAGACACATCCTCTACTTGGACAAGTGCACGGGGTGCCAGCTCTGCGCGATTGCCTGCGACGGGGTGGCAGTGGCGATAGACATGCAGCTGGTCAAGAAGGGGAAGCCCCAGAACAAGAAGGACATCTGGCCTGCGGTTGACTACGGCAGATGCGTCCCTGCTTCGACTCCGGTGATAACCTCCAACGGCATCTTGCCGATAGAGCAGATCAAGGTCGGCGACAAGGTCCTTACTCACAAGGGCAACTTCAATACCGTGACGGAGGTATTCCGAAGGAAGTATTCGGGTCGGATGTTCACTTTCAAGACTCTGGGCAACGCGGAGCCCCTTTCGGTGACAGAGGGCCACCCTATTCTCGTGTATTCAGGGGGAGGAACGAAGTGGGTCAGTCCCGAGACTATACAGTATAGGACGTATCTCACGAGGCCAGTCATAACTGAAGTGATACAGGTTCAGTCATTGGAGTACACATACGAGCTCTATCATCCGGCAGGGCGAGGAGGCTATTTTACTGTCGAGTCCGTCGCATTGGAGTTCAGCCCAGCACTGGCACGACTGATAGGATACTATCTCTCCGAAGGGAACTCAGACAGATACAGGGTCACTTTCGACATCCATCAGGACGAGAAGGCTCTCGCCAAAGACATAGTCGCGTGCGTAGAATCTATGTTCGGCGAATCTGTCAGCTTCAAACCTGACAAGAGGTCAAAGGGCCTCAAACTCGCTGTTGACTCGGTAAGGACAGCAGCATTCTTCAAGCAATTCGGCACGATGTGTAACAAGAAGGAGCTTCCTGCTTGGGCGTTAGTGCTTCCCCATGAATTGCAGGCAGAGCTCATCAAGACCGCCTACTGGGGGGACGGTCACTACTCGGACAAATATTATTCATACAAGCATGCGATGCACTCTAACTACTTCGTCATTCGAACGACTTCGAAAGTCCTCGCCGACCAATACACGTACATCCTAAGCAGGCTGGGAATACTAGCCTCAATTTCCATAAACCACCAGAAGAACCGTAAGGACTGTTATTCGGTAACCATACACAGCCCCTACGTGAAGAAAATGGGTGAGCTGGTCGACGTCCAGGCCCAGAATAGTCCGGCTTACTCCCACAGTTACGTCAAGATGTTCGAGGGCTTGATCGCATCGCCGGTCGTCAAGATTTCGACCGAAAGCGTAATTGACCAGGAAGTGTGGAATCTGGAAGTAAAAAACGAAAATAGTTTTGTTGCTTCGAACCAAATAGTTCATAATTGCGTGTTCTGCGGATTGTGCGTAGATGCCTGTCCTTTCGACGCCCTCTACATGACCAACGACTACGAGCTCTCGGCCTACGACAAGACGGGCCTGAAGTACACTCCTGACATGCTCGCCGTCCCGCCTAAGCTCGAGGGCAAGATGGTCAAGGTGAAGATGGACACCGAAAAGGGGACGACCAAGCACGGCTGACCTCGTGTTCCTCGCAATGATGACCGTGACCGTCGGGGGCGCGATAGTCGCCCTCGAGGCGGAAGAGATTGTTTACGGCGCGATCGGCCTCGCCGGGAGCCTCTTCGGCGTGGCGTCTCTCTTCTTCCTCCTCGACGCCCCGTACGTCGCGGTCTTCCAGGTGACGGTCTACGTCGGAGCGGTCGCGGTCCTGATCCTCTTCACTGTCATGCTCGTCAGGCAGGAGAAGTGGGCGAAGGAGCTTCCGACCGGGTCGCTCGCAAGGGTCTCGGGGATTCTCACCGGTATCGCGATTGTCGCCGTCCTTTCTCTGTCGGTGATAGCCTCCAACCTGTCCGCCTTCACAGAGTTCCGCAACTCCGCCACGTTCATCCAGATCGGCCAGCTCATCTCCACCGACTATTCGCCCGTCCTTGAAGTCCTCGCCCTGGTCCTTGCGGCCTCAGTGGTCGGGGCCCTGACGCTTTCGAGGGTCGACAGGGAGGAGAAGCGATGAACTCCCTTTCTGACTTCGTGATCCTCTCGGCCTTCCTGCTCGGAATCGGCATCTACGGGCTCGTCACAAAGCGCAACGCGCTGAGGCTGCTCTTCGCCGTGGAGATAATGATCAACGCGGCCAACCTGAATTTCATCGCGTTCAGCCAGTACGCGCCTTTCGCGGCTGCGGGGGCGACGGCGGTCAACGGGGTCGGCCAGACGTTCGTCCTCTTCTCGATCGCCCTGGCGGCCGCAGAGGCAGCGGTAATCCTCGCGATCGTGGTGGTCGCATACCGCATACACCAAGATGTCGACGTCAGCGAGCTGAAGTCGATGGAGGGATGAGAGTTGGATATTGGAAAACACCACTCCGGCAGCGAAAAATCAACAGGAACCGCGTAGCGAATGGCGTATCCATACATTCTGCTCCAGGCCGTACTCGTCCCGCTGGTCGCAGCGGGAATCAGCTTCCTCGCCGGGCCGAGGCTGGGGAAGAAAGTCGGCTGGGTCGGGTTCCTCGGCATTTCGTTAAGCACGGTGGCGCTGCTGATCTCGGGAGGCGACGAAGCCTACTCCGGCGGGAAGATCCTGGAGGGGTACGACTGGGCCCCGAGCGCAGGCCTGCGGTTCGGGTTCCTGGCGGACGGCCTCAGCTTCCCGGTCCTGGTCCTAGTCAACCTTGTCCTCGCGGCAACAGCCGTCTACTCGATGCCTTACATGGAGAAGCGGGTCCAGGCTCTGTACGGCGAGGTACGGAAGGGGAGGCTGCGCATGTACTACCTCAACTTCCTCCTCGTCTGCTCGGGGCTGGCGGGCATCGTCCTGTCGACGAACCTCATCGAGCTGTACCTGTTCCTCGAGCTGGTCCTCATCCCGACGTTCGTGATAATCAGCCTGTTCGGGTACGTCCAGAAGGAGCGGGTGGGTGCAATCTACATAATCTGGAACCAGCTGGGAGCGTTCGTCTTCCTGGCCGGGATCGCCCTGGCATACGTCGCGACCGCGACTGGGGGTGCGCCTTCGAGCTTCGAAATCTCGGACCTCGGCCGTGCAGATGGAGGTCCGTGGGCCTACTGGGTGGCAGGGCTCATCCTCCTCGGCTGGCTCGTGAAGATGGGGATCTTCGGCTTCCACATGTGGCTCCCGATCACGGAGGCGGAACCCCCGACCGCTTTCGCGCCTACGATGGCGATCGTCTCGGGAGTGGGAAGCTACGTCCTGGCGAGGGTCCTGTTGTTCGGGATGCCCGCCACTTTCCACGCCTTCAGCCTCCCACTGATGGCCTGGGGCGTGATAACGATGTTCTACGGCGGAGCCGTCACACTGGCGCAGACCGACCTGAAGTACATCTTCGCGTGGTCCACCATGAGCCAGAACGCGTATTCCGTCCTCGGCCTCGCCAGCTGGTCCGCCCTCGGGGTGGCAGGGGGTGTGTTCTACTTCACAAGCCACATCCTCGGAAAGTTCGTCATGTTCTCGATAGCCGGAATCCTTCTGGCCCAGACCGGGCTCAGGGACTCCAGGCAGATGGGGGGCCTCGCAGCGAAGATGCCGTTCACCGCCGCGCTTTTCGTCCTGGGCGCGCTCATCCTGTCTGCCGTCCCTCCCACAAGCGGATTCCAGGCGGAGTGGATCATGTTCGCCGGAATCTTCTCCCCCGGGGCGGCCGGCTCGCCTGCATACATCGCAGTGGCATTCCTGGGTCTGGTCGCGACGCTGCTTACGGTCGCATACACGTTCTGGCCCATCAGGAGGGTCTTCTTCGGCGCACTCCCGACGTCCCTGGAGGGGGTGAAGGAGGCCCCGCTTTCGATGACCCTCCCTCTCCTCGGCGTCATCGTGGTTTCGATCCTGGTCGGGATATACCCAGACCTCGTCTCCAAGTTCCTGCTGGCGTTCGCTTCTTCGCTTCCGATAGGGGTAGGGTCACAGTAAGATGGCATTTGTGATACCGAGCTACTTCGTCTGGCTGATCTTCGCGCTCCCCTACACAGGGGCGCTCCTGTCTGCCGCGCTCAGGAAGGCCGGGAAGGTGAGCAACGTCGTCGCGGTCGGGTTCTCCCTCCTGTCCGCCCTGTTCGCCTTCAGCATGCTTCTCCCGATAATCACAGGACAGTCCCTGGACACCGTCGACTCCGTCATTCCGAAGAGCGTCCCCTGGATCTCCGGACTGAACCTCAGGATGGGGGTGCTCACCGACCCGTATACGGCGATTCTGACGAACGTGGTCGCCTGGGTCAGCTTCCTGATCATGGTGTACAGCCTCGAGTACATGAAGGAGGACGGAGGTTCCAACCGCTACTTCTTCTTCGTCAGCCTGTTCGTCGGGAGCATGCAGCTCATCGTCCTTTCGGACAACCTCCTCTCGCTATTCATCGGGTGGGAGATGGTGGGGCTCTGCAGCTACGCCCTGATCGGCCACTACTGGAAAGACGAGACCAAGGACTGGGTCGGGACCCCGGGTGACAGGGCACTGGGCGAAGAACAGGCATACTCCCCGTCGCACGCCGGCATGAAGGCGTTCGTGATGACGAGGGTCGGGGACGTCGCGATGCTCGCGGGGATACTGATTTTGTTCTTCTACGCGGGGACCTTCAACTACCAGGCCCTGGCCAGCACCTACGGCACGTGGGTCCCGGCGCTCAATTCTTCGGGCCTTCTCGTCCCGGTCGCCCTGCTGATCTTCGGGGGAGCGGTCGGGAAGTCGGCTCAGTTCCCGCTCCACGAATGGCTTCCTGACGCTATGGCTGGGCCGGCCCCTGTATCGGCGTTGATTCACGCAGCGACAATGGTGAAGGCCGGGGTCGTTCTCGTCGCCAGGATCGCCCCTCTGTTCTACTTCGCGGCAGTTTCAAGCACATCGTTAGGCGCCGCCTCAGTCCAGCCGTTCTTCGCGACCGTCGCCTGGATAGGGGCGTTCACGGCCGTCCTAGCTGCGAGCCAGGCGCTGGTGGGGTTCGAGCTCAAGAAGATTCTCGCATACTCGACCGTCTCTCAGGTCGGCTACATGATGATGGCGGTCGGAGTGGCAGGGCTCTCTTCCGACTTCGTCCAAGGGCTTTCGGCCGGCCTCTACCACCTGATGAGCCACGCGATATTCAAGGCATGCCTGTTCCTCGCCGCCGGGGCGCTGATTCACTCCGCCGATTCCAAGTACGTCAGCGAGATGGGAGGAATGAGGTCGACGATGAAGCTCACGTTCGCGGCAGTTCTCATCGCGTCAGCGTCCCTTTCCGGCATCCCGCCCTTCAGCGGCTTCTGGAGCAAAGACGCCGTCCTCGGAGCCGCATGGGACGCGGGACAGTACGGGCTGTTCGCGGTGGGGGCGCTCACCGCAGGGCTCACAGCGTTCTACTCCTTCAGGATGCTCGGGTTGGTCTTCTACGGTAGCAGCAGCCGGCGGCTCGAGCAGGTGGAGCAGGCCGGTCACCACGTACACGAACCGAGCCCGGTGATGTGGGTCCCCTACGCGATACTAGCGTTCGGCTCTCTGATCGTCGGGCTCGCCGCCCTCGCGGGTCAGGTCATCCCCTCGCTGAATCTGGACGCCACATTTACTGCGGCCGCGGCGAGCTACGTCCAATCGCTCTACCCCTCGGCCCTCTCGACGGGGCCCTCGGTCGCCTTCAACTTGGCGCCATCTCTGGTGACTCTGCTGTTCGTCGGAATCGGCTTCTTCCTGTCGGCCTGGCTCTACCTGTTGAGGAGGACGAGCCCGGAAAGGCTCGTCGGGGGGACCGGCTTTCTCCACAACCTGTACATCTTCCTCGAGAAGCGATGGTACATCAACGCCCTCTATTACAGGGTCTTCGTCAACGCTCCTGTCGCTGCTTCGGGTTGGCTCAGTGAGAAGTTCGACCGCATGGGGCTCTTCAGGGTCAACGACGCAGGCTCGATTCTGGGTGTCAGCCTGTCGGCCGCGGGGAACTGGGTCGACGTCAAGATAGTCGACGGTGCCGCAAACGGCTTTTCGGCCGCCGGCCAGGCCCTGTCCAGGGTCGTCCGGAAGGCGCAGACCGGGGTCGTGGAGAACTACATTCAGGTCTTCGCCATCGGAATTGTCCTCCTGGTCGCGTTCCTGCTGGTTGCCCTGGGGGTTAGGCTCCGGTGAGCTTCGTCCTCTCCCTCCTCATTTTCATCCCGCTTCTCGGCGCTCCCCTGGCGTACTTCGCGACGAGAATGAACCGCAGGAACGGGATCTACTTCTCCCTCGGGCTGTCGACGCTCGTCCTCCTGACCGCCGCCTACGTCCTCTGGGGGGTCTACTCCTCGCCTCCTCCTCAGGGGCAGTACCTCTTCCAGGAGAGGTCGGCGTGGATCAACTTCAGGTTCCTGGGGCTGGACTACTACCTCGGGGCCGACGGTCTGAGCTCCCCGCTCCTGTTCGTCTCGGCGCTGCTGACGGTCCTCGCCATCTTCGGCTCGAGGAAGCTGATCGATACGCACGAGCCCGAATACTACGCTCTGATCTTCCTCTTCGAGGGAGCCATCATGGGGGTCTTCACGTCGCTCAACCTGATTCTGTTCTACATCTTCTGGGAGGTCGTCCTGATCCCGATGTTCTTCTTCATCGGGGTGTGGGGAGGACCCAGACGGAAGTACGCGTCCCTGAAGTTCATCATCTTCACCTACGCCGGGAGCACGATAATGCTCCTGGGGTTCCTCTACGTCTACCTCGGGATGCAGACCCCTTCATTCGACATCCCAGACCTCGCGGGGAACGTCCCCGTCTCGCTCCAGTACCTCCCGCTCCTCGCGTCGTTCATCGGTTTCGCAGTGAAGCTCCCGCTGGTCCCCTTCCACACTTGGCTCCCGGACGCCCACGTGGAGGCTCCCTCTCCGATCTCGGTCCTGCTCGCGGGGGTGCTCCTGAAGATGGGCGGGTACGGGTTCCTCAGGATAAGCATCGGCCTGTTCCCGTTGGCCTCGGCGCAGTTCGCCTGGCTCTTCATGGCGGCCGGCCTGTTCTCGATGTTCTACGGCGCGGCGGCCGCGGTGCTGCAGAAGGACCTGAAGAAAATGATCGCGTTCACGAGCATCAACCACATGGGGTTCGTGCTGTTCGGGGCCTACGCCACACTGGTGTCGGGGAGCCTGCTCGGCATACAGGGAGCGATATTCCAGATGTTCGCGCACGCCCTCGCCGTCGGAAGCCTCTTCATGCTCTCCGGGTACATCCACCACCAGGCGGGGACCAGGGAGATCCCGCTGCTCAAAGGCTTGGGGACCTCAATGCCCAGGACAGCGGCCATCCTGGTCCTGGCTTCTGCGGCGGCTATGGGCCTCCCTCCATTTGCCAGCTTCCTGGCAGAGTTCATGGTGATCGCAGCCGGAATCTCCGCCTACTCCGTCACTGCCGTCTCAATCCTCGTGCCAGTGATAACGGCAGGGTACTTCCTGTGGATGATCAGGAGGGCGGTCCTTTCCCAGCCTGAAGGCTCGGCCGAGGTTCACGACATGGGGTGGTCTGACGCGGCCTCGTTCGCGGTCTACCTCGTCCCGCTTGTCGTTCTTATCGTCGCGTCCTACGTCGTCCTGACTCCGGCCCTCCCGGTGGCCGAATTCCTCAAGAGGATAGCGATAGGATGATCGACTTCCTCACCCTCGCGATAGGCACCCTGGCCGGGTGCTCGTTGCTCCTCCCGCTCCTGCAGCTCGTCAAAGGGAGGGACTGGAACCTCTCGGGGTACATCCTGGCTGCCGTGCTGGCATCGGCCATGGTGATGGTGGCGGTCTTCACTCTGAGCCCTTCAGACCTGCCCTGGTTCGGCTCCCTCCTCCGAGGGGACGCCCTGGGTGGGGTCTTCGCGCTGGTGACGCTCGGGGTCACCCTCATGGTCACGCTTGCTTCTCTGGAGACCCAGAAGGGGGAGGGGAACCCAGTCTACTACAGTCTCCTCTCTTTCACTGCCCTCGGGATGCTGCTGCTCTCCTACTCCCAGGATCTCCTGATGCTTTTCGTAGCCTGGGAGCTGATGAGCCTACCGACGTACGTCCTGGCAGGGTTCGACAAGAAGCTCAGGTCCAACGAGGCCGCGGTGAAGTACGCGGTCATCGGGGCGATGTCTTCCGCGATCATCCTCTACGCTATCAGCCTGGCCTACGGGCTTACGGGGTCTACCCAGATCTCCGCGGTCGTCCAAGGCTTCTCTCGACTCCTGGCTGCCCAGTCTGACGCGACAGCATTGGCGAGCGTCGCGATACTCCTCTTCGTGGCCGGATTCGGCTTCAAGATGTCGATAGTCCCGTTCCACATGTGGATTCCCGACGCGTACGAAGGGGCCCCGACCACGGTCAGCACGCTCCTCGCCGCGGCGACCAAGAAGGCTGGCTTCATCGCGGGCATCAGGGTCCTCCTCGCGATAACCACCGCATACGTCGTGACCCAGAACCCGGCCTTCACGATGGCCAACGTCTTCGCGGTTTTGGCCCTGGTTACGATGACCGTTGGGAACGTCAGCGCCCTTACACAGAAGAGCATGACGAGGCTGCTGGCCTACTCGAGCATAGCGCAGGCAGGCTACATCCTGATTGGCTTCGTCGCCTTTTCCGCCGACCCGCAGAGCGCTTCGGCTTCGATAGGAATGACCGGGTCCGTCTTCCATGTCATCAACCACGCCCTGATGAAAGGGGCTGCGTTCCTTGCCGCCGGCCTGGTGATAATGCAGCTCCGAAGGGCAGACCTCGGCGCCTTCGACGGCCTGGGAAGGCGGATGCCGATTACGGCGTTCACGTTGACAGTGGCCCTGCTGGCCCTCGCCGGGGTCCCCCCCCTAAGCGGTTTCTGGAGCAAGCTCCTCCTCTTCCTTTCCGTCTCAAACGCCCAGTTCGGCTGGCTGGCTCTGGCGGCCATCCTGAACAGCGCCTTCAGCCTCGGGTACTATGCCTGGATCATAAAGCGGATGTACATCGACGAGGCCGATGCCCCGGGGAGGGTCAAGGAACCGCTCTGGTTCGTGGTCGTTTTCGCGGTCGCCGTCGGTCTGATCATCGGGATAGGCCTGTTCCCCCAGCAGGCGATCAATCTCTCGTCGGCCGCCGCGGCCGGAATCCTCGGCTAGCCCACTACCGCCACTTTATTCTGATCCTCTCCCTGTCGGGGAGGATCTTCCTGAACGGGGTCCCGGTCCCCCGGTAGAACTTCGTGAAGAACTCATAGACATGCAACCTGAGGTCCTGTACATATACGACGAACGCCTCGAACGCTATGATCAGGCAGTTGAAGATGATCCAAGGCACGATCATCACCGGGTTCGTGAGCGGGAAATACTTGTTGACTATGAGGAGGAGGACGGCGTGAACGAGCAGCATGATCGCGAGCCTCACGTAGCTGATGGTGTTCGAAAGGAACTGCGATATCCTCTCGAATACCTCCAGGCCCCCGTTTGAAAGGGCCGAGGCCACCGATTCGCCGTGCATCTTCCCAAGCTTGATCGCGACCGCCTTTCCGCAGAATAGTGTCACCATCGACAAGGTAAGTACCGCGAGCGAGATGCCCCCGAGCTGGTTGTTGGGAAGGCCGAAGAGAGGGTCCGGCGTCGAAGTTCTCAGCACGTTGAAGCTGTAGCCGGCGCCCATGAACGCGATCCCGTACCCGACTCCAGAGATGTACATTGTCAGGGTAGGGACCTTCCCCAGGATGACCTCTGCCTTCTCCCCGGACTTCCAGGCTTCGTAGACGTCGAGCGAAAGTCCCGTTATCAGGTGAGCGATCCCAATCAGGATTGCAATCACCATCACCGTCTGGATGGCCACAGGGTTCGGGGTGTCGACCCCGAGCGGATGCTCCAGTATGTCGATCTGGCTGATGGTGACCGGCGAAAGAACTTGGTAGAGGTTCAGCGCAGAGCCGAAGAACTCCCCGACCAGAGCCCCGAACACGGTGGCGGATATTCCTGCGACCAGGAAGATGTTCCCCCACTGCCTGAGGCTTCCCGTCCCTCTCTGTCTGACCAGCAGCGCGAAAAGTGTCAGTATCAGGCCGTGGCCGACATCTCCGAACATCAGCCCGAAGAAGATTGGAAAGACGAAGGAGACAAGAGGGGTTGGGTCGACCTCTTCGGCACCGGGGACTCCCTGCTGTCCGGTTATCAGCTGGAACGTCCGAAGTCCGACCGGGTTCTCAAGAAGGGTCGGCAACTTCCCTTCGTGCGACTCTCCCAGGACCGGTTCAGAGAAGACCATCCACCTCCCGAACATTTCCCTGAACTCGCCTTCCTTCTTCGTTGGAATGTAACCGGAAATCGTTGCCAGTCTGCTGAAACCTCCCGACGACCTCGCCTCGTCGAGCACATCTCTCCCCACCCCGGTCAGCTCGCGTATGGCCAGGAGAGTCCTTTCCGACTTCTCTCTGATTCCGGCGAGCTTGGCTTCGACTTTCTCGCGCTCCTCCTTCGCCCTCCCGTTCTCCTCGGTAAGCGTCCTGTATGCTTCAGCAGGGTTCTGCGGGAGGCCCGTCGGAATGAGGAGAGGACGAACTTCGAATGCCTTCAGCGTCTTTTCCAGCCTGGACTCTTCGGACCTCGGCAGTGCCAGCAGGACTAATGCGTGCGTCTGCGACAGCGGCTGCGATATGAAAATCGCATCGGGGAGGGACTTCCCCATCTCGGTCCCCGTCGCGGCTTCGACGACAGACAAAACGACCTTGAGCCTATCCACTTTCTGGAGGCGGCTGAGGTCCGCGGAGAACCCCGAAACCGCCTTCAAAGCGTCCATGATGTTCTGCGTGTCCAGCTCGTCCTTCACTACTTTCTGGAGCGCTCCCTTCTGAATCCGGACGTCATCCACGATTGGATTCAGGTCCGCCTCTGCCTTTGCCAACAGCTCATCCCAGTCTCCCGCTTCAAATTCGTCGCGGGGGACCTTCACCCCTCGGAAGACTATGTCGATGGTCCCTGGCATCAGCTGAATGTCGAGGTCCTTGACGGTCTGGTCCGCCTGGGCAAACAATCGGACCGCCTTCACCGCGAGCTCCTGCACCGCGGGGTCGAAGTTGGGCGTCGAGTGTTCTAGCGTGTGGAAGTTCTCGAACTTTGCCAGGGCCTTCGCCACTTGCTCGTATTCGCTCCTGGGCGAGATGACGGTGACCTTTGATAGCCGTGCTAGACCCATCGATTACACGCTTTGCGTTTTCAGCCGCGACCCAATTCCGTTATTAAGCGTGATGGGGTTGAGGCGCAATACTGCGGGCATCGGTCAGGCTATCAGGGTCATTGACCCGTGCAAGAAAACACTGTTGTCCGGGCAACGATTATAACCACACGAGAGGGCGCACGGTTTCAAGGACCAACAAGCGGGCAAGATTTTGTCGAGCAAGACCTACGTAGGAACCAAGGCCTTCGGAATCAAGGGCACTCTCCTGGACCCGGGGACTGTCAAGAAGCTAGCGGAGGCGGCGTCCCTCGAAGAGCTTGTCAACCGCCTGCGTAGCACCCCGTATTCAGGCGTGCTCTCCGGGATCTCTCCCCCGTTCGAGGCGAGAAAGATTGAGCTTGCTCTTCGCGAAAGACTGGCTGCGGTTCACAACTCGATTAACACCAGTGCGGGAAAGTACGAAGTCATGAAGTTGTACTACCTCAGGCACATTGCATGGGACCTGAAGATCGCGCTGAAGGCAAAGGCCCTCGGAAGGTCGTTCGAAGAGACGGTCGAGTATCTGGACATGAAGGCGGAAGAACTCGTCGGAAGAAGGGACTTGCTGGTCAAAGTCCTGTCGTCAAAGGACCTGAATGAGGCAGTCGCCGCTCTTTCGGGGACGGAATTCCATGCCGACATCGAGCGGGCTTTTGCCTCATACCAAACCAACAAGGAAGCCAGGTTCTTCGACCTTTACATCGACCACACGGTGCTGTCGGCTATCTCAAAGGAGTACAGCAACAACTTCCGGGTCTACGCGTCTCCCAGGGCTACCGACGTGGCAGGGGTCGGTGCCATAGTCTCGGCGGACGTCGACGCCTACAACGTCTTGAGCATCCTCCGATCAAAACTTTGGGGACTTCCCGAGGCGGAAGCCAAGGGTCTAGTTATCACTCCGACGCACCGGGTGACCTCCGCGGTCCTTGCAAGGATGGCCGGGACGGAGTCGGTCCAGGAGGCTGTCAAATTGGTAGAGTCATCATATCACGTGCCCGCCTTATCTGGGACCGGGGACGAGCAGCTCATCGACTCGGTCGAAGACTGGTTCGTCCATATGACAAAGGAGACCGCGTCCAAGGCCTTCTACTGGCAGGGGCTGGGCCCAGGGACGACTCTGGCTCTGATCAAACTGCTGGAGTTCGAGGTCGGAAACCTCGCCGCAATCGCCATCGGGGTGGAGACAAGGATGGAGCCGCGAGTGATCCTCTCCAAACTTCACGTGTAGCCTCCGAGAAACGAAATTTCCGTTTAATGTTTATAAGCGGTCTTCGAACGTGCCGTTCGCAGTCGTCACTTGAGAAAGTTCCCACTTCTCCTCCTAGCGACCACCTCACTGATGTTTCTCATGGCAGCTATCCCGATGGCGAGTGCTCAGAACGTGGGGGGTGACGTCGGCCTAGGCGACAAATACCTGGCAGCAGGAATCGCATTCGGTTTGGCAGCCTTCGGCGCAGGGTACGGTGTGGGCCAGTCAGGAGCGGCCGCGATAGCGGCGGTCACGGAAAAGGCGGAAGTGAGAACGACAGCGCTGATCTTCGTCGTGCTCGCGGAAGCGATTGCGATCTACGGATTTGCCATAGCCATTCTAATCCTGGGGCAATAGCGGGGCGAACTTCGGCCCACGGCGTTTCTAACTGGTCAGAACTTTCTTTGAACTGTGAAGTCTGCCAGGTCAGACAGCAGCGAAGAGGCTTCGGTCCGCCTGAGAACCAGGAGGTGCCTCTTCGCCTCTTCGGTGTAGGTCTGAGAAAGCGCTGTTATCTTTCCGACGACCTCGCTCTCGCTGTACTTCTTCAGAAGACCGGCGGTCACCTTGTCGTTGGACCTCCAGTCGAGCAGGTCGTCCTTCAGCTGATACGCCATCCCCACCGACCTTCCATACCCTGCCAGGGCAGAGACCTCATTCTCGGTCCCGTCTGCGATGAGCGCCCCGAGCTTTAGCGACGCCTCGAAGAGCGAAGCCGTCTTGTCGGCAATGATGTTCAGGTATTCGTCCCAGGTCAGATTGTAGACCTTCGGGTCGATCGTGAGTTCGGAGTACTCTCCTTCCGCCATGTGCAGAGCCGCGTTGCTGATTTCCTCGGCTATCCTCCTGTCATCGTATTTCGCAGCGATGGCGAGGATCATAGAGAATACGAAATCGGCTGTCAGCAACGACGCGCTGTAACCGTACTTCACGTGGAACGTCGCCCTGCTGCGGCGCACGGCCTCTTCATCGATTATGTCGTCGTGGACTATCGACTCGGTGTGGAGGAGCTCCACGGCGACCGCTGCTCCCAGGACGCTGTCCTCCTTGCACCCGAGCGCCTCCGCGGAGAGCATCAGCATCACCGGCCTCACCCTCTTTCCCCCTTCCTCAGCGAAGACGAGCGGGTCGTGGAACCTGGAATAGGCGTAGGAAGCGAGTTCTGCTGAGAGGGCATCGTCAATCCTGCTGATGTAGGGTCTCATCCTGCCCTCGATGGACGCCAGCGACACGGACTTCCGCCCGTCTAATGTAATCGCCCTGAAAATTCGCCTTTCACACTCTATATAACATTTGTTCGACATGAGAGCCTATTGTTGCGCTTCCGTCTGCACTCACTGGTTCTCGGCGGACGCCATGTCGTCCTTCTTCCGAAGTTAACAGCTGTTCAATCCGCTCTAATCAACGATAGAATCGGAATGGTGCAACCTGGAAGGGACGCCGGTGAGGAGATTCGGGCTCCGGAGTCGGCCAGGAAAGTTCACCTAAGCTCCCTCGGTTTTGCATGGTCGGCGTCCGACCCGACGGATGTCATTGCGCCGGTTATTCCACAGATACTCGCTGCGAACAAATCCGCCATGCCTCTGAACATGCTGAAAGCGGAATACTTCAATCTGGAAAGAGAAGGCGGCGTGACGACAATCAGGTTCGGTCCGAGAATCGAGGGGTCGATGTTTTGGACCTTGCTTCGATCCCAAGGCCGGTGCGGGCTCACTCCGGACGAGCACGCCGTCCTCAAATTCCTCCTCCTAAGGTCGTCAGGCACCTGTCGCCTGCTCACCGACTTCCCGAACGCAGGCAGCAAGCAACAGAGGTTCGCCGGGCGGACGTACTACCTTTCTGACCTGGGTTGCGATGAAGCGGCCTCTACGCTCGAAGTGGTCGGAAAGAGAGGGGAACGGAACTCGTACGTCCCAAAGTCGGGAATCTTGAGACTGACCGGGTGCAATCCGCCCAACGCGGAAGAAGAACGGTCCCTGTTCGAGAGCCTTGGCGAGTGGTGTTTTCTGAGACCGTCGGGCCTGAGAAAGCTCTAATTGGCGTTCTCCAAAGCCCCAACTGGCCCCGGTAGTATAGAGCGTCATAGCGTATAACCCGGTCACACTTCAATAGAAGGTGCCGAAAGTATGCTGGCCTTTCGAGTCGGCGACCCGGGTTCGAATCCCTTTCACATGAGGCAGACCAGATTTTGAAAAAGTCGGTGGGGATTTGAACCCGAGAGGTGAAAGACACCGCCAGGGCATTGAATCGACGGGTCGTTTCCTCGTAGACCTCAATCGGGAGGTTCCGGTGCAGGGCATCTCTAGGTTTGAACCTACGACCTCTATCCGTCGGGCCCGCCAAGAAATGAGCTCTTCCAAGCATTTCGAGCCCAAATTAGGCTCATCTAGTTGATTATGTTACAATTCATCCAGATTTCTGTCTTAGCGAGTAGCGATTTCCTAGCATCCTGTAGAATTCGTCTCCGCAGAACCACGGAAACGTAGGGATGCCAACGACTTTGATCTTGCCGTCGATGACTATCGAGGGAACGGCGCCGATTGAGTACCGCTTCATGAGGGACTTGGTCTTTCCGTCTTCTACACTCAAAACCTCCATCTTGCAGTCCTTGCACTTGCCTGCCTCTACAATCTCGGCAGCTGCCTTGCAGAGCTCGCATCCCCCCGAGAAGACTTGGATTGTGTGCGGCATGCTCTTCTCACCCGGAATGGGCCCTACCTTATTACTCTCTATCTTGCTTGTTCTCCACACTGGGATGGGTGACGTTCAGGCTCAGCCTCCAAATTGCGGGGTGAAACTAGGAACGCGCCCCAACAGGATCGACCCTATCCAGGGGAATTCTTCGATATCAAACACCATCCAAGGCTTCGTCGTCGTTCACCCACCAATGTCAGCCGAGCCATCAAGGCGCTCTCGGTAAGAGAAGTAGACTTCTGTTGGAAATTACTTCTTCGCTACCTT
>JACQFN010000018.1 GCA_016200045.1 Nitrososphaerota archaeon | reverse complement strand
CCGACGAAGCCCAATCGAAACCGTGGCTGTCGCAATTCTTGTAATATTGCTCTTTTTCATGCTTCTGCGCCCCTTTCCTGTCTCGTCGTTTTCAAATGGTGAGGGTGCCACGATTGTAATCGGCCAGACCGGCTTCTCATCGACCGGGTCTGCAACCACTGCTGCCGGACTCCATTCTCCTCAGGCGGCCGCATTCGATTCATCAGGGAACCTATGGGTCGTTGACTCCTATAGCAGCCGGGTCCTCGAGTACCTGAAGGGAGGTGGCTTCACCACAGGGCAGTCAGCGTCCCTCGTTATCGGTCAGTCCGGACTGGGATCGGGCTCGTCCGCAACGACCGCCACCGGGCTGAGCTTTCCTTTAGCTCTAGCGTTCGATTCATCAGGGAACCTATGGGTCGCTGACGGTGGGAATGACCGGGTCCTCGAGTACCTGAAGGGAGGTGGCTTCACCACAGGGCAGTCGGCTTCGCTGGTCATAGGACAATCGGACTTCACCTCATCTGGAGCCGCCGCAGGCCCGGGAGGCCTTCACTACCCCGCGGGCATTGCATTCGACGATCCGGGCAACCTGTGGGTGGTTGATTCTTACCAGAACCGCGTGCTCGCGTTTGCTGGTTCCATTCAGGGCCAGACCACTGTCGTCTCAACGTCGACCGCATCGACTTCCGTAACCGTCACTACCACCGAGACATCCACAAGCGCCATCACGATAACATCCACGGGTGCCGTCACGATAACATCGACGGGTGCCGTCACGACGACATCCGCGGAAACCCTTTCGAGGACCTTCACCCTGACGGTCCCGACAACATTCACGGAGACCTCCTCGATTACGTCTACCTCGTTGACAACTTCGACGGCCACCTTGATCCAGACTGTCGAGGGTCCTGCATCGCCCAACCTGTACTACACCGCAACAGTCCTGGCCGTGTTGTTCGTGGCTTCAGGAATAGCCTCTGCGTACTTCTACACAAAGAGAGGCAAGGCCTAGAGGAGCTGGTCGCGGAGGGGGGCCGCGGTTTCTCCCCGACCCCGTTCGCCCAAATCCGAGCCGGGAATCGAAACCTCGAGTCCCGACTCTACCGGGTCCCCTTCCCACATCTTTGCTAGCCTAAGTTCTGCTTCTCTGGCATAGGGTATTTCAGGATGGGTGTCCTCCTCTTCATGAGCAACCACCCTCCAAAACCCATGGCGGTCAGCCGGCAACCTCAATAAAGGAATGCGGGAGCAAAGTCTGGGGCTGGTACGAAATCCTTACGACCGTAAGGAGTGTGCGGGGAGGTTGGGATTTGTCCGTCCGTGCCTTGCAGATTCCACTTTCAAAACCTGTTCAACTTGTCAAGAGTGGCATCCAACGTTTCAATCGCAGTGTACTTCGACCACAAGGTGATCGCGAACATCACCACGGAGTCCGATTGGAGAACCTTCGGCTACTCGATGACGCCAAACAACAAGACCAAGACGAGCGGGCCGCTTGCATGCTCGTACCTAGGGGTCCCCTATTCCAATTTCGGGAATGTCGGTTTCTGCTCTTTCAACAGCTTGGTTGAATCCAATAACATGACGATTCCTCAAGGGGGATGCGTGCTACCAAGGAACGAATCCCGCTCCTAGAGAAGCACTGACGACCAAGGGCCAGTCAGAATCTCACCCGAATCCTGGAGGCTCTACGCCAACTTATCTAGAAGTGGTTCGGTCCTGAGCTCCCGTTGCAGACGAACCTCAGATGGTTCATCTCCGAGATTGAAGAGGCTGTAAGAACGTCCGAGGGCGACGCCGAGGTGATCCGCAAGGCAAGGCCGCTCATGGCGCAGCTACTGAGCACGAAGGGAGCAATCACGGAAGAGGCGTTCAGACCCAGGACCGACAGGTTTGCGATGAACCTCCTGTACCGCCCCCCCGACAGGTCATTCTCGATCAACGGGGCCGTCTGGCTCCCAAGGCAGACTACCCCCATCCACGACCATCTGACTTGGGCGATGGTCGGGCTCTACGAAGGTGATGAACGGGAATCAATCTTCAGGCGCCTGGACGACGGCTCTGACCCCAGGACGGCGAGGCTTCAGATGGTGAGCGAGCGCGTGAACAAACAGGGCCATATCACCACGCTCGGGTCGGCGGGGATACACAGGATAGACAACGTCTCTCCCTCGCCTTCACGCAGCATCCACGTCTACGGGAACGACATCGGAAACGCGGAGCGGCACAGCTACGACCCGACCACCGGTGAGGTCAGCAGGTTCGTTTCCGGCTACTGTAACGTGTTACGGGACGAAGACCTTGATGACCAGGCATCGTTCGAGACCTCGTAGAGCGTCAGCTCTTCGTAGAACATGTGCTTCGAACCCGCCGGCTTCGCCGCAAACCCGAACTCCCTGCAGGCCTCTGCCAGTTCTTTTCCGAGGGACGTCCCTCCTACAAGCATCAGCACCCTCCCATCCGGCTTCACAGCCCTGAGCGCCTCGCGAAGAAAACTGAGAGTGGCCCCCGGGCTCTTTCCTCCGTCGGTCGCAATGTCCTCCACGTTCTCTGTCTCGAGGTATGGAGGGTTGAAGAAAACGAGGTCGAACGTGCCGTCCCGAAAGCATGCGGCGAGGTCGGTCAGGACGAAGTCGACTCCCTGACCCTGCCAGTCTGTCAGGTCTGGCCTGACGAGGTCTGTCCCCGCGGTCCGCAGGAAGCTCGCCGACGCCTCGATGAGATTTCCTCCGTTCCCCGCCCCGATTTCCAGACATGACTCTCCCGAGTAGGCAGAGATCGCGTTCCTCAGGACGGCTGAGTCTTCAGCCGCCACGTACGACCTTCTCATTCAGTAATGCCGTCGCCTTTGAACGACCTGTACTCGTCGGGGGTCAGGACCTGCGTTATGTTCTGCGTCTGATAGAAGTACGCAGGGGTCCCGTCCGGGGAGAACGCGAGGCTGTTGTCCGGGTTCTGTAGCCTGTAGATCTTTACGACAGCAGGCTTGATGCCTAGGACGGTCCCGTCGTCCAGCGCGTAGTAGCTGAACCTCTCCTGGAGCGGCTTGAATCCGACAAGCTTGCCCTTCGGTTGGGGTGAAGGAATCATGAAACGCCGGTCCTGGAGGCCCCATAAAAAGGGTGGGCTACCTGAGGAGCTTCTCGACGCCGGAGCTGTACTGTGCAGCCTTCTTGGCCTGCGAGGCGAGGCCGTCCGGGACTCCCAGAATCATGGCCGCCTCCCTGAGAACCGCCTTCCTGACGCCGTACCTGATCTTGTAAGAAACCGGAAATGACTCCCCGAGTCCGGCGACCGACCCGTCCGTGTAGGGGAACTTCGGCTCGACCCACCTAGAACATGCACTCGTATCCCGCAGCATCCCCCGTTCTATGTACTCCTCGGCGTCGGATGACATCATCTGGGTTGCGTACGTCTCCCCTGATTCCTCAAGGGCTCTCTTGTACTTCGCGTACCCACCGAACAGTTCGTCGGCCATCTGCCCCAGCAAGATGACCTTCGCCCCTCCCTCGCGGGCTTCCTGACCTGAGATCGAATAGATGCACCAGAGGCTCCTGTCCATCGGGGAAGGCTCGTAAGGGAGGTCCATCTCCTCGATTTCTCGGGCGGCTTCACCTCTCGTCACCGTCCGCGACCGGAGGGGGAGTCCGAGCGCCTCGGACGCGAGGAGGGAACTCCACTCGTCGTGGGAGCCTTCGGCGAACGCGCTGCAAAGGAATACCTCCGCCCTGCGCTTCGCGCAGGCAGCTACTATCGAGCTGTCCAGCCCCCCGGAGAAAGAGACCGCCACCCGTTTCTGACCGGCGACACATCTGCCGACGGACTCGCTGACCGCAGTTGCGAGGTCTTTCGCGGCGTCTTCGAACGAGCCTGGATAGGGGGTCACAGTTTCGCGACCTGTTCCTTGATCTTCCTCGCCACAACGTTCCCTACCTTCTCCACGAGCGCGATCTTGTCCGCAGGGGCTTCCTTGATGTCCTCGATCGTCCTGAAGCCGGCCGTGTACAGAGCTCGCGCCCTCACCCTCCCCACCCCCTGGAGGCCTGTGAGCTCCACGAGCTCCTCGCTGACCCCAGCCTCGACCCTCCTCCTGAGCAGCTCCGCCTGCCTCACGATTTCCGGCCGCCTGAACAGCTTGGCGAGCTCCGACAGGCTGTGGAGGAGCCAGTCGGCGTTGTCGACTGCCCTGTGCATGTCCCCGGGCTCGACCCCGAGCCTCGTCAGGAGCTGCTCTTCCCTCCATTCGTCTATCCAGCCCGAGAGGGCCATCACGGTCCTTGTTTCTTGGAGGACGTCGTCGTACTCCGCGAACGAGGACTTGCTCACCTTTGCAAGTAACTCATCCGAATGCTCCTCCATGAAAGCCATGGCCTGGTCGTAGTCCTTACTCCTAAGGGGGAACTTCGGCTCAAAGTCGGGAGACCTCGAGATCAAATGAAGGATGCCAGCGGTGTAGTTTCTTCCCGGCTCCGCCCTCCTCGTCGAATCCCTGAACAGCACGCCGGTGACCGGGTCGATGTAGAGGACCGACACCCTCTTGCCGAATTCGGTCGCGTAAAAGAGGCTGCCGCTCGACTCCACGAGCCGCTCCCCGAGCAGGTACCCCAGCCCCTTCTCCGTGTGCTTCGCCACCTTCTCCGGCCCGGCCTGGATCGCGAAGAGCGTCTTCCCGAAGAGAGCGTCGAGGTCCTCCTTCGACGTCCCGGTCCCGGTGGCGATCGCCGCGAGGACGTGCATCCTCATCGACGCCTCGTCGGACAGTCTTGACTGAATCGGCTCCGGGGGCTGGTTAGCATAATATTCGAGGATGTCAGCGGGCTGCTGGGACGGCGGGGGAATGATGACCGTCTCCCCGAACTCGTCGTACTGCGGCCTCCCTGCCCTGCCTGCCATCTGCCTGTACTCCAGTATCGGTATCTCCGCGTTTCCCCCTGAAGAGGCGTCGTACCGCATCATATCAGCGATCACCACCCGCCTGGCGGGGAGATTGACGCCGGAACTCAGGGTCGGGGTCGCCGCGAGCACCTTGATCGCCCTCGCCCTGTAGTACTCCTCTACGATCCTCCTGTGCTCCGTATCGAGCCCGGCGTGGTGGAAGGCGGACCCCTTCGCGACAACCTCGGCGAGCAGCCGGCTCAGGCTCGTCTCCTCCCCAGACGTAAGAATCCTCCTTGAGGCCTCCGATGCGGCCCTCTTCTCGGCCTCGCTCAGGAACCGCTGGGTCAGCTCCGCCGCCTTGGTCCCGAGGCTGACCGCCCTCCTCCTGGTCCCAGCGAAGACCAGGGCCTGCCCCCCGTCCCGGAGGGTGTCTATGGCCGCGTCGATGGGGGGCCCGTAGCTCGACCTGACCACCTGTTTCTCCTGCCCGTCGGCGAAGATTATCCGGCCGTAGTCGTAGACCGACTGTCTGAGCGGGACAGGGCGCCAGTCCAGCTCGACCGAGGACGCGCCCAGCCACTCGGAGACGGTCCCAGCATTGCTTATTGTGGCAGAAAGGGCAAGCAGCTGCACGTCCAGCCCGAGGTGCCGGATCTTGGTCAGAATCATTTCCAGAGTCGGCCCCCTGGAGTCATTTCCGGCGAGGTGCACCTCGTCCGCTATGAAGAGGCCGACCGAGCGGATCCAGCTCGCCCTCTGCCTCATTATCGAGTCGAACCTCTCGTTCGTCAGCACCACTATGTCCGCCCGCCCGAGCGACTCCCCGCTGGAGTCATAGTCCCCGGTAGAGATGACCGTCCTTATCCCGAACTCGGAGAGTTCGGAGAACTCCTGGTATTTCTCCGAGGCCAGCGCCCGGAGCGGGGCGAGGTATACCACCTTCCGCCCCTTCCGCGCGGTCACGAACGCCGCCAAGACCGCTGTAAGGGTCTTACCGGATGCGGTCGGGCTGCTGATCACCAGGCTCTTCCCTTCGAGGAGGCCAGCCCTGACTGCCTCCGCCTGCGGCGGGTAGAGCTCGGCGATCCCCTTTCGCGCGAAGTATGACGCCAGCTCGGCGGGAATCTCCAGCTCGTCTATCCTCATTGGACGTCCCCGCTAGCCGCCCAGTCTTCTTATGAAGCCAGGTTTGGATTCGTAAACTATGCCTTCCCTGAACATCGTGCGTATCATCTTCTCCGCGTCCTCGTCGGTGAACTTTGCCTTCATCAGCTCCTCCTTGAATGCCTTCCTTTCGACAGGCTTCTTCTCCGCTCCTTCGATCGTCCTGAAGACCTCCATCGCAGCCCTGAGGTTCTTCGTCTCCCCGACAGGCTTCCCGAGCTGGATACCGAAGTCGGTCTTCCTGGTGGTCGCGTCCGTCAGGACGTCCTCGACCATCCTGTTCATCAGCGCCACCGCAGCGAGCGCGTCCTCCTCCGAGACTTCTGTCTTCTGAAGAACCCTCGCCCTCGCGGTCGCTATCCTGATGAGGGACTCCAGGGTTCTCGGGGTCGCCGGGATCTGTCCCTCGTCCCCTCCCGCCTTCCTGAGCTCCAGGTAGTACTCCTTCAGCCTCTCAGCGGCCTCCTTCGTGAGGCTGGGGGTGATCCGCTTGACGTACGAGATGTACTTCTTCAGGAGGCTGAACTCGATCGGGGGAGGCGCGGCGTACCCCTTCTTCGAGTGGACCGAAAGTATGTGGCTCGCCAGCCTGTCGTCTTCCGCCGGGGCAGGCTGGTCCTTCACCACGAAGATCAGGTCGAACCGGGTCAGGAGGGGAATCGGGATGTTTTCGATGTTCTCTGTTAGGTTCTGGAACGGGTTGTACCTCCCGAGGACTGGGTTGCACGCGGCGAGGATCGCCGTCCTGGCGTTCAGGGTCGCATAGATTCCTCCCTTGGCTATTGTAACGGTCTGCTGTTCCATCATCTCATGAAGTGCAGTCCTGTCCTCCGGCTTCATCTTCTCGAACTCGTCGATCGCCGCTATCCCAAGGTCGGCCAGAACCACGACCCCGGCCTCGAGCATCAGGACGTTCTTTTCCCGGATGACCGCTGCCGAGAGCCCCGCGGCCGTCGTCCCCCTGCCGGAGGCGTAGAGGCCCCTCGGTGCGACTTGCGACGTGAACTTCAGCATCTCGGATTTTCCTGTGTTGTGGGATACCAGCCCGTTGGCGATGAATCTGTGGCCCCTCGGTACCTCGATGTCGAAGACATCCTCCGGCGGGCAGTGGTTGATCTGAACCACCTTCTCGCTTCTCTGACCTCGGAACCTCTGGAAATCCTTAGCCTGACTTGCAAGGGCCTCCAGTTTCGCTTTCTTCTTCTTCGACGCGAATCCAATGCTCTTCGCGTACTTCCGGATTTCCGCCCCTCGGCGTATGAGTAGAGCGTTCTCCACAATCCTGGAATGAATCCCGAACCTGAGAAGAAGAACCTGTACATCCCTCAGCAGTTCGACATCCTTCGCCTTCAAACCCACCGCCCTTCTGCCTCTCCCCTTGGAGAACACCGTCCCATCTGCTTCGAACAACCAGCGGAGGAAAGCTGATACAACTTCATTGCCTGACCGAAGAATGATGTCGGGGACCCGTCTCTCTTTCATGAACCGCAGGTTCCAGGCGACGCATTTGCTGTTAACGTAGAGGTCGGTCATTGGTACATTCCGGTCAGGTCTCAATCTCCGTGTCGTTCTCGGCTCGATACCGAAGAGTGTCTTGGCGATATTGCTGAGCTTCGGCAGGATGTCAATCTCGGGTTCGGCTATCGACATCACCACGCTGTAATCGTCAACGAAACCGTCCCCCAGGACGTAGCCCAGTAGTTCGGCCAGGTTCACGTCTAGCGTCATCGGGAGCCTGCCCTTGAATCGGGGCCCGTAGCCATGCGGAATCATTTCGAAGCCTGTGCTTACTTGTTGAGTTATCGTGCACGGGATGAAAGTGGTCGAGGCAATCCTGTCACCGACCTTGAGCCTGTCGAGAGTCGTCCACACTCTCGAAACCCTCCCGTTGACGTTTCTGAGGGTGAGCAGAGGATGGTTATGCGTCCCCTTGATGCTTTTCCCGCTCTCGGTGACGACCTCCATGACGGGTTGATTCCTGTAGAGATGGAAGGTCGAGGCAATCGCCCGCTTGCCTCCTCCTTCACCTGTCAGGACCTGCTGATTTATTCTTTGAAGATGTTCGGAGCCCATCCTGCCTATTTTCGCTATCGCCCCGTTCCCGAGGATGACCCTTTCATCAGCGACTAGACATCCAGGATCGCCCACGAGCAAAATATTCAGGTCCCCCCTGAGCTTCGTAGAGTCGGGAAGGAGAGTAGCCGAGCCTCCCGCGAGCAGAAGCAGGATCGCCTCCTTCTCGGGCTGGTGCCCCAGGATGACGGGCGCTATGGAGCGGATCAGGTTCTCATATGCGTCGGGGGACTTCGCTATGTCTTTGATCAGGGCCTCGTCCTCCTTCGTGATCTGGATGACCTCCGGCTCCTTCCCCTTCACCTCGATGTGGCTGCAGTCGATCTGCGACCTGAAGAGCCGAGTCTTGATCTGGCCGAGCGAGAAGTCCTGGACTGCCCTGACGACCCCCGTGAGGACGACCCTGTCCCCCGGCCTGGCCGTGTTGACGATGTCCCCTTCCACGTTGACGTCGAAGAACTGCGGAAGCTGACCCGGGGGGAGCTCCTCCGGGAGCTCCTGCACCCTGAGCACCTGGAAGTCGATGTACCTGCTCTTCTTCCTGTCCAGTTCGAAGTTCCTGAGCTCTCCGCAGAGCTCGCACCTGGGGGGCCTCTTCAGCGCCATCTCGTCCTGCGTCTGATATGTCAGATGGCCGCTCTGGCAGACCCAGGCGGCCTCGGTCATCAGGGGTCTGAGCTCTGACGTCCTGACGACCATGCCGGCGACCGCGAGAAGCCGGTCGAGGTAAGACGTGTCGACCTTCCTGAGCGGGACCTGGTCTGGTATCCCCCTGATCCTTACGATGAGCTCCCTCTTCACCCTGTCCGCGTAGAGGGCGTTCTCGCTCCTCATGGTTTCGAAGGCCGCGGTCCTGAACGCGGTCAGTGACGAATCCGGGTCGACGAGGACCCTGTTCGCGAGGTCCCCGTTGTACCTGAGCAGGTCCCCGAAATCGACGACGAGGGACTTTCCCTCAAACGAAATGAGCCGAGATATCCTTCCTCTGTAGAGTGACTCCCCGGACCTATCAGTGACCGATTTCAGGAAGTCCTCGAACATCTCCGAGAGCTTCCCCGCCGCTAGCGTGGCCATCTACTTCGGCTCCCCCAAAAGGGCCGCCCTCCACTCCTTCGACAGAGCCTGGGCCACCGTGAAGAACGACTTCTCCTCCGGAGCAATGTTGTCCCCCAGGTCTCTGGCGCTCGTCGAGGCGCTGGACAGAGACAGCACCTTGCCGACCCTCATCCCGACGAGGTCGTAGCAGGCGCTCTTGAACTTCATGAATTCCTCCTTCTTCGCGGTCCCGGCCTTCACCCCCTCCGAGAGCCTCGCCACCGTCCTCCTCATCCTGACATAGAAGTCCGGGGGAAGCACAGAGAGCTGCAGGGGCCCCATCATCTTCTCCCTGCTCAGCGCCCAGGACACCTCAAGGTCCAACGGCTTGTCGGGGGAATCCGCAAGGTTCAAGGCGACCAGCTCTTCTGCCATCCATCTCGGCACTTCCAGAGACTCGCCTTCGTGGGCCTCGCCTATGCTGTAGTCCCCAGCGTCGATGTTCTCAACGTCGGTCCGCATCCTGACCCTTACTTTCGAGAAGAGGAAGTCGCGCTCGCGGCTCTCGATTATTTCCCTGACGTCGAGGCGGGCTTCGGCCAAAGGGACGCTCGCGACTCACATCTGAATAATAAACGTTGAACAGAATTCAGGGGCCGGACTGGTCCCCGGCGAAAGCGCGGCCTGGATCCCCGTCTTCCTCGCCCATCGGCCGTGCCCAGCCCTCACAACCCGGAGTCTATGATTTGTCTACCTTACTTTCGCTCGAGTCCCGATGGCCCGGAGGTCCCCCTTGAGTGATGACGGGCCCAATCAGCCTCCTGATCTTGGACTTCCCAATGGTCGCGGACGACTTCTCGGGCAGGAGTCCCTGTGCCCTGAACAGCAGAACACATACCAATATGAGGCCGAATATTATCGGCTGGACCCTCAGGATGCTCACGGGAAGCGTCCCGACGGTGGCGGGCAAGGAAGGACTGAACACCCCGGCCGCCAGGATCGCCCCCCCGACCGCGAGGGCCCCGATTGCGAGCCTCTTCCGCCTGTGAAGGGCCCAGTAGGCTCCAAGCGCTCCCACAATCAGCAGCACAGAGCCTTCGTAGCTTATCGGAAACGAATACTGCAGGGTTCCTCCCCCTTGGATCAGCGCCCCCGCCTCAGTGGTTGAGACCAGGATCAGGACGAAGATGACCGTTCCGACGGACGCTCCCACGTTGTTGCCGGCTCCCCCCAGGATGACCATCACCCAGGGCCAGAAGGTGAACTCCGTCCTGGTGAACAGGTCCGAGTCGATGTGGGCCAGATAGAGCGCGTAGAGGCATCCGACCATTGCGCTTATCGCAGACCCGATTATCAGCACCCTCCTCCTCAGACCGACGATATCCTTGCCCACCGCCGCAGCGGCGGCCTCATTGTCGCGCATCGCCCTCAGCGTCCGCCCCAACGGTGACCTCGCTATCCTTTCGTGGTACAGGTATGTAATCACCGCAAGCGTCCCGAAGGCCGCGACGACCAACTCGTCCCTCAGTCCGTACAGGATGTCTCCCCACTGGAAGACGTTGGGTAGAAGGATCCCCTGCCCGGGGTACCCCATTATCGGATACAGGAATCTCATGAACACGATGAAGAACTCTCCCGAGACAAGGAGGAACATCCCCAGATAGTCTTCCCTCAGCTTTATCGCGGGGTAAGAAACGAGAAACCCGAATGTGCCTCCTAGGACGCTGGCGACGAGTAGCGCAAAGACCAATATTTCCATGGACAGTGGGATGCTGGTCCCGATTATCTTCTGGGTCGCAGAGTGAATCGCAGCGTTGAAGGCAATCGGGTCGCCGTGGGTAGGAATGTTGAACAGCCTGATCGAAAAGAAGTAGCTGGCCGCCCCGCCCAGGGCCCCGCCGACGGCGACAAATAGCACCTTCCCGAAGTTGGGCAGGCCTGCGTATCCGAATTCCAAGTTCAGAGTGAGGGTCAAGGTCACGTAGATTGACACATTGATTGCCAACAGGAGGAGTATTGATTCGATGAACGTGGTCATGCTCGGACCTCTCCGCTTGCCTCTGACCCCCTGGATGGCGAGACAATCCTCCGAAACTTCCTCCTCCAGTCGACCGACACGATTCCATGGGGCATGAAGAGCAACACGAGGATCATTATTCCGAACGGGATGCCCTTCTGGAAGTAGGAGACGTTTTGTCCGATGCTGCTGCCGAAGTGCGAGGTTAGGAAGCCCTGCAGGAGCGTGGTCCCGGCGTTTTCGGCGCCGCCCACTATCAGTCCGCCCACGACCGCCCCGTATATGCTCCCCAGGCCGCCAAGGACGCTGCCCGAGAAGATCGTGACGATGAGGGCTGTGGACAGGTTGGGGTTCGCCCCGTAGTAGAGAACCCAGAAGGTCCCCGAAATCCCTGCGAGGGAGCCGGCCAAGAACCACGACAGGAGGTACACGCGTTCTATGTCTATCCCGACTACCTTCGCAAGGTCCGGATTTTCAATGGCTGCGCGCATCGCCACCCCGAGCCTTGTCCTCGTCAGCAGGAAGTATAACGACAGAGTGATCGACACCAACGCTACCGGGGCCGTGAACGTCAGCCCGTGAATTCCTGCTATCTGGAAGTCGGGGATGGTAAAGATCTGGTACGGATTGAACCCCTTGGCGAACAGCTTCGAGCCGAAGTTCGAATTCAGAAAATCCGCAAAAATCTGGATGAGGGCAGTGATGATGATGTCGGCAGCGAAGCTCGCGATCATCAGATGGACAATCGTCGCCCCCCTGTTTCTGAGTGGCCTGAGCAACAGGACGTACAGCAGCACGGCGGAGATGCCGCCGGCCAGGAAGGATACCGGAAGCGTCAGGTAGGGCGTTATCTTCAGCAGCCAGAAGGCGGAGTAGCTGGCGTAGAGCCCGACTACGACGAAGGAGGCGTGAGCAAAGTTGGGCACCTTTGTCGTCAAGTAAGTCATTGTCAGGCCGACACACATCAGCCCGAACAGCGACCCGTAAACGACCGTCGTCGAGACCAACGCATCGACCAAAATGAGACGTTCTCAATCATCGGCAATCCGCTAAGTGTTAAATAACCTTGTGCGAGAAGCCGAAGATGAAGATATGCACAGAACTGGTATTTCAACATCAGGTGCCGTAGGCCTGCTGATCATTGGACTCTTGATCGGCGCTGCCGTAACCTACGTCGCCGTCCCTCCATCAAGCACAGTTTCAACAACTACGGTCTCGGGAGGCTCCACTTCCACTAAGACGGTCACCGTCTCCGGAGGCGGTGGCGGTACCGCGACTACCACTATCAATGGGCAACTCTCCGGCACAGTCCCCATCGGCGTCTTGACTGACCTCAGCGACGGCCTCTCAGGCGAAGGCTTGAGGGTCAACACCTCGACTATCATGGCTGTCCAGGACATCAACGCCTACCTCTCCTCCATCGGAAGGGGAGACCTGCAGTTCCAAGCCGTAATAGGAGATTACCACCTAGACACCCCCACCGCGCTTAACCTCATGAAGACGTGGGAAGGCCAGGGGGTTTCAGTCGTTGTAGGACCGCTCAACAGCGGCACCGCCGGTGGCCTGCTGGACGAGGCCAATTCTCATCACATCGTGATGATTAGCCCCTCTTCCACAGCTCCGACGCTCGGAATACCCAACGACTACCTGTACAGGCTACCGACCAACGACACAATCCAAGCCCAGGCCGACGCCCGGATGCCCTACACGCAAGGGGTTAGAGACCTGATAATCGTCTACAGGCAGGACTCTTACGGGAGCGCTCTGGCCAACGGAACCGCTGCCGATTTCGCGGCACTGGGCGGCAACTCAACACTGATCAGCTATCCACAGGATGCGACCGACTTCACATCCACCCTCACTGCCATGAATGACGCATGGGCAGCAGCGACGGCAACCTTTCCTCCGGACCAGGTGGCATTCGATGTCATAGCGTTCGAGGAGATAGGGAACATGCTCGTCCAAGCCAATGCGCAGCCTGGATTCCAACCACTGCTGAACACAACCCAACCTTGGTACAGCACAGACGGCCCGGCGAACGACCCTGTCCTCACGGCCAACGACACGGTCGGACCGTTGATGGCGCAGGTGAGAATCCTTGCGACTCTGTGGGGCGGTTCTCCGAACACTCCCAAGCTGCAGGACTTCTGTTCGAGGTTCGTAGACCAAATCCACCAGCCAAGCACTGCGTGTGACTCGTATACGCTTGAGGCATACGACAGCGTCTGGGTGGGCGCGCTCGCTATTCTAGCGTGCAACGCAAGCGACGGTCAATGCGTTCAAAGCGTCCTACCTTCTATCGCCAGCAACTACTTCGGTGTCACTGGCTGGACCGAGCTGAACTCGGCCGGAGACAGAGCGCCGGCGCCCTACGTCATCTGGACGGTATTGAACGAGGGCGGTACCCCAACTTGGGAACTGGCTGGCACTTGGGACAACGTCGCAGATATCGTAACCTGGAATCCTGGGTATCCACAGTAATAGAGTCCTCCAATCTTTTTGTGACGCTCGATGGGTGTCCTACTCGAGGTTCAAGACGTAACCAAGACCTTCGGAAGTTTGGTGGCCCTCGACCGAGTTTCCCTCTCCGTCGAAGAGAGGAAGTTAACGATCCTGATCGGACCTAACGGTTCCGGCAAGACTACCCTGATAAACGTGGTCAGCGGCTTCTATAAGGCAGACAAGGGGAAGATTCTCTACCAAGGGGAGGACATAACGGGCCTCCCCCCCCACCGGGTCTACAGGAAAGGAATAGCCAGGACATTTCAGATTCCAGCACTCTTCTGGAAGCTCACCGTTCTTGAGAACCTCGTGGCGGCAGAGAAGAATCATCCGGGTGAATCCTTCGTAAGGTCGGTCTTCAAGAGCGCGTGGGAGGGCGCGGAGACCCAGGCTACCGAGAAGGCACTGAGAATCCTCGAGCTTCTGGGGCTCGCGGGCGCCTGGAACAGCGAGGCTTCAAAGCTGAGCGGCGGCCAGATGAAACTGGTCGAAATCGGGAGGGCCCTCATGAGCGACGCGAGGATATTGCTCCTCGACGAGCCGGTCTCGGGGGTAAATCCGACCCTCGCGCACGAGATATTCACGAAGCTTGTGAGGCTGAGGGACGAACTGGGCGTGACGTTCCTGATCGTCGAGCACCGGCTCGACATCGCCCTCGACTACGTCGATTACGTGCAGGCGATGGCGTACGGAAGGATGATTTCAGGCGGAGACCCGAAGGTCGTGATGAAGGACCCAAAGGTCATCGACGCCTACCTGGGTGGATAGGTTGCTGAAGGTCGACAACATCTCCGCAGGATATGGGAAGCTTCAGATTCTGTCGAACTTCTCGCTGGAGGCCAAGGAGGGAGAGGTCACAGTCGTCGTCGGGCCGAACGGCTCAGGGAAGAGCACTCTCCTGAAGTCGATAGCAGGGTTGACGAGCCTGTACGAGGGGAAGATCACTCTTGGGGACCAGGACATTTCCCGGGTTCCTCCGCACGAGATAGCCAAGAGAGGTCTGGCTTACCTTCCGCAGAACGAGAGCGTCTTCACGCAGCTCTCCGTATCCGAGAACATCAGGATGGCAGCATACACCGTGCCTGCGGACAAGTTCGAAGGAAGGCTCGAGAGCGCGATGAAGATGTTCCCGCAGATCAATGCCTACTTCCGGGCGAAGGTCTCCAACCTGAGCGGCGGGGAGCGCCAGATGGTGGCGATGATAATGGCGATGGTCCGCGACCCCCGCGTCATCATGTTCGACGAGCCGACGGCAAACCTCTCGCCTAAGATAGCTACCCGTGTGCTGGAAACGGTGGGGTCCCTTGCCAAAGAGCGCGGACTCACCGTCCTGCTGGTCGAGCAGAACGCTAGGAGGGCTCTGGAGATAGGCGACAGGGCCTACCTCTTGGTCGGAGGGAAGCGCGTGTTCGAGGGGGGAGCGAGTGAGCTGCTCTCTCACGGCGAGCTCGCACGGATGTACCTCGGGCTGAAGGCGGCCTGACCGGGCACTTCCAGCCACCCCTCCGTTGCGGTCTGTACTCGAACGCAACGGATTTCATAGGGCTCCGGAAGACCCGGTGACAGAAACTTGGTGCCAAGGTAGGTTTGCCACTCGAACAACTGATGTGGGTAGAGAAATACAGGCCCGAGAAGCTCTCTGAACTCGTCGACCAGGAGACGATCAAGCAGAGGCTCAAGCTCATGCTCGAAAGAAAGGCCGAGCTCCCCCACTTGCTGCTCGCTGGCCCGCCCGGGTCGGGAAAGACCACGACTGCGTTGATCGTCTCGAAGCAGATCCTGGGGGAATACTGGAGGGACTACACCCTGTCTCTCAACGCGAGCGACGAAAGGGGGATAGACATCGTCAGGGAGAGGGTCAAGAAGTTCGCCCGCTTCGCAGACAGGAGGGAGGGGGTCCCGTACAGGATGGTCATCCTTGACGAGTGCGATGAAATGACAAAAGACGCCCAAACCGCGCTCCGCAGGATCATGGAAGAGACGGCGACCTTCACGAGGTTCATGCTCCTGTGCAACTACTCAACGGGCATCATCGAACCGCTCCAAAGCAGGTGCGCCATCCTCCGCTTCCAGAGGCTCGGCGAGGCGGCCGTCGTCGCCCACCTGAGGTCAATCGCGAAGAGAGAGGCGCTGAAGTCATCCGATGAAGCGGCCTTCGGGGCGGTCTTCGAGGCGACCCAGGGCGACCTACGGCAGGCGATAAACCTGCTTCAGGCGGCGTCTGCCTCGGGAGAGCTGACCGAAGAGTCGGTGAACTCCGTGACCGGGGCTTCGGTGAAGTCGAGGGTCGCGGGAGTGATCAAGCTCGCGGTCGAAGGCAACTTCGAGGCTTCCCGTGTGAAGATGCTGGAGCTCACCCGCGTGTACGGGATTCCCGAACGAGACTTCCTGCGCTTCGCCAACGAGGCCGTCGGGGAGATGAAAATCGACGGGATGGCGAAAGCTGTCGCGATACTCGCCGAATACGACTACCGGCTGGTCCAGGGCGCGCAGCCCGAGCTCCAGCTGACGGCGATGCTGGCCCAGCTCTCCCTCCTCGGAAGGAAGGGTGAGTGACTCGGACCTTTCGCTCCCCCGAGGCATAAGGGACATCGAGCCTGCCGAATACGAGCTTCACTCCAGGGTCAGAGAGGCCTTCGAAGGGGTCGCAAGGTCGTACAACTTCCGGATGATGGAGCCTGCCTCACTCGAACGCCTCTCGACGCTCCGCGCGAAGAGCGGAGAGGAAGTGGACAAAGAGATCTACTCCTTCAAGGACAAGGGGGGACGGGAGGTCGGCCTCCGTTTCGACCTGACCGTCGGAATGACGAGGTACGTCTGTTCCCGCAGGGACCTGAAGCTCCCGGCAAAGCTCGCCTCGTTCGGGGGGATGTGGCGGTACGACGAGCCGCAGTACGCAAGGTACAGGTGGGCCCACCAGTGGGACCTCGAGGTCTTCGGCGCTCCGTCGGTCGACTCGGACGCAGAAGTCATCGACGCAAGCGCGGCCATCCTGAGGCGGTCAGGGGTAGGCCTGTTCAAGGTCAGGGTGGGTGACAGGCGCGTCGTCGAGGACTACGTCAGGACCGAAATCGGGGTGTCGGAACGCGGAAAGGTGACCGAGCTCATGCGAGCGCTCGACAAGGTCGGGAAGAAGTCTAAGAAGGAACTCGCCGACGAATACTTCGCGAAAGGGTTCAAGAAGGGCGAGTTCGAATCGCTGATGAAACTCGGCGACCTTGCCGGTCCTCCTGAGAAGGTCTTGGGGAAGGCTTCCGAGATGAAGCTGAAGTCCACCGGCGAGCTGGCCGCCCTCAGCGACGCCCTGCGAGCAAGAGGGGTCCGCGAAGTGGAATACAACATGAGCATTGTCAGAGGTATCGACTACTACACCGGCATCGTCTTCGAAGGGGTCGACGAGGGTCGTCCCCGCCTAGGGTCCCTTTTCGGAGGAGGGAGGTACGACGCGCTTCCCAAGCTCTTCGGGAGGCCAGAGCTTTCCGCAACCGGGGCCGCGGGAGGGGTCGAAAGAGAGTCGATGTCGATGGCCGGCCAGGGGAGCCAGGACCCCGTGAAGGTGCACGTCGCCTTCGCGTCCGAGGAGACATACCTGGAGGCACTCAAGGTCCTCTCTGCTGTCAGGAACACGGGAGTCAGGTCGGAAGTTTCCCAGAGAGGGAAAAGCCTCGGGAAACAGCTCGAGGAAGCCGCTGGGTCGGGAGCTTCCTGGGCGGTCATAATCGGGAAGAGAGAACAAGAAAAGGACGTGGTGACGCTTCGCAACATGGAGGACAGGTCGGAGCGGCAGGTCAGCATTCAGGACGCGCTGAAGACAGTCAGATAGCTTCCCGGCTGCTAACCACCCTCTCACTGGCGCCAGACGACCAACCCGTTCAGAGCCAGGAATGCCCTCCTTCGCCAATCAAGGGTACCCAATCCGAGACCGTCTTCCAGATAGTCTTTAATCAGACATCCCAGCACTGACGGATGGCATTGGAGAAGGCGATAGTCCTCGTAAACCTGGCGCCCGGGTCCGAGGAACACAGCATCTCCGCCCTCAAGAGCATCCCCGGGGTCCTCTCCGTGTACCAGCTGTACGGTCTCTACGACCTCCTCGTAGTGGTCGAGGGGAAGGACGACCAGACCGTGAAGTCTGTGATCGCGGACAACCTCAGGTCGAAGCCGGGCGTCGTGTCCACGATAACGATGAAGGTCCTCAACTGACGTGCTGCCAACGTTTTAACTCCCCCGAATTCGGGGCCAGGCTCGATGACCCCCAAGATTCTAGTCACAGGGTCGGCTGGGCAGATCGGGGCCGAACTCGTCCCAGCCCTTCGCGCACGATACGGACGCGACCAGATAGTGGCTGCGATCCACAAAGCCGCGGGGTCCCCTCTCCTGAGAGAAGGGCCCGTCGAGACGCTTAACGTATCGGATTCGTCCGCGGTGAGCAGAGTGGTGAGGCAGTACGGCATCGACACAGTCTACCACCTGGCCGCCGTCCTGTCCGCGACGGGCGAGAAGAGCCCAGACCTAGCATGGGAAGTGAACATGCAGGGCCTCAAGAATGTCCTCGACGTCGCCAGGCAGGCTAAACTGAGGCGGGTCTTCTGGCCGAGTTCGATCGCGGTCTTCGGTCCCGACGCCCCAAGGAAGAATGCACCCCAGAACGCCCCCCTGAACCCCACGACCATGTACGGAGTGTCGAAGGTCGCAGGGGAGCTCCTGTGCAACTATTACTTCCTGAAGTACGGCATGGACGTCAGGTGCATCAGGTACCCGGGCCTCATAAGCAGCGAGGCCCTCCCCGGGGGAGGGACGACCGACTACGCGGTAGAGATATTCTATTCGGCTATCCAGAAGGGGTCGTATTCATGCTTCCTAGAGAAGAACTCGACCCTCCCGATGATGTACATGCCCGACGCCGTCGAGGCGACCCTGAAGCTGATGGAGGCCGAGCCGTCGAAGGTGAAGAGGCACTCAGGATACAACCTAGCGGCGATCAGCTTCTCTCCTGAGGAGGTCGCAGCCGAGATCAGGAAGCAGATGCCCGCCTTCAAGGTGACCTACTCCCCAGACCAGCGCCAGAAGATCGCCGACTCTTGGCCGATGTCCATCGACGATTCAGAGGCGCGAAGAGACTGGGGGTGGGCCCATCGGTTCGACCTTTCCAAGATGACCGGGGACATGCTGGCGAGGCTGGGCCCGAGGCTGGCCTCGGCACAGAAAGGCGTTTAGAGCCCTCGTCAGACACGGCGCCCAGAGACAATGCGCGACGCCGCTTCGTTTCTGAAGCAGGAATATGACGACCTCGTGAGGCAGGAGCTCGAATGGAAGCTCAGGGTCCTGGGAGGGCCCAGCACTCCCTGGTGTACGGTCGACGGGAAGAAGGTGCTCATGTTCTGCTCGAACAACTACCTCGGCCTGAGCAACCACCCGAAGCTGAAGGAGGCCGCAATGAGGGCCGTCGAAACCCATGGCGCTGGGTCGGGTTCGGTGAGGCCGATCGCCGGCAACATGGACCTCCACGTGGAGCTGGAGACACGGTTGGCGAAGTTCAAGGGGGCCGAGGCGTCCCTGGTCTACCAGACAGGGTTCGCGGCCAATTCGGGCCTAATCCCTCAGCTGGCAGGGAAGGGAGACCTGATCATAAGCGACGAGTTGAACCACGGGAGCATCATCGACGGGGTCAGACTCTCCCACGCAGAAAGGGGCGTGTACAGGCACGGCGATCCCGAAGATTTGGCGAAGGTCCTCGACGAAGCAGAGAGGGGAGCGACGCAACACAGGCGCATCTTAATCATAACAGACGGCGTCTTTTCAATGGACGGGGACATCGCGCCTCTGGATGAGGTGGCCTCCCTGGCCAAGGAGCACGGTGCGATGGTTTACGTGGACGACGCGCACGGCGAGGGGGTCCTCGGACCCGGGGGGAGGGGGATAGTCTCGCACTTCGGGCTCGGGAGGGACATGGTCCACGTGGAGATGGGGACATTCTCGAAGGCGTTCGGGGTTGTCGGAGGGCACGTCTCAGGCTCCAAAGACCTGAGGAATTTCGCATACAACAAGTCGAGGACCTGGCTCCTCAGCGGCTCGCACCCGCCGGCCGTCGTGGCCGCCTGTCTGGCGGCGGTCGATGTCTTAGAGCGGGAGCCTCAGCACGTGGAGAGGCTCTGGGAGAACACCAGATACTTCAAGAAGGCCATGAAGGACCTGGGCTTCGACATAGGCAAGAGCGAGACCCCGATCACCCCGGTCATGGTCGGAGAGAGCGGCAAGGCCAAACAGCTGAGCGCGAAGCTGTTCGAAATCGGGGTGTTCGCCCTCCCCATCATCTACCCGATGGTAGCCCAGGGCAAGGCCAGGATCAGGACGATCATGAACGCCGCCCTGCAAAAAGAGGACCTCGACTTCGCCATAGGCGCGTTCGAAAAGGCCGGCAAAGAGCTAGGTGTAGTCTAGGCTGAACGGGTCCCCGAGGTTCCATTCGGGCCTCCGGTATTTCCTTTCCGACAGCTCCTCTGCAAGCTTCTCCTCTTCGATCGTGGGGAGCCCCTCTCCCTTCGCGCCCGATGCGTCCCGCAGCGCCCCGACGAACTCTTCCCTTCCCACCCCGCAGTTCGCCACTACGGCGTGCCTGCTCCTGGGGTAGCGACCGGGAACGCCTTCCCCCGACCCTTTCGTAAGCCGCTCCACCTCTGCCAGGTCCGCCTTGTAGAGGAGGGTCCCGTGGCATATCAGGGCCGATCTAGAGACGTATGCGGCCATCCCGGATATCTTGTTCCCGTCGCCGTCGGTTATTCGGTTGGGCGGGTCGAAAGAAGCCCTATAGGAGTTCGCCCCCAGGGCCTTCACCAGGACTTCAGCAAACGCGGAGAAGACCCTCTTTGGGTCCGGGTCGAACGGCAGGCCTCCAGAGGACCCCCTCGGGACGACGAACGTCCAATTCGTGTTGCCGGGGCCGTTGTAAACCGTCCCGCCGGCGGTGAACCTCCTCACCACCGGGACCCCGAAACGCCTGCAGTAATCCAGGTCGGTCTCTGCCTCCGCGAGCTGCCCCCTCCCTATCACGACGGACCGCTGGTTCTCCCACACTCTCAGCGCAGGCGTCTCGGCAAGCCTGAACAGGGCCTCCTCCATGGCCAGATTTGCATATGGGTCGCCCAAAGTGCAATCAAGGAACCTCGCGGACAAGGCGAGCTCCGCGGCCCGCATAGATTAAGAACGTTCGGAGGCATGCCCCGAAGTGATGCCGTACAGGCTGCTCCCGGACGTGGCTCTAGCGGACATCGCGTTCGAGGCCGAATCGAAAACGAAAGCGGGGCTGTTCGAGTCTTGCGCTAGGGCGATGACCGACGTGATGGTCGACCGGAGAGGGGTCCGCCGAAAGGTGGAGAAGACGCTCACACTTGCCGGAGACTCGCTCGACCGTCTGCTCTACGATTTCCTCACGGAGCTCATCATAATGAAAGACGTAGACTCCCTCCTCTTCCGGGATATCCGGGTAGTCGTCGCCGGAGACGACCGGTCGCTGTCTGCGATCCTCCGCGGTGAGCCGATAGACAGGAAAAGGCACGCGCTCCGAAACGATGTGAAGGCTGTGACCATGCACATGTTCGGAGTGAAGAAGCATGGCGGGACATGGACCACGACGGTCGTCCTGGACATCTGACCCTGCTTACCGCGGACAAATGCTTATAGAACGAACTCGGTCGTTGCCGAGAGAATCGATCCTCTGATGCCCATCCCCGAATCGACAAGGCAGATATCCGAGGTGTCATGGGAGATCCCGACCACGTTCAAGCCCGGAATGAACGTTCCTGCCAGGGTCTACGCCAGCAGGAAGCTCCTCGAGGGAATGGACGACGGGGTCTTCGAACAGCTAACCAACGTCGCCTGTCTCCCGGGGATCGTCCGCCACGCCTACGCCATGGCCGATGCCCATTGGGGCTACGGGTTCCCGATCGGGGGTGTTGCGGCATTTGAGCCTGAAAATGGGGTCATATCGCCTGGAGGAATAGGTTTCGACATTAATTGCCTCCACCCCGATTCCAAGGTGTACGATGGCGACGGCACATGGACGAAGATCTCAGAATTGGACGCTAGGACACAGGGCTTCATCACCTACGACCCGAGCGGGGGTCGTCTCCGAAGAACGAAGTCGATCCTGAAGGAATCTCGTTGGGAATCAGGAGCCCTGGTCAAGATTAGGACGAAGGCAGGAAAGACGTTGTTGGCCACGGCTGACCATCCAGTTCAGACTCGGAGAGGAATGGTCCCCGCGGGTGACCTCTCGTTGGAAGATCAAGTGGTCTCCTCCGGGTTCACCGGGTACCCTCGTTCGAGCCCCGCAGGCATCGAACTCGTTTCTGCCGAGACGCTGAATCAGGCTATGGACAAGATGGGAATCACCGGAGCAGGGAATGCGCGGGGCCTGGTAATGAACCAGCTCAGGAGGCGGGGTCTCGACAGGATTCTTCTGAACGACCCCAAGGTGAGCCAGCTCCTGAAGCTACTGGGGTTCATCTTCGGTGACGCTTCCATCCCCAGGGTCAAAAAGGGACAGTACGTCTCCTTCTTCGGAAAGGCAGAGGACCTTCTTGACATCAAGCTGGACCTGGCAGAAATCGGGTTCGAGTCCCACTCCTACAGCAGACAGAGGCATCACAGGATGAACACGAAGTATGGGACTTCGGAGTTCGACTTCAAGGAAGATTCGCTCTACAGCTCCTCCACTGCCTTTGCAGTCCTCATGGTCGCCCTCGGGGCGCCGTACGGCAAGAAGGCTTCGGTGGAATACAGGCTCCCGAGGTGGTTGTTCGCCTCAGAGGACTGGCAGAAGAGACTCTTCTTGGCCGCGTATTTCGGGGCAGAGCTCTCGACGCCAACGACCGTGAACGGATACGATTTCCAGATGCTGCTCTTCAGCGTTAACAAGCTCGCCACTCTCGAAGCGAACGCAAAGGAACTCGTCGCTGATTTCACCGCCCTTCTCGGGTCCTTGGGAATTGAGTCAACCGAGCCCACCAGGGTCGAGGGCTATGACTACGCCGGGGTGGATGGGCTCTCCATCGGCGTCCGGGCCGGGGTCCTATCTAACGTCAAGAACCTGCTCGGTTTCCTGAGCAAGGTTGGGTATCTCTACAATCGCGGCAAGCAGAGGATCGCAAGCCTGGCAGTGTCGTTCATCGTCCACAACGAGTCCATCCGGGAGGAAAGGAACGCCGTCCGGCTGAAGGCGATTCAGACGTATGCGGCCGGAGTTGGCGCATCAAAGACAGTCGAATCGCTCTCCACGCCCACCGCAGGTCCCAGCTTCATCCGGCATTCGATCTGGAGCAGCAGGGGGAAGGCACGGGTTTGGCAGTCCACCAAGTTCGAGCAGTACTGTTCGGAAAGGGAGGCTGGCAAGACCGGTCTGATATTCGACAGTATCGACTCGCTCGAATCGGTGCCCTACGAGGGACAAGTCTACGATGTGACCATAGGCGACCCCGAGCACAACTTCATCTCAGACGGGATAGTGGTCTCCAATTGCGGAATGCGCCTCATTTCGACCTCTTTGCGTTATTCCGAGGTCAGACCAAAGGTAAAGGAACTGGTGGACCTCATGTTCAGGCTCGTCCCCGCCGGTGTGGGCGTCAAGGGGACCCTCAGGATCACCGAATCGCAGTTCGACGAGGTCATGAGGTACGGAGTGAAATGGTGCGCGGAGAACGGGCTCGCCTGGAAGGACGACCCGGGGCACGTCGAAGAGGGGGGCTTCATCAAGGGCGCGGACCCATCGAAGGTCAGCAGGCAGGCCCGGAGCAGGGGTATCGACCAGCTTGGGACCCTCGGGTCCGGGAACCACTATCTCGAGATACAGGTCGTCGACCCGGCCAGGCACTTCGACAAAGACCTCGGGCAGAAATTCGGGATCGTCCACGACGACCAGGTCTTGGTCATGGTCCACTGCGGGAGCAGGGGGTTCGGCCACCAGATAGGGAGCGACTACCTCCGGGTATTCGACGGGGCCATGAGGAAGTACGGCCTGGCCGTGAGGGACAGGGAGCTCGCCTGCGCCCCGTTCTCCTCGAAGGAGGGGCAGGACTACTACGGCGCGATGGTCTGCGCCGCGAACATGGCCTTCACCAACAGGCAGATCATAGTCCAGAAGGTGAGGGACGCGTTCTCCCAGGTCTTCCACAGGGACGCCGAGTCGATGGAGATGCGCCTGGTCTACGACGTCTGCCACAACGTCGCGAAGGTCGAAAGGCACACCTACGACGGGACCACAAAGGAGTTGCTCGTCCACAGGAAGGGGGCGACCCGGAGCTTCGGGCCGGGGCACCCGGACATCCCCTCCCCGTACAGAAGCATCGGACAGCCGGTGATCATAGGGGGCTCGATGGAGACCGGCTCCTACCTCCTGGTCGGGACCGCCAAGGCGATGGAGGACACCTTCGGGTCGACGGCCCACGGCTCGGGGAGGACGATGTCGAGGACCGCAGCCAAGCGGACGGTCAGGGGCGCCGACCTGCAGAGGAAGATGCTCGAACGCGGGATCTACGTGAAGGCCGCCACCATGGACGGCCTCGCGGAGGAAGCCGGGATGGCGTACAAGGACATCTCCGAGGTCGTAGAGACCATGGACAGGGCCGGGATATCCAAGAAGGTCGTCGCACTCCGGCCGGTCGGGAACATCAAAGGCTAGCCGATGTAGCCGGGCCTTTCGCGGCTGGGTGGAGGCGCAGTCTCCCTTTCCTGCTCGGACATGCTCTGGAGCTGGCTGATCATCTTCTGAGTCTCATCCGCCTTCTCCTTGAGCTTCGAGGTGTCTATCGGGATCCCCGTCAGCTTCGAAAGGAGCTCCAGGACCGCCTGCGACGCCCCGGCGTCGACGACGTACCCCGACGTCTCCCCCATGAGGCACGCCCCGTGCAGCCCCCGAAGGGACGCCATCCCGATCAGTAGCCCGTTCATCCCGCTGATCCCTCCGTCCTTCATCAGGGTCGCCCCTCCCGCCGACAGGTCCTTCAGCATCCCCTCAGACGTCGCAGCCCCGTAGACCTTCGAAGCCGTCGAAAAGGAGCCCGTAATGTACGCCGCCAGGGCGTAGACCTTCTTGACCCCGCACTTCTTCACGAACCCCACCACCTTGTCCGAGAGCTCGTACTCCCCCTCGGAGGTGGTCGGCTGGGCGTCTGCGGTGAAGACGAAGACCCCCGCCCCCTTTCCCCCCTTCCCGTAGAACAGCTCCCCCTTCGGCATGACCCCGACCCCGTCCGCGCCGACGTTCAGCTGCGGCGGGAAGGTCCGGGTGCGGTATTCCGCCACCCTCTTCAGCCCGAAGAGCTCGACGAGATGGTCAGCCGCCAGCTTCCCCACATACCCGCTCCCGGGGAGCCCGCAAACTAGGACGGGCCTCGCCGTCCTGGGAGTGGAAAAGACTGTCTCGCGCACTACGCCGGAGGTGGCCGTCAGCCGCTCCCCCCCTCTGTCCGCGCCAGCTTCTCGCTCAGGTCGACCAGCTTCCCCTTGTCCTGGACCTTGATCGATGTCTTCAGGTTGAACCTGAGCCCAAGCTGCCTGAAGATGGAGTAAAGTTCCCCCCCCGAGACCCTGTCCTTCAGCCTACCGTCCCGGACCATCCCGGAGATCTCCTTCACCAGCCTTTCCGTCTGGGCGGGGAAGAAGGAATAGGCGGCGTCGAGGACTTCATCACCCCGGTCGTACAGCATCGACTCGACCACCTCCCTGTCGGTCTTCTCGGGCCTGGGAGGAGCCGCCGCGGTCTTGATCCTCTTCCTCAGCGCCTCCAGCTTCCTCCTTTCGATGAGCTTGATCTCTACGTCTTCTTCCACGGATTCCGCCTCTTTCGTCCGGCGGGCGGATAAAACGCTTCCTGATTAGTGCCTGACCCTCGTCGTCAGGCCGACCGCGACGAGGAGCAGAGCCCCTCCCGCCACAGTCTCGACGACCAGGGACTCGTGGAGGATCGCGACCCCGCCGATAACGCTGACGAGCGGGACGAGGTAAAGCTGTACCCCGAGCCTCGACAGCGCCCCCCTCCCGACCAGGGTATAGAAAATCAGGTTGGCAAGCACTGTGCTGAGGAGAGAGAGGTAGAGCACGGACGTCCATCCATTCACGGAGAGCGTGGCGGCCTCCCGCAAAAGAGACCCGGACGCGAGGGGGAGGAGCATCGCCGTCCCGAGGAGCGCCCCCCAGATGGCGACGGGGAAGGGGCCGTACTTCAGGACCAGGGGCTTCGACAGGACTGTGTTCACAGCGCTCGAGAGGCTCGCAACCACGACCAGGAGCGGCCCCAGGATCCCCCCCGAGCCGAGGCTCAGGTCGGGGAGGGATATCGTCACCGCCCCGGCGAGCGCCAGCAGCAGCGCCACCCTGAGGGTCCTGCCAATCTTCTCCTTGAGGACGAGGGCGGACAGTATCACCACGAACAGAGGAGCGAGCGAGATCAGGAGCCCCGCGAGCGACGCGTTGACTATCTTTTCCGAAAAGTTCAGGGCGAGATGGTAGGCGGCGACGGTCGCGAACGCGACCACGAGGAGCCTCGGAGCGTCCTTCCTTTCGAAGGGGACCTTAGGCTTCCCGATGAACGGGTAGAGGACAGCGAACGACCCGCTCACGATCAGCCACCTGAGCAGGGTCAGGTTCACGGCGGACAGCTCGAAATCGGCGACCCTGATAGCGACGAAAGCCATCCCCCAGATTACCGAAAGCGTGACGAGGAGGGAGTATGCCCTGAGGTTGACCAACAGTCGCCCCCAAATCCCCTTTCGCTTAAACTCACTCGTTCTACCAGGACGCCGGCAGGCCGCTCCTCCTCCCCGAGAGGCCGTCCGCGATTTTGCCGAGATGGGCGCTAAATACGCCAATGATTCTTGGAATTGTTGGCCGCCGGCGAGAAGGAAGACGCGCGGGTCCTCCCCCTCCTCAGGACCAAAGGACTGAGCATCAGGTCGCTTGACGAAGGCCCAAGGGCGGCCATAAGGGGATACCTGCTGAAGACCCACGTCGAGCAGGGTGTCTCGCTCTCCGACATAGCAAGGCTGATCGGAAACAAAACGAGCGGGTACACGTCATGGCTATGCCGCGAGCTAGGGGTCCCGGCCCGCCCTTTCGAGGAGGCGAGGCTCAAGGCGATGAGGGAGAAGCGGAGGAAGTACGAGCGGAGGCCGTTCGACGGGACCGACGAGGACAAGGCGTACTTAATGGGCCTGAAACGAGGCGACCTGACCGCTTCCAAGCCATGGAGAGGTGTCGTGAAAGTAACGACCAGCACAACACATCCGGCAATGGCTCGCCTGTTCCATGAGTTATTCGGCAGACACGGTCACGTCTACCAGATGCCGAGGTACAAGAAGGACATGAACTCGTACGAGTGGAATCTGGCGGTCATTCTTGACGACACTTTTTCTTTTCTGCTTTGGGACTCAGGAGAAGCTCTGGCTTGGGTTGGCTCAACTGATGCGACGGTTTGCTCCTTCATGGCAGGTCTGTTGGACTCAGACGGCTCCATAGTGATCACGAAGACAAATAACGGAAAGGTGACCACTTTCATGGACTACTATGGATGTGACCTTCCCCTGCTGAGCTGGGTCCAAAGTGAGCTGACCCGGCTAGGGCATCGAAGCAGTCTTCGTAGAAACAAGCACGCGGGGTACAAGACGAAAAAGTTTGGAATTGTTCACCGATCAGATTACTGGCAACTCTCCTCTTGGGGTGTCCGAGAGGTCCAGGTCCTCTTGGGAAAGGTCAAACCAAGGCATCAGGAGAAAGTCCGCAAGGCGGAACTGGCGTCGACTCTTTCGAAGGACCTCGACTTCATGAATGTAGGGGGGGTCGTGAAGGGAATCCGGGCGGAAATCAAAGAGGATGTTCGGGCTTTCGTTCAGTCAGCCGAGCAACACTATCTGAAGACTCATCCGATTAGGGCTGAGTGATCTTGATACTCTGTGTAGGGCAAGAAGTCTCACACGCCATGCAGTAGATGCAGTCGCTCTCCCTTATCGGGTCTGACTTGTCGGTCCTGTACTGGTCCCACTCGGGGGTCCCCTGCTCGACGATCTTGTCCTTCCCCGTCCCGGCCTGTCCGGGGTTCAGGTTCCATTCGAAGACGAACACTGGGCAGACGTCCATGCAGACCCCGTCCGCTACGCATGATTCCCAGTCGACCGCCACAGCGGTCCCGTGGAGCCCCTGGGTCGTGGGGTAGGGCTTCCCCTCCCCGTCCATCCTCAACGCGCCCGCGGCCCTTACCTTGTGGTTGTTGTGGTCTCCGGTCAGGGGGAACTGGTCGGTCTTCGACATGAAGTTCGGGTCGATAGGAGCGGACTTGTAGCCGGCGTCTCTTGTCAATGTTGGGCGTTTCTTCTTTGAAAGGATGTTATAAGTCTAATCGCGCCACTTCAAGACGTCGAAAGTTCCATCGTCGTTGAGCCTGTAAACTGTCAGGGGCTTGAACGTGAAGATCCCGACTTCCGCCACCCCGGGAACGGCCTTCAGTTTCGACTCCATCGCGACCGGGTCGTCCAAAGGCTCGAACATCGTGTCCAGGATCATGTTCCCGTTCTCCGTGAAGTACGGGTATCCCTTCGGGAGGAGCCTTTCCTCCGGGACTCCGCCAAGCAGGGAGATCCTCGCCTTCGAGCTCTCCCTCGCGATCGGGACCACTTCGACCGGGACCCGGACCCCCTTCTCGCAGAGCCTCTTCACGAACTTCTTCGCCGACGCCACGATCGCCACGCTCTTTGCGCTCCCCATCACGACCTTCTCCCTCAGGAGGGCACCCCCTCCTCCCTTCAGCAGGTTCATCCTCTCGTCGACCTGGTCCGCCCCGTCGACGCACAGGTCCACCGCGCCAGAGAAGGGGACGAGCCTTATCCCGTTCCTCCTCGCGACGAGCTCGATCTGGGTGGAGGTGGGGACCCCGTTCACCTGCTTCGAGCCTGCGACCAGAAGGGGGGCAATCTCGTCCATCAGCCCCGCCACGGTCGAGCCGCTCCCGAGCCCGATGGTCGAGCCGGAGGAGATGGACTTCGAGAGTTCCCTTGCGACTCCCTTCAGCGCAGGGGCGAGCATGTCCATCTACGCTTCCTGCTTTTTCTCGATGTCTATCTGTTCCAGCCTGGTCAGCGCGTCCATGACCTCGTCCCTCAGCTCCTTGACGCGCCTTTCGGATTCGCTCATCTCCGGCTTCGCCCTCTTTTCGACGGCCTTCTCCAGGTCGGTGGGCCTCTCGGCCTTCGGAGAGGGCTCCTTCTTCATCGCGACCGGTGTGGACACCCCCAGCCTCTGCCTCGCAGAATCGAGCCTGGTCTCGATGTTCTGGACCTTCTGTTCGAAGAGCGACAGCAGCTCATTCCTGAGGTTCTCGAGCTCCCCGACCTCCACGACGAGCTCCACGTCCTTCATCTTCGACTGTAGCTCCTTGATCTGCTCCGAGTATCTTTTCGATATCATCTCCCGCTCCTCCTTCGTTATCCTCCCTTCAGTCTCGGCCTCGTACAGCTTCATCAGCGCCGACGAGAGCAGGTCTCTCTCCACCATTATGGTCCTCATCTCCCGCCTCGACTTCTCAAGCTCGGAGTTCGTCATAGACGATTCGCGGCTGCCTTCGGACGCCCGGGCGGAGGGCGCGGCCGCAGCCTGCTTCCTGGGCTTCGCATAGAAGACGAAGTACGTGGCCACCCCGCCGAGGCTTGCTCCTATCGCTGCCGCCAGGACGAGGGTGGGAACATCGGTCATCCGAAATTTCCTTGCCTGTGGACGAAAGGATTCGGTATTAAAGTTAGATTGGGATTGCGGCCGGTCCGGCTGGTATCCAGCTTATGACGGCGGCGGGGAGATCATGATTATGTTGTCCCCCCTCACGATGAGGCTTCCGAGCGAGTTCGACTTCCCGTCCTCCATCACTTCCTCCGCGGTCTCCAGGGCCAGGTTCATGTGCTGGTCGAACCCCTGCAAGATCCCCCTTATCACCTTCCCGCCCTTGAGCTTGATCAGGACGATCTTCCCGACGCTTTCGTCGAGGACCTTGACTGCCATGTCGACAGACAAATTCTGAACCTCGACCCGCCTCCTCGAATGGATTTATTTAAGGAATCATGCGCGCGGACGACGTTGAAACGCTGGGTCCAGTCGAGGCGGGAGTCTCTCGACACGATAGAAAGGATCCAGACCTCGCTCGGCGTGGCCCTCGACTTGCAGAAGTCGGCGCAGGCGAGCTGCGAGGAGCCCGAGGAGGGGGTGGTCTTCGTCCACCTGGACGGGATGGTGTTCGTTCATTCAAAGGAAGCCTACCTTCCTTTCCTGGGATCGCCCGACGCGCTCAAGCTCTTTCCTTCGGCCACCGTAGACGAGGGGGCGATCAGGTTCCTGCTGAACGGGGCGGATGTCATGCGCCCCGGGGTGAGGTCGTTCGACGAGTGGGGAGGCCAGGGAAGGCTGGTCGTGGTGAAGGAGGAGAAGAAGGGACGGGCCATCGCCGTTGGAACTTCCACCGTCTCCAGCGACGAGGCCCGGAAGATGACGAAGGGGAGCTGCCTCAGGAACCTGCACCACGTCGGGGACAGATACTGGACTCTGTTCAAGCAGGTCTGACCGAGGACACTTTCGCCTTACCCTCCCTTTATATTCTGAGAACGGATTTTCCGATTTCTGAACAATAGATTACAACTTGGTCTAACTATGTTACAGCGACGTTATAATGCGAGACGCGGTTCACGCTTAATAATGCCCGTGAGGTCCAAGGAGAAATCAAGTTGTCAGGCGTGATTCAGGAGCGAAGGGTCGAGGGGAAGGCAAAGGAGATCCTGCTGAAGGCACTCGCGCTCCGGAGCGTCGAAGACATCCCCAAGATCCAGGAAGACGTCACCAACAAGACCATAGTCATACTCAAGGTCACCCCGCTCGCTCAGAAGAGCCTTGAAGAGCTGAAGTCATCGGTAGAGCAGCTCTACGAATTCGCGACCTCGGTCGGCGGGGACATCGCCAGGCTCGGGGACGAAAGGGTGGTCATCACCCCTCCCGGGGTAAAGATCTGGCGCGGGCTTCAATAGACCCTGATCGCTTCCTGCACCGCCGGATGCAGGGTCGGCACCCGGTAGATCCTCTGAATCGCGTAGGCGAGGTTCTCAGTCTTGCGTTTTTCGCCGTGCCCGACGAGGACCTGCTGGAGCTTGGGCCTGAGCTTCCCGATGAACCGTATGATCTGGTTGTAGTCGCTGTGCCCGCTGAACCCTTCTATCTTCTGCACCCCACATCTTACGTCGACGATCTTGATCTTCCCACCCTGGTCCATCAGGCTCGCCTGGCTGCTCCCGTCGAGGACCCTCCTACCGAGCGTCCCCTGCACCTGGTACGAAACGAAGAGTATCTGGTTCCTTTCCGATGGGGCGATGTTCTCGAAGTAGTCCAGGACCGGTCCCCCTTCCAGCATCCCAGACGTGGCCATGATCACCGCGGGTCCCTCCCTGAACGCCTCCTCCCTGTTGGACGGGTGCTCCACTTCCGTGAAGTACTCCGACTTGAACGGGTTCACCCCCTCTTCCAGGATCTTGGTCCTGAGCTCCCTCGAGAGATAGTCCGCGTAGGAAACGTGAATCGCCGTGGCCTCCGATATCATCCCTTCCGTGAAGACCGGGGCCTCCACGAGGACCTTGTTCCGCATGTACTGGTCGATGACAAGCAGGATCTCCTGCGCCCTTCCTACCGCGGGTATCGGGATCAGGACCTTCCCTCCCCCCTTCAGTGTCCCGTTGATGGCGTTCACGAAGTTCATCTCCACTTCTTCCCGGACTGGCATGATGTCTTCCTTGTTCCCGTACGTCCCTTCCGTGATCAGGGTCTCGACCCTCGGGTAGTTCCAGGTGGCGGAGTCGAATAGCTGCGTCCTTCCGTACTTGTAGTCCCCTGTGTACACTATGTTGTGCGCCCCGTCCCCGATGTGGAGGTGGACTGTCGCCGACCCGAGTATGTGCCCTGCGTTGTTGAAGACTAGCTTGATGTCCGGGGTGACGTCGGTGACCATCCCGTACGGCAGCGTTATCGCGTGCTGCACCATGTCGCGGATGTCCTTCTGGTCGTAGATCAGGCGCCCGCCCTCTATCAGGGCGATCTTGACGAAGTCGTTCTGCAGCAGGCTCATGAGCGGCAGGGTCGGCTCGGTGCAGTAGACCGGCCCGTCGTATCCGTACTTGTACATGGCGGGGAGGAACCCCATGTGGTCGAGGTGCGCGTGGCTGATGATTATCGCGTCGAGGTCGCCGGGCGACACGTCGGCCCAGTCCAGCCTGGGGTAGGCGTCCCATGCGTTCCTTGAGCCTGGATGGATTCCGCAGTCCAACAGGACCTTGCTCTCGGACGTCTCAACGAGGACGCACGACCTCCCTACCTCCTGGAACGCGCCGAGGGTCTTGATCGTGACGTGCTCAGCGGAGGTTAGCCTGGGCCTGAAGATAGCTTCCCCGAGCTCCTTGTAGAATTTCTCCCTCAGGTCGCTCCCCGCCTTCATGGCGTAGTAGACGTTCTGGATTGCCGTCGACTTGATGTGGGGAGCCTTCCTGACCTTCACCTTCCACCCGGTCTGGTCCATCGTGCTCCCGAGGTCGAACCCGGCCTCCTGGCCGAGGACCCTCGGGTTGCCTGCCTCGACGGTTATCTCCCCCAGCGCGTCGTCGAAGAAGTAGTTCGAGACTTCCGCCGAGGGAGGCAACATCTTCTCGAGCGTCTGTCTCGCCTCGCTCTCGGGCTTTCTGATTGACTTCTCCGTCCGGGTCACCACCCGCTTCTTCAGCGTGTTCACGATCTCCGAAATGACGTAGCTGTTGTTGTGGAGGAAGGCGGGGTTCCGGGTGTAGAGCGCGATCCTGGGGCCTTCGTATTCTATCCTCGTGATCTTAGCGTCCGCTGGGATGTTGTTCAGTATCGCGCTCATCAAGCTGATACCGTTTGCCTTCTGTTCCAAGCCTAACTGTTTGATGTGAACTGGGCCAGGAGTTTGTCCTTCTCCTGTTCCGCGACCTCCCTGAACCCCTGTCTGTCCAGGATCGCTATGTCGAAGTGGTCGCCCGTGGCGATGTTCCTCCTCATGGCCGCGATTATCGCCTTTGCCGCCAGCGGATACACCTTCGCCGCCGCCATCCCTTCCTTGAACTCGGCCTCGAGGATCCCGTATGCGACTGGTGAGCCGCTCCCGGTCGCGAGCATCTTCTCCGGGTTCTTGGACCCGAAGAAGTCCACGTTGTAGATGGAGCCCCCTGTCGGGTCGACCCCTCCCACCAGGACGTCTGCGATGAACGGATACAGTCTTGAAGAAAAGAGCACGTTGGAGACCACCTGGGCCGCGGCCCTGACGGGCATCTGCCTCCCCTTTTCGATCCGGTAGAGGTTGGAGTAGTACTTGAGGGTGTCGACCACGTTCTGCGCGTCGGCCACTCCTCCCGAGATCGTCATGCCGATGTTGTCGTCGATCTTCAGCAGCTTCTTCCCCCTCTTGTGGGCGATGAAACCCCCCGCGGTGACCCTGGTGTCCGTCGCCAAGACCACGCCGTCGCTGCAGACCAGCCCGACCGTCGTAGTTCCGTGGTACACAGCGGAGCCGAGTGACTTCCCTGCGGTCGGTTTGATGCCTATTGACAACTTGGATACTTACCTTCCTAGAACGGCAAATTCGAAGCCAGGTCAGTTCCTTTTTTAATCTTTCTGACGTTGAATTCCAGCCCTGACCGGGGGGATCACGGGGAACGGAGAACGGGCATCGCTTCATCGAGCTTAAATCGCCAGCGGGAGGGCTCCGACTCTGTGGACCAGAATTTCCACTTGATGGAGCTGCCCACGAAGGTCCTGATAGGCTCGGGGGTGATTGGCAAACTCGGGGAGTTCCTGCAAGACTCTGCCGGGGGGAAGAAGATACTTGTTGCGTCAGGCTCGACGGTCACGGGGAAGGTAAGGTCATCGATTGACTCGGTCCTGGAGGGGAAGGCGGAATGGCGCGAAGTCTCAGCGGCGGACATCGCCAACGTCGAACGGATTCAGCGCGCGTCGAGTGGGGTGGGCTGCATCGTGGGGGTCGGCGGTGGGAAGAGCGTCGACGTGGGGAAGCTCGCGGCCTTTAGGGAGCACCTCCCGTTCTACTCCGTCCCCACCAGCGCGTCGCACGATGGCATCTCCAGCCCGTTCGCTTCGCTGAAGGGGCTGGACAAGCCGTACTCCTTCATGGCCAAGCCTCCGGTGGGAATACTCGCAGACATCGACATCATCGCATCAGCCCCGAGGAGGCTTCTCGCATCCGGATGCGGGGACCTCGTCTCGAAGGCTACGGCCGTGAAGGACTGGCAGTTGGCGCACAGGGTGAAAGGAGAGTACTACGGCACCTACGCCGCAAACTTGGCCTTTATGAGCGCGGAGGTGGTTCTGGAAGGCTCCAAGAAAATCAAGAAGTTCGGGCGGGAGAGCGTGCGAGACCTTGTCGAGGCCCTGATAAGCGCGGGGGTGGCAGCGGGGATTGCCGGGAGCTCCCGTCCTTGCAGCGGTTCAGAGCATCTCTTCAGCCACTACCTCGACCTGCTCGAACCCAAGAAAGGCCTTCACGGAGAGAAGTGCGGCATAGGGACGATAATGATGGCCAAGCTTCATCGGATGAATTGGAGGAAGATCCGGTCCGCCCTCGTGGACGTGGGCGCCCCGGTCGCGGCGGAACAGATAGGGGTCTCAGACTCTGAAGTTGTCGAGTCCTTGGTGAAGGCCAGCTCCATCCGGCCGGACAGGTACACCATCCTCTCGACCAGGAAGATGTCGAAGGCTTCTGCGTCGAGACTCGCGAAGTCTACCGGGGTAATCTAGGCCTTAGCTTCGACTGCCTGCTTCTTCCGCCTCGGCTTCCTTTCCGCAGTCTTTTCGTGCTCCGAGGTCTTCGCTGCAGCTTCCTCGGGTTCCTTCTCGGCAGGCTTCTCGGGGGTCTTGTTGACGAACTTCTCCTCGAAGGTGATGTTCGCTACCCTCGGGACGTACTTGAAGACGTCTGCCGAAAGCCCCCTCTTTATGATCTGAAGACCGTCCGTCAGAAACATCTCCTCGGGGACGACCACCTCGACGTCGTCCTCCTTGAAGGAAAAATTCACCTTTGATCCTTCATCCCCGAACCTCCTGTCCACGAGGGCCCGGAGCTTTTCTTCGTCTCCTTCGACCTTCTTCACGACCTCGAAGTCGTAGACGATTGTCTTCCCCGCCAACCTGTGATTGAAGTCTACTTGGGCCCTCCCCGAGCCGATGAACCTGACTATCCCGACCCTGTTGTCGATGTCCACAGAGTCCCCCACTCCCAGCTCGTGCTCCCTGTCTCCGAACTTCCTCAGGGGGACCATCCTAGTCTGAGTGGGGTCTCTCTGTCCGAACGCCTTTTCAGGCGAAAGCTCGATCTCTTTCCGCTGTCCCGCGTCCATCTTCCTGACCTCGTCGTCGAGGCCGGAAAGCAGCCAGCCGTCCCCGACCGCGAAGAGCCTCGGCTCGTATTTCCTAGTCGCGTCGAACACGTTCATCTTCTTCGCGTCCTCCTCCCGTGTCGTGTCGACTGCTTCGTTGGTGTCCTTTACCTTTGCGGTCAGGTTGGCGTAGATGAGGGTGCCCTTATCGAGGGACATGATTTTGTGAACTCGGCCCGCTTGGGTTTATAGACTTTCAAATGGCGCGAAGTTTTGAGAGGGTCTCATCGACGGCCCGGATTGTCCTGTCGACAATTTCCGCGTTGACGTGTCCCATGCACCCTACCCTGAAGACCTTCCCGGCGAAAGGGCCGAACCCCCCTGCGACGAGTATGTCCTTTTCAATCGCGAGCGTCTTCCTGAATACCCCGTCCTCGACCCCGGGAGGGTAGTAAGAAGCTATGACCGTCTTCGACCTCACCTCGGGCTTGGCCACCGCCTTCACTCCCGCATTCGAGAGCCCGTCGTACAACCTTGCGGACATCTCACCGTGCCTCTGGACCCTCTTCGCCAGGCCTTCCTCGAGGAGCTCCTTCAGCGCCTCGTCGAGGGCGTAGAACAGGGGCAGGGCTGGTGTGAAGGGGGTCTCCCCCTTCGCTCCGTACTCGAGATAGCGCGAGATCTCGAAGTAGCGCGTCTTCGTGGGGGACTGCCGCAGGAACTCGACCACACGCTTGCTCACCGACAACAATGAAAGTCCGGGAGGGGCGGCGACGCACTTCTGGCTCCCAGTGATGCACATGTCCACGCCCCACGCGTCGACCGGAATGGCATACCCGCCGAGGCTGGAGATCGCGTCGATTACCGCAAACGCCCCATGGTCGCGCGCCATCTTTGTCGCTTCCTGCACGTACGGTGCGGCGACCCCGGTGCTCGTCTCGTTGTGCACCAGAAACATCGCCCTGAAGTTCCCCGCCTCGGCCATGGCTTCCTCGATTTGTCCGAGAGAGGGGACGGACCCGAACTCCGAAGCGACCTTCACCGCCGTCCCCCCGGCCATCTCGACCGCCTCCGCGAGCCTTGAGCTGAACTCCCCGAATACGGGGACCACAGCCACGTCCCCCGGCCTTATCAGGTTCCACACGGCTGCCTCCACTCCTCCCGTCCCTGACGCGGAGAACACGACGACGTCCCCTTCCGTCTGGAAGAGGCGGCGTGTCTTTTCGAGGACTCCCCTGTGGAGCTCCCTGAAGGCGTCGCCCCTGTGATTGATCACTGGCTGAAGCATCGCCCGCATGACCCGTTCCGACACGTTCGTGGGCCCTGGAAGCATGATCAGCTTCTGCCTGGCGTTCACCTCATACACCCGAGAGGTCCTTCCTTTTCAGCGAACGGACCCGCTCCACCCCCCCGAACTGCCTGACCAGCCTTGCGACCTGAGGGGGGACGAGCCTCGCCCAGTTTCTCCGCTCCAGAATCCTGTCCCTGACGTTGGTCGCGGAGTAATTGCCCCTGTCGAGGTAGGGGACCGCCGTCACCTCGATGCCCTCCTCCTCAAACAGCGAGTACGTGAGCGAGTCGTTAGTGAAGACCACCTGAAACCTGGGGACCATCGACTGGACGGTGGAAACCCAGAGAGAGTGGGAGTCCGCGTCGGCTATGGGGATGGCCATCCAGGACGCCGGGTCGACCCCGTTCCCGTCCAGAGCTTCCTTGATCATGGCTATTCTCTCCCCCGCGGTGAAGGGGTTGTCCCTTTCGTGGTTCCTCTGGGCGCTCCCCACTACGATGTACAGGTATCCGACCCTCTTCAGGGCGAACCTCACCGCTGCCAGGTGCCCGAAGTGAAACGGCTGAAATCGGCCGACCAGCAGCCCGACTTTCAAACCCACTTTCACGGCCGCTCCCTGCCTACCGTATTTAAGAGAATTCGCGGCATCGATTAATCCACCCGAGTTTCTGGGCCTGCCATGGAGTTCTTAGAGATAGACGGCTCGTTCGGGGAGGGCGGGGGGCAGATAGTCAGGACTGCGGTCGCCTTCTCCGCCATCAAATCGTTACCGGTCAGGGTCAGGAACATCAGGGCAGGGCGCCGAGACCCGGGACTGAAAGCCCAGCACGCTTCCGCCCTCAGGATCCTTGCCCAGGTCTTCGAAGCAGACCTGGAAGGGGCATCGGAGGGGTCGACGGATGTTTCTTTCGCGCCGGGGGCACCGCATGCGTCGAGGATCGTGGTCGACGCGAGGACCGCAGCGAGCATAACGCTGGTCCTCCAGGCCGTGGTACCGGCCGTATCGATTTCGCGCTCGAGCCTGGAGCTGGAGCTCAGAGGAGGGACCGACGTGCCGTGGAGCCCCACACTGGACTATCTTACAGACGTCGCCTCGCCGTTATACCGCTCTTTGGGAATCAAGTTCGATCTGAAGTGCCTCAAACGAGGCTACTACCCTGTCGGAGGCGGCAGCGTCGAAGTGAAGATTGAAAGCTGCGACGAGGTCAGTCCTGTCGACCTCACGAAAGTCATCGGCTCGCCCTCAGCGAAGATAGTCAGCAGGTGCGCCGCGCTTCCGAGGCACGTCGCCGAGCGACAGGCCGGCGCTGCGGTCAGGGTCCTCACCGATAGAGGGATCGGATGCTCCCAGCCTCTCATTTCGGAGGAAGAGTCGGGTTCTCCCGGCTCGTCCGTCTTGGTGAGGACGGAATCAGGGGGCCGGACGATGGGAGCGGACTCGATCGGCGCCAGAGGGAAGCCGGCCGAGGAGGTGGGCAAGGATGCTGCCACTCGATTCGCAGAAACCGCAGCCTCGGGAGCCGCGATGGATTTCAACGTCGCCGACATGGTCGCGCCGTGGCTGTCCCTCGCCCGTGAGGAATCCGTGTTCACGGTCCCGTCGGTCACGGCACATCTGAGGACCGGGCTCCACCTTGCGGAACTCTTCACCGGATGCAGCCATACCACGGAGAGCTTCGGCAAGGCCTTCAAAGTGAAAGTCATCCCGAAGTAGGCGCCCACAGATTTCAAGATCTGGGACACAATGCCTAAAAAGGCGGAGCTTTTCGCCCGGCTTCAGAATCATACTTGGCGTATGAAGCATACATGCCGGGCGCAACCGCGGTCGGCATAGCATACAAGGACGGAGTCCTCCTCGGAGCCGAACGGAGGATAACGCTCGGCAGCTTCGTCAGGAGCAAGTCTGGCAAGAAGGTGTTCAAGGTGACCGACTCCGTCGGGGCAGTCTGCGCGGGGATGGTCGCCGACATGCAGAACCTGGTGAAGGAGGTGAGCGTCTACTCGAAACTGAAGGAGCTGGAGTCGCGGAAGTCCATGAAGCCCAACTCGGTGGCGAAACTGATGTCCACGCTCATGTTTCAAAACAGGTACGCGCCCCTGCTCACCCAGGTCATTCTCGGGGGAGTCGGATCAAAGCCAATAGTCTACGTCCTCGACCCGCTCGGGAGCGTGATCTCCGACCAGTACGCGACGGTCGGGACTGGAGAGGAGACAGCGATAGGAGTCGTGGAGGCGGGGTACAGCCCCGGGATGACCCAGAAAGATGCCCACGACCTGCTCGTATCATCGGTGAAGGCTGCCATCGCGAGGGACGCGATGAGCGGAAACGGGATAGACATCCTGAGCATCGACAGGTCCGGGATCAAAGAGGAATCCATCAATCTGTAGGTGGGTGGGACCATGTGGACGTTCGGCAAGGTACAAGTCCACTGGCTCGGACACGACTCCATCGTCCTGAAGGGGACAAGGACCGTCGTGATCGACCCGTTCAAGGCCAGAGGGAACTTCAAGGCGGACATTCTACTGATATCACACGAGCATTCAGACCACCTGAGCCCCGACGACATCAGGAACTTCACCGACACCTCGTCAACACTCGTTGCGCCAAAACTTTGCAAGGGGGCGCTCGAGAAGTTCGGCCTCGAGAAGGTTTGGGTCGAGCCCGGGTCCAAGCTGGAAACGAAGGGGGTCTCGATCGAGGCGATCCCTGCCTACAACCTCAACAAGTTCAGGGAGCCAGGGAAGTTCTTCCATCCGAGGGAAGACGGGAGGGTGGGATACATCGTCGGGCTTGACGGCGCGAGGTTCTACCACTCTGGAGACAGCGACGCGACCCCGGAGATGAAAGCTGTCGACGTCGACGTCGCCTTCCTTCCCGTGTCAGGGACCTATGTCATGACGGCCGAAGAGGCGGCCTCGGCTGCGAAGGAGATCAGGGCGAAGGTGCTGGTTCCCTTCCACGTCAACAAGATCGTCGGAACCATGGCCGACGCGGAGAGGTTCAGGGAGCTGGTCGGCGCCGCCAGAGAAGTGCGGATCCTCGAAGAAGAATAGGGCTATTCAGGTACGCTGTTCGATTTTATCTTTCCGTCGTCGAGAGTGACGAACAGGTACCTGTTGTCCGCGAACACGAGGGTGAGCTCGTTCTCCTTTTCGGTAACGGTCAGCAGCGCCTTCCCGACTATCCCGTCGAACTTTGCCATTTGCGACCTTTGGGCGGGGGCGTTCCGTATTTCTGTCTTATCGCTTCCGCCGGCGTTTAGGGTTGTCTGACTCGGTATCGTCGCGAGTTCATCATCTGCCCATGGAGCTAACCCGGGCTATGACTGGGACGGCGTTTACCTCATCGTCGGTATTCAGCCCCCTTCCATGGATTTAGGCTTTATTTCACTGACGTGAGGTCGCGCGCGTGGGCTTCCTAGACGACCTGAAAGTGGTTGACGCGACCAGGCTACTCCCCGGAGGTTACTGCACAATGCTCCTGTCGGACATGGGGGCGGAAGTGGTCAAGGTGGAACAGCCGGGCCTGGGGGACTACATGCGGGCCACCCCTCCGACCAGGAAGGGGAGGAGCCCTCTGCATGAAACGGTCAACCGGAACAAGCTGAGCATCGGAATCGACTTGAAAGAACCCGAAGGAAAGCAGGTGATGAGAAGACTGCTGAAGGACGCCGATGTATTCGTGGAGGGGTTCAGGCCGGGCGCAATCGGGAGGCTCGGGTTCTCTTTCCCTGACGTGAGGAGGGTTAGCCCGAAGATTGTCTACTGCTCCATCTCTGCCTACGGCCAGGGAGACAGACTCAGTTCGATGCCGGCGCACGACGTCAATTTCCAGGCGATGGCAGGGACCCTCGCCTACGGGAAATACGGCTCCGTCCCGCAGCTTCAGCTCGGGGACATGGTCTCCGGCATGTACGCGGCTGTCGCGATACTCGGGGCGCTCGCAATGAAGAAGCGTCAGGCGGTCAGGATTGACGTCCCGATCGTCCAATCTCTACTCTCCTGGATGGTCATGCCGGTCTCGGCCTATATCGCCACTGGAGAGGCCCCGACGGAGGGGAGCAGCCTCATCTTCGGGTCCACCCCCTACTACAACACGTACCGGACCTCGGACGGGAAGCGCGTCGCGGTCGCCGCGATAGAGCATGAATTCTGGAGGAACCTCGTCAGGGAGCTTGGGGTCCCAGAGATCGAACAGAAGAGGTTCGGCACGAAAGACGACAGGGCTGTTGTCGCCAGGACGCTCACCCGGATCTTCGCCGGCAGGCCCCGAGCCCATTGGGAATCCCGCCTGATGTCAAAGGACACCTGCGTGACCCCGGTCCTCGAGGTGGACGAAGCGCTGGGAAGCGAGTGGGCAAAGGCTGGCTCACTCCTCTTCTCCCTGGACGGGGACGGTCAGATCCTGAACAATCCCGTCAAGGCGTCTCCGGAGGTTCGGTCCGGGCCTTTCACGCGCGCGCCAGAGTTGGGAGAGCACACCGGTCGGATCATGAAATCTCTGGGCTACTCCGCTTCTCAGACATCCAGACTGAAGAAGGCGGGGGTAGTTCAGTGACCCTTCATCTCCTTTAACAAGGCTCCCGAACGTCTGGACAAGGTTGGAACCGGTAGGTGGCTCTCGGCTCTCCGTCCTGGGCGCGGGCGTCATGGGGCACGGCATCGCGGAAGTCTCGGCGATTGCAGGCTTCGAAGTCACGCTTTACGACATCAAGGACGAGTTCGTTGCATCCGGCCTCGAAAAGATTCGCTGGAGTCTTTCGAAGTTCTCCGAGAAGGGGACGCTCACGAAGACCCAGGCAGATTCTGCCATGGCCCGGATCCGCGGGACCTTGGTCCTGTCAGACGCAGTGAGATCCGCAGACATCGTCGTCGAGGCCGCCCCTGAGGACCTCCGGACGAAACGAGACCTGTTCGCGGAGGTCGACCGACTGGCGCCGCCGGGTGCGCTCTTCGCATCGAACACGAGCACGCTTCCCATTGGCGAAATCGCATCCTCGACCCGTAGGGAAGACAACTTCGTAGGCATGCACTTCTTCAACCCGCCTCCCTTGATGCCCCTCCTCGAGGTCATCAGGGGGCCGAAGACAGGAGACGGGGCGGTCGCATATGCCGTCTCTCTCGGCAAGAAGTTCGGAAAGACGGTCGTCGTCTGCAACAAGGACGTGCCTGGCTTCATAGTCAACAGGATCCTTGGCCCGCTCCTGAACGAGGCCGCTTGGGAAGTGACCAGAGGAGAGGCATCTGTCGCACAGATCGATTCCATGGCCATCCACGGCGTCGGACTCCCGATGGGGCTCTTCGAGCTGGCCGACTACAGCGGGATTGACACGATCTACAAGGCCGGTGAGGCGGTCCGTTCGCGCGACCCTTCGAACGTCCTCGTCGCCCCGCTGTTCAAAGCCAAGTTCGAACAGGGGAAGCTCGGCCGCAAGACAGGCGAGGGGTTCTACACCTACCAGGCGGGGGGTCGGGACCGCCCCAAGATAGGCAGTGATGACGGAAAGTCCACCGACCCTCTCGTAGTCTTCTCGCCAGCGATCAACGCCGCCGCGTGGCTCATCCGGAATGCCGTCTGCTCTATGGAGGACCTAGACCGTTCGGTCAGACTCGGACTAGGGTTCCCCGAAGGGATCTTGCGGATGGCCGACGCCTGGGGGGTTGACAGAGTGGTCGAGTCTCTGGAGGCGAAAAGGCGCTCCCACGGGGAGTTCTACGCCCCAGACCTCCTGCTGAAGGAGATGGTTTCAACGGGAAGAGTCGGTCGCAACGCCGGCAAAGGGTTTTACGACTATCCCTCCTCAACATCCACCATGGATGAAATCCTGGTGAGGAAGGCGCCCCCGCTTGCATGGGTCGTCCTGAACAGGCCGCACAGGCTCAACACGATCACCCAGCAGCTCGTCAACGAGCTCGTGTCGGCCCTGCGGTCTCTGGACGAGGACGGTTCCATCCGGGTCGTGATCATCCGCGGAGAAGGGGACCGGGCTTTCAGCGCAGGAGCCGACCTGACCAGTTTCAGCGCCTCGACCCCTTCGAAAGTCTACGACTTCGCCCGGAACTGGTTCGAAGGATTCTCCGTCGTCGAGCGGATGGAGAAGCCGGTCATCGCGGCGATAAACGGAATGGCGTTCGGAGGGGGGTGCGAGCTCGCGCTCGCCTGCGACTTCAGGCTCGCATCGGCCGACGCCCAGATCGGCCTTACGGAGACCGGCCTCGGCCTCATACCCGGAGCAGGGGGGACCCAGCGCCTGCCAAAGATCGTCGGGCTTCCGAAGGCGAAGGAGATGGTCTTCCTTGCCCAGAGGCTTTCCGCAGAAGAGGCGCTGAAGGCCGGGCTCGTGAACCGGGTCTTCAGCAAGCAGGAATTCGACCTGAAGGTCACCGAATTCGCAACAAAGCTGGCGAAACTGCCTCCGCTTTCCCTGAAGTTCGCGAAGCAAGCCCTAAACATGTCGACCCAGGTCCCTACCGACCTCGGGCAGGTCTTCGAAGCGACCGTCTTCAGCCTCCTTCTTTCTACGCAGGATGCCTCGGAGGGGATATCGGCCATGCTCGAGAAGAGAGAGCCCGAATTCAAGGGCGAGTAACAGAAAGGTTATCTTCCACTGGAAACGATGGTTACCTGAAGGATATGGCCGACGTTGGATAGCTTCCCTGAGATACACGTCAAAAAGGAACACGAAGACCTCCGGAAATGGGCCAGAGAGTTCACCAACAGGGAGATCCTTCCGATGGCGGACAAGATCGACAGGTCAGACGAGTACCCCTTGGCCCTGCAGCGGCGGATGGGCGACTACGGTCTGCTGGGGATCTCGATGCCCCAGGAATACGGCGGGCTCGGCCTCGACCTGACAGGTTCGATGATCGTGGGGGAGGAGGTGGCAAAGGTCAGCCTCTCGGCGAGCTTTATCGTCGGAGTCCAGAACGGCCTTGCCGGGAACGTATTCGCGAAGTTCGGGACTCCCGAGCAGAAGTCGAAGTACATTCCGAAGCTCGTAAAGGGCGAGTCGATCGGAGCGTACGGCCTCACCGAACCGGGTTCGGGGTCGGACGCCGCAGGGCTCTCGACAAGAGCCGTCAGGGATGGCGATTCATACGTGGTCAACGGGTCGAAGATCTTCATCACTCAGGGGCTGGTCGCCGATGTCCTGGTGTTCTTCGCGAGGACAGGGACGGCAGAGGACGGCGCAGCCGGGATCACCGCGTTCGTGGTCGAGAAGGGGACCAAGGGATTCAGGGTCGGGCAGAAGCTGGAGGTTATGGGCGCGAGGGGGACCGGGACGGCGGAGCTCGTGTTCGAAGACTGTAGAGTCCCGGCCTCCAACATGATCGGGCACGAGGGGGACGGCTTCCTGATAGCTCTGGCGATTCTCAGCGAGTCGAGGATAGGCGCGGCCGCGGCCGCCGTCGGGATCGCGGAAGCGGCCCTGGAAGCAGCAATCTCTTACGTCAGCAAACGTCACATCGCGGAAAAGCCGCTTGCGAAGTACGAGGTGGTGAGGTTCACGATAGCAGATATGGCGACGAGGATTACTGCCGCCAGGCTCCTCACGTACTACGCGGCTACGGTCCAGGGCTCGGGGGGAGATTTCATCAAAGAGGCGGCGATGGCGAAATACTTCGCGAGCGAAACAGCGGTGTGGGTCTGCGAGAGGGCAATCCAGATCCACGGCGGCTACGGCGTCAGCAAGATGCTCCCGCTTGAGCGATTCCTCCGCGACGCGAAGATACTTGATATAGTCGAAGGGACCTCGGAAGTCCAGCGATGGATCCTCTCGAGGGAGCTCCTCGACGGGCAGTGAGCGCCCTCAGATGACAAGGGTCGCCATCGTCGGGGTTGGTCACTCGAAGTTCGGGAAGAGGACCGACGTGAACGTCGCCGAGCTGGCGTTCGAATCGATCAAGCAGGCAGTCGAGGACGCCAAGGTGGACAGGAAAGAGATAGGGAACGTGGTCGTCGGGAGCGCGGGTGGCTGGTACGAAGAGTCCCTCCCCGCCGTCATCGTCAACGAATACGCAGGTCTGAACTCCGTCGGGACCATGAGGGTCGAGGCTGCGTGCGCGAGCGGGAGCGCGGCCGTGAAGGCCGCGTACAACAGCATAGTCAGCGGGGAGACCGATGTCGCAATGGCTGTGGGGGTGGAGAAGATGACCGAGGTTGACACCCTGACTTCGGTCGAGCTCATAGGGCGGGCGGGCTCGTATATGTGGGAGTTCGAGAACTTCGGGATGACCTTCCCCGCGTACTACGCCCTCTACGCAGTCGCCCACATGAATCGGTTCGGGACCAAGGAGGAGGACATGTCGAGGGTGGCCGTCAAGGCGCACCACTACGGCGCGATGAACCCGCTCGCACAGTTCCAGAAAGAGATCACTCTGGAGAAGGCGCTCGGCTCGCAGGTCGTGTCCTGGCCCCTGAAGCTGTACGACGCCTGCCCGCTGACCGACGGCTCTGCCGCGGTGATACTCGCTTCCGAAGAAGCGGCGAAGAAGCTGACGGACACTCCTGTCTGGATAAGGGGGGTCGGCTACTCCTCCGACTCGGCGAACCTGAGCAGGAGGAACGACTACGTCGGACTGGAAGCCACGGTGGCTGCGGCGAAGAGGGCGTACGCTATGGCGAAGGTGGCCCCCGGGGACGTCGACGTGGCGACCGCGCACGATTGCTTCACCATCGCCGAGCTCATGGCCTACGAGGACCTCGGGTTCTGCAAGAAGGGAGAGGGCGCCAAGATGGTGAGGGAGGGCCAGACCGAAGTCGGGGGGAAAATACCGGTGAACCTCGACGGAGGCTTGAAGGCCAAGGGGCACCCGATCGGGGCGACAGGAGTGTCGATGGCCGTCGAAATAACCAAGCAACTCAGGGGGGAGGCGGGCCCCCATCAAGCTCCAATCCGCAACGGGGTCGGCCTGGTCCACAACGTGGGGGGGACCGGGCACTACGCATACGTCACCATACTTTCCAGGAGCTAGGCCTTTGTCCGATGACCCTGCGCTCCACTCGAGAAGGCCGCTCACCCTCAGGTTCGATATACCGATCTCGAGGACCCGCGAGTTCTGGGACGGCCTGAGGGACGGGCGCTTCATCACGACGAAGTGCAAGAACTGCGGGAACGTCTCATTCCCTCCTCAGGCCGACTGCCCGAACTGCATGAAGGGCGAATTCGAATGGGTCGACCTCGGCCGAGATGCGAAGCTCCTGACCTTCACCTATGTACAGGTGACCCCGGCGAGCTTCGTCGAGAACGACCCGTACATCATTGCGATAGGAGAGCTCGCGAAGGGGCTCAAGGTGCTTGCCTGGCTTGAAGGAATCGGCCCCGAGGACGCGAAGCTCGGCATGGCGATGCGGATAGAATTCAGGGCGAGCAAGGAAGGAAACCCCTACTACGTCTTCGTGAAAGCCTAGAACTCTTTCGGGACCGACCGCATTATTTCCGCAACTCTCATGAACCTGTCCCTGTACATGAGTATCTTCGTGATCGACCCCCTGAACTTCAGGAGCCCCTTCAACACCGCCGACTGAAGGTCTACCTCTCCCTTCACCACCTTCGTCCAGGTTTCGTAGGTCCCTTCAAATGAGAACTCGGCCGACGTCCCTGGGGCGACCTTCTGGAGGAGCGTGGTCCCGTTCTCCACGCTAAGGACATAGTTCTGCCCTGTGTCTGTCACCCCGAACGCGATGCTCGTCTTGACGGCCTTTGTGCTCTCCCCCCACTTCTGGTCCTGGGAGAGGGCAGACTGAAACTCGGTGAAGAACTCGTCGCTGAGGAACTTCGCCAATCTATCTCGTCCCTCTTTCTCCGCTCTCTTTTTGAGCTTACCTATGGCCCCGGATACGAGCACGGTCTTCACAGTCTTCCCTCGAATGTCGATCGTAGCCTCCGGTTCCCTCATCCGGGCCGCGACCTCCGCAGTGGTCCTCACTATCATCGCCCGCCTACTCGCCGCCAGACCGATTATTGGCATCTCCCCGTGCCTCTTGGTGATCACCCTCCCGAGCTCCTGGAACTCCTCTTCCGATAGGTCCGAGTCGGATTCGAACAGCACGTACCTTTTGGCCGTCTTCACACCTCCAAAGCGGTCCTGTAGAAATCCGAAGCTCCGCCCTTGAGCGAGAAGAGCCTCGGCTTTGCCTTGATCCTGATGGTGTCAGCCTGGGCGAGCTCGGAAGCTCCGCCGACCAGGGCCTGCTTGTCCAGCCTCAGGTAGAGAGCGGAATGCTCGTCCATGAAAGAGCCCAGGGCCGCAAGGATCTCTGCTCTTGTGCGCGGGGACAACGACTTCACGACCCGGGTAAACGCAGTCCCGGCTTGATTCCCCGTAAGATGAAACGACACCTGGAGTATGGCATTGCCGAAATGCCCCTCCGCTTCGGCGACCCGGGGCTCCGTGTCAGTCCCGAGAAGAGACGATACCGCTTCCCCGACTTTCCCAAAGTCCTCGGTAGCATGGATGTGGTAGGATGCCTCGAGGGATTGTATGGCGCCTTTCATCGTCGATTCCCGTCCGCAATCGATAACTATATGCGCTTTCCCCACGGACTCCGTGCCGAAGAAGATTACTGTCGAGGACGTTCTCTCGGACGAGCTCAAACGGGAGATGAACCTCGACACAAAGACGTTCGTCGTCCTGGACGACTGGGACTCCGTGATGCACAGCGTATTCCAGATGCCCATCGAATATGCGGGGTACACCGGCAAGGTGAGCGAGATGAAGATACTCAAAGAAATGATCGACAGGCTGGCCTCTGCCGACTTCGACAACGTCAAGAGGAGCGAGAGCCGGAAGAGGCAGATGGAACAGTTCACAAAGACACTGAGCATGTACTACAACATCGTGTTCACGAAGGGAGGAAAGAAGACAGGCTACGGGGCACTCATTCACTTCCCGAAGCTGAAGGAGAGCCCAGAGAGGAGCGGGGGGATTGTGCTCGCAGCCAGGCTCGCGGCTGACGGAGGCAGGCAGACGACGTTCGAAAGAGGAAAGTTCGACGACTTCCTCGTGGAGGTGAAGCCCTACATCAACCTGCTTGGGGACCTCTACAGGCAGTCCAGAAAGATGTAGCCGCTCATGAACCGGTACGTCCTCGGGATAGAAAGCACGGCCCACACCTTCTCCGCGTCCGTAGTCTCGTCGCACGGGGAGATACTCTCCAACGCGAAGAGCGTCTATGTCGCGCCCAAGGGAAGCGGCATACACCCCCTGGAAGCGTCGAGGAGCCACGCCAGCAGCGCAGCCTCGCTCCTGGGCGTCGCAATCGAGGAATCGGGGATCGGGGTAGGGAAGATCTCGGCCGTATCCTACTCAATGGGGCCCGGGCTGGGACCGTGCCTTCGGGTCGGCGCGGTCGTGGCGAGGACGCTCTGCTCACTCCTGGAAAAGCCCCTCGTCCCTGTCAACCATGCAGTGGGGCACATCGAGCTGGGGTGCCTGGTCACCCGGTCGAAGGACCCAGTCGTCCTACTGGTGTCCGGGGGCCACACGATGGTCATTTCCCACTCCGGCGGAAGATGGAGGGTGTTGGGTGAGACACTGGACCTCACGCTTGGGCAGCTCCTCGACCAGTTCGGACGCCACGCCGGCCTCGCGTCTCCATGCGGGGGGGAGATCGAGCGCGCCGCCCTCAGGTCGACAAGATACCTCGGCCTTCCGTACGTGGTGAAGGGGAACGACGTGTCGTTCTCGGGGATGCTGACCGCGGCGGAGACGATGCTCGACGCCGGGAAGAGGTTCGACGACATCGCGTTTTCCATCCAGGAAACGGCGTTTGCAATGGTCGTCGAGGTGACAGAACGGGCCCTCGCCTTCACCGGCAAGAAGGAAGTGATGGTCGTCGGCGGGGTGGCGGCCAACAGGAGGCTGTCACGGATGATGTCGGCCATGGCCAGACGTCACTCCGCGCGGTTGCGGGGGGTTCCCCTTGAGTACAGCGGGGATTGCGGTGCGCAGATCGCCTGGACTGGGTATCTGGCGCACTCGAAGGGTGTCGAGGTACCCGTGAACGAGGCAACGGTCAGCCAATCCTGGAGGCTTGACAGCGTAGATACGCCTTGGAGGAGCTGACATGGGCCGTGTCCTGATCTACCGCGGGGCTGAGGCGGACGTGTCGAAGGGGGAGTGGCGCGGTCTGGAGGCGGCGTTCAAGGTAAGGAAGCCCTTCGCGTACCGCCATCCTGCTCTCGACAGGATGGTACGGCGCCAGAGGACCGGGCGCGAAGCAGAGATGCTGAAGTCCGCGAAGTCGGCCGGGGTATCGGCCCCGTACGTGTACGACGTCGACACCGGCGCTTCCACTCTTGTCATGGAATTCATCGAGGGACGACGGCTAAGAGAGCTCGCCCTTTCGTCGACCCAGGGTCTGTTCAAGATGTTCGAGGAAATGGGGGAAGAGGTCGCGAGGCTTCACGGCTCCGGGATCGTCCATGGCGACCTCACCACCGCGAACGTCGTTCGCAGGGCGGGAAGGAACGTCTACCTAGACTTCGGCCTCTCGATGCACACCTCGAAGGTGGAAGATCATGCCGTGGACCTCAGACTTGTCAAGGAGACGCTAAGGGGCGCCCATTCCGCCATCTCGGGACTGGCGTTCGGACGTTTGCTTGCGGGGTATTCGTCCGTGGCGGGGGAGTCGCGTGCCAAGAGGGTTGCTTCACAACTGCGGAACATCGAAAGGAGGGGGAGGTACGCCCGGGTTGTCTGAGGCCTGGTTCGCGACCTCCAACGACCACAAGTACGCGGAGGCCCGCTTCGTTCTCCGACGGACCGACGTCGTGCTTCGCAGGCTCAACACCAAGGGGGACGAAGTGCAGTCGGACGACCCAGGCCGAATCGCAAGCCTCGCCGCCAGTCAGTCACACCGCCTCTCTCGGAAGCCGGTGTTCACCGAGGACACGGCGCTCTTCGTACCATCGCTCGGAGGGTTCCCAGGGACCTACGCGTCTCACGCTTACTCTACTCTGGGGATGGACCGTTTCCTGAAACTGGTGCCGAGGGACGAAAGGAGGGCGGTGTTCGTGTCCGCGGTCGCGTACTGCGATTCCGAACACCCTCCTAGAGTGTTCATCGGTCGGCTCGAGGGAAACATCTCTCGCAAGGAGTCCGGGTCCAACGGCTTTGGCTTCGACCCGGTCTTCGCCCCCTCGGGCTCCGCGAAGACCCTGGCGCAGCTCACCATGGCACAGAAGTGTGAGATATCTCACAGGGCGGTAGCACTCAGGAAACTCGCGGCCTGGCTCAGGTCTCGAAATTCCTGATAACGTTTATCAGCAGACCGCGGAGGAGTTCTCTAACTGTAAATCTTGGCGCGAATACACTCTCACAGGCACGGGAAGTCGCATCAGAGGAGGCCCATGAACAAGGCAGCGCCCACATGGATTACGACCGACCCAGCCGACGTGAAGGCGACAATCCTGAAGCTCGCCAAGGAGGGGATGACCCCGAGCAGGATCGGGATAACCTTGAGAGACGATTACGGAGTCCCGCTTGCTAGGCCCGTCCTCGGGAAGTCGATAGGGGAAGTCCTCGCGGAGGGAAAGTTGGCACCGAAGCTACCTCAGGACCTGCAGGACCTGATCGACCGCGCCCAGAGGGTTCAGAAACACCTGACGACTCACGGGAGCGACAGGAAGAACGTCCATTCCCTAGAGCTGGTCGAGGCCAAGATCTACAGGCTCTCGAAATACTACAAGGAAACGGGAGCCCTCCCGAAGGACTTCAAGTACACGGCAGTCGTCGCGCAGCTTGCGTAGAGTGTGCGCCCCGTCGTGGTCTCGATGGAGCCGTTGAAGGCCAGGTTCGATTCTGTTGCCAGGGGCCTTCTCGACCTCGCTGCCTCAGGCAGAAGGATACTCGTAGTCACCCACATCGACGCGGACGGCATTTTGAGCGGATCTATGGTCTTCTCTTCCCTGGCGAAGAAAGGCGCCAACGTGGTGCTCAGATGCATACCCGACCTCGACCCTGGTCTGATCTCCGAGCTCGCATCTCAGCGCTATGACTTCTACGTCTTCACCGACCTCGGGTCCGCGTTGGTCAGGGAACTCGAATCCGGCTTGGGTCAGAGGTTCCTCGTGATCGACCACCACCAGCTGGCGGAGGAGGACATGAAGAAAGCCGCCGTCGTGAACGCCTGGGACTTCGGGCTCGACGGGGGAAGGGAGGCCTGCTCCTCTTCCATGGCTTACGAGTTCGCCCTGTCCGTCGACCCTTCGAACCGGGACCTCTCTCCCCTCGCCGTCGTCGGCGCGGTCGCAGACAGGCAGGACGGGGGACCTGATAGGTCGCTGACGGGCCTCAACAAGATGGCCCTCGAAGACGCGGTTGCGGACGGACTTGCCCGCGTTTCCAAGGACCTGCTTTTCATAGGAAGGGAGACCCGACCGGTCCACGAATCCGTCGCCCTCACTTCCACGCCGTACCTGAAGGGGGTGACCGGGAACAAAGAGGGGATACTTTCGTCCCTGCACCAGTCGGGACTGGTCCTCAAGGAGGGCGCGTCCTGGAGGACCCTCTCCACACTTACAGAAGACGAGAAGAAGAAGGTGACAGAGGTCGTGGCCGGGCTCGTGGCGAGTTCAGGAGGAAATACCGGTTCCATCGCCGAGCTCGTCGGGGACGCCATCACGCTGGCGGGCGAGGACGCCTTCACCCCCCTAAGGGATGTACGCGAGTTCGGAACTCTCCTCAACGCGTGCGGAAGGATGGGCGAGCCCGGGACCGGAGTGTCGGTATGCCTGGGGGACCGCGGGAACTCGCTGGCCGCCGCCATGGCCATCCTTTCCCAGTACAGGATGGGCATAGGCAGGGCACTGCAGGCCCTGAGTGAGGACCCTGCTAGGATAACCGCTTCCGGGTGGCTGGTCTTCGTACACGGAGACGGGGTCATAGAGGACAAGCTACTCGGGCCCGTGATCTCGATCCTCACCTCCTCCCCGGGGTACACCGACAAGATAGTGGTGGGGCTTACGAAGTCCGGGGAATCCGACCTCAAGGTCTCTTCCAGAGTCGGTGACGCCCATCAGGGGGAGGTGAACCTCGGAGTGGTCATGAGGGCAGCAGGGGAAGCAGTCAGAGGGGTCGGAGGAGGGCACAGCATGGCGGCGGGAGCGAAGATCCCGGCAACTGAGGCAGAAGCGTTCGAGAGGATGGTCGTCGAGATGCTAGCAGGTTGAGGGTGTCGGTCACCCTTCTCGCGGCGTGCTCTTCGGCTGCCACGGCCGTGCGGTTGGCCGACGTCCTTGCGCCGGACAACGAAGGCGGGCCGAGAAGCCTGAAGTTCCGCGGGCACCGGAAAGGGAGGTCGCTTCGGTTCGACATCGAGTCGGACGGGGTGTCGTCTCTGGCGACAGCCCTGGCAGTCCTAAACGACGTTGCGCTGTTTCAGGAGGTATCACTTTTATCGCTTGGGTCCAAGCCAGAAGGATGAGAGATTGGTTCATGATTGACATCAAACTCGTCAGGGAAGACCCGTCCGCGATAGTCAGAAGCCTCGAGAGGCGCGGCGCCGCCGGGAAGGTGCCCCTAGTGGCCGAGGCGGGAGCGGCAGATGCGGAGTGGAGGAAGATGAAGACCCAGTTGGACAGGCTGCGGCATCGGCAGAACGAGCTCACCGCAAAGATCGCGGAGCTCAAGAAGAAAGGGTCCTCCGCGGACGACCTGCTGAAGGAGGCGAAGGAAATCCCGTCTCAGATGAGGGCCATCGAAGCGAAAGCTGAGGACACAAGAGCGCGGATCGATTCCATCCTGATGGGCATTCCGAACATCCTCCACGACACCGTCCCGGAAGGCGCAGACGAATCGTCAAACGCCACGGTCAGGGAGTGGGGGAGCAGGCGTGACTTCTCCTTCGAGGCGAAGGACCACATCGAGATCCTGAACGCTCTCGGGATGGTCGACATCGAGAGAGCCTCCAAGGTCGCCGGGGCCAGGTTCGCGTTCCTCAAAGGGGATGCCGTCAAGCTGGAGCACGCGATAATGCAGTACGCGCTGGACTTCCTCAGAGACAAGGGATTCACAGCCGTCGAGCCACCGTTCATGCTCAACCGGGCCGCCTACGAAGGGGTGGTGAACCTGGAGGACTTCGGGCCAGTGATATACAAGGTCGAGGGGGAGGACCTGAACCTGATTGCGACGTCGGAGCACCCCCTCGCTTCGATGCACAGGGACGAGATACTTAGTGCCGCGGATCTCCCGATCAAGTACAGCGGCTTCAGCCCTTGCTTCAGAGTGGAGGCGGGTGCCCACGGCAAGGACACGAAGGGAATCTTCAGGGTACACCAGTTCTACAAGGTTGAGCAGATGGTCATCTGCGAACCCAAGGACGGCTGGAGGATCCACGAAGAGCTGGTGGCCAATGTCGAGGAGATCTACAAGGAAATCGGGATTCCTTACAGGGTCGTGGCTCTTTGCGGCGGTGACACCGGGTTCATGTCCGCCAAGACGTACGACCTCGAAGCATGGCTGCCCGGGCAGGGAAAGTACCGGGAGATGGCTTCCGCAAGCAATGTCACAGACTTCCAGGCCCGCCGGCTCCTTATCAGATACAGGGACAAGCAGAGCTCCCCGACAGCGCTCGTCCACACCCTGAATTCCACGGCGGTAGTAACGAGGACCATGGTCGCCCTGGTGGAGAACTTCCAACAGGAAGACGGGTCGGTCAAGATCCCGAAGGTCTTGCAACCCTACATGGGGGGCGTGAAGACCCTTTCACACCACTGAGGTTATAAGCTGGAAAACGGCGGGACGCCGAGATTGCCGAAGAAAGTAGCCAAAGTTCGGGACAAGTGGAAACTAAAGTCCTGGGTCACGGTACTCGCTTCCCCATCGTTCGGGCTGGCCCCCATCGCTAGAGTCCCTCTGACTGATCTGGCAAAGCCAGGGGGGAGGGTGGTTGAGACGACGCTCTACGACATCCTCAAGCAGGACCCGCAGCACTACAGCTACAAGCTCTTCTTCCAGCTTGACAAGGTCGAAGGGGAGAACGTCCATACCGTGTTCAAGGGGCACGAGTACTCCAGGGAGTTTCTGAGGAGCCTTATCCGCCGCGGGTCTTCCATGTCGGATTTCATCCGAGACTACAAGACCAAGGACGGCTACACGGTCCGCGTCTACTGCACTGCTCTATCGGCGGGAAAGATGAACAGCTCCAAGAAGCACGACCTCAGGGTGATCATGGACAGGGTGATCGGAGAACGAGCCTCCGGCCTCAACTACGAGGGGCTCGCGCAGGAGCTGGTCCTGCAAAAGGTTGCGTCGGATGTCTACAACGAGGCGAAGAAGGTCACGCACCTTAGGCACGTCGGGGTGCGGAAGAGCAAGCTGATTTCGAGACCGGAGCAGAAGGCTGAGCCTTTAGCCCCGCTTGCCGCCTGATACAATCTTCAGAATCTCCCGGTTTCCCAGCACATGGTCGGCCGATAGCCTCTTCCCCGATCGCGCGTCGATGGCATAGAGGAAGGTGTCGGCCAGGTCTGAATGCACGGCCCGGGCGAGGTCGAGAGCAGTGGAGCCTCCCTTCATCACAAATGCGTCAGGCAACACCGACCCCGACTTGTCGGAGAGCCTCGTCTCGTCTTCCACCGGGAAGACCACCACGGAGTTCAGCAGCCCGAAGTACGCTCCGTTGATCGCGTCCTGGACTCCTGTCCCGCCGTACCCATTCATCACTCTATCTTGCACCATCGCAAGGGCCGCGGACTGAGGCGGGTTGAGCTTCTCAGGGGCCTTGATGCTGAACGAAGAATCGCCCGGAGTGTATCCTACGAGCCCGTGCTCCGCGGCCCTCCTGAGCAGAAGCTCCGCCTCCGACGCGCACGGCACGACCCGCCTTCCGGTCTGCTTCAGCCTGTCGATGTTCCCCCCCGCGGTGGGGAGGTCAGACTTGTTCGCCGCTATCAGTGAGGGCTTGGTCAGCTTCCTGACCTCGACCACGAAGCTCATCAGCTGGTCGTCGGTCCACTTGCTCGGCTTCTCCGCCCTGATGCGCAACCGGAGAAGCGCGGTCTCCACGTCCCCGAGGGCCACAGAAAGTCCTGAAAGCCGGTTCGCGAGGTGCTCGACGATCTTACCCCCGCTCTGTTCCGTGGACCTGGAAGTCTTCTGCCAGTCCTTCTTCAGCAGCCCGAACACCCAGAGGTCGAATTCCCTCTCCACCATCTCGATGTCCTTGACAGGGTCGTTGGTGCCTGCGGGGACCTTTCTCCCTTCCATGTCGGTCGAGCCCGAGGCGTCTACCACTAGGATCAGCGCGTCCGCCTGCCTCAACTCGTCGAGAAACTGGTTCCCTAGTCCTCTACCCTGAGAAGCACCTTCCACCAGCCCTGCCACGTCGACAATCCGTACGGGGATCAGCCTGTTCCCGTCGACGCAAACGGAATTCCTCGGCTTGTCGGTCACCCCCATCTCTCTGCACACGCACTTCGTACGAAGGAAGGCGACCCCCATGTTCGGCTTTATCGTAGTGAACGGGTAGTCGGCGATCTGGACGTCCTTCAGGGTGGCAGCAGCGAAGAACGTTGACTTCCCGACATTAGGTTTGCCGACGACCCCCACAAGCACCCTCTTACTGCGGCCTGGCCTCGATATAACCGTCAAAGCGTTCGCCCCTCACATGCGCAGGGTCTGCGTAGTCGGCGCGGGGGCGTCGGGGGTCGCCGCCGCAAGAGAAGCTGCGCAGGGGGGCGCCAGTGTTTCTCTCTTCGAATCTCGCGAAGAACCAATGATTGTGGGCGGCCTTCGGGGGTCGGCCGAGTCCGTCGGCAGCCTACACATCTCTCACCTGTCCGCCCTGGGGGTCGAGACCGACCTGGGAACGACCGTCGCGTCCGTCGACGAAAGGAAGAGAGTGCTGTCCTCGAGGGGGAGGGAGGAGTTCGACGCGGTGGTGATTGCCACGGGGGCCACTGTTAGAACCCCCAGGTTCGAGGGCTGGCGGATCCCCGGTGTCTTCACCCTGAGGTCGGCCGACGCATACCCCCGACTCCGAGAAGCGATTCCCCTGATGCGTCGCGCGGCCGTGGCAGGGTCTACCCTCGAATCACTCACGGTCGCGAGCAGGCTGCTTGACGCAGGGCTCGAAGTGTCTTTTTTCCCCGCAGGCGGGAGCCGGAGCCCTCTCCTCGACTTTGACGGGGCCGTGGGTGATGCCGTCCGGACTGCGGCCGAACTCGCGGGGCTGAGAATCCTCGACGCCCCTATCGAGAGGGCGGCGGGAATCGGGAAGGTCGAGGCGGTGCTGGCCGATGGGACGGTTTTCGCAAGCGACGGCGTAGTCCTGGTCCCGTCTGGCATTCCGCGGTTCCCGCCCGTCGGGGCCGCGACCGGCACCCATGGAGGGCTGCTGGTGGACCGAACAACGCAGACCAGCGTGCGCGGCGTCTACGCGGCTGGGAGCTGCGCCGAACGCACGATTGGAAGGGCCACCTTCCCCGGGCTAAGCGGTTCCGCAGGCCCAGCGATGGGGCGGGTCGCCGGGTCTAATGCCGCTGGAGGGTCGAACGTCTTCGAGACCGTAAGACACGCGGAAACAGAAGTGTTCGGTCTGGAGGTAGTCCGCGCCGGCCTTGCCTCCGCGGAGGCCAGGGCCGCGGGGTTCCTCTTCAGAGAGACTTCGCATGTCGAGGAACGCGTCGCCTGCTCGCTCGTCTTCGAGCAGGGCACGTCGAAGGTCCTTGGAGCGCAGTTGGCCGGGACAGGTGCGAAAGGGCTCACCGGGCTGGTGATGTTCGCCCTGTCGAAGGGCGTATCGCTGAGAGAGCTCGTCTACCTGGAGCCTCCTGGTTCAATCGATATAACAGCGCTCACTGAGACAGCGAGGCAGGGTATGAAGCGGTGCCAAAGGTCCTAGTCTGCGACCAGATAGAAACCGACAAGCTCGCGCTCGGCACGGGCTTCGACGTCGACTATCGCCCTACCATCTCCAGAGAAGAGCTCCTCCGCGTGGTGGGGGGATACGACGGGCTCATCGTGAGAAGCAGGACGAAGGTCGACAGGGAGGTCGTGGACAGGGCCACCCGACTGAAGCTAATCGCTCGGCCAGGGACGGGCCTTGACAACATCGACGTGGACTACGCAACGGCCAGGGGGGTGAAGGTGTTGAACAGCCCGGAGTCCCTCGTGGAGGCGGTGTCAGAACATGTGACCCTGCTGATGCTCGCGGTCAGCAGGAAGCTTGTCGCGGCCGACCAGAGCACGAAGGGAGGGCGATGGGAGAAGAGCTCCTTGGTGGGGAGAGAGCTGAAGGGAAAGACACTCGGCATCGTCGGGCTGGGTAGGATAGGACGGAGGATTGGGGAGCTGGCCCGTGCCCTCGGGATGACGATAGTCGTCTACGACGTGATCGAGATACCGGCAGGCGTACTCGAAAGCCTCCAGGCCAGGGTGGTGGGGCTCGACGAACTCTTCAGTTCGGCAGACTTCGTCACCCTCCATGTGCCCCTGACTGACGACACTCGTCACATGGTCGACGCGGGGAGGCTTTCTGCGATGAAAAAGGGGACGGTCATCGTGAACACCTCCCGAGGGGGGGTCATAGACGAGCGCGCTCTCGCAGCAGCCCTTGTAGAAGGACGAATAGGGGGTGCCGCCCTCGATGTGTTCGAAACCGAGCCTCCGAGGGGCGTCATCCTGTCGGCCCCCAACGTGTTGCTGACCCCCCACATAGGTGGTCAGACAGAAGAAGCGCAGGTGGACGCGACGGCCGCAATCGGAGAGAAGGTCAGGACGTTCTTCGGTGGGTCCTGAGGCCTCAAACTTTATTTGCCGACCTGGAACGAGCCGCCCGACACTCATGTACCGACAGGTCTCGAAGTCCTGGCAGGCCATCTTCCACGAAAAGGCGGGGGACATCTCCGCCAGGGTAGTGAAGATGAGAAGGGAGCCTGCGATGCTCCGGCTCGAGCGGCCTTCGAGGCTCGACAGGGCGCGATCGCTGGGTTACAAGGCCAAGGAGGGGGTAGTCGTAGTCCGCGCCCGGGTTTCGAGGGGAGGTATGAGAAAGCCGAGGCCAACCTCGGGGCGCAGGCCCAAGCACATGGGAGTCCTCAAGATCAAGTCCGACGTTTCATCGCAGACAGTCGCAGAGCGACGCGTGTCCGAGAGGTACCCCAACATGAAAGTCCTGGGCTCGTACCTGATCTGGGAGGACGGGCGCTACGCCTGGTTCGAATGCGTCCTTATCGACCCCCTGAGCCCGTCGGTAAAGAAAGACTTCAACTTCCGCAGGTCCCTGGGCGAAGTCTGAGCTACTTCTTCATCTCGCTGCTGTGGCCTGGGAAGATCTTCGAGTTCGGGTCGATGTAGGCCTTTGCCACATTGACCGCCAGGGCGGCCTGGGCGTAGCCTGTTGCGATCAGGTTGAGTTTCACTCCGTCTGCGGGTCCTGCCATGTCTCCCGCCACGAATATCCCGGCCACGTTGGTCTCCATCTTCCCGTTCGCCTTGATGTCCCTCCCGTTCATCTCGAGGCCCCAGCTCCTGATAGGACCCAGGTCGGCCCTGAAGCCGATGTTCACGAGGATGGCATCTACGTCGAGCGTAGTCTCGGCATCGTTCCTGTTGTCGAAGATGACTGCCTGCTTCAGCGATTTCCCGTCGCCGAGCACCTTGCGCACTTCGTAGAACAACTTGACGTCCACCCGGGATTTCATCAGTTCGGCCACGTTCTGTTCGTGAGCCCTGAAGACGTCCCTCCTGTGCACGAGCGTTATCTTGGCCGCGGTGTCTTTCATGTTGAGGGCCCAATCGACCGCCGAGTCCCCGCCCCCGACGATCAGGATTTTCTTCCCTGCGAACGCGGACTTGTCCTTGACGAAGTAAGAGATCCCCCGTCCCTCATACTCTGAGACCCCGGGAGCCTCGAGCTTGTTCGGCGAGAATGCCCCCACCCCGGCCGCGATGAGCACGGCCCTCGTGTAATGAGCAGTCCCTTTGTCAGTTCCAATCTGGAAGGTGCTGTCGGCCTTCCGAAGGGTGGTAACGCGCTCGCCCAGGACGAGCGTCGGGTTGTACTGTAGTGCCTGTTCCACCAGGCACTTCACAAGGTCCTTGGCGAGTATCTTGGAGTATCCTGGGACGTCGAAAATGTACTTCTCCGGGTAGAGTACCGCGACCTGGCCCCCCGGCTCCTCGAGTGCGTCCATGAGCTTGGTCTTCATCTGCCGCAGGCCCGCATAGAAAGTGGCGAAGAGGCCGGTCGGACCGGCGCCGATGATGGTGATGTCGTAGACGTCCTGAGACATCGGGTTCGAACTTGCCCTCCCCAAACAATGTATAAGCGTTCCACCCCTTAGGCGAATCCCGATGCGACCGGGTCGCGCGGTTTCAGTACTTCCCGCATGAAGACGGTAGCGTAGCTCCCCCTCCCGAGGGTGAACCGAAACGTTGCAGTCCCTCCACCTGACTCCACGCTCGCGCCCTCCACGAACATTCCCGGTCTCCTGAACCCTCCCTCCACACTGACCTCGTCCATGTCTTTCAGGTAGAAGCTCTTGCGAGAAACCCCCTCCTCGTCCAGGACACTGAAGAGCGCGGAGTCGAACCTCGACCCGTAGTTCCGGCACGCGAACCCGGCCAGCTGCACCAGCGGAGTGGCCCCTATTCCGGCGGGCTCCCCCACCCCGTGGATTTTCGACACCAGGCCCAGCCCCGCTACCTCCCCCCAGTTATCCCCCGCCTTCACCTCGCCGATGTCAAGCCCGGTCTCGATCGTCCTGCTCAGAGTGCGATTGAAGAGATAGGATTGGTAGGCCTGCGTGTAGAGCCGCCTGACCCTTATCGGCACGCCTCTTATCGCGTTGACGAAGTCCCCTGGTTTCTTCGCGAGGTTGGAAGCAACTAACCTCTCCAAGTCCATCCCGTGCGGGAGGAGCCTCGCACCCACGTCGAACCTCCCCGCACGCATCTCCTCCCTCGCCTCGGCCGCGCCAGGTGAGTCCGTGCCCCGGGGTTCGAGGAGCATAAGGGCCACCGCTCCCCCGAAGTCTCCAAGGATCAACAGCTTCCCCACCCTGTGGGTGAGGCTCCCGCTTCCCCCGAACCTCTGGAGTCCGAAGAAATTCGGTATCCGATGCCGGGCCCCGAGGGCGAGCGTCTCTTCTGCGCAGGCATGGATTCTCGGCCCGCAGTCTCTCACGATTATGACGAACGCGTTCCCGGGCGAGGAGCCTCTGGAGAGCGGTCTGGCTACGTATCCAATCCTCGTTGCGGAGAATTCCCCTGCTCTGACGACTTCGGGCGATTCTGACCTAGTGCTGGTCGGGGTGGCGTACTGAACTGCGAGGGCCCGTTTGTCCTTCAGACCGGCGGTCCTCACGCGGCTCTTGAGGGCTTCCCCCAACTCCCTCTCCATGTGAAGGGTGTCGATGGACCTCTTCTCGACCCTGTAGAGTGGGACGTATCCGCTCCTCGGGTCCCCGACCACTTCGAGGTCCGGGGCGACCTCTTCCACGAGAAAGTCTTCAGGGCTCCCCTTGATGCGGCCCGAGCAGGGCTCCGAAGTGGTCGCATAACACTCGACTCCGGCGGCTACCTCGGCTTCCGGGATTCCCGTCACAGCAGCTTCAGCTTGCCGGTAATCGAATCCACGAGATCGTCCGGTGCGGGTCCGATCCCCAGGCACGTTACCGTCCCGGGTTCCACCTGTGTGAGCCCTTTGTCTTCGATCAGCGCGGACGGGAGGCCGGCGCTCTTCGCCTTCCTGTAGAGGTCCGTCAGGGCCTCCTCAGACCCAACCTTCAGGACCACCTTCGCCTGGCCCTCGCTCTTCCATTTGCCGAACCAGCCTTCCCTCCTGGTCATCGCGAATTCGGCGGCCGTGAGCGAGGCGTGCGCCACCTGCGCCGCCAGCTTTCCCTTACCCATCTTGACGTCCGACCTCACCACCACGGCCTGTTTCATATCAGAAGATTCCCAACGGTTATTACGAGTGGGGTTAAGGCTTGCGCAGCCAGGCACCGTTTTCTTGGGCTCGAAATGTGATGTCATCGTTGCAGGGGGCAGCATAGCCGGGCTCGTCTTCGCGGCGGAGGCGGCAAAGAGGGGGGTGAAGGTGCTCCTCGCCGAGGAACACAGCGATGTCGGGGAGCCAGAGAAGTGCGACGGGCTTGTGAGCCTCCGTGGCCTCAGGAGGTATGGCCACGCACCCTCGGAGATAGTGATCCAGAACCGCATCGCCTCAGGACTGGTCCACTCACCCTCAGGGAAGGAGATGGCGGTCAACGCGTCCGCGCTTGATGTCGTCGTGGTCGACAGGAGCGGGTTCGACAAGCAGGCCCTGCAGAAGGCCGAGTCCTGGGGGGCGGAGGTAAGGCTCGGAATCCGGGCGGGGGACCTCAGGGAGTCGGGGGACGGGGTCACAGTAAAAGTCGGGGGTCGGACGGTAGACGCAAAGTACTTCGTCGACGCCACAGGCCCGGCTTCAAGCCCGCGCTCAGGCATCATTCCGGCCGCAAAATACGAGATAGAAGCTGACTGGGTCCGCGAGAGGGTCGTCGAGGTCTTCCTCGACGCCGAACTGTACCCGGGGTTCTTCGCTTGGGTGATCCCCTTTGGAGCGGGCGTCGCCAAGGTCGGAGTCGCTGGCCGCGGGATCGATTCTTTCGGAACGCTGGAGAAGTTTCTGGCCAAGAGGCCCCACAGGGTCCTCAGAAAGGTGGCAGCGCCCATCTACGTGGGGGGACCAGCACGCCGTTTCGTAGAAGGGAGGAAAGTCTTCGTGGGCGAGTCAGCCGGGCAGGTGAAACCGACGACTGCGGGCGGGATCACGACGTCCATCGCAGGAGCCGTCATCGGGGCGAGGTGGGTCAGCGACTCCGTCCAGCTAGGCGACCGCGGGCTCCTCGAGAACTACCAGCCAGACTGGGAGGGGCGTTTCATGAACGAAATGAAGAGCATGCTGAGGCTGAGGAGTGTGTTCGAGAAACTCACCAACAAGGACCTCGACTCCCTGGTCTCGGTCCTGTCGACCTCGAAGCTCCTGAGGAAGCTCGCCGAGTCGGACTTCGATTTCCACGCTTCTGCCCTGCTCGGCGCCCTGGGCATCCCAGGGCTTCTCAAGGTGGCGGGGGTTGTGGCATCTGCAGAGGCGAGGTCCCTCCTTTCGGGCTCCTGACGATTTTCTGCCAGCAACTATAATTGCAGGGGGCTGAGGGGGTGACAGAGAAATGTCTCAGTCGACCGTCAGTCTCCCTCTGTGCACTTCATGCAACAGGCCGGTCAAGCCCGGCGAAAGGGCGACGAAATTCCTCTGCCCCAACTGCCACGATTCGCTGATCTGGCGGTCCGAAAAGTGCAGGAAATTCTCCAGGCATTACAAGTGCGTCAATTGCGGCTTCGAAGGCCCCTAGGTAAGGCCCCTTGGGTTCCTACGTCATCAGGCTGAAGGTCCTCCCCCAGGAGGCCACCACCGAGCATCAGTCGATAGTGGATTCTCTGAGCGCTGCGCTCCCAGCCGGAGTCTCCGTCAGGAGCCAGAAGATCGAGCCCATCGCATTCGGGCTCTCGGCGATAATCGTCGACATAGTAGCCCCGGAAGAGGAGGGGATGGTCGACAAGGTGGAGCAGGCCGTCTCCACGGCCTCCTTCGTAGGGCAGAGCGAGCTGATGGGTGTCAGCAGGATGTCAAGCCGCCTCCCTCCGACGTAGAGACTGGACCGACCTAACACACTTTTTATACCCCGCCCTGAAACTGAGGCCAGACGTTTCTCATACGTTGTCGAGATTATGCGCTATCCACTAAGGTTCGCTGCATTTGAATGGGTGAAGGAGAAGAAGAGCACCACGGACGACGACCTAATGGAAGCCATGAACAAGAACGGTAGCAGGTGCTCTCCCGACGAACTGGACAAGCTCCTTATGCAGCTCGAGATACTTGGACTGATTACCGTCCGCTGGGTCAGCAAGGACAAGAGGAGGATCGAACTGGTCGAGAAGCCCACGGAAGAAGCCCGCCTACCGCGCATCAACGAATAAATCCGCCCGAGTTATCGCACCGTCCTCCTTGGGAGTAGACTTCGGGAAAGCCATCCCCCGAGAGAAGATTCAGCTAGAAGACATCTCTGGGTGGCGGATCGCCGTCGACGGTTACAACGCCCTCTACCAGTTCCTTGCGATCATCAGGGGGATGGACGGCGGGCACCTGAAAGACTCCAAGGGAAGGGTCACCTCCCACATTTCGGGGCTCTTCTACAGGACGATCAACCTCATGGAGCTTGGCATAGAGGCAGTCTACGTCTTCGACGGGAAGCCCCCAGACCTCAAGAACGAAGAGATAGCCCGCCGCTCGGCTCAGAGGCGCGAAGCCAACGACCAGTACCTGAGGGCCCTGCAGAGCGGGGACTTGCCCCAGGCCAGAAAGTTCGCAGAGGCGTCGACCGTCCTCCGACGGGACATGGTCGCGGACGCCAAGGAGCTCCTCGACGGGATGGGGGTCCCGTGGGTCGACGCGCCATCCGAGGGGGAGGCCCAGGCCTCGGTGATGGCCGCCGAGGGGACCGTAAAGGCGGTTGCCTCCCAGGACCACGATTCCCTCGTGTTCGGGGCTCCGATCTTAGTGAGGAACGTGACGATCTCCGGGAAGAGGAGGCTCCCGAGCAAAGGGATAATGATCAACGTCATACCCGAGAGGATAACCCTGGCCTCCGTCCTCTCCTCCACCGGTCTCTCGAGGGAGCAGCTGGTCGATTTTGCCATCCTGCTCGGGACGGACTTCAACCCGGACGGGTTCGAAGGGGTCGGCCCTGTGACCGCCCTGAAGTATCTGAGGAAATATGGTGCCCTCCAGAACGTGACCGAGCTGAAGGACAAGCTCGCGTCGGTTCCTTACCAGGAGATCCGCAAGCTCTACCTGAACGCGCCGTCGGTCCCGGGAATCAAGCCCGCGTGGAAGCGCCCCGACCGGGAGCGGCTCATCTCCTTCCTAGTGGACGAGCATTCCTTCTCCAGGGAGAGGGTCGAGTCGGCGCTGGTGCGGCTGAAGTCGGACCCCCCGCCCAAGTCCGAGACCCTGGAGAAATGGTTCGGGTGACCGCGACCCTCCCGACTCTCAGGGACATCGAGAGGGCGGAGGCACGCATCCGGAGGTTCATCCCGCCAACCCCTCTCGAACACTCGACCCGGCTTTCCGAAGAGCTCGGCAAGGACGTCCGCCTGAAGCTGGAAGTGTTCCACCCGATCAGGGTATTCAAGATACGGGGAGCCCTCAACAGGCTCCAGACCCTCGGAGATTCGGCATTGCGCCTGGGAGTGATTACCGCTTCCTCCGGGAATCACGGCTTCGCGGTCGCGTACGTGTCTCGGCTACTCGGAGTCAAGGCGACCGTCTGCGTCCCGGTGAACGCTAATACCCAGAAGGTCGACGCCATCCTAGAGCAGGGCGCCGAGGTAATCCAGGCCGGAAGCGGGTATGACGAGACGTACACCCACGCAAGGGAGGTCGCCAGCAAGAGGGGGCTCACATTCATCCCGGCTTTCGACGACCCTGAAATCATCGCTGGTCAGGGGACGTGCGGACTCGAGATGGCACGTCAGGCGCCCGACATGGATTCTGCCGTCGTCGCGATCGGGGGAGGGGGGCTGATATCCGGGATCTCAATTGCGCTCAAGGAGTCGGTCCGGGGCGTGAAGGTCTTCGGCGCAGAGACCTTTGCGATTCCGTCCATGCAGGAATCCCTGAAGGCGGGGAGGCGGGTGAGCGTAACGCCACAGAAGACAATCGCAGACGGGATGCAGGCATCCACTCCGGGCGAGCTCACCTTCGAGGCGTGCAGAAGGAACCTGGACGGGATAGACCTCGTGTCCGACGAGGAGATTGAGGACGCTATCTTCGACTTGCTAGTGAAGGCGAGGGTCCTCGCGGAGCCGGCGGGCGCGTCTCCGCTCGCAGCGGCAAGGGGTCCGCTGAATGGCAAAGTAGGGGAGAAGGTGGTCCTCGTCATAAGTGGAGGAAACATCTCTGCCTCGCTCCTCTCTTCCGTCCTCAGGAAAAGAGCGACCTGAACCTCCTAATGTCGCCCGCCATCAGGTATGGGTTGGACCTCTTCTCCTCGCCGAGGGTCCTGAACGGCACGTCTCCGTAGTCGTGGCCTGGATATATCATCGTCGCGTCAGGTAGCCTCAGCAGAGTTTCGTACAGGCTGCTGTAGATCGCGTCGGCATCCGACCGCTCGAACCTTCCGATGGTCCCCACGAACAGGGTGTCTCCTGAGAACAGGTCGAGTCCGTCGTGGAGGCAGATGCTGTCAGGAGTGTGGCCGGGTGTGTGCAAAACCCTGACCGAGTTCCTTCCGAGCTTCAGCGTCTCCCGGTCTGAGACTCTCCTGTCGCATTGGAGGGGAGATGCCTGGTGGGCGACAAGTTCCGCTCCGGTGGCATCCGCCAGTTCCCTGAGCGTCGACGTGTGGTCGAAGTGCTCGTGGGAAGCGACGACATACTTCACCTTGGCGCGGAGCTCCGCGACGACCTTCAGTATAGGTCCAGTCTCCCAGCCTGAATCGACCACCAGCGCCTCGCCGCTCGCGCCGTCCGCCAAGACGTAGACGAAATTCGCCATGGGTCCGACCGGGATCTGTCTGACGGTCCTTTCTGGGGACACAGGCCGCACTGCGCCGATGGCGCGATGGCATCTTTATGAACCTCAGGGCCAGGTCGCCCCGAAGATGCCATCTGGGGGCTCAAAGAAGGTGTCCGAGTCCGAGCTGACCACGGTCAGGCTCATGATGCCTACCGATGCCAACGTCCTAGGGAACGTCTTCGGTGGTGCCATAATGCGCTACATGGACGAGGTCGCAGCCATCGTCGCCTGGCGCCATGCGGGGAAGAACTGCGTGACGGCTTCCATTGACAGAATGAACTTCTACGCCCCCGTCTACGTCGGGAACATCCTCGTACTGAAGGCGGCAGTCAATTACGTCGGGAACACGTCGATGGAGATCGGCGTGAGGATAGAGGCGATGAATCCGACCTCGAAAAAGAGCACCCACACGGGGTCCTGCTACCTGACCTATGTCGCGCTCGACGGCAAGGGGAAGCCGTCACCAATCCCGAAGCTCAGGCCAGTCACCCCCGGAGAAAAGTTACGGTTCAAACAGGCTCTGGCGAGACGGAAGCTCAGGGAGGCCGAGGACGCGGTCCTCGCCCAGCGCTGACGCGCTGCGACTTCATACCAGGCTCAACAATTCTAGAGCTTCGCCCCTTTACGGCGGTACTTCCACGAATGACGAGATGCCCGACTTCTCCGAGTCGTTCCATCTCGACAAGATGAGGAGCGGAAACCCGCTCGTCTACATACTCAGAGAGCAATTCGAGAATTTCACCTCGTCCCCCCAGAAGGTAGAGACCTGCGAGGCAATCGCCCGCTGCTTTTACCAGCTCGAGCAGTATAACGATGCGGCCGGCTGGTACGAGACCGCTGGGAGGCTCATCCTGTCTGAGCCGAGCCCCCCGCCTCAGCTCAAGGCCCTAATCGCCCTGCAACACTACGAGAGGGCCCTCGAGTGCTACACCAGGAACGACGACGAAGAGAAGTTCACCGAGTGCTCCTCGATGGTCCGGGACCTGAAGAGGGCCTGCGCTTTCGCCTGATCAGACGGTTCCGTCAGCCGACTCTGCCTTGCGCCTGTTCACGGTCTTGGTGAAGCATTCGTCGCAGACAGGCTCGTCCCTCGGCCCAATCTTGAAAGTGTGGACAACGACCTGCAGGTCTGTGTCGCAGAAGTAGCACTTCGGCTTCAATCCGCTCCCCTTCTTGTTGCATACACACGCCTCTTCTCAAACCTGCCCCGTTCCTTGAAGTGCCAGACCTCCGCTTCACCGTTTGAGTTCTTGGCCCATTCTATGAGCTCTTGAAGCTCCTCCTTCTTGACCCTCGCCCTACCGCTCTTGACCTGAATCAGCAGCATCCTTCCTCCTTTTGCGGCGAAGACATCAACCGCGCCGTGCGATGCGGCGCTTCTTGAAACCATCCAGCCATCTCTCTTCAAGATGGCCATTGTCCTGTACTCCTTTGATCTTCCTCTTTCATACCTCGTCTGAACCAACTGATGGGGTACCTTCGCTCGCTTGGGCGCCACCTTCCCCCACGGATAAGCTCTTGCCGCGAACCTCGACCCCAGAGACCAGAAGGATTGAAACCAAAACCGCGGCTGCGCCCACCCACGCATACTCTGTCAAAGACTCTCCGAGAAACGCAGCGGAGATTCCAACTGCCACGACTATCTCGAGCATCAGAATCAAGGCGGACGTCCCCGCGCTCAGATGCTTGAGCCCCCTCTGATAGAGGATGAACGGCACGGCGGTGTTGAGGACCGCTGTATACGCGATGGCTGCCAGTCCTTCGCCGCTTGGAATTGCAAACGAGGCAGTTACGCCGAGCGGGGCCAGCAGCACCGCCGATGCGGCGACAACAGCGGCAGCGAGGGACGCGGGGTCTGCGTTTCGCTCGTCGCTCACCTTCTTGGCGTATACTATGTAGCCTCCCCACGAGACGGCGGCTACGAGGTAGAGCGCGTCTCCGATGTACTGCCCATAGGCGAGGCCGCCCAGGTTTCCGTTCGTCGCTATCAGAGTGGTGCCCGTGACCGCCAGGACGACGCCGATGACCTTCGACCTCCCAAGCCTCTCCCCCAGGAAGGCCGCGCCTCCCGCCGCGGCGAGGACCACGGAAAGGTTCACGAGCAGGGCAGCCACTGATGCGTCCGTATACCTCTGGCCGAAAAACTGGCAGGCGAAACCAACGGCGTTGAGCCCTCCCAGGGTCCACACCCACTTGTTTCTGAGTAGCTCGAGGGGCATCCTCCCGAATACCATCAGCCCCACGATCATCATCGGGGCGGCCATTACGAACCTGAGGGAAACAAACGTCCCCGGGTCTACTCCTGACTTCAGCCCGTAGTCTACGACCGGAAACGACGTCCCCCAGAGCACTGCGGTCACGACTGTCTGCAGGAGGGGGGACACCGACTCTCGTGCCAAAGCATCCGGGCAGCGGGCGCAGGTCGTTAAAGTGTGAGCAATGAGGCTAAGCTTATCTCGCCCTGCAGGTGTGGTCGGGAAAGTCATGAGCGGTGTCAGGTCCTCTCTCCGCGAGGTCGAGTCGGCGCTCTCGGAACACCTGAACAGGAGGGAAAAGCTACTCAAGGACAGCAGGGATATCATATCCTCCTGTTCGAGGGCCATCATCAGCGTTCATGGCGGCAAGATGAGACAGGCAGACGCCGACCTCGCAGGGGCCCGGAGGCTCCTGGTTTCCTTGAGGAAGGGGGGAGAAGGGCACACATCAAGGTATCTCATACCGCCGGAAACAGAATTCGTCGAGGCGGCTTCTGTGATCGCGATTGCGAGGGGCAGGGCCATCCCCACAAGCGAGTCACTTGGCGTCTCGCCGGAGGCGTATCTGCTCGGCCTCCTCGACACGGTCGGGGAGCTCAAGCGTCTGGTCCTCGACTCCATAATGCACGGTGACGTCGCGAAGGCTGAGAGGCTGTTTTCGTTAATGCAAGAACTGTATTCTCTGTGCTCCCCCCTTGCGGTGTACGACCATGTAGTCAACGGCGCGCGGCGGAAGATAGACGTCGCCAGGATGCTGGTCGAAGACACCCGCGGCCTGATGACAGAGGAGATGAGGAGGGAGTCTGTGATCTCGTCGATGGGGAAGCTGCAGAAGAAGCTCGACCGCAGACCCTGAGCCTATGCTACGTCCAGAATCCGCGTGGTCTTGAGCGAAGGAATCGGGGATCCGAGCCTTACGACCTTGAACTTCATACCAAGCCTATGGCCCTCCCTCAGGATTTCCGCCTCCTGGTGATGCTGGTCGTATCCGAGGGCGACTATGTCCGGGGCGACCTTCGCAAGGGTTCGGTATATGTTCCCCTCTACCCCCAAGAGGACTGCGTCAACCGGTCTAAGCGCGGAAAGCAACTTTACCCTCTGCCTTTCACCGGAAATCGGCTCTCTCCCCTTCCTCTTCCTAATTGTGCTATCCCGCGCCGCGACGACCACTAGGACGTCGCCCAATGCCTTCGCCCCTTCTATCGTGTGGAGGTGACCCGGATGGATTACTTCGAACCCCCCGCCGATGAACACTACCTTGATCCTTTTCCGACCTTTGGGTGTGACTCTAAGCTTTCCCCCCTCAGACCCGACCATCTTCCCGTTCGCTAGGCGCCTAGCCACCCCCGCTGCCTGACTTCGGGACGTCCCCATTCTGCGGGCGACCGCATCGACCGTCGCCTCCCTCCCCAGCAGGTGCAAGGCGTAGACTTCTCCCAGGAACCGCTTTTCCATTTACCACTCCACCTTCGCCGCGCCGGAGAGTCCTAGGGAGTCGATCAGCCCTTCTGCGTAGCCGACGTTGAGCATGGCCATCTCGTCCTCCCCGTTCGCTATGTTGCTCTCGGCGTCTTTCAGATAAAGCTCGGCGTTCTCGATGACGGCCGCATGTTCAGGCCCCACCCTTCCCTTGAGCGACGCCAATGCCCGCTTTGTCTTCTCCACGTATCTCGGCACCAAGGTCTGCGCCGTCCTGGGCGTCTCTTCAGAATTCCCGTGTACCCTTGACATCTCGATGCCGAAAATCGCCGATATCGCTTCCGTCTCCGTGAAATGCAAAGTCCCGGGTATCACCAGACAATGAGGTGGCTCTCCGTACTTCTTCCGTCCGAGCTCACTGAACTCTCCTGCGGCAAGCTGCTCGTCCTCCCTGCCTACCCTTGTCAGGGCAAGCGCGAATGTCCGTTCACCCAGCGCTCCTCTCTTGAAGTTCGTCTCCGCATTGAGCAACCCCGAAATGGCATCCGCAGGGGACACGCCTTCCCCGCTCTGTACATCGTACTCCAGGAGCAGAAGAGTATGGGCTCCCATCAGGAGGTTCTCATGAACCATGTGGTATGGCTGGGAGAGCTTCCTCACCGCCTCCCTGGTCACCGTGACCGTCCTCGAGAACTTGTAGTAGTGTAGGCCCGACTCACTGGCCGAGGCCGAAGATATGCTCGACGAATGGACCACCCTAGTCTCGACTCCGGATCTGATTGCCCTCACCCTAAGCTCGCCGTGGGTCGTCGCTATCATCGGGTCGCCAAGGGCGGCCAACACCACCTTCCCCTTCCTCGCCTCGTCCAGAATCTTTCCCCCGTCCTCCACGAACTCCCTGTCGACTATGGTCAATTGGTTACCCGAGTATTCCTGAAGCCTACTAAGGAGCCTTGGCTCGTGAGGGGTGGTGTAGTACTCGAGATAGACCTTGTCTGCGTTTCTCATTTCTTCAATCCCCTCTAGGCTAACCCCCTTTGGGCCGAGTCCCAGGCCTACGAAGCTGAGCCTGCCCATTCCATCCAAGCGAGTGCGGGTCTCGGTATATCAAGAAGCGAATGGTATCACGCTCGTCCTTCTGCCGGGTTGGATTGCCATCGCGAGGCCAAACGACGAAGTTCATGCACTTGATTGCCCATACCCCAAATCTCTTCCTCCACCGGCAACGCTTTAATCAATCACAAGGGCCGCCAATAAGGTGGGCCCGTGGCTCAGTGCAGAGAAAATCTGCGAGAAGCCAGGTTAGAGAGGACGTCCTAGATCGGCTGGCTCTTAGGTCACGCCGGAGTCACCAGCATGCCCTGGGTTCGAATCCCAGCGGGCCCGCTCTCATCGTCACGCAGACAGACGTTGGAGTCCGATTCCCCAAGCCTCGAAGCACAAGCACCAGTCTCATCCCTGCGCCTCACCACCCTTAATACCTCAGACCGATGGCCGAGCAGGGCGACGAAATTCTTTTGATTGATTCTGGGGCTGTCGCCTGGGTCCTTACTTCGACGGCCCTGGTCATGATCATGACCCCCGCTCTCGGCTTCTTCTACGGGGGCCTCGTCAGACGGAAGAACCTGATCTCGACCATAGTCCAGACGATGACGATCTTCGCCGTGGTGAGCCTCGTTTGGGCCCTGTGGGGATACAGCGAAGCCTTCGCGCCGTCGGTAGGAGGGGTCATCGGGAACCTCTCGAAGGTCGGGCTCATGGGGGTGGGCGCATCTCCGCTCGGGTCCCAGCCCATCCCTGAACTCCTCTACTTCGCCTTCCAGCTGAAATTCGCTGCCATTACCCCTGCGCTGATAATCGGGGCCTTCGCCGAGAGGATACGGTTCAAGGCGCTGTTGCTCTTCACCATGGCCTGGGCCACCCTGATCTACGCCCCGATCGCGCACTGGGTCTGGGGAGGAGGGTGGCTCCAGTCGATGGGAGTCGTCGACTTCGCAGGCGGCTTGGTCGTCCACATTTCTGCGGGAGTATCCGCGCTTGCGGCCGCGATTGTCATCGGCAGGAGGAAAGGGGTCTCGAAGCCTGAGGAGGTCCGGCCCAACAACGTCCCATTCGTTATACTCGGCGCCGCCATCCTCTGGTTCGGGTGGTTCGGTTTCAACGGGGGAAGCGCCCTCGCCGCGAACGAGCTGGCCGTACAGGCCCTGGTCAACACCAACATGGCAGCCGCCGCGGCCGCGGTGACATGGATGCTTGTGGACTGGTCCCGGAAAGGGAAGCCCTCCGCCGTGGGCATATCGGTCGGAGCCGTCTGCGGGTTGGTCGCGATCACTCCTGCGGCAGGATACGTTAACACCACAGCAGCCATAGTGATCGGCCTTGTAGTGGGGGTGAGCTCGAACCTCGTCGCCAACCTGCGCGCAAGCCGTAATATATTCGACGATTCCCTGGACGTCTTCGCGTGCCACGGGGCGGGAAGCATGTGGGGGGTCATCGCGACCGGAATCTTCGCGTCGAGCGCAATCAACGGCGTCGACGGCGCCCTCTACGGGAACCCTTCGCTCCTTGGAATTGAACTGTTCGCCATAGCCGTCGTGAGCGCCTTCGCCTTCCTCGGCTCGTTTGTTCTCCTAAAGGCCATCGGAGTCTTCACTCCCATCAGGGTCACCCCCGAGGATGAAGAGCTTGGTCTTGACGAGAGCCAACACGGCGAAGATGCGTACAGCTGACAATGCCGCTTCCACCGCCCAGTTTATCACGCGCCTCGCAGGGCCCTCGCCCCATTCTAGGTTGAACTCTGCCGTGGCAAACGACGTGCTCGAACTTATCGGTGGTACCCCCCTCGTCCGCCTCAACAGGGTCACGAGAGGCCTGAAGGCGAACGTCTATGCGAAACTCGAATACTCCAATCCAGGGGGGAGCGTCAAGGACAGGATAGGCCTCTCGATGGTCCTCGACGCGGAGGCGAGAGGGCTCCTGAGACCGGGGTACACCATTATCGAACCGACCTCCGGGAACACGGGGATGGGTTTGGCGCTGGCAGCGGCGGTAAGGGGATACAAGATCATCTTCACTGTCCCCGACAAGATGAGCCGAGAGAAGATCGACCTTCTGAAGGCCGTAGGGGCGAAGGTCAGGGTCACTCCCACGAAGGTCGCCCCCGACGACCCCAGGAGCCACGTCGAACTAGCAAAGAGGATAGCCAGGGAGACTCCCCGCTCGTTCCTGCCGAACCAGTACGAGAACATGGCTAACCCGCGTGCACACTATGAGACCACTGGCCCGGAAGTCTGGCGTCAGACGAAAGGGAAGGTGGACGTTCTCGTGGCAAGCGTCGGAACAGGAGGGACGATTAGCGGGACTGGGAGATACCTCAAGGAGCGGAACCCCTGTGTCAAGGTCGTAGGGGCTGACCCAGCGGGCTCAATACTCGCGGGGACCTTCCGCGGACTAAAGTCCGCCCCCGAGACCTACCGTGTCGAAGGGATCGGGGAAGACTTCATCCCCAAGACCCTTGACATGTCCATCATCGACGAGTTCGTAACCGTGACAGACAAGCAGGCGTTCGAAACTGCGAGAAGGCTGGCAAAGGAGGAAGGGCTGCTGGCGGGCGGGTCCTCAGGGGCAGCCGTATACGCCGCCCTGAAGGTCGCGAAAGAGCTCGGGGCTTCATCGACCGTGGTCGTCATACTTCCCGACACGGGGCGGAACTACGTAAACAAGTTCTACGACGACGACTGGATGGCAGAGCACGGTTTCCTCCTCAGGGAAGGGCCCAGTGTATCGGTCGGGTCAATGATGAGGGTCAGCCATGGCCAACCGCCGTTCCCGAAGCCTGGCGACGCCCTGCCCACTGCGCTGAAGCTGTTAGAGGGAACCAGAGCCTCGGCACTCCCGGTCGTCGACCGGGGGACGCAGGTCGGGAGCATCTCGGCCCTCGACCTAATCAAGGGCATGTCGCCGAAAGGGAAAGGCCGGCCAATGAAGGTCGAAGACATCATGGAAGAGCCCCTCCCTTCGGTCGAGGTGAAGTCGCGCGTCAGAGACTTTGCATCCCTGCTGGCCAGGCGTGGGTCGTTCGCGGTCACAAAAGGGGCGCGTGTCGTCGCCGTGATGTCGGCCGCAGACGTCATAAGATACCTCTCGGGCAGATGATGCGTTTGAAGTTCTCTACAAAAGCCGTCCACTCAGGAGAGCAACCCGACTTCAAGTCCGGTGGGGACGTCGTCTCTCCCATCCACCTCTCCGCGACCTTCGCCAGGCGTGAGGTTGACAAGCCTCCGAAGGGACTCGAGTATTCCAGGACGGAAAACCCCACGAGGTCCGCGCTGGAAAAGAAGCTTGCCGCATTGGAGAACGCGAAGTTCGGACTCGCCTTCTCGTCCGGGATGGCCGCGGAGGCGACCCTACTGCTCACGATCCTGTCTGAGGGAGACCACGTGGTGGCTGGGGACGACCTATACGGCGGGACCCGTCGCCTCCTCGAGACGACGTTCAGGAAGTTCGGGGTCAGCACCTCGTACGTCGATTCGAGGCACACTACAATGGTGACGAAGGCTCTCACCCGTAAGACGAAGGTCGTCTGGCTCGAAAGCCCAAGCAATCCCCTGATGAGGATATGCGACATCCGGTCGATAGCGAATGCCGCATCCAAGCATGGGGTGGTGTCCATCGTGGACAACACGTTCGCGAGCCCTTGCCTCCAGAACCCGCTGGAACTTGGGGCAACAGCGGTCGTCCATAGCACGACGAAATACATCGGGGGGCACAGCGACGTGGTGGGCGGGGCGGTCATGCTCTCAGACAAGGAACTCTATGCCAGGCTCAAGTTCAACCAGAACTCCATCGGCGCTGTCCCGTCGCCTATCGACTGCTTTCTCGTCATGCGAGGGGCGAAGACCCTCCAGCTCAGGATGGAGAGGCACAGCGAAAACGCAATGCGGGTCGCTTCGTACCTTTTGCGCCACCCGAAGGTCGCTGCCGTCCACTATCCGGGGCTCCCGTCCCATCCCCAGCACGGCCTGGCGGAAAGGCAGATGCGCGCCCCGGGGGGAATGCTCTCGGCAGAACTTCGCGGAGGCCTCCCTGCGGTCAAGAGGTTCCTTGGCAGGCTCAGGACGTTCTCGCTTGCGGAAAGCCTCGGAGGAGTGGAGTCGCTGGTCGACCATCCGGCGACCATGACCCATTCAAGCGTACCAGCCTCGGAAAGGGAGAAGGTCGGGGTGTCAGACGGACTCGTCAGGTTCTCGGTAGGGATCGAAGACTCGGAGGACCTGCTCGCCGACCTCAAGCAGGCTCTTCGCTGACCGTTTCGCTCACTTTATAGATTGAGGACGGTGGAACGGCCACGTGAAATACACGAGCGTGGTCATCGACGACGAGGCGCACTGCATGGACGTGATGAGGGAAATGGAGGAGGCTTTCGCAAAGAAGGACGAGTCTTATTTCGTCAAGGTCCTGACCGAGGAGCCCAGCCTCGTGCTCAGGGTCCATGCGGTGACAATCTTGGCCGAAGTCGGTGGGGAGATGTGCATACCTGCCTTGGCGGAAGTGCTTGCCCGCGACCCTGATCCTCTCGTGAGACACGAAGCCGCCTTCTCTCTCGGACAGATGGGACTTCCTGCGGCAAACGTCGCCCTCGAGAACGCGGTGTTGACCGACCCTGATCCCATAGTAAGGCACGAATCGGCGGCCGCACTCGGCTCGATCGGCAGCCCGGCGGCGGAGGAGGTGCTGAAGAAGGCCCTTGACGACAAGGCCGACATCGTGAGCAACTCTGCGAGGGCATCGCTCTTCAACATCGAATTCCTGAGGAGGTATTCCGTGGGGGGTACCGCAAGGGACCGCGCCCCGAGGCCGTAGCCGCCAAGCCTTAAGTCAACGGCCCATCGGAAAAGAGACCGTTGAGACTCACGGGGAAGCGGGCGCTTGTCACCGGTTCTTCCAAGGGAATCGGGGCAGAGGTCGCCAGACTCTTCGCGAGGGAGGGTGCTAGGGTAGTAATCAGCCATAGGCCGTCTGAGAGACACTTCGACTCGGTCGTCAATTCGATAACGAAGGCAGGAGGAGACGCTTCCGCGTTCCACGCGGACGTATCGGACCCCGCTTCTGTGAGACGCCTCTTCGCTGAAGCGCGGCAGAGGCTCGGAGGGCTCGACATCCTCGTCAACGCGGCAGGCCTTTCCGACAGCAGGATCTGGAACGCCGACATCGAAGAGACGACCCCTGAAATGTGGAACAGGGTATTCTCGGTCGACGCCTTCGGGACCTTCCTGTGCGCGCAGGCCGCCCTGAAGGTGATGAAGAAGGGCTCGATCGTCAACGTTTCGTCGACCCCCGCACTCGCGGGGGACACCGAGGGGATGGTGTATGCCGCCGCAAAGGGGTCCGTCCTTTCCTTGACCCGGATGCTCGCCAAGAAGCTCGCCCCCCGGATCAGGGTGAACTGCATGGCGTTCGGCTCGATCGAGACCGGCTGGGTGGAGTGGCTCGACCCTAGTCAGTTGGGCTCGTATGTTTCCGCCATCCCGATGAGGCGCTTCGGGAAGCCTTCGGAGGCTGCGAATCTGGCGCTCTTCCTGGCGAGCGACGAATCCAGCTACATCACGGGACAGGCAATCGTGCTCGACGGAGGGGAGGTCATGCGATGACCTACCCTTCAGCCGCCTGGTACAGCCCCCCCTTCTCTTCGAGCTTCTCGAGAGCCGCATCGACCTCGTCCGCCGAGGAGATGACGCCTGCGGCGATGGCCTTCCTCCAGAGGTCCACGTAAAGCTCGAGGCCCTCCTTCACCTGATCGGGCTTCTCCTTCTTGACTTTCTCGAGGTCTTCCAGGTATTTTTCGACGGTCTTGCTCGCCACGGTTCCGTTAGAGTTCGGGTGACCTAATAATCGTTGGCGGCTCAGAAAAGGGTCGCGGGTCCTCCCACCCCCGATGTGAACGCCCTGTATCCCATCCTTTTGACCGCGGCAAGGACCTTCGCCTGGTCCTTCTCAGAAGTATTGATGAACACCGAGGGTCCAGTTTGCATTGAGAAATAGGCCTCGGTCCCCGACTCCTTCAGTTCCCTGACCTTGCCGATGATCCTCAGGGAGTCTTCCGTCATGATCAGCATCCTCCCCTCGCCGGTCATCGTCAGGCTGTGGAGCTCGAGAGTGTCCTTCTCCGTCAGTACCCCGACCCGCTCGAGGTCGTTGTCTAGGATCGCCCTTTCCATGTCATCGCACCGTCTCTGCGCCGACCTCACCCTTGCCTCGAAGAAGGGAGAGGTCAGGACCTCCCGGTGCGCATCCTCGGTCTTCACCTGCGACCGCAGGGGCACCACGACCATTCTCAGGTCCATGTCCTTCTCGTCCGCGAACTTCTCCGCGTATGTGTCCGCGTCGCCCTCTCCTGCATGCAGGCGCGAGAATCCCCCGACAAGGGACCTCGACGCGGACGCGGCGAACAGCCTCGCCGTCTTGGAGAGAGATTCGAGGTTCGGCTCTCCCCCGATCAGCTTCTTGTGGCAAAGCAACGTGAGCGCCGCCCCCGCCGACGACGAGTATCCGATGCCCTTCGCCTCCCCGGCCGGAATGTTCTTGCTGTCGATCCTGAACTGGCGGACCTCGGCACCAGGGTCGAACCTTGCAAGAACAGGACCCAGCCGGGCGTTCGCGGATTCATTCGGCTTGCCTCTGATGTAGACCCCTCCCTTCCTTGAATCGTCCAATTCGGCCACCGTCTTCATGCAGGTCGTGTTCACTGAAATGCTGTCATGGTACGGTAGCCGCAGCTTCCAGTCCTTCATCCCATGGTACTTCACCAACGCCTGCATCGTGAACGCCGTTGCACGGATTCGCAAGATCCTAGACGACCTCCAATTCTAGGAACCCTCGCGCGTCAGGGCTTCTAAGCCTGGCCACGATGCTGCGAGGAATGTCCTTCGCCGCTGCGTCTGCCCCCACTGCGATCGTCCTTTCGCTGATGAACCTGCTTCTCCTGATCACGATGTCGTGAGCATGGGCGAGGGAGAGCCGCGGGTCTCCGCGTCCCGAGAACTCGAAGATGTCAGCGTCTACCAATATCCTGAATTTGATCGACGCGTTCTCGTTTCTGATGGCTGTCTTGACCCGCTCGTCTAGACCGGAACACCCTCGCTCTGCCCCTACCCCGACGATGCAGTCACCGCGCTCAGTCAGGTTGTCCTCCGTGGTGATTTCTATCGTGGTGGGGTGGAGGGACCTTACCATCGGATGTCCGCGAAAGGCTATCCTCCCAACTGCCCGGGCTTCCCCGTCCACAACCTGACCCATGGTACCGGACATTCTTCTACCCCTTTGGCTGAATCCCGTTGCACCGGTCGCACCTCTGAGACCCGGTGGGGATTGTTTTCGAACAGAAGACGCAGTATTTGTACCCCTCAGAGGGAGGGATCGGCAGTTCGCTGGGTTTCAGAAGAGGACTGACCGCTATCATGACGGCGCCCCCTATGATGAACGGTACGCTAAACACCGGGGTTATCCCCGGAACGGTCACCACCTGCCCGGAAGACGTGTCGACGTAGGTCTGCGGGAACAGCGAGCCAATGACGTAAAGGAGTATCCCAGTCCCCGCTATGAGGAGTCCGGCACCGAAGAGCTGCTGGCGCATACCATCAGGTTTTCGATAACGCCTTTATACTTTAGACGGGCCGAGGGGACGATTCTTCCGTGACGACCGAGTACGAGCAGTTGCTCGCGGGGATGGCGCAAGAAAAGAAGGCGAAGGCTGCCGAGCTGAAGGGAAAGAAGGGAAAGGAAAAGGAACTCGCTTCTGTGAACTCCGACATCAAGTTCCTCGAAGTGGAGCTGCAGAGGTACCAGCAAGGGCTCGCCCTGTTCAGGACCAAAGACCTGCCGAAGGTAGGCAGATGGGGAAGGCTCGAAACGGAAGAGCACAAGGAAGAGTCCTGACCGTGCCTTGACCCTGGTCCTCTCTGAGGGGGACGTTCAAGGGCTCGTCGAAATGAAGGAGGTCGTAACCGCCGTCGAAGAGGCGTTCTCCAGACAGGCTTCCTCAAATGCGGTCAACTCGCCCAGGACCCGGTCAGCCGTTCCGGGTTCGAGCCTCAACGTCATGCATGCCTCGCTCCCCTACCTTGGAAGGGCCGGGGTGAAGTCCTACATCACATCCAAGGCGGGGAGCCGGTTCGTGTTCATCCTCTTCGACCTGACTGACGGGACCCCGCTCGCGGTGATGGGAGCCGACGTCCTGGGAAGGAACCGGACGGGCGCGGCGTCGGCGGTTGCCACGAAGCACCTCTTCCTTCAGAAGGACCTGTCCCTGGCCGTGTTCGGGTCTGGGTGGCAGGCGCTTACGCAGGTGCTTGCTCTCGGCGTAGTTGCGTCCATCCGTGAGGTGAAGATCTGGAGTCCAACCCCCACACATGTGGAGAAGTTCGCGGTGGAACTGCGGGGTCATGGCCTCAGGGCGAGGGCTTCCGCTTCACCCAGGCAGGCCTTGGCAGGGACAGAGGTCGCGTCGGCGATCACCTCATCCAAGGATGGGTTCATCGACGGGGCCGACATCTCTAGCGTGAGGCATCTGAACCTCTGTGGGTCAAACTCCCCCCGACGGGCGGAGGCACTCCCCTCTGCGGTGTCTCGTTTTCAGACGTTCGTGGTCGACGACCTGGTTCAGGCGAAATACGAAGCAGGCGACCTCATCCAGGCGGAGGCGGCGGGGGTCTTTGAATGGCACAGGGCGACCGAGCTCAAGGATGTAGTGTCGAGGAAGGCAAAGCCCGAAGGAAGGACGCTGTTCAAGTCGCACGGAGCCGCGATTGAAGATGTGGCCGCTGCCAGCCTAATTTACGACAAGGCGCTAAAGGCCGGGGGATTTCCCGAAGTCGACCTCGGTTGAGCGGACTTCAGCCCATCGGAGGCATTCCGCCCATGCCGCCCCCGCCGGGCGGACCTGGCGGAGCCTTCATCTTCCCTGCCGCGATTACGTCGTCGATTCTTAGAATCATGGAGGCTGCCTCGGTTGCCGACCTGATGATCTGCAGCTTCACTGCCAGCGGCTCGACCACCGACTTCGCGTACATGTCTGCGACCTTGCCGTTCATAGCATCCACCCCGAACCACTTCCCCTCCTTCCCGTGCTTGGCCCTCAGGTCGACCTGGGTGTCTATCGGGTCCATCCCGGCGTTCTCCGCGAGCGTCAGGGGAATGGATTCTATCGCGTCGGCGAACCTCATCGCCGCGAGCTGTTCTCTGCCCGAAAGCTTCTGGGCCCACGTCCGGAGCTGGAGCGACACTTCCTCTTCGGGCGCACCCCCTCCTGCGACTACTGCCGGGAGCTCGACCACGTCCTTGGTCACCATCAGCGCGTCGTGGAGGGCCCTCTCCGCTTCGTCGACGATCCTCTGCGTGCCTCCGCGGACAAGGATGGTCACGGCCTTCGGATTCTTGCATCCCTCGATGAACACCCACTTGTCCTCCTCCAGCTTCCTTTCTTCGATCAGCTTCGCATAGCCGAGGTCCTTTGAGGTCAGGTCGTCAAGGTTGGTGACCATCCTCGCGCCTGTGGCCTTCGCCAACTTGGACATGTCGCTCTCCTTCACCCTCCTCACGGCCAGGACGCCCGCCTTCGCCATGAAGTGCTGCGCGAGGTCGTCAATCCCTTTCTGGCATATGAGCACGTTTGCGCCGGCTTCGCTGACCTTCTGGACCATCCCCTTCAGGATGTTGCTCTCTTCGTCCATGAACTGCTGCATCTGCTCTGGGTCGTTGATCCTAATCTCCGCGGAGAACTCCGTCTTCTCGATCTCCAGAGCCGAGTTGATGAGGGCTATCTTGGCTTCCTCGACCCTCTTCGGCATCCCAGAGTGGACGACCTCCTTGTCCAGAACCATCCCTCTGATGAGCTGTGTGTCTGTTATCGCTCCCCCAGGCTTCTTCTCGACCTTCACGTTGTCTATGTCAGCTTTCATTCCCTTGTCGCCCTTCTCGGAAATCATGAGTATGGCGTCCACCACGACCCCGGCCAGGTGAGGGGCGTCCTCGTTCACAAGCTTGGTGAGCATACTGGTGTTCGCAACCTTCAGAAGGTCAGGGCGGCTCAGAGGGTCCACCTTCTCCGCAATGTCTTCCAGGATCTTCTGAGCCTTCTCCACGGCACGCGAATACCCGTCGACTATCACCACCGGATGCACGTCCTTCTCGATCAGTTCCTCAGCCTTGTCGAGGAGAGCCCCCGCGAAGACCACCGCGGAGGTCGTCCCGTCCCCGACCTCGTTGTCCGTAGCCTTGCTGATTTCCACCATCATCTTCGCGGCCGGATGCTGTATGTCTAGCTCCTTCAGCATGGTCGCTCCGTCGTTCGTGATCGTGACGTCCCCCATCGTGTCCACAAGCATCTTGTCCATCCCTCTCGGACCAAGAGAGGTCCTAACGAGCTCCGAGATGAGCTTCGCCGCCGTGATGTTGTTCCTTTGGGCTTCCCTGCCTCTGGACTCGCCCGAGCCTTCTTTCAGAATGATTACCGGTGTGCCCGTGCCAGACATGATAATTCTGCGGTATACCACTATTAGTTGTATATAACAATTCTCATGATTCAGCCACGGCGGGGACTACCTCGATCCTTTGCACGGACGTGAGCCTGGGGGAATCGCGAAAAGCATTCCTCCCAGATAATCTTAAGACGCTTGTTCCGGTCTCGTCGGCAGAAGAAATTGGACGCGCCGCTTTCCCGTAGGGTGTCTGCTGAGTTCGCAGGCACGTTAATCTTTGTCCTTGTCGGTGCGGGTTCGGCCATTGGAGCGGCGGCCTCGGGGGCCTCCGACCCCGGGCTGTCTCTGCTAGCCGCCGCGCTCGGCAACGGCCTTGGTCTTGCCATGGCAGTCAGCGCAACTATGGGGGTCTCCGGTGGAGTCCTCAATCCTGCGGTCGCGATCGGCCTGGCGGCCGGCGGGAAGATCAAGGCGTCCCATGTGCTTTCCTACATCGGGGCCGAACTCCTGGGCGCGACTCTTGCCGGGGGAGCCCTCGTACTGGTCATTCCCTCATCTCTCGGCAATGCTGCCAACTGGGGGGCACCCACTCTTTCGTCCTCGCTTTCGATTATGCAGGGGGTCGGCGTCGAGGCCCTATTGACTTTCGTCCTCGTCATGGCAGTATTTGGCACAGCGGTCGACTCCAGGGCCCCCAAAATAGGAGGCCTGGGGATTGGCCTTGCAGTCCTGGCAGACGTGCTCGTCGGCGGACCTTTGACGGGGGCTGCGATGAACCCGGCCCGGGCGATGGGTCCCATGATCGCAAGCCTGTCCATACCGAGCTACTGGTACATCTATTGGATAGGGCCCGTCTTGGGCGCAACCATAGCAGGGCTTGTCTACGGGAGGCTGATTGAGACAGCGGCTTAGGGGCGCAGATAAATACCTCAACGGAAGCTCGGTTCGGCCCGATGAACGCCATGTCTGCTAGACTCAGTAGGGAACAGGCCCGCACCCACCTGGGGGGTGTTGAATCGGCCCTAGGAAACTCGACCGGTCGGGCCGCCAGAGAAGCCGCTGTCAGATACCTGAACGGGTCTGTACCCGCATACTCGTGGGTGGGAGTCTATTCGGTGGAAGGGAAAGACCTCGTCCTCGACGCATGGTCGGGTCCGGCCGCTACTGAACATACTAGGATACCCCTGGGGAAGGGGGTCTGCGGCTTCGCTGCGAAGGCGGGCAGGACGGAGATCGTCTCAGATGTCAGCAAGGACCCGCGATACCTCTCGTGCTTCGTCTCGACCAAATCGGAGATAGTCGTCCCTATCCACGCCGGGGGGAAGGTCGTAGGTGAAATCGACATCGATAGTGACCACAAAGACGCATTTTCTACCCTCGACAGAGAATTCCTAGAAGCCGTGGCGGCCAGACTGGCTTCGCTCTGGTAGCGCCTTTTCCAAGCGTAAATCGCGTTTCTCGATGCCGTCCCGAGCCCCAGGCGCCTGGGACGCTGATGCGTCCAACCAGGACATTGGCCCCTGCAATGGTGACGGTGACGAGAATTGCAGCCCCGAGCTTGGCCGGGAATTCGGAAATCCCGCCCCCTCCGCCACTCGAACTCGACTGACTCGCCGTGGTTGAGCAGAACTGTTGACTCCAGGGGTCGCCAGGCTTCAGAGCAGTTCCTTTGGTATAACCTATGTTATAGGCTTAAATAGATTCTGAAGGGTCGCCGTTCTGAATGAAGCTAGAAATCAGGGGTCTTCACGCGTCCGTCGAGGGCAAAGAGATACTGAAGGGGGTTGACCTCACCGTCGAGCAGGGGGAGACTCACGCGCTGATGGGTCCCAACGGGTCGGGGAAGAGCACCCTTGCGTACACCCTGATGGGGCACCCGAAGTACCAGGTCACGGCCGGGCAGGTCACAATCGGGGGCGAGAACATCCTGGGCTTGACCCCTGACAAGAGGGTCAAGAAGGGTCTATTCCTCGCCTTCCAGTATCCCGTGAGCGTCCAAGGGGTGAGCATGTTCTCTTTCCTCCGAGCGGCGTTCAACGCGGCTCACACTACCGACCCCAAGAACCCGCCGACCATTTTCGAGTTCAGGGAAACAGTCGCGCAGAGGCTGAAGCTGCTGGGGATGGACGATTCCTTCTTGAGCCGGTACTTGAACGAGGGCTTTTCCGGAGGGGAAAAGAAGAGGGCGGAGATCCTCCAGATGGCCCTTATGGAGCCGAGGTTCGCGGTGCTGGACGAGACCGACTCGGGCCTCGACATCGACGCCCTGAGGATCGTCGCCGAGGGGATTAACAAGGTAGCGGGCCCGAATACCGGAACGCTTCTCATCACACACTACCAGAGGATTCTGAAGTATGTGAAGCCCCAGTTCGTGCACGTGATGTACCAGGGGAGGATAATCGAGTCAGGTGGGGAGGACCTTTCGAGGCTCCTCGAGGAGAAGGGGTATACCTGGATCAAAGGTTATGGCGGGGAGGAGGAGGTCCCAGCTCAGGCGCCGTAACGCTTTTATCGGGGAAAATAACATATGTTATACAGAGCAGTGAGAGATGGATGGCTTCCAAAGTAGACGTAGTCACGGAGGATTACAAGGAGAAGTACGGTTTCAGCGACCCGGTCGACTCATACGCAGTCAAGGGGACCAAGGGGCTGAGCGAGAGAGTCGTCCAGGAGATCGTCCGCATGCACGACGAACCCGCATGGATGGAGCAGATCAGGATGGCTGCCCTCCGGTACTTCCTCGACTTGAAGCCCCCGGCCTGGGCCCCCGAGCTCGCGGAAATCGATTATCAGTCGTTCCACTATTATGCCAGCCCCACCAACAAGGCTGCGGAGTCCTGGGACGAGCTCCCGGACTACATCAAGAGGACGTACGACAAGCTGGGCATCACAGAAGCGGAGAAGAAATTCCTGGCGGGCGTCGGCGCGATCTACGAGAGCGAGGCCGTATACCACAGCCTCCAGGGGGAGCTTACGAAGCAGGGCGTCGTCTTTTCCGATACGGTCACCGCGCTCAAGGAGTACCCCGAACTGATGAAGAAGTACTTCGGGACCGTGGTCCCGTACAAGGACAACTACATCGCTGCGCTTCAGACCGCGGTGTGGAGCGCAGGGAGCTTCGTGCACGTCCCCGAGGGGGTCAAGGTGACGACGCCTCTGCAGGCGTACTTCAGGATCAACGAGAAGAACATGGGGCAGTTTGAGAGGACTCTGATAGTGGCCGAGCCGTACAGCGAGGTCAACTACATTGAGGGTTGTACCGCTCCCGTCTATTCGTCCCAGTCTCTCCACTCCGCCATCGTGGAGATTGTGGCGCGCAAGGGCTCCTTCGTCAAGTATACGACACTGCAGAACTGGTCGAGAGACGTCCTGAACCTCGTGACAAAGAGGGCGCACGCCCACGAGGAGGCAACCGTCAGCTGGGTGGACTTCAACGGGGGTTCCAAGCTCACCAGGAAATACCCTTCGATCTATCTCCTCGGGCCCAGGGCCAAGGCCGACATCATTTCGGTCGCGTACGCCGGCGCAGGACAGGTTCAGGACACGGGCGGAAAGGCAATCCATCTTGCGAAGGACACCACCTCCAGGATCATCTCCCGTTCAGTCTCCAAAGACGGGGGGCACACCGCGTACCGCGGCCTCCTGCACATCGCGAAGGGGGCGAAGAACGTCAAGAGCACCGTCCGCTGCGACGCGCTCCTGATCGACCCGCAGAGCACGACCGCGACCTACCCGTACATGGAGATCCAGGAGGACGACGCCACTGTGACGCACGAGGCGAGCGTGGGAAAGGTCGGGGAGGAGCAGCTCTTCTACCTGATGTCCAGGGGAATCTCGGAGGGGGATGCCCTCAGCATGGTGGTCAATGGGTTCCTCTAGCCCTTTGCCAAAGAGCTCCCTATGGCGTACGCCGTTGAGTTCAACAGGCTCATGTCTCTCGAAATGACGAACGCGGTAGGCTGACCCCCGGGTGAGCGCAATCCCAGAGGTCTACCAGTCGGCGATGGGCGCGTTCGGAGAAGAGTCTGTCGCCGCCCTTTCGAAGTCCCTCGCAGAGCCCGGGTGGCTGACCGACTCCAGGCTGAAGTCCTACCAGAGCTTCGTTTCGCTTCCCCTCGAGAAGAACCCGCTCTACACGAAGTATGTTTCGATCGCCGGGTTCGACCTTTCCCAGTTCAGGGTAAGCGGGGAGGCGCAGGAGATCGACTTCCGAGAATTCTTCAGCGGCTTCCTCACAGGGAAGGAGAGCAACATCCTCCTGCAGGGGAACAGGACCGAGGTCCACTCCGAGCTAGAGGACTCGGTCAGGTCCTCGGGGGTCGAGCTTCTTCCGCTCCATTCGGCTCTAGTTAGGCACGAGCTGCTGCTGAAGAGCCTGTTCGAGGGGAGGCTGGTAGCCTCCGAGGGCGACAGATACGCGGCTTTCGTCAACGCGTTCTTCAACTGCGGCACCTTCGTGTACGTCCCGAAGGGAGTCATAATGGACAAGCCCCTTAGACGGATGCTCCTGACCTCCGCACCAGATACGGCGGTGGTCGAGCAGAACTTCATCCTCGCCGAAGAGGGGTCGAAGCTCGTGTTCCTCGAAGAGCTGTACTCCAAGGGAAGCGCAGCACCGTCCCTGGTGGCTTCGACCCTAGAGGTCCGTTCGAAGCCCGGGTCTCATGTCGACCTTTCGTCCGTGCAGCTCCTCGACGGCCAGGCCGTCCACCTTTCAAATCGGGCCATCGAAACCGAGAACGATTCGAAGGCAACGGCAAGTTCCGTTTCTCTGGGAGCGTCCGTCTCCCGGTCAAGGACAAACTTCCTCCTGAACGGCAGGGGTTCCGTTGCCGAGGGGTTCGAGATCTTCTTCACCGACGGCAAGCAGCGCTACGACTTCGAGACGAACCTTGTCCACAACTCCCCGGACTCGACCGGCTCGACCCAGGCCAGGGGGGTGCTGAAAGGGGAATCGCAGTCGATCTTCAAGGGCATGATCAGGATCGTCCACGCCGCCAAGAACTCCCGTTCATACCTCGCCCACCACGCGATGATCCTGGACCGCTCGGCGAAGTCTGACGGGATACCCGGGCTTGAAATCGACAACAACGAGGTGAGGGCGACGCACTCCGCCTCGGTCGCCCAGATCGACGAGGAGCAGCTGTTCTATCTCATGGCGAGGGGTCTGGACCTTGACGAATCGAAGAGGACGGTCGTGCTTGGGTTCTTCGAGCCCGTCCTCTCCAGGGTCCCCATCGAGCAGACCCGCGAAGGGGCCAGGTTCATGATCGAAGGAAAGTGGCAAGGGCAGAACCGGAGGCTCGTCGACCGGGAGGCTCTCCTTGGAGAGACCGGAGAGTCGGGTCCGGAAGTCAAGCAGACGGAAGACATCTTCGAAAGGCATTACAAGTACAGGTGAAGCCGATGCCCCAGTTTGTCCCAGCCTTGAAGGACTCCGACCTCGAAGAGGGGTCCATGAGGCCCCTCGACATAGGGGGTGAGCATCTGCTGATGTCGAAGATAGAGGGAGTGGTCTCCGCTGTGAGCGGGACCTGCACCCACGAAGAGACCGACCTGGGGCTCGGGTTCGTCCTCGAAGAGAGGGTGGTCTGTCCCCTCCATCTTTCGCAGTTCGACCTTAGGACCGGGGAGGTGATGAACCCGCCTGCGACCGAGCCGTTGAGACGCTTCAATGTTAAAATAGAGGGCGGGACGATTTTTGTCGAGGTCTGAAGGAGTCTCACCGGGTTTGCTGAAAACTGAACCTATCGACTTGGAGGCCATCAGACGGGACTTTCCCATTCTGAAGAGAGAGGTCAACGGCAAGCGGCTCGTCTACCTAGACAACGCCGCCACCACTCAGAAACCCCGGCAGGTGATCGAGGCACTCGTCGACTACTATTCAAGGTACAACTCCAACGTGCACCGCTCCGTCCACAGGCTGGGCGAGGAGGCCACCGAGGCGTACGAGGGGGCACGCGAAAAGGCGGCGCGCTTCGTGGGCGCGTCTCCGAAGGGACTGGTCTTCACCCGGGGGACCACAGAGTCCACAAACCTCGTGAGGTTCTCTTGGGGTGAGAAGTTCGTCAAGAAGGGGGACACGCTCGTCACCACTCTGATGGAGCACCACAGCAACATAGTCCCGTGGCAGCTCCTCGCAAAGAGGAAGGAAGCCAACCTGAGGTTCGTAAGCCTGACCCCGGAGGGGACGCTCGACATCGCGAGTCTGGAAGAGGTCTTGCGGGATTCTCCCGCGCTCGTCGCGGTCACTCACTGTTCCAACGTGCTGGGTACGATAAACGACGTCGCGAAGGTCTGCTCGATGGCAAGGAAAGTCGGGGCGGCCACGGTGGTCGATGGGGCCCAGGCGGTCCCCCACTTCCCGGTGGACTTTGCCGCCATCGGCTGCGATTTCTACGCTTTCTCGGGACACAAGATGCTGGGCCCCACCGGCATCGGGGCGCTCGTCTCGCGCAAGGAGCTCCTAGAAGAGATTGACCCGTTCCACGGCGGAGGAGAAATGATCAAGGAGGTGTTCCTCGACCATTCGACATGGAACGACGTGCCCTACAAGTTCGAGGCCGGGACTGTGAACATAGCGGACGCGATCGGGCTCGGAGCTGCGGTCGACTACCTGACGCATGTCGGGATGGACAAGGTGAGGGAACACGAGATGGCCCTGCTGAGGTATACGCTGGAGTCGCTGACAGGGGTGAAGGGGTTCAAGCACTACGGCCCCCGTGAGCCGGAGAACAAGGGAGGGGTGCTCTCCTTCAACCTGGGGGACGTCCACCCTCACGACCTGGCTACCATCTTGGACGAGGAAGGCATCGCAATTCGCTCGGGACACCACTGCGCCCAACCGCTGATGCGCTGGCTCGACGTGAGCGCAACTAGCAGGGCGAGCTTCCATGTTTACAACGGACAGGACGACGTCGACGCGCTGAAGGCCGGTCTCGAGAAGGCAGGGCGGATCTTCAGGCTTTGAGCAGCGCCGACATCTACAGAGAGGTCGTCCTCGACTACTACCGGAACCCGAGGAACTTCGGCAAGCTCGAGCACTTCGACATCAGTTCCCACGACACCAACCCACTGTGCGGTGACGAGGTCGACATACAGATCAAGGTCGGAAACGGCAAGACCATAGAAGAGATCATGTTCTCAGGGCGCGGCTGCGCAATAAGCCAGGCTTCCGCCTCCATGCTGACCGAGCTCGCCAAGGGGAAGGAGCTCGAGTGGGTGAAGCAGCTCTCGAAGCAGGACATCCTCGGTATGCTTGGAAACCCCGAACTGGGACCCTCCAGGATCAAGTGCGCGCTGCTCGGAATGAAGGCGCTGAAGACCGGGGTCTACGGGTACCTGGGAGCTACTTACGACGGCCAGGACGGCACGGAAGGGTCGCGCTAGGCTGAACGAGAATGGCTTTTAGCCCTTGGAGTGAGCCCATGCAAGGGACGAGACAGTCGTGAAGATAGACATCAAGGGGCTCTTCCCTTACGAGCTAATCGAGCCGAACTGGAGGCTATGGTCGTTTGTTGCGGTGCTCGCGGCGGGTTTCTGGGCGCTCTTGGCTTACCCGATGGAAGCCTTCGCCGGCTACATCGACCCGTTCTACAGCCCGACTGTACTAATCGTCCCCCTACCGGGGGCGTTCCGCCTTACCTGCTACGCGTACAGGAAGGACTACCACAGGCACCTATTCAAGCATCCTCTGGGGTGCGCGAACCCGGACAGAGGAGACGGGACGGAGAGGAAGTACACCGGAGAGAGGAGCGCTGTCTTTCAGCTTGAGAATTTCCATCGATACTTCCTCTACGCGGGCATTGCGATCCTTCCGTTCTTCTATTTCGACTTCTACCAGTCCCTTGCCTACTCGGGGACCCTCAGGCTAGGGAGCATCGTCCTCCTCGCGAACGCGCTCTTGCTCAGCGGCTGGACACTCTCGTGCCACGCCTTCAGGCACATCGTCGGAGGGAACATGAACTGCTACAGCTGCGCCTTCGGCGGGGGGTTGAGGAAGAGTGTCTACGACAAGCAGAGCTGGCTGAACAAGCATCACGAGGCACTCGCATGGATAAGCCTACTCACAATTGTGTTTGCGGACCTCTTCCTTAGAGGGGTTGCGGCAGGATTCCCGGACCCGACACTGTTGAGGCTTTGAAAGAATGATGGGAAAGGAGCAGCGGATGCCGAAGCGCGCCCGCTATCCACTTTTCGCACTGGGACTCGCGATTATTATCCTGGGCAGCATAGCGGCGAGCTCGATAGGCTACGGACCTTCCACAATAGGCATCATCGCGGCCGGGGGCTTCACCCTCGTCTTCCTATCCGTCGCGATACGATAGCCGCCGGGCCTAGCCGAGGAGGGCCTTTGCCAGGAAGAGTATCGGGACCGCGACAAGGGGAGCCAACAGGGCCGCCCAGAAAGCCAGCTTCAACACCTTCTTGATGGCGACCTCAAGCTGCCGCTGGTCGCGGGGAAGGTTTCTGTAGAGCCAGACGGCCGGGTCGTATCGCCTGTCTACGACCCTCTCCTTCTCCGGGATTATCGCGTCGTCCGTTATGACGATGTGTTCTGGGCAGATTTCCTGGCAGCACTTCGTGATGTTGCAGTATCCGAGCCCGCCGGCATCCTTCATGAACTTCGACCTGTTGAGGGAGTCCATCGGATGCATGTCGAGAGAGGCTGCCTTGACGACCCACCTCGGCCCGATGTATTCCGCCTCGTGCTCCCTGATCACGTGACAGACGTCCTGGCAGAGGAAGCATTCGATGCATTTCCTGAATTCGCGCGACCGCTCGACGTCCCTCTGGTAGAACTTCCACTCGCGCGCCTTTGGCGACTTCGGGGAGAAGGCCGGTATCATGGCAGCGACCTTCCAGTTTTCGCCTACGTCTGTCACCAGGTCCTTCAGGAGCGGAAAGGCCTTCATCGGCTCGACGGTAATCTCTCCGTCGATCGAGTCCACGCGGGTCTTGCACATTAGCTTGGGCCTCCCGTTGATTTCGGCGGAGCAGGACCCGCACCTGGCCGCCTTGCAGTTCCATCGCGCGGAGAGGGTAGGGTCCACCATGGCCTGGACGTAGTGGACTGCGTCCAGAACGACCATCCCTTCCTCCCAGGGGACTTCGAAGGAGTCGTACCTGAACACGGAAGGGTCGGAGCCAGACCCCCTCCTGACTCTCAGCCGAACCGGCCCGGGCGAAGGAGTCGTAGCCATGGCCTGGCTCATGCCTGTCTACTCTCTATTGATGAGCGCGTCGAGCTCGGGGGGCGGCACGGGGACAGGTTCAAGCTCGTGTTTCATCTTTCCGTCCCTCTCCACCGTTATTATGTTTGCGAGCCACTTCGGGTCCGGGCGCGGATAGTCCGACCTCGTGTGGGCTCCTCTGCTCTCAGTCCTGGCCAGGGCAGACCTGATTATCGCCTCGCAGACGAGGAGCATGTCCGATACCTGGAGGGTGTCGAGCCATGCTTGGTTGTACGCCCTTTCCCCTGGTGCCCTGACCTCTGCGGCCGCCTCGCCCAGACGCGCCACCTCCGCGAGCCCTGCATCCAGGTCGGCCTTGTTCCTGACTATCCCTACGTGCTCCCACATGTTCTTCGCTATCTGCCGTTTCATCCAGAACGGGTTCGTGCCGGGCTTGTCAGAGAGCGGTGCCAGGACCCTGTCCACTTCCTTCTCCAACTCGGCATCATCTACGCTCTCCGCCACGGTCGACGCGGAGAAGACGGCGGCCGCCGCGCCCGCCCTTCGGCCGAATACAAGGATGTCCGATAGCGAATTCCCCCCCAGGCGGTTTGCGCCGTGTAGGCCGCAGGCGACCTCCCCTGCGGCGAAGATCCCCTTCGTCGAGGTCTCTCCCGACTCGGGGTCGACCCTTACACCTCCCATCTGATAATGGACCGTTGGGGCTACCTCCATCTTCTGCTTCGTGATATCGACCCCTGCGAACTCGATGAACTGGTCGTACATGCTCGGGAGCTTGTTCCGGATGTACTCCGCCCCTCTGTGGGAAATGTCAAGGTAAACCCCGCCGCTCTGCGTCCCCCTGCCAGCTACGATTTCCGAATAGATGGCCCTCGCCACTATGTCCCTGGCGGAGAGCTCCATCCTCTTCGGGTCGTACTTCGACATGAAGCGCTCCCCCATGGCGTTCGTCAGCACCCCTCCCTCTCCGCGGACCGCTTCCGTGACTAGCAGGCCCCTCACCCCTATCGGGTAAATCATGCCGGTCGGATGGAACTGGATCATCTCCATGTCCATCAGCTTAGCCCCGGCCCTGTACGCAAGCGCGAGGCCGTCTCCAGTGCTTTCGTAGGAGTTCGAGGTCACCTGGTATACCTTCCCGCACCCACCGGTGGCCAGGATCAGCGCCCTGAACCTGAACAATATCAGCCCCCCTGTCCGTATGTCGATCCCGAGTGCACCCGTCGCATTCCCGCTTTCCCGAGACCGGAGGATCCTGGTAATCGCGACCTCGTCCATGACCGTCACTCCGCGCTTGACGACTTGGTCCTCAAGGGTCCTAATCAATTCGAGCCCGGTCCTGTCGCCTATGTGGCACAGGCGCTTGTAGGTGTGTGCGCCGAACGCCCTCTGGCTCACCTTCCCTTCCGGAGTCCTGTCGAAGAGGGCCCCGTATTCCTCCAGTTCGTATACCCTGTCGATCGCTTCTTTCGCGAATATCTCGGCCATCCTCCAATTGCTGAGGTTCTGCCCTTCGACGACGGTGTCCGAGAAGTGGACCTTCCACGAATCCTCCGGGTCTACGTTCCCGAGGGCGGCTGCGATCCCGCCCTCGGCCATGACGGTGTGAGCTTTCCCGAGGAGCGTCTTGCAGACAATCAGAGTATCCGCGCCGGCGTCGTGGGACTCGATTGCTGCCCTTAGTCCGGCCCCGCCCGCGCCGACGACAAGGACGTCGCAGGTCCTCTCGGAACGCGTCCTATCGTCCTTTGCCACCAGTTTCGGAGGAGTCCTGGAAGACCACAAGTTGACAGCCGACAGTAACTGAGCCCGCCTTCTCGCGATTATAAACTCTGACGAGACTCTCGCGGCTCGAACTTCGCTGGCCTCCACCCGACCCGAGAAGACCAAATTCTCAAAAGTGCTTCACAAAGCTTTTAACGCCACTGAGAAAACGCGAAAGACTACGAGAGGGATAAAGTGCCTCAATATGGTTACAGTTTCGAGGGTTTCGACCCAACGGTACACGTGCGGGCCAGCGGGAGGGAGGTCAACGTCTCCCCGAAGGCCGCCCGCGAAATAGCGGTCACGATAAAGGGGATGACAGTCACAGACGCCATCGAGTATCTAGAGCTAGTCAGGGAGAAGAAGAAGGCGATTGCCTTCAGGCGGCACAAGCTCAAGGTGGGCCACAGGAGCGAGCTGCAGGGGTTCCCTACAGGCTCGTTCCCGGTGAAGGCCGCGGGCGCATACCTGAACGTCCTGAGCAACCTGCAGAGCAACGCCGAATTCAAGGGCCTCGACCCCGAGAGGGTGCAAATCATCCACGCGTCCGGCTATGCCGGGAGGACGATCAAGGACTTCACACCGAGAGCCTTCGGCCGAAGCTCCCCGAACTTCCATCAGCTCGTCCACATCGAACTCGTAGGCAAGGAAGTATAGGAATGTCAGTTCAGCAAAGAACTTCCGTGAAGTCCATCCTCATGACGAGCCGCTCCTTCGCGGACATGGACGAATACCTGGAAAAGGCGCTCAGGGAGGCCGGGTACGGCGGGCTCGAGGTCCAGAAGTCCCCCGTCGGGATAACCCTCAAGGTCTACGTGGCCAGGCCCGGGCTCGCGATAGGGAGGAGGGGGACCGGCATCAAGGAGCTGACCGAAAACGTGGCAGCCCGCTTTGGGCTCCAGAACCCGCAGATAGCGGTGACCGAGGTGGCCAACCCGGAGCTGAACGCCCGGATAATGGCGGCCAGGATTGCTCAGATCGTATCACGCGGGACCGCCTTCAGGAGGGCGGCGCAGTGGTCCGTCAACAACGTGATGAACGCCGGCGCGGCAGGGGTCGAGATATCAGTGGCCGGGAAGCTCAGGAGCGACAGGTCTCACGGCGAGAAGTACAGGGCAGGAGTGGTTCCGAAGAGCGGCGACACCGCAGACCGCTCGGTGAACGAAGCCACCACCGACGTGCTCCTGAAGCTCGGGCTCTACGGGATTAAAGTCAAGATCGCCCTGAAGGACGCGCTCCCGCCCGACTTCGTGCTCAAGGAAGACATCAAGGAAGAGGAAAAGAAGGAGAATGGCCAAACTCAAGCCGAAGGAACTGAGGAAGCAGGACGCTGACAAGCTAAGGCAGACGCTCTTCGACCTCCGGTCAGAGCTCTCCAAGCTGAAGGGCGGCGCCGAAAGGGGCGTCGTGAAGAAGGACGTGGGCAACATCAGGAGGATTCGCAGGGACATCGCGCGGGTTCTTACAGTCATGCAAGAGGGAGGAGTCGCCGAATGAGCATCGTCGGAGAGCACGTGACCGTCGTCGCTTCCACCGACCCCACAAAGGTGGGTAGGGCGGGGAAGGTGCTGACCGAGTCGGCGAAGACCTTTGTCATCGGTTTTCGGGACGGGAAGATCAGAGTGGAAAAGAAGGGCGCCGCCTTCCTGGTCAGTGGTTCCGGCCGAATGGTCAACGGTGACGACGTCATTGGAAGGCCCGAAGAGCGCCTCGGAGCGAAATGAAGATGACCGCCGCTGGCCTCGAGGTCGTCGCTCCGAAGAAGGAGTGCCAGGACGACAGGTGTCCCTTCCACGGGAGCCTCAAGGTCAGGGGGAGGCTGCTCACGGGGAAGGCCGTCTCAGCAGAGGGAAAGGGCTTCGTCGTTGTCCAGATGGAGTATCTGCACATGGTGGGGAAGTTCAACAGGGGAGAGAGGAGGCGGAGCAGGGTCAGCGCGCACTTGCCGCCCTGCATCGACGCCCAGGAAGGAGACAGGGTGACGATAGGGGAGTGCAGGCCGCTTTCGAAGACGATCTCGTTCGTGGTGGTTGAGGCCGGGAGAGGGGCATAGTGTCGACGAAGTCACGCGCGGTCTCGGCGAAGGGCGTTGAAGAGTTCAAGAACTACATCACGAGGGCGATTCCCCTGAATGCCGTCATCACATGCGCCGACAACACGGGTGCGAAGACCCTGAGGGTGGTCCAGGTGACGAAGGCCAAGACTAGGCTCGCCAGGCTCCCTGCAGCGTCGGTCGGAGACAGCATAGTCTGCGTGGTAAAGCGAGGCCCCCCCGACCTGAGGAAGCAGGTCTTTGGGGCGGTCATTATTCGGCAGAAGTATCCCGTGAGGAGGGTGAGCGGGCTGAGGGTTTCGTTCGAGGACAACGCAGCCGTCATCGTCACCCCCGAAGGGGACCTGAAGGGGACCGACATCAAGGGACCCGTAGCGAGCGAGGCCGCAGAAAAGTGGCCGAGGATAGCCAACCTGGCTTCGATAATAATCTGAGGCGAGTTGACTTGAAATTCGGCGCAGCCCTGTCGAAGGACCTACGGGAAAGGCATCACAGGAGGAGCTTCACCCCCAGAGTGGGCGACTCAGTCAAGATAGTCAGAGGAGAGTTCAAGGGGATCGAAGGGAAGGTCACAATGGTCTTCCCCGGAGAAGGAAGGCTCAACGTCGAGGGGGTCACCCGCGACAAGATCAAAGGAGGAACCTCCCCAGTGGGGATCCAGTCATCGAACGTTGTCATCACATCGCTAACCTTGGATGACAAGCTGAGGGCCGCGAAGCTGGAGGTCGGGGCTTAGATGGGGATCAAGGGAGGGCGCAACAAGCTGAAGCGGGTCGCCGCGCCCCGCACCTGGGACATTTCGAGGAAGTCGGACCGGTTCATCTACAAGCCACTCCCCGGGCCGCATCCGATAGTGGCCTCGTACCCGCTGGGAGTGGTGGTGCGGGATCTCGTGGGGATGGCGGAGACCGGTAGAGAGCTGAGACTGGTGATGAAGACCGGAAAGGTCCTCGTTGACGGCACTCCAAGGGCTTCCCCGAGCTTCCCGGTCGGGCTCTTCAACGTGGTCAGCATACCAGTCGAGGGAGCGTCCTTCAGGCTCATACCGACCCCCAAGGGACTCTCCCCCCTGAAGGTGGAAGGGGATGAAGGCGGCAAGAAGCTCTGCAGCGTCCACACAAAGACCAAGATCAGGGGGGGCCACTTCCAGTACGGCCTTCACGACGGCCGCTCTCTTCTCGACGACGCCCTCGACCTGGCCCCCGGAGACGCCGTCCTCCTCGAGGTCCCGTCCCAGAAGGTCCTCGCGAAGGTCAAGCTGCAGAAGGGTTCGGTGGGGCTAGTCCTCTCGGGGGACAGGGCAGGGCAGACGGGCAAGATCAGGGATGTCAAGAAGGGGACGATATCCAGAGAGAGGATGGTAAAGATCACGCTCCCGAGCGGGGACGCCGAGATTCCGTCCAGGCTCGTGTTCCCGGTGGGCGCAGATTCCCCGCTGATCGGGGTGGGAGCCCAATCGGCATGACCCAGGAAGCTGTCCAGGACAACCCCATGCGGTCGATCAGGGTCGGGAAGGTCGTAGTCAACATCGGGCTTGGGAAGTCGGGGGAGGCTATCGAGAGAGGAAAGCGGGTGCTGCAGGAGGTTACGGGGCAGAAGCCGAGCCAGAGGAAGGCCAAAAAGTCGATCAGGGACTTCGGGATCCACGAGGGGGAGCCGATAGGTGTCGTGGTCACGGTCCGCGGCAAGAGGACTCGCGAGCTCATCGAGAAGCTCCTGACGGCGCGGGAGAAGAAGCTGGCAGATTCCTGCTTCGACGATCGAGGGTCGGTCTCGTTCGGGATCAAGGAACACATCGAGATACCGGGAACGAAATACGACCCAGCGGTAGGGATCCTCGGGATGAACGTCTCAATCCTACTTGAGCGAACGGGTTACAGCGTTGCGAGGAGGGCGAGGAGGACCTCTCGCGTGGGGAGGTCTCATCTGGTGAACAAGGAGGAGTCGTTGCGTTACTTCCGCGAGAACTTCGGGGTTTCAACGCCATGAAGGAGAGGCACACAAAGCAGCGGAAGTACGGGAAGTCCAGCCACTACTGCCGAAGGTGCGGGCAGTACGGGGCGGTAATCCGCTCATACGACCTCGTCCTCTGCAGGCAGTGTTTCAGGGAAGTCGCGGAGAAGCTCGGCTTCAGGAAGTACGACTAGGCGAACCAGCATGGCGGCCACAAACATCCTCTCTAACCTGTTCGCCAGTCTCCAGAACGCGGAATTGCGCAACAAGCGCGAGTGCATGGTGATACCCGCGTCCAGCCTCGCAAGCGAGGTCCTGAAGGTCCTCCAGAAGAGGCGGTACGTCGGAGAGTTCGAATTCATCGACGACGGGGTTGGGGGGAAGCTCCGCATCCAGCTGCTCGGAAGGATCAACAAGTGCGGAGTCATCTCACCTAGGTTCCCGGTGAAGTCCTCGAAGCTCGTGGACTGGGAGCACAGGTACCTCCCCGCGGTCGGGGTGGGGACGCTCATCGTCTCGACCCCCCAGGGGGTCATGCCTCACTCGGAGGCGCAGGAGAAGGGGATAGGGGGGAGGCTGGTCGGCTATGTCTACTGAGCAGGTCCCGGCGGGTTCGGTCGAACTCCCCGAAGCAGTGACGGCTTCGATGGACGGGAGGACCCTGACGATTAAGGGAAAGCTGGGCGAGACGAAGAAAAACTTCGAGAAGATCAACATCAACGTTGACCTCGACGGGAACAAGGTGGTACTGACCCCGTTCTCCAAGAAGAAGAAGGACCGCGTCATAGTCAACACCGTCTCCAGCCTGATCAACAACATGGCCACGGGCGTGACCGAAGGGTACACCTACAGGCTGAAGGTAGTCTACGCCCACTTCCCGATCTCGGTCAAGACGAAGGGGGACGAGATCCTTGTCGAGAACTTCGTGGGGGAACGCTCCCCGAGGGTCGCGAAGGTCGTTGGCAAGTGCAAGGTGAGCATCGAAGGGGACGACATAGTGGTGAAGGGGGTCTCGGTCGAGGACGTCGGCCAGACCGCGGCCAATGTCGAGCTCGCGACCAAGATCAAGAGGAAGGACCAGAGGATCTTCCTCGACGGCGTATACATATACGCGAAGGAGAAGGGCTGGTAAAATTGCCGAAGCCGAAGGTTTCCGAGGAGAACCGCCTGAAGGCGCTGGTCGTCAAGAGGAAGGAGCTCGCAGAACACAGACCGGAGTTCGTCAGACAGGAGAGCTGGCGCTACGTCAGGATCCATCCTGAATGGCGCAGGCCGAAGGGGGTAGACAACAAGGTGCGGCGTCAGGACAAGGGATGGCCCGCGCTCGTCAAGGTAGGCTACCGCGGCCCGGTCGAATCCAGGGGAATTCATCCCAGCGGGCACATCGAAGTGCTTGTCTACAAGGTCTCGGACCTTGACGGGCTCGTACCGGGAAGGAACGTGGCCCGGATCGGAGGGACGGTAGGCGCGAAAAAAAGGGAGGCGATCCTCACCAGGGCGAACGAACTGGGGCTCAGGGTTGTCAATCCCACGGGGTTGAGGATAGTTGAATCTGAGGAGTAAGAGGAGGCTGGCCGCATCGGTCCTCGGCGTGGGTGTCGACAGGGTCATATTCGACGAAGAGTACTCGGACCTGATTCAGGACGCCATTACCCGCAGTACGATCAGGGGCCTGATCGGCTTCGGCGCGATAAAGGCCGCGCCAGAGAAGGGCATATCGAGTGGCAGGAAGCGGGAGCGCGCGGCCCGGCTGAAGAGAGGTAGAGGGTCGGGCTCGACGGAAGGGAGCAAGGGGGCCCGGAACCCGAGAAAGACGATATGGGTGACCAGAGTCAGGGCGTTACGATGGAGGCTGAAGGTCGCCCAGGAGAGAGGAGAACTCAGCCAGGTGGCCTACAAGAAGCTGTACAAGCAGGTCAAGGGAGGACAGGTCAGAGGCGTCAAGCACCTTCTCGAATTGATGAAGGAGGAGCGGAAGTAGATGGAGGGGCACGTTCCGCTGCAGAGGAGGAGGCGCCAGGGAGTGACCGACTACCGAGCGAGGAAGAAGGTCATCTCATCGAAGGTGCCGCTGCTCGTCGTCCGGGTCTCGAACAAGAACGTGTCAGCGCAGTTCGTGCGGCCCCAGGTAAACGGTGACATCGTCCTGGCTTCCGCCCATTCCAGGCAGCTCCGAAAGTTCGGATGGCGTGGTTCTCTGAATTCGACCCCGGCGAGCTATCTGCTCGGGACGCTTGCCGGGAGAGGCGCCCTGTCGAAGGGGGTGAAAGAGGCGATAGTCTACAACGGCCTCGCACCTTTCGTATCCGGGGCGAGGGTCTCCGCGTTCGTGAAAGGCGTGGTCGACGCAGGGATCAAGGTCCCGGTTGGGGAAGAGGTCCTCCCCTCTGGCGACAGGATTAGCGGCAGGTCGATCGCCGATTTCGCAGCCAAACTAGCGGCGGAGGACAAGGATTCCTATTCTCGCAGGTTTTCGGGCCTCCTAAAGGGAGGGTTCAGACCGGAAGAATATCCTCAGGAGTTCGAGAAGACAAAGGCCGCGATTGTGGGGTCGAAGAAGTGATGTCTATGATGGCCAGAAGGGAGAGGGAAGAGGAACAGGAAGTCTGGGTCCCGCGGACGAAGCTCGGTACCCTTGTAAACGAGGGAAAGGTGACGTCGCTGGAGGAAGTATTCCGAAGCGGGCAGAGAGTAAGGGAGTCTGAGATAGTCAGAAAGCTCCTTCCGGACCTCAGGAACGAAGTGGTCGGGGTGAGCGTGGTCCAGAAACAGACGGACGCGGGAGAGCTGACGAGGTTCTCGGCGGTCGTTGCGGTCGGAAACGGGGCCGGCTGGTTCGGAGTGGGAAAGGCGAAGGCAATGCAGACAAGAGAAGCGATCGAGAAGGCCACGGTCGCCGCCCTGCTAAACATCATACCCGTCAAGCTGGGGTGCGGGAGCTGGGAGTGCAGGTGCGGTCGGACGCACTCCGTCCCGTACAGGATCCGCGGGAAGGCCGGGAGCGTTACGGTCGAAGTCATCCCAGGGCCGAGGGCGCTGGGACTCGTCGCGGGGCCTGCTCTCAAGAACCTCCTCCAGCTCGCGGGGGTGAAGGACGCCTGGATCAGGACGTTCGGGTCGACGAACACGATGTCATCTCTCGCCAACGCAGTCTACGACGCTTTCAGGATGTCTCACGGGTTGAACGTCTGAGGTAAGAAGAAATGAAACTAATCCTGGTTCTCAACCTCCACGGGGCGATAAACTCCTCCTCAGGAGTCAGGAAGACCCTGGAGGAGCTAAGGGTGGTCCGCAAGTTCACAGCCTCGGTGGTCACCGACGACGTCACCACGGTCGGGATGCTGAAGCTGTGCAAGGACTACCTCGCGTGGACGGACGCGGAGCCAGAGCTTCTGACCGCTCTGCTGAAGAAAAGGGGGATGGTGAGCGAGAGCAAGACACTCGACGCGGCTGCGGTGAAGAAACTCGGGTACAAGGACCACGCCCAGATGGCAGACGAGATGCTCAAGGGAGGGATCAGACTCTCCGCTGTGAAGGGGGTCCGGCCGTTCTTCCGTTTGGGGCCGCCGAGGGGAGGTTTCAAGAGCTCGCTTAGAAGGCAGGCGACGGAGAGGGGGACGCTCGGGAGGAACCCGAAGCTACCAGAGATTATGAGGAGGATGGTATAGGTGCCGACCAGGGCTAGGAAGGGACGCAGGTACAGGGGGTCAAGGACCCACGGTTACGGTCAGATTGGGCAGCACAGGCACTCCGGCAAGCAAGGCGGGCACGGGAACGCGGGGCTCCACAAGCACAAGTGGAGCTGGCTTGTCATAAACGACCCGAACCACTTCGGGAGGGACCCTTTCAGGCCACCTGGGTACGTGAAACCGAGCGCATGGCTGAACGTCGGAGACCTCGATTCGATAGCAAGGGGGAAGGGAGAGGTCGACCTTGCGAAGCTGGGTATCCAAAAACTCCTCGGGTCGGGGAGCGTCAAAGGCTCCTATGCCGTCAAGGTAGACTATTTCACCAAGAGGGCCCAAGCCAAGGTTGAGGCCGCAGGCGGAAGGGTCGTAGGTCAGGAGTAGAGGTCTCTCCGGATGGCGTCTATGCGTGAGTTCGTCAAAAGCCTCGCGACCGTCCTGCCTGAGATTCCGAAGCCAGAACGAAAGCCCAGCCTCAACGAGCGCTTCGTCTGGACCGGGTTCGCCCTCATCGCGTACCTCGTGATGGCAACTACCCCCCTCTACGGCTTCGGGGGCCCGGGACACCAGCAGGACCAGCTCGCGTTCTTGAGGGTCGTCTTCGCTTCCACCCAGGGGACCCTCATGGAGCTCGGCATAGGCCCCATCGTCACCTCCGGGCTCATCCTCCAGCTCCTCGTAGGCAGCGAAATCATCAAGCTGAACATGAGCGACCCCAAGGACAGGGCGATCTTCGGCTCCTCCACGAAGTTCCTCACAATGATAGTGATTGTGGGCGAATCGCTCGCCTACATACTGGGAGGTGCGCTCGGCCCGAGCTGCGGTCCGGGGATAACTTCCAACTGCCTCGCCCCGAACCAGGAGCTGGTGATCTTCGTCCAGCTCTTCGTGGCCAGCCTCATGGTCCTCCTGCTGGACGAGATGATCCAGAAGGGGTGGGGGATCGGAAGCGGGGTCTCCCTCTTCATCCTCGCAGGGGTATGCCAGACGGTCATGTGGTACACCTTCTCCCCCCTTTCCGTGCAGGTATCGAGCACCTCCAGCGAGATTTTCGGGTTCATCCCGGCCCTGATCAGCTCCTTCTTCACCAACACCCTCCCGGACATCGTAGTCAGGGGCTTCCGCTACCCCAGCCTCCTGACCTTCGTCCTGACAGCCGTGATGCTCCTCGTCCTGGTCTACATCGAAGGGATACGGGTGGAACTCCCGATCACTTCCATAAAGTACAGAGGGTTCCAGGGGGTCTACCCGATCAAGCTCCTGTACGTCTCCAACATCCCGGTCATTCTGGTGTCGGCACTCGGTGCGAACGTGACCTTCTTCACCAAGCTGCTCTACCACTACAACCCGAGCGGGACGGGATGGCTCTCGATACTCGGACGTTGGGACACGAACTCGTCCTACCCTACGGGGGGACTCGTCTACTACATCACGGCCCCTCAGCAGGTGGACGCGACAGTGAAGGACCCGATTCATGCCGTCATCTACCTTCTTTACCTCATCGGGATGGCCGTTGTGTTCGCCAAGCTGTGGGTCGAAATCGGGGGCCTGAACCCAAGAGCGGTAGCAAAGAACCTCATGGACGCCGACGTGCAGGTCCCAGGCTTCAGGAGGACCGGCCTTTCCATAGAACAGGTCCTCAACAGGTACATACCCACCCTGACCATCATAGGCGGGATACTGATCGGCCTCATAGCCGGCATCTCCGACCTGTTTGGGGTTTTCGGGTCAGGCATCGGGATGCTGCTGATGTGCGACATCATTCTCCAATACTACCAGATGCTGCTGAAGGAGCAGGTGGAGGAGGTCTCCCCCGCCTTGGCCGGGCTCATAGGGGCGGGCTAGGCTGGCGAGGCTCAGGGTTGTCGTCGTCGGGATCCCCGGGGTCGGAAAGACGACCGTGGTCACTCGGCTGGCTGAGATAGTCAGGGGGGCAAGGCTGGTCAACTTCGGCAGCCTGATGCTCGAGCACGGGATCAGGCTCAAGTGGATAAGGCACAGGGATGAGTTGCGGAAGCTCTCGGTGGCCAAGCAGCGGAGGCTGCAGACCTCGACGGCAGCGAGGATCTCAAAAATGAAGGAGAAGGCGGTCATCGTAGACACGCACCTCTTCATCAAGACAGCGGAGGGATTCTGGCCTGGCCTCCCTTTCGAAGTCGTCCGTGCCCTCAAGCCCACTCATGTGGTCCTCGTCGAAGCTAGCGCAGAGGAGGTCTTAGCACGGAGGGCGAGCGACAGCGGAAGATACCGGGACGAGGTGACGAAGGAAGGCCTGGCAGGCGAGCTCGCGTTCGCGCGCAGCTTCCTCCCGATCATTTCGACCATCACGGGGGCCCCCTCGCTGATCGTCGAGAACCGCGAGGGAGGGTCGGAGACCGCGGCCCGGACGATATCAAGGATGCTGAGGGACTCGGAAAGATGAAGGCGTCAGTGAGGGCCGTCCTCTCCCTCATCGCGGTCCTCTCGGTCTTCGCAGTGATCCCTCCCGGGGTCGCCGCTCAGGGAGGGCTCGAAACTACGGTATCACCGCAGTGCGTCGTCGCGCTCCCGGGGACCACGGTCACGTCGCAAGTGACCGGCTCGACTGGACAAGGATCGGGGGGGCAGGTGGGCCTGACCCTCGTGGGGGCGTTCCCCCACAATTCGAGCCTGACCGTCGCTCCCGCATCAGGAGCTTCGCCTTTGGACGCGACGATCTCGATGAGGATCGAGAACTCGACCCAGGCGTCGGGGTCCTACCAGCTCGGGATCCTCGCGCGGTCAGGGGACGCCTCGAAGCTGACCCTCTTCACCCTTCAGGTGCTGAACCCCGGGGCGAACATCTCCCAGGCTCTCGAGTGCTCCCAGGTCGGGCTCCCGATTCCCACGTCCACATTCGTGGTCGCGGCGACGTCGATCGGCCTCGGCCTCACCACCCAGGTCGCAACCAGGCTCCTCGTCGACCTGAATTCAGAGAGGAGAATGAAGACGGAAGTAAACGCCTTCAACAAGGAGAAGAGGGCCGCGACCCTCTCGAAGGACACGGCGAAACTCGACAAGCTAAAGAAGAAGGAGCCTGCGATAAAACAGACCCAGGCGAAGATATCCAGCGCGAGGCTGAAGGTGGTCCCGATAACCTTCCTCCCTCTGCTCGCATTCTACTACCTCATGACCCCGTTGCTCGGGGGGTACAACATCATCGTCGCCCTGTCGCCCTTCTCGATTCCCTATCTGACGGAATCCACTGGCGTGATGGTCCTGTTCTGGTGGTACCTCGTCTGTTCCTTCACGTTCTCCTCCCTGCTGGCCAAGCTGCTGCGCACGACCACCTAGAGAAGGGCGGACGAATGGACGCCATCATCGTGTCGGGAATGCCCGCGGTGGGAAAGACGACCGTCTCCAGGACAATCGCGTCCAAACTCTCCGTCCCAGTCCTGGGAGGGGGGGACGTCCTGAAGGAGATGGCAGTGGAGGAGGGGTACGAGCCGGGGGGAGAGGACTGGTGGGACACCGAGAAAGGCATGCGCTTCCTGCGCGAACGAAAGCGCTCCCCTGGTTTCGACAAGGAAGTAGACGCGAGGCTCCTCCGGAAGGCGAAGCAGGGAGACGTGGTGATCACCAGCTATCCTCTCCCGTGGCTCGCCAAGGTCGGTGTCAAGGTCTGGCTCTCCGGAAGCGTGCAGAGCAGGGCGGAGAGGATGTCGAGGAGGGACCACATGGACAGGAGAAGGTGCGAGGAGGTGCTGAAGGTCAGGGACGTCGAGAATTACAGGCTTTACCTGGGGATTTACAAGATCGAGTTCGGGAAAGACCTGAAACCCTTCGACCTCGTGGTGGATACTGACACGATAGGGGAGGACCGCGTGGCAGAGATAATTCTCCACTACGTGAAGAACAGGAGAGACTTAATTGCATAAACAAAGAACCGTCGTCATCGACGAGGAGGAGTCGGACCCCCGGTACGGCTCGGTTCCCCTCTCAAGGAGCGTGGAGGCGATGTTGCAGTACGGGCTCATCGCCCTGGACAAGCCGAGAGGGCCGACCAGCCATGAAGTCGTCGCGTGGGTAAGGAAGATGCTCGGAACAGAGAAGGCAGGGCACAGCGGGACCCTGGACCCCCCCGTGTCGGGGGTCCTACCCATCGGACTCGGCCACGCGACGAAGGCCCTCAGCGTCCTCCTCTCCTTCCCCAAGGAGTACGTTGGGCTGATGCGTCTGCACTCTTCGGTCCCGCGGAACGTGGTGGACGCAGTGGTCGCCGAGTTCACGGGGGACATCTTCCAGAAGCCTCCGCAGCGGTCCTCAGTCAAGCGAGAAGTCAGGACAAGGAGGATCCACGAGCTCGAGGTCGTCGAGACCGAGGGAAACCTGTACCTCCTGAAGTGCCTGTGCGAGTCGGGGACCTACATCAGGAAGCTGATGTACGATATGGGAGAGGTCCTGGGGGTCGGCGGGACCATGGTTGAGCTTCGGCGGACCAAGGTCGGCCCTCTTACCGAGGAAGCAGGACTAACGACCCTCCACACGCTGAGCGACGCGGTGTTCAGGCTGAAGAGCGGTGATGAGTCGGTCATCCGTGGAGCGTTGAGGCCAATAGAGGACTGCCTGGGGGGGACGAAGAGGATAGTCATCAGAGACTCCGCGGTCGACGCCGTGTGCCACGGCGCGCGCCTTGCCATGCCAGGGGTCCTTTCTGCTTCCGAAGGAATCGCCAAAGGGGAGAGCATAGCGCTGATGTCGGGGAAGGGAGAACTCGTGGCACTCGGTAACGCCATGATGTCCGGCGACGAAATGGGGGCGGGAGCGAAGGGGCTCGCGTCGACCACTGAGAGGGTAGTGATGAAGGCCGGGACCTACCCGAAGCTCTGGAAGACCCACGCGAAAATCAGAGGCCCGGAGAAAGGTACCGGACGTCCCGCGTGACCTCTCTACGCTTTTAAGGAGTCATCTGTCGCCGCCGATTGCCGGGGTCGCCTAGCCTGGTAGGGCGCAGCCTCATGGAGGCGCAAGCCTGGAATCCGAATCGCCGGCTAGCCTGTCTTGCGAAAGCGAGTCGTGGGTTCAAATCCCACTCCCGGCGTCCTTCTAAGTTAGAATCTGCACTAATAGTTCCGAAGAGCTCCGTTCCTTGGCGCACTGTTCACACGAAGTTCGAAAGGGTATTATACGCTTCTTCGAGGGAGGAAATCCGGATACGGGTCCCGAGCAGGCTGTGCAACAATGTACATGATTTCGACCAAGCTAGCGGCTGCTGGGGGCACCCCGACCCATTCTGCCCGAAAGGCACCAAGCCGCTCTGCGCTGCCAGTGGCACTTGCCCTATCGCCGTTCAGTTCATTCTGTCCGTTTATGCGCCTGGGGTCGAGGCTGCCTCGGGCTTTGTTCAGCAGAAAGCCGGTACTAGTTCGAGATCCTCCTCCCCGACGTGCCAATACGCCAGCGGTCCATCGCAGAACAATCTCCTGGTCGTCTCCTTCTCTTACTACCCTACTTCCGTGACCGTCACATCCGTGGCAGATACTCTTGGGAACGTGTTTCAGCGGGACAACACCGTAACCCCAATCAGAGTCGACGCTGAAATTCGTGGGCTACGTCTACTCTGCCCAGCAGACGCACACGACTGGCGCGGACACGATAACCGTGTCACTTAGCGCCGCGCCAACAGTGGTGTGGATTACCTGCCTGGAATTCAGCGGCACCGCCGACGTCGTGAGGGCTACGGGCTCCGGCTCAGGCACGGTCTCTTCCGGGACAATATCCGCGGCTCTTTCAGGGTCTTTCACCCCGACGTCTCACGACCTAGTGTACGTCTACACCGCCTACCAGACCTGCGCCTCCACTTCATCAGTCGCATACGGTTCGTACACCCCAGGGACTGGGAAGGGGACGGACTTCGCCACCACGACCCACTGCATATTAGGAAACTTCTTCGACCAGCAGAACCAAGCCGACGAGTACTCGGCGGACACCTCGCTCTCAGCGAACATCGCCCCCATTTCGATCAGTTCAGGGAGCACCGATACCCAGAACACAAGAGGATGGATAGAGATGATGGTGGAATACAAGTTCCAGGTCACCCAGCCGTCAACCTGCACCATGGACAATTCCGGAGCGCAGGCCACAGTCGCAGTATCAGGCGGCAGCTCAACGCCAACAACCCTGGCATGCGACGGTTCCTCCCACAACATCTTCGCGGCCCCCTCAACCACCATCACCTCGACGGAGCCTGCGGACGGCAGCAACACCAGATACAGGTTCGGCGGAGGGACCACTACCACAACGGCCACATCGTGCGCGAGCGGCACTTGCTCGGGATGGACCTACACCAACTACGAACAGCTCCAGAACACCTACCAAGCTTCTACGAACGGCCAAGGCCCCCCCGCCTGGGACAGCGGACTCGCGATAGCCCCGACAGGGCAGGTGGCCGGAACGGCCGGCTCCACCGTGTGTACGATCACCCCGACTTCAGGGTCTACGATCACTGCGCAGTGCACCGAGTGGGCGGACTACAACAGGGCTGTGGCCGCCCCATCGACCGCATCCGGGTCGGCGGCCAACGTCCAGTGGAAGCTCTACGGGACGTCCACATCCACGCTTACGACTGGCGGGAACACGGTGGGAGCCTTCACGTACTACAAGCAGCTGTCGAACACCTACCAGGTCACAGCCAACTCCCAAAGCAACTTCGACTCTGGAATGAGCTGGGCCGTCTCCGGCACCATCGGAGGGAGTGGTTCAACGACTGGGTGCGCCATCTCTTCGACTGTAGCCGCCACGGACTCCTGCACCGCCTACTTCGACTACAACCTCGCGGTCACAATCCCGCAGGCCGCTTCCAACCCTCCCTCTAACTCAAGGTGGCAGTCCTCGGCAGCCTGTTCGTTCACCCAGACCACCGGCGGCAACACAGACAACTGCAACAGCTACAAGCAGTGGTCCAACTACTGGAAGTACGCCGTGGTGGGCGGAGTCTCTGCCACCGCGCCGACACTCTCATGTGTCGAATACGGGTCGACCGCGACCCTGGTCCTCGCAACTTCCGACCAGGCGTTCTACTGTGATAATGGGGCCCCGGCGACAGCCACTGACCCAACTGTCGACTCGAGCGGGACGCATAGGTTCGACGATGACGGGCAGTCGTTCTCGATAGTCTCCGGGGGCGGGTCGAACACCTTCACTTACTACGAGCAGTACCTCTACACCCTCGATTACTCTGTTACAGGGGGAGGAAGCCCTGCGGCTCCCACCTTGACCTCGACCCAGTTCGGAAGCGCGTACAATCCGACATTGACCATGAATCCAGTGGGCCACTGGCTCGACCTCGGTGCGACCTGCGCCTTCACGAACCCCACGACTGGGTCGACATCAACGGAAAGGTGGAACACGGCCACGACATGCCCGACCGTCGACGCTACCCGGACCATTGTCTTCGCATACCATCACCAATTCCTGCTCACCGTGACGGGGGGGAACGACATCGTCTACGGAACGCCTGCGTCATCGCCGGGCAACTGGTACGATTCGGGCACTAGCACGACCGTCTCGTCGGACGGGGTCTGGGGCAGGTCGTCCGGGGTCGGCATGAGGGTCGGATTGTGGCAGCTGGACCTCAGCGCTCCCACATACGTTGCCTCCGCTGCCGCTGTCACCACCTCCAGTATCACGATGTCGGGCTCTCATTCGGTCGCGTTCGCCAGCCTCACACAATACGAGACTGTCCTCGAATCCGGCGCCGCCAGCGCAGTCTCGTCTATCACTCCGCCCACGATCTCGGGCGACGACTTCTGGTACGACAGCGGATCCTCTGTTGCCGTCGCCCTCAACGGGGTGTTCGGGAGGTCCGGAGGCTCCGGTTCGAGGGTAGCCTCCTTCGCCCTGGACGGCGGAAGCCCGACCACAGAGTTGACCATCGGCACATTCACTGCGTTCTCGACTGCCTCGATTGACGGGTCTCACTCCATAGCCGCCACCGTTGTGGTCCAACACTTCCTGACCGACAACAATCCATCCGGTGCCGAGAGCAGCATAACGCCCCCCACAATCACCGGCGATTCAAGCTGGTACGATTCTGGCACCTCGGTCGTCATCGTGCTCAACAACGTCTACGGGCTCGTATCGGACACCTCCCGGTACAACCTCGAGTCATACACTCAGGGCAGCGCAACGACGCAGGTCACGAGGTCGGGCTCCGGGACTGTGACAGAGTCGGCCATTGTCGTCAACGCCCCGGTCACTATTTCCTCCACGTACATTGTCCAATACCACCTTGCGATCTCAGCGGACTGCTACAGCGCGGAGGCCTCCGCCGTGTCCCCAACGGAGGACGATTGGTATGACTCCGGGACGTCACTCAGCCTTCAATGCAGCGGAATCGGCACACGCAACGGGGGCACTGGAAAGAGGGCGGAGGGCTACTACTGGGACTCGGATGCGGTGACTGAGGAGGCCACGACCGGGACCTACGCCACATCGTCGGTCACGATGGACACTCCCCACGCCCTCCACGTCGTCGCCGCCTTCCAGCATTATGTCGCGTTTTCCGGGGACCCGAGCACCAGCGGCAGCGAGTCGGCTACCACTCCCCCTCCAATCAGCGGAGATGTAGGATGGTACGATGAAGGGTCTTCGATAACAATTTCCGCCGTCCCCAACACCTACTGGTCCTTCGTGACTTGGGCGGCCGACACCCAGTCGATCAGCATAGCTTCGCAGGGGTCCGAATCGACCTCTGCAACTGTTGGAGGCACCGGGACGATCACCGCGACCTTCGCGATCTCCACACCCCTCTCCGCGGGCGGCATCACTCCCTCCTCCCTGTCTATTGATGAGGGGCAGTCGATAGCGCTATCGGCCAGCCCGGCCGGAGGCTCACACACCTACTCGTACCAATGGTACAACGGTGCGGCCTGCACCAACCAAATTTCAGGGGCCACAGCCTCGACATACTCAGCCTCGCCCGCCTCCACTGCCACCTACTCCTACAAGGTAACCGATTCGCCTCAGGGACTTCCCTCCACGTCAGCGTGCTCTTCAGGCGACGTTGTGACAGTCAACTCGCCGGTTACTGCGGGGGCAATCACCCCGGCTTCCCCCAAGATCGACGCGGGGCAGTCCATCGTCCTCACCGCAAACCCTGCGGGTGGCACTTCCCCGCTTTCCTATCAATGGTATAGCGCGACGGGATGCGCAACCGCGATTACTGGACAGACCGGCCCGACATACACGGCATCACCCGCCTCGACCTCCGCCTATTCATACAGGGTGGCTGACAGCAGCGGGGCGGGCGCCACATACGCTTGTTCACCGGCTAGCACCGTAACCGTAAACGCCGCGCTAGCTGCCGGTGCCATTACCCCAGCTGCTCCCACAATCGACTACGGTCAGTCTGTTACGCTCGCGTCTCACTCGACTGGCGGGACGGTTCCATACTCGTACCAATGGTATACCGGTGCGGCCTGCACCAGCCCGATGTCAGGGGCCACAGCCTCGACATACGCCGCTTCACCTGCTTCCAGCGTCACCTACTACTACAGGGTCACCGACTCAGCCTACGTCCCGGTGGCGAAGTGCTCTTCCGGGAACGCGGTCACTGTGAACCCCACTCTGGTCGCGGGTGCGGTAGCCCCGGCTTCGCCGACGATTGACCTCGGCCAGTCGGTCACCCTCAGCGCGAGCCCCTCTGCAGGCACGAGTCCCTATTCGTACCAGTGGTACTCCGGGAGCAGCGCGACGTGTTCTTCAGACACGCTCATCTCCGGAGCCACGTCTTCGAAATACGTCGCGACTCCCGCCTCCAGCACCTACTACTGCTACGTGGTGACCGACGTCTCGACCGGCATCCCTGCCGCGAGGGCGACTTCGGCCGCAGACCGCGTCGTTGTGCGGATAATCCTGTCCCTGACTCTCAAAGTGGCAGAATCAAGCTCGACAGCGGCCACGTTCTCGTTGAGTGGTTGCGGCGTCTCTCCTACTTCGGTCCTCGCAGATGGTCTCCCGCACACGATAAAGGCCAATCCTTCCTGCACGGCCACCGCCACAGTGCCGGCGGACGGCTCCTCAATCAGGTACAGGTTTGCGAGCGGCTCGCTCAGCGCAACCTTTGGCACTTGCGCTGCGGGGACCTGCTCCGGGCTATCGATCGTCTACCACAGTCAGTGGAAGAACACCTACTACGCCAATCCGAGGGCGCAGACGACATTCGATCCCGGTCTATCCTTCGCGGTCAAAGGGACTGTAATTGGGGTCAGCGGCTCTGCACTCTGTACAATCTCTGTCCCGACCACGCCCTTGTCGGGCTCGTACGACTGCGTCGCTTGGGCAGACTCAGGGACCCCGGTAAACTTCCCAAGCACCCCAGCGGGATCGCCCGCTTACTCGCGCTGGCTGGCCAAAGGAATCACAAACTTTGTCCTGGTCGTGTCTGGAAGCACCCAAATCACGTACTATACCATGGACTACTACAAACAGTGGATCAACACCTACTCCTTCAGTCCGAAGTCGCCCACCACCTTCGGTGGCTCCCTGACCTTCTCCGTGGCCGGCACGTTTCTTGGGTCCTCGTCGACGATTTGCAAGGTGACGCTTCCCTCCACTCCCTATGCAGGAGCCTACTCGTGTTCGGGTTTCTCGGATAGCAACCTCCCCGTGACGTTCGCCAACCCTACCGGCGCGGCCACGAACACTAGGTGGGCGCCTACCTCCGCGACCAGAACCACTACGGCCATCACCTCAGGCGGTTCAACGAAGACGGGTTTGTACTACCTGCAGGAGTACAATACATTCGCGGTCAAGGCTTCAAGCGGGACCTGGGGTGCTTCTCTAACTGGGACAGTGAAGGGGACGGCCTTGGGAACAACGGGGTCATCAATCTGCGTCATCAGCGCTTCATCTGCAGCATCGACCGCCTCCTGCTCAGGGTGGGCTGACTACGGAACTCCTGCATTCTTCCCATCCTCGCTGACCGGGAGCAGCTTAGTCTGGGTGCTGGTCACTTCCTCGAGCACTGGAACCCTGACGACCGGCGGAAACACCTTCACTGCGACCTACACAAAGCAGTAGGCATTCAACAAGCCCCGCAAACGCTATAAGGCCAATGTTCAAGGTGAAGTCAAGTGAAGGGTTCCGATACCGTCCCTAGGGTCGGCCTCACCTTCGACGACATTCTTCTGGTTCCCAAGTATTCGGCCATCCGTTCTCGTAAGGACGTTGACACTCGCGCGTTGTTCTCGAGGAGCATCAGCCTCGGAGTGCCCATCGTCAGCGCAAACATGGACACGGTCACGGAATCGGGGATGGCGATCGCGATGGCAAGGCTCGGCGGCATAGGGGTCGTCCACAGGTTCCTTACAACGGCGGAGCAGGTCTCAGAGGTCGCGAAGGTGAAACGCTCCGAAGGGGTCGTCATCGAGGACCCGATGACGATGCTCCCCGACGCCACTGTGGGGGAGGCATGGGACCTCATCGCGGAGCGAGAAATCGGGGGGATATTGATTGTAGGAACGGACAGGAAGGTCCTGGGGCTCGTGACGCGGAGAGACCTCACCCTCGAAGATTCCCCCGGGAGGAAGCTCAAAGAAGTCATGACCCCCCGGAGGAGACTCGTGACAGCCCCCAGGGGAGTATCGATGGAGAGAGCGAAACGGATCCTCCACGAAAACAAGGTGGAGAAGCTCCCTCTCCTGGACAAGAAGGGAAGGCTCGCCGGGCTCATCACTTCCAAGGACATCATGAAAAGGCGACAGTTTCCTTCCGCCACGAAAGACAACAAGGGGAGGCTCGGAGTGGCCGCGGCGATAGGGGTGAAGGGGGACTACATGGAGCGGGCGAAGGCCCTTCTCGAGGCAGGCGCCGACGCGCTGGTCGTGGACATAGCCCACGGCCACTCCGCGCACGGGGTCGAAACGGTCAGGAAGGTAAAGAAGGAATTCGGAAGCGTCGAAGTGGTCGCCGGGAACGTGGCGACCTCAGCGGGCGCGAGGGACCTGATCAGGGCCGGAGCGGACGGGGTGAAGGTTGGTGTCGGCTCGGGAAGCATCTGCGTCACCCGCGTGGTGACCGGGTTCGGCGTCCCCCAGTTGACCGCGATCGTCGACAGCTACCTTGCGGCGAAAGACTCCGCGGTCCCGCTGATAGGGGACGGATGGATCAGAACCCCTGGGGACGTAACGAAGGCCATCGCGGCCGGCGCATCGACCGTCATGGTCGGGTCGCTGCTGGCAGGGACCGAGGAGAGCCCCGGGCCGACAATCCTCCGTGAGGGGGCCCGGTTCAAGCTGACGAGAGGGATGGCTTCCCTCGGCGCCACGGTCGGACGCAGGATGAGGGAGCGGACCGGTGTGGGCCCCGGGGACGACGAGCTCGTCGAAGAGGCGGCAGCGGAATCGGTTCCGGAGGGGGTCGAGGGGCTCATCCCCTTCAAGGGGCGGGTCGATGAGGTGGTGCGGCAGCTGGTGGGCGGCCTTAGGTCGGGCATGAGCTACTGCGGGGCCCGGGACACCGACGAACTCCGCGGCAAGGCCGAGTTCCTAAGAATCACCCCCGCCGGGTACAAGGAAAGCCTCCCGCACGACATCCGGAGCGTGGTCTGAGGTTGAACCTCTCGGTGGTGGGACTCCAGTGGGGGGACGAAGGAAAAGGGAAGGTAGTCGACTACCTTGCAGGCCAGTTCGACGCGGTCGCCCGCTTCAACGGGGGGAGCAACGCGGGGCACACCGTGGTGCTGGGAACGAAGAAGCACACCTTTCACCTGGTCCCTTCTGGTGCGCTGAAGGGCAAGGAACTGCTGATCGGACCAGGGGTAGCACTGGACCCGGTCGTCCTTAAGGACGAGCTCTCACTTCTCCCGCCCGAAGCCAGGGGGAGGATGCTCGTCGACGGCCGAGCCACGCTCGTCTCCCCGCTGGAGAAGAAGTTTGACGCCCTCCTGGAGAAGATCCGTGGCGCCTCGGCGCTCGGGACAACCATGCGAGGAATAGGCCCCGCTTATGCGATGAGGGCGTTCCGCCTCACCCCTGTCGTCTCGGATCTGCTCGCCGAGTTCGACTTCTCTCCGATGGAGCAGTTCTACGTCAGAGTCGGGGTCGACCCGTCAGGGCTGCAGGAGTGGGCTGCCGATTCCAGAAAGTTGGTGGAGGGGATGGTGGGGGATGTCGGCGCCCGGGTCGTCGAGAAGACCGAAGGGGGAGGGGCGGTCCTCTTCGAGGCGTCCCAGGGCACCCTCCTTGACCTCCTCCACGGCTCCTACCCGTACGTCACGAGTTCGCACACGGTCTCGAGCTACATCCCCGCGAGCCTTGGGATACCCCCGAGAATGGCCGGGGAGCCGCTGGGGGTGATGAAGTGCTATACGACGAGGGTCGGGAGCGGGCCCTTCCCGACCGAGCTGGATGGGACCCTCGCCGAGACAATAAGGAAGGTCGGAAACGAGTACGGAGCCACCACCGGACGTCCCCGCCGCGTCGGCTGGCTCGACCTGGTGGCGCTGAAGTACGCCGTGAGGCTGAACGGAGTCAAGAAGGTGGCCATCTCCAAGCTGGACGTCCTTTCTGAAGTCAAAGAGTTCATGGTGTGCGTCGCGTACGAGCGCCTCGGCTCGCAGACCACTGACTTCCAGAAGTCGCTTTCTCATCTCGGGGAAGTCCGACCGGTCCTCGCAGCCCCTCTCTCGCTCTACGGCTCCAAGTTCGGTGACGCGATTCCCCCACAGGCCAAGAAGCTGGTCGACTACGTCGAGGCCGAGCTGGGGGTCGAGGTCAGCATCCTGTCTCACGGCGAAGAACGGGCCAGCACGATAGTGCTGTGAACCGCGACCGGCCCACCACTAGTTCTCGAAGACCCAGCCAAGGTCGGGGGGGGAAGCCCTCTCCTCCACGATCTCGTTGAGCGCGTGGGCGACCAGCGGTAGGGCAAGCGTGATGTCTGCGTAGAGCGTCGCCTTCTTTGCGCGCGATGAGATCTTCCCCCAGCTGATGGCTTCCTCCAGGGTGCACCCGGAGAGCCCTCCCCACTGGGGGCTGTCGGCTGTGATCTGAATGGCGTATTCGTGAGGAGTCTCTTCCTTCCCTCCCACAGCGAGCGACTTTATGATGGTAGAAAGCTGGATCGTGTCTTTCGGTACTCCGCCCCCGAGGTACACGACCCCGGTCTTCTTGGTCCTCTCGGCGATCTGAGCCAGCTCGTCCATGTCTTTTGTCTGGTCAAGGCGAATGAGCTTCCCCTTCTGCCGCTTGAGGAGGCTCAAAGCCACCCCGTAGCCGCTGTCGATCAGGCCCGGGGAGTAGATGGGTACCTTCCTTTCGTAGGCGGCCGCGACTATGCTGTCGATCCCCTTCTTCGAGAGGAACTCCCCGAAGAGGTACAGGAACTCCCTCGTCGAATAGACAAGGCGGTCGTCCAGCGTCCCGGCGAACTTGTAGATGGTGTTCTCCAGCTTCCTGTACTGCATCTCGTCCGCGTACACGTCGTAGAACCTGTCGACCTTCATCTTCAGCAGCGCCTCGTCGTCCGCAAGCCAGGTCCCCTGATAGTAGTGGTATCCGAGCGCCTCGAGGATGTCCTCGCTGATGTTGGCTCCGGTCGAGACCAGGACGTCGATGTATCTCTTCTCGATGAGCCACCTGATTATCTTCCACTGTCCCGTGGTGCTGAGCGAGCCTGTCAGCCCGAGGAACACGGTAAGGTCCCTCTGGCGGACCATCTGCCCCCAGATGTCGGCTATCTCCCCGAGCTTTTTCCCCTGGAATCCGGTCTGTGACATCTCCTCCAGCAGAGCGGAGACGCTCTTCTTCCTGACTTCGATTGTGCTCACCGGTTTCGAGAGTACCTCCTTCTTCGACACCACGGCTCGGCTTCCCGGAAAACTGCTTAATTGCTTTGCCTACTTCACCGTGACAGATTTCGCGAGGTTCCTGGGGTAGTCCGGGTCGTTCTTCTTGGCCACGGCAGCGTGGTACGCGAGGAGCTGGAGGGGTATGACCTCGATTATCGGCATGAACTTCGGCTGCACACGGGGGACCTTGATCGTGTGCGCGTACACTGCGTCCTCCTGGTCTGAGACCCCGATCACATCTGCACCTCTCGCCTTCAGCTCCTCTGCGCTCGATAGAGACTCCGCGTGTGCCTCCCCCGAGGGGTTGACGACCACCACGGGGGTCCCCTTCTCTATCAGGGCGAGCGTCCCGTGCTTCAGCTCGCTCGCGGCCATCCCTTCAGCGTGGATGTACGAAAGCTCCTTCAGCTTCAGCGCCCCTTCGAGGGCGACCGGGCTCTGGTACCCCCTCGCTACGAAATAGAAGTCCGGCCTCTGCGAGTACTTGACCGCCAACCTTTTCACGTCCGGCTCGACCTGCAGCACGTCCCGGACGGCCTCCGAGAGCTCCTTCATTCCGTTGGTCTTCTTTCCAAGGACTGCGTCTGCTACGAGGTTGACTACGACGGCCTGAGCCGTGAAGCTCTTGGTGGCCGCGACCCCGACCTCGGGCCCGCAGTTCAGCAGTAGCACGATGTCGGACTCCCTTGCAAGGGTCGACCCTGCAGCGTTGACTATCGAAAGTATCTTGGCACCCCTGGCCTTCGCCTCCTTCACCGCGCCCAAGACGTCCGCGGTCTCGCCGCTCTGAGAGAGGACGATCACCACCGACCCTTTTCGGAGAAAGCCTGTGTGCTCCCGCAGCTCACCGGAAACGATCACGTCGCATCTCAGGCCCGCTTCCTTGTTAAGCCGGAACTTGAGCAGCAGGCCTGCGTGGTAGCTCGTCCCGGAGGCTGTGATGAAGAGCGAATCGGCTTTCCTGACCGATGACGCAAACTCCGATAGCTTCCTCGGGTCCTGCATCGAAGCGCTCACCACGGTGGCCGGCTGCTCGTAGATCTCCTTCAGGGTGTAATGCGCGAAGTCCGTCTTCGAGACGTCGGAGAGCTCCCAGGCGACCTGTGTGGGCGCCCTCCTAACCTGCGACCCTTTGGGCCCAAATATCCTGTATCCGTCCTTGGTGAGCTCGACCACTTCGTGATTGTCGAGGAAGACCGTCCTGTCGGTGTGCTCTATGAAGGCGAGGATATCGCTAGCTATGAACATCTTCCCGTCGGCCACCCCCAGGAGAAGAGGGGCGTCCTTCCTCGCACCGATGATCGTGTCAGGCCTGTCCTGAAACATCACCGCGACCGCATACTGCCCCTTCAGCTTCTTCACTGCCGAGGTTACTGCCTTCAGCGGGTCGTTCGACCTAAGGTACTCCCGTTCGACAAGGTGAGCTATGATCTCCGTGTCCGTTTCGCTCTTGAACCTGTGCCCTTTCTTCGAAAGGCCTCTCTTCAGCTCAAGGTAGTTCTCGATTATCCCGTTGTGTATCACCGCGACCGTCTCGCGGCAGGACGTATGGGGGTGGGCGTTCCTGTCCGTGACCCCTCCGTGGGTCGCCCATCTTGTGTGGGCCATCCCGACGTTCCCCTTCATGCTGGAGAGCCCGTGCTTCTGCTCTATCTCCGTGATTCTCCCGGCGCCCTTCTTCACTCTGATCCTCGAGCCGCTGATTGTGGCCATCCCCGCAGAGTCGTAGCCCCTGTACTCGACTCTCTTGAGGCCGTCGAGGAGGATCTCCGCGACAGGTTCGTCAGAGACGCATCCTATGATGCCGCACACGCGCGCCGATCCCGCTGCGGCCGTAATAAATTCCGCAAACAGCCGGGCGATACCGTTCAGGGCGTTCTGTGCAGGGCCCGACCACGAGTGCCCCCCTCCGCCTCTTGACCATGCATAATCATTTATTATTGGTCCCATATCGGAAGCCCTTGTTGCCTAAGGAGGAGTTCCTCGTCGACCCTTCGTCCCCAGAGGGGGTTGCGAAGAGGGTCCTTGTGTCGCCCAACCCTTCGGAGTTCAAGGCCGCGTCGGGAAAGGTAGGGCAAAGGATCCTTACTCTCCTGGCAGCGGGCGAAAAATACCCCGCCGAGATAGCGCGCTCGATCGGGGCCCACCACCAGACGGTGTACTATCACATAGCAAGGCTGGAGAAGTCGGGTCTCATCTCTCCCGTCCGTCGCGAACGCATCAGGGGAGGGGAGGCCACAGTCTACGCCCTGTCATCGGGGGGATACGCCGTCGAGTTCCCGGTCAAGGGGGAACCCATGCCCAGCCTCCGCTCCCTCGACAGGTCTGACGTCATCGGACGATTCTTCAAGGAATTCACCAAGGGGGGGACGTTCGACGGGTGGGTGGTCGTCGGCTCCCCCCTGCAGCACGGGGAGAGCGAGACCCAGGCGCGAGACGGCCACTATGCAGTGCAGCTCGGGTTCGCCCTAGGGCAGCTCGTCTCACTCCCTGCGAAGTTCCCGGTGAAGCTCGACGTGGACGTAAAGGCGGAGAAACTTGAGAAGTCGAACCTGGTCCTGGTAGGCGGGCCTAGGACAAACGTCCTGTCGCAGGAGATTAACCCCCATCTTCCCGTTCGGTTCAGGCAGGGGGGGTTCTGGGGATCGATCGTCGACCAGGCTGGCCGGTCCTACAGCTCCGAGATGGACTCGATAGTGGCGAAGGTCAAGAACCCGTGGAGCCCCCAACACACCTGCGTCGTGGCGGCGGGCCTGACGGGTGCGGGGACGAAGGCGGCCATTATCGGGGTCTGCAACTTTGCAGACACGTTGTTCCACAAGTATCGTTCAGGCGATTTCGCGGCTGTTCTCCGAGGAGTCGACAGGGACGGGGACGGTAAGGTGGACTCGGTCGAAGTATTGAGGCGGCTACAGTGACTACGCGCGCCGTCCCCTTCGGCCGCCCTTCTTCCTGGTCGTATCGTGCGGGATCGGGGTGACGTCTTCAATCCTGCCGATTCTGAAGCCCGCCCTTGCTATCGCCCTGATCGCAGCCTGAGCCCCGGGCCCCGGGGTCCGCGGCCCCGTCCCGCCGACCGCCCTGACCTTGATGTGCACCCCGCTAATCCCCTTCGCCTTTGCGACGTCGGACGCGGCGGATGCGCTCCTCATCGCGGCGTATGGGGACGACTCAAACCTGTCCGCTTTCACGTGCCTTCCGCCTGAGGAGAAGGATATCGTCTCGGAACCAGTCAGGTCGGTTATGTGAACGATGGTGTTGTTGTAGGAGCTGTAGATGTGGACCACTCCCCACCGGTCGCGCAGAGCTTCTTCTTCGGTAGCCAACTTGCATCACTTCGCCTCTGCGGGAGCTTCCATCGCCTTTCCCTGTTCCGGGCCCTCAGCCCGAGGCGGAGCCTCGACGGGAGCTGGGGCTTCTGCCGGTGCCTGGGGCGCTTCCTCCTTCCTGCCTCCCCCCGAAAGCTGAATCATCCCTTCCTCATCTCTCCTGACGACGTATCCCGGTATCGTAATGACCCTTTCTCCAATTCTGACGTGCCCGTGCACGACGAGCTGACGCGAATTGAGCGGGGAGACCGCCATGCCGTTCCTGTAAACGATTGTCTGGAGCCTTCTGCCCAGGACGTCTTCGACCGTCAGACTCAAGATGTCGTCGAGGCTCGCTTCTTCGGCGACCAGTCCCTTCCTTCGAAGGCTGTCCAGCAGCTTCTTTTCCTCACGCAGCCGAACCTGCTCGGTCGCGGCCAGGAGGGTCCTTGCCTGCTTCCTCACCGAGCTCAGATTGGTCTGGGCCTTCCACAGCTCCCTCTTGTTCCTGAGCCCGAACGTTCCAAGGAGGTAGAGCTCCTGAGCAAGCTGGTCGGCCCGCCATGGACTCCTGGGCCTGCTGAACGTCTTGCGCGCCTTCTTCGGGTCACCCATCTACTTCTTCTCTTCCTTCGCGGCGCTCTCCTTGGCCGCTGCGATCAGGGCCGCCTTCCTGACCCCGACCGTCGCCCCCTTTCTCCCCGTCGTCCTTGTCCTCTGTCCTCTGACCTTCAGGCCCAGGCTGTGCCTCACCCCCTTCCAGCTCTGGATGTTCTTCTCCGCTTCCACGTCGTTCTTTATCGCGAAATCCAGGTCGGAACCCAGGAGCTGCTTCGTCTCTCCAGTGTAAGGGTCCCTTCTCCTGTTGTAGTACCACTGCGGAAGCGAGGTCTTCGCCAAGTCGTGCAGGGCCTTCTCGATGCCCTTCACCTGTTCCTCTGACAGCGTGCCGAGCCTCGTTCTCGGGTCGAGGGCCAGCCTGGTGATCACGACGCCTGCAAAGTTGTGGCCCACCCCCCTCAGGTCCGAAAGGGCGACGACAAGCTTCTTGCTCCCCTCCAGGTCTCTCCCCGCTATCCGGACAAGGTGCCTGAATTCTTGCGAGCTCGACATTTTGTTGAACCTGCCCGCGCTTTTCTGGATATAAGTCTTGGTCGGCCATGAGACGACCCCCAGATTTTCCAGGGAGGGCGTCGTCGACATTTTTCTACACAAGCTTTTTAACCCCAAAACATTCGCGAGGCGTGAAACGGGGCGTTTCGTAACGGCGCACGATTGTCATTTAGTAGGTGGTCGGCATGGCTAAGGTGAAGGTGCTAGAGGATACTGGGAACTACGTGAGCCTGCAGCTCGACGGGGTCGACCGCAGTTACGCCAACGCGGTCAGGCGGTTCTGTCTTTCGGAAGTCCCGTCGATGGCCATCGACGACGTCGTAATTCTCGAGAACTCTTCTGTGCTCTACGATGAGATACTCGCGCACAGGCTGGGGATGGTCCCGATTAGGACCGACCTCGAGAGGTACATTCTTCCTGAGGCTTGCGATTGCGGAAGCCCGCTAGGGTGTCACAAGTGCAGGGTGCTGTTCGTCCTGGACGCCAAAGGGAAGGACAAGGTCTCCACCGTCCACTCCGGGGACCTGGTCTCTGAGGACAGGGAGATCAGACCGGTGAGCGAGGCCATACCCCTCGTGAAGCTGGCCCAGGGACAGTCGGTCAAGCTCGAGGCCTATGCAAGGCTCGGGAGGGGGAAGGAGCACGCGAAGTGGCAGCCTTCGTCGGTGTCGGTGCTGACGGACGGCAAGTCCGAGGGGTCGTTCATCCTGTCCGTGGAGTCTGCGGGAGGACTGCCGGCAAAGAAGATTGTCCTGAAAGCCATTCAACTCTTAGAGGAGAAGCTGAAGGAGATGCAGGTATCGATCGAGGCGGCGGCAAAATGACGTCTTCTAACCCGATGCTGAGGAGGGCGGCCGTCATGCTTGAGCGCGCGGGGAAGGCGGGGAAGGCCCGGATATGGGCGGAGGCTTCAAGGATGCTGTCGAGGCCCGGCCTGACCAAGGTGGAGATCAACGTGGGGAGACTCTCGAGGATAGCCGCTCCCGGTGAAGCGCTGCTCGTCCCCGGGAAGGTGCTGGGCGGGGGCATAATCGACAATAAGGTCGTGGTGGGGGCGTTCTTGTTCTCAGGCGCGGCTAAGGCGAAGATATCCGCAGCCGGAGGGTCTGCCGTGACGCTGGAGCAGCTTCTCAAGAAGTTTCCGAAGGGCAGCGGGGTTAGGCTTGTCGAGTGAGCGGACCGTGTACATCGACGCCACGGACCAGATTGCGGGAAGGCTTGCCTCGAAGGTCGCCAAGCTCCTCCTGTCAGGGAAGAGGGTCGTGGTAGTCAACTCAGAGAAGGCCCTCATCTCGGGCTCAAGGAACTCGGTCCTTACGCAGTGGAAGGAGAAGCTGGAAATCAGCAGCAGGGTCAACCCGATTTACGGGCCAATCCATCCGAGGAGGCCGGACAACATATTCAAGCGGATGGTCCGCGGAATGGTCCCCCGGAAGAAGCCGAAGGGAGCCGCTGCGATGAAGAACCTTAGGGTGTACGTCGGGGTACCTGAAGACGTGAAAGGCTCGGAGATGACCCTTATCCCCGACACAGCAGCGACTAGGCCGGTCCCGGTATACGTCACGATGCACGAACTTTCCAAGAACCTCGGGTGGAGCGGGTAGGCACGGTCAACCCTCAGAAAACCCCGGCGAAGAAGGCCCCGAAGCTGTACTCGGGGGCCCGCAAGACCGCCAGGGCCACTGCCGCAATCATGCCCGGGGCCGGCAGGATTAGGATCAACGGGACTCCTGTCGAAATCTGGGAGCCGGAGCCTGCGAGGCTGCACCTCCTCGGACCGGTGAGCATAGTGGGCGAACTGAGGGACAAGTACGATGTCGACGTCAGCGTGGCAGGCGGGGGGTTCATGGGGCAGGCGGATGCTGCCGCGATGGCGATTGCGAGAGCATACGTCGACCAGGTAAGGGGGGCCGAAATGAGGGAAAGGATGAATGCGTTCAATAAGTACTTGCTTTCGGGGGACCCGAGACAGACTGAACCGAAGAAATTCGGAGGACCGGGCGCGAGGAGGAAGCGCCAGAAGAGCTACAGGTAATCCAAAATGATGATTCCAATCCGATGCTTCACCTGCGGAACGCTGATCGGGGACAAGTTCGCATCGTTCCAGTCGAGGGCCAACGCGGGAGAGGACGCCGGCAAGGTCCTCGACGAGCTAGGCCTGAAGAGGTACTGCTGCAGGAGGATGCTGATTTCTTCCGTGGACGTAATCGACCAGGTCCTTCCCTTCTACAGCAGGAAAGCGGACCTTCAGTAGGCCTGGTGGGTCGTCACTCTGTCACAGCTCGAAGATGACGAAGCCGGATCCGCCGACAAGATGGTCGCCCCCCAGCTCAGCGAAAAGGCCCTCCTCGCCACCGGGATAAGGATCGGGACGCCCGTCCGGACCAAGACCATGGAGCAGTTCACGGCCCGACCGAGGCCTGACGGCCTGCACATGATCGACTATTCGAAGACACTCCAGCGCATCGACGTCGCCGGCAAGTTCATCGCCGCGGTCGGCATGAAGAACACCGTGGTCTACACCAGCAGGGAACACGGGGGGGTCGCTGTCGAAAAGTTCTGCGAACTCACTGGGGCCGTCCCCCGGATAGGCAGGTTCATGCCCGGTACGTTTACCAACCCGCTTTACCCCGGGCACCTTGACGCCGAGCTGGTCGTGGTGGCTGACCCGATGTCAGACACGCAGGCGATCGTCGAGGCAGGAAAGCTTGGGGTCCCGGTGATCGCAGTGTGTGACACAGACAACATCACGGACGACGTCGACCTCGTGATTCCGGGGAACAACAGGGGCCGGAAGTCGATTGCTGCGATATTCTGGCTGCTCGCCAGGTCAGCCCTGGTGCACGGGGGGCTCCTCGCCGAAGACCAACAGATGAAGTACTCCATCGAGGACTTCGAGACAAAGGCCGAGGAAGAGCCCAAAGACGAGGAACTCGAGTAACCTATATTCGGGTACCCGCCTCGCAATCAAGGTCTGCGTTTGATAAGAAAGCCTGCAGTCGCGGGCTCGTTTTATCCGAGCGACAGGGAACGCCTTCGGGCGGCGATCCGCAAGTGCTACGAAGGGCCGGTGGGGCCTGGACAGCTCCCTCCAGCAGCTCGACGCGGTGCGACCGCGGTCGCCTTTGTGGCCCCCCACGCAGGGTACGAGTACTCAGGCCCGGTGGCCGCCCACTCCTACCTGCATGCTTCTTCCTTCGCCTCCCCTGACCTGATCGTGATAGCCGCCCCCAACCATTACGGAATCGGGAGCGGGGTCTCAACGTTTGGAGAAGGCAGTTGGGAGACGCCACTGGGGACCTTGCAGGTAGACGCGGCGGCCTCTGAACAGCTCGCGGACCATGCAGGGGTGGTCTCCTTCGACCCGGACGCACACAGTTTGGAGCACTCCCTCGAGGTGCAGCTCCCATTCCTGCAGGAGATCTACGGAAATTCAGTGCCATTGCTCCCCGTCTCGCTGCTCTTCCAGGACATCGAAACTGCTACCGCCGTGGGGAGGGCGATTGGAAAGGTCGCCCAGGGCAGGAGGGCGGTCCTGATCGCTTCGTCAGACCTGACGCACTACGAACCCTACGAGCAAGCAAGAACGAAAGACCTGGCCGTCCTCGAGCGGGTAGTCAGCCTCGACGTCGAGGGCATGTACGAAAGCCTCGAAATGCTTCGGGTGACCGCCTGCGGATACGGGCCGATCGCTGCGGTCATGACGGCTGCCGTGGAGCTAGGGATGAAGAAGGGGGAACTGCTGAAGTATGCCAACAGCGGAGACACGGGAGGAGACAGGTCCAGCGTGGTCGGATACGGGTCGGTCAGGTTCGTCTGAGATGAAAGCCGTAGCCGAGGCCCCGGGGAAGGCCATAATCACGGGGGAGCACTTCGTCGTCCACGGGGCCTGGTCCCTCGCCGCTGCGCTCCAGATGAAGGTCAGGGTCGAGGCGACTGACTCTGAGAAGCTCACGATCGATTCGGACAGGTTCGCTGCGGGGACCCCGGGCCTCAAGCCTGTAAGGGACTTCGTGCAATCGCTGTTAAGTGAGTTCTCTTGGAGTCAAAGGATGAGGCTCTCAATCAAGTCCGACCTGCCCCACGGGGCGGGCCTGGGGTCGTCGGCCGCGACTATGGTCGCCGTAGTCGCCGCGGTCTCCCGGCTTCGGGGCCACCCCTTTACCGTGGAGGAGACGATTTCCCGCTCGATGGTCGGCGAAACAGACGTCCACGGGAAGGCTTCGGGGGTCGACCCCACTGTCTGCGCCATGGGAGGAGTTGTCCTCTTCCGTCGCGGGTCCAAACCAAGACGGGTAGTTCCCCAACACGGACTTTCCCTCCTCGTCGCGTTCACCGGGAAGAGCAGAAGCACAAAGGGCCAGATTGCAAAGGTGGTTGCGGTCAGGAACGCCTCCCAAGGCTTCTTCGACGGCCTGGCAGGTTCCATCAGCGGAGTGAGCAAGACGGCCGCTGAAGAACTCAGAACAGGGGACCTGATCGGACTGGGGAGGCTTCTAGCATTCAACCATGCGCTCCTCGCCACCCTCGGGGTCTCTTCCCGAGAGCTGGACGCGCTTGTGGAGGAACTTACCTCAATGGGGTGCTATGGCGCGAAACTCACGGGCGCAGGAGGCGGGGGGAGCGTGGTCGCGGTCGCGCCTGAAGGAAAGGAAAAAAGGATAATTTCAAGGCTCAAGGCGCGAGGAATTGAAGCCTACCAATCGCACGTGCCAGCTGGGGGAGTGAAAAGTTGGGTAGAATAGTGATAGCCAAGCTGGGCGGGTCCGTAATCACTGACAAGTCAAAGCCATTTTCTTACAGGTCCGACGTCGTCTCGGCCCTGGCCGAGGAGATAGCATCATCGGGGGAGAGCGTCATCGTCGTCCACGGAGGGGGCTCGTACGGACACACCGTTGCAAAACAGCACGGCCTCTCTTCCGACACGACAAGCCAGTCCATGTCAGGGGTCTCGCAGACCAGAACCGCCATGCTCGAGCTGAACTCGCTTGTCTGCAAGACCATGTCAGAGTCCAAGCTCAACCCCTACCAGTTCACCCCGTTCGACTCCGTAGTTCACGGAACCAGCTCAGAGTCCGCCAGCTGGCTCAAGGGGCTCCTGAAGGCCGGGGCAACACCCGTAACCTTCGGGGACGTGACGCTCCAGAAAGGCGGTTTCAGGATACTGTCGGGTGACACCATCGTCCTCGAGCTCGCGAAGCTCCTGAAGCCCGAACGGTGCGTGTTCGCGCTCGACGTGGACGGGGTGTATGAGGAGAACGCTCGGGTGATCGTCCCCGAACTCACCCCCGGAAGGATCAGGAAGATGAAGGTCCCAAGGGGGGACGATGCGACCGGTGGAATGAGCTTGAAGCTGGAGGTAGCCGCGAAGGTCGCGGCGTACGGTTCGCAAGCCTGCTTCGTCTCTGGGTACAGACGCAACGAGTTTTCGAAGGCCCTAAGAGGGATGGACTTCTACGGGACCACGGTCAGGGCATAGGAAGAAGGGCCTCAGGTGAGGGGAACGAACAATCTCCAGGAAGAGATAAGGCGGGTGAAGGACAAGGTCGATTCCCTCATGCTGGGAAGTCTCCTTCCCATCTCAGATTCTGTCCACGAGGTCGACCTTCTATTCAAGATGATGCGAGACTACCCGACGCGTCAGGGCAAGGGGATGCGACCGTTTCTCTGCGTCACGACCTGCAAGGCTGCGGGGGGGACGGAGGAAGACGCGATCCTGACTGCGGCAAGCATAGAGATGTTCCAGAACTGGATACTGATCCACGACGATATCGAAGACGGTTCGCAGCTCAGACGTGGGGAGCCCACCCTCCACAGGAAGTATCCGGTGTCCTTGGCGCTCAACGCCGGGGACGCTCTTCACGCCAGGATGTGGGGGGCCCTCCTCGGGAACTCTCAGAGGCTCGGCCACGAGCGGACGCTCGGCGTCCTGGGGGAATTCTCTCGGATGGTGAACGAAACCACCGAAGGCCAGCACATGGAGCTAGGCTGGGTCGAGAACAAGAGATGGGATCTCACCGAAGCGGACTACTTCCTGATGTGCACGAAGAAGACCTCTTGGTATACCGTAGCCAGCCCGTGTCGGCTCGGGGCGATCGTCGCTGGTGCGCAGCCATCAGTCCTGGAGGCCCTCCGCTCCTTCGGGACCGACCTGGGGGTCGCTTTCCAGATTCAGGACGACGCCCTCAACCTGACTGGAGATGAGCGAAAGTACGGCAAGGCCAAATCTGACGACATCGCCGAAGGGAAGCGCACCCTCATCCTCCTTCACCTGATGGATTCAGCCGGACCCCCTGAGAAGTCCAGGCTCCGCGCGATCATGAACAAGCCGCGCGATGACAAGACTCCCGAGGACATCTCATACGTCCTTTCCCTGGTAGACAAGCACGACGCAATCGGATATGCTAGGAAGAGGGCGGAGGAACTTCTGAAGATGGCGCTCCTCACGCTGAAGAAGATCGAGTGGCCGGGGGACAGGTCGTCAGCCGCCCTTTTGGAGTCTTTCGCGAAGTACGCAGTCGAGCGCGAATGGTAGCAAAGGGCAGGCTCCCGCGCGAAGTCCTCTCTTCCATAGAGAAGGAGACGCTCCTCAACGCCTCGAACCACCGAGGAAAGGCCGAGGTCGGGGCTGTCCTCGGAAGGATCCTTGGGCAGTACCCAGACCTCCGGTCAGAGCCGTCTTTCGTGGCGGAAGAAGCTAGTGCAGCGGTCAACCGTGTGAACAAGATGTCCCCAGCCGGCCAGGCCAAGCTGCTGCAGGAGCGGTACCCGGGCACCACTGAATTGGTGCAAAGAGAGGGACGGACGGGGCTCCCGCCCCTCAGGAACGCGGTCAAAGGGAAGACGGCGTTCAGACTCCCACCGGAGCCATCTGGCTTCATGACCGTCGGCCACGCGATGGCGTTCAGCATCAACTCGCTCTACAAGGAGATGTATGACGGCGAGCTCTGGCTCAGGTTCGAGGACACTAACCCGCGGAAGGCCTCCAAGCGTTACTACGAGAGCTTCAGGAGGGGGGTGAAGTGGCTTGGAATCATGGTCGACCACGAAAAGAACGTGTCGGACGACGTGGAAGTGACCTACGGCTACGGAAGGAAGATGCTCGAAGACGGGGTCGCGTACGTCTGTTCCTGCGACCTCGAGCGCGTGAAGGCGCTCAGGTTCGACGGGAAGGCCTGCGAACACAGAGAGAGGCCGCCACCCGAGAGCCTCGCGATATGGGAGGAGCTCGTAGCGAAGAAACACGGGGAAGGGAAGTTTGTCGTCAGGTTCAGGGGAGAAATGCAGAGCCTCGACTATTCGCTCCGCGACCCGAACATCTTCAGGGTCATCGACCACCCCCATACTCTGACTGGCACGAAGTACACCCTCTGGCCGACCTACGACCTTGCGAACACGATAGAGGACGAGCTCTGCGGCATAACCCACATCCTGAGGAGCTCCGAGTTCCACAACGAGCTTCAGCGGCTCTTCCGTGAACGGCTCGGTCTCAGGCCTGTGGAGGTGGTCCAGTTTTCGAGGTTCAACTTCAAAGGGACGCCCGTCTCGAAGAGGCTCCTCAGGCCGCTCGTCGAGGAGCGGCTCGTGTCGGGGTGGGACGATCCGCGTATGCCCACCGTCGACGGAATACGGAGAAGGGGGATCATCCCGGAGGCTATCCGGCAGTTCACCCTGCAGGTGGGGTACACGAAGTCAGAACACGAGTACGACTGGAGCCTCCTTTACGCAGTAAACAGGAAGCTCCTCGACCCGGTAACGAAGAGGCTGTTCTTCGTGCCCGACCCGGTTCATCTTTCAGTGGAAAGGGCTCCCCCCAGGAGCGTCGAAGTCCGATACCACCCCGACAAGAACCTCGGAGCCAGGACCATCGAAGCCCGCTCTGATTTCTTCATCCCTCGGGCAGACCTGGATTCACTGAAGAAGGGTGATGTATTCAGGCTGATGGACCTCTACAACCTGACGCTCCTTTCGAAGGGGGAAGAGCCGGCAGCTCGTTATGCCGGGGACGGGCTGGTCCCGGACACGAAGAAGGTGCAGTGGGTGACGGAGGGTCAGACCGAGATCAAGGTACTGGTGGCTGGCCCTCTCTTCGACGAGACGGGAAAGTACGACCAGCACAGCCTCACAGAGGCCCACGGGCTTGTCGAGAACGCGTTCTCGCAGGTCAAAGTCGGGGATATTGTGCAGTTCCCGCGCTTCGGGTTCTGCAGACTCGACTCCCGCAACACGATGGTCCTCGCCCACAAATAGCCCCTGCCGACTCGGGATGTCCCGGAATTCCGCGGCGAAGCTACAACCGTTTATATGCTGGCCCGGAAGGGCATTCTCGGGCGATTGGTTGAGAAATGACCCCAAAGGCTTACTACGTAAAGGTCGAGACTCCGAAGGAAGTCGCTGAGGCCTCATACGAGGTCTTGAGGCAGGCGTCAAGAAGCGGCAAAGTAAGGAAGGGAACAAACGAGACGACGAAGGCCATCGAGCGGGGGATGGCGAAGCTGGTTGTGATCGCAGAGGACGTTCAGCCCCCCGAGGTCGTCGCGCATCTCCCGATTCTCTGCGAAGAGAGGAAGATTCCCTTCGTATTCGTTCCTTCGAAGGACCAGATAGGACCGGCGATCGGGATAGACGTCTCCACCGCATCCGCGGCAGTCCTTGACGCGGGAGAGGGTGCCCAGATCCTCGAGCAGGTCACCCAGGAACTCGCGAGGCTGAAGAAGCCCGAATGAGCAAGAAAGAAGTAGAATCGCTTACTCCGGCTGAGGTCGTCCAGATTGTAGGCAGGACCGGGGTCGCGGGAGAGATTACGCAGGTCCGGGTGAAGATCCTCGAAGGGAAGGAAAAGGGAAGAATTCTCACCAGGAACGTGAAGGGCCCGATCAGGCTGGCCGACGTCCTCGTACTCCGGGAGACGGAGCGCGAAGCTAGAAAGCTCAAGTGAGTGATATCTTGCGATGTACATCCCAAAGAGATGCTCGTTCTGCGGCAAGGAAATCCGCCTGGGGTTGGGAATCCTCTTCGTGAGGAACGACGGGTCGACCCGGCCGTACTGCTCCTCGAAGTGCAAGATCAACGACACCAAACTCGGCAGAGACCCGCGGAAGTTCAAGTGGGCGCGAAGGAACAGAGCCCAATGAGCTCGGTCCCCGAAGAGACCCTGATCGTCGTGAAGCCGGACGGGGTGAGGCGCGGCCTAGTCGGGGAGATTCTCCGAAGGTTTGAAGCGAAGGGGTTCTCTGTAACCCGGGTCCAGATGCTCACCATGACCAAGGCGCAGGCAGAGGAATTCTACTCGGTTCACCGCAAGAAGCAGTTCTTCGGGGAGCTGGTCTCGTTCATAACCTCCGGCCCCGTCGTCGGGATGGTCCTCACCGGTCGGGACGCGGTAGCAACAGTCCGTAGGATGGTGGGCGCCACGAAGAGCTGGGAGGCCGCAGCCGGAACCATTCGCGGGGACTACGGTCTGGGGCTCACCGACAACACGATACACGCCTCGGACTCTCAGGAGAGCTTCGCCCGCGAACAGAAGACCTTTTTCGGAAAGTGAGCGGTGAGGGCGCGATAAGGGGCGAATCGGGCAATGTCGGAACCAAGCGGCCAGCTAAGACAGCCTGTAGTCGTAGTCCTCGGGCACGTTGACTCAGGGAAGACCAGCCTGTTAGACGCGCTGAGGGGGACTGCGGTCCAGGCCAGGGAGGTGGGGGGGATAACCCAGGAGATAGGCGCGAGTTTTTTCCCAATGGAGACGCTTTTCACGATCTGCGGTCCCCTTCTGAACCGGGCGGGAGGTGAGCTTGAAATCCCGGGTCTCCTGATGATCGACACGCCCGGGCACGCAGTTTTTTCGAACCTGAGGCTCCGCGGAGGCTCCGCGGCCGACATCGCAATCGTGGTTGTCGACGTCCTGAAGGGGCTCGAGAACCAGACTCTCGAGAGCATCGACATCTTGAAGCAGAGGAAGGTCCCGTTCCTGATCGCACTCAACAAGGTCGACATGATCAAGGGTTGGAAGAAGGGGAGCAAGGGCCCGCTTCTCCAGGTAATGAAGGACCAGTACCCGGAGTGGAACGACGAGCTGGAGGAGAGGCTCTACAACGTGGTGGGGGGAGTCTCGCGCCTGGGGTTTCAGGCAGACGCCTACTACAGGGTGAAGGACTTTCGGCAGCAGGTCTCGGTCGTTCCCGTTTCAGCTCGGGCCCGGGCAGGAATCCCCGAGCTCCTGGCGATGCTGATCGGCCTCTCGCAGCAGTTCTTGAAAGGGAGGCTCGCCCTCCACGTTGAAAAGGGAAGAAGGGCGAGGGGAATCATACTCGAGCTGCAGGAGGAGGTGGGCATTGGGGAGACTGCGAACGTGATTCTTACTGAGGGAGTCCTACGAGTCGGGGACCCGATTGCACTTGTTAGGAAGGACGGCGCGTTCAAGTCCAAGGTCAAGGCCCTATTCATGCCGAAGCCCCTCGACGAGATGCGCGACCCAAGAGACAAGTTCACCCCCGTGGAGTCGGTCAACGCGGCTGCCGGGGTGAAGCTCCTGACCCCAGACCTGTCCGGGGTGATCGCGGGGACGACGGTCGCCTCGTTCTCTGGCGACGACCAGTTCCAGTCGATAAAGAAGGAGATGGAACACGAGCTCTCGAACATAGTGATGAGGACCGACAACATGGGCGTGATAGTGAAAGCCGGGAGCGTCGGAGGGCTGGAAGCTCTCCTCAGGATGCTCGAAGAACGCGGTGTCCCGGTGAGGCAGGCCGACATCGGCGACATCTCGAAGAACGACATCGTGGACGCGGAGGTCGTCGGAGAACACGACCCTTACCTCGCGGCAATCCTCGGGTTCGACGCGAAGGTCCTCCCGGAGGCGAAGGAGTTCGTCGGAAAGACCCCGATCTTCGTGTCCGGTATCATTTACGAGGTGATAGACAACTACGTGAACTGGTCAGTGTCGAAGAGGGATCAGGATGAGCGTGCCGCTCTCTCCGGCCTGACCCGGCCATGCAAGCTGAAGGCCATACCTGGAGCATTCTTCAGAAGGAACGACCCGGCCGTCTTCGGGGTCGAAGTCCTGGGGGGAAGGCTCAGGCCTAAGGTCAAGCTCATGTCGAGTGAGGGGAGAGAACTCGGTACGGTCGAACAGGTCCAGGACGAGGGGAAGACCCTGGCGGAGGCGAAACAGGGGGACAAGGTCGCGATTTCGGTGGACGGCCCGACCCTAGGCAGGCAGGTCAAGGAGAACGACGAGATCTATACGATGCCCAAGAGCCACGAAGCAAAGCTCTTGAGGACAAAGCTGCTCGGTTCCTTGTCACAAGACGAGCTGGAGGCCCTGAACGACATCGTGAGGATAAGGTCCACCTCCGATCCCCTCTATGGTTTCTGAGAACTTATATCTGCGCCGAAGCCGGGTTTCCCTGAATGGTAAATTTCAAGCTCGTGCTCTCCGACCGGAACACCACGAAGTCGGAGGTGGTCGAGCTGAAAGACTCGAGCGCGCAGATTCTCCTCGGCCGCAAGATCGGCGAGACAATCGACGGGGCGCTCATCGGCCTGGCCGGAAAGGTGACGATTACCGGGGGGAGTGACAGGGCGGGGTTCCCCATGCGCGCCGACGTGTCGGGAGGAGGGAAGAAGCACATCCTTCTCACAAGAGGGGTGGGCCTGACCTCAAAGACCGAAGGGCTCAAGAAGCGGAAGCTGGTCCGGGGGAACACCATCAGCGAGGAGGTCTACCAGGTGAATGCAGTTAGGTCAGAAAGGGGAACTGCGCCCCCTAAAGCCAGCGGCAAGAACTGAGAAGACCCTGTCAGGGCCGAAAAAGTAGAAATATCTCTGCTGCAATATTTGCACAAGGTGCGGCAGATTGGCTAGATTGGACGAGGTAGACATGAAAATCTTGTCGGCTCTGTATGCTGACGCCTCTGTCTCAGTCCCGAAGCTGAGCCAGCAGCTTGGGGTGAACCTCTCGGTGACATACAGCAGGATAAAGCGCCTGCAGAAGCGCGGGGTCATTGAGCGGTTCACCGTCCAGGTCAATGAGGACAACCTGGGATTCAGGGCGGGGGCTCTGGCAGGCTTGAACATCGACCCGAAGCAGAGGGAATCCGTCCTGAATGAGATAGAAAAGGTCGAGGGGGTGAGGCTGATGAGGGAGGTTACTGGAAGGTTCGACGTAATCATCAATCTTAAGGGGAGGTCTCTTGACGAGCTTCACAAGGCCGTGTACGACAACATTGGCAAACTGCCAGGGGTGATGCACGCCGAGGTCTTCATGGAAGTCTCCAGACGAATCCCGCCAGTGAATTTCAAACTCACCGACTAAAACTCTTAAGGACACCGGGGGGCTCGCGAAAATCGTGGACCCGCTGATCCTTCTTGACCAGGCGGTGGCTCAAGAGAAAATCCCAAGGAAGATTGCCACCAAGGTCAGGACCCGACTGAAGTACGTCGTCGGAGGAGTCCGCCGGACGGAAAAGGCAAGCGGTCTCCCGTACCCTCCGTTCTATGTTGAGCCGATACTGCCCGTGTCGAAAGGGACTGTGGAATACGGCCAGATGGGGGTCCTCTTCGCGAGGGTCGTCCCCATAACCGCCGGCGGGACCTTGTCCATCTTCGTCCAGTTCAGCGCCGCCCTCGTCGCCTACGGGACTAAGGGAACGATAGAAGCCGTGGCCGCCCACGAGTTCACGCATTACGTCGACCTGGTCAGGAGGATGACCACCAAGAACTTGACGAGCGACGAGAAGGAGACGACCCTCTTCGGGTCCGCCCTCGCGGACCCCGGGAGGACAGTCCCACCGAAGCTACTCTTCTCCGACCGGGCCCTCGTGGCACTGATCAGCAGGAAGTTCAAGGACACCCTGGTCGACCCGGCGCTGAGCAAGAAGGTCGAACAGGAGTGGGTGGGGAAGGGCCTGCCGATAAGATGGGTCCCCCCAGAGGAGAACGTGGTCCGACTGGGAATGAACGATGTCTCTTCGGCGAGGTTCGACCCGGCCCTGGTGAGGAAGGTCGCCCAGATAGAAGAGAAGATGAGCTGATGACGCTCGGCAACGAAGAGAGAACGGTCTTGGCTGGGGTGGCCTCGTCACTGGCTGACAAGTCTTCCATCGTTGCCGCCTGTCTTTACGGGTCCAAGGTCGCTGGCTACGCGAAGCCGGATTCGGACTACGACCTGATTGTCGTCTCGAAGAAGTTCGGAGAAGGCGTGCGCTACAGGTACCTCTCAGAGCCCGTCGCGCTGTCTGCGCTCGTCGTCGACGAGGGCCTTCTTTGGGAGGACGCAAGGACCTCCTATCTCGGGGAGTTCGTGGTTGGACGGTTCCTCAACGTGTACGAGCCGCTCGACAATCCCGACTTCTTCAGGTCTGTCGAATTGGAGTACAAGAGGCGGGTGATCGTCGAGGCCCTCCTCGCGCTCTCCTCCGACTACGGCGAGTTCGTCTCACACATCACCATACCCTACGAATACTTCCTCTTTGACAAGCTGAAGAAACGGTCTGCAGTCTATCCGCCGGCTCTCTACAGCTACGTCCAGACCTACGGAGGACCGAAAGCCATTGAAAACACGGGAGCCACAGTTGCAGGGTTCAGGACAGCAGCGGCGACTCTCGTCAACCGCGGTTTCCTGGTCGCCGAAGACGACGGGGTGAGGGTCGTCCCCGAAAAGATGAAGGGAGACGCCTTCACAACGGTGCAGTCCCTGTTTTCCCTGACCGCGCGGGGGGTCACCCAGTATGCAATTCACGGATATGCGGGCCGGGTGGGGCTGTCTGTCTTCAGGAAAGAAGCCCAGTCCAAAATCAGGAGGATGAGGGAGAACTTCATCCCCCCGACGGCCCTCGAGCGTCCGAGGTCGCTCCTCAGGCTCCGTGAAGGGAGGGTTATCTCTGACGCATCCAGGTTGGAGAAGGAACTCGGGGGCTTCCTCGGCTTCAAGCAGTTCACCACGGTTGAGAAGTTCCTTGGGGACCCGTATTCCACGACCACCGTCCTCACTTTCAGGGAAGGCGAGCGCGAGGAGTCTGTCGTTGTGAAAAGCTTCTCCGACGTCAGGTCGCTGAAATGGGCCCTGCTCAGCGTCTGGGCCGCCGCCGCCAACAGGTTCAGCACGGCCCCGATCGCACGGCTGGAGAGGGAGTACGATATGACCCTCAGGCTCAGGTCCTCTGGGGTCGAGGTACCCTTGGTGATCGCAGTGGCTCCAGGGGAGAGGATAATGGTGAAGGAATTCGTAAGGGGACCTACTCTGTCGACTGTAATCGACGGCCTGATGAGGGGCGGGGGCGGGTCGGGGCTTGCGGAGGTGGCAGCGTACGGAGAGCTCCTCGCCAAGGTCCACGCTGCCGGCCTCGCGATTGGAGACACCAAGGCGGGGAACGTCGTCGTCTCTTCGAGGGGTCTCATATTGACAGACCTCGAGCAGGCCGTCCCGAAGGGGGACAGGTCTTGGGACCTGGCAGAGTTCCTGTACTACACCGCCAAGTTCTCCAACAGGGAAAACACAATGCGGTCGGTGGCCAGGACGTTCTTGAAGTCATATTCATCGAAAGGGGAAAAGAGCATAATCGTGAAGGCGGCGAGCCAGAAGTACGTGCTCCCCTTTCAGCCGTTCATGACGCCCGGAATGTCCAGGATGCTGAAGGATGAAATCGCGTCAGCCAGCTAGGCTTTCGACTGGTATGTCGTGTAACCGCAGTTGCCGCAGGTCATCCTGTTCCCGTGTTGGCCCATGAAGTACCCCCTGCCGCATCGCTGGCACTCCTTCCTGAGCCTCGTCAGGCTCGCCCCGTCAAGCTTGTAGAGCTTGTGGACCTGTATCCTTCTTTTCGGGGCCTTCGGCTTCTGCTTCTTCTCTGGTTTCTTCTCTTCCACCGGCGCTGCCTCAGGCGCTATGGCGGGCGCAGGGGCGGCGGGCGCGGGAACCGGGGGGCGGACCGGTGCCTTGGACAATCCTACTTCTTCGCCTCTGCGGCTGGAGCTGGGGAGGCAGCCTTCTTCCTCGCCTGGCGGAGCTTCTCCCTCTCCTCATTGCCGAGCGTCCTTTCCCCGAGGTGCGTCGGATGAACGCGCTTCCTTGCCTCTTCGGTCCTATACACGTAGAACTTGCCCAGGACGTTCCTCGTCCCGGACTGCTGCTCGAGTCTCAAGAGCCCGATCGTTTCTGCGGGGACGTTGAGCTCCGCGGCAGCCGCAGCGATTGCGTCCTTGCGCGATATCGCGCCAGCCTTCCCTTCGACCTCCATTTCGACGTAGGTCCTCTCAAGGAGCTTTGATTCAGATTTGAGCTTGACCTGCAATTCGTCCCACCCCGAGGGGTCGAGGATATTAATCCTCCGCGGGACCTATCTCAATTCCGGGATTCCGATCGTTTCGAGGAGAGCCCTGTTCCTTGACTTCGTGTCTGAGCCGACCTTCACCGCTACAATCCCTTCGTGAGGCTGGCCGTAAAGCAGCAAGGCGGACAAGGGAGCCAGCGCAATGGCAAGGATCGCAAGCAGGTCCTCTTCGCCGGCTACCAGGACCCTCACCGGCTTGCTTCCGGTGAACGCCTCCTTCAGTCCCTCGATTGCCTCCTGAGTGATGGTGCCTGCCGGGTTGGATACTCTTACTAGCCTTGAAAACTGGACCTCGGGGAGCATCCTATCCCTCCTGTTCTCTCTCCCGTCGACGACCTGAACGTCCGGGACCCTCCCTGCCTTCCCAACGGTCTCTGTCACCCTGTCCCCGACGGTGATGAGCATAGGAGCGGTCCTCACGAGCTCGAAAAACTCGGCTCCCGTCACCTCGTCCGTCGTGAACATTCTCCCCAGGGGTCTTGCCAGGACGGGTCTCAGCGACTCAGGTAGGCTGTACTCGATCCCCAATTGGACTAGCTGACCTTGAGCGCGTACCTTCCCTGCTTCGTTATCCCAAGCGTCTTGGCGACCTGAGAACGGTCCGGGTTTATCACTATGATCAGGCCCGACCACTCTTTGCTCAACTCCGTCGAACCGTCGTTCGGGCAGGTCTTTTCTGTTGTGAGCGTCTTGCACTTCCTGCACGCGAGTTCCCTCAAGGCCAGACCCTATTTGCCCGGTCGCTCGTCGGCCTTCCGCTGTTTCTGAGCCTTCGCGACCTCGTCGTCGATCCATTCCAAGGCACCGAGAAAAGGCTGCCTGCAAGTGACACCTATCTTCCCCATGGAGATGCCGTGACCGAGGCTGACTGCGGTAATCCGGACCCTGACCTTGCTTCCGACCCTCAAAGTCCTCTTGCTCTGGGACGCGGTGATGATTCCGGACTTCACGTCGCTCGTGAGATAATCGTCCATTATCTGGCTTAGATGGAGCAGGGCGTCCGCTGGCCCTATCCTCACGAATGCGCCGAAGTCCGTGACCTCGACAATCTCTCCCTCCACGAGTTCCTGGCGCAGCGGGAAGAAAGAAAGCACTTCGAACTTCACCCTGTGGTAGGTGGCTCCGTCACCCGCTATGATCTTGCCCACCTTGTCGACCTCGACCTTGGTGACCAGCACGACGTACCCATGGTCGGGGTTGATCGTGCTCTCATACTTCAGCTTCAGGAGCTCGAGGGCCACCTTCTCAAGCGGGGAACCGAACTTGTCCGGAGGGACGCGGACTACATCCTCTAGGTTCGCAAGCTCAAACAAGGATATTATCGACGCCCCTTTCAATGCGACGTATATCAGTATCGGTACAATCCGTCTGTTTCAGGACATGTCGCATCAGCCGGCGACGGTATCCCGGAGTCGCGGCAATGGCTCGAGGAAAATCGGGAGGGACCTTTTGTGCGCGCTCTTCTTGTTCATCCTGACCACTTCTCTGACCAGCCCGACCGGGACCCCCGCTTCCTTGGCGACCGCTTCCGGGGACAGGCGGTCTCGAATCGCACTCTTCAGAACCAGGTCGAGCACGTCATACCCTGCGGGGAGTTCGTCTGTCGCCCTGTGTCGCGGCCAAAGGCCGGGGGAAGGGGGCTTGGAGGTGATGCCGCTTGGAATGCCTAGGAACTTTGCGAGCGCGACTACCTGCGTCTTGTACAGGTGCGCGATGGGGAGGAAATCGGCGGCGCCATCACCGAATTTCGTGAAATATCCAAGCTCGATCTCCGACCTGTCCCCCGTCCCGGCGACGATTCGACCGGTCGCGTTGGCGTAGTAGTACAGTACGGTCATCCGCAACCTGGCCTGCAGGTTGGCCTTCGCTAACTTTGTCCCCCTGATTGAGGCCCCCTCCGAAAATTCTCTCGCGAGCATCCCGATTCCGACCGTCTTGGCTTCGACCCCCCACCTTTCGGCAAGCCACTTCGCGTCCCTTACGTCGCGCGGCGCGGTATGCGAAGACGGCATGAGAATGGCAAGCACCATCTGTCGGCCTAGCGCCCGGACGCAGAGCTCCCCTGTGACGGCGCTGTCAATCCCGCCGCTCAGGCCTACGACGACTCCTTTTGCACCCGCCCCGTGAACGACTCGCCTGACGAACTTGGTTATCCTGGCCGTCTCGACACCTGCATCAATTTCGGGGCGGTTCACAGGTCCAGCCCGCCCCCTACCGTTTTATCGCTATTTCGCTCAGGCTTGGAAGAGCCTGACCCTTCCGGAGCTCAGGCCCACCACCTTCAACTTGGCCTTCAGAAGGGAAGCCGCCATGTCTGAATCTGAGGTAGCCACGATCGCCTTCCTACCGATCGCAGCGGAAACGACTTCGTCGTCCACGGCAGCCTCCCCGTTCGGGATCACTATGAACCCTTCCGAGATCTGGAGTGCCACCTTCGCGATCCGCGCCCTCCTCCCGGGCCCCGAAGAAAGTACCCTCAACTCCTTCACGACGCAGTCCAGAAGCGTTGGTTTGAACTTCCCGACGGCCTCTGCGATGTCATCGGACCAGGTGGTCGGGGATTCGGCCACCGCCATGAGGAAGCTGCTGTCGAAGATGACTTCCTGCAACTAGCGGAGTACGCCCGACCCGATCAGGCGCCACCTCTCCGAAATCCTCCTGCTGATGGCGGCGCGCATTCCTGCTTCGACCGCGACGGGGCGCTTCAGGTCGACCTCAATGACCTCGCCTCTTGCGGAGGTCACCACAGCCTGGGAGGAAGCTGTCCCGAGGTTCAGACGCAGGCTCTCCGAGAGCCTGACCTTGTCGACCTTGACAAGCTCCGCGGAGCCTACCGCGGTCTCAAAGAGATTCACATCGAGCGTCAGATGCTCCCAGGTGGGGGGGAGGGTTCCGGGCTTGCCGATCACGCTTCCGACCATCTGGTCGCTCTTCGTGAAGGTGGGGTCTAGGTGGGTTCCGACAGCGATCAGGCCCCCCGGCCCGACCCTGTCAGTCTTCCCTGCCCCTGTCTGCAGGTCCGATACCTTGGTCACGATTGGAACAAACTTTCCGCTCCTCTCATCGACCATGCCGGGCTTCAGCTCCACCTCCTGTCCTACCTTCAATTCCCCACGGACCAAGCTTCCACCAAGGACTCCTCCGGAAAGTTCCGCGATCTCTTTTCCCGGGCGGTTCACGTCGAAGCTTCTGACGACGTACATCAGGGAGTCCGCCTTCGCATCCCTCTTCGGAGTGGGGATAGCCTCTTCGAGCGCCTCTATGAGGACATCGATGTTAAGCTTCTGCTGCGCCGAGATGGGGATTATCGGCGCGTCCGCGGCCACCGTGTTCTCCACGAACTTCTCGATCTGTTTGTGGTTCTTCTGCGCCTCCTCGTTGGTGACAAGGTCTATCTTGTTCTGAGCGATGACAATCTTCTCCATCCCGAGCATCTGCATGGCCTGCAGGTGCTCCCTCGTCTGGGGCTTCGGGACAGGCTCGTTTGCCGCGATGACCAGCAGGGCCCCGTCCATCAGGAACGCTCCCGCGAGCATGTTGGTCATCAGACTTTCGTGCCCCGGACAATCCACGAAGCTCACGGCCCTTAGAAGGCGTGTCTCCCTCCCGCATACCGGGCACCGCTTGCTGGTGGAATACGCCGCAGGAGCCGGGGTGTGAGGGCACTTGTAGAACGCCGCGTCAGCATAACCAACCTTGATCGTGATTCCCCTCTTCAGTTCCTCGCTGTGCGCGCTTGCCCAGACCCCAGTTATGGCCTGCGTTACCGTCGTCTTGCCATGGTCCACATGCCCGCTTGTCCCGATGTTCACCTCAGGCTGCCTAGGTAGCAGGTCGGGGGCCGAAGATTGCTGCGCGATTTGCTTCGACAAGTTGGACGCGGTTTTCGCTCCCCCTTTTTAAGAATAGGTAACCAGGACGATGTTTCAATCGCGAGTCCTTGGTTGTCCAAGGTGTCAAGGGCGGAAACGCCGACAGGACTCCTTGCGGAAGGGATTCCGGTTCCATGCGACTTAAATGTCCTGAACACATCCGGACCCTCGTTCGTCAGTAAAGCTTACGACTTTCCGGCGGGCCTCAACGCCTCGGGACAGGCGATTGTGATCGTCGACGCCTACGGGAGCCCGACCATAGCGGCGGACCTGGCTCACTTCGACACCTACTTCGGCCTTCCGGCCCCCCTTCATTCACAATTGAATGCCCAGCTTCACCAGCCGGATGCCCCTCCCCTCCGACCGCTGGGTCACACGACTCGGCGAACTGGGGGTAGAGACGTCGCTTGACGTCGAGTGGGCACCTGCGATGGCGCCAGGGGCGAACATCGTCCTCGTGGTCGCGTCCAGCAATTCGGGGAACGCAATCAATGCGGCCGAGGCGGCCGCGATCGCGGCCCATCCGAACAGCATCTTCTCACAGAGCTTCGGGATTCCCGAAATGCTCCCGATAGCCAACAATGGCCAGTTGCTGCAGGCCCACGCGAACTACGTTGCTGCGGCGTCCCGCGGCATCACCATGCTTGCCTCTGCAGGTGACTTCGGTGCGACCAATGGTTTCTCGGTCCAGAACGCCCTTTACCCTGCCTCTGACCCGCTCGTAACCGGCGTCGGAGGGACCCAGGGCCTTCCTTACAACGAGACCGGGACACTCTCCACCTGCGCCGTCAGCCAGACTTGCACTTCCGGGCTTTCGACCTATACTGGACCATGTGTCATTGGAAGGGTAATCCCTCCCGACTGCACCGTGCTTGGGTACGGCGGCGAGCAGGTGTGGAACGAGCTTGACTTCGGCGTCGCCACGGGCGGCGCTGCGAGCTCGATCTTCGCACGGCTGTCATACCAGAACGGGTTCTGGGGCGGATCGACCAGGGCAACATCCGACGTGTCCTACAACGCGGCTATCGACGGGGGCGTCCTCGTGAGGATCGGATTTCTCGGAGGATGGTTCCTCGTCGGAGGGACAAGCGCCGGGTCTCCGCAGTGGGCAGCCATCTTCGCCATCGTGAACCAGGCAAGGGCAAACGCGGCGTTGCCTCCGATAGGCTTCGCCAACCCGGCCCTTTACGGCCTCGGAGCGGGATCTCCCAACTTCCATGACATCACTGTCGGAAACAACAGCCTCCTGTACACATCATCAGGCAACGCGGCTACACCCGGTTGGGACTTACCAACCGGTCTTGGCACGCCCGACGTAGCGAACCTTACATCGTCTCTTTCCTAACCCCTACTAGAGAGAGGGGGAGAGTTCCCCTCCCCTACGGTTTTCACAAAAGCGCGAAATGTCGACTCCGGGTAGACATCCCTTAAATACAACATCGGGAACAACCGCCCAGTTGCATCCAAGGGCAAGGCTTGCGTTCAGCGCAGTCATAATTAGTTTTCTTGTCTTGCCGATCTTCGCGCTGGCCGTCCCGACGACCACTGCTGTAGTCGCCCGGTCAAACGTCAGGGCTGGAAACTTCTCTAGCACGAACTGGAGCGGGTACGCCGTCACCGGGTCGACGGGATCGGTCACCGACGTGAAAGGTTCATGGATCGTACCAGCAATCCAGGGAGAGTGTACCTCGACGAACCAGTATTCGTCCTTCTGGGTCGGGATTGACGGGTTCAACAGCGGGACGGTCGAACAGACCGGGACCGATTCAGACTGCCAAGGAGGGCTTCCGACCTATTACGCGTGGTACGAGTTCTACCCCCACCCTGCGTTCTATGCAATCCAGAACATTCACCCAGGTGACGTGATCACGGCCGAGGTGAAGGTGTCCGGCAGGACGTTTATCGTCACGATAACCGACGTGACGACGGGACAAACCTTCAGCAAGAACGCGAGGCTCAACAGCGCACAAAAGTCATCTGCGGAATGGATTGCTGAAGCGCCCTCTTCCAGCGGCGGAATACTGCCGCTCGCCAACTTCGGGACTGTCAAGTTCGGACTGGACTACACCGGGATATCTTCGACGAACTTCGCTACGGTCGGGGGAGTGACTCAGAAGATTTCAGGCTTCGGGGCGAACGTTCAGACCATTACAATGGTTTCCCAATCGGGAGGAGCGGTGAAGGCGCAGCCCTCAGCTCTGTCCCCTGACGGGACAAGTTTCACAGTAGCCTGGAAAAGCTCAGGACCCTAGAACCCAATCCAACGACTACGTCGTTTACGGGAATTCAATTCTTAAAGAGCAGATTCAGCCCCAATAGACTTAACTAATTACTTCGGTGGATTCGTCCACGGTTGCCCTTCTGCTCCAACTGCGGAAAAGAGATTTCGCGGGGTCTGAAATTCTGTCCTGAATGCGGCGCACCGCAACCCCAACTTGGCCAGCCGGTTCCGCAGGCACAGGTCGTGTCGAACCAGCCCGTCCAGTATGTGGTGCAGAAGAGCAAAAGGCCTGCGCACATCTCGCTCACGCTGATAGCTGACCTCATAGCGGGAGTTTTCCTCCTTGCCATTGGTGTCCTGGTGTTTTTCCTGGGGATCCGCGGGGGGACGTACTACGGACTGATTTTCGCCGCACTGGGGATAGCTGGAATCGTCGTCGCCTATGGCCTGTCGCGCGCCGAGGGATGGGTTCGCATTCCCGGAATTGCCTACGGCGGTGCGATTCTCGTGTTTGGTCTGCTGGTTATGAATTCGGGAGAGTATCTATTCGGCGGGCTCGGTGTTCTTCTTGGCTCATGGAGCGTTTTCGAAATGAACAGGTCGAAAACGAAGTCGTATCTGGTCGGGCAAAAGTAGAGTCGGATCGGCAGGGTCCGGCCCCTTAGGATTGAAATTCCATAGGTGCTCACGCAAAGCCTCTACTTCCGAAACCATCCCTAAGTCCCCTGAAGGGAAAGAATCAGGCTCCATTTCTAGCGGAACCAAGATTTCCCAATGAAAGGAGGAAGAAAGGGGGGAGAACGGCCGTTTTCTACCAAGGGAGCCTCAATCTACCTATTGGAACGCCCGAATAAGGAGAAAATAGACAATTCGTCCTTCGTGCTTATATACGGGACACAGGAGGCTTTTCCTGAAAATAATGTATACTCACAAGAGTATATCTCAAGTAAGAAAACTTAGCACTAGCACTCTACTCGCACTTCTTCTCATTTCAGCTATCGTGGCGACGATCCCTGTGGCTGCCGTTTACGGCATCGCAGGAGGCGCCCCGAAGTTAGGTGTAGTTCATCAGACAGGTCCTGACGCCGCGCCAGTTGTCGCTTCGCCAACAGTAGCCACCACGTTCGTCAACGGGACAGCGGGCAACTTGGGGGCGATGGTTGACAATCTTGGCTGCGGTACGCCTGCTAACTGCGGCAACCTAACAATCTTCTTCTCCGTGGGGGCGACCAACCTGGTCACCTTCTCGGGTGCGCAGTTCAACCTCTATCTTAGCAAGGACGGATTCTCGTTGCTTAGTCCAGGTGACATAAAGTATGCGGGCTCCTTCCTTGTGTCTTCATTGGCGACAGCTCTGGTCGGGGTCGTTGAGCAGAACGGGACGTACTATATCGGCACGACGACTTCCACCGGCATCTGCGTACCAGGCTGCAAGGTCGTTGAGGGACCACTTCCAATCCAAATCGCAGGAGGATTCAAGTTCATCAAGGTCTGGGACGGCACTGCCGTCGCAGCCCTTCAGTACATCACAATTGCTCCAGGCATTCGCCTGAACCCAACATCAGGGCCAGCCAACAGGCCAGTCCAGGTGATGGGCGGCGGATTCACCCCGAGCATCCTGATCGACCTGAACTATTCGTACACCTTCCACGCATGGCCAGCTGGCGGAGCTTCAGCGAAGGCAGGCCAGTGGCAGACGAGCGTTGACACAACCTCCAACGGTTACTTCAACTACACATTCAACATGATCGACACCAAGCAGGCGGTCAATCCGACCGGCGGACCGTTCAATGACCCAATCACAATCAAGGCAGTGAAGCACACGTACCCGCACACATTGATGGCGAACATCGCCCCACCGGCCACGCCGGCCGTTTTCACTGAAAAGTCGAGGGTGTTCACGCAAGTGATCTCCTTCAACCAGCGCGGCGACCTCGTCGTCAACAACACTGCAGGTTCGTACTATGGCAACGACACAGGGATCGCACCGATCATACCGCAGCCATCGTGCACAGGCGGCACATTCGGAGTCCCGGTCTTTGCCACAGGCACGCTGTGGCTGGCAGGCAACTGGTGGACATGGGGTGGGAACGTCACCTTCTGGGTGTCTAACAGCACCTCGACAGGCTTCCACGCACTGACCCCGTCCAGCACGACAGCTGGAAATTCATCAGCGAAGCCAGGGTGGTTCGGAGTCAATCTGACCGTACCTACGAACTTGGTCATCGGCACTCACACTGTGAAGGTGGTCTCCAACGGAGTCGCCTACACATTCCTCATCTGCATGAACCCAACACTCATCCTCAATCCATTCGAAGGAACAGCGAGCAACCCAAGCACGACGGTCACTGTGTCCGCCTACGGGTTCCCAGCCGGCAAGCTAATCCTCCTCTACTGGAACGGAACTTCATTCGGTGACGACCTGGAATTCAACGTCGCGAACGGTACGACCGGGACCGACGGCCAGTTCAACACCACAGTCACTTTCCCCGTCCCAGAGACATACGGAGGCGACCACAACGTCACCGCTTGGCGCGCTGACGAGGTTGACTTCTATGACGTAGGGTACGGCATCTGCAGCGGAACATCCCCACTCTGCGAATCAGTCGTACCTAACCACGGCGGTGGGTGCGTCAGTGAGACCGTAGAGTCGTTCGAGGAAGAAATGTCCTGCGAAGGCGTTTTCCCCGTCGCGACAGCTGCGTTCACAGTCCTGCCAAGCTTCGTTGTCATTCCAGGGAACTTCAGCGCCAACTACGGCCAGGAGGTCGTGGCAGTCGGTGAAGGGTTCATCCCAGGAGTGTTCTACTCGGTAGACATTGACAACCAGCAGGCAGACTTCTCCACAACCTTCCTATTCGCAAGCACAGGAGTCAACATCACAACCACTCCATGCCCAAGAATCACAGGCCACGTCTGCCACTTTGGCGGCGGCGGCGGTGGTGGCGGTGGCAGCAGCACCAACCTCACTTCAGCATTCCTGCACGGCCTAGTCACACCCGACAACCTCGGTCTCCTCAACCTCACTTTCACGGGCGCTGGCTTCAGACCAGGGCTCCACGTCATCTCCCTGACGGGCGTTGATGCGGTCCTCTCGGCCGGAAGCTATGGTCCGGATGCAACAGCACTCTTCACAGTGAACACAGACGGCGACCCGATCGCGAGCATGCTGACAAGCATGACCGCGACCCTCAACAGCATCACAGCGACGCTCAGCAGCATTGGCGACTCCCTGTCAAGCATCCAGTCCTCACTGTCGACGATCGACTCTGAGGTCACAGCGTTGCAGACAAGCGTCAACACCCTATCGTCCACAGTGGGCGACATCCAGACAACGGTCAACTCAATCAACTCCTGGGCGACAAGCGCTCAGACCACACTATCCAGCATCCAGTCCGACCTCAGCTCGGTCAAGTCCGACGTCTCAAGCATCAAGAGTTCAGTCACGAGCATCGGAAGCGATGTCTCAAGCATCAAGAATTCAGTGAGCGGAGTGTCAGGTATCGGCTCGACTGCTAACAGCATTCTGAGCGCGGTACAGGCCGAACAGACCTACGTCCTCGTAGTCGCTGTTCTCGCGGCAATCACCCTAGTCCTAGTTCTAGCAGTACTCATCAGAAGGCTGTCCTAAACATACAGCCTTCTCTCCTTTTGTTTTTACGAGATACCACTGTTTACTCCGCACCCACGCCTCCAAGCCCCGAAAGTATTTATCACGAACCAAGCGCGCGTCGGTTCATGCCCGGCGGAGGAATCCTTAGGCAATGAAAGCGATCGTCCTCGCCGGCGGCCTCGGAATGAGGCTGAGGCCACTGACCGATGACAGACCGAAGGCGCTGATAGAAGTAAGCAGAAAGCCAATCGCGGAGTATCAGCTCGAGTGGCTGGCCAAGGAAACCCAGATGGAGCAGGTGATCTTCGCATGCGGCTACAAGTGGGAGCGACTGAAGGAGCACTTCGGGACAAGCTACGGTGGCGTACCCATCACCTATTCCGTAGAACAGGAGCCTCTCGGGACCGGCGGTGCGATCAAGATGGCGATATCACAGGCTGGGGGCGAAGACCTGTTCGTGGTCACGAACGGGGACATCATCACCGACCTGCCGCTGCACAGAATGGTCGATGCACACCGGCAGGCGGGCGAGATGACCGCATCAATGCTGGTTGTCCCCTACAGGTCGCGGTTCGGGGTGGTAAAGATTGACAAGCTCCGGATGGTCAGGGGGTTCGAGGAAAAGCCTGCCTTCCCCGACGTCTGGATCAACGGAGGGGTCTACATCCTAAGCCCGAGGAGGATCCTGAAATCGCTCCCGGAGACCGGGGACATCGAGCGGGAGACCTTCCCAAAGCTTGTCACTCACGGGGAGCTCGTATCCTACCCACACTATGGAGAATGGTTCTTCATAGATTCGATCAAAGACCTGAAGGAGATAGAAGATACACTGCGACCAACTACGGCAGGGTAGGCTGTTGCAAACTGTAACTATCCGTTAATCTGGGAAAAGCGTTTATCCGAGCGACGCGTTGCGAGCCAGGCATGCGCGAATTCGCGAAGGCCGTCGAATCGTCCAAGGTTCCTCCGGGGACAATGATGACCATATCTGTCGACGGAGAAGATATCCTCATCGCCAACGTCGAGGGAAAATTCTACGGAGTCGGGGCGATATGCAAGCACGAACAGTGGGACCTGTCGGAGGGAACCCTCTCTGACACGACCGTGACCTGCGCCGGCCACGGGACGGTCTGGGACCTGAAGACAGGGAAGGGGATTTTCGACGAACCGCTCGCCAACGAACCGCTCTACGAGATCAAAGAGGTAGAGGGGTTCCTCTTTGTAAGAGGAAGATAGAGGCCTCCAAGACCCGTACAGATTCAAATAGGGTTCTCTCGGCAGCCTTCCATTGAGCCTAGAAGGTTCCAGGAGCCCCAGGTCGGCCCCGTTCAGGAGGCTCGGGGGGTTCGTCTACAGGCGCCGGAGGCTGGTCATAGCCGCCTGGATCATCGCTCTGGTCGCACTCGTCCCGATAATCTCGCAGGCGGGGAGTTCGACGTCTCTTCAGCAGGGATCTTCCGCGGGAAACCAGTTGGAGTCAGTCAGAGCCCAGGACCTCATCGCGGCTGAGTTCAGCAGGACAGTCCCCAACAGCTCGCTGCTGGTCGTCATCTCGGCGGGCAACGTCTCATCCGAGTCGACCCAAACCCTTGTCCGGGACATGGTTTCGTCTCTGAGGACAGACTCCAGAATCACAGGCCTGAACCAGACCGTCGACGTCTTCTCACGACTTTACTCGGCGATAGAGGGGGCCAACGACGGAGGATATGCCACTCTCAGGGGCGCAAACTCAACGGCGCATCTGCTGCTAGGAGTCCCTTCTCTCTACCTGAGCATTTGGGAACAGGCGTTCGCCAACACCAACGACATAACTGCTTCTAACTCTCTGGCCTACAACGGCACATACGCCGCACTCTCCGCCGCAAACGCCACCGCCTTCCGCCTATACTCTTCCCGGCTGCTTGGATTCTTCAACTCGTCCTGGTCAGACAGCTGGGTAGATCAGCGGACCGCTTCCCTGAACTTCTCGGAGAGGTCCACCGTTTCGGCCCACGAAGCTGACGTGGAATACCTCGGCGACTCAACGAGCGCATCGGCCTCTTTCGGGCGAGATGTGGTGGGTTTCTTCACGCTCGACGAATTCATCTCGAAGAACGGCTCTATTCCGCCGCCGGAATTGACTGACTTCGCCGTCGGCTTCCTTTCGAACAACACTTCGTTCACCCCGACATTCGTCCGGAACGCAATGGGCCTCGGGGTGGATTTCTCCAACTCGACACGCGACGAACTTGCCGGGAACATCGTACGGGATCCGGGAAAATTCGGCGCGGACCCCGGCCTTTCTACGCTCGTATCCTCTTTCGTTTCTCCGTCAGGTGACACGACCCTGGTATCCCTCGGATTCGACAGGTCTTCCACCGCGAACATGCTAGAAGTCCGCTCCGTCGTTCAAGACTCGCTGACGAGAAACGGACAATCCTCCGGTAACCTGTCGGCCGAGGTCACGGGCCAGGACGCAATCAACTACGACTTCGGAGAATCCACGCGGGCTGACCTTGACCTGATCCTCCCGGTCACGATAGTGCTCTTGATCGTCGCGACTGGGCTGTTCTTCCGCTCAATCCTGACCCCGTTCATCACTCTCGGGACCATCGGGGTGGCCCTCGGGATTGCACAGGTCTTCATTGTAGTTGTGTCCTCGTACATAGCGAAGGTCGACTTCACGATTCCGACTGTTCTGCTCACCGTTCTGATAGGGGTGGGGACTGACTACAGCGTCTTCGTCCTCGCCAGGTACAGAGAAGAGCGCGTAAGGGGCCTTTCTGTCCAGGAAGCGGTGGAGATCTCAGTCACTTGGGCCGGGGAAAGCATCACGACGAGCGGAGCGACCGTCATCATCTCATTCCTGGCGCTAGGTCTGACCTCGATAGTCTTTCTGAAGACCATGGGGCTGGTCGTAGGCCTCGGCGTCGGAGTCGCACTTCTAGTCGCCCTCACAATGGTCCCGGCGATCATCGGGGTCGTAGGTGGCAGGGCATTCTGGCCCTACTCCGGGCAGAGGTTCGCACGGTACGCTTCGGGAGTCCTGACCAAGCTCGAGGCGAAGAGAGGTTACTTCTCTAGGACGGGGATATTCGCCGTCAAGAACGCGAAGGCCCTTATCGTCGTTGCCGCCCTTGTCTCCGCTCCCGCGCTCTACGTATATTCCACGACGACGCCGACATACGACTTTCTCTCGGCCGCCCCTGCAAGCCTCGAGTCCGTGTCCGTGTCCGACCATCTGACCAGCGCCTTCGGCGGGGGTAGACTCTTTCCCACCTACGTCGTTCTTACCTTCGAGAGCCCGGTAGTGATAGGGCACTCCTTCAACGACAGCGAAATGGCGACAATAGGCGCGATGTCCTCATACCTGGCCGGTCACCCGGACATCAGGAACGTCACCGGGCCGGCGAGACCTTTCGGGAGCCCCATCGATTTGAGCGCAGACTTCTCCGACCCGCGACAGGCGAGGACATTCTCGGCGATGCTCCAGGGGATCGGCAAAGACAACAGGACCGCGCTGTTGACTGTGAACTTCGGGATTGACCCTTATTCGACCCGTGCAATCAGCGACGCCCAGGAGATCCGCAACTACCTTCACGGGACGTACGACAATCGCGGGTCGGCGTCAGGGAGCTTCGTCGGCCTGCTCGTGGGCGGAGCCTCCGGGTCAATACTCGACACGAAGAATGTGTTCGACTCCCAGTTCGATTCTGTGGTCCCGCTCGTCGCGGTGGGGGTCGCCCTGGTCCTGCTTGTAGTTCTGGGCTCTCTCTTCCTCCCCGTGTTCGCAGTTCTTTCCGTGCTGATGAGCATCGTTTGGACGCTCGCAGCGACGAAACTGGTCTTCCAGGCGTACTTCGATTATCAAATCCTCTTCATCACCCCCTTCTTCCTTTTCGTCACTCTGCTCGGCCTCGGGATGGACTACAACGTCTTCATACTTACGAGGGTCAGGGAAGAGGCGACAAAGGGCGGGAGACTCGACGAGGCAATAGTCAGGGCAATCGAACAGACCGGGGGGATAATAACCGCCGCAGCCGTGATCCTGGCCGGCTCCCTCGGGGCCCTGATGCTCTCCAGCGACCTGCTCCTCAAACAGATGGGGTTCGCCTTTGCGTTCTCCATCCTGATTGATGCGCTGGTGGTGAGGACGTACCTGGTGCCTGCGGTAATGTCGACGATGGGGAGGTGGAACTGGTTCAGCCCGATACCCTACCTCAACCGGTCGCACTCACTCTTCAAGAAAGACGCTGAAGAGGCGCCCTAGGGCTTTATACGCACGAGAGGGCCGGAGTCCTAGTGGTGACGAAGAACACTCATCCCGACATAGCCGAGGACGTCCTGCAGGAGGGGTGTTACTACCTGGCGCAGCTCGGGCTCCCAGACGAGAAGATTGCCGCTCACTTTGAAACCGACCCAGCGACCGTTTCTCGCCTCATAACGGCTTACAAGGCCAAGTTGGAATCGGGGGAGGTCGCCGCAGGGGATTTTGACAAGGTGTTCTGGGAGGACGTGAGAAAGGAAGCAGACGGGGACATGAAACTGACGTTCGTTTCCGACAAGGGTTTCCACCACAGCTGGAAGTCAGAGCTCGAACGGCTCGACGGGAGGGCCCTGATGTCAATCTACGAGGCAAGTAAGGACTTCGTCAACATGGACCAGAACCAAAAGTTCCTCGACTTCCCCCCTCCCAAAGGATACGACCCTCTGGCATTGGACCGTGAGGTGAAGAAGGCTGTGGTCGTGATAGAACAGCTGCTCGGAGAAAAGTGGAAGGCAGAGCGCAAGAGAATCGGCGAGAATCCGCCTCCCTAACCTTATTAGGCCCGCTCAAAAACGCGAGTTCGAAAAAGGATGCCGCTGGAAACGGTGGACAAGGGGAGGCTGGCGGACCTCCTTCGCCATTTCCAGGGCAGAAAGGTTCTGGTCGTGGGCGACCTGATCGTCAGCAGGTTCGTCGAGGTCGCCGCCCGCAAGCTCGCCAGGGAGGCGCCCGTACCCGCAGGAGACTACGTCGGCGAGACCTTCCTCCCGGGAGGAGCGGCGAACCTTTCAAGGGAACTCGTCTCTTTGGGGGCTTCGGTGAGCCTGGTCGGCCTGGTCGGGTCGGACGAGTATGGGAGCTGGCTGAAGTCAGAATTCTCGAGGAGCGGCGTGACGAGCAGTGGGGTCCTCACCGACTCGTCGAGGCCGACCCCCCTTCGCACGTGGATAATGGTCAACACATTCCACACGCTCAGGATAGACAGGGAGGACCGTAGGGACGTCCCACTCCCTATCGCGAAACGCCTCCTGGTTGAAGCCGAGCCGCAGATAGAGGGGGTAGACTGCGTCATAGTATCGGACTACGACAGGGGCTCCATCACGAGCCACCTCATTGGGGGCCTTGTGGCCGCCGCCCACGCCGCGGGCAAGATTGTGGTCGGGCAGCCGAAGATGCACCACTACCTCGACTTCTCTGGTGTCACCTACATCAAGTCGAACCTCGAGGAAGCGGCCCACGCCACAGGGATGGCCATCGTCAACGACACTAGCCTCAGGAACATGGGCGTGAACCTGCTCAGCAGGCTTGACTGCAAGGCTATCCTGGTCACCCGGGGCGAGTCGGGCGTGACGCTCTTCGACAAGGATAACGTGACGCTCTTTCCTCCGATGGGGGGGAGGAAGAACCTGTTCAGCAAGGTCGGCGTGAGGGACGCCATGACGGGCGTCTTCGCCCTGGCCGTGGCGTCGGGGGGAAATGCGTACCAGGCTTCCGTTCTCAGCGACGTCGCGGGGCAAGCAAGGAGCGAGCTTCCGAGGGCGGCGACCCTCTCGTTCCATGACCTGGAGGCAAGGACCGAAAAGACCGACGACTTCGTCCGGCGGATAGTCCAGGCCCCGGTGAGGAGATAGTGGAAGCCGCACAGGAAGTAATCAGGCTCAAGGAGACGGCGCGGAACACGCGCAAGCTCATTCTCGAGAGCCTTGCAGAGGCCGGGTCGGGGCACCCGGGGGGGTCCCTCTCAGCCGTGGAGCTTCTGGTCGGCCTTTATTTCCATGTGATGCGGTACGACCCGAAGAACCCCGTATGGCCGGACAGGGACAGGTTCTTCCTCAGCAAGGGTCATGCGGCCCCGCTGCTTTACGCGATACTCGCGCAGGCCGGCTACTTTCCAGTCGAGGAGCTGATGACCCTCCGCAAGATGGGGTCGAGGCTACAGGGTCATCCGTCGATGGGGATCCCGGGAGTGGAAGCTCCCGCCGGCTCTGAAGGGATCGGGCTCTCCCTGGGGGTGGGGACCTCGCTCGCTGCAAAGGTGGACAAGAAGAACTACAGGACTTATGTCCTGATGGGCGACGGGGAGCAACAGGAAGGCCAGATATGGGAGGCTGCGATGTCGGCTTCGAAGTTCAGGCTGGACAACCTCACGGCCATCGTGGACAGGAACGGCATACAGCAGGACGGTCTGACCGAACAGATCATGCCGATAGAACCACTCGCCGCGAAGTGGCGGGCCTTCAACTGGAACGTTATCGAGGTGGATGGGTATGACTTCTCCCAGCTCCTGGACGGGTTCGAGCTCGCAGCGAGCACCAGGAACAGGCCCACGGTAATAATCGCCCACACCGTGAAAGGGAAAGGGATCTCGTTCATGGAGTGGTCCCCACAGTACCATGGTACAGCCCCAGCCAAGGACAAGCTGTCGGCCGTACTGAGCGAACTGAAGTGATAGGTTGAACCAGATTCGCATCGCACCTTCGGTCCTCGCGTGGGACCTGGGCGACCTGGGGAGGGCGGTTGACATCTGTGTAGAAGGGGGAGCCGATCAGGTCCACCTCGACGTCATTGACGGCCACTTCGCTCCAAACATAACGTTCGGTCCCGGGACGGTGAAGGATCTGCGGAGAAGGTGCGACCTGAAGTTCGACACCCACCTCATGATCGAAGAGCCGTCGAAGTACGCGGAGAAGTTCCTCGATGCCGGGTCAGACCTCCTGACCTTTCACGCCGAAGTGCTCGACGGACGCAAGTTCGAAGAGCTCCACGCGCTCGCCCTCAGAAAAGGGAAGGAAATCGGCCTCGCCGTCAAGCCTTTCACGGAGCTCCCTGGATGGGCCGTCGAGAGAATCTCCGACCTCGGCGCCCTCGTCGTGATGACAGTGAACCCGGGGTTCAGCGGTCAGAGCATGGACATGTCGGTCATGCCGAAGCTGGAAAGGATACGCTCCCTTTTTTCCGAAGAGGGGGTGCGGACGGACATCGAAATCGACGGGGGGGTGGAACCCGAAAACGTGCACGAAGTGGTCAAGAGGGGTGGGAATGTCCTTGTCGCCGGTGCAGGCGTCTACTCGAAGAAGGACCCGGTCCAGGCCATATCCCATCTCAGGGAAAGGGCAAACTTGGCGGTGAAGGCAACTTGATGCTTTCGAAAACTGGGACGATGAGGGACGCCTACGGGGAGGCGCTGCTAGAGCTCGGTTCGACGCATCCGAACGTTGTCGTACTGGGGGCCGACACGACAGGCTCCCTGAAGTCCGGGGTCTTTCAGGGAAAATTCCCCGAGCGGTTCTTCAACATGGGAATCGCCGAACAGAACTTGGTCGGGGTCGCCGCAGGCTTCGCGCTCTCGGGAAAAACAGCGTATGCGGGGACCTATGCGATATTCGTCCCCGGGAAGTGCGTCGACCAGATCAGGAACAACATCGCCTACCCCAACCTGGACGTGAAGATCGTCTGCTCTCACGGAGGGATTTCGGTCGGCCCAGACGGCGCCTCGCACCAGCAGGTGGAGGACGTGGCGATAATGCGCGCCATCCCTAGAATGAGGGTCGTTGTCCCGGCCGACTCGGTCTCGACGAAGTCGACGATAATCAAGATCGCCGACATCCCAGGGCCGTTTTACGTCAGGCTGACCAGGCCCACCACGCAGATAGTGTACGAGGGCGGGTTCGAGTACGAGTTCGGGAAGGCCAAAGTGCTGATGGAAGGTGGGGATGTCGCGATATTCGCCAACGGCATCATGGTCCCCGAGGCGGTCAAGGCGGCGGAGTCGCTCAGGAGTGGAGGGACTTCGGCGTCCGTGATCGACCTTCACACGGTGAAACCAATCGACTCTGAAACCGTCACTAGGTTCGCGGAGAAGTGCGGCTGCGTAGTCACTGCCGAGGAGCACAACGTCCTTGGGGGAATGGGCTCTGCAGTGGCGGAGGTCCTCGGCGAGAAGAGACCCACGCCCATGAAGCGGGTCGGGGTGATGGACACCTTCGGGGAGAGCGGGGATGCGCCCGCCCTGCTGAAGAAGTACGGGCTGACATCTTCACACGTCGCAGAGGCTGCCGAAACGGTCATCAAGATGAGACGGTAGGCTTTAATATCAAAATCTTCGGCTTTGACCGAAGTTGAAACTCTACCTGGACACAGCGAATATCGGCTGGATTCGCAAGCTGAACCAGATGGGACTGGTGGACGGCGTGACCACAAACCCGACGCTGGTTTCAAAGGAGCCAGGGGAGTTCGAGGAAATAATCAAGACGATCTGCAGGGAAGTGAACGGGCCAGTCAGCGCCGAGGTAGTCAGCACAGACCACGACGGGATGGTAAGCGAGGCGAAGCAACTCTCCAGGCTGGCGACGAACGTTGTCGTAAAGATCCCGGTCATCCCGGAGGGCCTGAAGGCAACGAAGACCGTGTCCTCGCTCGGAGTCCCGGTGAACGTTACCCTCGTCTTTTCGGCAAACCAGGGGCTTCTCGCTGCGAAGGCCGGGGCGTCCTACATCAGCCCGTTCATCGGGCGCCTTGACGACATCGGCCAGAGGGGGATGGAGGTCGTCGAGGACCTGGTGGCGATAAAGAAGAACTATGGCCTGAAGGCGCAGGTCCTCGTCGGGAGCATCAGGCACCCACAGCACGTTCTCGAGGCCGCGAAGATAGGCGCCGACATCTCGACGATGCCTCCGGATATCATGGAGAAGATGATGCAGCACCCCCTGACCGACTCGGGGCTCAAGCGGTTCCTCGACGACTGGGAGAAGGCGAAGAGGGCGAAGCCTTCGATTACGGTGTAGCTCAGCAACATTTTTACGCGGAGGGAGTTGTCCCTGTTTCATGGCGAAAACCTACTCACTTCCACCACTTCCATACGACTACAAGGCCCTGGAGCCCCACATCTCAGAGCAGATAATGAAACTCCACCACGACAAGCACCACCAGGCGTACGTCACGGGTGCCAATGCGGCCCTCGAGAAGCTCGAAAAGGCCCGGAACGGAGAGATGCAGATAGACGTCAGGGCGGTCCTTAGGGACTACAGCTTCAACGTCGACGGGCACATCCTGCACTCGATTTTCTGGCCCAACATGGCACCTCCCGGAAAGGCCGGGGGGTCGCCGGGCGGGGCTGTCGGGGACTGGATAAGCCGCGACTTCGGAGGGTTCGACAAATTCAAGGCACAGTTCAGCGACGCCGCAAAGACCGTGGAGGGGAGCGGATGGGCGCTCCTTCTGCACGACCCTTGGACAGACTCACTTGTCTTGACACAGGTCGAGAAGCAGAACTTCATGCATCTGGCCCAGATGACGATATTGCTCGGTCTGGACGTCTGGGAGCATGCATACTACCTCCAGTACTGGAACGATAGGGCAAAGTACGTCGAAGCATGGTGGAACGTCGTCAACTGGTCCGACGTGGACTCACGATTGTCGAAGGTCAACAAGTGACCTTCGCTTTCCCATTTTGCCTTCTTCCGGCCCATTTCAACGCCAGATTCCTGCTTTTGGTCACGAAGTCGTCGATGTCGCGTTCCTTGTGAGCGGCCGATATTCCTCCCGGGTGCCCCGGGAGAAGGAAGACCCCCGAGCCGATCATCCCGATGGCATAATCATGGCCCCTCCCGGCGTCGTCTTTGGCTGAGTCTTCGGCATTCGCAGGCAGGGGACCGAAATGGGTCATGAAGAGCGACCCCAACCCGGTCGTGTGGGCTTCCACCCCCGCTTGGGAGAACGCTCGGTCCACCCCTTTCCTGAGGGCTGATCCAAACTTCTCTAGTCTCGGATACAGCCGAGTCCTGTTCTTCCTTAGGTAGCGCAAGGTAGCCAAGCCCGCCGTCATGGTAAGGGGGTTCTCCGAGAACGTGCCTCCGCCGATGGAAACAAACCCGGTCTTTCTCGATGGGTCGGCCCGCGAGAGTATGTCTTTGGACCCGCAGACCACCCCGATCGGGAGCCCCCCTCCGACCACCTTCCCAAGAGACGCAAGGTCGGGTCGGACCCCGTAGCGCTCCTGCGCCCCCCCAAAGGCAACCCTATAACCCGTGATGATCTCGTCAAAGGCCAGAAGGCACCCGGACCTGTCCGCCAGGTCTCTGAGGCCAGACAGGTATTTCTTCTCGGCAGGGATGCACCCTCCGGCCCCGAGGACCGGCTCGAGGAATATCGCAGCCGCGTCCCCCCTCGCCTGCTTGAGGGCCCTTTCGGCAGAGTCCAGGTCGTTGAACCGGGCGGCCCTGATGTGCGCCTGTTCTTCCGGAAGGATCCCCTTCCCCTCCACCCTGTCGAACGGGGGCCGGACTCCCACGTTGAGGTCGGTGTTGTACCCGTGCCACCCTCCCGTGATCTTGACTACGACCCTCTTCCTTGTGAAAGCCCGCGCGAGCCTGACCAGGTACATCGTGGCTTCGGCTCCGGTGTTGCAGAACCTCATCATCTCGGCGCAGGGGACCGTCTCCTGAATCTCCTCCCCGAGCTCGACCGAAAGCCTGCTCGAGGTCCCGAAGTGCGTCCCGTTCGGCAGCTGACTTCTCAGGGCTCTGACTACGACCTCGGGCGAGTGGCCAAGCAACAACGCCATGTGGCCCATCCAATAGTCGACGTACCTGTTCCCGTCCTCGTCCCAGATGTTCTCCCCCCTTGCCCTTGCCACAGCGATTGGATAGGGACGAAAGTACCTCGCGTTGTGGTTGACACCCCCGGCGAAGACCTGCTTCGCCCGCTCGAAAATCTCCTTTGAGGACGCACCTCTCCAAGGATGGGTCCGGCCCATTGAGGCCCGGAGAGCGGCGGACCGTATTTGAAATGTCTGTTCGGGCAAAGGATAATACCGCCGGAGCGCCTTGAAAGCTCGTACTGATCGAGTTCACCATCGGGCTAGAATCTCCCTTCAACCTCGACTACACGCTTGAGAGCGGACAGGTATTCAGGTGGGAGAACAGGGGGGAATGGTGGTACGGAGTCGTTCCCGGGGGGATTCTGAAAGTGCGGCAGGAAGGAGGGGTCTTGAGGTGCGCATCGAGTTCAGACCGTCTCGACAGCTCGTTTGTCAGGAATTACTTCAGGCTCGACGAGGACCTCACGGTCGTCCTCGCCTCAATCATGAAGGACGACGTGGAAAGGGAGGCAATCCAGAAGTTCTACGGGCTCAAGCTGGTCAGGCAGGAAAGGTGGGAGTGCCTCGCATCCTTCGTCCTCGCGACGAACTCAAACATCCCGCGAATCAGGGCGATGGTCGAGAAGGTCAGCTCCGTGTTCGGAGAGCCCCTGGAATTCGAAGGCCTTCCATACCACTCCTTCCCCAGCCCGGAAGCTATCCGAAGGGCCAAGGCCTCGAAGCTCCGGAGCTGCGGTCTGGGCTACAGGGCTCGGTTCCTAAGGCAAGTGGCGGAGGCGGTCGACGATGGGTCGATTGACTTCGACTCTGTCTACTCGATGGGATACGAGGACGCTCGAAGGGCACTCACTTCGAAAATCTACGGGGAGAAGGTCCTGCTAGGGGTGGGCCCAAAGGTCGCGGACTGCGCTCTGCTCTTCTCGGGCGGGAAGGACGAGGCCTTCCCGATAGACGTCTGGGTGGCCAGAGCAATAGCAAGGTTCTATCCCGCGCTGATGGGGAGAAGTCTGAGAAAGAAGCTGGGTTCGTCGGCGCAGAAAAAGCTGACCGCCCCCGAGTACTCGAAGCTCTCCAAGTCGATGAGAGATTACTTCGGGGCAAATGCGGGCTACGCCCAGCAGTATCTGTACATGCTGTCCAGGAACCGTTAGGGCTTCGTCGGCTTCTTTCGCGGTGCCTTCTTCGTGCGGGTCTTCTTCCCCACATGAGGCTTCTTCTCCGGCGCTTGCGTTGCCTCGGCGGGAGCAGCTTTCCCAGGGACGTACCACGTCTTCAGTCCCTCCACGTTAGGACCCACGGATGACCTCCTGAAGGGGTCGACCGGGAGCCGGAAGCTCCTGGCATGGCGGACATCGATCCCCGCGGCCTCAAGCTCGGTCAGCGAGAACCCACGCGCCGCTCTCGTAACCATCCCTCCGTTATGACGCGTGTTGACTTTCGGTGAAGGCATCCTTCCCGAGGGGCTGACGATCTTCGGTTGGGCATCCGTCATGGTTTCCTTTTCCTTCGACCCCTTGGTCTTTCGCCTTGAGCTCAAGTCCAATCAACCCTCCCGTGAATTCGGATAAAAACGGTTCCTCTGCCGTCGCCTAGGCGGACTTTGGTCTCCGGATTCCCCAGAGAAGGAATGCAATCCCTATCCCTGTGACCCCGGCACCCCCGGCTTCGTAAAGCAAGTCTTTCAGGACCAGGAACCCCGGCACCAGGATGAAGTCGATTCCGATCACCACGAGCGCGACCCCTAGGGCTACCAATCCGCCACTAGACACAACGGCGGGGGCAACGACCTTCGTCTGCGCGCCCGTCGAGACTGGAACGGCGACGGTGGGCCTCCTGAAGGAAGGAAGACCGCCTTTCATTAACCCCATTGGGAAGAACATGAGTCCGAGGGCGAGGAAGATACTGGAGGTCCCCTGCGCGGCACCAGGTTCCGGACTGGGTATCAAACAATAGCACGAATCTCCGGCCGCGTTCATAGGGCCGTAGAAGAGGGCGATACCGGCGACCCCGATCAGGATGAATACGAATGACAGGCCGAGAAACTCAGTGTCCAAGCTGTCCTTCCCCCAGGTCCTGCTAGAACTCTTAAGGGTTTTCTCCTTTCTCCGGGCTTCCGTGCAACTTTTTTATAATCTGCCCGACCCGCACCCGCCACAGAAAAAACCATGCGTAATTCAACGAAAACAGGAATTTCCAAAGCAATTTCGACTGTTCAAGTCGTTATCATACTCGTCATCATCGTCCTCGCCGGGGCTGTAGCATACTACTACTATCCGTCGTCAGGAACTGGAACAACATCACCAACGACCACGACAGCACAATACAAAGACACGATTGTCATTGGAAGCACTGACTCTCTCGAGTGTGCCTGTACTGACCCCGCAAGGGCGTACGACTATTTCTCAGGGAGCTGGCTCTCCATAAACCTCGGTGCCCCTCTGATTGACTTCGCTCCAGGGACAACCGACACGAGTCCTACAGCGATGAAGCCTGCGTTGGCGACCAGCTGGTCGATCAGCTCGGACGGCCTGACCTACACCTTCATACTGAGGTCGGGGCTGAAGTTCGACGATGGTCACCCATTCAATTCGACGGCGGTGAAGTTCAGTGTCGACAGGGGCATTGCCCTCAACGATCCTGACGGGCCGTTCGCAGGAATCGGGATTGGCAGCATCATCGACCACGTCGATACTCCGAACTCAACGGCGGTCGTTTTCCACCTCAAGTCTACATTCGCTCCATTCCTTGGCCTCCTGACCTTTAGTGCGATGTACCCGGTGGACCCTTGGAGGGTCTCCGCGAACAGCGTGCTGAACTTCTCTTCAGGCCACCCTGAATCGGGTAATCCGTTCGGGCTCGGGCCGTACAACCTTACCGAGTGGACCAGGCAGGGGAACGTCGAGTCTGAAATGAAGTTCGACGCAAACCCCAACTACTGGAACTACCCGGCTTTCCCCAAGACGCAGCACATAATCATCAGATTCTTCACTGACGCCACTGCACTTGCTGCCGCAGTAAGTGCCGGAGATGTCGACTTCGGGTACAGACAATTCACCTCGTCTGACATCGGCTCATTCCAATCCAACGCGGGACTGAAGGTATACTCGAGTCCCGGCGCGTTCATCCAATACCTCGTCCTGAACCAGCACATCGCTCCCATGAACAACACTTCCGTCAGGCAGGGAATAGCTGCCGCGCTAAACAGGACGGATCTCATCAATACTGTCTTCCTTGGCACGGCGACGCCGCTTTACTCACAGGTACCACTGGGGATGGCATACCACTCTGACGTGTTCAAGACTGCCTACGGGGACACGAACATCGCGCAGGCACAGCAGCTTCTTGGAGACGCGGGTTACAACTCGACCAACAAGTTGACCGTGGACCTCTGGTACGAGAGCTCTGGTCACTACCCTCAAAGCGGCGATCAGGCTGTGGTGCTGAAGCGGAGCCTCGAAGCGACCGGAGTGATTTCCGTGAACCTGCAGCACACAGACTGGGGGACCTACAGGGCGCAGAGGAGAGCGGGGAGCATGCAGATGTTCATCATGGGCTGGTACCCTGACTTCATCGACCCGTTCGACTACACCCAGCCTTTCTTCCAGGCCAGTGGTTCTTCATGGCTCAACGACGGTTACAACAATACAGCAATGAATGACCTGATTGGTCAGGCGATCGGCTCGACTTCACAGTCACAGGCATCATCACTCTACCAGCAAATCCAAGATCTCTCGGCCGTCGACGTCCCGATGGTCCCGCTCTACCAGGGCGGCGCCAACTGCTGCGGGGTCGTGGCGAAGACAAGCGTCGGGGGAATATTCCTCGACGTCACCCTGATATTCAGGATGTACACAATCACAGAAACTGTCACATAGAGAGGGAACCCTTAATTCGGGCTTCCCTCTTCCCGAGTTTTCTTGGGCCTGAAGGCCTATGTCGCAACCAGAGCGATTCTCACCGTTCCGATGCTCGTGATTCTGACCACGATCGTTTTCCTCATCGTTAGGGTCCTTCCCGGGGACCCAGTGTTACTTCATTTCGGGAAGCAGGTAAACCCTCAGGCGGTTGAGCAGGTCCGTCACATCCTGGGAATGGACAAGCCGATCCACCTCCAATACCTTGACTACATGGCGGGTCTTCTGAGGGGAAACCTCGGAATCGCATTCTCGAACTACCAGCCGGTTTCAGAGCAGATCTTTTCGGCTTTTCCCGCCACACTCGAACTCACCCTCTACTCGATAATCGTGGCTGTCCTGGTGGGGGTGCTCCTAGGCGCGAGGGCATCCAGCAAGTATGCCAGCGTGGGAGACACATCTATTCGGGCGTTCGGGATCGTATCATATGCGATCCCAGTATTCTTCCTCGGACTAATCCTTCAGTACCTATTTGCGATTTACCCCAACGAGCTGGGTCACTCGCTACTTCCGGCGACGGGGAGGATCTCCGCTGGAGACGCCCCGCAGGGGGGCGAATTTTTTGGGGTGCATCTCCAGACCGGACTGTACACCGTCGACGCCCTGTTGGGGGGGAGCCTCTCCCAGTTCCTCGACGCCGCCCGACACCTGGTCCTCCCGTCTCTCACTCTCGGAATAGCCCTGTCCGGAGTGTTCATCAGGATAACGAGGAGCAACATGGTCGACGTCCTGGGCCAGGATTTCGTTACCGCTGCAAGGGGCAGGGGACTGAAGGAAAGGACCGTCCTTTACTCCTACGGCCTGAGGAACGCGCTCCTCCCGATCCTGACGGTCCTTGGGCTTCAGTTCGCAGCGCTCCTCGGCGGGGCCATCCTGACGGAGACGACGTTCGCCTGGGGAGGACTCGGGACCTATCTATACAGGAGCATCGAGGGGTATGACTACACCGCCATCCAAGGCGCGGTGATCTTTTTCGGGCTTCTCGTCGCACTGGTCAGCCTGGTCATTGACGTGCTGTACGCCTACCTGGACCCGAGGATAAAATACTAGGCGAGTGGAATGGAACGAGAATCTGAGGGTCGTTTCAGGATATTTGCGTTCCTGAAATTGCGTAAGGAGGGGGCGGGAGGGAAGATGGTTGTCCTGGGGTCGGGGATGATAATCGTCCTAGTTACCATGATGGTCTTGACGACATTCCTTGCGTATTCCGGAATATACTACCCCTACAACCCCAACCTGGCAGCGGTGAACTGCGCGGCGGGGAAGCTCTGTGCGGTCCCTCCCAGCCCAAAGAACATCATGGGAACAAACCAGCTGGGTGAGGACATATTCACTCACATGCTCTACGGAGGCTCGACCATGATCCAGGTGGCGATCCTGTCAGTGTTGATATGCCTGGCAGTCGGGGTCCCTCTCGGACTCTTCGCGGGTTATGTTTCCGGCCTGTGGGACAGGGCGGCTTCTCTCGCAATGGACAGTCTCTACGCCTTCCCGGGACTCGTCCTAGCCATCGCGATCGCCTCAGTCCTGGGGACCGGTGTCGTGAATCTTGCCATTTCGATTGCGGTCGTCTACATTCCTTCGTACTTCAGGGTCGTGAGAAGCCAGGTCCTCTCCCTGAAGGAGTACCCTTTCGTGGAGGCGGTGAAGGTCGCAGGCGCGCGGACGCCTCATGTCCTCTTCCGTCAGATACTTCCCAACGTGATCCCATCCATTGCAGTGATCGGGTCGATTAACGTGGCCGACGCGGTTCTAACCGAGGCCGGGCTCACATACCTTGGCCTCGGCGTCCCCCTTGCGGGAGTCCTCCCCGACTGGGGGTGGGACATCTATTACGGGAAGACGCTGTTCCTCTCCGGTGCATGGTGGGCTTGGTTCTTCCCAGGCATGATGATAGTCCTGCTGGCGGCCGGCTTCACCCTGATAGGAGAGGGGCTGGGGGAAGTCTGGAATCCCAAGCTTAGGAGATAGCGTTGTCTCTCGAAGTCTCGCACCTGAGCGTCAGCTACTTCACGCAGAAAGGGGAGCTGAGGGCCGTAAGAGACGCCTCTTTCAGCCTGGCAAAACGCGAGACCCTGGGACTCGTTGGGGAATCCGGCTGCGGAAAGACCACCCTTGGCTTCGCGCTCGCCAGACTCGTCCCTCGTCCTGGGAAGGTCGTGAGAGGGAGCGTCAAGTTGGACGGCAAGGAGATCCTGACTCTGGGTGACAAGGAACTCAGGAAGATTCGAGGAAGGGAGATCGCGATGGTCTTCCAGGACCCCACCACTTCATTGAACCCGGTCAAGCGTGTGAAAGATCACTTTGTCGAAGCCATTCGAGCCCATCAACCTGAGACGAGCAAGGAAGAGGCGGTCGCAAAGTGCAGGCAGATTCTGAGCGACCTCGGCGTCCCCGAGGACAGAATGAAGGACTATCCTCACCAGCTCAGCGGGGGGCTCAAACAGAGGGTGATGATCGGCCTGGCGCTGGCCCTCGACCCCAAGGTACTGGTAGCCGACGAACCTACCACCTCCCTGGATGTCATAATCGAAGCCCAGATCCTTGACCTGATAGGCCGGCTCAAGGCAAAGACAGACCTATCGATGCTGTTGGTTACCCACAACCTAGGGGTTGTCGCAGAGGTCGCGGACAGGATCGCCATCATGTACGCTGGGGAAATAATGGAGCTCGCCGACGCCAGGACGATATTCAGAAGCCCGCTATTCCCTTACACCCAGCTGCTCCTGAAGCTGGTCCCCAACATCGAGGCAGAGTCTGCTTCGCTGGAATCCATCCCGGGGTCTCCCCCTGACCTTACGAAACCCCGCGTAGGATGCCAGTTCGTGCCGAGGTGTCCGTTCGCGTTCGCAAGGTGCCGGGTCGAAGCTCCCGTGCTGACAGAGGTGGAACCAGGACACCTCGTGGCTTGTCACCTGTATGCGGGGAAGGAAAAGTGACATACCTCGTGGAGGCGAAGCGCCTCAAGAAGTACTTCCCAGTGAGGAGAAGCCTGCTCGAGGGGGTCCTGGGGAAGAGGGAGCGCTTTCTCCGCGCGGTCGACGACGTCACCATAGGGGTCGAGAAGGGGACCGTCCTGGCCCTAGTGGGCGAAAGCGGGAGCGGGAAGACTACCTTCGGCAAACTGACCCTCAGGGTGCATCTTCCCTCTTCGGGCTCAGTCACGTTCAATGGTAAGGAAGTCGCGTCCTTCAAAGACAAGGACCTAGAATCGTTCCGAAGGTCTGCCCAGATGGTGTATCAGGACCCGACGGCGGCCCTCAATCCCAGGATCACCATAGGCGAGGCCATCCGGCAGCCACTGGAATTCAACAGACTGGGGAGTGTCAGCGACCAGAAAGAGAGGGCCTTGAAGATAATGGAGCGAGTAGGGCTCTTGCCGGCTGAAGAGTTCTACTCCCGCTTTCCTCACGAGCTCAGCGGGGGACAGCGCCAGAGGGTCGTAATCGCCCGGGCCCTGGTGCTCGACCCAGTCTACCTGGTCGCTGACGAACCGGTCGCCATGCTGGACGTCTCGGTCAGGGCCCAAATCCTGAAGCTCATCCTCGAGCTCAAGCAGGAGCTCGACCTGACGATGCTCATCATAACCCACGACCTCGCTATCGCGAAATACTTCTCAGACAACGTGGCGATAATGTATCTTGGCCAAATCGTAGAACGGGGGAGCAGGCAAGACACCTTCGTGAATCCGATGCACCCATACACGAAGGCGCTAATCTCCTCCGTCCCCGTCCCCGACCCGGAACGCAAGCGGGAGAGGCTGATGGTCCCCGGCGACATCCCCAGCGCCATCAACCCGCCACCGGCTTGCAGGTTCCATACCAGGTGCCCCTTTGTCTTTGAGAGGTGCAGAGTCGATGAGCCCGCTCTAGTGGAAAGGAGCCCCGGTCACTTTGTGGCCTGTCACCTTTACGACAAGAAATGACTACGGGGGCGATGCCCGCCTCAGCATGACGAAGGCCGCGGTAATCCCCAAGACAACCGTCGCAAGACCCACCAGGTTGACGAGCCCAAATGAGGATGCCCCCTCTTTTTCCGCGGTCGCGAGAGTGTAGAACAGCACGAACGCCGCAGCCGCGAGGACGAGGACGGCGGCCGGGATCCAAAACTTCATGAGAGATGGGTGAACTTCTCCCTCAATATGGGTTGCTGACCCCCGAGGGGAATAACCCTTGCCTCTGAAGTCCCGCGGGTCGGACCTCCGGGCGCATTCAAGCGCCTTTCGAGCCGACGACACTCCGGTCACTGTTGCCTGAATAGGCTGGACGGGTCAGCCGATGGCCGACCTCTACAGCCGGAAGCTTTTGGCACCTCTGGTTCTACCAGGCTGAGCTACCGCGGGACGAACGCGCGACCCCCTGAGATTTCTTAAGGGTTTCCGCAGGAAAAGCAAAGCCAAAATACGCGACGCGGACGTAACGGGCCGAAATGGTCCGCGCTACCTTTTCCGACTACGTCGCGCTTACGAAGCCCAAGATAGTCCCGCTTCTCGTGATGGTGGCGCTCGGGTCGGCTGTGGTCTCGACGAACTTGGTCGCCCACAAGACCGTCCCTGACACAGGCGTCTTGATCGGGGTCCTCCTCGGGGGCGCCTTGGCGTCGGCCGGGGCGCTCGCGCTCAACAGCTACCTGGAGATCGGAATCGATTCTCAAATGAGGAGGACTCGGAGCAGGCCCCTTCCCTCGCACCGAATCGTCCCTGCGTCACACGCGCTCTTCGTGGGGTTCGGGCTGCTTTTCCTCGGGGTCGGGACCGCATTCCTCACCGTCAACCTGGTTTCGACAGCCTTCATCGCGCTCGGGGCCTTCGTCTACGTCCCAGTCTACACGATCTGGCTGAAACCCAGGACTAGTTGGAACATAGTCCTCGGCGGGTTCGCAGGGAGCTGCGCGGCCTTGGCGGGCTGGTATGCAGTGACGCTGGAGAGCTCAATAATCGCATGGATCCTTGCCGCCCTTGTCTTCGTCTGGACCCCGACCCACTTCTGGAGCCTTGCCGTAATCACAGACGAGGACTATTCGGCCGTGGGCATCCCCATGCTCCCATCCCTAGTTGGCCCCAGGGCTGCCTCCCGCTACATCGTCGCGAACACCCTGCTTCTGATACCCGTGAGCCTGATGTTCTCGTTCTTTCTGAGCGGGGTTGGTCTTCTCCTCTACCTGGGGGTTGCCGTCGTATTCGACGGTGCGCTTCTCTTGACCAACATCAAGCTTCTCAGGTCTCCTACCAAGGACAACGCCTGGCTGGCGTTCAAGTTCTCCAGCCCTTACCTCGCCGTAATCTTCATCGCCGCGATGGTCTCGGTCCTCGTGTAGACTCCGCAGGACGGGCAGCATTTATCACCGCCCTCGATTGAAGGGAGAATGAAGATGAAGTCAACGTATGTCGTGCACTATTCGGAAATCGCGCTGAAAGGGAAGAACAGGCCCGTGTTCGCGCGCCTGCTCAGATACAACCTGAGAAGGGCGCTGGCGCAGGTAGGAAAGGTCGCTGTCCATGAAAGCGAAGGAAGGCTAGTCTTGGATTTCGAAGGGGATGAGTCAGACGCGGAGGAACGAATCGCCAAGGTGTTCGGGGTGGCATGGTTCGCCCGTGCCTCGATCGTCCCCTCCGAATACGACAGCATCAGGGAGGAGGTTGTGGCGCGCGCGGAGTCTCATCCCGGAGGGACGTTCAGGATAACCGCCCGGAGGACCGACAAATCCTTTCCAATCGGCTCCCAGGAACTGGCGACAAGGCTCGGGGGGGACGTCGTGTCGAGGACGGGAAGGACGGTAAGCCTCTCGGAGCCGGATCTAGCCGTCAACGTCGACGTGTTGAAGGGAATGGCCATGGTCTATTCCTCGAAGTCAAGGGGCCCGGGTGGCCTTCCCGTGGGCACCTCCGGCAGGGTGCTCCACCTATTCTCGGGGGGGATAGACTCCCCGGTTGCAGCTTGGCTCATGATGAAGCGAGGATGCAGACCCGTCTACCTTCATTTCTACCTCGCGCCGACCCCGGAATACGCCATCAAGAGCAAGGTCATCAAGGAGGTCAGGCGGCTCTCAGACTACTCTGGCAAGAGCACGGTGGTCCTGGTCCCGTTTGCGCAGTATCAGATAGCGACTACGGGGGTCCCAGGAGACCTGGAGCCGTCCTTGTTCAGACGCTTCATGCGTGTGACCGCGGAGTCGCTCGCCGCGAAGTTCGGCGCCTCCGCCATTTCGACCGGGGACTGCCTGGCCCAGGCAGCCTCCCAGACCGTCTGGAACCTCGGGGTATTCGACGAGGGCTCCTCGCTCCCGATCCTCAGGCCCCTCCTGGCATACGACAAGGAGGAAGTCATCCAGCTCGCCAGGAAGATCGGGACATACGAAGTCTCGCTCGAGGAGTACAAAGACTGCTGCGCGATCGTAACAAGGCATCCAAAGACTCGGGCGAAGAGAGAATTGATTTCCCAATTCGCGGAGCGTCTCGCCTTCGATCAGCTTGCGAGAGAATCTGTCGACGCCGCCACCCTTGTCTCGTTCGACCCTGCTACCGGTTCGCTCAAGGCTTCTCCGCTCAAGGAAATGGGCGTCAGCGCAGGAGTCATCCCCGGAGAGCCGGGGGAACCGCTCCATGCCTCGAACGTGAGACAATAATATAAGCGGGAAGTTCCACCGTCGATAATGACAGTGAATGAGTGAGACAGTCCAGAAGATAAGCGGAACGAGCTTCCAGGAAGAGGTAGTGAAATCGGAAAAGCCGGTCGTGGTCGACTTCTATGCCGACTGGTGCGGACCCTGCAGGGTTATCACCCCGATAATGGATCAACTCTCCAAGGAGTACGACGGAAAGGTGAAGTTCGTGAAGATCGACACGGATGACAACCAGGAACTGGCCGCCCAGTTCGGAATAATGAGCATCCCGACCGTGATGCTTTTCGCCAAAGGGAAAGTAGAGGACATCGTGATCGGAGCAGTCCCGTCTGCCGTATTCAAGACCAAGATTGACGGTTTGGTCAGGTAGCCCTAGAACTCCTTAAAGGTCAACCGAGACGGCCCAAAAGTATTGCAGGGAAAGCAGATTCTGCTGTTCCTCACGATAGCGTCTATCTTCATGGCGATAGTAGTCGGTGCCTACGTGACCGTCGCCGGCTTCGGGGACAAGTGCGGGACGGAACTCCCAAGGGACTGGCCTGGCTGCCTGGGAGGTGCCTTCCCTCCGCTCGAGTTGGGCCCTGTAGCCGAGTACATGCACAGGATACTCGCTGCGCTGTCTACGCTCCTACTTTTCGTCACCACGGCTCTGTACCTTAGGGACCCGGCAGCTTCCACAGGAGTTAGGCGGACTCTCATCGCCGCTTCCATCTTGCTGTTCGCCCAGGTGCTCCTCGGAGGGGCGGTGATTGTCGGACAGGAAGAAGCACTTCTCGTTGCAGCGCATCAGGGCCTTGCAGTCTTCACCTTCGGGCTCGCAGTCGCTGCCCTTTCCCTCCAGAGACGCCAGACTTGAACGGTTTTATCGGCCGAGGGCGCGGGAGGCCTCAGCCGTGGACCTAGAAGACCGGCTCCAGTACATCAAGGGCGTGGGAGAGGAGATCATAACCGAGAGAGAGCTCAGGACCCTCCTCGAAACGAACGACCATCCAACTGCGTATGACGGGTTCGAACCGAGCGGGCTCGCGCACCTGCCCTTCGGTGTGCTCAGGCCAATCCTCGTTGACGACCTGCTAAAGGCCGGTGTGAGAATGAAGCTCTGGATCGCCGACTGGTTCGGCTGGGTAAACAACAAGATGGGCGGGGACCTTGAAATGATCCAGCAGGTGGGGAAGTACTTCGTCGAAGTATGGAAGGCAGCAGGAGTGGACATGAGCAAGGTTGAGGTCCTGTGGACGAGTGAAGCAGCCGCCGACGAGGAGTACTGGAAGAAGGTCATCGCTGTCGCCCAGAACTCTACCCTCGCCAGGACCCAGCGGGCAATCACGATCATGGGAAGGACCTCCAGGGACCTCATCCAGACCGCGCAGCTCCTCTACCCGATGATGCAGGTCGCTGACATTTTCTGGCTCGACGTCGACATCTGCCAGCTCGGCCTCGACCAGAGGCGGGCGAACATCCTCGCGAGGGAGGTCGCGGAGAAGATGAAGTGGAAGAAGCCGGTTGCCGTCCACCATCACATGCTGATAGGCCTCCAGGGGAACAAGGACCCCGAAGGGTACGACGAGAGCGGGGAGATCGACCGCCAGATATCCAGCAAGATGAGCAAGAGCAAACCGGAGACCTCGATTTTCGTGCACGACAGCAGTGACAGGATTCTTTCCAAGATCAACTCCGCGTACTGCCCCCCCAAGGTGCTCGAGGGGAACGTACTCATCGAGTACTGTCGCTACATCATATTCAGGAAGGCGAAATCTCTCGGGATAGAAAGGGCCGCGAAGTACGGAGGCAACACGGAGTTTTCGTCCTACGACGAGCTGGCAAGGGCGTTCCGGGACGGCTCGCTCCACCCGGCTGACCTGAAGAAGGGGGTTGCGGAATCGCTGGACAGGATAATCTCCCCCATCAGGGAGCACTTCGAGAGGGACCCAGCTGCAAAGAAGCTCTACCAAGTTGTCAAGAACGCTGAAACGACGAGATAGCGGCCTGACCATACAGAATTTCCCAGGCGCCCCCGACTTAGACGCCGATCCGAGGTTCGTCGTGGACGCCATGTTGGGTTCGTTCGCCCGGAAGCTCAGGATTCTCGGCCTAGATGCCTCCTACTACCGGCTGGGCGGTGACCAGGGGATCATAGAGGTCGCAAGACGTGAGAGGCGGGTAATCCTGACCGCAGACAGGTCTCTCGCAGAGACCGCACGCGCCAGGCACATCCCCGCCGTCCTCGTTAGAGGGCCGAGCGACGGCCGCAGGCTATCGTCTGTCTTGCTCGCGGCAGGGCCATTGGGACTCAGGATAACGAGGGGGGTCCCTCTCTGTTCGCTGTGCGGCGGGGGACTTCAGGTTGTAGGGAGGGCGGAAGTCGTCGGAAGGGTACCTCCGAGAGTATTCGCGAGGCATCGGAAGTTCTTCAGATGCTCGGGATGCGGCCGGCATTACTGGAAGGGGAGCCACTGGAAAAAGTTAAGGTCGTTCGGAAGCCGGCTTCCATCGAAGGAGGGGTGAACATCAACTGGCTTTGACGGAAACCGAAGGCGAAGCCCTGGTCAAGCTCGCCCGTTCTGCCGTGGAGGATTGGGTCCTCGGGAGGGGAGTCTCCGTTCCTGCTGCGTCACCCTACATGGAGGAGAAGCGCGGTGCCTTCGTGACCATCACCCTTGCCTCATCGGGCCCGGACAACCTCAGAGGATGCGTCGGTTTTCCCCTTCCGGTACTCAAACTCGGAGAAGCCGTGTGCGAAGCGGCAGTTGCTGCGGCCTCGCAAGACCCCAGGTTCCCTCCTCTGAGGGCCGAGGAACTCGGGACGGTGATCATGGAGGTGAGCGTGCTCACTCCCCCGTCAGTCATTGTGAGCGACCCCAGGTCGGACATGCCATCTAGGGTGAGAATCGGGTTGGATGGTCTCGTGGTGTCCGATGGCCAGACCAGCGGCCTCCTCTTCCCCCAGGTCGCGACGGAACACGGGATGAACCAGTCGGAATTCCTCGCCCAGGCATGCATGAAGGCTGGCCTCCCTCCTGACGCTTGGCTCGACCCGCGCACCACGGTAGAATCGTTCGAAGCCGAAGTCTTCGTGGAGACTGAGCCGCGCGGGGGAGCGGTAAGGGTAAGCCGCTGAGCGGTGTTGGGACTGAAAGTGTACATCGGCTGTTTCGGGTCAGGCCTCGGCCATGCCAGCCGGATGCTCGAGGTCGCTTCAGAGCTCACCAAAAGGGGAGACGTGGTGGAGTTCTCCAGTTCCGGGGAGGTCGCAGGGCTGATAGGGCGGTCCGGGTACAAGTGCAACCTCCTCCCTCTTGCCGACGTCAAGTACACGGATAGCGGCGGGTTCTCAGTCAAGCAGACGCTCGCATCGACTCCCGCCCTGATATCTCGGACCTATCGTCAGGTTGCGCTCGAGAGTTCGAACATCATCCGCTTCGGCCCGTCGGTTGTCCTAAGCGACTCGGCCCTCCCCACCCTGCTGGCTTCAAGGCTCGTCAGGGTGCCTGCCTTTACAGTCCTCAACCAGCTCAACCTGGGCGGGAGCGGGGATGGCGATGGTCCGGCCATGAGGCTCCTGTCATTCGGGACCTCGACCGCGATGGGGAGGCTCTGGGAGCTGAGCCGAGAGGTGTTCCTCCCCGACCTACCCCCACCCTACACCATCAGCGAAAGAAACCTTTGGGGGAGCAACGTCGCCAAGACAAAATACGTGGGCTTCCTCGGAGTATCCGGCCGGGCCGAACCTGACCTTGCCGCGGTCGAGTTCGCGTCGGACAAGCGCCCAAAGGTGTTCTGGCAGGTTTCTGGTCCTCCCGGGACAAGGAGCGCGATGGTGAAGAGGGCCCTGGAATTCAGCCGATCCCTTGCCCGGCGGTACGCGATCGTGGTGACCGGCGGGTCGCCATCCTCTGGACACGAAGCATCCAGGTTTGCGGGAGGGTGGTTCTACGGTTGGTGCGCGATTCCGGAGTTCTACTTCGGCGCGGCGGACATCGTCGTCTCCAGGGCGGGGCACGGCACCATCTGCCAGGCGATCATGGCCAGGAAGCCCTCCCTTCTCGTCCCCATCCCGAACCAGCCGGAACAGGAAGGGAACGCGGAGAAGGCCGAACGGCTCGGGATTTCGAAGAGACTCGAGCAGGACGCTCTCACGCCGGAGGCGGTGGAGGCTTCGTTTGAGGAACTTCTTGGCGGAAGGTCAAGAGTGATGGTGAACAAGCTGGCCCACTTCGCTTCGAGCTTCGATGCCAAGAAGGAGATCCTGAGAGAACTAGAAGGCGCGGTCATCTGAGCCCGTCAATGACCTGACTTGTGTCAGCCCTCTTGCCCCCAAACGCGAGTCGGCCTGCCCGGGCTCCCCTCCCTGATTCCCACTGGCCGGCCCTCGCGTCATCCTTGAACGAGAGCGCGGAGAACGTCCCTCTGAACTCCTCCTCGGTGAGGAGATAGAGCGGTCGCTCGACCCTCTCGAGAAGGGAGGGAACCTCGCCTCCTCCTAGGTGGAAACCTCCGAAGACCGGCCGTTTTTTCGCGGAGTTTCTTGCAAGGCTGCCCAACCTGTCCCCGCCCTTGAGCACGGTGAGGTGCAGTGCCGTTGGGTCGGCCCGGTTCGAGAGCTCGGCATACAGCCTTGCCACCGCCCTTACGCTTTCATCGTCGACCTTCGCATGGACCATCTCGAGACGGTATCCCATCAGCAGCGCCTTCCACGCGACGACAGAGCTGTGCATCCCCCCCGAAACCAGACACCACGCCTTGGAACCCCCGGTCGGAATCCCGCCCTCCCCCACGCGCATCTGGACCCCCACCGCTCCGTACTTTCTGTCCTGAATCGCTCGGAAGACGACATCGGGAGCTGCCTCGTCTATCCTCACGCCGTGGACGGCGTCCAGGACGGCGAAACCCAACGCGGCGGAGAGGTCGGAAGGAAGAGACGAACCGTCGTCCACCTGCGCGACGACCGAGAACCTCTTGCGCCGTCCGAGGTACTTTCTTGCAAGGACGCCGGCGGCTTCTTTCAGCCCGCCGGCCGAGGAGGCAGAAACTCCGACCGCGATCCATTCGACCCCCGGCTGGTTCTGAAGAACATGGGCGAACCGGACAGGGTCCCTACCGCGGACCAGGAGCCACGAGCTCCCTTCTTCGACGCTTCCAACCGCGCCGTGGGCCGCGAGGGTCCTCCTGACCGACCTTCGGAGGTCCGCGATCCTCCCGGCCCCTGTCCACTTCACCATCGTCGCTTCAGTCAACCGAGTCAAAGGAGTGGAAAGGCTCCTTTAACCGTTAAAGCAGACCGCATCGTTCTTAGGCACCAGAACTTCTACCTCGCTGCATGACCGGGAGGGACTTCAAACGCTCGACGGCGGCCAGAGTCCTCTCTGGAGACTCCGATTCAGACGTCGAGCTCAGAGGCTGGGCGGCCCGAAAGCACACGGTCGGAGGACTCATCTTCGTCTTGCTCAGGGACGGCACCGGGTTCATACAAATCTCCGCCAAGAAAGGGTTGACGGAGCCAGCTTCCTTCGAGGAGGCGAAGTCAGTTACGATGGAATCGGCGGTTGTGGTAAGGGGGACGGTGAAGGACGACAGGAGGGCACCAGGCGGAAAGGAGGTCTCCTCCGTCGAGTTCGAGGTAGTTTCAAGGGCAGAGCCGTGGCCGATAACCAAGACGGCCGTGAAGTCCCGTTCATTCCTGTTCGATAAGCGCCACCTCAGCATAAGGGGCCCGAAGGCGATAGCGGCGATGAAGGTGAGGGCAGAGGTAATCGGGGCGGCCTTCGACTTCTTCAGGGACAACGGATTCTCGCTCATCAGCGCACCGACCTTCGTCCAGGCGGCCGTAGAAGGGGGCTCGACCCTCTTCCCGGTCGAGTACTTCGGAAAGGAAGCCTACCTCAGCCAGAGTGCCCAGTTCTACGAAGAGGCCTCTCTTGCCGCCTTGCAGAAGGTCTGGATCTACCAGCCTGCCTTCAGGGCAGAGAAGTCCAAGACGAACAAGCATCTCACCGAATTCTGGATGATCGAGGCGGAGCAGGCTTTCGCAGACCAGGAAGACAACCTGGCGGTGATGGAGGGGCTCCTCAGCTCGATGACCCGCAGGGTCCTCGAGAGGCGCCAGGCGGAGCTCAGGACCCTAGGGAGGACGCTCAAGGAGTTCTCTCTGCCGCTTCCACGGGTGACCTATGATGAAGCGAGGGAGATTGCCGAGAAGAAGGGGTTCGGTTTCGAGTGGGGAGACGACATCGGGGCCGAGGCGGAGCGCGCGATTAGCCTCAGCCAAGAGAGCCCCTTCTTCATCACCGACTACCCCCTCTCTGCGAGGGCGTTCTACCACATGACCTACCCAGACCGGCCGAAGGTCACGCGTTCGGCCGACCTAATCGCCCCGGAGGGGGTCGGAGAGCTTGCCACCGGGGGACAGAGGATCCACGACCAGGCAGACCTGATGAAGAGGATCGAGTCGCAGGACCTCCCTTCCTCGGCTTTCTCTTGGTATCTTGAGCTCAGGAAGTACGGAATGCCCCCGCACGCCGGGTTCGGCATCGGGGTCGAGCGAACGACCCGCTGGATCGCAGGTCTAAAGCACATCAGGTCTGCGAGTCTTTTTCCTAGAACAGTTTCGCGCATCTCTCCCTAGTGCAGGCTTAATTAGGGGAAAGGGTCGGTCGAAATTGTTGCCTGAAACTGACGCTGAGCTCGAACTCGACACCCTTCCCGGGGTCGGGCCGGCAACCAAACAGAAACTTCACGATGCAGGGATCTACACGATACTCGACCTGGCCACCGCCGGTCCCATGGATATCGCCGACGCAGTGGACATCGACGTATCAAAGGCTGTGGAGCTGAACAACAAGGCGAGAAAGAAACTCGTCGAACTCAACAGGCTGGAGCCCGACTTCATCAACGCGGCCGATCTGTTGGTGAAGAGGAAGGCGATCGACAGAGTCTCAACCGGGTCGAAGAACCTCGACGACCTGCTGGGAGGAGGGATCGAGTCCTGGGCGATGACGGAATTTTACGGCGAATTCGGGAGCGGAAAGTGTGTGAGCGGCGACACGAAAGTTGCTTACACGAACGATGAAGCGTTCCATCTGCAAAGGATCGACGAGGTCTATGAGAAGTACAGAGGAATGAACGGTGAGACTCCATTCGGGGAAGGCTTCGTGGTCCCGGTCTCCACGGTCAAGGTCATTGGCTATGATGGAACGCCCACACTCGCAGATTACGTTTACCGGGAAAGGACAAACACAATCTTCGAAATCAGAACCGAGAGAGGCAGAGCGATTGACGCTGCGGGGATGCACAAGTTTCTGACTATCACAGCGAACGGGATCGAATGGGTCAACGCCGCATCACTGACCGCTGGTCAGTCAATCGCGGTCCCGAAGGGAATCTCAATCACCGCTCATGACGCTATCCGCCCAGATGACGCCTTCTTCATCGGCTTCTTTGTGGCAGAAGGCACGTCAAACCCTCTCTCAATAACGAACTCAGACAAGGCATTGGTCGACTGGCTCACCGCGTACCTCGAAAGGCGGTACGGTTTCAGGCCTTCGATCAGGATGAAAGGCTCAGCCTATGTCGTGCTCCTGCGCACCCCGGTCAAGGAAGTCCTGAAGGGACTCGTCGGTTCGAATTCGTACACGAAGTTCGTCCCCGACGAAATCCTCAACGGCAGCGAGGAAATTGTCAGGCAGTTCATCGCGGGATATGTCGAGGGCGATGGATGGGTCGGGGCGCACGGTCTTGAAGTCTCGTCGAACAGCAGGAGGCTCATCGAAGACGTCGCGTATCTGCTCGTCCGACTTGGCATGGGCTCCTCGTTCTCGATTAAGAAAGTGGTGACAGGCGACCATTACCGGCTCCGAGTGAGCGGAAAGGACAGACTAAAGCTGGCGACACTCCCACTCGTGACTAAGGAGGCCCCGGCGCGGGTCCGAAACACTAGGTTTGGGGTCCCGCTCGGTAGGTATTTGCGAAAGATCTATTCCACAGGAGTCACGAGCAGCCGTTGGCATACTAGGAGGGTCGGGCCAATCGATGCTGGCGGAACCCTCTACGAAGTGTTCACAAGGAGCTCCTACAGCGACAAGGGGCTGTCTGAGCCCGTCCTGGAAAGGGCCCGGGCATTCCTCGAGGAACAGGTCACCCGACTTGAGGCAAATCTCTCGGCGGCAAGGGAATGCCCAATCGATGAGGCGGGCGCATTCCACAGTCTTGCCTTGTCGCTCGCCTTTCCCTTCAACAGAGTTGGCCCGGCTCTCGGCCTCTCGAAGCCCGGAGTCAACAATTATCTCAGGAGAGGAGTGCCGGCCAGACGAGCCACCGAAGTCCGGCAAGCTCTGATCAAGGAGATCTCCAACAAGATATCACTCCTGAAGTCCGCCGTCACCACGGTAAGCGAGGCTTCGAAGTTCGACTGGGACACTGTCACCGATGTGAAGGCGGGAAGGTTTGACGGCTACGTTTACGACTTCTCAGTCCCCAGCAAACACGCCTTCGTTGGAGGCAATCTGCCGACCATCATGCACAATTCGCAAATCTGCCATACGCTCTGCGTCATGGCCCAACTGCCGAGAGAGGAGGGCGGACTCGACGCCGGGGCAGTGTACATCGACACCGAAGGAACGTTCAGACCCGAGAGGATAGCAGAGATAGCTGAAGCCAGGGGGATGGATTCAAACAAGGTCCTCTCAAAGATCACAGTAGCACGCGCATACAACAGCGCCCACCAGGAGCTAATCGTGAAAGACCTGGGGAGGGTGATCGAGCCCAACAAGCTGAAGCTCGTCGTCCTTGACAGCGCGGTGGCACACTACAGGGCCGAGTTCCTGGGCAGGGGGACACTGGCCGAAAGACAGCAGAGGCTTAACAAGTTCATGCACCAGCTCCTCAGAATCGCGGAGGTGTATAACGTGGCCGTCGTAGTAACGAACCAGGTCCAATCGGCACCAGACACCTTCTTCGGGGACCCCTCGAGACCGACCGGCGGGCACGTGGTCGCCCACACCAGCACCTATCGGATCTACCTTCGTAAGGCAGGGAAGAACCGGGTCGCAAGAATGGTTGACAGCCCGTATCACCCGGAGAGGGACGCAGTGTTCATCTTGAACGACAAGGGGGTCGACGATCCCGCAGAGGAAACCACGCGCAAGAAGTAGTTGAAGGAACCAACGGTTTTATAGACATCGGGGGCGGCCTTCCGAGACTCACTTGAAGCACGTCAAGCTTCTAGCAATTCTTATTCTCGCTACGATGCTGTTCGCTACCGTGCCTATGCGTGAGGCCACCGCTGCAGGCACCTATTCAGAGCACTTCGACGCGTACTTCGCCGGGACAAACGCCCTCTGGTGGCTTTCGTTCGGAGGAATCAACGCTTCCAGCCACCTGTCGGCCCTCGAGGCGATCCCCGGGGTGACCTTCTACAACGTAACCGCGATCAAGACCGACTCCTGGGTTTCGGACTTCCAGGTGTTCGGCGAGAACGGTTATGACCTGGTCCCCGTTCCCTTCGTCCCGTCGGAGGGCCTGTTCCTCACGGTAGGTGCGAACTCCTACGGGGACGCGGCTTCAGCAGCCACTGCTCTGGATGCCTACCTTCTGACTTCCCTGAAATCATTCTCCAACGGGTCGGGTGTGTTCGAGTTCTACAGCCCGCTTACGTTCAACTCCGTAGTCCCTAAGACGTTGCTTACAATGCTTCCGTCGTCAGCGAAGGGGTTCGCCTCCTCGTTATCCGCCACCAGCTTCCTGAAACTGTTGTCGCCGATGGTGGTCGTCGGCGGTCAGAGGACACTGTCCGGGTTCTCACGGTCCATGGCTCTGGGGTCGATCTCCAATAAGGGCCTGAACTCGAACAACGCGGTGGACATTGCAGCGCTCTTCGGGAGCTCGAACTCTTCCATCGGAAGCTCCACCATGAGCACTTCTTCCACCGTTCACCTGAAGTTCCTTGACTCAATCATCAATTCCACAGACGCCGCGACCATCGCCATATCTACCTCCCCATTCTCCGCAAGCTACTCCCTTTCGCTTCCTCCAGGACACAAAGTCCCCAGCCTGAACATTACGGCGGTTTCGACTCCGCCCCAGCTTCTGGCCCACAGGGTGGTCGACACCGGGTACGTTACAAACGGTCAGAACGTCTCCATTTCCATTTCGCTCACAAACCCGTCGGGCTCCTCGCCGCTCACCGACATCACCCTGGATGACAACTGGTGGCAGGGCAAGGGATTCAGCTTGGTAGGCGGCAACTCTTCGGTCTCGGTCCAGGACCTCGAGGGCGGCGACTCGACGTCCCCCACATACGTCCTACAATACACCGGGAACGCATCTGAGTACATGACCATTCCTCCCGCAATCGTGCGGTACCGGTATGTGGTCGGGGTCGACACCTTCCACGGGCACGCAATCCTGAACCCGCTGCAAATCTCTCTGGGAGTCCCCGGTCCGCTCATCCTTACCTACGTTACTTCCGGCAGGGGTTACGGGACACCGGTCGGAGGAACGCAGACGTTGAAGTTCACGGTAAAGAACGTGGGGACCCAGACCGCGCTTTCTATTGAGGCGAACGGCCACTCCGTCAGTGGGATCATCCCAGGTGGGAACTCATCCTTCGACATCTCGGAGACCTCGCCAGGGATGAATGTCGTGAACGGCACGAAGGACTACTTCGTGACCTACAAGACCCTTGCCGGGGTCTCCATGAACGCCACTACCAACTACTTCCCGCTGGTCTTCTCGCATTCCTCGATGAGGTTGGCGTTCCTCACTACCACGGTCGCCGCCCTCGTGTCACCACTCCAGAACGGGGCGGGAACCAACCTGACCCTCGCCTTCACCGTGGTTAACGAGGGGACGGTAAACGGTACGTCGTTCCTAGCCGTCGGACATCTCCCGGAGGGACTCCCATGCGGCAACAGCTCAGGCACCGGCATCTCCTGCTCGGGCGGCTCCGTCTCGCTCCGGTACGCCTCGTTAGGCGCGGCGAAGGCCGAGACCACATACATGAAGTTCAATCCGACCAATCCGAGGAACTACATCATCGCTCCGCTCTCCAGCCATTGGTCGTCATCCAAGTTCAACCTGACGGGATCGTCCAACGCGGTCGCCGCCCCGTCCGGAGTTGTCCTTTCGAAGAGCTTCTCCCCGAATGGGTTGTTCCCGGGGATGAGCGCGCAGGTCAATGTCACGGCGAAGAACTTCGGCCCATCGCCTTTGCACAATTCGTCGGTGACTACCTCGGTCGACGCATTCGACAGGCTCTCGGGGACAGGTACTCTGAGCGGGTCGAAGACGGAAGTGAAGACCGGGGAAGACGTCTCCTTCGTCTACACCGTCAAGGCGCTGGAAGAGTACGGGACCTCGCAGTCCTCCCCGGTCATAGCCTCGTTCTTCTTCGGGGGGAACAACTTCGTGGAGGAATGGAACGGGCCAGACGTTACAATCTTCACCCCGGCGTCCGCGAAGATAACTTCGTCTCCGGTAAGCCCAACTGAGGGAGCATCGTTCAACCTGATCGTTACGGTCACAAACCCGTCCAACGTGACGATATCCGACGTGACGCTAACGCTTCCGATACCGTCGGGCCTCTCTCTTTCCCAGTTCCAGAACTCGAGCGCCTCGTCCGGGACTCTTCTCGTGCACACGGACTCGATCCAGCCTCGCGGGACCTTTGTCGCATCAGCGTCGGGAGCGTCAGGCTCCGGGATAGGGATACCGTTCGATTCCGCCAAACTCTCCTTCTCCTATAGCGGGACGGTCGTCGATGGGACCGTGGATACCGGAGGCATAGTAATCGGGGAGAACGTGACCACGAGATACCTGATTCCCACAGCTATCGTGTTCGTCGTCCTTCTGGCTGCGGCCTTCTACATCCGTAGCAGGGCCGAGACTACCTCTCCCGCCGTCCAGAGCTGAACTCCTCGAAAGCCGTCTTCGCTTCCGGGTAGGGCATCTGGATTGGAGGATGCTTGAAACAGAAAGCGGAAACGCTCGTGAGCTGGCCGCGCACACCCCTGTCAAGCGCGATCCTCGTCCCCCTGATCGCGTCGACCATCACTCCTCCGCTGTCGTAGGCGTCGATCACGTGAAGCTTCACGTCCACCTTCACCACTGCCCCGCCGAAGTATTTCCCCTTGAGCCAGATGTAGCAGACCTTGTCGTTCTTGAGGAACGGGACGTAGTCGCTGGGCCCGATCCTGGTCGGGACCTCGTACGGTGACATGGCACGGACCGCGCTCGTCTTGCTCTCCCGCTTGTCCTTGAGCCTGGTCTCCTCGAGCATGTTCAGGAAGTCGGTGTCCCCGCCGATGTTGAGCTGGTAGGTCTCGTCGACCTTCACCCCGCGGTCCACTGCGAGTTTCACCATGGTCTTGTGAAGCACGGTCGCCCCGAGCTGGCTCATGACGTCGTCTCCGGCGCACGGGAGCTTCGCCTTCGAAAAGCGACCAGCCCATCTTGATTCCGACGCGATGAAGACCGGAATCGCATTCACGAACCCGACCCCGGATTCGATCGCCGCCTCCGCGTATGCGTGAGACGCCCTGGTGCTCCCCACCGGGAGATAGTTCACGAGCATCTCCGCTCCGCTCCTGTCGAGCTCTTCCACCACGTCTGATTCTCGCCTCGACGCCAGGGGGACCACGTCCTTCAGGTACTTCCCCAGGCCGTCGAGGACGGGCCCTTTCTTGACCTCGACCCCCATCTTTGGGACGTCGCATATCTTCGCCGTGTTGTTCGGAGCCTGGAAGATGGCGCGAGAAAGGTCCAATCCGACCTTCTTCGCCGAAACGTCGAACGCGGCCACGAACTCGATGTCTTCAGGGGTGTACTTCCCTACCTTCCAGTAGGTCAGACCGTCGCCACTCCCCTTCTCGGAGTAGTATCTGACCCCCTGGACGATTGCGGACGCGCAGTTTCCGACCCCGGCCATCGCGACCCTGATCCTGCCCAATCCAATTATACCGCCATAAAATTACTATAAAACGGTTTTCAGGGCGGGGCCTCGCCAACTGCCTGCCACCCCGCTGGATCCCGACAGACTGCGGAACACTAATAATCGGTGTGAGGGATTCAGAGGACATGGAAGAGCGATCTGCCGGAGCGGTGGTCTTCAGACATCCCGCGAGCGACCGCAGGGTCTATCTCCTGCTCCAGAACGCGAGTCGCTGGGACTTTCCGAAGGGAAACGTGGAGAAAGGGGAGAGCGAGCTCCAGACCGTGTTGAGGGAGGTCGGAGAGGAGACGGGCCTGAAGGACATCTCCGTCGTCCCGGGCTTCCGCAGGGTAGTCGAGTACTTCTACCGGCGGGAAGGGAAGAACGTGCACAAGGAGGTCGTATATCTCCTCGCCAGGACGGAAGAGGCAGGAGTCAAGATTTCATTCGAGCATCAGGGGTACGGGTGGTTCCCATACGAACAGGCGAGACAGAAGGCCTCCTACGACAATTCGCGGATGACCCTCGAGGAGGCCGAGCATTTCCTTCAGGCCCGGATCGTCGAGAACGCTCAGAACTGAACCAGCGGGTGCGGCAGAGCTAGCTTGACGACCTTGATGTAGTGGAAGCCAGGCTCGTCTGTCCGCTTTACGAAAGTGGTCTCCGTTATCTTGTCGTACGAGTACCTCAGGAAACCGGAGGGCTCCTCGTGGATGTGGGTGTAGAAGAAGATGGACGCCTCCTCGTAGTCGTCGATGCGGGCGAACGTACCCAAGACCCAGGCCTCCCCCTCCTTGAACGCGAAGAGCGGGAGCGGAGGCTCCTCAAACAGCGTCTTGTAGGCCCCTACTTTGACGAGGCTCGGAATGTTCTCCACGGCCACGGACATGAACCTGTCCGGGAACTCCTTCTTCGCCGCGAGCTGTGCCGGCATCTTCTCGATCCTGATTACGGGGGCGTAGAGGTATGATGCGTTGTTCGCCGAGTTCACGAGCTGGACCTCCTCACCCTCCCCGCTTATCCGATAAGCGAGGAACTCGTCGATCTTGGAAGTGTCGAAGTAGTAGAACACGGGGGTCCCCATGAACAGGTCGGCCTGCGCAGCCACGCGGGTCGACCTTCCCTCCCTGAACGCGAACAGTGGGAAAGGCGCTCGCTCCAGCGCGCACGAAAGCCGGCCCAGCTCGAGAAGCGATTCGAGTTCAACGTAACACGCCCCGCCGATCCTCTGCTCGTCCTTCTTCGGCAAATCTGAAACCGCCCTTGGTCTGATGAATATAAGTTTGAGCAGCCGAAAATCCGAGTCGCGTGGAAATCCCCCAGCCTAAATCCACCAGCCGCGGATCGGACGCGTGGTAGCCTGGAGAGAGGAGACTTCGTCCGACCTCCGGAACGCGAAAGTGAAAATCCTGAAAGTTCTTCCCGCCGTGTCTGGGGAACTCACGTCAGGACAAGTAAACGACGTCTGGGGCGCTTACCTGCTGGTGGAGAAGAGCGTGTTCTTCATTCGCGTCGAGATCGACGAGGAGAGCCCCGGCCGGTTCATCAGTTCCAAGATGTACTCGGTCCCGGACGAGAGGCAGGCCCTCCGCTTCGCCCTGAAAAACCTCGAAGCAGGCTCGGAGGAGTTTGCGCTCGGCGATTTCACGAGGTCCCTGAAGGCCCTTCGTGAGTCCAGGAACTATCTCAGAGTCTTGATCAAGACCGCCTGGCGCAGGAAGGCTAGAAAGGGCAGAGGGAGTGTCGAGTCTTAGGCGTCTTCGGCGGCCTTCTTCTTTGCCCGTGGCTTCTTCGCAGCCTTCTTGGGCTTCGCCTCCTTAGCAGGCTCCTCTTCCTTCGTCTCGGCAGCGGCTTTCTCTTCCCGCGTGGCTTCAGGTTCTTGCTTGAGCGCCTCCTTCGTTTCTTCCTCCTTCTCCTCTCCCACCTCTATCTCCTGAATCCTCAGTTCCTTCCCCGCGACGAAGACCCGATAGTTCTTCCTGGCCCCCTTCATGTACAAGAATCTCTTGATGTAGGTCTTCACGTGCCTCGGCTTCACCCCCTTCCTCACCGAGTCGTCTTCGATTTCGACAGAGTCCCCTGAGAGGGAGGGCTTTGTGCCCAACCTCGGTTCGAGAAAGGTGACGAGCTCCTCCCCGTTGTCTTTGAAAGTGCCCAAGCTGACCTTCATCCTAAAGGGACCTGGCTTCGGATGCGTTATAACGGTTGTTGCTCACTTTCCATGCCTCCGAGTCCTCCTCTGGTAAGTGAGTATCGCCCGCATAAGGTCGATCTTCCTGAAAGACGGCCAGAAAACATCGACGAAGACGAGCTCCGAGTAGGCGCCCTGCCAAAGCATGAACCCGCTCATCCTCTCCTCACCGGAGGTCCTGATGATCAGGTCCGGCTCCTGGTTGGGCAGATAAGAGGTGTAAAGGCGCTTGGACACCGTGTCTTCGGTTATCGCCTCGGGAGACAGCCTTCCATCCTTGACATCCTGTGCCACGGAGCGGACCATGTCGGTTATCTCCGCCCTCCCCCCATACGCGACTGCGATGTTCAGGTAATGCTCCTGGTAGCCCTCGGTCTTCCGCTCTACGGCGGTCAACAGTGCGCGGATGGAGTCCGGGAGCAGGTCCAGTTGGCCGATCGCCTTCACCCTCACCTGGTACCTGACTATCCTCTCGTCCGTAAGGAGGCGGTTGAGCCTGGCCTCGATCAGACGGAAAAGGTCCCTGAGCTCCTCCGGAGTCCTGTCGAGGTTCTCTGTCGAAAGGACGTAGAGGGTCACCGTCCTTATCTTTAGCTCGTGACACCAGTCAAGGAGCTCCTCGGCCCGGTTCGCACCTTCTACGTGCCCTATTCCTTCGGACACCCCCATGCTCGATGCCCACCTCCTGTTCCCGTCCAGTATAATCCCGATATGCCCCGGTACCTCGTCCTTCTCGACCCGGGACTGAAGCCTCCGCTCGTAGAACCTGTAGACCCCGGTCAGCCTGAGCGCCGACTCGAGCAATCCCTACACCGGCTCGACGCTCGATCTTGTCCTTATCCGGGGGTAGAGTGCGGTGGTCAGCAGGAAAACGACTGCGAGCGCCACCAGTACTACGGAGATCAGGGAGTAGCTCGACTCCGCCGTCCCGCTAATCAGATACTCGGAGAAGGTCAGGACAGGTATGTAGGAGATCGCAAGCATCAGCAAGACGAGCCCGTCCCGCCTCCACCTGATGCTGTCTCTCGCCAGGTGGGAGAGGAGGGCTCCGGTCGAGTAGACCCCCACACCTGCCCAGACCAGGACGAGGCTACCGCTGATGAAGAACCCGGCCAGCTTGGCGCCGACGGACAGCAGCTCCTCGGGGTTGCTTGCGACCCTCGCCACGTCGGAAGGGTCCTGCCTGAGCATCACCCCGTTCCCGGTGAACGCCCCGACGAGGATGATCAGTACGCTCATCCCCATCGAAAACAGCCTGATGTAACCGTAGGGCCCCCTGCGGAGGAGCCCGGCCACCGTCCTGTCGATGCTGAAACCCCTGATGATGAAAGCGCCCCCGAGAATGAGGAGGGTTACAAGGTACGCCTCGAACACAAGGTGTGAGATGATCAGGATACCTGCGATGATGAGGATGAGCCCCGGGACGCCCAGGCTCCAGCGGGAGTAGTGTGGGTCGAAGACGAGCACTCGGAGGTACCTCCCGAGGACCTGGTAGGTCTCCTCCACCGTCTGGCTGTGCTTGACCGCGACTCGCTGCACCGACACAATGGGCCTCAGGCCTTGCAGGACCGGGATGACCTGTTCGTCGTCACCTCCGTCGGAGATGAACACTATTCCGTCGAACCTCCCGGTCTTGAGAACCGCCTCAACCTCTCTGCTCACCGTCCTGTCCGCCTCGAACCCTCTGTCCGTGTCCCCGCACACGACGGCGACCTCGCAGTCCTTCCCCTGCCTCTTCAGCTCGTCCAACTTCTTGACTGCCGAGAATATCGCGTTGCTGTCCGCTTCCTCCGGGTCGGCCAGCGCCAGCTTCGTAGCTGCGGCTAACACGGCTTCCCTCCCCGTCACTGGTGTCTGGACTCTTGCCTTTGACCCCAGGTCGTCGTCCCTGTCGACGCACAGAATGAGATAACGCGCAGGGTCCCCTGTCTCCGCCATGAAGCAGATTTCCTTCCCTACGATACTTAAGCGTAAACCCGAAAGTTGCCTCGACCCTTGGAACACTGATACGCTTTAAGAGACTATTCGCTGAAAGAGGTAGTCAGATGGAAATTGAACGCCCCTGGGCGAGGGTCCAGGCCCAGGCCACCATCCCGATGGGTCCTGCCGAAAACAAGCCCCTGCATTCACTGCTTCGCGACTCTGCACGGGCACACCCGGATTTTCCTTGCATCAGCTACGGCGGCCGGACGCTCTCTTACAAGGGCACCGACGACCTGGCCTCGAAGTTCGCGTCTGCCCTGGGGGGCCTGGGCGTCAGAAAGGGAGACCGCGTCGCCATTTTCCTCCCCAATGTTCCCCAGTTTGTCATAGCGTACTTCGGGATTCTGGAGGCGGGGGCGGTCGTCGTCGCCTGCAACCCGCTCTACAAGCCCGGGGAGCTCGAACACCAGCTCCGCGATTCAGGGTCAGATGTGGTCATAGCGAGCAAGGACATCGTCAGAGGGACCGACCTCTACGCCAGCCTCGAAGTGTCCCGCCCTGACCTGCCGCTCAGACACGTGGTCACGACCAGCGTCACTGACTTCCTCCCTGGACTCAAGCGGTCCCTCTCGGGGCTGGCAGGCGTCAAGAGGAAGGACCGGAAAGACACCCTCGACTTCGTTGCGCTCATCGATTCGGCCAAACCTGTCGAGCCCGTCGCCGTCGACCCTCTCCGCGACCTCGCGATACTACAGTACACGGGCGGAACCACGGGAATCTCGAAGGGGGCGATGCTCACCCACTTCAACGTCTATTCAATGACCGTCCGGGGGACCAGCTTCCTCCCCCTCAGCGAGAAGGACGTATTCCTCGCGGTCCTCCCCCTTTTCCACGTGTACGGTGGGGTGGCGAACCTCACGATACCGGTGTATGTGGGGGCCCGGATACTCCTCCTTCCTCGGTTCCACGTGGAAGAAGTGATGAAGACCGTTCAGCGACAGAAGGCGACGATATTCTGCGGCGTCCCGGCCATGTACATCGCGATCAACAGCAACCCGAAGGCGACGAAGTTCGACCTCAGGTCCGTCAGAGTCTGCGTGTCAGGAGGGTCGGCCCTTCCCGCCGCGGCCAGGAGGAGGTTCATCGAGCTCACCGGGGGGAAGCTCGTGGAGGGATACGGTCTTTCGGAGACCAGCGCCCTGACTCACTGCAATCCGGTAGTCTCGGGAGAAGTGAAGGACGGTTCGGTCGGGATACCCTTCCCCGAGACTGATGCGGCGGTCGTCGGGGTTGACGACCCCGACAGTTTCCTTCCCGTCGGGTCTGTCGGCGAGATAGTGGTCAGGGGCCCGCAGGTGATGAGCGGATACTGGAACCAGCCCGGCGAGACGAAGTCCGCGTTCCACAACGGGTGGTTCCTTACAGGGGACATCGGCAAGATGGACGAGGACGGCTACTTCTACATTCTAGACAGGAAAAAGGACATGATCAACGTCGCGGGAGAGAAGGTGTACCCAAGGGACGTCGAGGAGGTCCTCTTCGAGCATCCGTCCATCAGGGACGCCGCGGTCGTCGGGATGCCCGACAGCTTCAGCGGGGAGGCCGTCAAGGCGTTCGTGGTGCTGAAGGGAGGAGCGAAGCCGACCTCGGAGAGGAACGTCATCGCCTTCTGCGCAGAGAAGATCGCCAAGTACAAGGTCCCGAAGAGCGTGGAATTCGTCTCGGAAATACCGAAGTCCCTCCCCGGCAAAGTCCTGAAGAGAGTCCTTCGCGAGACTAGGCCTCGACAATCATAGAGACCGCGTTCCCTCCCCCCAGACAGAGGGTAGCGAGTCCCCTATGCTTCCCCGTCCTCTTTAGGCCGTAGATGAGCGTGGTCAGGACTCGGGCCCCGCTGCACCCTATGGGATGCCCCAGCGCCACGGCCCCTCCGCTCACGTTGAACTTCGACTCCTCCACCCCCAGCGCCCTTCTGACCGCGATCGACGCAGTCGAATACGCCTCGTTGTGCTCGAACATGTCGATGTCCGAGACCGTCATCCCCGAACTCTTCAAGAGCGCTTTCGTGGTTGGGATGGGCGCCTCCATCACGCGCGCTGGCTCCAGTCCCCCAGTCGCGTAGGCAACGATTCTTGCGATCGGCTTCACGCCTAGTCTGTCTGCTTCCTCCTCAGAGGCGACAACGAGGGCTGAGGCCCCGTCGCTCAGCTGCGAAGAATTGCCTGCGGTGAGTACGCCCCCCGCCTTGAAGACGGGGCTCAGTTTCGCAAGTTTCTCCATCGTCGTGTCTCCTCGGACGCATTCGTCGGCCGAGAATTCCGTCACGTCTCCTTCCCGTTCAACCTGGAACTTCACGATCTCTTCCGCAAAATGGCCTCGTTCAGTTGCCCTGGCAGCCTTCGTGTGGCTCGAGAAGGCGAACTCGTCCGCCTCCTTTCGCGTTATCCTGAACTTCTTCGCGATAAGCTCCCCCGTGATCCCCATGTGGTACTCGTGGTACGCGTCCCAGAGGCCGTCGAGTATCATGTCGTCGAGCATCCTCGCGTCGCCGAACTTCAGGCCCCACCTCGCCCCCTTGACGATGTAAGGCGCGTTGCTCATGCTCTCCATCCCTCCGGCCACGGCCAGGTCCTGGTCTCCAGCCTTGATCGATTGCGCCGCGAGCATCACTGCCTTCAGGCCCGACCCGCAGACCTTGTTTATCGTGACCGAACCCACTTCATAGGGTATCCCGGCGTGAATCGCGGCCTGCCTGGCAGGGTGCTGGCCCAATCCGGCAGACACGACGTTTCCCATGAGAACTTCGTCGACCTCGGAGACGCCGGCCTTTGCTCGCTTCAGGGCCTCCTTGATGACGGCCCCCCCTAGCGTGGGTGCACCAACGCCAACAAGGCTCTTGCCAAACTTTCCTATCGGGGTCCTGCACGCAGAAAGAATCACGGGCCGCGGCATCGGGCTCGGCGTCGGCAATCGGCGATAATAAACGGCTCGTTGATTTTACAAGCCGTATCCCTAAATAGCATCGGGCTAGGGGCCCAAATTCGGGCTATGCGCGAGCTCAAGAAAATCTGGATGGACGGGAAGTTTGTTGACTGGCGCGACGCCAAGGTCCATGTCCTGACCCACGGGCTCCACTACGGGTACTCCATCTTCGAGGGGATTCGGTGTTTTTCCACTTCGAAAGGACCTGCGATATTCAGGCTGAAGGAACACATCGAGCGCTTCCTCAACAGCGCGAAGATCTACAGGATGGACCTCGGGTACACAGGAAAAGAGATTGAAGAAGCGTGCAAGGACCAGATACGCCTGAACGGAAAGGCGGAGTCCTACCTCCGCCCCATAGCCTTCACTTCATACGGGGAGATGGGACTGAACCCTCTGAAGAACAAGATCTCAGTCGCAGTTGCGTCGTGGGAGTGGGGCCCCTACCTGGGAAGGGATGCGACCGAAAGAGGGGTGAGGGCGACGGTCTCGAGCTGGGTGAGGATAGATTCCAGGGCGCTTCCCCTGCAGGCGAAGTGTGCCGCCAACTACGCGAATTCCGCCCTCGCCAAGATGGAGGCCATAGCAGCCGGGTACGACGAGGCGATACTCCTCAACAGTCACGGGGTGGTGGCAGAAGGACCGGGGGAGAACATCTTCAGGGTGAAGGACGGCATCTTGAGCACCCCTCCGGCAAGTTCCGGTATACTGAGGGGAATCACAAGAGACACAATCATCCAATTCGCGCAAGACTTGGACGTGAAGTTCTACAGGAATGATTCGACCAAGGAGGAGCTGTACACTTCAGACGAGCTCTTTTTCAGCGGGACGGCCGTCGGGGTCGCCAAGATCCGCGAGGTCGATGGAAGGAAGGTAGGTAACGGGGAGTGGTCCATCACCGACAAGCTTCAGAAGCTCTACGGAAAGGCGACCCACGGAAAAGAGAAACGGTACGAAGGCTGGCTCACCCGCGTGAAGGCCTGACTACGCCTTCACAAAGCCTTCGATGTCAAGCACGGTCCACTTTCTCTTCGACGCTGGCCTGAACTTGGGGATAACGCCAGTCCCGATCTTCAGGCCTTCCCCCATTCCATAGTGGATGAGCCCGCCTTCTACCCCGTCGAAGGAGATGAAAACGAAAGTTTTCGGGGTATGCCTCTTGTTTCCTTCGAGGTCGTAGTAGCTTCTGGCCAACGCGGCGACCCGGCCTGACCCCTTTACAGGCCTGAACTGCTTGATCTCGGCGAAGTCGTCGACGCAGTACATCCGCGGAGGGATGTACTTCTTGCCGCACTTCTCGCAGTTCGCAGCAAGGACCTTTCCCTGCTGAAGCCCGCGGAGGAACTTCTCCCCCGCCACCCCGGCCGTGTACTCGTAACGGAAAGGAATCTGGTCGGTCCACGCCCTGAGTTCGTCGACCCTTACGACCCTCTCCCCGAGCGGCAATCAAGAACCCTCCCGAGGAGCGTTTTATCTCCCTATCGTTTGTAGATTCCAGGCGGCGCCCATTCGGGCCGGCTACCGGTACTTTTTCCAGGCGGGCCTGCCGAACTTCCTGTGCCCGCGCCTAGGCCCTCTTCGATACCCCCCTCGGTCTCCCCCGCCCCCGGCAAGTTGGAAGACGACAGTCCGGTCCTCCGGCCTCAGAGGGTTAATCGGGGCCTTCGTCATCTTCAATATCCTGGCGAAGTCGGGATGCTCCTCCCTAGAGACGAACGAGATCGCCTTCCCCGCGCGCCCCGCCCTCGCGGTCCTTCCTACCCTGTGGAAATACAGCAACGGGTCCATGGGAATGTCGAAGTTCACGACCCACGCCACCTGAGAGATGTCTATGCCCCTGCTCGCAACGTCGGTGGCGACCAAAAGGTCGACGTGCCCTTTCCTGAAGACGTTCATGTGATGGTCTCTCTGATGCTGGCTCAAGTTGCCGTGCAGCGGGACCGCATCGAAACCCCTCCTGTCGAGGTCCCCTGCCAGCCTGTGGGCCCCGTACTTCGTCCTGCAGAATATTATCGCGCTCGACGGCCTCTCTTTTTGCAGGAGGTCGGTAAGCAGCACGAGCTTGTCCTGCTGGCTGACGGACGCGTAGTATTGGTCGAGGGTCTCGACGGACGGCTCGTCCGGGTCTGCGAGAATCTTCACTGGGTCATTCATGTACTTGCGCGCCAGCTCCGTTATCCTGAACGGCATCGTCGCAGAAAAGAGCGCCATCTGCTTGTGTTCAGGGGTCGTGGAGAGGATGAACTCTACGTCTTCGATGAAACCCATGTCGAGCATGGTGTCTGCCTCGTCGAGGACCACGAACCTTGCCGCGCGGAGGTCCAGCCACCGCCTCTCGATCATGTCGATCACCCTCCCGGGGGTCCCGACGACGACGTGCACGCCGTGGACGAGCGCTTCCCTCTGGACGTTGATCGATTGGCCGCCGTAAGTGGTCGCGACCTTGGCCCCCGTGAACTCACCGATCCTTCTCATTTCGGCTGTGATCTGGACTGCCAGCTCGCGAGTGGGGGCTAGTACCAGGGCCTGGACCATCCTGACCCTGGGGTCCACAGACTCAAGCAGCGGTATCGAAAAGGCGGCGGTCTTCCCCGACCCCGTCTTCGCCTGGCCGATTACGTCCGACCCTTTGAGCAGCGGGCCTATCGACCGCTCCTGGATGGGGAAAGGCTTCCCGTATCCCATCCGCGAGATCCCTTTCAGGATCGTCGGGTCCAGCTGCATTTCTTCAAAGGTGCTCAATCTTGTGTTGTTCCATCAGCAGTATCCCCGTCGAGAATCAGAACCGCGGCGCTTTCCGAGTCGTCAAACGCAGACTTGCTTGTGAGAGTCCCGAGCTCGGATTGGTATTTAAGGAGAATCTTGGATGGATTCTGTTAACTTCACTGCACGCAAAGGAGAGGGTCATTGTGGAGCCCTCCCAGATTCGATTCGCCTCTTCGCTCTTTGATCTCTGACCCAGACCACGTAAGGTCAATCCAAACTTGGTTGAGGAACAAGAAATGTGGAATCATGAGAGCGTATGGCAAATCGGAAATCAGAGGAGATTGGTCTGCAAGGAATTCGCCTGAGAGATAGTCTGCCACCCCATACACTCCCACTCCCAGAAAAAACAAAGGCATGAAGACAAGGAACCACCACATTTCGCGATGCTCCTTCGACGGTTTCGAATCAGATATCAAGTCTTCAGCCTCTTCTTGAATTTCTGTTCCAATTTTTCCTTGGTGATTACGCCCTTCCCTCGACAAGCTCCGTTCCTCCCCTACGCGGGTTCAAAGTGGTCGATGTCCGTGATAGCGCCCTCTCGCTCAGACTTCTTCTTCCAGACTGCCTTGACCTTCATCCCTACGCGGACCTTCTTGGGCTCTACGCCCCCGAGCAGATGCAGGATCCCCATCCCCGGAGATGCTCCGTCGATGTCTATCACTGAGACCAGGATCGGCTTCTTCCTCCTGCTGGCGTCGTTGTTCACATAGCTAATCGAGAAGGTGTTCACCGTCCCTGTGTCCTTCACCCTCACCCATTCGTCAGTCGGCCTGTAACACTCCTCGCAGTACATGCGAGGCGGAATCAGCGTCCTTCCGCAGTTGTTGCACTTCCTCGCCCAAAGCTGGCCCTCCTTCAGGCCGCTCAGGAACCTGCTGATCGCCACCCCGGAGGTCCAGGAGTATCTGAGGACCGTGTCATAGTTCGTGAACAGGTACTTCCCGGCCTTCACTTCGTCGAGCCCGATTTCGGTCCCCCTGTATTCTTTGATCTTCGAGCTCAAGCTCTGCCTGCTGACCTCCCCGTTTCGCTTTTCAAGTTTTTGCGCCTCTCATCTGTCTGGCCAGGCTGACTAGGAAGTCTACCGCGTCTGGGTTCTGGAGGGACTCTCTGTTGAACGCCTTCGAGGGATCCTCGCCCATGAAGACCCTCTTGACCGGGACTTCAAGCTTCTTGCCGCTAAGGGTCCTGGGGACCGAGGGTATCGCGACAACACGGTCCGGGACGTACCTCGGGGATAAGTCTTCCCTTATCTTCGACTTGATCCTGTCTATCAGCCCCTGGTCGAGGTCAGCCCCCTTGCGGGTCACCACGAAGAGCAGCATCTCTCCCCTATCACCGGCTTCAGCGTCTATTGCAAGGCTGTCCGCCACCTCGGGGATCGACTCGACCGACCTGTAGATCTCGCTCGTGCCTATCCTTACCCCGGACCTCTTTATCGTCGCGTCGGACCGCCCGAAGATGACGCACGTCCCGCGGTCGGTGATGGTTATCCAGTCTCCGTGCCTCCACACTCCGGGAAACTTCTCGAAGTAGCTCTCCCTGTACCTGAGCCCGTCAGGGTCCCCGAGAAGGAAGAGCGGCATGCTGGGCATCGGCTCCGTGACCACAAGTTCCCCCATCTGTTCCACCACAGGCCTTCCCCACTCGTCGAAGGCCTCGACCTTCGCACCCAGGCTTCTGCACTGCAGTTCCCCCGAGCGCACCGGGAGGGTGGGGTTCCCCCCCACGAAGGCGGTGCAGACGTCTGTGCCTCCGCTCAGCGAAGCCAGCCAGAGGTCTTCCTTCACATTGCCGTACACCCACTCGAACCCGTCCGAAGTCAGCGGGGACCCGGTCGAACCCACCCCTCTCAGCTCCCGCAGGCGATGCGTCGTGCCGGGCGAAGTCCGAGACTTCATGCATGCGGAGATGTACGCCGCACTCACCCCAAGGAATGTCAGCCTTTCCGATTCAGCCATGTCCCAGAGGCGCGTCATGCTGGGGAACCCAGGGCTCCCGTCGAAGAGCACTGCGGTCGCCCCGTGCAGGAGTCCGCCTACCAGATAGTTCCACATCATCCACCCCGTCGTCGTGAACCAGAAGAACCGGTCCCCGTCCCGCAGGTCGTTGTGAAACGAAAGCTCCTTCAGATGCTCCAGGAGTATGCCCCCGTGCCCGTGGACAATCGGTTTCGGGAGCCCGGTCGTTCCAGAAGAGTAGACCACCCAAAGAGGGTGGGAGAATGGCACTTCCTCGAACTCCAACCGATGATTTCCTGAAACGGCGTCCTCCCACTCGGTCCCCCTTCCGCTGGGCACGTCTGCGGGGGCTCCGATTGTGACGACCTCCCTCAGTCCTCGCAAGGCGCCCGCTACCTTGCGGACCTCTTCGCCTCTGTCGTACGTCCTGCCGCCGTATCTGTAGCGGTCAACGGTCAGGAGAACCTTCGGGTCGGCCTGGGTCAGCCTGTCAAGTACCGCCTGGGCGCCGAAGTCTGGAGAGCACGCCGTCCAGACCGCACCGATGCTGGCGCAGGCCAGGAACCCCACCACCGCTTCTGCGGAGTTGGGGAGGTAGGCCGCGACGGTGTCACCCTTGACCACCCCCGTTTCCTTGAGATGACGGGCAAGTGCGCCGGTCTGCTCCTCGAGCTTCCTCCACGAGACTCCGACCCTCGACCCTTCCTCGTTGATCGCGACGACCCCTTCTCCACCGCGCCGTTGTCGGAACACGTGCCGGGCGAAGTTCAGTCTCGCCCCAGGGAACCAGTCGGCCCCGGGCATCTCTCTTTTGCCAAGCGCCAGGCCGCGCCCCCCCTCGGAGACCACGTCAAAGTACTCCCACACTGAGGTCCAGAACCCTCCGATGTCGGTCGTCGACCACTCCCACATCTCCCCGTAGCCCCCGAAGTGCCTCCCCCGCCTGGTCAGCCAGTCGGAGAATTTCGTGATGTTGGCGGACCTCTTCCTTTTCTCGTCGGGCTCCCATAGTATCCTGCCAGGTCGCATTTGTGTTCCCAGTGTTTCTGGAGCTACCTCTTCATCGTAATTACCGTTCCAACCTGGAGCAAGTCCCCCCAGGCCTGCGCGAGTCCTCGATTGACCTCTTTCTTGACCTGTCTCTTCCCGGCCTCCCCCCTGAGCTGCCAGAAGAGTTCGCAGACCTTCATGGTCCCCGCCGCTGCTATCGGGTTCCCTACCCCTAGCAAACCGCCTGATGGGTTCACCGGAAGGTCCCCGTCCCTCTGAGTGACCCCGTCCCTGGTCAGCTTCGGAGCCCCGCCCTTGTCGGCCAGGAGGACCCCCTCCAGATGGTGCAGCTCCTTGTAGTCGAACGGGTCGTATACCTCGGCGAAGTCTATCTGCTTCCTCGGGTTGTCGACCTTCGCCATCCGGTAAGCCATCCTCGCCGCCTCTTCGACGTACCTCGGATAGTACAGGTCTCTGTTGGTCCAGTATTGCGTGTCCACGTTCCATCCAACCCCGTCTATCCAGACCGGGTCGTCCGTGTACTTCCTGGCCACGTCCTCCGATGCGAGCATGACCGCGGCCGCCCCGTCAGACGTCGGGGAGACGTCGAGCCTCTTCACCGGGAGGCAGATGGGTTCGCTCTTCATCACGTCATCGACCGTGATCCTGCCGGGTATCTGGGCGCAAGGGTGGTCCATTGCGTTCCCCTTGTTCTTCACCGACACCAGTGCGATGTCCTCCTCCTTGACTTTGTGGACCGCCATGTACCTTCGCATTTCGAGTGAGAAAATCCAAAGGAGGGTGACCCCGAGAGGCCTCTCGATAGTGTGGTCGAAGATGCTCCAGAACGCGTATTGGGGGTGCGGCCTCAGCGGCGACATTTTCTCCTCCCCGACGACAAGGCAGGTGTCGAACATCCCCGAGGCCACGTGCCACCATCCCGCGACCGGGACGAATACCCCGGTCCCGCCCCCCACGTAGACCCTGCTGTACGGAAGGTTAGTCCCCCCCGCGCCGTCCATGAGATACTCTCCTTTCATGTGCACCCCGTCGAACGCGTCCGGGGCAGTTCCCATCACCACCGATTCGACGTCCTTCATTTCCATCCCGGCCGAGTCCATGGCCATCCGGCTCGCCTCGAACGACAGCTCCCTGCCGGTCTCGAGCATCCTTCGCCTGAACTTCGTCATCCCTGCCCCGATCACTGCGACTCTCCTCACCTTCCGTTCCCTCCCTCCGACAGCGCTATGGCCGCCCCGGACCCTGTAGGATGCCCTCTCCACGAAACTGAGAGCGCGCTCCTCGCTCTTTTGACCTGGTTTCCCCCGGCCTTCCCCCTCAACTGCAAGACGCACTCCAAAACCTTGTGAAGGCCGTTCGCTTCGATCAGGTTCCCGCATCCGAGCGAACCCCCGCTAGGGTTGAGGTTCCCTCGCTTCCCGGTCGAGTACTCCCGCGTTTCTTCGTTTCCCACCCCAATTGACAGCAGATGCTGGAGGAGCTTGTACGAGTATGTGTCGTCTATTTCAGCCACGTCAAACGACCCGAACCCCTCACCCCCGGACTGTTTCTTCACCGACGCAAAGCAGTCCCTGGCGTACCTGGAGAAGGACACCTCGCCTCCGTCCTGCCACGGGGTGGAGGACCTCCAGGCGACCCCATCGACAGAGACGGCTTCGGCGTGATGCCGTCTTATCCATGCGTCCGACGCTAGAACTATCACTACCCCGCCTTCCGCGAACTCGGACTTGTCGAACCTCCTCAGGGGGTCCGCCACCGCGTCGGCCCCGCTCACCTCCTTGGTCCCGAAAATGCCACCGTAGCTCGCCCTGCTGTTCCTCATTGCGCTCCTCTTTTCGAAAGCAACGGCTCTGCTAATGTCGTCCCGCCCGAACCCGCTCGCCTCCATGAACGCGCTCATCTCCAGCCCTGCCAGGACATCTGCGTCTGCCCCCGCCACCCTGTGGAACGCAGGGTCCAGTGCGAGATTCTCCACCGCGCGCTTGTCCAGCACGTCGGCGACCTTGCTGTGCGCTTCTACCGCGACGACCTCCGCCACCCCTGCCCTGATGTGCATGACCGCGTGACCTATCCCGACTATTCCGTCCCCGGGTATCGTGCAGACCGGACGCCTTGCCCCTCCCACTTGGTCGGGGACCATTTCATCTGTGATGCTCCATCCTTCCCACAGGTCTTCGGTGCAGCAGATGAACGAACCGACCTCCTTGCGGGGGTCGACCCCTGCGTCAGCGTAGGCCTTCGACGCCGCCTCGAACATGAGCTCTCTTGTCGAGATGTCGGTGATGGCCGGCCGGAAGCCTTCGTATCCGACCCCGACGACGCCTACCCCTTCATGCACGTCGTCGTCGCCAACGGGTTCGAGATATTATTGGTTTCGAGTGCTACATTATCGGTTCAAGGATGAATATCACGACGTCCCAGGTCAGATGACTCGTAAAGCTCGCGAAGGTGCTTTTGGAGAAGTAGAAGGTCAATCCCCAGCCGGCGTCCGCGACGAACGTCGTGGCCGCCCATAGCGAAGCGGCGCCTCCATACCTGTAGAACGCGGCAAGGTGAAGGGAGGCGTCGAGGAGGGCGGCCGCAGGTATCGCAAGGACCCCGAGGCGTGGCTCCAGCTTCTTCTGCACTACCCCTCTGAAGTAGGACTCGAACCCTGCCGCGTCGACGAAGAGGGCGGCAAGCTGTAGTGTCAGCGGGTTGGAAGGGGAGGCTATCAGGCTGTAGATCCCCGACTCGGCCGCCTGGTCAATGCCGAACGGCCTGAACTCCCTGATGGCGAAGGCGCCGGCGAAAAAGATCGCGTAGAGCGCCCCGGCAGAAACAAGCCCAATTATCAGGTGTCGGACCCGGACCCGTGCCCGCGTTCGGAGGCCGCCGGCAAGCCTCGACGCTCCGAGCATCGTCAGGGTGGACCCGAACGTCGCCGCCAGGAAGAACTCCTGCGGGACGAGCAAGAGGACGAGTATCGATACGCTGACGGCAACAAGCCCGGCCCACTGTCGGGTCAAGGCCAGCCTCAGATAGGCCCGGACAGCACTAACCCTGCGGCAAGGAGCAGGGTGAACGCTACGGAATGGAGGAAGACAAGGCTCGTCCTCCTTCCATACT
>JACQFN010000017.1 GCA_016200045.1 Nitrososphaerota archaeon | reverse complement strand
GGAGGCGCTCCAGGCACTGGAAGGGTGACAAGGCCAGAGCACCAGCTAACAAACGCCGTGCGCGGGACCGCCGCCCGCTGGCGGTTTGGACTGAACGTGAAAGGTCTCGTTTGGGCGGCGGCCCGAGACGGCGGGCGTTAGGCGGACAAAACACACATCCCTGCTGGCTGGTCTTACATCCAGAATAGAGGAGAAGATCTCAATGGCTAATGCTGAGAAGCTGAGTAACACTGAAAAGATTTGGCGCGGTGCGACCAACGACGAATTGTTAGATGCTGCGGCACGATTCGCAGATTTTGCGTGGCCCGTTGAACAGTTCATCAGAGCAGAGTTAAAACGACGTGGTTTAGATGTGCCGCCGGGTCTCCCTCACGTATCTCAAACAGAGATACAAACGACTGCAGGGAATAGGCAGGCTTCCCTCAATGAAAAAGGAAAGCCAAAGTCTCCACAGTGGGAAATTCAGCTACAAGACGGTACGGTACGTGAGGTATTCGTTGCTTCGGAACTATTCCCAGAAATCCTAAGCGGTGCGATTTCAGGGGATCTACCATGCCGAGATTTTCCGGCTCCATCGAAGAATGGAACAACAAAAAATAAAAAATGGAGCAACATCGCCAATAAGATTGGTGCATCCGGATACGAGGCTCGGCTCCTCTTCAGGCCGGTGTGGGCACATTCATTACGCGGATTGCAAACCGGCGCGATATTGGGCTTGGTCTTCTGGCTTGTAATGAATATTTTTAATAGTCTAAGTGCAGGGATTGAATTAAGAGGACTCACTGACGCTAAAGGCCACGATCTCAACACTAAATTCGGGGCTTACGCCATCGCCTGTGGGTACTGGCTTGCTCAATCGATTCCTATGCTCGCGGAAGTGGTTCCTTTGGCTTGGATCAAGAACCTTGGAGCATTCGTGGCACCACGAGCATTCCAGGCTGCAGCTATGTGCCTCTTTTTTCTCGGAATGAAAAAACTTGATGTGTTGGCGGTATTCGCCGGCTTGATTCCAGGCATGGGCGTTGCGTTCGGAGCGATGATTGCTGGAGGACTGGCGGGCGGACCGCCGGGCATGATGATTGGTACGATCATAGGGTGGGCTCGGCGTTCCCGACTCCAAACAGCGCCGGGATGGCCGCGTGAGAAGCTGTACTCTTTGTTGTTGAAGGGTGTTTTGTTACCGACTTCAATTAGTGCAGTAGCTGTCCTTATTTATATTAAGTATTCGGATTCTCTTATAGAGGAGGTGACCAAAAGATTTCTTCAGTAGCACCGTGGGCTGGGATGAGGCATCGCCGAATTTCAACAAAGAACCGAGAGTGAGGAAACAATCACGCAAGGAAGACGCGCCTAACCAGCCGCGCCACCGCATCGCGGCCACGTTGGGTCTGTGAAAACACCGAAGAGCTGCGGTCTGGCCGCTCGCGGTGCGCGAGGGCGTTAGGCGTCATACATTCCAAGCCTCGATGACTTGGGGCGTTTGTCCATCGGCAATGATAAGTTCGTACATCAACATGTCGCAAATGAATGACATGCAACTGGTAATCGTCTTGAACTCACGTATCGGGTACGGCCTTTCTCGTCCGTCCATCGCGAGATATTTGCCCGGTCCACCGCGAATACGAAATACACGATCTTTCTCAACGCAAATGTCCCAATGGCCGACGTTTCGGCGCACCACTGAAAATCCTGTCGGTGTTGTAGTTGTATTGTTCACAGTCTTATCTCCTTCCGTTTCATCATGAGCCGCCTAACCCATCAATCAACAGCGACCACCTTCGGTGGCGCGTTATTTCCAGCGTTAGGTTGTAGTCCAAAAAGGGAGGATTTCATGAGCACATTCGTTCTAATTCACGGGGCACTACACGGAGGGTGGTGTTGGTACAAGGTCGTGCCCTTACTGGAACGGCAAGGCCACACAGTCCTGGCGCTCGACTTGCCTAGTCACGGCAGAGATAAGACCCCAATTGCTGCCGTTTCTCTTCAGGCGTACGTGGACAGCGTCTGCCAGGTCCTAGATGCCCAACAGGAGCCGGTGATCTTGGTGGGCCACAGTATGGGGGGTGGGATCATCACACAGGTAGCTGAACAGCGCCCGGACAAAATCAAGACGTTGGTGTATGTGGCGGCGCTGCTGCCGCAGGATGGGGAAGCAATGTTTCAACTCTTGCAGCGAGACACGGCGGCGGTGCAGGACAACTTCGTGCTGGCGGCAGACCAAAGCTACTTGACCCTCCGAGACGGGAACCTCAAGGAAAGAGTGTATAGCGATTGTACTGACGAGGATGCCGCCTTAGGCAAAGTCTTACTGGTCCCGCAGGCGACGGCACCGCTAATGACCCCGCTCCACACGAGTGCGGCGAATTTTGGGCGCGTACCGCGGGTGTACATGGAATGTTTGCGTGACAGCTCCCTGGCGTTGCAGCGGCAACTCTACACGGCTCTGCCCTGCCGGCAGGTGATTTCGCTGGACACCGGGCACTTTCCCATGTTGTCAACACCGAAGGAATTAGCCGCTCACTTGGCCGCGTTGTAGTCACAGAGGAAGGACAACCTAACCATCCCGTGCTCGTGACCGCCGCCCGCTTGCGGTTCCTGCTGAACGTGAAAGGTTGCGTTTGGGCGGCGGCCCGAGACGGCGGGCGTTAGGCGTGCTGAAGCCTTGAGGGTATTGAGTAGATTAAGGAAAAAGTATGGACATTGCGGATATCGATCTTGCAGCAACCAGTGGTCTCAGTTTCGGGGTTCACTCCAGGAGGTTAATAATGACGAAGAAGCGTAGCATTTTGCTTTTTATCTGTCTTACGGTTTTGACCGCTTCGTGTAGTGTCAGACCGGAAGCAGAGACTACGGGAGGCGGACAGGCTACGGTAAGTCCTGTAAGTCAGTCTGGTAAGTTCGGCTATATTGATAAAACGGGAAAGATAGTTATCGATTTGCAATTCGATTATGCTCTTGACTTTTCCGAAGGGCTAGCTGGTTTTACAGTTTTCAAAAAGTGGAGTCCTAATAAGTGGGGTTATATTGACAAAACAGGGCACGTGGTCATCAAACCGCAATTTAATCAAGCTTCGTCATTTTCTGAAGGAATGGCAGTTGTAAAGGTTGATAACAAATGGGCTTATATCGACAAAATGGGGACATTAATCCTTGAACCGGAGGTCGAGGTTGCTCTATCATTTTCCGATGGGCTAGCACTTACTATGACTAAACACTGGCCTGGAATCGACGAATGGAGCTATATCGACAAGACGGGGACGAGAGTCACCGAACCGCAGTTCAGTAATCGCCATGATTATGGTTTTGTTCAAGGGCTGCCAGATCAGTTATCAGGCGGGAAAGCGGCCTATATCCTATGGGCGGACAAGCCTCCTAGCATGAAAGTATTCATTGAGCCAAGCCACGGTGATACTTCGGGATTTTCCGAAGGGTTGGCAGTTATGGAGGACATCTGTATATGGGACGATTGCCAGTGGAATTATATCGACAAAACAGGGAATGTGGTCATCGAGCAACGGTTCGATGTAGCTGGCCCATTTTCCGAAGGGCTGGCCTCTGTAATGATCGGCCAGAAGTGGGGCTATATCGACAAAACAGGGAATGTGGTCATCAAACCGCAATTTGATATGGCTTGGCGGTTTTCTGAAGGGCTAGCTGCTGTTCTGATTGGTGGCAAGTTTGGCTATATTGATAAAATGGGGAAGATAGTTCTCGAGCCGCAATTCGATGGTACTGGGCCATTTTCCGAAGGACTGGCCCCTGTAATGGTCGACCAGAAGTGGGGCTATATCGACAAAACAGGGAATGTGGTCATCAAACCGCAATTTGATCAAGCTTCGTCATTTTCTGAAGGGCTGGCAGTTGTAACAGTTGGTCGCGAAGAGGGGGCTGTTGGGAAGGTGAAGGCCCATGGTCTTAGGTGGTTCTTTTACTTTTAGAAGACTCTCACAAACTGTGGGCTAGGTAGCCAACAGAGGTTCTCCCTGACCTGGTGAACAGAAGCCTCAAGCCGCCTGTTGAAGGTGGACCGTTTTTTCTTCCTCTGGCTTGAGCTGGCGGAAGGCGTGTTGTCGTTGTGCCTGTACCGAAGGCCCCAGGTGTTGCTGACACCACTGCCGGACGTGGGCGGTGGAAACGGTTTCCAATCTAGGCCGATGGCCTAACCCTTGCCTCCAGCCTGACCGTGGCCCGCTTGCGGTTTCGGCTGAACGTGAGGAGTCCCGGTTGGGCCACGGCGGCTGAGGCGGGGCGTTAGGTGGTAAAGAAAAGCCTTTAGTCAATTTCACAATCTGGTTTAGAACGAATGGGGAAAGGAAACAACGCAATGGGCCTCAAACCCGCTAAAGATTCGGCAGATGTTGGGCTCCTGACCGAAGATATCAAGCGAAGTCTCGATTTTTATGAAGGGCTGCTTGGATTGCAAAAAGTCGAAGAAGTGTCGACGCCGTTCGGGAAGTTCTATCGTCTACGCTACGGGAGCAGTGATGTAAAGCTCCTCGACGCCAAGAGCATACCGCCGGCCGACCCGCTGGGGTTCAAGCAGGAACCGGGGGTGCGGTATCGGACCCTCATGGGCTTTGAGATCCAGAATATCAGTAGCGTCTGCGCGACGCTCAAAGAGAACGGCGTAGTGTTCCTCGTACCCGAGACCCAAGTCCGCCCAGATACACGAGTCGCTATGATCAAAGACCCGGAGGGGAACATTATTGAACTGATCGAGCGAAAGTGACAAGGAGTTACGGTAGAAGCTGGGCCGCACAGTTGCTGCCGGGGTAATGAAAGGCTCTGAGGGGAGAACCACCTAACAAGCGCCGTGCACGTGACCGCCGCCCGTTTGCGGTTTGGACTGACTCTGAAAGGCAGCGTCAGGGCGGCGGCCCGAGACGGCAGGCGTTAGCCCGCTTAGAAAGAAAAGGGGGAATTCGATGTCAGCAGAGAACAAAGCCATCATTCGCCGGATGATTGAGGAAGTCTGGAACAACAAGAACCTCGCTGCCGTAGACGAGGTTGTTGCCGCCGACTGTATTGGCCATCCTCCGACAGGCATTGAGGCACGCGGGTCCGAGGGAGTCAAACAGAATGTCACCCGGTTCTGCACGGCGTTCCCTGATCTCCACTGGACCATTGAGGATATGATAGCTGAAGGGGACAAAGTTGTGATCCGCAATACTTTTCGTGGCACCCATCAAGGGGAGTTTCTGGGTATTGCGCCGACTGGAAAGCAAGTGATGGTGACGGCGACCGGAACCTACCGGCTGAAGGACGGCAAGATAGCGGAAGGCTGGGTTAATCAGGACCTGCTCGGGTTGCTGCAACAGTTGGGCGCGACTCTCAAATAGAACAAGCTGGAAGAGAAGCCGAGGGAGGCGGCCTAACTGTGCCGTGCTCGTGACCGCCGCCCGCTTGGGGTTTGGAATGACTCTGAAAAGTCTCGGTTGGGCGGCGGCCCGAGACGGCCAGCGTTAGATTCCTTCCAGCCTCTTGACCAAAGTTGTTTTGTGGACGTACTGTTCAGTTTATGGACTACCGCAAGTGCATTACCATTGATCCCAACAAACGGGGCGGAAAACCCTGCGTGCGTGGGTTACGCATCACAGTGTATGAAGTACTGGAATACTTGGCTTCAGACATGACGGAAGAAGAAATTCTGGACGACTTTCCTGATCTCACGCGGGAAGACCTTAAAGCGTGCATTGCCTTTGCGGCAGACCGGGAGCGTCGTCTCATGATGGTGCCAGCCGCGTGAAACTGCTTTTTGATCAGAATTTGTCCCATAAATTAACGCGCCGGTTGGCAGACCTCTTCCCGGACTCAACGCATGTCCGAGAAGTTGGGCTGAAGGAGGCGGAAGATCCGGCGGTCTGGGAGTATGCCAAGCAGCAGAGTTTTATGATCGTGTCGAAGGATGCGGATTTTCACCAACGGAGCTTCGTCTTCGGGTTTCCTCCGAAGGTAGTGTGGGTCAGGCTGGGCAACTGTACAACTGCTGAAGTTGAGCAAGTGATCCGGAAGGATTTTGAATCAATCAAGGTGTTTGCCGAAGATGAAGAGGCAGCATTCCTGATCCTCATGTGACTCCGGAATCTAACAATGCCGTGCTCGGTGACCGCCGCCCGCTTGCGGTTTGGCCTGAACGTGAACGGTCTCGTCCGGGCGGCGGCCCGAGACGGCGGGCGTTAG
>JACQFN010000002.1 GCA_016200045.1 Nitrososphaerota archaeon | reverse complement strand
AACAGAAGACTTAGCACAGTGGGACAGCTAACCGTAGGCATCTTCTCCGTTCTGGGCACGTTGGCCACTCTGAAAGTAATATGAGGGAATCAACTAGACCCATCCGCCGAATCTTGACAGGGACAAGATGACCCCTGAACCGCCGAGGACTTGACAGAACCCCTCTCAGCAATCTCTAAATATGTGATACCTTTCGCCTTTCAACGGGGCCCTGCGCAGTGTATTGTGCAAGTGACTTACTGTTTATTGTAAATGGGGGTAGCTCGGCTTAGCGCCGGCGAAGTCTACTTCGACGACCAAGAAGGTCGTCAGAAAGAAGAAGGTCAAGGAGGACGAGGTCCCCCCTTTCAAGATCAGCACTCATTTCCTGATTCCAAAGCACGAGCTTCTGACCAAGGAGGAAGCAGCGCAGGTCCAGGGCAGGTTCAATTCCACTCCCAGACAGTTCCCTTTCATGCTCATGACCGACCCCATCGCGAAGGAGATAGGGGCGAGGCCCGGAGATTTCGTGAGGATAACCCGGAGGAGCGAAACGGCTGGCTCCAGCACATACTACAGGTACGTGGTGGAGAGCTAGAATGAACAAGCAGGCGCAGCAGTCCAACGTCTGGGTCATCCTCAGGGACCTCCTAGAACGAGAAGGGGTCGCACGGCAGCACCTGAACAGCTACAACGACTTCGCCTCCAGAGGGCTTCAGAATATCGTCGACGAGATCGGAGAGGTCGAGGTCGAAACTGTGAGCACCCCGTACAAGATCAAGTTCGGCCGCGTAACCCTGGGCTCCCCAAGGGGACCTACCGGTGATGGTGAAGTCTGAGCTCTGGCAGCTCTCGAACCGCTCGCGCGAGGAGCTCATCGACTCGGGTGAAGACCCCAACGACCCGGGCGGATATTTCATAATCAACGGGGCCGAGAGGGTGATAGTCGGGCTGGAAGACCTGTCCCCGAACAAGATCCTCGTGGACGCGGAGAAGCTCTCCGGGTCGACCACCTACAAGTCGAGGGTATACTCCTCAGTCGTGGGCTACAGGTCGAAGATGGAGCTGACCCTGAAGCAGGACGGAGCGATCAACGTGAAGGTCCCGAGCTGCCCCGTCGACCTTCCTTTCGTCATCGTCATGCGAGCCCTCGGCATAAAGTCGGACAAGGACATAGCGGACGCAGTGTCCCCGAAGGCGGAGATCCAGGACCTGCTGGAGGTATCGTTTGACAAGGCGAGCGAGGCGCCGACCGACAAGGACTCCCTCGTGTACATAGGGAACCGGGTCGCCCACGGCATGCTCGAAGAGTTCAGGGTGAAGCGGGCGCAGTCGATGCTCGACTGGGGCCTCCTCCCCCATCTCGGGAAGACCGACGACAAGAGGTACGACAAGGCCATGTTCATGGGGGAGGCGGTGTGCAAGCTCCTCGAGCTCAGGCTCGGGTGGATCGAGTCCGACGACAAGGACCACTACGGCAACAAGGTGATAAAATTCGCAGGCCAGATGCTCGCCGACCTCTACAGGACTGCTTTCAGGAACCTGGTCCGGGACATGAAGTACCAGCTCGAGAGGACCGGGCAGAAGCGGGGCGGAAACGTCGTCGGGGCCGCAATCAGGACGGGGATCATCACGGACAAGCTCAACAACGCCATAGCCACAGGGAATTGGGGGCGCGGGAAGGTCGGGGTCACTCAGCTCCTCGACAGGACGAACTACCTCAGCACACTCAGCCACCTCAGGCGGGTCCAGTCCCCGCTGAGCAGGAGCCAGCCCAACTTCGAGGCAAGGGACCTCCACGCGACCCACTTCGGGAGGATCTGCCCCTCCGAGACCCCTGAAGGGGTGAACTGCGGCCTCGTCAAGAACCTCGCCCTCTCCGCAATCATCTCGGTCAGCGTCCCGTCCACCGAAGTGGAGGAGAAGCTCTGGGAGCTCGGCGCGAAGCAGATCAGGGACGTTGAGGACAAGACACAGATCGACGGTTGCAGGATATTCATGGACGGCAGGTTCATCGGTTACGTGGACGACGGAGAGCGGCTCGCGAAGGCCTTCAGAAAACTGAGGCGCGAGGGGCAGATCAACCCGAGCGCGAGCGTGCTCTACGTCTCCCCAGTCAACGACAAGGCATACCCGAGGCTGTACATCAGCCTCAGCTCAGGAAGGGTCCTGAGGCCGCTCATAGTGATCGAGGGAGGCCGCTCGACGCTCACCCCGGACCTCATCGAGAAGGTGAAAAATGGGCAGGTGTCCTGGAGGGACCTCGTCGAGCAGGGTGTCATGGAGCTGATCGACGCCAACGAGGAGGAGAACCTACTGGTCGCGATGGACAACGAGGACGTCTCCACCAAGAACACCCACATGGAGCTTTTCGCAGCCTCGATGTTCGGGATTGCCGCCTCGATCATCCCGTACCCGGAGCACAACCAGTCCCCGAGGAACACGTACGAGTCCGCCATGGCAAAGCAGAGCCTAGGGTTCTCGTCCCCCACGTACCCAATTTCGCCGCACGTCAGGCAGCACCTCCTCGTGAGCCCGCAGGCGCCCGTGGTCCGGACCAGGACCCTCGACCTGCTCAAGATTGACGAGAGGCCGCTCGGGCAGAACTGCGTCGTCGCAGTGCTCTCGTTCGAAGGGTACAACATCGAGGACGCCATCATAATGAACAAGTCGAGCGTCGAGAGAGGCCTCGCGCGGTCGTTCTTCTACAGGCTGTACGAGGGGGAATCAAAGCAGTATCTGGGCGGGATGAGGGATAGCTTCGAAGTCCCGGCCGCCGAATCCAACATACGCGGGTACAGGGGAGAGAAGTTCTACAGGCTCCTCGAAGGGGACGGGGTCGTCTCCGACGAGTCGCAGGTAACGGGCGGGGACGTTGTCATCGGCAAGACCAGCCCGCCTAGGTTCATGGAGGAGTACAAGGAGTTCGAGATCAAGGGGCCCTATAGGAGGGACACCTCAGTGGCGGTCAGGCCGTCTGAATCGGGGGTTGTCGACTCCATCTTCATGACGGAAAACGTGGAGGGGGGCAAGATGTTCAAGGTCAGGGTCAGGGACATGAGGGTCCCCGAGATCGGTGACAAGTTCGCGTCAAGGCACGGCCAGAAGGGGGTCATCGGCCTGGTGGTCCCCCAAGAGGACATGCCCTACACTGCGGAAGGAATAGTCCCGGACGTGATAATCAACCCGCACGCCTTCCCGTCGAGGATGACGGTAGGGCAGTTCATCGAGTCGATCGCAGGGAAGGCCGGCGCGCTTAGGGGGACCCCGGTCGACGGCTCGGCGTTCGCAGGGGAGAGCACGGAGGAGCTGGAGAAGGTCCTGAAGTCGAAGGGGTTCGAGGCGACGGGGAGGGAGGTCATGTACGACGGGAAGACCGGGAAGAAGTTCGCGACCGACGTCTTCGTGGGGGTCGTGTACTACCAGAAGCTCCACCACATGGTCGCCGACAAGATACACGCGAGGGCGAGAGGGCAGGTACAGATGCTGACGAAGCAGCCCACGGAAGGAAGAGCGAGGGGCGGAGGGCTCAGGTTCGGGGAAATGGAGAGGGATTGCCTCATCGCGTACGGGGCTTCGATGGTGCTGAAGGACAGGCTCCTGGACGAGGCGGACAAGACCGAGATCTATGTTTGCGAGAAGTGCGGGCTCATCGCCTACTACGACGCCAAGCAACGCAGGTACACGTGCAAGGTCGACGGAGACCAGGCAAAGATTTCCACGGTGGTCGTCGCATACGCGTTCAAGCTCCTGCTTCAGGAGATGATGAGTCTGAACATAGCGCCGAGGCTCAAGTTGAAGGACAAGGTGTAGAAGAGTGTCGATGGAACAGGCTCTCAAGACGATCCGCGGGATCGACTTTGCGGTCTTCTCCCCGAGCGAAGTGCGCAGATATTCCGTGGCAGAGATAACCCAGCCTGAGACCTACGACGAGGACGGGATGCCCGTCCAGGGGGGTCTGATGGACAGCAGGCTGGGGACACTGGAGCCCGGACAAAAGTGCGGGACCTGCGGCAGCACAGCCGGGAGATGCCCGGGGCACTTCGGACACATAGAGCTGGCAGAACCGGTCCTCCACATCGCCTTCGTCGACGAGATCAACAAGCTGATCCAGAGCACCTGCAGGACCTGCGGGAGGATACTCCTCACGCAGCAGGAGCTGGATGCGTACAGGACCAAGCTCACAGGAAAGACGGACTTTACCCCGACCATCGTCGAGACCACCGCCAAGGAGATCTACACAAAGGCGAAGAAGGTCAAGCTCTGCCCGCACTGCGGGAAGCAGCAGTACCAGATCGAGTTTACGAAGCCGACCATTTTCCACGAGATCACTGAAGAAGGCGGGGCGACCAGGCTCCTACCCGTCGCCATCAGGGAGAGGCTCGAGAGAGTCAACAACGAAGACCTGGCGCTTCTCGGGTTCAACCACGCAGCCGCACGTCCGGAGTGGTTCATCCTGCAGGTCCTACCTGTCCCCCCACTGACGGTCAGGCCCTCCATAACCCTCGAGTCGGGGATCCGCTCCGAGGACGACCTGACCCACAAGGTGGTCGACATACTCAGGGTCAACCAGCGCGTGAAGGAGAGCAAGGAGTCTGGGACCCCGCACCTGATCGTCCAGGACCTCGTCGACCTGCTCCACTATCACGTTACCACATATTTCGACAACGAGGTCTCGGGAATTCCGCAGGCCCACCATCGTTCGGGGAGGCCCCTGAAGACCCTCAGCCAGAGGCTCAAGGGGAAGGAGGGGAGGTTCAGAGGGTCGCTGTCGGGTAAGCGGGTCGACTTTTCGAGCAGGACAGTGATCAGCCCCGACCCCAACCTGGACATCGGGGAGGTAGGGGTCCCGTTCGAAGTGGCCAAGAAGCTCACGATACCGGAGAAGGTCTCGCCTTGGAACCTGGAGAACCTGAAGACCCTGGTGAACCAGGGCCCGTTCGAGCACCCAGGTGCGAACTACGTCATCAGGCCGGACGGGGTCAAGATCAGGCTTGACTTCGCGAGCGACAGAAAGGCCCTGGCCGACTCGCTCGCCAACGGATACATAGTGGAAAGGCACCTCACCGACGGCGACGTCGTCCTGTTCAACAGGCAGCCGTCACTTCACAGGATGTCGGTGATGGCCCACTTCGTCCGCGTCCTCCCCTACAGGACCTTCAGGCTCCATCCATCCGTCTGCCCTCCTTACAACGCCGACTTCGACGGAGACGAGATGAACCTCCATGTCCCCCAGAGCGAGGAGTCCCGCTCCGAGGCCCTGATGCTGATGAAGGTACAGGACCAAATCATCACCCCGCGCTATGGCGGCCCCATCATAGGCGGCATCCGGGACTTCATCACCGGGGCTTTCATGCTGACCAGGGACGAGACCCTCCTCACCCCAGGCGAGTTCTCCAACCTCGCCCTTGTCGGGAATTTCGACGGCGACCTCCCGGAGCCGCACACCAAGGGGGCCCATCCAATGTACACCGGCAAGCAACTATTCACTCTATTTCTCCCGAAGGGGATGAACTACGTCCTCACCTCGAAGTGGGCGAAGTCGTCGAGGTCCGGGGTCTCCAACGACGTGGTGATCAAGGACGGGGAGCTGATCTCCGGGGTGGTAGACAAGGCGGTCATCGGGGCGGAGGAGCCGGACAGCCTCCTGCACCGCATCGCGAAGGACTACGGCAACGAGGAGGCGCGGAAGTTCCTCAACTCCGTCCTGAGCGTGCTGAAGACCTTCCTGACCAGGAGGGGCTTCACGTACGGCTTCAACGAGCTGGAGCTGTCGGCAGAGGCGAAGAAGGGGATCGAGGACGCCCTGGACGAGGCCTACAACAGCGTCTTCGAGCTGATCAAGAAGTACAAGGCAGGGACCCTGCAGCTGACGAGGGGCCTCTCGCCCGAGGATTCCCTTGAAGCTTACATCGTCAACGAGCTCGCCCGCGCGAGGGACAAGGCCGGCAGGATCGCAGACCGCTCCTTCCCCGCGGAGAACTCGGGGATGATCATGGCCAGGACCGGGGCAAGAGGGTCGAGCCTCAACGTAGGCCAGATGACCGCGGCGCTGGGCCAGCAGTCCGTCAGGGGAAAGAGGATCCAGAAGGGCATGAAGGGAAGGGCGCTGAGCCACTTCCCGTGGAACGACCCGTCCCCAGAGGCAAAGGGGTTCGTAAGGAGCAACTACCGCGACGGGCTCTCCCCGACAGAGTTCTTCTTCCACGCCATGGGCGGAAGGGAAGGGCTCGTCGACACCGCCGTGAGGACGCAGCAGAGCGGCTACATGCAGAGGAGGCTCGTCAACGCCCTGGAGCACCTGAAGGTAGAGTATGACCTGACGGTCAGGGACCCTCACGGGCACATCATCCAGTTCCTCTACGGCGAGGACGGGGTCGACCCTGCCAAGAGCGACCACGGAAGGCCGATCAACCTCGACAGGCTCCTGGAGACCGAGGAGACCCTGAACAAGTCGAAGGTGAGGCTCGATGCCGAGACCGTGGAGTCGCTCCTCAAGAAGTACCAGCCCCTGCTCAACGAGCGGCTCGCGAGAGAGCTCCGTGAGAAGCTTTCCGGTTCCCACCTTACCGAGGAGGGGGCCAAGGACTCGCTGCAGGCGGTCTACGACGCGCTCGACTACTCGAGGGTAGAGCCCGGGGAGGCGTCGGGGATAGTCGCGGCTCAGTCGATAGGTGAGCCTGGCACTCAGATGACCCTCCGGACGTTCCACTTCGCAGGGGTGAGAGAGAGGGACGTCACGCTCGGGCTCCCGAGGCTGATGGAACTGGTAGACGCCAGGAAGATTCCGGCGACCCCCTCGATGGACATCTACCTGACCAAGGAGTACGCCTCTTCGAACGAGAAGGCGGTGAAAGTCGCGAAGGAAATACTCTTCACGAAGGTCGGGAACGTGGTTAGCTACAGCGAGGTCGACCCCACGGAGGGGATCAAGCTGCACCTCAGCCCTGACATGACGTCCGACAGGGACACGAACGCGGACGAAATCGCAAAGGTGGTGGAGACCGGGAAGCGGAACGTGCAGAGGGACAAGAGCGGGAAGGTCATCCACGTCAACATGGAGAACGCCGACCTCTCCACCCTGTTCACGATGAGGAACAAGATACTGAACATGAAGCTGAAGGGGATACCGGGGATAACGCGGGTCACAGTGGTGAAGGAAGGGGACGAGTGGTTCATCCAGACTGCGGGCTCGAACTTCGGGAAGGTCATCGCGGTTCAGGGGGTCGACCCGACGCGGGTGTACACCAATAACGTCCATGAAGTGGCGCAGGTCCTCGGGATCGAGGCAGCCCGCGCGACCCTGGTAAGGGAGGTCATGAGCACCCTCGACGAGCAGGGGCTCGAAGTCGACATCAGGCACATCTTCTTGGTGTCTGACCTGATGACGTCGAAGGGGTACATCCAGCAGATAGGAAGGCACGGGATCGCAGGCTCGAAGAGCAGCGTCCTCGCGCGCGCCGCGTTCGAGATCACCGTCCCCACCCTCGCCGAAGCGGCGGTAAAGGGGGAGACTGAGGACCTCAAAGGAGTCACAGAGAACGTCATCGTCGGGCTCCCGATACCGGTCGGGACCGGGATGATCGACCTGTACATGAGCTGATGTGAACTTGGTCGACTCTACGGCGCTGTCAAAGATCCTCAAGGAGGGGATGAGGGGTGGAAAGTCAGCCCTTGGGGCTAAGGAGAGTCTGGCCGCGATGAAAGGGAGCAAGGCGCTCCTGCTGACCCGCTCGGTCCCGAAGGCTATCGACGCGAGGCTCAGGGCGGAGGCCGAGAAGAACAACGTCTCGGTGGTCGAACTCCAGATGACATCGGCGGAGCTCGCCCGGCTCGTCGGGAGGCCGTACAAGGTCTCGACCTTGGCGTTGAAGTCCGTCACCGAGGCGGACGTGAAGCAGCTGCAGCGGTGAGCGGAAGTTGGCTGAGATCAAACTCACTTCGGAGCAACTCTCCCTGATGTCGATGTTCCAGGGAATGACCGGGGCGACGGCGAAAGACTGCGTCGTCGACGAGAAGCTGAACCGCTTCATATTCATCGTGCAAAAAGGGCAGATGGGCCTGGCGATCGGGAAGGAGGGGATGTCCGTCAAGAAGATCGAGAGGGCGGTGAGGAGGCCGGTCGAGGTCGTGGAGGAGGCGGGAGACGTCGAGGGGCTCGTAAGGAACGCACTCGGGAAGCACGTCCAAGAGGTCAGGGTCTCCGACAGGCTCGACGGAACAAAATCGGTGGTCGTCATCGTGGACCCCCGGAAGAAGGGGGCTGTCCTCGGCGTCGGGGGGAGGCACGCCGAGAAGCTGCGGATGCTTCTCAAACGCTACTTCGACATAACCAGCGTCCAGATAACAAGCGAGCTGTAACGGTTTTATAGACTCTGGAAAGGGTGATTTCCAAGAATGCCACACTCCCCTCGCGGAGAATTCGCCGCCAGACAGATTACGATGAAGAGGCAGAAGCTCCGCTGGTCGAACAAGTGGTACAAGAGGGCCAAGCTGGGGCTCGACTACAAGTCGGACCCGCTCGAGGGGTCTCCCCAGGCCAGGGGGATCGTACTGGAGAAGGTCGGGATCGAGTCGAAGCAGCCGAACTCGGCGATCCGGAAGTGCGTATCGCCAGACACAAGGGTCATTCTCGCAGACGGTACATACGTCACCATGGGGGAGATTGTTGCGGCCGACTCGTGGCCTTCTGTTGCCTACTTGGACACAAACAACTTTACTGTCGGGTCCACGAAGCTAGTAGACGCCTTCGAACTCGACAGAATGGAAGCTGCGAAGTCTGACTCGTACGAAATCGTCACTCAATCGGGGCGGCGGCTGAAGATGAGCGGGGACCATCCAGTCTACTCTGACGGCAAGATTGTCGACGCGAGGGAACTGAGGCCGGGGGCAAAGGTAGCTGTACTTCCGTCCGACCCCCTCAAGCGAGAATCTTCGAAAGAGGTCTTCCTCGAAGAAGCCCAGGTATTCGCGTCTGTCCCGAAGAACTCCAACGGCGAGCGGATAGTCTCGACGCTGAAGGAAAAGGGACTCTTGCCTCTCAGGTATGATTCCACTTCGCTTCCTTCTCTGGTAAGGCTAGCTGGACACATATACGGGGACGGTCACATGAGCTATGGCAAGGCAGGGACAGGATTCGCTGGGAAGATTGTCGGCTCGGGCACACCTGAGGACCTGAAGATCGTTGCGGCGGATGTAGAGGCCCTGGGTTTCCATGCCTCTCCTATGTATGAAGGGTCCTCTACCAGCGTGGTCAATACCGCCGCCGGGGCCCGCATCATCTCAGGATCTTACAACCTCGTCGCAGTCACTTCAATCGCTCTGTTCACGCTTCTCAGGGCTCTGGGAGTCCCCGAAGGGGCAAGGGCCTCGGTGCCGTACAGATTGCCTGAATGGGTGCGGAACGGTCCCAACTGGGTAAAGAAAGAGTTCCTCGCCGCCTACTTCGGGAGCGAGCTTGAGAAACCTGGATTCAGAGGTCCGACTTTCCGGTCCCCGACCTTCGAGGTGAGCAAGAGGGAGGACCTGGTCGACAGCGGCGTCGAGTTGGTGAACGACATTCAGGAAATCCTGAACGAATTCGGGGTGCAAGTCTCAAACGTCAGAATCAGACCCTCGGTTATCCGCAAAGACGGAAGTCGTTCGCTCAAGATCAGGCTCTCTATCGCCTCGAATCATCGGAGCCTAATGGCCCTGTATGGCCGAATCGGCTATGCGTATTCTCCCAGGAAGGAAGCCCTCGCCAGGTACGCTTTCCACTTCTTGTCCCTTAAGGTCGCTAGAATGGAGGCGACGGTAAAGGCGTATGCAAGGGCCCAAGTTCTTCGGGCCAGTCGGCTTTCGTATCGAGAAATCGCCGAGACGCTCAGGAGGGAAGGGTATGTTTGGATAAACACTGCTAACGTGAACCGATGGATGTGGCATGGAGTCCAGAATCCAGATCTGCTCAACACGACCGCCAAAGGAGAAGGCTTTGCGGAATGGAAGGACGAGGCTACGAAGAACCTCCCCGCCGGCCTGGTCTGGGATGAAGTAGTAGATGTCGTGAAGACCGAAGCTCTGAGGCTACAGGACATCACGATTTCCGATGCGAGCCACAATTTCTTCGCAAACGGGATTCTCACCGGGAACTGCGTCCGTTTGCAGATCGTCAAGAACGGAAAGCAGGTCACAGCGTTCCTCCCCGGCGACGGCTCCCTGAACTTCGTTGACGAGCACGACGAAGTGATTGTCCAGGGAATCGGCGGCTCGATGAAGAGGGCGATGGGGGACATCCCCGGGGTCCGCTGGCAGGTCTTCAAGGTCAATGGGGTTTCACTCAACGAGCTGGTCTACGGCAGGAAGGAGAAGCCGAGAAGATGAGTCGGCAGTCCCTCGAGTATCCGAACCTCCTCCTCTGGGGGAGATGGGACTTCACCGGCGTCACCATCGGGGACCCCGGTCTGCAGACTGTCATCAGCCTCAGGCCCATATTAGTCCCACACTCAGGGGGCCGGCACGAGCACAAGAAGTTCGGCAAGACGAGGGTGAACATAGTGGAGAGGCTCGTCAACCAGATGAGCCACTTCGGGAAGAAGTACGCGAAGAACACCGGCAGGATGGGAGGAAAGAAGCAACGCGCGCTCAACATCGTGAAGACTGCGTTCGTGATAATCGAGCTGAAGACGGGGCAGAACCCAATCCAGCAGCTCGTCAAGGCGGTCGAGAACGCGTCCCCGAACGAAGACACCACGAGGCTGAGCTACGGAGGGGTCGTCTACCACCAGTCGGTCGACATCTCGCCGGTCCGCAGGATAGACCTCGCTCTGAGGTTCATGTCGGAAGGGGTCAGGGAGTCGGCGTTCTCGTCATCGAAGAGCGTCGAAGAGGTCCTCGCGGACGAGATCATGCTCGCGGCCAAGGGGGATGCGAACAGCCATTCCGTGAAGAAGAAGAACGAGCAGGAGCGGGTCGCTATGGCGTCCCGCTAGAGTCTGTCTCCTTAGGTTCGTCCTCCTTTCTCAGCGCCATCCCTTTGAGTTCGTTCTCCAGCTCGGGCGGCTCGGAGACCATCTCCTGTGGCTTGGAGAGGAAGAGCCTGATTAGCTGCAGGACCTGCCCTGGCCTGAACTTCTGAAGCTTGTGCGACATTGTGAAGTCATGCGAGGGGTCCTTCGCTACGGCGTCCAAGACCTCCAGCCTCGATGTCCCGATCGCGTCTCTGAGGAGGTAGCCGGCCTTCAGCTGCGTCACCATGTCGTCCTCGGCGTAAACGATCAGCGTCGGCTTCCTCATCTTCTGCAGAGGCCTGAGCTGCTCCTTGTCATACGCGGCCGCGATGAGCACCACCGACCTGACCGCTTCAGGCCTGTGTAGCGCCAGCTCGAGGCCCACCTGCCCCCCCCACCCTGCCCCTACGACGTCAGCCGTCTTGATCCCGAGCTTGTCGAGCAGGTCCCCAATGACCTGGGCCTGCGCCCTGTGGTCGGGGGTCTCCAGAGGCGCCGACGACCTCCCGTACCCGACCAGGTCGGGGATGACCAGCCCATACGTGTCCGCGAGCCCGAGCATCGGGTCCCAGACCTTCCAGCTTTCCCTGTGGTCGCTGCCGTGAAGCATGAGGACAGGCGCGCCGTTCCCGGCGGACGCGTAGTTCACCCTGAACTCGCCGAGCTCTACCTGCTTCTCCACCGCCTGCATCTCTCGCCCACCCGGCGCGTACCCTTTCAAACCTTTGCGTCAGAGGAACGTCGCGCCGAAGGCGTTCTTGTTCGCCTCTGCGAGGTCTCTCTCCTCAAGTATCCCGTTGTCCAGGAGGAACCGCATCTCGTTCCTTAGGTTGGTCCTCAGCATCTCGGGGCCGTCCGAGTTTATCGTGAACTTCACCCCGTGCGACTTCAGCGCCCTGAACACCCTCCCCAGGTCTGACTTCCCCTTCAGGACCCTGGTGTTGAGGTTCGACGTGGGGCAGACCTCGAGGACCACTCCCCTGTCCGCGACTAGGTCGAGCATCTTCTCGTCCTCCGCTCCCCTGACCCCGTGCCCGATCCTGTCCGGTTCCAGGTGCTCGACGACATCCCTGACCGATTCGGGCCCCTCGTCCTCCCCCGCGTGGACAGTGAGCCCAAGGCCCTCCCTCCTCGCCCGCCTAAACAGCTGCGAATACCTCTCATACCTGAACCCAGCCCTGTCGGGACCCGCCATGTCGATCCCCACGACCCCGCGCCGTGCGTACCGGATGGCCTTCTCCACTAGGATTTCGTTCAATCCGTAGGCGAACCCCCTGTCGAGGCAGACGATGAGTCCCGTCTTGACCGGGTACTCGAGCTCGGCCCTGTCCAGCCCCCTCGCGGCCGCCATCATGATATGGTCGAGGTCTTGTTCCCCGCCCCTGTTCCTCTTCATCGGGTTGAACCGGAGCTCCAGCAGGGTGATGTTGTTCTTCCTGTAGGCACCCGCTATGGTCTGGTACACGGAGCGTTCCACCGCGGTCGGGCTCGACTGTATGAGCTCGGTCCACCTGAACAGGTCCAGGTATTCGCGGAAGGACTTCACTCTCCTCGGGGTCACCGTGACCAGGTCCACGAACTTCCAGTAGTTCTTGGTGGGGAGCCTGATCCCCTGCGCGTGGGCGATCTCCCACAGCACTGCAGGGTCGACCGATCCCCCGAGGTGCACGTGGAGCTCCGCAAGGTTCGTCCTCGGCCCGATCATGGGCATCTCACTGCGGCTCGATCGTGGCGGGCGGCTTCGACGATATGGCGTAGGCGACGCTCACCACCCCCTCAACTTCGTTCGTGATCCTGCTGGAGATCTTCTCCAGGACTTCGGCCGGGAGCTTGGCCCAGTCTGCGGTCATCGCGTCGACCGACTCCACCACCTTAACGGTGACCTGGAGACCGACCCTCCTCTCGTCCCCGAGGACCCCGGTGACCCGGTCGTCCCCCACGTAGGCGAAGGCCTGCCAGACCTTCCCGTAGAGCCCTTCTTCCTGGAGCACCTCCTCGACGACCCTGCTTGCCTCCTTGCACGCGGCCAGCTTCTCCGCCGTCACTTCCCCAACGACCCTTACCGAAAGGCCTGGACCCGGGAACGGGTGGCGCCGGAGGACGTTCTGAGGGAGTCCGAGGAGAGCCCCGAGGGCCCTGACCTCGTCCTTGTAGAGTTCCCGGAGGGGCTCGACGACCTTCATCGACAGCCCGGAGGGGAGCCCTCCTACGTTGTGATGCGTCTTTATGACCGAGGCGGGCCCGGTCGACCTCCCGCTTTCGATCACGTCGGGGTAGAGCGTCCCCTGCGCAAGGTGCTGGAAGGGACCTTCCGCGGAGGCGAAGGCTTCGAATTCGTCCGCGAAGGCGCGCCCGACGACCCTTCTCTTCTCCTCCGGGTCTGAGAGACCCGCGAGCGCGTCGAGGAACCTTCGCGACGCGTCGATGAAGGTAACGTTCACCCCCAGGTCTTCCGAAAGGAACTGCCTGACCGCATCAGCCTCCCCGGACCTCAGAAGGCCAGTGTCGATGAACACGCAGTGAAGCCGGGGACCGATCGCTCGCTGAAGCAGGGCGGCCGTGACAGATGAGTCGACACCACCCGAAACCGCGCACAGGACCCTCCCTTCGAGGCTCGCGAGCGAGGCGACCGATCGCTTCAGGAATCCTTCTATGCTCCACTTCCTTTCGGCATGGCAGACGTCGAAGACGAAATTGGAAAGCATCGCCTGGCCTCCTTCGGTGTGGGAGACTTCGGGGTGGAACTGCACGCCGAACTGCCGCCCGTCTGCGGTTCTCACCGCTGCGAACGGGGAATTGTCGCTCGACGCCAGCACCTGCATTGTGGACGGGATCCTGGTCGCAGAGTCGGTGTGGCTCATCCAGCAGACGAGTTCGTCCTTGTCGACCCCCTTGAAGAGCCCGCCCCGCTCGAGGACTCTGACGCTCGACCGCCCGTACTCCCTCTTGTCCGCCTTCAGGACGTCCCCTCCGTGCGCCCTGACCAGCAACTGGTAGCCGTAGCATATCCCTAGGACGGGTATCCCTGACTCGAACAGTGCCGGGTCGGGCATGGGCGCCCCCCCCGCGTAGACGCTGGCCGGTCCCCCAGAAAGGACCACCCCGGCGACCCGAGCCGCTTCCAGGTCCCCGACGGGCGTGTCGTGCGGGAGCAGGGCCGAATACACCCCGAGCGCTCTGACCCTCCGGCAGATGAGATGCGCGTACTGGCCCCCGAAGTCGAGGACGGCCACCCCGCCCTTCAGCTCTTCGCGTTCAGTGGGTATCACTTCTTGATCTCCAGCGAATGTGCCCCCAGCTCCCCTGCACCGATGGGAGTCATCACCCCGAACGAGGCCACCTTCCACATGTCACGGAGGCTCCGCGCGCCGGCATACCCGAACGCCGCCCGAAGCCCGTTCTGCATCCTTTCGATGACCCCCTCCGCGCTCCCGACGTAGGGGACGTACGCCTCGACGCCTTCGTCCAGACCCTTCGCCGGGACGGAGTACCTGTCGATTGCGAACCTGACCTTCCTCGCCGCTGCGCTCGCCATGCCCCTGTGCGTCTTGAACTTCTTACCGTTCCTCAAGATGACTTTTGTCGGCGACTCATCGGTCCCGGCAAGCATGGACCCTAGCATCGCCGTTGACGCCCCGGCCGCTATCGCGAGCGCCGCGTCCCCGGGCCCCCTTATCCCTCCGTCGGCGATCACCGGCAAGTCCAGCCCCCTGTCCGCGACCCCGCTCGCCACTTCTGCGACCGCGAAGAGCGTCGGTGCCCCGACCCGGGTGACCTCCGAAGTGATGCATATCGAGCCCGACCCGATCCCTGCCCTGAAGCCGTCGACCCTCGGAAGCTCGTCGACTATGTCCTCGACCGCCTTTTTCGCCCCCACGTTTCCTGCAATGAAGTCCGAGCTCAGGTCGGGGAGGACCTTCTTGGCCGCCCCGATTATCTTCGAATTGTGGAAGTGCGCGACGTCCGCCACCAAGAAGTCTGCCACCCTGTCCAGGGCCCTGCATCTCTCGGGGTCGAGGGGCGAGACCGAGGCCCCCACCAGCGGCCTGCCCTTCGAGTCCCTGCTGATTGTAGCGGTCCGGGATGCCTTCACTTTCTTGACCTGTTCCACCTGGGCGTCGGTAGACATGTTGCGGTGAATCGCCCCCGCTCCACCCAGCCTGGCCATTTCCAGCGCGAGCCTCCACTCGGTCACGGTGTCCATCGGGGACGAGACCAGAGGGAGCTCGACCGAGATGTTCCTCGTCAGCTTCGTCTTCAGCCCTATGTCTCTCGGCTCGGCCTCGCTTCTTCTTGGAAGCAGTATGAAATCCCTGAAGGTGAAAACGTTGGAGGCAGTGTTCAGTTTTGCGACAAAACTCGATGGCAAGGGTAGGCCTTGCCGAACCGTGAGTTTCTGCGAGGTATAATAACGCTCGGCTTGGTCGCGGAAAGTTGACAAGCCGTCCGGGAAAAACCCCTGGGGAGCCCGGGTTCGCAAGCGTTAATTATCTGCAGAGGGTATTTTCACTGTCGGGAATGCCCCGGGACCCTATGTCCGAGTTCGGCGCTCTCATGAGCGCATGCGTCAGCGACGAATACAAGAAGGACCGGGGTCTGGTCCGCGACGGGGTCGTGTTCGCTCTGTTGGGGATGCTCAGCAGCGTCGTGACGACCTACGCGCTGTCCATGGCCGGAATATTCGTGTAAAGTATTCAACCCGAATATCAAGGAATACTATCCTCACCCCATTTACCGATTCTGGGACCGATATCACGCATCGATACGACATGGGAAGAAAAACCATACTAATCGGTTTCTGGCTCCTAGGGTACGCTCTAGGCTTCTTCGCATGGCTCGTCAGGGCTCCTGTGTACACGTTCTTCATGAGCCTTGGCCTTAGCCAGGAAGCCGCCGGAGCGCTGATCACTGGCTTCGCCGGTTCAACGGTGATGCTTGTGGCGGTAATCCTCTGGAGCTATCTGTCATCGACGAACTGAGCCATATTGGGGGGAAAACCCCCCGGCTCGGCCGATGAGGCCGACTATTTTCTTCTCCCCAGCTGATTTCAGCTCGACGCCCGCGCCTTTGACTGCCGCAATGACTGGGCGGTCCCCCGCCACTATGGACACATCCGTACAGGGGACTTCATGCCGCGAACCCTTAACTAACGGACATGGACTCCAATGGCGAGGTAAAGCAGTACGCAAGTCCTGCGAACTCGAAAATTTTATGCGGTTCTCGCGACCCTCGTCCTCATAGCTGCCACCACCCTAACCGTGATTGCAGCTAACCCTGGATTGTCGACTACCCAATTCCCCTACAGGTACGCCGTGAAGTTCGTTTGCAACCTCGCACCTTCCGCGGCCTCTTCCATCGGAATCGTGTCTGGCGTCTACAACACCGACATCAACATTCACAACCCCAGCTATGCCCAGCAGAACGCCCTGATATGGAAGAAGTTCGTCATGGCGACCCTTGAGTCCCAAAGTTCAACGATCACGAACCCCCAGGTCATTCATGCGGTACCTAACCCGTACGTCATCTTGGCGGCCAGGCTGGACCCTGACGCAGCAATGCGCCTTGATTGCAGGGAGATCACAGCAGTCATATCGAAAGCCGTAGGCAGCGTAGGTGTCATCACCACCATGAAAGGATTCGTCATCCTCTACTCTAGCATCAAGCTCGACGTCGTCGCAGAATACTCCGCTCTGGTCGGGACGTCTGGAATATCCTTCAGCACCCAGTACATCCAAGCCGGTGCTACGATACCATAGACCGACCTCCCCTCTCTTTTTTCCAAATGGCCCAGGGTGCCTCAGCCCCTCACGCAAAAGAGAATCTACTCGGCCGACGAGATTTCCATCCTGAATTCCTCTCATCCCCCACTACGCTTATATACGGTCGGGGGAGGTCGTTTTTCGTAATCAGTGCGCTAGCATGGCGAATAAGCCCCACCTGAACCTGATAGTTTGCGGCCACGTGGACCACGGCAAGAGCACGTCCATGGGTCACTTCCTCTACGACCTGGGAGTCGTCGACCAGAGGATGATCGAGGAATTCGCAAAGGAATCGGAGAAGACGGGGGCAGGCGACTCCTTCAAGTACGCCTGGGTCCTCGACCAGTTGAAGGACGAAAGGGAGAGGGGAGTCACCATAGACCTCGCATTCCAGAGGTTCGAGACGCCGAAATACTTCTACACGCTCATCGACGCGCCTGGCCACAGGGACTTCATCAAGAACATGATCACGGGCGCCTCGGAAGCCGACGCGGCTGTGCTGGTCGTCTCGGCGAAGAAGGGTGAGGAGGACGTCGCAATCGGCCCCGGCGGACAGGCAAGGGAGCACGCGTTCCTTCTGAGGACCCTCGGAGTCACCCAGCTGGTGGTCTGCATCAACAAGATGGACGACCAGACTGTGAAGTACTCCGAGCAGAGGTTCAACGAGGCGAAGCAGGACGTCGAGAACCTGCTCAAGACAGTGGGCTACAACATCACGAAGATCAACATCATCCCGATATCCGGATGGACGGGGGAGAACGAGGTCAAGAAGTCCACGAACATGCCGTGGTACAAGGGGCCGATTCTCCTGGAGGCACTCGACCAGTTCGTCGAGCCCCCGAAGCCCATCGAAAAGCCTCTGAGGCTTCCGGTCCAGGACGTCTACACGATCACGGGCGTCGGAACGGTCCCGGTGGGGAGGGTGGAAACAGGCAAGATCAAGGTCGGAGACAGCGTATCAATTATGCCCGAAGGGCTGACGGCAGAGGTGAAGTCGATCGAGACCCACCACACGGCTATGCAGGAGGCGATGGCGGGGGACAACATCGGGTTCAACCTCAGAGGAGTGTCGAAGTCGGACTTCCGAAGAGGCTCGGTCCTGGGCCCTAGCAGTGACCCCGCGACGATAGCAAAGGAGTTCCAGGCGCAGATCATAGTAGTCTACCATCCGACGGCAATCGCCCCCGGATACACCCCGGTGCTGCACGCCCACACCGCCCAAGTAGCGGCGACAATATCGGAGATAGTCGCGAAGATCGACCCCAGAACGGGCCAGCCGACTGAGGAGAAGCCCAAGACAATCAAGACCGGGGACTCTGCAATCGTGAAGATCCAACCCTTGAGACCGATAGTCCTCGAGACCTTCAAGGAATATCCTGAACTTGGAAGGTTCGCTCTGCGTGACATGGCCTCCACTGTAGCGGCAGGCATAGTCAGGGAAATCACTCAGAAAGGACAAGTCGAGAAGGCAGTCGCGAAGGCCTAGCTCCGTACCATCACCCGAACAGCACCAACCAGAGCGGCACGGAATATGTTGCCGCGACTGGGGCAAGCGTTAAATCGAGACTTCAGGGTGGCAGAGGCATCTGATGGCGAGCGACAAAGCCCTTGGGTGGGCAATCTTCCTCGGCAGCATCTTGGGGATAGTCATCTACGGTCTCCTTCTCTGGTACTTCCCCGGCGCGACGCTGGAGGTCACGGCGTTCCTCGGGATCGCGCTTCTTTTCGGCATCCTCGCATGGATAGGATACACGATGGCGACGACCCCGCCCCCCGAGCCGATCGCAGACATTCCAGACGTCCCTTCGAGCCCTCCCGCCGGGTCGCAGATGGGCGAGAAGAAGGGAGCGCCCAGTAGACCTGTCCGCCTCTTTCAGAGGACGCGACGAGCCAGCGACCTGAACCTCTTGTCGAGGGCGTAGACCAGTCCGAAGTATGTTACGGCACCGGCACCAACAATGAGCGAGAGTTGCAGGCCATAGACGGGGGTGTCGGCGCTCCTGTCGAGGAAGGCGCCCGATAGCTGTGACACGACGAGCCCCATTACCGCGGCCGAGGTCGCATAGTATGCTACGCTCAAGCCCGGCCTGAGCCTCGCGTACCGCCTCGCGCGAATGGACTTCACGACAAGGAAGACGAGCGTGGTCCCCAGTTGGGCGGCCGCCCACAGGGAGACCTGCACGGACTGCGGATATCCCCGGGAGGCGAACCAGAGGACCGCGTACATGCTCCCCAGGTACACCGCCACCGACCCGATGTTGACCAACGGGACGAAGAGCAGGCTGCTGTGGACCAGCTTTGAGAATCCCCTGCTCCCTTCTGCGTCCACATCCTCGGTTCCCAGAAGCGTCTGGTCGACGATGTACGATGCCGTGACAAAGACGAACATCACCGATAGGATGGCGAGCTCGAGGCTCCCCGGCAGGTACTTCGACCCCAGAAGGAACAGGATCGGGGACGCAAGGACTATCCCGCCGACAGCCATTGGGATGCTGAACAGTAGCGAAAACTCGATGGTCACGGCCGGGAGCCTCTCGTCTCCTCCCCGGAGCATCAGCGGGTAAAGCGAAAAAGCGAGGGCCGAGGAATATCCCACCACCGATGCCACCGTGAACGCAGCTTGATAGATTCCCGCGATCTCGGTCCCGAACGCGAGCGAGGCCACGTACGTGTCGGCGACCCCGGCCACGAGCGGAAGGTAACTGATCGCCGGGAGCCACGCCGCGCTCGCCCACCTCCTCGCCTCTGAGACCCTAATTTGGCCGACGAGCACACCCCTTACGAAATACGTTCCCAGCGCCGACTGGATGAAGTAGGAAACTATCAGGGCCAGCATCACCCCTTCTATCCCCGTCTTGTACACATAGAGAGCAGGATACGCGACAAGCAGCTTGGCCGCCTCAGAGGCCACCACAGTGTAACCGGCGGTTGCGGGGCGGTACGCCTGCACAATGGCGCTCGTGGCCGCGCTCCAGTAGCCGAGAGGGACCAGCAGGGCTCCGAGCAGGAACGGAAGAAGCGGAGTTCCCAGCGCCGAGTGGGTGGGGATTGCAAACGCGAAGTAGATGACAAGTCCGACTCCGCTCAGGGCCGTCCCCATGACCATTGCTGTCTTCCCCACCGGCTTCCCCCTCGAGACGTCCCGGATGGCCCAGTAGGCTACCACCCCCACAGGGTAGGAGGCGAAAGTGAACAGGTCGATGACGACCTCCCAGAGCCCCAGCTGCGAAGGAGCCAGCCACCTTGCTACCATCACAATGAAGATTAGCCCCGTGAATGCACTGAAGATCTTCCCGCCGAATACCACAAGACCGGTGGAACGCACGCCCACTCGGAGCGAGTCGGGGCTCTTGCCTGCACTCTTAGTTTCAATTTCCCGGCGGGGCAGTGGGTCCTCCAAAGGCACCGAGGACCGCCCCTGTTTCATGCGAAGCGGTTGACTCAGCGGCCACTTAAGCTATGAACCATGCGCACCCCTTCTCGTGTCCCGCGATTGGCGTTGCGCCGCAAAAGCGGGTCATTTTCAAATGAAGTCCGTCCAAATCTCGACGACTGCGCGCGCGGCCTGCCATTCCCAGGACGGGCGGGATTCTTGTTGCGATGCCGCTCCCACGAAACCAAGAGCGTTTTGGTCGCCGCGGGCCTAGCGGCTCTGCCCATCGCCCATCGGTGAAAGTTGTTGCCCTTCCCGGGGTCACTGGACGACCCTTATCGCCAATTCTGGCTCCCCTCTAGACGAAACGTAGATTCCGTCTACCTTCCCTCTGTTGTCGTAGAGGGTCTCCCTGAAATCCTTGGCCATCTGCATCCCCGAAAGTGAACCGAAATATCAAGCGCGTCTTCGTAGCCCAGTAATGGGAATACGTTGTGGAGGATGGGAGACCTGATTCCGTCGGCTCTCACCCTGTCGATCATCTCTAGGTACCTCTCGGGTTCTCCCAGAAAGACCTGCGAGACGAAGACATCTGAGGACGACTTCTCTCGTCCTCTTGCCAGGGCCAAGTATTTCTCATCTCGAGCTCTCGTGAGGTCAATCGGGGTAAGCACACAGAGGTCTCGCGTCGTGGTCATCCGCTGGACTTCTCTGGCGATTTCGACAAGCTGCGAGACTCCGCTGATGTCATATACGTTGCCCGAATACGCGGATTCCCCCGTCGAGAACCTGTCGCCCCAGACCGCGATCAAGTTCTCTATCCCGGAATGCAAGGCTGATGCTATCGCGCCATATAGGGTCTTCCTATTCCTGTCCCTCGCTGAGATGGTGGGAACTACCTCCAGCCAAGGATACTTCCCCTTGATGTAGACTGAGGTCATCACAGGGTCCAGGTACCTCCTTTTCAGGTTCTTGAGGTCGGCCACATGGAATGCATCGAAGTACCTCCCGAGGATTTCCATCCTTTCGGAGAGCCATTCGAACTGGCTCTTGATTGAAAGCGCGGATCCTTCAAAGTTGAAGCTTGGAGGCCACAATTCAATCGTTTGCACAAAGTCAGAGTTCTCCAAGAGGGTGCTGAGCATGACCAAAGTGCACGCCACCGCCACTCAGAGGATTAACGGCTGGTCCTGTCTGTATTGTATGGCGTTGTGCAACGCAGCTTCGGCTTTTGCGAGCTCGAGTGCAACGTAAACTAGGTGCATCGTCCCGCTCTGGTTGCTTTGAAACATTCCTTCACGGATTATCTTGTGGAGGATCCTCTCTGCATAATTGCCTCTTATGCTGCGTAATGGCACGTTCCCGTAGTCCACGAGGGTGACTACTATCTGTCCTGAGTCCCTGTCCACGAGGATCCTGAACTTGCCCTGCGGATCATAGCCCGATGGCCTCAACTTCTCCGCACGCACTGCCAATTCAGACGGGACCCTCCCTTCGCCGTAGAAGACCTCGTCCCTCGCGAGAGTTATGTTCACATCCTTTTGATAAGCCGCCCCGAGAGGCAGATTCCTCTGCCCGCACGCAGGGTGCACGAAGTGGAGCCTGTCTTCGCCCAATTTCTTCCTCACATCCTCCAGTAGTGCCTTCATCTCTCCCACGCTTTCGACCCTGGGCTCGGTCTTTGCAATCCCGACCCCGAGGGTCTGGTCGTAGCTGATCCTTGATGCGACCTCGATTAGCTTCGGCGTCAGGGTGAAGTCAAGACTGAGGATGTCTACCGGGAACTTTACCAACTCTTCGAAAATCCGAGACGTATCGCCGCAAACGTGCAACACTATGGGTTTGTCGAGCTCGGTTTTCAACTCCTCGAATATCCGGCGAAGGTAATCGGGCCTAGCGGAAATCGTCGAATATCGAGGCGCATCGAACTGGTAGAAGTCGACATATGGCTCCATGCTCTTCGCTTCAGGGATCACTATGTTCTTCAGTATGTCAAAGGTCAGCTCTCTGGTATCCTTGCCCGTTTCATTCTGTACTCCTGTGGCAAGGGTGTATGGGTCGGTGATGGGCTCCTTCAGCTCAAGCAGTCTCTCCTTCCTCCCGTCCAGCTGGACCGAGTCAATCAATTCGTAGACGTACCTTACCTCTTCCAGCCTCAGGGGCTCCAATCTCCTAAGGTCACCAGAGACCTTCCTTCCTGACCCGTTAGAGGCGACCCCCGCCACTTTGACAGGGTCAAGGAAGAGGTTGAGGTAGTCGTATGAAGTCTGTCCCGTGGATGGGACTTCGATCCCCGCGCTGATCTGATCCTTGAATGCCCGTTCCGCTGTCTTGAGGAAGGGACTGAAGATGGACTCCATCCCCGGCTCCGCCGTTCGCTTGAGCTCGTAGTGCTGCACCTCGGCCTCGCTGGCTACGATGGGGTAACTCCCTATGACTGTCGTCTTGGGAGCGTGCAAGCGCTATTCGCCTCCGGTCGTGAACGGAGTAACGTCAATCCCGTGCTCCTTCTCAATCACTTTCAGGGCAAGGTCGCGTCCCTTGTGCACGTTGAGTCCGATTTCGTACATGGCTTTGAGGCTAAGGTTCCTCTGTCCACAGTCCAAAACAGGTTGTACCTTCCATGGGTCCTCGAGCACTTTGATGGCGTAGAGAATTCTGTCCCTGACGAGCTCTGGCGCAGGGGGCTTCGCACCCTCGTATGTGGAAGCGACTCCAACGCCGACTGACTGATTCGCCTTCAGGCCATATTCTTTGAATTGTTTGAGCGATTCGAAGCCCGGTCCCTTCCTTTGTTCATCTGTGGTCCCGAGCCTCTCACTGTCATGGCTCGCCATTTCGAAACAAAACTTCTCCAAGTTAGGGACCTCGAGAATGTAGGGGACATAGAGCGAGTAGTCCTGGAGGCAGTTGTGAATGAAATAGCGAACGTTCGGCAGGTTCGGGGTAATCTCCCTTAGAGCTTGAATGTAGGACGGGGAGTCCAGTCTTGCTCTCTCAAGGTACTTCTTGTCGAACTCCTTTTCCTCGCTCGTGACCAGGAAGTTGTCGTATTGGATGGCTACTCTCTTCTGCGAGGCCACGTGGCTCGATAACTCCCTTACCCTCTTGACAGTGACCTGTCTCGCGAACTCCAGGGTGGCCTCGTGGTCCCCCCTGAGACCTGCGCTGGCTTCGTCCTGTTCCGTTTCCAGTGCCTTGCCGTAGTAGTACATGTTGTCGTTCGCGTGGATTTCGCAATGCGGGTCTGTAATCGGGAAGCGAACTTCTCTTTTCGCAAACTTCGACACCCTTTCAAGTTCTTGGACGTGTCTGTCCGAATTGGCGTAACTGATTTCACTGGTAATCTCAGACGGCTTCCAGAACCTGTAGCCGTACGAGTGTTGCCACTCCTCGGACTTCGTCATCCCTCCGACATCTGCGCTCTCCCAGTCAACCATCTCCGTCCTAGGCCATTCCAGGTCGAAGGCCCAGTGGTAGCCCAGCTTCTCGAGGAACCGGACCGCGAGTTTCGTTAGAAAATTCTCGGCTGCCTCGAACCGCGCTGGGAAGGGGCTGCTTATCAGCCTGAAGTAATCCGGAAGCATCTCGTTGTCGACAGCGCTGACGAAAGAACTCACGCGCGCTGTCTGCCCCTGGGTGATTTCTCTGTTGGTAAGAAGGTGGGTAAGGCCGGGGTCGCGGGAGCCGCTCCCTATGTCCATCGTACAGAGTAGAGGGTCGTTCATGAGGGCACCCTCAGCATACGGACCGCCTCTGCAAGGTTGAGCATTCGGCTAAGTGCTTGAGGGAAGGTCTGCAGACCGTCGAAGTCCTGGCTGGGGCAAAGGTAGACTTGGGCTCCACTCCCGATCCCAAGTGCCGATATTGCATCTCTCGCTCGTCCAGAGAGGGCCTCTGCTTCCTTTGGCAGAAGGGTTCGCGGTAACTTCCGCGTTGAATTCTGAAGCCCCAAGATCATGTTCTTGGTTACGGTGATCCCATCAAGGTTTTCGAGCGGAGTATTGAAATCGAATCCGATGTCTGTCACTTCTGAATGCAGGAGGTCCGAAAGAACGCCCGACGCGTCACCCGAATGAAGATAGAACGCCGATCTGCCTCGAAACCCGTCGAAGGCCACCCTAAGTCCATCCAGAAGCGATTTGACCAGACCCCTGCTGATTCTGTGTTTGAACCTCTGGTTTGCCAAGAAACCATCACTGAGCTGTATGTAGTCGTAGCCTCTCGATCCTAGGTCCAAGATGTCTTCTCTCAATATCTCCGAGAAATCCAAGATCAATTCTTCGAGGCTCCCGTAATGGGAGTTCTCTGAAGCGAGGGCGAAGGCCGCCGGAGACGGTAGGATCGCCTTCTTCCTGGTTCCTTCGGGGTACTGCGAAGTGTGCAGATACTCCTCCCCCATGGAATTTTCTCTGCCTAGCCTGCCATCCACAATCGGTATGTGGTAATAGGAGTTACGAGTGCCCGGATATTTGTCTATGTTTCCCGTCTCCTTGACCCCTCTCAACCTGTTGAGGTATGGCGCGAAAACGTCGAAGACTCCAACCCCTCCGTCCGTTAGATAATCCACTCCCAGCTTCGACTGAAGTCCAATAACATCCGCTGCCGCAGACCGCCTTGCGGAAGCGAGGGCTTCGAGGTTCTCTCCGGTCGTTTCCCGAGTGTAGTTCCTTGCCGCAATGATGAGGCTCCTTGGCCATGCGAACCTCCCAGTTAGTTGCATTCCGATACCCATCCCCTCCGTCAAGGCGGACTGGTTGTTCAAGCGAGACCAGTTGCCCTCCTGAGCGGCTCGACCATGTCTTTCCGCTCCCAGGTAAACTCGGGTTCTTCCCTGCCGAAGTGGCCGTAACACGCCGTCTTCCTGTATAATGGCCGCAGAAGGTTGAGATTCTTGATTATCATGCCGGGGCGCATGTCGAAGGTCTGTCTCGCAGTCTCAGCAATGACCTCGTCCGAGACCCTCCCGGTGCCAAAAGTGTCGACCATGAACGAGACCGGGTTGGCGACACCTATCGCATAGGCTATTTGCACCTGGCACTTGCCGGCCAATCCGGCGGCGACGACGTTCTTGGCGATGTATCTCGCCATGTAGCTTCCGGAACGGTCCACCTTCGTCGGGTCCTTGCCAGAGAAGCATCCCCCGCCGTGCGAAGCGACCCCACCATAGGTGTCGACGATTATCTTCCTTCCCGTCAGACCCGAGTCCGCGAGGGTTCCTCCGATGACGAACCGCCCCGTCGAATTGACGAGGAATCTTGTGTCGGTGTCAATCAGCTCCTTCGGAACGACCTCCTTGACCACCTTGCTGACAATGTCGTCAGCCACGCGCTTCATGGATGCGTCCTCTTGATGCTGCGCGGCGACCACCACCGTGTCGACCCTCAGCGGCCGGCCGTCTTCGTACTCTATGGTCACTTGGGACTTTCCGTCTGGGCGGAGGTATGGAAGTTCTCCTTCCTTCCTGACCTGGGCCAACCTAGAGACGATTCTGTGTGCTAGTGTTATAGGGAGGGGCATGAACTGAGGAGTTTCCGCCGTAGCGTATCCGAACATCATTCCTTGGTCTCCCGCTCCCATCTCTTCAGGGGCCCTATTGACGCCCATCAAGATGTCAGGGGACTGTTCCTCGATTGAGACCAACACGCCGCAGGTCTCCCAGTCAAGTCCGTCCTTGCTGTTGTTGAAGCCGATATCACGGAGGACGTCCCTCACGATCTGCTTTATGTTGACGTACGCCGAAGTCGTGATTTGGCCCGTCACAATCACCGTTCCTTGCATGATGAGTGTTTCACAGTCTACCCTCGCGTTCTTGTCTTTCGACAGTATGTCATCGAGTACAGCGTCAGAAATCTGGTCCGCACATTTGTCAGGATGACCCTCGGCTACGCTCTCGGAAGTGAAGAGATGTCGTCGGCTCATTCGAAGACCCAGGTTGCCTGCAAATGGAGCGTTTGGAACATCCCGACGCTGTGCCTAGTAATGGCTTAAATACGTTCTTGAGCCGAATATTCATAGAGGAATATTGTCAATTCAATTGATTGACCCGAAACAACTCAAGAAGATCAGAGTGCAGGTCGGACACACACAAGCCGAACTGGCTAGGCTAGCTGGCGTCAGCCAGTCCATCGTTGCCAAGCTCGAAGCCGGCACAGTGGACCCGACGTTCAGCACTCTGAAGGCCCTCTCGTCGGTGTTGAACTCCAGCTTGGCCACAATCGGCAAGAAGGCCCAAGATGTAATGACTTCGCCCGTCATAGGAGTTCAAGATGACGAAAAGCTCTCGGGTTGCGTTGCAATCATGAAGAAAAATTCCATCTCACAAATGCCCGTAATGGCCCGGCGGAAGATGGTTGGTACCATTTCTGAGGGCCAAATCATGGACCTCGTCGCGTCTTCGGAGGACCCTTCCGCCGTATTGGAACAGAAGGTCAGAGCACATGTCCTTCCAGCCTTCGCGGTGGTGGGGAGGGATACGCCGGTAGATGCCCTCATATCGCTCTTCCAGGTCCTGCCGGCAGTTCTCGTCAGCTCAGAGGAGGGGGTGGAGGGAATAATAACGAAGATAGATGTCTTGGTGGGGGCGTCGCAGAATCCTCGAACGAAGGTCAACGCCACACAGCCAGAGTTCCGTCGTCGTTCATGATTCCATTTCCTATCGGGGCCGCCACCACATCGTCACAGGCGACGACGCGGCAAAGTCCGCTGAGCAAGAAGGTCTTCGGACGGGGCGGAGGGGCTCCGTTACTCTTCCCTGATTGAGGTCAGGCCGAAGGTCGAGCCGATGCGTGAAGCCAAGAGGGATTGATTGTCTCAAGCCTTCCTTCCCCACGTCTTTTTGACCCTTGGCAGAGCGGACTCCCGTCCTAAGAGCCTCAACAGCGAGTCTATCTTCTTCTGGCCATGCCCAGCGTAGGGGACATAGTCATAGCCGTCCACCTTGAAGCCCGCCCTCTCGAAGTGGTTTCTCAGATGGTAGGGCTGGTAGATGGCGAAGTGCTGGTCGTCGGGGTGGGAGCCGTGGTATTCCTCTTTCCCTGAAATGCCCCAGAAGAAGTGCCAGTAGCGAGCGTTGTCAGTTACCACCGTGAGCAGGCCTTCGGGCTTCATCACGCGGGCGAACTCCGCCATCAGGGCCCCCGGGGTTCCTCATGTGCTCGATGGAGCACTGAGAGAGGATCTCGTCGAAGGTGGCGTCTTCGTAGGGAAGCCCGAGCTCCATGTTGCACACTTTCGTGGTTGCTTTGGTCTCGTGGAGGTCGAGTCTGTCGGTGCCGTAGAGGTCTTCGCCGCATCCGGCGTTGAGAACCCTCCTGACTGCTTGCCGTTGCAGCGGAGCGGGATTCACACCTGAACCTCCTCCTTCGAGTTATTCAAGCACATCCCCCGTCAACGTGTTGACGTAGAACCCCGCTTCGAACATGCGATAGGTTCTCGTCAATTAGAACAGAGAGAAGGCGATTTGTCTCAGCCACGCCCAGCGGTTCACCTTGAAGGACGGCTTGTCTGGGCAAGCGACTTGCGTAGGCCACTTGAGGATTCAATGGGTTCTGTTGGTTTTTTTGTCGATTGAGGTCATTCTGAATTCTCCCTATTGGCTTGCTGGTGGTAGTGATTTCTGGATTTGCCAAGGTAGCATTTCCGGGTGGAGTCATTGGACCACCAATCATGCCCGTGCAAAAAGGTGTTTCAGGGTTTCCATCGATTTTTCAATCAGCTTCGCCATTGACTCGTCCGATTACGATTCAGCTTTCAGGATGCGGTCCAAGCTTTCGCTATTCTAGTCCCTGCCTTCCCGTCTCCAAATGGGTTTCTCCAACTCCGCTTCCTCTCAAGCATCATCCGGGCGTTCGCCACTATGACTTTTGGAACGGTTCCAGCAAGCACATTGGCGCCCACTTCTATCGTCTCCGGACGTTCCGTGTTGTTTCTCAATGTGACACAAGGCACCCCCAGTATGCACGCCTCTTCTTGTACGCCTCCCGAATCCGTGAGTATCAGCCGAGCCCCGCTCTCCAAGCGAAGGAAGTTGAGGTAGTCGACAGGGTCGGTAATCTGGATCAGCTTCGGGTCGACCCTGACTCTGTATCTGTGAAGCGCCTTCTTCGCGCGGGGGTGGGCCGGGTACAGCACCGTCATGCCCAAACGTGCCGCGGCAAGCCCTAACCCCTTTACGATGTCTGCAAGGACTTTCCCGTCGTCCACGTTTTCCTGTCTGTGGATCGTGGCCAGGATGTACCCTGTCTTTTCCTTAGGCCGGGATTCACCCCCGGACCGTTTCGCGATCTCGAGGTTCTGCTTTACCGCGTCCACTATCGTGTTCCCCGTCACGGAGATTCTGCTGGTCCCGATTCCTTCGCGGAGGAGGTTCTTCTTCGAGTTCTCGGTCGGGGCGAAGAGCGCGTCAGATATGTGATCTGCAACGATCCTGTTGACTTCCTCTGGCATTCGCATGTCTCCGCTGCGGAGCCCTGCCTCGACGTGCCCCACCCTCAGGTGGAGCTTCGCGGCCGCGAGCGCGCCTGCCAGGACCGTATTTGTGTCCCCTTCGACCAAGACCCCTGTGGCTTTCTCCTGAAGGAGGGCCTTTTCTATCCCGACCAGCATCTTCCCCGTCTCCTCGGCGTGGCTCCCCGAACCCGCCCTCAGGTTGAGTGCAGGGGGGTCCAGCTTGAGGTTCTCGAAGAAGACCCTGTCCATGTTGCGAGAGTAGTGCTGGCCCGTGTGGAGCACGAAGAAATCGCTCCCGGCTTCCTTCAGGCCCCTGATGACGGGAGAGAGCTTGATGATTTCGGGCCTAGTCCCGAGGACAACCGCTGTCCTCAAGCGCTCAGTCACCCCGTCCTTCAGAGCCGGCCGTCATCTGGTGACAGGCGTCTGCCGTCTCCCAGCCTCCGAAGCCTGTATGATTTCGATCGCACATCCGTCGCCTTTGTTATCCCAGCCGCGTCGACTATGACAGGTCCCGGTGCCATCCTCCCCGCGGCGTCGCCGAAGTCCAGGACCCTGAAACTGTCGTGCGCCACCAGCAGGATTGCGCAAGCAGCGCCCTCCAGGGCGGAGTGGACGCTTCCTGCAAGTTTGGCGCCGAACCCCTCCTCGCAGTAGGGGTCGTACGCGCTCACCCTGTAGCCCATCTTCAGGAGCGACTTGATCACCGGCTCAGATGGGCTGTTTCTCGGGTCGCCCACCCCGGGCTTGTATGAAGTCCCGAGGACCGCGACCTTGCTCCCCTCCTTGAGCTCCTTTCCCGCACCCGCTAGCCTCAGGACCTCGTCGAGCATCCCGCCGTTGACGGACGCTGCCGTCCTGATGGTTGCGCCCTCCTTCTGACCCTTTCCCAGCCCGTTAAGAAGCAAGTACGAATCTTTCTCGAGGCAGGGTCCCCCGACCCCCGGTCCGGGGTTCAGGATCTTCACCCTGGGATGAGTGTTTGCGAGCTTGATCACCTCTTGGACGTCCACCCCGAGCTTGGCGCTGATCAGGGCGAGGTCGTTCGCGAACGCGATGTATACGAACCTTGCGGCATTTTCGACCAGCTTCGTCGTCTCCGCGGTTATCACGTCGGTGGCGAACAGCTTCCCCTTCACCGCCGACTTCATGACCGTCAGGGCCCTGTCGCGGCTCTTTTCGTCGTCCGCGCCGATGAGCCTGTCGTTCATGACGAACTCCTCCAAAGAGTTCCCGGGAGAGACCCTCTCTGGGCAGTAGGCGAAGTGGAACTCTGTGCCGTCGCGCTTCCCGTGTCGCCCGAATATCGGAAGGATCCTCCTCTCGCAGGTTCCAGGGGGGACGGAGGATTCTACTATCACGACGGTCCCGTCTCTTAGCGAAGAAGCGACCTGTTCGCATGCAGCCTCGAGGAAATCCAGGACCACTGTCCCGTCCCTGTGCGGCGTCTGCACCGCGATCATGACGGCGTCGGAGTCTGAAACGGCCTTGGCAACATCCGAAGTAGCGCTCAGCCTCCCCCTTGCGACCTCCTCTCGGACGGCGTCTGCCACTCCCTTTTCGACAAGGTAACTGCTCCCCCGGTTCACCCCGTCAACTATGTCCCTCTTCGAGTCGACCCCGACAGTCACCACCCCCGACCGTGCGAATGCGCAAGCTGTAGGCAGGCCCACGTACCCCAGACCGATTACGCAGACCTTCTGCATGAATTTGCTGGGTGAAATCCCGATTGCGAATAAACTTTTGCGTGGCATCGACCTGCTGGCGGGTCCGATGGGGACGTCTCAACTAACGGATTCCGTCGATGAGCACCCGGGGCGCCAGACCGTTTACGACAGCTCTTGGTAGACTTTAACGATTCTGCCGGCAATCGAGTCCCACCCGTACCTGCTGGCGGCTTCGAGCATCAGGTTCTGGTCCCAGGCCTTCTCCAAGCCCCCGACTATCGCGGAGGCAAGGGCCCGGCTGTCCCCCTTCTCGACGAGCAACCCGAGCCCGTCCCCGGTCACGACCTCCGGAATCCCTCCGACCCTTGTCGCCACTATCGGCCTGCCGCAGGCCATCACTTCGGCTAGGACCGTCGGAAGCCCTTCGTTGAGGCTCGGAAGAACGAAAAGGTCGCAGGCGCTAACCCACTTCGGAATCTCGCTGTGCGGCCTGTCTCCCAGGAAGACGACGCTCTTGTTCAGGCCCAGGTCTGCGGCCTTCTTTTCGAGCTTGCTCCTCAGGACTCCTCCGCCGGCCAGAATCAGAATCACGTCGCCCCGTCCCCGTCGAACCTCGGCCATCGCCTCCAGAAGATACTCGTGCCCCTTTACCTTCACGAGATTTGCCACCGTGAGGAGGATCTTCTTGTCTTGGTCGAGCCCGAGCGCGTTTCTGGCCTCTTTCCTGTCGCCTGGCTTGAAGGTTGAGAGGTCCACCCCGTTGGGAATCGTCCTGACCGACGCTTCGGACGCCCCCAACTCGACCAGCTTTTCTGAAACTGACCTGCTGACTGCGATTAGTCGGTCCGCCTTCGAGATGATGCCCGTTGCCAGCTCCATGCTGAACTGGTCCCTGTAGGGTGTTGCGTAGGCGTCTCCTCCATAGGCGGTCACGACGAGCGGTTTCCCGGCACTCGTCTTTACTGCAGCACCCAGGTGTCCACAGATCCCCAGGAAGTGGGCGTGGACAATGTCGAACTGCAGGCCTGAGCGTGAAACTGCTTTCACGGCGCTCTTAGCCGCGGACGAGTAGCTTCTCTTCCGCAGGCTCCTCAAAGGCGTGGCGAGGTAACTCGCCCCCACAGTCTTGCCCACCCCCAAGCCTTGCCTGGGCCTGAAGAAATTGTACCTGACGGCGATGCCGGGGAGCGACGCCGCTATCCCAGAGAGACGCGGGGCTGGGTGCAGGATGTCCACCCCTGAAACCCTCCTGCCTACGTACTTGACCTGGTCACCGATGAACCGTCTGACGTAGGGAACTACCTCCAAGACCCTTCCGTTCCAAATCTCACTCATCGCCCCTGCCACCTGCCATTTTCTGACTCATGCCTGATTCTTCGCACCCCCGAAACTCTCGGACTCCCTCTTCGAAAGGCGCAACGCAGAGCCCTAGCGCCTCTCCAGGACCTCTGAGTATCCGTCGCGGAGCCTCGCCTCCATCACCTCCCAGACGAACGAAGAACGGAAGGCGTCGTAGGCCGCCTTCGCCATCGTGTTGTAAAGCTCTCGATCGGCACAAAGAGTCTGCAGAGCATCTGTAAGCGCCTCCAAGTTCCCCCACTCGACCACGAGGCCGCAGCCGTATCTCCTGACCAGCTCTTCCTGGTAGCTACCCGCCGAGACAAGCGAAGGGATTCCCAGGGACATGGAGGTCAGAAGCTTCCCCGGTGTAGATATCTGGACGTTTTCTGAGCGCGGCTCGTAGAGGGAGGGCAGGACGTCGGCTTCGTAGATGAGAGGACGCAACTCCTTCACGGTGAGCCATCCAAGGAACTTGATGTTGGGGTTCGACCTGCTGACTCCTCTGAGCTCCCCTTCGAGCTCTCCTCGCCCTGCCAGGGTCAGGGTCACGTCCTTCGTACCCTTCATGGCGTCGACCAACAAGTGCACTCCCCTTTCCCTCCCCATCCAACCGTAGTATAGTACCTTCAGGCCACTCCCCTCGCGCTTCTTCAGCCGCCCCTCCTGGGCAGGCTGGGCGTTCATCACCACTACGATCTTCTTCCGGTCGAACCCCCGCCCCCCCAGGTATTCGACGTAGCGGTCATTCGTGACAACTAAGAGGTCCGACAACTTCCTTGCCGACGCCAAGAAGATCCCTTGAGTGAGTCCGGTCAGCGGGAAAAAACGGAGGAAACTTTCAGGCAGGTCGTGCATGTCGTAGGCCAGCCTCGGCCTTCCGAGCTTGACGGCCTTCGCGGCAAACCCGGCAGGAAGAGTGTCTACGTCGTGGCAGTGCACAAGGTCGAACCTCGTGAAGACCAGGTGTACTAGGCACCACGCGTAAAACACGAAGAGGCGTGGAACTGTGAAGACTGGGGTCCCGTGGCCTGCGAATAGCCTCATTCTCTTGACCTTCAACCCGTCGGAGTAGACTGAATCACGGCGAGTCTCGAGGTCCCTGTCCCATGCCAGGATCGTCACCGAGTAACCGGCCGCGGCAAGTGTGTGGGCCTCCTTCAGGGGCCTGGCGTCATAGGTCGCGGGGTTCGAAAGCAGCATGACGACCTTCTTGGGTCTGCTTTGCATATCCGTGTTCTGGGCCGTCTCTCGCGTCGTTAAAATCGTATCCCGCCTTTCGAGAACCGTCAGATGATTCAACGCCCGTCACTTCGGGAAACTGCACAGCATCGCCGACCGCACCGATTAGTTCTAAATACCTTGATGCGCTGACGAGGGAAGTGAGCGACCGATACCTCAAGCCACCCATGGAGGTCTTCCTTCTAATCTCGTCTGCCCTATCTCTTGCGTTTGTCATTCTATGGTCGGTGACGTCGGTTCCGGCGACCATCCCCGAATACAATCCCTACGGTAACGTCAGCTACACCGAGGCCTATGTGAATCAATTTTATTGGTTCAACATACTTCCCTGGATATCCCAGTCGTACGTGGACTTGGCGATGGGTTTTGCGGCGTTGACGGCGCTTCTTTTCCTGATCTCCGCGCTCTCTCCTCGGGTTCCGAGGAGCAGAGAGATCTCGGTGAGGGTGCCGCGATTCGTCAAGGATGCAGTCCTCCTGAGCGTGGCCATTGGGTTGACGCTTATCGCAATCTCGACAATCGACGGGATAATAGAGGGAACTCAGCCGTGGGACGTACCCCCCGCCTTTCTGTTCTCCGACTTTCTCATTGACAACTTCTGGAAATGGCCCCGCCATCCCGTCGCCCCGATCCTTGAGCCGTTCTTCGGCGACCCGATTGCTATCGGCGAGACGATAATTGCCATGTTCGGACTGATGTCACTTGGAATGCTCGTCTATTGGTTGGAGGAGGGGATTTCTACGGCTCTAAGGAAGACGATCACCTTCTTCTCTGCTCCAGTGATAGTGATCTATGAGTTGGCCACACTTCTCTTCGTCCCTTATGAGATGCCGATATACATCAGCTACTTCACGTCCAGCTATCCGCTGGGAGTCATACTGACCAACTGGTTTGTCCTCGTCATAGCGACAGGACTTCTCGTCCTGGGCCTCCTTCACAGGAGACTCCTCGCGGAGCCAGGTCCCCTGACGTCTTGACGCCAATGGGCTTGATTTCGATGTACGCGTGACATTTCGGGAAAACGTTTACTTAAAGACGGCCCGACCCGACGCACGCAATCTCCGACCATGAAGAGCAAGGCGAAGGCCCCCAGGAAGGACATCTACAGGGGCTCAGTGATATTGGTGACCGGCGGGACGGGGTCGATTGGGCTTGAGCTGGCGAAGGACGCACTGACCCATGAGCCGAAGGAGGTCCGGCTCATGAGCAACGATGAGAACGGCCTCTTCGACGCGAAGACAACATTCGGAGGTAACCGCCGGGTAACGTTCAGGCTCGGCGACGTCCGCGACCCGGACTCGGTGAACAGTGCCACAATGGGTTGCGACGTCATCTTCCACGCTGCCGCGCTGAAGCACGTGAACTTCTGCGAGGAGAACCCCTCGGAGGCCATCTCGACCAACATCATCGGCACGCAGAACGTGATGAATCACGCCAATCGGAACGGCGTAAGACGTTTCGTCTTCGTCAGCACCGACAAGGCCGTCAACCCGATAAGCACCATGGGGGCGACGAAGCTGCTGGCGGAGAAGCTGACGGTCAACGGAAACCGGATCTTCAAGGATTGCGTATTCTGCAGCGTCAGGTTCGGGAACGTCCTCGGCAGTCGGGGCTCGGTGCTCAAGATATTCCAGCAGCAGGTCAGGCACGAAGGGAGGATGACAGTGACCGACCCGAAGATGACAAGGTTCATCATGCTTCCATCGGAGGCTTCGAAGCTCGTCCTCGAGGCCGGCAGACAGGCGGCTCCGGGCGAGACGTTCATTCTCAAGATGCCAAAGGTGAAGATAGGCGAGCTGGCGAGGGCAAGCCTGGAGTACTTCTCGAAGCGGTTCGGGATGGACCCAGCCAAGATCAAGGTCCAGACGACCGGGATGAGGCCCGGCGAAAAGATGCACGAAGAGCTCATGACCGTGGGGGAGGCCGCGAGGGCGAGGGAGAAAGGGCAGTTCTACGTCATTCCGCCGCAGTTCTCTCGGGGCAGGGGGGATGCATCGGCCGGGAAAGGTGGAGGGAGGGGGTATTCTTCCGAGTCGGGCCCCTGGCTCGGTCGTCGGGAGATTACATCTCTGATTTCTGCCCTTTACGGTGCGTAGGCAGGATAGGGACCGTTCACCAGTTGGACTCGCCCAACCTCCTCAGCGCTGACGGACCAACAATTACCGGAGGTTCGGTCATCGCGCGTTGAGGGTGCTTGTGACAGGCGGGTCCGGTTTCATCGGCACGCACGTGACCGCGAGCCTCGTCGGCAGTGGCCACACCGTCCGCGTGCTGGACCACAACCCTCCTAGGACGACCGGGGTGGACTGGATCAAAGGCGAGCTCTCTTCCTCAAACGACGTCGAAGCTGCAACCCGGGACACCGAAGGAGTCGTCCACCTCGCTGGCAGGGTCCTCCGCGACCCGCGGGACGGAGATGACCCCCGTCCAACATTCGCCGACGCCGAGGGGACGAGGCTGCTTCTATCCGCCTCGTCCAGGTCTGGAGTCAGCCAGTTCATCTTTGCCAGCAGCGCTGAGGTCTATGGGGAGACCAGCTTGAAAGGCGCGAATGAGGAGAGTCCCTGCAAGCCTGCGACGAGCTACGGCGAAGGCAAGCTCCTCGCTGAAGGCCATGTTCTCGCTCAAGCGAGGGCGAATCCAGGAATGTCTTGTTCCATCCTCCGCGTATTCAACACCTTCGGCGAATGGCAGCGTCCGTACCGGCCGGGCTCGGCTGCGGCAACGTTCATCGTCCGCGGCCTGAAGGGAGGGGATATCGTCATCCACGGGGACGGAGGCCAGGTCCGGGACTATCTGGACGTCAAGGACGTCGCCCGCGCTTTCGTCGCGTCACTCGAAACCCGGGGAGAGGGAATCTACAACGTAGCGTCCGGGGTACCCCTTAGAATCAAAGAACTGGCAGACCTCGTCCTTTCGAAGTTGGGCAGAGGCAAGGTGACTTTCGCGAAAGGACCAATCGGAGGCGGCGTCGCCTGCAGCGTGGGGGACTCGTTGAAGCTTCGGAAGGCCACTGGCTGGCGACCTCAAACGAAGACAGAGGATGCGCTCGACAGGGTCATAGGATGGTACAGCGAGAACTTAGCATTGTACATCGACACCGAACCAGCGTAGGGACCCTCACCCCGGCCCAAAGGACAAAGGCACGATACTCGCGCAGCCTCTACGTCCCTTTCTCCCAAACCGTCTGCCGCCCGCAGAGGCGCATTACCTCCTCGTGCAGGGTTGGATTGCTCGACCCCACCATGCTGAACTTCTCGGTCAGGTCTAGCCTGAGACGGTCCCCCGGGCCTGGTGAAGACCATATCGACGCCCCGGCCTCTGCAGCGATCAGGAACCCGGCCGCGATGTCTGTCACCCTGATTCTCCCCCGGACGTCGACGAAGGCGTCTAGCTTCCCCTCCGCAAGGTAGCACAGCTCGAGCGCGTTCGCACCGAAGTGGACGCTCCTATTCACTCCGGATATCAAAGGCTGCAGCTCCGAGACCAGCTCTGGCGTCGCCCTGCTCAGGTCTATCCCGACCACGGATTCGGACGCCTTCGCAGTGGACGACGTCCTTATTCGCGACCCGTTCTTTGTCGCCCCGCTTCCCTTGCCGGCCATGTAGACGTCGCCGTTGACTAGGTTCCTGATGATGCCGAAGTTCACGGAATCAAGTGAATTCCCGGTTGCCACTGCGACCGAAGTGCAATAGAACGGAACCCCTCTCATGAAATTCGCGGAACCATCGAGGGGGTCGACTATGGCTGCCAGTTGCGACCTCGGGTCGCCTACTTCTCCGGCCTCCTCGCTCAAGACCCTGAGCCCGCGGAGACCGCTCAGCGCGTTCAACATCGCTTTCTCGGCCTCCCTGTCGGCGAGAAGGGTCTTGTCCCCAGACGCACCGACGCCTAGCTTCTTCGCCCTGTCCCCGTCGCTGACGATCCGCGAGGTCGCATCCTGGACCCGGAGTGTGGCGTCGGTCAAGACCTCCTCCCATCGTGGTGCGCCTTCCACTAGGCACCCATCTTCCTGTGACTGAGTTTCTCGAGAATCGACTCCGTAGCGATGTCTGGGTCTGAGTCCGTCCGCACCTCTTCCTGTTCCGTCTCTCCGAGCTCCTGGTGAATCTCGCGAAGGGCTGTGTAGTACCTTTCCCTGAAGAACATCGAAGGGTTCCTGTCGCGATTCTCCTTCTCCGCCTGCCTGCCCGAGAGCGTTCCGTGTCCAGCGGTCAGGAGCACGTAGAGGTCCGGCCTCATCGTAGGGTCAGCCAGCACGCTCTTGCAGATGGTCATCATTGCAGGATACGCCAGGCTCTTCTTCAGCTCGTACCTTATCTTCGCGTAGGCCAAGTCGGAAGGAAGGTATCCTTCAGAGACAAGGTTCCTCCTACCCCTAGACCTTGAGATCGTGGAGGAATAGGCGAGCGTCGCGCCGAGGAGGCTGAAATCTGAGTAGGTGTCCCCCCTGTCGGCGACCGGCACATCCTGCGGGAGGATGTGCGCGGACTCCTGCAGCCTCATCCAACCCCGTTTCTGCAGCCGCTTGGCCAGGGTGGTCTTGCCGCTCCCCGAGAATCCCTCCAGAACCAGGAAGGCCATCAGACTTCCGCTACGATCCCGGTGAGCATTTAACCTAGCATCTCGGCTTCAGGCAAGAGAAAACAGTGTGGCCTGGTTGAATGCCACCAGATAGACAAGATAGGCTACGTATCCGACCCCCAGATACGCCACGGTGGGCACCCCGTACTTCACCTCGACGAGTGTCCCGGGCTGTTGCTTCGCCTCGACTTCGTCTCTCGCGACATTCACGTCGCTGTCGACCTCCACCCTCGACCCGTCCTTCAAGATTGCGCGGGGTATCCACTTCTGCTCTCTGAGGAACCTTTCGATGGTTATGGTTCTTGGCCCGGGCGCGTTCCCAACGACTATCTCGTACCCTATGTGCGCGAGGGCGACCACGGCGGCCGCGGCAAGAGGCAGGACCGGAGAATACCGGTACGGGTCAGCCGCGACAAACGCGAGGGCGATCCCGTCGGCCTGCCCGACCGCCCCGAAGTAGACGAAGAGGAGTGCGATCCCTCCGATTAGCCCCAGCTTGAACAGCTGCAACTCCAGGTCGGGGCCGGGCGTCGAAAACTCCGAGTAGATCACGTACAGGGCTCCCAAAAGCGCGGGGATCCAGACTATGTCGTGCACGGCCCTGTCTTTGACGTCCTGGTATGATGCCATCGAGAACGATATTCCGATGAGGAGCTGCGCGAGCAACCGGTCAGACGACCTTTGTGCCGCATATAAGAGTCAGTTAGCCAGAGGCCCTGTCGACCTTCAGCCTCTGGCCGGCGAATGTCTTTTCGACCTTCTCGATCGTGTCCGCCTGGCCGACGGACTTGTCCGCCCTGATTCTCTTGATCCTCGGGAACCGAAGGGCGTAGCCGCTGTCGTGCCTGTCGCTCCTTTGGATGCTGTCGAACGCGACCTCTATGACGACCTCGGGCTTGACCTTCCTCGTGTAGCCGTAGTCGTGAACCGTGATCTCCTTCATCCGAGCCGTCATTTCATCTATCTCGGCGTCGGTAAGGCCGCTGTAGGCCTTGCCAATGGTCTTCAGCTCATCCCCGTCCCGAACGGCAAACGTGTAATCGGATATCACCCCCGCCCTCTTTCCGTGGCCATATTCTGCTGCGACGATCACGGCGTCGATCGTGTCGAGCTCTTCCTTCATCTTGACCCATGCTGAACCGCGCTTCCCCATAGTGTACTGGCTCCCGGGAGACTTCAGGACCAGTCCCTCGTACCCAAGATCGCGGCTCTTCCTGAACAGTTTCGAGATTTCGCCTGCCCCTTCGACGGTCGAGGACTCGGCCGTCCGCAGGGTTGTTCCAGCTCTGACTTGGTCCAGCAACTTCCTGCGTTCTCGCAGGGTGAGCTCGACTACCTCGCGGTCACCTTCATACAGGAGGTCGAATGCGAAGTATTCGACGGGCGCGTTCTTCGCGGCTTCCGAGAAGTTCACCATCCTTCGCAGCCTCCTCTGAAGGAGCTGGAAGGGGAGCGGCTTTCCGCCAGAATAGGGGACTATCTCCCCGTCCAAGATGAAGTCGTATGCCGAACCTGCCGCCCCTCGGGTGACTTCGGGGAAGAAAGCCGAGATGTCCTCCAGCCTGCGGGAGTAGACCCTTACCTCATCCCCCTTCTTGTGAACCTGCGCCCTCACACCGTCATACTTGTATTCAGCGTAGGCCGCCTCTCCGAAGTGCGACGCTACCTCTTCGGCGCTTGCCAGCGGTTCAGCCAGCATGAAGTTCACCGGCCTGAAGGGCTCCATCCTAACGGAGCCGAGCTGTTTTCTCGAGGCGGCCTTTGCCAGGAGGCCGACGTCCCCGAGAAGCATGTGGGCCTTGGCCGTTTCTTCCTTGCTTGACCCGAAGGCGGCGGCGATTGCGCCCTCCATCATCCCCGATACGAGCCCCGTCCTCATCTCTCTGGTCATGACCTTCACTATGTACTTCCCTTCCAATGGGGTCGCGCGCAGAAGAAGTGACTTTACGAGCGCCTCTCTCGTCGCGCCCGACCCTTTGCCTTTCGCGGAGCGGAGCCTTCCGAAGGAGTCGCTGACACCGGCAATAGTGAGGGGTTCCTCAAAGAGGGGCCTTTCCCTCTTCGCCCTGAGGAGTTCCTCTGCCACCTCCCCGAGGTCCCCGTACTTCAGGTATGTCTTCGAAACGTCGTCGGAGGATGCTCCCGTGATTCCCTTGAGGACCGTGAAGACTGTCGAGTATCCGACCTGGACTTCGTCTTTGCTCCCTCTCTCCGACGACGTCCCGACCGCCATCCTGGCCGCTTCTTCAGCGTCATCCGCGTCGAGCTTTGACAGGTAGGCCGCAAACGCGTCCACCTTCTGGTTCTTGCTCCTTGTCCCCCTGACAGCCTCAAGGGTCTGCGCGAGGTCCGCGAACTTCGAGCTACTTCTCATTGTCCGATCTGCGCGGCCATCAGCAGGGCTGCTTCGCCGTCGCGATAGTATGAATCCATTCGACCGGAGGGCTTGTACCCGAGCATCTCGTAGAGGCTTATGGCGCTCGTGTTCTTTACCCGCACCTCGAGATACATCTCCGTCCCCGACTTCCTTGCGACCCCTTCCTCAGCGCCCCTGATCAGCCCCGTTCCGATTCCCTTCCCTCTGTGCGCCTCAAGGACCGCTATGGAGACCACGTGCCCCTTTCGCGCGAGCCCCAGTCTCTTTACGTGCGAGAAGCCGTATTCGATCCTGCACATGACGTACCCGACGACCTTGCCACCAAGCTCTGCGACTAGGAAGGTGTCAGGGAACTCTGCCAGAATCTCAAAGTAGAAGTAGTCGGAGTAGTGCTCCGGGAGTGTCTCCGCGTTTATTTCGATCACCGCCGGGATGTCTTCCCTGTCGCAGAGCCTGATCTCGTACTGGCCTATACGCGACACCACTGCCTTCTGCATGCACCCCTCCTTTTCCGTGCGTCGGGTTAAGTTTTGCTGAGCCTTCGCGACCGTTTATTATCGCGCCTCGGGGAGCGCCCTGGGCTTGTCCGTCCTTCCGGCAGACGTCGACCGTCTGGTCCGTTCAGCTTTCGACGTCAAGGACGCATTCATCCTCCCCGACGGGGAGGTCGAGTACAAGGTCACCTACGGCCCGGCTTCAAAGCAGGGTTTCGTGGACCTGCTCTCCAAGCTCGAAGGGACCGGCTTCTCCGCGTTCCTCGCCGGTCCGAAGGAGGAGTGCGCGTTGACCTTGAGACAGAAGGCCGAGGGCCCGAGGAAGCCTTCATCGATCCCGCTGATTCTCGGGCTCGTGTCGCTCGTTTCGATAATCATCTTCGGGATTCTGGAGCGAACGGTCTACGGGGAGTTCGCTCCTGGCTACCCGGGATACCAGGTGTTCCTGATCTACGCCGGGGGAGTGACCGCGATATTGGTCGGCCATGAAGCCGGGCACAGGTATGCTTCAAGGAAAGAAAGGGGGGCTGGCGTCATCTCATATCTGATCCCCGGCATCCCGGACGTCACCCCCCTCTTCCCTGCGTTCGGGCCCATAACGGCCCAAAGGGGACCCGCCGTGAACCGCGATAAGCTCTTCGACATCCTGATCTGGGGACCCATCCTTGCCTTCCTCATCTCGGTCACCTTCTACATCGCCGGCGAGTTCTTTTGGGTGAGGTCCGCCCTCCCCCTTCAACAGGGGAGGTGCGTGCTGTCCGCCTTCTCCGTCTGCCAGATCAACCCGTCGGCGACCCAGTATGCCATCGACTTCGTCCTGTCCCCCTTCACTTCCCAGTCGGCGCCGGCTTACGCGAGGTTCTCTCCCATAGGGGACGCCGCGACCGTGGGGTTCCTCCTCACGTTTGTCGGGCTCCTACCGATGGCCAGCTTCGACGGGGGTCTGATATCGACAGCCGCCTGGGGGGCTCGGTCGTCCCGTTTGGCGACCTACCTCTGCGTCTTCTTGCTGCTGTCTATCGACACCCCTACGGTCGCGTCCTCGTACATCATCAACTACTGGGCCATTGCGGTGGTGGTCCTCCTGCTCGCCGGTAGGCCGCCTTCGCTTCAGCTCCGGGATGAAGTATCAGGGGTCTCTCGGAGAAGGAAGTGGCTCTATCTTGGCGTCATCGCCCTCGCTTTCGCGTGCCTCCCGTTGCCGCAGAACTTCTTGACTTTCCCACTACCCTGATTCGACCCTTGCCTCTGGTGCGCGGGGGACGACGTTCACCTTTGAGGTTCGGCCGATCTTGTTGAGCAATCTGCCCACGGCCTCTCCCGACCCCCTCGCGGTGGTCAGCGCTAGGCTTCCCTTGGCGTACGTTTCGGGGAGTCCAGAAAGGAGAAGGACCTCGTAGTCTTCCTTCAGCTTACCGAGGTAGAAGACCTCCTCGAGGCCGTCCACGTACGCCCTCTTCTGCTTCCCCTCGCTGACAAGCCTCCCGGTCGCCAGCATCTCCAGGGCGGTGGACCCCAGCCCCTCCGAACACTCCGCTGCCAAGAGGACCTGACCCGACTTCCTCACTCCCTGGAGGGTCCCCCACACCGACCTAAGCGCTCCCGACAGGGTGTCGTCGTACCCCTTCCCGCCCGCCCCTACGATGATCGCCCTCCCCGGAGAGACCTTCGTGCGCTGGAATCCCCTCCTCATTACGTCGAAAGGGGGGCCGTCGAGGACGGCCGCAGCTTTTCCTCCACGAGGTACGACGCTGAAGTACCTCGCGTCCCTGACCTTCGCCGCGAGGTCCTGCATGACCTTGTACGACTCGGTCTTCTCGAACGGGGTCGGCTCCGTCTCCTTCCTCGCCCGCGCGGCCTCAGCCTTGGACCCCGCGACCCAGTTGTGGCACGCCTCGACCCTGGTGTCTGAGATCCCGTAGAGAGGGTCGGGGGCAGCCGTACCGATGAACAGCTTTTCCCCTGGTTCATTCAGTTCGTCGGCAAACGCCACCCCTCCGTCGATTGGAATGGGTGGGCCGAGGGTGCGGACCCTCCCCCTGAGGTCGGGGGATGCCGCCTCGACCTTGCGCGGGACGGAGGCGAAGACCTTCAGGGTCTCAGCAGCGCTGATTGACCGGGAGAGTTCCATCAGGACTTCGACTGTTGCGGGTCGCGTGTCGCAGACGAAGACAGCGGAGGCACGACGTGCCAGTTCAGGAAGGTCGACCGAGTCATTGCGCGGCTGGGCTTCTGCCTGCACGACTGTCCCGAGGTTTTCAGCCTGCAAAGTGACAAGTGTCTCGACATTTCCATAGGGTATCCAGAGTTCTGGCAAGCATCAAATCGGCCGCCAAGTTGTTTTATAAGCTCGAAGCGGGGCGCGCGTCGCATGAGCTGGAAAAAGCGGGACGCGAGGCTGAGGGAACTCTCCGAGGGGCTGGTCAAGGCGGGGGCCCTGCAGTTCGGAACGTTCACGCTCCCAGACGGCTCTGAGAGTTCGTACTATGTCAACCTCAGGGGGATTCCCAGCTACCCGGGTCTCTTCAAGCTCGTTGTCGAAGCGATGTCCGGGCTTGTCTCCAGCAAGGCCCCGAAGGTCGACTCGATGTTCACCGTCCCTGTGGCAGGGCTCGCGATCGCGTCTCCGGTCGCCCTGGCGATGAACAAGCCCCTTGCCTACGCGAGAAGCGTCGGAAGGGCGGACGAGCGGAGCGTGGAGGGGGAAGTGAGACCAGGCTGGAACGTGGCCGTAATCGACGACCTCGCTTCGACTGGGAAGACGATTCTAGGTTCGGCAGAGGCGGTGGAACGCGAGGGTGGCTCAGTCAAGCACGCTTTCGTATTCATCGACAGGCTCCAGGGCGCTAGGGAGAGGCTGAGCAAGAACGGGATCGCCTTGCACTCGGTGACTGACGCTCTAGAGCTCGCGGACACGCTGCATTCGATGGAACTGATAAGCGGCGATAACTTGAAGGCTATCACCAAGACCGTCGGCGGCCGTTAGTAGACCATCAGGTTCTTTTCTTCCAGGGTCACGTGCAGGTTGTTCACTGCTCTGTAGACCTCGCTCTCTTTCTTGGCGCCGGTGCAGACCAGCTTGCCCGACGCGAACAACAAGATCACGGTCTTCGGGTCCGCCATCCTGTGAATCAGGCCGGGAAACTGCTCGGGCTCGTACATGGACTTCGGGAGGACCCTTGCCGCCTCCTCCAGGTGAACCTTGCCCCCCAGGCTCGCAGACGCGACTATGTTCTGGATTTCGACCACTGCCTCGTTTCTGATTGGAATCTTCCCCTTCTTGAGCTGGCGGACGACCTCCTCGACTGCCTTCCTCGCCTGTTCCTCCGACTTCGCACCTGTGCAGACCATCTTCCCGGAGCTGAAGATCAGGGTCGCCGTCTTCGGGTTCCTGAGCCTGAAGACGAGGCCAGGGAACTGGTCGGGGTGGTACTCGACGGTTACGAAGTTCTTCGTAATCAGGTTGAGATCTACGGTCTGGTTTATCGACGCAGAAGCTACTACGTTCTCGATGCTTACAATGGCTTTTGTCTGGGGCAATTCGCCGACGGGAAATCCCTTCGCTATATAAGGAGTATATAAGGGGGGTCGTCAGACAGAGGCTGGTGGCCTCGCTACGATGGCGGGTAGCAGCCCAGAGTATATGACCACTGGTATGACCACTCCAAATAACTCGTGCCCTGCGACTGGAAGCTGTACGTCCGCCAAAGGCCTGACCCTAGGCCAAGGACAACGCAGCTGATGGACTGGTAATTCGGAACCGGGCCGATGAACGCCAACTGGTTCGGGGGAGGGGTGGGGGTATAGACGACCGGGACTATGAAGAAGAATGCCACAGCAAAGATGGAGATGACAGCCACGGCGCCAGACGCTCCCAGGCCCATTCGACGGCCGACGGCATCCCTATGTTATTTACACATTACACGTCGTACGCCAGGTCCCAAAGTTCTCGTCTTCTGATCTCAGAGAGAGAGGACTGCCCGTTGGGGTCACTTTGGTTCTGGGGCGGCGACCGTGTCGTTGACCTTCTTCGGACCCCTTCTCCCCTGAACCTCGGTGATGATTAGCACCAGCAAGATCAAGCTGGCAAGAATGTAGTTAGCGCCATAAGGGAGCGAAGCAAGCCTCTCCACATACGGGACCGCAACAACGACCTTGCCTACGAGGCACTCCTGCGTGATCGGGCCCGTGGCGATGCCGAGGGTCTGGTCAGTCCCGGGGTTGGTCCGCCTGTCGTCCCCCTGAGTGATGAGGCCCTCCGCTTCGCTCGCAACCACCCTGTGGATGATCGAAGGTCCTCGAGAGCACGGGGGGCCGTAGACGATGATGTCCCCGACATGCACGTCGTTGATCGAGACAGTCTGTACCCCGACGAGGTCGCCCTCCTCAAACGTCGGCAGCATGCTCACCCCGTCGACCCTCCGCGTATAGGTGAGCAAGATGAATGCGAAGACTACCAAGAAGAGCACAAACCCGACCCCGTAGACAGATGCCCTCCTGCCCGGCAGCCGCATAGCGCGGCCGTTCTCCGGGTGGCGTGTTTAATCTTTGGCCGCATGGATACTTTATCTTAAGGCGCCCGAGAGCGCCGAGGCAATGGCCAGGAACTTGCTGAAGATGACCCTCCTAGACGCCATCCTAATTCTTGCCATCGTCCTGGTCCTCGGCGACCTTGCCGACAGAGCCGCCTACGCGAGGCTCGAGCACTTTGTCCCCAGCGCCACCTACTTTCCATTCGTTTCGACATTCACCATTCTTGGGGCGAACATACCTCTGGTCAGCCCTCCGACCCTTGATTGGGTCCAAGTACTAGCCGCGGCGCTCGTCATATCGAACGTCTACTTCGTCCTTACCGGGCTGAGGCCCCGCAGGCCTCCGCCAATTCAAGAAGTAGGCCCGTAGACCGTTGAGGATGGGCTGCCTCTCACGTAGGCCATCCCTGGGGGTCACCCCAATCCGCGCGGTCGTTTCACCACAGGAGGCCTCTCATCGAGAGAACAGTTTTGGACATTTCCGAACTCAATGAGACATGGTAATAATCCTAATATAACTCGGAGGCCACAGCACGCTACCTGATGTCTTTCGAGGGCCTCGGGGTCGTAGCAAATTTCGTCGTCAGCAGCGAGGTAAGGAGCAAGGTTCTAGCTAGGCTCACGAAGGCTCCGATGACGCCAACCGAGCTTGCCTCGGTCGAGAACAAGCACGTCAGCCACGTTAGCAGGGCACTCGCAGAGCTAAGGGCGCAGGGCCTGATAGAACCGATTTCGAACCAGACTCGCGAGAAGAAGTACAGAGTGACATACCGGGGCCTGGTGCTTTCTGCGACAGTCGGGCAGCTACTGAAGTAAACCGCGTCACTTCACTTTCCTACGAATTTGGTTTTCTCTGCGAAGATAAACCTCCCCGCGCCGATTGGCCGCGAATTGCCGCGGGGGCCGCTAAGCACGGTAATGGTGTACTCCGCGAAGTCAATTTGTATCATTCGGGCGGAAGGTGTTTATCTGGCGACGCCCCCTAAGAACGGAGATGAGCCGGGAGACTCAGTTGGCGTTAGAGCCACGTGATTCCCACGACCGGTGCCTCTGCCGAGTGAATACGAAAGAGTACATGCCCCGCGAAGCGCCCTCGAGTCCATGAACATCGACCCTTTCCTGGCGAGGATACTCTTCACGGTCCTGACCATACTCCTCGTACTCTCGCTTTTCGAGCTCGCCCTCGGGCTTGCCGCAACGGACGCGGGGGCGGTTAATTCAGCGGTCGTCCTGATCGTTTTCATCGGAGCTGGACTGGCGGTAGTCGGGTACGCCATCAGAAGGCAAGCCATGAGAGAACAATGCTGGTAGAATTGCTTTTATAACGTGGGGCTCATGAAACATTCGATGAAGAAAACCAAGCGATTCTCAACTAGACTAGCATCTTTTACCATCTTGCTACTTCTTGCAATGCCAACTGCAATAATTCTATTTTCAGCTTCCCCAACCGTTAAGGCATCTGGAGGGGTCTCGGGGATATCCGGGCCCTACGCGGACAAGGTCGTCTTCAACGTGGTCGAGGACGCAAACGTGCAGTCGCTCCAGGTCGAGCACGGAGACGCCTTCATTGGGGACTGGACCGTCGACCCCTCGAGGATTCCGGAGCTCCAAGCGGCCAACGTCACCGTCAACACGACCCCGCAGGCCGGGGTCTTCTTCCTCGCGATGAACCAACAGGTCTGGCCGACCAATGACACCGCTTTCAGAAAGGCGATGTCCCACCTTGTTGACAGAGACGATGTGGTCGCGACCGCCTACCAGGGGTACGCCATCCCCATGAACACAATGGTCCCGCCCTTCTACGGGAACTGGTACAACCCGAACGTCACAACCTATGACTACAGCAACGCCGAGGCGGCCATGGAGCTGACCAACGGCGGCTGGGTCCACGACGCAGGCGCCCACACATAGACTGACCCCAACGGACGTGTCTTGGCGTGGGGAGGCGGAGGACCAGGGTCGCTGGGAACTCCGTGCTCCGCGTCGGGCTACACCGTACCCTGCACAGTCCAGATCCAGACCAGGACAGACCCTGGCAGGACATATTTCGCCCAACAGATGGCTACCAACGCGGCGACTTCGGCCGCTGACATTCCAGTAGTTTCAACCATTATGTCAAGGACCCAGATCTTCAACAACCTGTACTACTCCAACCCGCCCAACTACGTCGCGGCGACCGCGGGATTCCTCTTCCCGCCTCCGGTCGACCTGGACGGCCTGCTGTACACCACCTTCGACTCCACACAGGATGTTCTTGTGACCCCGTCGCCCGTGACGTGGGGACCAAACTTCCTCAGAGTCCACGACGCAGCGCTTGACGCTGCGGTCGAAGTGGTCCACGGCTCGAACAACAAGACGACCATCCAGAACGCAGCGTGGGACGCACAGACGATCATCGCCGACCAGGCGTACGTCGTCCCGATATACACATGGGTGGTCATCAACGCCTACAACAACCACTTCGGCGGCCAACAGTGGGAAGGTTCCGTGAACCTAGCGAACCAGGGCGTGTTCAACGACTACACATTCGTCAACATGAGCCTCGCCGGGAGACAGGCGGGCGGCACCATAACGGCTGACCTCCTCGGGGACCTCGACAAGTTCAACCCGATACTCATGGGCATCACATTGAGCGTTTGGGAGGCCTACGTTGTCGGCGGGTCGCCAGAGGCCGTCTTCGATTCGGCTGCTGCGCCAGATCCTTCGAACCCTGCGGGAATCATCCCGTGGGCGGCGGACTGGTGGAGCACGAACTCGTCGGGCGGAGGACAGGTGGTCACCGTCAACCTCAGGCAGGGAATGACCTTCCACGACGGTGTGCCTGTCACGGCTGCGGACTACGCCTACAGCGCCTGGCTTTGGAACCAGACGGTGGGCGCAGCAAGCACCTTCGCCCCGGACATTGCGAGCGCCACGGCCGTCAACTCCACGGAAGTGCAAATCACCCTGAAGTCTCCCTCTTACTGGAGGCTCCAGCAGATCCTCGTCGCACTACCTATACTGCCACAGCACATCTGGGAGAAGCACGATCCACTACACGCCAACGACTGGGCATCGGTGCATCCCGAAGTCACGGGAGAGCTGATCGGATCAGGCCCGCTGATGTTCGAGAAGTACCAGCCAGGTCAGTACATCGTAATGGACCTCAATAAGAACTACTGGCTATCCGGCGCGTCGACCCCACCTGTCCTTCCGACAGTAACGCAGGGGCAACCACTTTCAATCACCCTTCCATCAGGAAACATCAGGCTCCCGATGAATGTCACAACGGTGATCAGGGACACGACCGGCGCCACGGCCTTCGCGCAGGACCAGACAATCTACTCCGGCACCGGGTATCCGGCGCCGGGAGGGACGCTGTCGGTCTTCGCGGACCTGCCTGTCGGGACCTACCAGAGGACGAACGTCTTCGTCTACAACTTCACTACAGTAACCGTCAACGACCTCAACGGCAACCCTGTGAACGTCACCAGGGGACAGACTGTCCAACAGCAGGAAGCGTTCATGGTCGTAGCGGCACCGCCGCCCACGACCCAGACGACCACTCAGGTCACCACTCAGATCAACACTAGTGTAGTTACCACCACTTCTCAAGGAGCGGCTGCAGCGCCTGACTACACCACAATTTCAGTAGTCGCGATAGTGACACTGATAATTGGAGCAGTCGGAGGCTACGTCGCAACTAGAAGACGAACCTAGCGCATAGGTTCGTCTCCCCATTTCTTCTCAGGGTCGTCCCTTGACCCTAGCGCGATACATCGCCCGAAGGACGCTTTATACCGTCATTCTGCTTCTTCTGATCGCCTCTTTCAACTTCTGGCTGTTCGAGCTCATTCCTGGGGGCCCCCTCCAGTTCCTCAGCGGCAACGTGAAGAGCGCCGCGCAGCTCCAGGAGTACATCAGGTTCTACGGCTTGGACAAGCCCTACTGGGTCCAGTTCGCAGACACGGTGTACAACACCTTCACGTTCAACTTCATATCGAACCCGCACTTCACCAGCTTCGTTAGCCAGAGGCCGGTCGTGGACGAAATCGCAAGGCGCCTCCCGAACACACTAGCACTCCTCGGGACCGCCACGGTCATCGAGCTGGTCATAGGGGTCGTCCTTGGCACCTACGCGGGGAGCAAGAGAGGCTCAAAGTTCGACATAACCACCCTCTCGACGAGCCTGGTCACGCAGAGCGTCCCCACGTTCTGGATAGGAATCATCCTGATCTACGTCTTCGGGTATACCCTGAACCTCTTCCCGCTAGGGGGGGTCGCCGACGTCAACGCCCCGACCGACTTCATCGGGTATTCGCTGAACGTCGCCTGGCACGCTGTCCTCCCGGTGGCGACGCTGGTCATTTTCCTGTTCGGGGGGACCCTCCTCACCATGAGGAGCGTCCTGATCGACATCATGACCGAGGACTACATCCTCACCGCAAGGGCGAAGGGGCTCACAGAGCGCGCTGTGATCTTCAGGCATGCCCTTCGTAACGCCACCCTCCCTCTCGTGACGATAGTGGCCCTCAGCCTCTCAGGCATCTTTGGAGGGGCCGTCATCACCGAGACAGTCTTCTCCTGGCAGGGGATCGGGATCTATCTCCTGAACTCGGCGGTGAACGCCGACTTCCCCACGATGAACGTCCTGTTTTACCTGATCGCATTCGCGACGATAATCGGGAACTTTGCGGCAGACGTGATGTACGCCCTGCTTGACCCGAGGGTGCGAGTCTGACCACGGCTGAAGCGAGGGGGTCCGGCCGAATCAGGAACTTCTGGAGGCTATACCGCAGGAGCAAGATGGGGATCCTAGGCTTTGCAATGCTTGGGTTTTTCGTGGTCCTTGCCGCCGCGGCCCCTCTCCTCACCCCCTACAACCCCTACAGCTCGACCGGCATTAGCGCGGCTTCGTCGAGCCCTTCCTGGTTCACGATATTCAATCCCAACCTCTCCCCCGACACGACACTCTTCTAGGACACCTTCCTGTCAAGCCAACAGACCTTCGAATCTTTCAGAGTCTTGGCTTTCGTGAGCGGCCAGAACCTTTCGCTGTCTGAACCAGTGGCGGGTCCATCGGGGGAGTCTTGGTCGATCAGGAACGCTACCACCGACCTCGGGAGTCTTTCGGTGGCCTATTCGAAGACAGGCAGCACGGGAGCAATCCTGGTCAGCTTCCAAAAGACCACGTCCTTCAGCGGGACGATCGGAGTCAGCCTCGTCCGGTCCGTCGAGTACTCCTACCCCCCGCCCCCCAGGTTCAGGGTCCCGTTCAACATTACCCTGCAGAAGTCTTCCACGGTAGGTTATCGGTTCGCGCTTTCCATCATCAACCCCAACCACACAGAATACAGAATCTGGGACAGCGTGAACAAGTACAGCACCATCCAGAACGGAGGCGGGGGCTTCTCGTCATCGAACCTGACCGCCCCGAGCTACACCATCGATTCATACCTGGTAAGCCCGCTGACAAAGACCGTCTGGTTCGGGGACTCGACCGCGAACGCGGCGAAGCGGATCTTCGCGACTCACGGGACCTACGAAGTGAAGATGGGAATGGCCATTCGTCCAGGCCTGGCCTCGACCGAAGGCGCCAAATTCACACTCACCGGCCTGCAGGTCAAGATCGACGGGGACGCTTCCGGGCTCCTGGGGACTGACCAGCTTGGGAGGGACATCTTCACGCAGCTGGTCTACGGTACGCGGTGGGCCCTGTACGTCGGGGTGCTCTCTGCCTCCCTGGGGGTCGCCTTGGGCCTCGCCGTGGGGATAGTCGCCGGGTACATCGGCGGGGTCCTCGACGAGTTCCTGATGCGGATCGCCGACTTCGTTCTCGTGCTCCCGTTCCTCCCTTTCCTGATAGTCCTCTCCGTTCTTCTGAGGCCGAGCATCACAACGATTACATGGATCATCGCCATACTTGGTTGGCCCACGATAGCAAGGATAATCAGATCAATAGTAATCGGCCTGAAGTCGAGGGCGTTCGTTGACGCAGCGAGGGCTTCGGGCGCTTCCACGGGACGCATACTCCTCAGGCACATGTTACCGAACGTCTCGCCTATCGCGTTCACACAGCTGGTCCTGTTCATCCCCGGTGCGATAATCACCCTAACTGCAATTACCTTCCTCGGCCTCGGCGACGCGACGATAGTCGACTGGGGGTACATGACGAATGCCGCCTTCGTTCACAACTTCAGGGCCTGGTGGTGGATCCTTCCACCGGGGATCCTGACCGCCCTCCTGAGTTCGGGCTTCCTCTTCGTAGGGTACGCGATGGACTCCATACTCAATCCCAGGCTCCGGAGGAGGTAACTGCTTGGCAATCCTGGAGGTAAAGGGACTCAGAGTCTACTTTGAGACAGTGAGGGGGAGCGTGAAGGCGGTCGACGACATCTCCTTTACCGCCAACGAGGGAGAAGCCCTCGGGATAGCCGGGGAGTCAGGTTGCGGGAAGACCACGACTGCCCTCGCCCTGATGAGGCTGATCCCGAAGCCCGGGAGGGTCGTGTCCGGCGAGGTCAGGCTCAACGGCAAGGACATCATGAAAATGTCCGAGGCAGAGATGAGAAAGGTAAGGTGGAAAGACATCTCCATCGCCTTCCAGGGTTCGCTGAACGCCTTCAACCCCGTGCAGACGATAGGGGGCCAGATAGTCGAGGCGATCAGGACGCACGAGGACGTCTCGAAGGCAAAGGCGTTCGACAGAGCAAGGCAGCTCCTCCAGAGCGTCGGAGTCGACCCGGGGAACGCGGACAGGTATCCTCACGAGCTCAGCGGGGGGATGAAGCAAAGAGCGATGATCTCGATGGCGATGGCCAACAACCCGGACCTCCTGGTCGCGGACGAGCCGACGACCGCCCTCGACGTGATCGTCCAGGCGCAGGTTCTGAAGCTGATGAAGAGGGTCCAGTCCAAGGTCGCGATGATACTGATCAGCCACGACCTCTCCGTCATCTCCGAGATCTGCGACAGGGTAGCCATAATGTACGCTGGGAAGATAGTGGAATTCGGGACCAGCGAGGACATCTTCTCGCGCCCGGCCCACCCCTACACGAGGGGGCTGCTTTCGGCGTTCCCGAGCGTATCGGGGGAGAAGAAGCATCTGGAGGCGATCAAGGGAAACCCTCCCGACCTGCTGACCCCGCCCAGCGCGTGCAGGTTCCACCCCAGATGCCCGTACTATAAGGAGAAGTGCTCGACCGTGGACCCCCCGATGATCGAAGTTTCCCCGAAGCACTTTGCCCTCTGTCACTTTGCGGGAGAAATCTGATTTTGGAAGCTGGCCCGATGCTGTCTGTAGAGAACCTCAGGAAATACTTCGAAGTGGAAAAGAGATTCCTTTCGAGGTCGAAGACGAGGGTCAGTGCGGTAGACGGGATTTCCTTCGAGATTCCGAAGGGGGAGGTCTTCGCTATGGTAGGGGAGTCCGGGTGCGGGAAGACGACGACCGGTCGGATGGTCCTCCGCCTCCTGGACGTCTCCGACGGAAAGATTGTGTTCGACGGTGTCGACATCACGAAGGTCTCGCAGAGGAAACTCAAGCAGGTAAGAAGGAAGATGCAGGTGGTCTTCCAGGACCCCTACGACTCCCTGAACCCGAGGATGAGCGTCCGCCAGATTGTCTCCGAGCCCCTCATGACCTACCACATCGGAACGTCGGAGGCGGAACGGGAGGGGATAGTCCTCTCCGTCCTGAAGTCCGTCGAGCTCGAGCCACCCGAGGAGTTTATCGAGCGTTACCCGCATGAGCTGAGCGGAGGGCAGAGGCAGCGGGGTCGCGATAGCCAGGGCGCTCGCCCAGACTCCCAGCTTCATCCTCGCGGATGAGCCGGTCTCCATGCTGGACGTATCCATCCGCGCGGGGGTCCTGAACCTCCTGCTCAGGCTCAAGGGCGAATTCAACCTGACCATGCTCTTCATCACTCACGACCTGGCCGTAGCTAGGTACATTTCGGACAAGATCTGCGTGATGTATCTGGGAAGAATCGTGGAGATGGGCCCCACGGAATCTGTGGTCAACCAGCCCCTCCACCCGTACACGCAGGCGCTGCTGGTCGCCGCCCCCAGGCCGGACTTGGCCCACAAGCTTGCCGAGAGAGAGATACCTATCACGGGGGAGATTGCGAGCGCGTCCAACATCCCTCCGGGGTGCCGGTTCCACACGAGATGCCCGTACGCGACCGACCTATGCAAACGGGAGGACCCGCCGCTAAGAGGTGACGTGGTCCCCGGACACCTGGTGGCGTGCCACTACGCAGAAGACTTCGTGAAGGGAAAGCCTGTCGGCAAGTAGTCGCCAGGCGCGATGGGGCCTGCACGAGTGAGGAATCCGCAGTCTCCCCCTGTCGCCCGTTGTCGGCAGCGACGTCTCCGTTAATTACCGAGGCCGCTTGTAGCACTTTGATGGCGCCCAGCGGGTTCCGCCGCCCTCCTTCAGAAAGCCGGCTTCAGTCGCTGATCGAAGGCAGCTCCACTTCCGCGTCCTTCGAAGAGGAAGTTGTGCGGGCAACCTTTGACCTCGGCCCACGCGGAGCCGACCTCGACCCTGTCACCCTGAGAGCGATCGTCGCCTGCAGGATGGGGACCCCTGCCGACATCGTCGCCAAGTTCGTTGACTGGAAGGGGTTCGAGTCGTTCTGCGGCGGAATCCTTCGCTCGGTCGGGTTCGACGTCAGGCAGAACATCCTGCTCCGGAAACCCCCGGGACAGATAGACCTGCTCGCGCGCAGGGATGGCGTGGCCCTTCTGGTGGACTGCAAGCAGTGGGGGGCGGGCGGGAGTCCGTCTGCACTCAGAAAGGCGGCCGAGGCTCAGGGGCGCAGGGCGGATCGCTTGAGGCTGACGCTCGATGCAATCGAACCCATGGCAATAGTGATAGTCTCCCTGAGGGACGACCAGGTCAGGTTCGTGAATGGCGCGGCGATAGTCCCGGTACACACGCTGGCCGACTTCTCCTCCAACCTCTCCCAGTTTGCGGAGTTCCTAGAGCTTCGATAGCGGCTCCCCGCATCGATTATAAGACCGCGGACGAAAGAAGACGCCCACTTGAAGGTGGTCCTCTTCGGCTTGGGGGCGATTGGGACCGAGATATTGAGGAGGCTGGTCGAGAGGTCCCACGATGTCGTCGCGGTCATAGACACGGACACTGGAAAGGCGGGGAAGACAGTTGCGGAGCTCACCGGCCTGCCTCTCGGGGTCAGGGTCCAACAGACCCTGGCGGGGCTCGCAGCGGGTGCTGCGGATGTGGCGGTCTTCTCGACGAAGTCGAGGATGGCCGACCTCCTTCCAGATGTCGTCCTCGCGGTCGGTCTCGGGCTTGACGTCGTAACCACTTCCGAGGAGATGGCGTTTCCGCTCCACGCTGGCGGCACCCAGGCTGAGAACCTGGACAGGCTTGCGAAGGATAACGACGTGAGCGTCGTAGGGGTCGGGGTCAACCCTGGGTTCGTCATGGACTGGGTCCCCGCAGTCGTCGCCTCAGCTTCAAACGGGCCGACGAACATCCACGTTGTCCGGAGCGTCGACGTGGGAAAAAGACGGAGGCAGCTCCAGTCAAAGGCGGGGGTCGGTCTGACGAGGGCGAAGTTCGAAAGAGAAGCAGCACAGGGGACGCTGGGACATGTCGGGCTGGTGGAGTCCGCCCATCTTATCGCGCGTTCGCTGGGAGGCACCTTTGACGACTCCAAGGAAGGAATCTTTCCTGTCCTGGGATCTGAAGACTACGTACTCGGGGTCAGGCAGTTCGTGGAGGGCAAGGTGGGCGCCTGCTCGATAAGGCTGGACCTCGAGATGTCGACGACCTCGGCTGACTTTGACGTCGTCGAGGTCAGGGGGGACCCTACAATCAAGCTCAGGTTCGAGAAGGGCGTATTCGGGGACTCGGCGACGGTCGCCCTGGTCGTTAACGCGATCGAAAGGGTCGCGAGCGCGAAACCCGGTCTGATCACGATCCTCCAGCTCCCGCTTGCCCGGTCTTGACTACTTCACGAGAAGAGCCTTTTGAACCGCTCCGACCGGGAACGGACGACCGCAACTGCGACAAAGACCATGCCCCACAGCAGGAGAGCGGATGCACCGAGCAACGGTTCGGTCACTTCGAGGGCGGCCGCAAAGGCGAGAGTGACGGCGATTAGCCCGGTGGCTACGCTGAGCCTGCTCCGCTTCCAGACGTCGGAGAACTCCCTGAAGGACGGTCGGCGCCACTCCGTCAGGTAATACAGCGACAGGGCGGCGGCGAGAGGGTAGCTGAGCTCCTCGACCCAGGAGTGCGGAAGCAGAAACAGGATGAACAGGATCGCGGGTGACGAGACGTTGTCACGGTCCGCGATGACCTGGATAACCCTCCCAGTGTTATAGGTCGAAGCCGCGAACGTGAAGAGACCCAGCCCGGGAATCAGGGTCAGCAGCGCGACCTGCGCGTTGTTGGAGAAAATGGCCGCGAGCTGGAGGATGGGAGGAAGGCTCGCGATCCCCTGCTGCTGGGAGTTCGTCAGCGTGAGATAGGCCTCCTTCTCCCCAGGGAAGAAGGGCGTGACCGCGGCCCCGACGAGGAGGGCCTGGTCCAGGACGAAGATGATGATGACGAGAGTCCAGAACCGCCTGAGGCCAGACCCCAGAACCCTGCGGCCTTCGGGATAAGAAAAGAAGCGCCTTCCGAGGGCTGAGGCCCCCTTCGCTGCAACTGAGGGTATGTCCGACGGATCTATCGTGGCCGACCTCCAGCTGTTCGTCATGAACCTGATTCGCCTTCCCTTGACCGTCATGTATGTCAACCCCGCCCAGGGGACGAACCACGACCCTCTGAGCCGGAGCATCGACTCTCTTGGGAGGGAGATTACGGACCTCAGCCTGCGGTATCTCAGAGTGTCAGCAACCGGGGCGAGGATTAGGAAGAGGACTATCCCGGGGGCATAGGTCCTCGTCAGGTCATAGAGTACTGCCGCGATGCCCGTCGAAAACGCAACGAGTAACAGGATGACGGCCGAAGCGTTTCCCCTGGTGCTCACTCTCGTCACTCCCCAGTCATCCATCACGTACAAGGAGGCTCCCTCCATCGCGTAGACGGGTGCCGGCAACCGGACGGCCTCCTCCGTGGCGGCTCTGGCCCGTAGCTCGTACCGGCACCTCTTGCAGAAGTTCTGGGCGGGCTCGCATGGCTCCCCGCACGAAGGGCAGAAGTTCATGAGGCGCCCCGGGCCCTGTGGAAGCCGTCGTAAGCAAGGGCGAAGGGGACTATGAGGTACAGGATTGAAATTTCACTGACCCAGAGGGGCTCCGACGACCCACTAGCGGCTGGGCTGACAAATGTCCCGATGACGCCTGCGTAGAACGTCACTGCGAGGGCGAGGATCAACAGGAATCCGAAGATCACCATGCGTGAATCTCTCCCGGCTCCGACGTAGACATACCCAGAACCCGGGATGAAGAAGTTCAGAAGAGCAGCCCCCCACGCGCTTCTTCCCCTCTTTTCCCTCGATGAAGGGGCGCTTGGGGGCAAGGGGCTGGGTTGGTTGGGGGGAGCGGACGAGGTCGCGCCCTGAAGACTCCTTCCGCAGTTGAGGCAGAACCTGTCGTTTTCGAGAACTTCCTTTCCGCAGTTCTGACAGAAAGGCAATGGACTGTCTTCAGGGCAATCCAACTCATATATCGTTTTGCTCCATTCTGAAAGACTCGTGAGTCCGCGAAGAATCCTTTTTACCGAGGCGGCTTGTCGTCGGTCCGAGGCCGTGATGACTCAGAGTTACGACTTGGTCAAACTCATGAAGTAAAAAGGCATTTGTCTGAGCCTCACTTCTCGCCTTGTCGACTTCACGTTCGGTAGATCATGTTAAGACCGGTCTCGTCGTCGAACTTGCGCAGCGCCCGGTTCGACGTAGGCGACATCACGACTTCTAAGAGGGGGAAGACTTTCGCACTGACCAAGTGTCCGGCTATCGCCGTCATGTCCCTCCTGCCGAACGTGCCGTGGGCGTGTAGGAAGGGCTTCCCGTCCCTGAGCGTGATGTTCCCTACGAGGCTGGCGACCTCCAGGAACTCGCGGAAAGTGTGCTGCTCGTACGTCCTCTTGGCGTGGTTGAAGTAGGCCAGTTTCAGCGACCTGACCCCGCCTAGGGCTTCTACCGAAGCAGTCTTGACCCCGCCCTCTTTCGCCAAGGTAAGGACCGAATCAGGCAGAACAGACCCTGCCTTCAGGCTGTAAATCCTTGCCACACCTTCACTGCTCGTTCAGACGTTAAAAGGATGGAACGTCCGGAAGGAACGAGGGCAATTGCGCCTCCACTTGAACAAGCCTGGAATACGGGCGCTGGGTGTGGCGGAGAGCTTCAGGGCGACTCAACGTAGGTCGGCTCTCGCGGGGGTCGTCATGAGGGGGGACTTGGTCGTCGACGGAGTGGAGTACGGGCAGACTGAGGTTGGAGGAGACGACGCGACTTCTTCGATCGCCCGTCTTCACAGCAAACTCAGACGGAACGACATCAACGTGATGCTTGTCTCCGGGTGCATCCTGAGCCTCTACAACATCGTCGACGTCGACCGTCTCTCGCAGCGCACTCGCCTCCCCGTCGTCTGCCTGACCTACAAGGAAACATCGGGGATAGAGAGCTCGATCCGGCGCCGCTTTCCGCTGGAGGCAGAGCGCAAACTGAAGGCGTACAGGGCACTCGGCGAGAGGAAGAGGCTCAAGCTAGGCTCAGGCCATTCCGTGTTCGCAAGGATGTCGGGAATCTCACTTCCGGAGGCGAAGGCCGTCGTCGACCTGTTTACCCATCAAGGATCGATACCTGAGCCGATTAGGGTCGCGAAGCTCCTCGCGAGGGCCCTCGTCAGACAATCTTCACGTTCGGGTTGAGCATCCCTTTGGGGTCGAAGAGGCGCCGGATTTCCTTCATCAAGGAGTGCGTCCGCGGATACTGCCTCGCGACGTAGGACGCCCGGAGCATGCCGTCCCCGTGCTCGCCGGTGATCGTGCCCTTCATCTTCCACACTTTCTCGAAGCATTCTTCCATCATTTCGTTCAAAACCCCCAGGTCTCCTCTGGATCCCGGGTCGAGCATCGGTCTCAGGTGCAGGTTGGCGTCCCCCGCGTGACCGTAAGAGATGTACTCCAGTCCTCTGCGCTCGAATTGATCGAGGATGAACTTGAGTAGCTCCCCCAGGCGTTCTGGGGCGACCGTAAGGTCCTCCACCCCGGGAAGCAGGATTCGCCCCCCCGAGCGGAACTCTCCCGCGATCGTGAGAGTCTCGTTTCTGACGTCCCAAGCCGAGGCTACGTCGCCCGGGTCCGTCAACACCAAGGGTTCGAACCCCTCCACACTCGACGCGGCGACCCTCGCGAGTTCTTCTTCGGGACCTCTCTCTCCTTCACCTTCTATCTCGCAGAGGACTAGGTACGGATCCTCAGACCTCGAGTACGGGGCCAACCTTTTCGAGCGTCCCGTCTTGGAAAAGACTGACTTGTCGACGAGCTCGATCGCTGACGGGCGGAGACGCCTGAGCTCGTAGGCCATCTTGTCAAGCTCGGCGAGAGATGTTTCAAGGACCAGGAGGGCTGCTGACGGCCTCTTCGCCCTGGCCGCTAATGACAACTGCGAGATTATCCCCAACGTCCCCTCGGACCCGACGAACAGCTTCGGGAGGTCCAAGACTCCGCCGTGGATCACCCTTTCCAGCCTGTATCCGCACGAATTCTTGGACACCTGAGGGACCTCCGCCTCAATCTCTGCTGATGAGTCGAGCAAGAGCTCCGCGACCTTCCTTGCTGGCTCGCTACCGGAGAGTGCAGCTTCGATGCCTATCGGGGCAATCAACGCGGGACCAGTCTCAGGGAAGACGACCCGCATCGAGGCTACGTAGTCGATCGTTGAGCCGTGTTTGAGGGTCCTCGTTCCAGACGAGTTGTTGGCCACCATCCCTCCGACGGTGCAGCTCCGGTAGCTGGAAGGGTCGACGGGGAACCACAACCCCGCCGATCGTAAGGTCGCGTTCAATTCGGACTTCACGACGGCTGGCTCGCAGTCGAATGACGAAGGCCCGGTCAGGTCCACCTTCGTCCTGTTTTGAAGGAGGATGAACCCCTTTCCTATTGACTGGCTCGGGATCGCCGTGCCTCCACCTCTGGGGGTTATCGGAACCCCTGCTTCCTTCGCTCTTCCGACCACCTCCACGATGTCTGATTCGGTCTCCGCGTAGTAGGCGGCCTTCGGGGTCTCCTGAATCATCCCCGCGTCGCGAGACAGGGCTTCCAGGGCTGTTGGGTCAGCTACCTTCTTCAACCGTAGAGGGACAGCCGGGACTCTATTTTCGTGTTGCCAGACTACGGCGCCTTCGCGAGCACCGACGCCCTCATCCAGGGGTGGTAGTTGCACACGTAGCTGTAGTTCCCCGCGACAGTGAAATGATAGGAGTAAACGGCATTCAGCCCCATGTCGGGGCTCCCGAACGAGCCTGCACCCGTGACCGTGTGGTGCGCCGAGTCGTCGTTCTTCCAGAAGACCGTGCCGTTCTGCCCGATGACCACGACCACCTTCGCAGGACTGAAGCCGCAAGGCGCCGGGGAACACGTTCCTGCGCCCGCAGGGATGGTGATATTCACGCAGGTCGAGGGAGTGCAAGCGGCCTGGGCGGACGTCGAAGAAGTGGCCAGACGTGGCGCGACCTCGAACTGATAGTAGCCGACCGCCCCGACCGCGGCCAAAATCAATACCGCGACAATGAGGCCGACGACTGGTTTCGTTTTCTGACCGCTCATTTCCTTCTAGTTTGGTGCCGCCCGCGACTGGCTATAAAGTCGTTTTGGGTTTTCGATAGTTCTTTTTGCTCAAACGAAGGTTAAAAACCGCCCCCGCACCCCTCCGCGCCGACAATAGATGGTGGAGGAGGCCAAAGAGAAGACTTCCACCGAGTCGAACACTTCAAGCGAAGAGAAGAAGGTCGCCCATCCGATTACGCAAGTCCAGGTCACGCAGCAGAAGCCGCAAGTGTCTGCCGCCGTCCCCCCAAGGGCAGTCGTTTCCCCTGCGCCGAGGCCGACTCCGACCGTCGCTGCACCTGCCACCAGACCTCCGCCTCCCCAAATGGTTGGGAGGAGGAACTTCGTCAAGGCCCTTGTCACTATCGCAGCGGTGCTTTCCATCGTCCCGTTCGTCCCGTGGGGGTCGTTCCTCTCCTCGTCGGTCGGGAACGCGGGCTCCTACAAGCGTCAGAAGGTCGTAATCGATGCGAAGTCAGTCTACGGCGCCGCCGCGGGGCAGGTCGTCAACGTCAACGACCTGAACACCTTCCCCCCTGACTCCCACTGGGTCATTACCTACCCGTCATCGGGGGACGCAACCCTCGACGCGCAGAATCCCGACACTTTCGTGAAGTATGAACTGATCCGCCTCCCCGCGGGCGCGCTGGGCGGAGATACCAAGAACGCATCTGCCTTTGTCGCATTCAGCAAGGTGTGCGTTCACCTGTGGTGCAGCCCGAACTACAACCCTGACCCGGCACATCAGCAGTACGAATGCCCCTGCCACGGGAGCATCTACGAGGTCCCGGAGGGGCTCGCGAAATACGGGCCGGCTGCTCAACAGGATGCACCCACCAACGCGATTCCGATGCTTACCCTCACGGCAGACCCGAACGGCGACCTCAACGTCGAGATTCCCCTCTGGGACGTCGAGCACAACGGCGTCCTAGGATACGGGCGCGACTACCTGAGCTATCGCAACTACATCAAGCCGGCTGCTCTGGGAGGGTCCTAGACGATGGCGCAGAAGACGGACGACTCGAACAGGAACCTCGTCGTGAAGCTGTACCGCTGGCTTGTAGACGGGCTCGAAAGGACTGTGTACATCGGCGTCCAGTACACCTTCCCCAAGAGGTTCGTAAGCCCCCTGGGCTACCTGGGGGTACTCACCGGGATCGTGTTCCTGGTGCTCGGAATTACGGGAGGGCTCCTGATGATCTACTATCAGCCGACACTCACGGGGTGCGGGAGCCTGACCTGCGCGTTCTCCAGCGTCCAGAAGATCAACGACGTGGTCCCCTACGGATGGCTGCTGAGGAACATCCACTACACCGCCTCAAACGCCATGGTCCTCCTTGCCATCTTGCACATGTACTACCAGTACTTCAGCGGAAGGTTCAAGATCAAGAACGAGGTCCTCTGGGTGACAGGAATCATCCTTGGAATAATCACCGGGGTAGAGGCCTACACCGGATACGACCTGATATTCAACCAGAGGGCCGGCCTGGCAATAGAGATCGGTTCGGGCCTCACCAACGCTCCCCCGGTCATAGGAGGGCCGCTAAGGCTGGCGACATTCGGGGCGGGCTTCACCGACTTCGTGCTCCGCCTGTACTCCGCGCACGTTTTCATCCTTCCGATGGTCATGCTGATCCTGGTCTTCATTCACTTCCCGCGATACATGGTATTCGACATCCCGGTGGTCTCCACGGTAGTGGGGGCGATATTCATCATCGCAGCCTTCTTCCCTGTTCCTGTCAGTACCCAGTACGACCCCACCGTTGGGGCTCTCACAATCCCAGAATGGTACCTCACAGGGCTCTACGCTCTCCTGAGAACAGAGTTCGACAAGTTCGTCATGGGAGGTCTGATGCCCGGCTTACTATTCCTGATGGCTCTGGTCATCCCCTTCGTTGACACCTCGAAGAAGCTCAACTGGAAGGACAGGCCATTCTTTACTGCTCTGGGCATCACAAGCATCGCCCAAATACTCATCACGACAGCCTGGGGTTTCTACATCAACCCGGACGCGTCCCTCCCGACGCTGGACCGTCTTCTGGTCCCGCCAGACCTGTACTTCGGATCTATGATTGGGGTCACGGTCCTCTCGTTCGTCCTCACCTACGCATTCCTGAGGTACCTGAAGGCGAAGGAGAGGGTCAGGAAAGCCGTCGCCCCAACGGCCCCTCTGCTCACGAGGAAGTGGGTCTACTTCCTCTTCGTTCTCCTCATCCTAGCACAAGTGGCATTCAACGGGCTGGCTGCTGCGGCAGGGGCCGCCGCGGACGCCGCGAAAGTCGCGCAGACCAACCCGCTTCCGTTCGACAGCCTGACTCTTTTCGACGTCGGCGCCGTGCTGGTGACCTTCGGTGTTCTGATACACCTCTACAGGTACAGCCAGAACCTTCCGTTCTAGCTCACGCGGATGTCGGCAGCCATCTCCAGCCACCTCGGCCCGACGTCCCTCACCTTCCTGGCCCGAAAGCTCGCGCCGGCAGGCAAGAGTCGCTTCAGCTCCTCGCCGATCTGCTCTTTTCCCTCCTCCTCGTCCCTGGCAAGGACGTGTCGGTAATAGTGGATCGTCCCCTTCCTCTTCGTCACCGAAAGGGCGGTCGACAGGAACCTATGTGACTGGGAAGGATGCGGCATCAGGACCCGGTCGTACTTCCCGGCCGAGGCGGCGGCCCACTTCGCGACGTCCGCGTTCACCACTAGTATCCTGTCCGCGACCTTGTTCATCAGGTCGTTCTCCTCGTGAAGCTTGGCCGCGTATTTGTTGAGCTCGCAGCTTGTCACGCGCGCGTGTTTCATCTTCGCGAGGGGGATCGAAAACGGTCCCACCCCGGCGAACATGTTGAGGACCCTTTCCCCCTCCTTCGACCCTTCCGTTATCCGGAGCCTCTCCGTCGACAGCCTGGGGGAGAAGTAGCAGCGCGCGACGTCGACCTTGAACGCGCACCCGTTCTCCCTGTGCACGGTGAGGGTCCTCCTTTCGCCCGCAAGATGCTTCAGGGTCCTGAGCCTGAACTCCCCCCTGATCACTCCCTCCTGGTCGAAGACGGCCGCGACGTTCTCGACCTCGCTGATCAGTTCCCGTGCGAACTTCCTCCTCTCCGCAGCCTTCAGGTCCGGGAGCCTCACGATTGCGATGTCCCCTACGACGTCGACCCCGGTCGCCGCGCCTTCACGTGGGAGCCCTGCCTTTTCCAGGACCTGTCTAATCAGCCTCAGGGGTCTCTTCCGCCTGCCGGTAGACGTAGTAGTAGGAGCCCCTCTCCTTCTGCTCCCTGTCGAGCTTACTCCCCGGCTTGTTGACCCTCGGTCTCCCTGTGTTCACGTCCCTCCGGTAAGTGAGGCCGACCTGTTTCAGGAAAGCGTTCATCCCTTCCTCCTTCGGGAGGGGGGCCGTCGCTTCCCCGGAGACCCCGGGCCTCCCCCCGAAGACCATCAGCCTGTCGGAGACGATGTCGATGACCTGCAGGTCGTGGTCGATGATCACGGCGGCCCTTCCCCTCGCCTTCACCATCCTGTTCACAGCCTTCGCGACCACGAACCTGTCCTCCACGTCGAGGAAAGCGGAAGGCTCGTCCAGCGCGTATACCTCCGCCTCCTGGGCCATCGTAGCCACGATCGCAACCTTCTGCAGCTCCCCTCCGCTCAGCTCCTTCATGTTCCTCGCCAGCAGCTTCTCCATCTTCAACGGGCCCGCAAGGGTGTCCTGCAGGATTGCGTCGCTGTACTTCGCACCGAGCCCGGTCGTGAAGTACTCGTCCACCGTCCCCTCTTGGCTGGCGGACAGGTACTGGGGCTTGTAAGCGACCCTCGCATTGAGCGAGACCTTCCCCTTGTCAGGCTTCTCCTCTCCGGCTATGATCTTGAGGAACGTCGTCTTGCCGAGCGCGTTCGCTCCCACCACCCCCAGGATGCTCCCCTGAGTGATCACACCCTCAGCCACCTTCAGGTCGAACCCTTCGTACGACTTCCCGATGCCAGTGTACTTTGCGAGCTCGTACTCGCTCTCGACCACCTCCCCTGCCGCCCTCTGGCCGAAAGAAACCGGTTGGTCCCTGAACCTTACGTTCTCCTGGGGGAGGTACCCGTCAAGGAGGGAGTTGATCCCAGTCCTCGCGGAGTAGAGCCCCGACACTATCCCATAAGCTCCCGGCTCCCCGTAGATTATCTGGACGTAGTCTGCGACGTAGTCGAGGAAGGCGATGTCGTGCTCGACAACGAGGACCGCCTTTCCCTTCGCAGCCAGGTCGGTTATGAGCCTGGAGACGGCGAGCCTCTGGTAGACGTCGTTGTACGACGAAGGCTCGTCGAAGAGGTAGAGATCTGCTTCCTTGAGGGCGGCCGCGGCCACCGCCACCCGCTGCAGCTCCCCGCCGCTCAGGTCGGGCAGGTTCTTGCCGAGGGTATCCCGCAGGTTCAGGGCGTCGACCACCTCCTCGAAGTCTCCCCTCTCATCCATCTGCGCTAGAAGCGACCTGGCGTCCTTTGTCCACGCTTCAGGGAGCTTGTACACGGCCTGGGGCTTCAGTGCCACCTTTACCTCGGCGTCGGCTATCCTCTCGAAGTGCTGCTTCATCTCTCTCCCGCTGAGGTAGGAAAGGAACCGGTCCCAGGTCGGCTCCCTTTCGTAGTCTCCGAGGTTAGGGATGAGCTGACCCGACAGGATCTTCAGTGCCGTTGACTTCCCGATGCCGTTCCGTCCGACGAGCCCGACCACCTGCCCCTTTCGTACAGTGGGCATCCTGAACAGCCTGAAGGAGTTGACTCCGTACTGGTGGATCTTCTCCGTCTTCAGCTCCTCGCTTAAGTTCAGTATGTCGATGGCGTCGAACGGGCAGACCTTGACGCAGATCCCGCAGCCGATGCACAGTTCCTCCGAGATCAGGGCGATCTTGTTCCCCGGAAGGACGATGCACTCCTGACCGTTGATGTTGACAGGGCACTCCTTGATGCACTCCAGACCACACTTCTTCGACTGACATAGGTCGTCGTCTACCACAGCTACTCGATGTACCATTTTCTCGGCCTCAGTGCTCTTTGAGTCTCTTCGGTATCGGACAGAACGAGCAGATTGTTGGGTCCCCCTCAAGCGACAATGACGCTACGCTGTGCCTCGCCCTCATGAACCCCCATACTCCGAGCTCGTCGGGAATCCCCGCCACGTGCAGGGCCTCGTGTTCCTTGATTACAGGGAGCAGCCTGCACCGGGTGCAGATTGGCTTTACGAAGGCGAGTGGCTTGAACGCCGTGATGCCTATGACGACTCCCGTCGTGCCGATAAGCCAGAACAGAACGGCAAGGGCAGAAAGGCCGAATGCGGGGAACAGCATGACTCCTAGTCCTAGAGACGAAACCGTCAGCGCGGTCCCGATGGCTGCCCCCATCTTCCCGAAGTGGAACGTCACCCCCCTGGTGCGCTTCGACAGGGACGAAATCAGAAGCGAGGGAACCAAGATGCTCACGGGCCAGCTGAGCTTGGCGACCCACATCCTTTCTGCTACACCTCTCCAGTCAGGCTCTACTCTCATGTCTTTGAAGGAGTTGCCCACGTTACGCTATTTATCCCTGAGGCGTCTCCCGCTTAACTTGCTCCGGACGCTGGCCCTTACCCTCTCCCTGAGGTCTTCGAGCCCACTGCTGGGAGGGCCCGAGAGGTTCAGGACGATCGGGGTGATGGAGACCTTCCGCCTGGTCAGCACCGCGTCGGCGTCGGTCTTGGACGGAAAGTGCGAGAGGCGCTCTCCGAACAGCCAGTAGTACGGGCGCCCGCGGGGGTCCTTCCTGACGATGACCTGATCGGTGTACTTCCTCCTCCCGACCTCCGTGATTTCAATCTCGGTCGCGGCTGTTACTCCGGAAGGGAAATTCACGTTGAGGAGCTCCGCGCCTTCGGGCATCCCGTGGCTTAGCACGTCTCCGGCGATTTCGCCCGCGAACAACGCCGCGCCTGAAAAGTCCGGCTGGTCGTATTCAAGCGCGAAAAGCGCTTCCTCGTCGACGAGGAGTGAGAACGCGATAGACGGAATCCCCGTTATCGCGGCCTCGAAGGCAGCCGCGACAGTCCCCGACGCCATGACGTCTTGGAACGTGTTGTTGTCCCCGATGTTGATCCCCGAAACAACAAGGTCGGGCCTGCGGGGGAGGATCTTGTTGATTCCGATCATGACGCAGTCCCCCGGGCTCCCGGACACGGCATAGCATTCGAACTCGCCCTTCTGCACCTTGTTCACGCGGAGGGGCTTGTGGAAGGTCATGCTCATCGCGGTCGCGCTCATGGGCTGTTCCGGCGCCACGATCACTACCTCAGCATGGCTCGCCACCGCCCTGGCCAAGTCGATTATTCCGTTGCTCTGGATGCTATCGTCGTTGGTGACCATCACCAGTTTTCTATCTTTTGGCATTCCGACTTACTCTCGCCAGCGCACGGTCAACGGCCTTCCTCGGGTCTGAAATTCTGTGGACGTTCTTCAGCACTTTTTCAGCGTCCTGCAGGGTCTCCTCGGTGAAAACTATCAGAAGGATGAGTTGATCCTCTTCGCCAAGACCGAGGGATTCGATCGACTCGACCAATCTTGTTTGGATCCCGACGAGTTCATCGATGGCCCTTCCGAGTTTTCTCACCCTGTCGTTCACCCTCCTTCTCAGCACGATTCTCTCTTCGGCCATAGACTCCAGCTCCCTAACCGAGAGCTTCGACTTTATCACAGAGCTCGAACTTTCTGTCCTCTTGATTATCGAGAGGTTACCTACGGAGTAATCGTGGATCCTTGAACCGCTGAGGGAATACAACCTTCTTATCGGGAGTTCTTTGCTTCTGAAGTTCTTTTCAATGAGCAAGCCCGATGCTTGCAACTTGTTCAGATGTCTAAGGACGCCCTGAACAGAAATTCCCGAGAACCTTGAAAGTTCGCTCAGAGTTCGAGGTCTGACCGAGAGCAGGTCCACTATCCTGAGCCTTGAACTCGAGGAAACGAGTTCGGCAAATATGTCGGGGTCCACATTTGGGCCAGCGAGATCCCCCGTCTAATCTGCCTTTATCTGGCTTCATCTATCCGTGCGGGATGTGGACACTTCGAGGCCTCGTTCGCCGGTGACCTGACTTTGAAAGCCCGGTTTGACCGAACCTGCCGTCGCGACTGAGCGAGGATACCGCGGAGCGATAATGCACGGTCAAAGGGCGCATCCTCCAGTCTGTGGGGAAAAGCTAATAAATGTGGGATTAATTAGCGCTTTGTTAATTAGATGAGCGAAGACAAGAGACGCGACCTGAGAGACATGCTGGACGAACTCGACCGCTACTTCGAGGAGTTCGAGAAGGACATCCAGGATTCGGTGCGGAACAGCATAACCGCCGCAAGGTCGCAAGCCGATCCCTTCGTCGCAGGATTTTCCTTCCGAATGAGCCCGGAGGGAAGGCCTACGATGCAGTTCTTCGGAGACAACCCCTCGCACAGGGACGGCTACCGCTCGCCGATGAGCGAGCAGATCGTTGACGAAAAGGCGGGAATCCTGAGGCTGGTGTTCGACATGCCCGGGGTCGAGAAGGAGGACATCGATATCGAATCCACGGAGGACAGGGTGGTGGTCAAGGCCGAAAAGACGAACAGAAAATACAAGGTTGAAGTTGACCTGAAGTCAAAGGTCGACCCTGACAGCGGCAAGGCAGAGTACAAGAACGGGGTCCTCGAAATTTCGTTCTCATTGAGGGACAAGGCTAATAAGGGCTTTACGAGGGTAAATCTTGTCTGAGAGTGGTTCCGGGATGAGCCAACAGCAAGTTCAACTAAAAGTTCTGGAAGCATACACAAGGGATGTTGGTCGTGGTGTCGCAAGAATCGACTATGACGCGATGGACGCGCTCGACGCTTCGACCGGGGACGTAATCGAAATCAAAGGAAAGCGGAGGACGGTGGCGAAGTGCCTCCCACTGTATCCCTCCGACGAAGGCAGGGGGATAGTCAGGATTGACGGGCTCATCAGAAACAACGCGGGTGTGGCAATCGGCGACGTCGTCGTAGTCAAGAAGGTGAAGGCCCCGCCGGCGGAGAAGGTTGTGGTGGCCCCACTCGAGGCGGTCCCGCCGATCGACGAGAGATACCTTGCCGATGCTCTCGAAAGCGTCCCGGTGACGAAGGGAGACAACATCATGATCCCGTATTTCGGAGGGAGGCTAACGTTCCAAGTGGTCGGGGTCAGCCCGGTCGCAGACGCCGCTCTGATAACTCAGAGGACCGTCTTCGTCATCTCGGAGAAAGGCGAGGCTCTAAGAGGGGTCCCGCAGGTCACATACGAGGACATCGGCGGCCTGAAGGACGAGATCCAGAAAGTCAGGGAGATGATAGAGCTCCCCCTGAGGCATCCGGAGATTTTCGAGAAGCTGGGGGTCGAGGCACCGAAGGGTGTTCTTCTGTACGGCCCGCCTGGCTGCATAGTGGGCGATTCGTTGATCGCACTTGAGAACGGTGGGCTGATGAGAATAGACGAACTCGCCAGGGGAATGGTTCCTGGTGTATACCTGGCAGACCTGCCAGTCTACCCTCCGGCCAGCGCGAAAGCCCTCCATATCTACGATGTGCCGGAGACGATAGAGGCTATCACCGAGACTGGAAAGCGATTGAGGATGACGACCAACCACCCGCTGATGACGGAAGGCGGCTGGAAGGAGGCCGAAAAACTGAGGCCAGGAGACAAGGTCAAGACCATTCGTTGGATTCCCTCACCAACCCAATATGTTGTTGTAAGCGACCAGATTGACATGAAGCGGCTCCAAATCCATCCGACGATTCCCAAAATATGGGACGAGCAGTTGGGGGAGCTTCTCGGCATATTCATTGCCGAAGGCACGGCGGGAAGAGAGCGTGTCTTCTTCACAATCGAGAAATTTGAGGAAGAACTAGCAGCCAAAATCCGAGAAGGAGTGAAGCTCTTCGGAGTCGAGGGATATACGATTCCGAAGACAGGCAAGCAATGCAATGTCCTCAGATTCGACAACAGGGGTCTCGCGGACTTCTTTAGGGAGTACTGGTCAAAAGAGCAAAAGAAGGTTCCTACACCAATCCTGATGTCGCCGAACTCCGTAGTTGCGGCCTTCCTGAGGGGTCTCTTCGAAGGAGATGGGTACGCACGAGCAGGACGACAATACTATGGAGTGTTCCTGAAGAGCAAGCACAGGAAATTGATGGAGGAAGTCCAAACCTCCCTTCTGCGGTTCGGAATCACGTCTAGAATCCATGGGGGGCCTTACGTCACCAAGGGTGGCAAGGACTCTGCATCCTACGTACTTGCCATAAGAGGTAAAGAGAGCGTAAGGAAGTTCAGCGACAATATCGGTTTCATCTCCACTCGCAAGAAAGGAAGAGTTGACGCTATTCTAAGGAAGTACAAGAGGAATTTGAGCTACCTCAAGGACGATTTCGAGGAAATCAGAACCGTAGGGAAATTAGAAGGATGGCAACGAGTCTACGATTTCGAGGTCCCAAGCACCCACTCTTTCTTCTCCAATGGCATCCTGAGTCACAACACAGGGAAGACCCTGCTCGCAAAGGCCGTCGCGACGGAGAGCAACGCGCATTTCATCCCGATCAGCGGCCCTGAGATAATGAGCAAGTTCTACGGCGAATCGGAAGCTCGGCTCCGGGAGATATTCAAGGAGGCAAAGGAGAAGTCGCCGACAATCATATTCATCGACGAGATCGATTCGATCGCCCCCAAGAGGGAAGAAGTAACTGGGGAAGTCGAGCGAAGAGTAGTCAGTCAGCTGCTTTCCCTGATGGACGGACTCGAAGCAAGGGGTAAGGTAATCGTCATCGCAGCGACCAACAGGCCCAACGCAATCGACCCTGCACTGAGGAGGCCCGGCAGGTTCGATAGGGAGATCGAAATCAAGGTACCGGCAAAGAGCGGAAGGCTCGAGATCCTGCAGATTCACACGAGGCACATGCCGCTGGAACAGAGCCTGGAGAACGAGAAGAACGGAGCCCCCGACATGATCGTCGACCTGGAGAGGCTCGCGGCAGTGACCCACGGTTTCGTAGGCGCAGACCTCGAGTACCTCTGCAAAGAGGCGGCGATGAAGACCCTAAGGAGAAACCTGCCCGACATCAAGCTGGAGGAGGACAGGCTGAGCCCGGAAACTCTCGACAAGCTCATAGTGACGATGGCAGACTTCGAGGGGGCGCTGAAGGACGTCATGCCCTCCGCGATGAGGGAAGTCTACTTGGAGACCCCGGACGTGAAATGGTCCGACATCGGCGGACTCGAGAACGTGAAGAAGGAGCTCCAAGAGGCGGTCGAATGGCCCATGAAGTACTCCGACCTCTACGGCAAGATCGGATACACAATGCCGAAGGGGATACTTCTCCACGGCGCGTCCGGCACAGGGAAGACTCTCCTCGCGAAGGCCGTGGCGACGGAAAGCGAAGCGAACTTCATCAGCGTCAGGGGGCCCGAGCTCCTGAGCAAGTGGGTAGGCGAGTCAGAGCGCGGGATCAGGGAGGTCTTCAGGCGTGCGCGCCAGGCTTCGCCCTGCGTGATATTCTTCGACGAGATCGACGCCATTGCGCCGACGAGAGGGCTGGGCGGTGACAGCATGGTCACCGAGAGGGTCGTGAGCCAGCTACTCACCGAGCTCGACGGGGTCCAGAGCCTCAAGGGGGTCGTCGTGCTCGCTGCGACCAACAGGATCGACATAGTGGACACCGCCCTTCTCAGGGCGGGGAGGTTCGACAAGCTGATTATGATCCCGATGCCGGACAAGGGGGCCCGCCACGAGATACTGAAGATCCATCTGAAGGGTGTCCCGACCGCGAAGGACGTCGACATAGACCGCATCGTGGAGATGAGCGAAGGACTGAGCGGGGCCGACATGTCCTCGCTGACCAACACCGCGGTGTCCATCGTCCTGCAGGAGTTCATCTCGAAGTATCCGAAGCCCGAGGATGCCAAGAAGCACGTCGACGAGGCGCTGGTCAAGATGGAGCACTTCATCGAGTCGATTAAGAAGGTGAAGTCCTCGAGGGAGGGGAAGCCGATGGAGAAGGTAGCGGTCCCGTACTACAGATAGTACCCAACTCCCTACTAAACCGAAGGTCTCCACTTCAAACGACATAATTACGGCCAGCCCTGGAAGGTGGCTTGTTGAAGGCTGAGGCGCACGTAATCGGACGGGGTACCTGGCTTGACAAGGTTGCGGCAGAGACAGTGGAGCGGGAGAAGCGACTGCGTCGCGACACCTCGCTGGTCCGTGTGGAGAGCGGGCTAGGGGCTTCGGGGATCCCCCACATCGGAAGCGTGGGAGACGCAATAAGGAGCTACGGGGTCAAGCTTGCCCTCGAGACTGCAGGATACAGGTCGGAGCTCATCGCCTATTCCGACGACTTCGACGGGCTCAGAAAGGTCCCTTCGGGCTTCCCGGCTTGGCTGAAGGACTACATCGCCCACCCCGTGTCGCGGATACCGGACCCGTTCGGATGCCACTCTTCGTACGCGGAGCACGTCGGCTCGCTGCTCCGGGAGTCTCTCGACAGACTGGGGATCGTCTACACATTCCAGAGCGGCTCCGATGCCTACAGGTCGGGCCTGCTCAACGAGCAGACGAGGAAGATCCTTTCGAACGCGGCAATCGTGGGCAAGAAGATCAACGAGCTCGTAGGGCAGTCGAAGTATGAAACGAACCTCCCATACACCCCGGTCTGCAAGAACTGCTCGCGGATCTACACGACCCAGACTCTCTTCTACGACTCGACAAACGACACGGTGACCTACGCCTGCAAGGGCACAGAACTGGGAGGGAGATTCCTCGAGGGGTGCGGGCACGAAGGCGTCTCGAAGATTTCTGACGGGAACGGGAAACTAATGTGGAAGGTGGAGTTCGCGGCTAGATGGGCGGCCTTCGGAATCAGGTTTGAGGCGTACGGGAAGGAGCTCACTGACTCCGTGAAGGTCAACGACTGGGTGTCAGAGCACGTTCTTGGCTATCCTCCTCCCTTCCATGCCCGATACGAGCTATTCCAGGACAAGTCGGGGAGGAAGATATCGAAATCCGTGGGCAACCTGCTCACCCCCCTTGACTGGCTAGAGTACGCCTCTCCGGAGAGCCTGAGGCTCCTGATGTACAAACGGATAGTCGGAGCTAGGAATGTTTCCGTCGAGGACATCCCTGTGTTCATGGAGGACTTCGACGACCTCGAAGAGTACTACTTTTCAGAGAACAGAGATCCCAACGTGATGAGGGACTCGAAGCAGAGGGGCCTCTACGAATATACGATGCTGTTGAACGTCCCGAAGTCGAAGCGAATTCACGTCCCCTACAGGCTGATCTCGCAACTAGCGTCCGTGGCACCTCTCAACGCCGTCCACGAATTTGTCTCCAAGCGGCTTGTGGACTACGGCATGGTCAAGGAAGAGTCAGATGAGCTCAGCATCCGGATCGAGTGGGGTGCGAGATGGGCTTCGCGCGTCGAAAGGCCCCGATTGCCTCCGGTGAAGGTCGGGCCTAGGGTCTCGAAAGCGCTCAAGGAGTTCGCGAAAGGGATTGATGGGCTGAGGACCGCCGACGAGGTCCAGAACGTCGCCTTCGCAGCCTTGAAAGGAAACGGGTTGAAACCTTCCGATTTCTTCCCCGTCGTGTACTCCATCCTTCTTGGGTCAGACAGAGGGCCTCGGTTGGGGCCCTACGTGATCGACGCCACTCCCGAAAGGGTAACGGCATCTATTCTTGCGGCCCTGAAACCAGGTTCGGGTTCTAAGAATCAATAGTGCGGCTCGGCGCGGGTTGTCGGGCCCGTAGCCTAGTACGGATTAGGGTGTCAGCCTGCGAAGCTGGAGATCGCGGAGACCAGAAATCGAGGGCTCACCCCGCCGGGCCCGTTGCCGGGGAGCCCAATTGCACCGACTCGATTGCATCGAAATCCGGATTGAACCGTGCTGCTTAAATATCGAAGGATATTACGGATATTACCAGTATGTCTAAGCGTAAGGGAAGGCTAGTCAGAACGACCATTGCGATACCTGCCTCGCTGAAAGAGAAAATGGCGCAGGCTGACGTGAATTGGAGCGAGGCAATCAGGGAGATGGTGTCGCAGAGACTGGAAGATGAAGGCCAACCTGACGTGGCAGCGGCGGTCATCTTGAACGAGAGAGTTAGACGGCCTGCACCCAAGGGCTGGAGCAGTCTCGGAGCGATTAAACAGTGGCGAAGAAAGACGAGTTCGTAATCGATTCATCGGTGGTAACGAAGTGGTTCGTCGACGAGCCTAACTCAGACCGGGCCATCCAAATCAGGGACGAATTTGCCACTGGCAGGTTCAGGCTAGCGGCACCGACCCTCCTGTTCTACGAGGTGATGAACGCACTACGTTTCACAGGTGCATTCAATGAAAGCGACCTGGTCGTGGCGTCCAAATCGCTTAGCAAGTATCAGTTCGAAGTATGGAGGCCCCGCGGGAAGCTGTTGGAGCTCTCGACGCAGCTGAGCGTCAGGGGGGACGTGACCGTGTACGACGCATGTTACATAGCGCTCGCGCAAAGAATCGGTTCGAGGCTTATCACGGAGGACATGGAACTACTTGCCAAGTTCCCGAAACTTGCAATGGCCATGACCGACCAAATGATAGTTCGAACTGATTCGTTCTGAGGAGATGGCTCGGGCCAAATCAGCGTTCTAACCCCACCAGGCCCGCCATTACAGAGTCGAGCAATGCTCATCTTGTAAATGCTTGTCAGACCATGCTGGAATTCATGCGAGATTGTCAAATGTGGCGGCCGACCCGAGGGGCGATCCCAATCTCAGCCCCGGCACGGACGAAGGCCCAACTTTCGTCTACCGTGGTTAGGCTGGCGCTCGCTCAGAGGAACGACTTGCGAGAATTCGTACTCATGCCTCTCCTCATGTTTGACGACGGTAAGTCGGATAGCGCTACGGCACAATGGGGTCTCTCAAGACTTTCGCATGTTGCAAGTTGGTCTCCTAATGGAGAGTCACTCACGTCTTGGTTCCGAAACCACTTGACCACCTCGCCTCCACACAAGTCCGTTCGATTTACTTTACAAAGTACCCTTGATGGGGTCAATGCTTAAGCGAACCCTACACAGCTGGCTGGTGGGCCCGTCGCCTAGTACGGATTAGGGTGTCAGCCTGCGAAGCTGGAGATCGTAAAGACCAGGGATCGAGGGTTCGAATCCCTCCGGGCCCGTTATGAAATAGCTCAGAATGAATTCTGACTCGTAAAAGGAGCCCGATGCCAACTATTTGGGTTCGTGCTCATTGACTCCTATGTGCTGACCGTTCGCCGCGTTAGTAGTAAATAGACGCACGACCATCAGTCTGAGGATTCACGATGAAGGTCGCTCGCGTAGCTTTCTTGATTATCGTAGTAGTTGTGGTAAGCTCAGGCGCTGGGTACCTCGTTTGGTCCTCGACCCAACGGTATTCGAATCCGCCTTCGACATCTCAAGGTCTGGCTTCTGGCTGGAGAGTCGTCCGCACTAACCTGACCGTTAATTTCAACGCAGCCTGCATATTCGGGCCCTGCCCGACAGGTTCGTGGCCAACCAAGAATGTGGAGTTGATCAACTACAAAGGAAACTACTATTATGGCATCAATTTTACGTATTACTCGAACGGGCAGCCAGTGTCACACACAATCTGGTTCACAAATTCAACGGTGTTCTGCATAAGTCCTGCCTCAGGCTACAACCTCTGTCCTACCCATCCAGCTCAGTCGCTTTTCGTAACGCTCAATGGCACCTCTGCCTCGGTTACTAATCTGTCACTGGGCCTGAGCCTTGAACTGAGATTGACAGCTGATCCATGCGTACAGTCTCAACTGGGCTGGATACGCGATCTTGGGTCCGAGGGGCTCGGTGACGGATGTAAAAGGGTCGTGGATTGTGCCCAGGGTCGATTGCACGCGGACGCCGGACTCGGTCTCTGCCTCCTGGATCGGAATCGACGGTGTCGATTCATTCACCGTCGAGCAGGTAGGGACGATAAGCTCATGCTATGGCTCGACCGCCGTCTACGCTCCTTGGTTTGAATTCTTCCCGGAGTTCGCAGAGTTCATTCCCCGAACGGTGCATCCGGGGGACGTAATGAACGCCGAGGTGAAGGTATCGGGTGGGGTGTACGCGCTCTCGCTGTGCGATGCGGACGGAAGTTGGTGCTGGGGGACGAGTGCACCTGGTACAGGGTTTGAGGCCGATTCATCTGCGGAATGGATAACGGAGGCGTACTCCGTCTGTCCGCATGGGCTCTTCTCCTGCGAAGAGCAACCGCTTGCTAGTTTTGACCGCGCCTACTACGGGGAAGCCTACACGGGATTCGCCTCAACCAACTACGCACAGATTGGCCAGGACACCGGCTCCATTGGATCCTTCGCGGCAGTTGCTGGACTCTCGGTCTACAACATCGAGATGGTCTATTGCCCTGGCGGGTGTCCCGTGGTCACATCGTCTCTGATATTGGGGGGATCCAGCTTCTACACCACGTGGGCCTACGGCCTTTCGATTTACAATGTGCTGTCCTCCCAGTATGTGACCTTGGGCGAGCCTGTGAAGGACTCGGCAGTCCTAACGCACCCCACGGGCAACGCCGGAGGAACGGTGGAGCACGAGTGGTTCTTCGGGCTGACCTGCTCGGGTGTTCCCAAGGTCACCTCCCAGGTGAAAGTGACGAGAGGAATAGTCCCGAGCTCCCGGCCCCTCTACTTCAACTCACCAGGCTACTACAGCTGGAGGGCGGTCTATTCAGGCGACGGCAACAACAAGAAAGCGATAAGCCCGTGTAAGCCGATGGTGGTCATTGGGGTAACACACACTGCGGTTACTTGCACGAAGTCCTACATTCGCGTAGGCGAGAGTACCGTATGCACCGCCAGCGTGTACCCGACATATCGGAACCTGCCCCACGACGGATTTGTCCTTTGGATAACCTTCTACGGAAGTGGAAGGGGCACCTTCTCTTCGTTCTTTTGCCGACTTTCATCAGGGAGGTGTTCAGTGACGTTTACAGCAACGGCACCGGGAAGGACGGGGATTTACGCCGTTTACTTTGGAGACAGGTTCAGTTGGTACAGCTTCGGAAGGGAGTTCATAACAATCGTCTAAGATCCGTGACAGCAGACACGCCTCGCACCTTCTTGAACCGAGTTTGAACCCGCGGAATGCCCAGTCTGGGCATGGTAACAAACGATATATGTCGAAGGCGAGGAGTCCGAGCCCGATTGACCGCTGAGTCATCAGGAGAACGCATGAGCCGCAAGGGGGTCCTGTCGTACGTCATTGACGCCGGCCTTCTTTCAGCGTCCGTAATGATGCTGACGGCAGTCCCGGCCCCGGTCGAGGGTTCGCCTTCCCCCACCGCGATAGTCATCTCTCTGAGCTCGGCGACGACGATGGTAGGCACCGCGGTGACAGTCTCGTCCACGCTGATTGGAGTGACAGCGAATGCTGGCGGTCAAGTTTACTATGAGTACTTCGTCGGTGCCTCGTGCTCTGGCTGGCCCAGCGTCATTTCTGTAGTAACAGTGACCAACGGGGTCGCTCCGAGCTCTCGGCCCATCGTCTTCAACGCGGCCGGTTACTACAGCTGGAAGGGAGTGTACAGCGGCGACAAGAACAACATGCCTTCAACAAGCTCGTGCGTGCTGCTGACGGTCAGGACGACCACGCAGGTCAGCGTGCTTTGCGCCAAGACATTCCTGCTGGTGGGCAATTCAACCACCTGCACCGCGGCGGTCTACCACGGGGCTCCCCCGTACACAGGCACAATCACCTGGACGAAGGCATCAGGCACGGGGACCGGGAAGTTTTCGTCAAGCACTTGCACGCTTTCGTCGGGCAAGTGCAGCGTCACGTTTACCGCCACGGGGAAGGGAGGTCTCTTGATCAGAGCAACCTACAGCGGGAATACCTTCAACGTCGGAAGCTCTGGTACGCTTACTCTTTCAGTCGGCTGAAGCGTCCAGGCCTAGTCTAGTTGGGACATCAGCCATTCACCACGAGAACCCAGCTTCCGGACCAACTAAGGGAGACGCCCCGGACCCGTTCTATCCAGTTGTGTCAGTCAAGCATCGTGCTTGATGCCAACGGCAATCATGTTCGCAGTATCGAGATATTCGATTGAGTTCAGATCGAAGAGGCCCAGCGCGTACAACAATCTCCCAAGAATCGGTCTGGAGACGCGCCTCAGCGTCCGGGACATGGGGTTGCGCTGGGAGACCGGGGCGGGTATGCAATGAGCCCCATCGAAGCCGACTGCCTTGAAGAGTTCATCGGCACTCCTCGGTGTAAAGACCTCTTCATGGGTAAATCCTGAGAACCTAACATCGAGACCCCGAGGACTATTCGCGTGTGGTACTCTCATGATGAATACACCATTCCTGTTCAGGGCTGCCATTATCTCGAGCATTATGGCTACTATTTCGTGCTTGTAGAAGTGTTCTATTACGTCAAAGGCAAGGATAACATCGTATTTCCTTGCGCTCCCCTTGAAGAAGCCTTCTATGTCTACGCAGTGCGCCGTCACGCCGAATTCCCTTCTTACGTAGTCACAACACTCGGGCAACAAGTCTAGGCCTTCGACGTTCCTGTACCCAAGGCGTTTCAACGAATAGATGGCCGGGCCGAATCCGCAACCGAGGTCAAGTATCAGCTGGTTCTTGTCGGAGGGAAGAAACCTTTGGAAGACCCTTCTGTAATCTCTGCTCATGATTTCAAATTCGAGGGGACTCGGGGCTTTGAATGTTCCAGTGGAGATCCACTTCGATATCATGAATTCCCTGTAGTTGTCGCGGGTCAGTTTCTTGTCGTCTGACAACTCATTCACAAACTAGCTCTATCGTCTGTCAACTCAGTCACTTTGCGGATTCAGAGGCCAGGAAGCGGGAGCATTGAACGAAGCCGAGCCTATGAACGCAGGATGAAAAGAATACGGTCAGAGTGAGCGGGTGTGGGGTCGTCGGCATCATGCAGCCCCTGCCTGGTTGTTCCTACCGTGTTAACTCTTTTGCATGGATTGGCCTAACTCACGAGCCAAACCAAGAGTTAGTGCACCAGTTTGGCGTACAGAAATGTTAGAATCTGCCGTCACAGGAACTTTCCACGCCGAAACCTAGGAAGTCCAGACTTGCCGATTGTTTCTGGTAAGGAATGCAGAGAAGGCCGTCATTGCATCGTGGGGGCTGGGCCGGAGATGAATGGGTAGAAGACCAATACAACCCCTATCACGCTTACGACGGCGACTACTACTAGCTTCGTTCGGGTCGTCGTGTGCAAGTCTCGTTCCTGGCGTTCGAGACTGTTAAGACTTGAGACTCTTCCTGTCTTTCCACTCCATTTCTCCTGAGTGAACATCCTTTGTCCTCAAGCCTCCGCGATAATCGTAGTCTTGATGTCCAGAATGTCAACCTGGGCGGCGAAATTCGCCCGGTGGAGATTGCCCATCGCGAGTTCTCCAAGCTCCTATTAGCTGGGAACTGGGGAGAGGAGCGACCCCGGTTACTGCCGGCGGGTCATTCCCATACTGACATGGAGTGGCCTAGTTTCGGAATTCCTCCAGCAGACAGGCCAAAAACCTTGATGAGACGGCCTACAGTGTTGAATACACTTAAATCCCTCATAACGGGTTTCGGTCGCTTCTTGGCCTGGGCGGGTAGCCTTCTCACGAAGGTAATCATAGCGATTGCAATAATCGGCGGGATTATCCTCGCGGCCCTATTCATCCCGAAGCTTCTGCCCAGCGCGGCGACCATAACCCCGCAGGCCACCACCCTCGACTCAGGGCAGGCGCTCTCTATAGGTGTCGGCTGGACGGGGGGGTCCGCTCCGTACACGATTACGCTCTACAGCAGCAATGAGGCCGGCTGCAGCACCTCGTCCAACGTCCAGAGCATGAAGCCTGGTCAGACCCAACCGAAGTTCATATTCACTGTCTCACCCACGGTGAACACCCGCTACTGCGGCTCGGTCAGCAGCGCGGGAGGCTCGAGCGCGGTCTCGCCCTCCGTGCTGATCACGGTCAACCCGGTTCTCAAAGCCCCCAAGCTCATCCTCACCCCCAACGTAAAGGATGCAGGCCAGTCAATGACGGTGGCTGCGAATGTCCAGGCCATGGGAGGCACTCCGCCTTACACGTTCGCCCTCTACAGCGGGAGCAGCAAATCGTGTTCCGCTGACACCACCATTGTGAAGGTGTCGTCCGGGACAAACCCTGTGTCCGCTGTCGCTGGTAACTTCATTCAATTCTCCTTTGCATCCCCTTCCACCCCGACGTATTATTGCGCAACCGTGGTGAACAACGCCATATCTCAGGTCCCGGTGAAGTCGGCCACTGTAGGATTTACAATCAACGCCGCGCTCAAGGCCTCGGTCTCTCCCGCTGCGCCCTACATTGACAAGTATCAGTCGGTCCAGCTTTCCGCCACTGCGTCACGAGGGACTGCCCCCTACACGTACCAATGGTATACAGGCGCCGCTTGCAACACCCCGATAGCCGGCCAGACGAAGTCCACCTATTCGACAGGTCCGATGTCCGCTCTGGGATCCCAGGCCTTCTCGGTGAGGGTGACCGACAACAGCACAGGAGCCCCTATTGCTGAGGAATGCGCGAAGTCGTCAGTCTTCGTCAGCCCTGCTTTCACAGGGTCCCCGATAACCATCGGGTCAGATTCGGAATTGGACAGCGGTCAGACGACCGAGCTGACCGTGTCCTGGCTGGTAGTTGGAACTGAGCCATGGAGGGTTGACCTTACGACAAGCCCGAACCCTGACTGTTCCGGTTCCTCTAGCACAGGCATGAACATGACAGGATTGTTCGTAAGCAGTGCTACATTTGATGTATCTCCCACCTCGAACACTTTCTACTGTGCCACCGTTACGGACAGCGCAAGGGTCCCAGAGCATTCAAACACGACTGTCGCAGCCAGCGTAACGGTCAACCCGAACCTCGAGCCCACCGTGACACTTTCTCCATCGGCCACAGACATCGGACAGTCAGCAAATCTGACCGCGGATGTCGACCTGTCGACGGGAACAGCCCCGTACAGCGTTTCCCTGTTTACCAGCACTACGCCCGACTGTCAATCCAACATCACGCTGGCTTCTACCAACGAACCAAACCCGCAGACAGGCCTAGATGGGCAAACCGCTGAATTCACTTTGCCCTCCCCAGGAGCAAACACATACTACTGCGCCTCCGTGCTGGACAGTGCCCTCACACCTCTGAACGTGACCTCACCCTCGGTCCAGTTTGTCATCAACCCGCATCTGATTGCGGTCGTCTCCCCCTCGCTCCCTTCGATGCCTACCGGAAGCTCGATGACGTTGAATGCTCTTGCATTCTTCGGAACTGAGCCATACGCCTACCAATGGTACAGTGGAACGACCTGCTCAAGTCTCAACGCGATAATTGGGGAGACATTGCAAGCGTTTGATACCGGCGTACTGACCTCTACGCACCTGTACTCCGTCCTGGTCACCGACAGTAGTCAGGGGACCCCCGCCCAGAAGGTCTGCGTTCCAAAGGCTGTGACTGTAACCGCTGCTCTCGTCCCCTCCCTCATCATGTTTCCGATAGCCATCGACATGAACCAATCAACAACGGTCACTGCAACGGTCACATGGTCTGGGGGAACCGGCCCTTACACCGTGACTCTCAGAAGTGTCGTCCCCGGCTACACATGCCTGACCAATACAATGAAGGTGGCTCCGCTTTCCGGAACCAACCCCAAGACTGGAATAATTGGGACGACTACAACATTCTCCTTTGAATCGCCCCTGAACAGTACTTACTATTGCGCTTCAGTGAGAGACAGTGCGACGGTGCCGTCTCAAGCCGTGACGTCGACCGTGCTCTTCACTGTGAACCCGACGCCCGGAACGGTGGTCCTGGCCATCTCCCCGAAGGCCCTTGATTCAGGACAATCAGCACCTGTCACCGCCACGGTCGCATGGGCTGGAGGTTCCCAGCCTTATACAGCGACCCTCTTTAGCGGGTCCAGCACCAACTGCGCATCGGACACGTTGGTCGTCGTTCCCCTCTCAGGGTCGAACCCTGGATCGGGGCTAACAGGAACCTCTACAACTTTCACCTTCACTTCTCCGACTTCGACAACGTACTACTGCGTTAAGGTAACAGACAGTTCATCCATACCACTGACCATCACTTCCCCGACTGCCGTCTTCAAAGTCAACGCCGGCCTCTTCGCAGGCGCGCCCTCGCTATTCCCGAACATCATCGACTATGGCCAGTGGCCTTCGATTACCGCCAGCGCGCCATGGACCGGAGGAACCTCTCCGTACGTCATCGCCTTATACAGCGGCACTAGCACAAGCTGCTCACTAGACACCACGCTCGTCGCTGTCGTGGGCGGCTCGAATCCGCTGACCGGGTTTGCAGGGTCGCCCGGGTCTTTCAATTGGGCTTCGCCAGGAGCGAGCACGTACTACTGCGTGAGAGTGACCGACAGTTCGGCAATTCCAGTAACCAGCTTCTCGCCCGTTTCACTCCTCAAAGTGAACCCTCCCCTTACTGCCTACCTCGCCCCGGTGACTCCATCGGCCATAGACATCGGTCAGTCGACGAATATCACCCTGAAGGTTACCTATACCGGTGGAACCTCTCCATACAATCTCACCCTCTACAGGGGTATCAGTTCCAGATGCGCATTGGACACTACTCCCGTGATAAGTTCTCCTCTAATCATCACATCTCCATTTACCTGGTGGTGGACCATTCCCTCGCCTGCTTCCAGCACATACTACTGTGCAAAGGTCACCGACAGCTCAACTGTCCCGTTGACAGTTTCATCGTCATCCGCTCTCTTCCAAGTGAAGTATCCGCCCAAGGTGGGCATATCCCCTCCTGCACCAGCTATCGGGAGCGGGCAGACTGCACCTCTATTGACAGCGATCCCCCTTGACAATGGAGGGGTCCTCCCATACAAGTATCAGTGGTATACCGGACCATCCTGCTCGTCGGCCATCCTGGGCCAGACCTCGACCGTCTATTCACCCGGAGTCTTGACCACAACCACTACGTTCTCCGTGAAGATCTCTGACAGCAGCGTTGGCATCCCAACAAGCCTGGGAACAGACTGCACCTCGGTCACTATCGGTGTCGGTCATGGACCGGAAGGTATCGCTTCGAACCCCACGACTGGGCGGGTATATGTAGCGAGTCCGCTGTCCAACAACATCTCGGTGATTGACAGCGGGTCCAATACGGTGATCAAGACCATCTCCGTTGGTGTTCTTCCGTGGGGGGTGGCCGTTGATCCCTTCGCCAATGTCATTTACGTGACAAACTATGGCTCGGGAACGGTATCGGTGATTGACGGCACCACGAACACAGTCCTGGCGACTGTGACCGTCGGGACGCACCCTGAAGGCGTGGCGGTCAACCCGACCCTGGGACAGGCTTATGTGGCAAACTCCGGCTCGAACACAGTCTCGGTAATCAACACCACTACTTGGTCAGTCATTACGACTTTCCCTGTAGGGAGCATGCCAACCAGCGTCGCGATTGGCCCATCTCCCACCTACACGGTCTTCGTCACGAACTACGGGTCAGACACAGTTTCGGTAATCGACATGTCTTTCAGAGTGACCACGGTGCCAGTGCAAAGCAGCCCATGGGGGGTCGCGGTCAGTCCATACACCAACAAAGTCTACGTTACGAACTCGGGTTCAGATACTGTCTCTGTCCTTGACGGGTCGACCTATTTGGTCGTGGCCAACGTCACCGTGGGCAGCACCCCTCAAGGCATAGCCATCAATTCTGCAACTTCAAGGGCTTACGTCGCCAATACAGGTTCGAACACCGTTACGATAATCGACACCTCGACAGATGCGGTGATCTCCTCATCTGTGCCCCCCATACCGATACCAGTGGGGACCAATCCCTGGGGGGTTTCAGTACTGCCTGCCGCTGTCAACATGGAATATGTGACAAACTCGGGCTCAAATACAATTTCCGTGATCAACATCTTGACCAACCAGGTAGTGGCCATCATCATCGTATCATGAATTTGTGATTGTAATATGTCGTCCAAATCTACAAGCAAAACGTGCTTCAGAAGCCCCGTGTGGAAAGGGGCCTGCAACCTTGGATGGGGGGAAAGCGTTGCGCATCGTCGCGAAAGAGCTATACGCCATGGACCCATTGTCCGGCGGGCAGAATCTCTCGGCTTGCTAGACGACCGCAGGTTGGTTACGGATGGTATTCCAACGACGAAACTTGGGGCGCTGCGGTAGTCGATATGGAGTCTAACCGACCGTCTCCGGGCTTCAAACGCGGAATCGGGGGCAAGCGACCAGCGTCCCTCCTCGTGATCCTGCTGCTGGTGCTTTCCGCGATCGCCGGCTTGTTCTTCCTCGTGGCTCCTGCCACCGCCGCAGTGGGCCTAACTCAATCAAACAGTGCAAGCGTGTCGTCACCCGGAGGAACTACGTTGCTCAACATTCCTTTCAATTACACCGTTCAAAGCGGAAACATGATCGTCGTATGCTTGAGTTGGTCTTCTTCCGTTTCTTCGGTTTCCGTGACTGACACCATCGGGAATCCCTACACTCTCATTCGGACGGCCACGAACACTGCGCAGGCTTCGATATACCTTACGACGCAACCAGTCTTTGCGTCGGTGGCTGACCAAGTTCAGACTTCGTGGACCAATTCCGTTAACGTGACGGCCAATATCTTCGAAATCAACAACGTCCGGTTCTCGAAGGATTCGACGAACGGGACCGGGCCAGGGCCATCCGTTTCGACGGCCTTAGCTACCGAAACGGAATACAACTTTGCCCTCGGATGTATCGCCACTGCAAAGCAAAGGACCATCACACCTGGGACAAAATTCGACCTTGCAGGAACAGGGCCGGCGGGAGGGGCCCAGTTCTCCATGATACTCAACGGGCCTCCGTCTACAAGCACGACCAACTTTCCCGCAAGTCTCAGCGTAGCCGTCAATTGGGCAGAAGTGGGAATCAACTTCTTCTCGTTCGCCGGTTCATCAAATTCGGGTATTCCTGTCTTCTTCGTCAACGGCGGAACATCAGGAGTCACGCAATCTCTTACAAGGAACACGGGCCCCATAACGGTCGGCAACCTTCTCATTGTGGAGGCGGCCGTGGGAGCAGACGGAGTCGCTATGACGATTTCCGGAGGCGGATTGACCTATGTCAGAGACTCGTACTCTTCAGACCCGACCAGTGGGAGTCAAGTCGCGATCTATCACGCCCTCATTCCCGCCGCAATGAAGGTCACCGTGACATTCTCAATAGGCGGAGGGATAAACAAACCGATGTACCTGAGGGAGTTCGAGGTCTCTTCTGCCAGCAATCTCGTGATTTCAGCACGGAGCGCGATTGGGACAAGTTCGACCCCCGTGACCAGTTCCCTCGGGGGCCCACCCGGGTCCTTCGAGCTCGCCCTTATGTACCATGATGGGGGAGTGACAACGACTCCGGGGGCGGGGTTCACTTCCCTCGGCATGGACATTCAGGGGACGTCAAGCGAGTATGCCCAGACGGGGACCACCACGACTTTCCCGTTCTCGTTGACCGGAAGTGCCGATTGGAACGAAGCGAGCGTACTCTATGTCCCTCTTGTGTATAACCAGCTGTCCGCGTTGCCAGGCTACAGCACGACGCCGGTTTCGACGTCGAACAGGTTCACTGTGTCGTTCAACACTCTGGGAACTCCGTCCAGCACATACATCACTGGTCCGAACACCGTGTTCTTCGCAGACCCTTCATCGGTTGTAAGCATCAGCGCCGTTTCGTCGGCATCTACCAGCACACACCAGTGGGTCTTCAAGATGTCTGGGGGTGTCGCGGCCAGCTACAACTACGGCACAGGGGCTGGCGTCTTTGTGGGGCTGAACCTCGTCTATTTCGAGCAATTCAAGAACACCTTGGAGGCGACCCCGCTCACCCCTTCAACCTGGGACGCGTCAAGAACAGTCCAGATTGACGGAGCCCAGGTGGGCACTGTCACCGCCGTGGTGACATTTACCCCCCCTAACGGCGGGGGTGTCCAGTCCGCTGCTGTGTGGACGGACCGCGGGCAGTACGTGGTGTGGCAATCCTCCACAGGGGGGGCTGCAGGGACTTCCTGGGTTCCAAGTCCAATACAGTCCTCTGCCATTTCGTCCGCCGGTGGGACATACAATTCGAACTACGTCCTCATGACGACGGGCATGTCGTCTACGACCACTACAACCACAACCCGGGTCTCGACGGTGACCTCGACCCTCAGCAGCGGTCCGACTGTGACCGTGACCACCACTTCCACGAAGACTTCGACCACGGGCGGAGGTGGAACTGCGACGACCACCGCAACCGTGACCATAACACCAGAAACATCGTTCACCACCATTACTCAGACGCAGACCTTCACTACGGGGTCGGTGACGATAACCCACACCCAGACTGTGGGGGGAACCGTGACTGTAGTTCACACCAGTCCTGGTGGGACGACCACAGAAATTCAGACAGAAACTGAATTCTTCAATAGTACCATCACGAATTCAACGACTGTCTTCCAGAACTTCGGAAATGCGACAGAGACGACCACGGAGACCCAGACGGAGACGACTACCGAGCCAAACCCATCCACCGCTACGACCACGGAGTCTCTGACAGAGACTTCGACGGCTACATCCACAGAGACTTCAAACACTACGGTGACATCCGTTACGTCAGAAGCGAACACTTTGGCGGTGTTCCTGAGTTATCTGTGGTTACTGGCAATTGCGCTGTTCGTCATCCTCTTGCTTCTTGTCTACATACTGCAGCTAAGGCGAGGATAGAAGGCCCGTCGTCCGGCGCGGGCCTTTCCGCCCTAAGGAGACTCTAGATCGTTTGCGGGCCTTTTGGACGTTCGCGTAGCCCTACCAAGAACTTCTCGTATCGGAGAACTGGAGAGACTATCTTTCCGACAAGGGCAGGTTCGCGAAGGGTCTGCTCAAGGAGATCAAGGTCTCCTTTGTTGATCGCCTTGAATAACGGCGCAAGTGTCAGATAAGTGCCGAAGAAGACGACTGCGTTCACTATTACCGCCACTGCCGCCGGGCCACTTGGTGAGACCGCGTAGGTTGCCAATCCAGACAATGCAGAGATGCCCAGGATCGCACCTGCAGACCGAACATCAAGGTTGGCATGCAGGAACTTGGAGGCCAGTAACGTACCCGCGGCCCAGGCCACTAGGTCGGAAAGGAAGTTTGCGTAGATTAGACCGTTCACCCCAAGATTGTACTCGAGCGCAAGGAGGGGTGCTGCAATAACGAGAGTTGCCGATGCTGTAAGGTAAAGGAGGAACGTCAGCTTGGTCTTCCCGAGTCCGTTGAAGAAAGCAGGATGCACTGTGTATCCAAAGGCGATCGGGAGATATGCGAATGCGAGCAACTGGAGATAGGGGATACTTCCATCGAATGAGCCGTGATAGATGACCTTGATCAACGGCCCCGCACTGACCATCATGAACACTATCAAGGGCGTGAGAACAAGTGCCACGAACTTGTATGCGAGTCTGAAGGCCTGGTTGACGTCGGCCTTCACGCCGTCAATTGCCGCGAAAGCCGGGAAGAGAGCATTCACCATGGCTGTGGCCAGTATTGTGGCAGGAGAAGTCAATACGAACGCGACGTAGTAATAGCCGTTCACTGTGTTGCTTGCGATGGCTGCAAGAATTACGAGTACAAAGTAGGCAGAGAGCCCATTCATGACGCCGCCAACGTAGACTGGTACACCATAGGAAACCATCTCTTTGACATCGGAGAAGAACTTGCCAAGGTCTCCGAACCCTCGTAGCCTCCTGAAATAGAGTATTCCAACTCCCGTTGATCCAGCGATAAAGAGAGAGGTTAAGTGCCCGATCAGAGCCCCCGTCACGCCGAAGCCGAGAAGTATGACTGCGGGCGAAACCGCAAGCTTCACCAGTGCATGCGTGATCGTCGTAAATCCGGAAAGTGTCATCCAATCCCATCCTATTGCCGCGGCTGTTGCTGTCTGCAACGCCGCGGTTCCGAGTATCGACAGCGAGGCGAGTTGGACGTAGGGAGCGAGTAAGGGTCTCTGGATTAGGATGGCCGACAAGGTTCCTGCGGAAAGGAAGCAGAACAGTGTCAGAATCGTTCCTGTCGAACCCAAGAAAATGATCACATTTGTGGTGAACCTCTTGGCTTCATCCTCCCTGCCTAAGGATGAATAGTACGCAGAGTATCTTATCACCGCGGAAATCGCCCCGAACCCGATGAAGAGTTGAAGGAGTCCCGGGATTAACAAGACCAAGTTCAAGGTTCCATAGCCCGTTGGTCCAAGCAAGGTCGCCACCACAATCCATGTAACAAATGAGACTAGGGTCGCGGAAAGGTTCGAAACGAAGAGAATTAGGCTTCCCCGCACTGACCTCCTGGCTATCTCCAGCGTCATCGAAGCGCTCTTCCACCTGAGCGGGGGTTGATATGTCTAGATAGGACAGTCGTTCCCACTCCTCACCTCGCTCGACATGCGAGTCGATACGAAGCCTAAAAGCGAGGTTTCTGGGAGCGGTCAAACGCCGTGTCGGATCTTTCGGTATGCATGATTACCTACGCTTACCCATTTCCTGGGCGAGGTCTAAGCGCGGGAATTGAGAGACTGGCTGAAGGAATCGCAAATTCACTCCAAGGGAAGGGGGTCGAGGTCAGCATAGTCACCTCTCGTGCTCTTGGACAGATTGTGGAGGGAATGACTCCGGCAGGGGCAAGAATTCTCCCCGTTCCGAGCTTGATGACCGTACCCCATACAGGGTCGTTAGCAATTAACTTAGTTTCATTTTCAACTTCAGCCCTGATAAACCGCCGCCGGGAGATAGCCAATTCAGATATCGTCCAAGTCTTCGCCGCCTCTCTGCTGCCGCTGCCTCTTTACAGGAAGGGCCTCCCCCCATTGGCCTCGTACTTTCCCCACTTGGACCTGCCCCAGTCTAGGAGTGACTTTCTATGGCTTCCCGAGATGAATATGTTGTTGAAGAACCTCTACGACAGATCGGATATCATCCTCGCGGGTGTGCCAGAAGGGTCAAAGGGGTTTCGTGATCTCACGGGTTTCTTCGAAGTGCCTCGGCAGAAAATCCGGCTCGTCTACGAGGGAATCGACCCGAAAGTCTTCAACAACGGAATCGACGCGAGCAAGGTTAAGGCGCGGTTCGGTGATGACATGATTCTCTACGTCGGGTCACCGAATCCACGAAAGGGGATCATCCACCTCTTCAGGGCGATGAAGAAGATTCTGCAGGCCAGGAAAGACGCCAAGCTGGTACTCGTAGGACAGGTCGGCGAGGCTCATGGCACCCAACTGAGAAACGCCGCCAGAAGCCTCGGGATCGGTGACCATGTGGTATTCGAGGGATTCCTGGAGGAGAGCCAGCTGCCTTCCTACTATACGGCGGCAGACGTCTTCGCATTCCCTTCCCTCAACGATGGATATCCACTGGTCTGCCTCGAAGCTATGGCTTGCGGCTGTCCTATAGTTGCCACGAGGCTTGATACGATATCGGAGATTGTAGGAGACAGCGGGATTCTCGTCGATCCAGGTGCGGAGATACAGATTTCTGACGCAATTGTGTCATTGCTGGAGGACCGATCGCTGAGGCGAAGTCTCTCCGACCGGGGAGCGGAGCGGGTAAATACCAGGTTCACATGGGACAAGGTCACTGACGCATATCTGAGAACATATTCGGAGATGCTTGATGCCTCCAGGTGATACTTGGGATGCTGCGGATGAGAATCTGCTTTCGTACCTGGGCAACTCAGTTAAGGGGACTAATGTTTGTGATCGTGTGTTTTGAGAAGCTCAGAGCAGGTCCTTGTGCTTGATTGCGGAGATGCTACCTATGCCCGTCACGTAGCTCACTCCCTGTCAGCGGGCGGCTATCAAGTCAAGCTGGGATTCGCATATGGCACGCGGAGCCTGTACACTTCTTTGAAGGCGTACAAGGGCAGAGCCGTGTTATACCCAGATCCATCGTATGCGTCCAAAGACTTCCTGGATTTTATCACGCGCATTGGTACGAACTACAGATGGATAATCCCATCAATGGAAAAGACACAGCTCCAGGTCTCAAGGATTGCGAGTCGGCTTGAGGAACGGGGGGTTCTAATCCCTATTCCGCCTAACGATATTCTTGCTAGCGCCACAAGTAAAATCAGGATTCTAGGTCTTGCGAACGAGAACCTAATTCCAACACCTCCCACGGTCGTGCTCGATGAAGCACCTTCCATTTCCGATATTGAAGGCAAATTAGGCTTTCCATTCATCATGAAAGTCTCCAGAGAAGTCGACGTTGACCCTGGCCCGCGCGAACGCTACTTCGTTGCAAGAAGGACGGTTTCGCAAGAAGAGATTAAACACGCGTTCAGCCGGCTTGTTCGCCACGGCCCTGTGATATTCCAAAGTTACATGAGTGGAATAGGGCTTGGTGTCTCTTACATTTTCAATCGATATGGTCAATTGATTAGCTACTTCGGGCATCGAAGAATCCTTGAAGCTTACAGAGACGGCGGGCCGAGCTTGATTGCGGAAACCTATCTGCACCCTGAAGCTTTCAGGCATGGACTTCGACTGCTGAAATCTCTTGGATGGAGAGGACCTGCCATGGTGGAGTTCAAGATGACTCAAGACGGACGACTCTACTTCATGGAATTGAACCCTAGGTTCTGGGGCACTCTTCCCTTGGCGACGGTTTCAGGCGTTGACTTCCCCAGACTGTTGCTGAGGAATTACGAGAACAAATCGGCATCACCGACCGGTCCGGTGAGGACCAAGGTATTGGTGCGAACTCAAACTCTCTATCTCTTGATGGATTCATTGCGAAAGAGAAACGCGTATCAAGTGAAAAGGATTACCACTTCAATACCACGGGTCTTCAACCGGGGCATTCCAGCACTCGCAGATGCCCAAGAAGTAGGCTTGGGTTCTCTGGTTAGGGAGGCGTTATCTCTCTGGGAATTTGGCGCGAACAAGAATGACGTAACCCGAATCGGCCCCGTAGCATTCGGACCTGCGCTATCGGGTCAGCGTCTGCGAAGGTTGGGTGTACAGCACGTCATAGACCTTCGGGAGGACCGTGAGAAACCAAGAACCAATCCAGATGGCAGCGATCTCGACGGAATCAAAGTGCATTGTGTGCCCCTGTTAGATGACAGAGCGCCAGATGTCGATGCGTTCCAGTCTATTGTCCTACTAATGGACGACCTGCTCAGGAGTGGAAGCGTGTATGTTCATTGCAGACTTGGAAGAGGGCGGGCTCCGACAATCGTACTAGGATGGCTATTACATCACGGGTTCGATCTTGATACCTCGTTCGCCCTGCTGTATAGTCGCAGGCCATACTCAAATCTTAACCTGCTCCAGAAAGAATCAGTGTATAGGCTATATCGACATTACAATGTGTCCTGAAACGAGGACGATGCAGAGAGTCAAAACGCCCTCTCTGAGGAATGTGCAGATATTCCATACCAACAACGGACCATGAAGGTCCGGACGGAGAGACTCCTGCCGAAACCGCGGAGATCATGGTTAAGGGTGACGACAAGCGGAAACCCCGATGCAGAACGCCTCACAGAACGGATAAATCATGAAGACGCTGACGGAAGCCCGACGACGAACATGAAGCCCAATGCCACCTGTTCCTGAACCACCTATTGAGAGCAATACAGAATCAACTTCTATCAGGCTCTTGAGACATCTTCTCGGTGGAAAGAGAGCAGAGACCCTCATTCACAGACTCGGCCTTTCGCAGGCTTGGCGTCTCCGTTCCTTCTATTACGCTGCCTTGGAAAGGCTCAACAGAGAGAGCCACGACCTTAATTGGGTGGCGAGGCAATCCGTTTCGTATTACGAATTTGGTGTCGGCTGGGGTTTACCCTGTCAAGATACTTGGAGGCGCTGAGGTCCTTCTGTGATGATGAGCATTTGAATCTCACCAACTTTAAGATATTCTTGTTCGACAGCTTCGAGGGACTACCAGAGAAGAAAGGGATAGAAGACGATAACGCCAAGTGGTCGGGAGGTCAGTTTGCTCACACAATTGATGAGATTAAGCGGGTAATCAGGAAGCACAGAATGAACCCTGATTCAGGCAACTTCCGGTTCGTCAAGGGTTTTTATGAGCAGATATTGACTCCCGACCTCAGAGAGCGTCTTTCCCAGACTCCCCCCGACATCGTGACTATGGATGCAGATTACTACAGCTCGACCAAGACAGTGTTAGAGTGGCTGCTGCCTATCCTGCCTTCTGGCTCCCTGTTCTATTTCGATAACATCTGGGACTTTGATGGAAGCCCGAATCGAGGAGAACTGAAGGCGATAAGCGAATTCAACAAGAAGGGGCGAGGAGTCCTTACTCCTTTCGAGATTGTTCCGACCTTACCCCACCAATGCTACATTTACTCTCCTGAATAGCGTCGCGACCTTTCCATGAACCGAAATTCTACTTGCATCTTGACTATTGTCAATCAGGCGCAGACTCTAAAGAACCCGGATCTGCAAGAGCGTAGTCCTTATAGCAGGGCCACAGGTGTTCGGTTGAGGAAGACCTGACGTCGAGTAGAATCCAGACTTTGCTGGCCAGATTGCAGACAATACTGCTCGCGGGATGAAATCGACTTGCGTCTTCGGGCGAACTATCGGGAAAACCGTTGGATCACAATGTGTCCTTTGAAGCAGACGAGGTGATTGAGAGCATCTCAACCTCAACCATTGCTGCGAGAGTTTCAAAACATTGGCTTCAGGGGCTGGGACCGGCTTGAAGTCTGCTCTGATAACCGGAATCACTGGGCAGGACGGGGCTTATCTCGCAAAACTGCTCACTGGGAAGGGTTACTCTGTGTACGGCACCTACCGGAGGCTCAGCACCCCAAATCTATGGAGATTGCAGGACCAGGGGGTCTTCGGAAAGGTGCACCTGATCCCCGCGGACCTTGGGGACTTCGGTTCTCTAGGGGAGGCCCTTGAGGTATCGGAACCCGATGAAATCTACCATCTGGCTGCGCAGAGTTTCGTCGAAGCAAGTTTCGAGACTCCTGTCGCAACGGGGGATGCTACGGGCCTTGCGACCACCAGGATTCTCGAGGCGATACGACAGCATTGCCCTGATGCCAGGTTCTATTTTGCGGCGACGAGCGAGATGTTCGGAGACGCAGGTTCTACACTCGGCAGACCCCTGAAGGAGACCGACCCCTTCCACCCGATGAGCCCGTATGCGAGCGCAAAGCTGTACGGATACTGGCTGACCAAGACCTATCGCGAGGCCTACAACTTTTTCGCCGTGAATGGGATACTCTTCAATCACGAGTCGCCACTGCGCGGGCTTGAATTCGTCACCCGGAAGATCACCAACGAAGTGGCGAAGATATCGCTCAGAATCAGCAAGAAACTCCGTCTGGGGAACTTGGAGGCAAGTCGTGACTGGGGCTATGCGCCAGAGTATGTGGAGGCCATGTGGCGGATGCTCCAAAGCCGTAAGCCAGGAGACTACATCGTGGCCACCGGGAAATCGCACACCGTAGGGGAGTTCGTCGAGAAGGCCTTCGAAGTAGTCGGGCTAGACTGGCGCAAGCATGTCAGCGTAGATAAGAGATTCTTCAGGCCACTAGACGTCCCCACATTGACGGGCAACCCCTCGAAGGCCAAGAAGGCCTTGGGATGGGCACCGAAGGTCGTTTTCGATGACCTGGTCTCCTTGATGGTAAAGACGGAAGTCGACAGGTGGAGACGCTGGAAGAAGGGGGAGAGGTTCCCTTGGGATGCACCCAATTACCCCAGCGAGAGCAGGATACTCACCCGAACTCTGAGGATGTAGGCGTGTCGCCTTTCAGCATCCCCGTGGCAGAGCCCGACATAGGACGAGAGGAACTGAAGAACGTCCAAGAGGCCGTCAGGAGCGGCTGGGTCAGCTCCAAGGGGCCTTTCATCGGAGCCTTCGAAGAAGGCTTCGCTGACTACATCGGGGCAAGGCACGGAGTAGCGACGTCGAGCGGCACTACCTCCCTCCACCTTGCCCTGAGAGCCCTGGGTATAGGAAAGGGGGACAAGGTGCTGGTTCCATCTTTGACTTTCGCTGCCACAGCCAACGCCGTGTTGTATCTTGGGGCTGAACCCGTCTTCGTTGACTCCCACCCCCAGTATTGGTGCATGGATCCGTCAAAGCTAGAATCGCTCATTGACAATCGAACGAAGGCAATGATCCCGGTTCATCTGTATGGCCACCCTTGCGACATGAAAGCGATTCTGCGAGTTGCCAGAGACCACAGGCTGAAGGTGGTAGAGGACTGCGCGGAGGCGCACGGGGCGGAATACAAGGGGAGGAAGGTAGGCTGCTTCGGCGACATCAGTTGCTTCTCATTCTACGGCAACAAGATCATAACGACGGGCGAAGGTGGAATGTGTCTCACGTCGGACAGGGACCTCGCTGCCAAAATGAAGGTCCTGCGGGACCATGGGGTCAGCCCTGCCAAGGCGTACTGGCATGAGGAGGTGGGGTTCAACTACCGGATGACCAATCTACAGGCAGCCCTTGGTATGGCTCAGCTTGCGAAGATCAAGGGACTCCTGAAACGAAAGCGAAGGGTCGCCTCGTGGTATAGGTCTCGACTTGAGAGGGTCAAGGGACTATCCTTGCATCCAGAGATGCCTTGGGCTTCATGCGTCTACTGGATGTATTCCGTCCTCGTAGAGTCGAAGACCTTCGGAATTGGGAGGGACGCCCTGGTCGCCGGACTGGCCGAGCGCGGAATCGAGACTCGGCGATTCTTCTACCCGATTGAAACCATGCCCCCGTATCGAAAATTCTCACACGGCAGGACGACCATTGCAAGGTACCTGTCAGAGAGGGGCATGAACCTCCCTAGCGGCGCGAAACTGGATTCGGCATCGGTCGGCAAGGTGTCCCGCGAAATCATTCTGCTTGCAAAGGGTTGAGACGAGGGGGTCTCAGGCGTACCTTGCCTCGAAGATTCCCCGCAACGGCTCCAGAGCAGAAATGAATCATATGAGAAGCACCAAGGGAGTGTCGGTGGTCGTTGTATCGGGAGCAGTAGGCAAGTCTCCGGACCATGTGCAGGTCTCGTTCATTTTCGATGAAATCTATCGACTCTCGCTCGGAGGGATGGACGTCCACGTAGTAAGCCCAACCTTTGAACCCACCACGAAGTCCTTCGGCATGACCTTCCATAGTCTAGGAAGAAGGGTGCAGAGTATTGCCATGAGGGCAATGGTGGAAAATGCACATACCTACCCTGCCTTTTCTCTACTTAGAAACCCAGCCCGACTCTACTGGGAGAGTCTCTACGCGGCTACTGCCAGTTCCGTATTAATTGAGACTAGGGCGCAGATTATCCACGCCCACTTCGCTTATCCCGAGGGGCTCGTGGCGACGCTTGCAAGAAACCACGTCAAGGCACGGTTGGTGGTCACAGTTCACGGGTATGACATCATTTCTGACCCTTCCATCGGGTACGGAGCGAGGTTGGACAGGAGGGTAGACGCGATTACGAGGGAAGTCCTGCGGGGGGCAGATGCCATCTTGACCGCGAGCAACGCCGCCTACGAAGAGGTTCTGAGAATCGTCTCCGACCGCGAAAAGGTTCGGCTAATCCCCAACGGAGTCGACCTGCGCAGATTCAGTCCGTCGTTAGGTGTTCAGGACGCCAAGTCGAAACTGGGAATTGAAAGCCCTCGCATGGTCTTCTCCTTGCGACATCATGAGCCGAAGTATGGGCTCGAGTATCTGATTCGGGCTATCCCTATGGTAGTCGCCAAGGCGAAAGACGTCGTTTTCGTGATTGGAGGTGATGGACCTCTACGGGATTTTCACGAGGGGCTTGTTGCAACTTTGGGGGTTCGGGACAGAGTGATTTTCACCGGGCGGATAGCTCAGGAGTTGGTTCCCCTTTACTACTCAGCGAGTGACATAGTGGTAGTCCCATCGGTGCAGGAAGTCTTCGGACTCACAGTGACAGAGGCGATGGCGTGTGGGAAGCCTGTTGTCGCTTCCAATGTCGGAGGGATCGTCGACCAGGTGGCCGACGGCGTGACCGGATTCACGATTCCTCCCAAAGATCCTGGCGCCATTGCAGAGAGGATACTGTGGCTCCTAGAAAACGAGCAACGGGCCCGAGACATGGGCGCCAAAGGGAGGTCGGTAGCGGAGAGGAGATTCGATATTGAAGAACGGATTCGGCGCATTCTTTCCCTTTACAAGGCGTTGATTGAATAGCGCAACCCAGCCGGGAGAGGTTGTTGGTTCGTGAGCCTCGTGGCATTTGACAAGCTGTCGATCCCTTACATGGGAAGTCATCATGTGTATACCCTTCCAATCGGGGCCAAGCCCTTAAATTCCCTAGAATGTGACTTCGCTCTTCTCAAATGCGCCCTTCGGAAGATTTGACGGGGCCACAAGTATCGACCACCAAAGGCTCAATCGTACGGTTCTATGCCGTGGCGGTCCTCGGGTCGACAATTCTCCTCATTAGTCCGTTTGAGCTGGCAAAGGTTCTCGTCGCTCCTTGGTATCTGCTGGTCTTTCCAGGCGCCTCCTTCCTCCTCTTCATCAGGAGAGATTTGGAAGGTCTGATAGACTTCCTCCTCTGGTCGTTCATGGTCAGCGTTCTGGTTACATTTGCGGGAAGGACCCTGTTCTGGTATCTCCGACTGAATCCTCAGATGTTCAACTGGCTAGTCGAGTCTTGGGTCCTTGGATTCCTCCTTCTCGCAGCGTTGAGAGTGAGAAACTCGCCGGGAGGAGAGATTCGCTTGCCCCGGTTCGAGCTAATTCTTGCAGCGCTTGCCGTCACGGTTTTCGCGTTTGTTTCGGTTCTATTGCTGAACTCTCCTTACACGCCGTTGACTGATGAGCTCCATTACCTGTCGAACGCTAAAATTCTGAACCTATTCTCCTCGTTTCCCTATCGGACTTCGAACCACATAGGCGTGTTCAACTTCCTCGTTTCGCGTCCACTTTGGCCGACCGAGTTGTCGACATTCTTTGCCATGACTTCCTCCGGACTGTTCACAGGACGTGTAATGGAAGTCTTCTTCTTCACGGTCGTAGGGTTATCTGCGTTCGCATTGACGAACGCCCTTTCGGGCGCAAGGGCCGGATTTGTTGCGTCGATTCTGGCATTCTCGACCCCGGCCGTCATAATGTGGACCTCTTTTGCGATGATTGATCTCGTGTTTGCTGTCTTCACTTTCCTGGGCTATGTGTTCTTTCTCAAGTCTCTCAGAGCAGGAAATTCGAGGTCTTGGGAATTTCGCTTTCCGCTGCTGGTGTTGGCCGCTCTGAGCTTTCTGTTCGCTTTCCTGACAAAGCCAGGGAATCTGATCGTGTTTGTCGTTGTCTATGTCGGGTTCTTGTTTGCGCTGTCGAAGTCGACCATCAAGTTGAGAAAGCTGCTCCTTTCCTCATTCGTGGCCTTGCCTCTTGCATATTTGGCATTGGACTTCACATATAATTTCTATACTTATGTCGCCCCGGATCCTCGGATCAAGTCGGTTCTCCTCCCAATACTTCCGTACAGCTTTTTCCAGCAATTCTTCACATTGGAGCATCCCCTCGTTTCTTTCCAACCCATTTCTCGTGTGAATCCGATCTACCTCTTACAGGGCCTCTACACAGCACTTGTCTCTCCGTATCTTCTCACCTACCCAGTGATTTTCTTGGCACTGGCCGGTATCATTCGGTCTGTGAAGTCGAATGCGGGAACCCTGCGCCTTCACCTGCTCCTCAGTGTGCCCGTTCTACTTCTAGGAGGGCTCCTTTCCGCCATCTTCCTCAACACCTGGGAGATACCTCGAAACGCCATTTTCCTCACCCCATTCCTTATCTGCTTCGCTGCGGTGGGGTTCTCCTTCAAGCTGGAGAAACTCAAAGGACATTGGCTACTCGCCTGCGCGCTTCTAGTCGCTGCATTTTTCCTACTCGAGCCCACAATGTTAGTCCACGGAGGCATCCCGGTAGGAATCTACCCGGCTCCGAACCAGCTGCGGCCATCGTTCGGCTCCGTCAGCTTCGTGCTGGGCCTCATGGTCGTCCTCTGGAAAGGCATTCAGGGGTCCAGACTGGAACCCAAAGTCCGCCTGCCAAAGAGGGTACCCTTCCCACGGCAATCCCACATGATTGTCGTTGGACTCATCGCGCTAGTTTCGCTTTCTCAAGCTGTGGTGCTCGTTCAAGGGAGTTCATACCTGGGGAAGGATTCATTCGGGCCGCTGAAGGGCTGGTTGGATACAAGCATCAGACGTGGGGATATCATTCTCACGAATGCCAACCAAACCATCACGTTTCTGGCAAATGATACGCTTCTCCAAATGATCAAAGAGAAAGCAGTTCATGTCATACCCATCCCTCCCGGCGCCCGGATAAATTCGACCCGCCACCAGTTTGGACTCCTCTCAAGCTCCCAGTATCTAGTGGTGTTCAAGGTTGCTCAGTATACAGACTACGACGTGTACACGGAGAGGAACTACGCTTTGGTCAGGGAGTCCAGCCTCCCAATTGTAGAAAGCACAATTGCCGACGTCTATGAGGGAATAGGCTTGATTCTGTTGGTGCAATCATGATAACTTGGATGGTGGCTGAGCCCGTGACTGCACAGAGCCTGGAGCATGCGATGTCAGCGACCTTTTCTCTCTCGGGTTGGGATTGGGCATGAGACGAGGCGCCGCTCCCAAGGTTCCATCTCTCATTTTCATCGCGCTAATTGCGATAGGGACGACACTCGCTCCAGCGATTCAAGGTATCGATGGTTCGACGTGCGGTTCGACGATAGTTTCTGACACTGTATTGTCTGCCGACATAGGCCCGTGCCCGCGGAATGGACTCATAATTGGGGCGGACGGCGTGAGGGTGAACTGCGCTGGTCACGCGATCAGTGGCTCGAGTGGAAAATACGTCGGCATAAATGTGGCAAACAGAACAAACGTCACCGTTGAGAACTGCGTCGTGACCGGATTTAGTTACGGCTTCCTGGTTAAGCAGAACTCACACAACAATACGTTCGTGGCCAACACCGCTAGGGGAAACGGCTACGGGTTCGCTCTCTCTGGAGCATCCTATGGAAATAGGTTACGCTGGAATATTGCGAACGAGAATACCCCCTACGACGGCTTCTATATGCGGAATTCTTCCGGAAACCTATTGCAGAACAATACAGCAAACAACAACGGCCGGGCAGGTTACATACTATTCAGCTCATCGAGGAACATTCTGAGCATCAATACAGCGCTGGACAATACCTTCGGCACATATCTCTCTGACTCATCCAGTCACAACAACGTCACGAGGAACGCTGCAAATGGAAACCGCTACGGATTCGCCATCCGCAATTCCTCTGATAGCAACCTTATCCAGGATTCTGCATCAGAGAACAACACCTTCGGCTTCATAGTATCGGGTTCATCGAGGAACATTCTGAGCATCAACACAGCACTGGAGAACACCGTCGGCATAGCCCTCTTGGATTCATCTAGTTACAACAACGTCACCGGCAACGCCGCAGGCGGAAACCGCTACGGATTCACCATCCACAATTCCTCTGATAGCAACCTTGTCCAGGATTCTATGTCGGAAAACGACACCTTTGGCTTCGCCATAACCAGTTCTTCCGCGAACAACACACTGGCACGCAACTCCGCAAACGCCGAGGGATGGACAGGCTTCCTGCTCAGAGATTCCGACAACAACACCTTGGAGGGGAATGTCGCTAACAACAACACCCACGAGGCCGGATTCCATCTTGTTCGTTCGTCATCCAACATCATAGTCGGAAACTCAGCGAGCGGAGGCGCGTACGGATTTGTCCTCGAGAATTCATCTGATCGTAACAGACTGGAGGACAACAGCGCGACCCAAAGCAGTGTGCACGGCTTTCACATCGGCGACTCATCGGCTGACACAATTGTAGGCAACATCGCCGCAGAGAGCGCGCTCGGGGGCTTCGTCTTCAACGACTCCTCGAGTATCTTCCTATCTGAGAACAGTGCGGAGGCCAACTTCTTTGGCTTCGTTCTCAACGGAACATCCGGCACCGTGCTAAGCAACAACTCCGCTTTCGGCAACACCGCGGCCGGGTTCTTCCTGTTCCGCCAGTCCAATTACAACAACGTATCTTCGAATCGCGCAACGGCTAACGGGAACGGCTTCATACTTGACAGCGCGAAGGGAAACGGACTATGGGCAAACGCCGCAAACCTCAATTCAGGATACGGTTTTTACCTTTACAACTCTTCCGGGTTCACGGTCGCCCGGAATCTTGCTTCCCAAGACCTGTACGGGTTTGCGCTACGCAGTTCTTCTGCAAATCTCCTAGCCAACAACACCGCTGTAGGCAACTACGGAGATGGGTTCGGTTTGGGGAACTCCACGCGTAACACCCTGTCGGGAAACAATGCGACGCATGACTGGAGAGGCTACGTCGTCTCGGAAGATTCTAGGGAAAACCTTCTAGAGAGAAACATCGCGGAGATGAATAAATATGGTTTCTATGTCAATGCTGCTATCGGGAACATAATCAACGCGAACACATCGAATGACAATACTTCTGTCGGGTTCGTCGACACCTCAACGGGCAACGGGACTATGGACACTGCTAACTCGTATTCTGGGGATGTCTGTAATGGCAATGGAACAGCCGGCTCCGACCCGACAGGCCTCTGCGTCGAATAACCTTGCCTGAATTGCGCAAGCGCTGTAATGGGTGCGTTAGGAGACCAGCCAAGTATGCTGGTGGGTAGGCCTTAAGTGGCCTCCTAAGGAACGTGTGCCGAGTATTGATTCTGGCCGCTATTCCTGCGTTCAACGAAGAGAAGTCCATAGCGAAGGTCCTCGTCCAGACGATGAAACGAGTAGACAAGGTGCTTGTCTGTGATGACGGGTCGAGCGATGAGACAGGCGAGATAGCCCGGTCAATGGGGGCCCAGGTGATAAGTCATGAACGGAACTTGGGCAAGGGGGAGGCGCTGAGGGACCTCTTCCGTGAGGCCCAGGGACTCAACCCCGATGTCGTCGTTACACTTGACGCTGATGGTCAACACAATCCGAGTGATATCCCAAGGTTGGTCGCCGCAATTGAGGCTGGTGCCGATGTTGTCGTAGGATCAAGGTTCTCCGCCGACATTCCCTTGAAGAGAAGGCTCGGCAACAAGGTCCTCAGCGGTGTATCCATGACCGGAATCACAGACACGCAGTCCGGTTTCAGATCCTACAGAGGGAAGGTCATTGGAACTCTGATGCCGGCGGAGATGGGGATGGGAGTTGACACGGAGATTCTGAAGCTCGCGGTAGACAACAAGATGAAGATCGTTGAAGTCCCTATTGGGGTGTCGTATGAGGGAGACACATCAACCTACAACCCGGTGTTCCACGGGCTCGACGTGCTTCTTGCCTCCGTCAAGCAGACTTCGATAAGGCATCCGCTGCTGTTCTACGGGCTCCCGGGATTCGTCTCGCTACTGGTGGCGGCCGGCCTCTGGTGGTGGACCCTCTCTTACTTCAGGGAGCACGCCATCCTGGAGACCAACGTTACCATAGTCGCTGCAGCGGCCACCCTTGTGGGGACCCTCCTGATGGCAGTGGCGATAATCCTCTGGGTGCTCATCAGCGTCGTGCGTGAGAGTCGATAACCGTCCCAATGGACTCCCTGACGGCCCAGCCACGCCCCCCTTCAGGGATTAGAATCGGCGTGCTCACCCCTCACTTCCCCCCTGACAGGGGAGGGTGCGCTTCGAGATACGAGGACATTGTAGGCGAGTTCAGGAGGCTCGGGTTCCGATGCGTGATACTGACCTCAGTCCCTTCGTACCCGGTCGGCAGGGTGCCCGCAGCGTTCAGGAAACGACTTGTTTACGAAGAAGGGAAAGGAGATGAGAAAGTATTCAGGACCTCGATATTTCCCTTCGAAATACACTCGACGCTCGAAAGGATAATCGCATATCTGTTCTTCACTGTGTCCACTCTTGTCTTTCTGAGCCTGCACGGAAGAAAGCGCTTCATGTGCGATGCGTACATCCTCTCGTCCCCTCCCGTGACGATGAGCATACTCGCTCCATTCATCGGAATCGTCTTCAGACGGCCGTACTTCAATGACGTCCGGGACCTTTGGCCCGAGGCACTTCAGGGCACGTACATCGGAAGTTCAGGACCAATAGCCCGGATGGTCCAGATGCTCCAGCTTTACGGTCTCCGTCAGGCGAAGGCCGTGGGAACCGTGACGCCAGGCCTCATGCGCAGGGTTGAGAGGACGATGAAGTTGAACCACATCTCAAGGCCTCTTTACTATATTCCAAATGGCGTCGACCTCGGCAAGTTCCGTCCCCTTGACGGGGAAGAAGGCGAGAGGCGGCTGGGCCCGCCCGGATCCGAAATGGTGCTGTATTCTGGGATAATCGGCAGGTCCCAGAAACTAGAAAACATCGTAGAAGCGTTTAGGAGGGTCGCTGACGAAAGGAAGAATGCGGTTCTCTACCTAATCGGTCGTGGAGATGCCGAGGCGTCGGTCAGAGCGGCCATCGCCCGGAACGGGCTCGGGGAAAGGGTGAGGCTGATCGACCCAGTGCCGAGAAGCGAGCTGATGAGGTACATCCACGAAAGCAAGGTCTGCCTAGTCCCCCTGCATGAGAATCAGGTCGACGCTCTCACCACGAAATTCTTCGAATACCTCGCATGCGAGAGGCCAGTCATAGCGACCTCATCACGGAACCTCCAAGAGATACTTTCAGAGTCCGGGGCTGGGATTTTCGTATCGATTAACGACCTAACCGCGCTTGCCGCATCAATGACCCGCCTGCTGGAGGACGACTCTCTGGGTAAGAAGATGGGGAGGCAGGGCCGCGCCTTCCTTGAGAAATCCATATTCAACAGGACCGAGTCTGCAAATACCCTGGCTAAGGCGATTACAAACATGGTCGTGAGGTGAGGGTAGTTCCCATGGCGAGACTAGCCCTGCTTGTCGGAACGCGCCCTCAGATCATAAAGTCAGTCCCGGTGATAGAAGAGGCCAGGAGGAGGAATTTGGACCTCGAGATCGTCCACACCGGGCAGCATTATGACGACCTAATGTCCGGGGTATTCTTCAGGTCATTCAAACTCCCTCCTGCAGCCTCTAACCTCGGCGTCGGTTCGGGGACGCAAGGGCATCAGATTGGAGAGATAATCAGGCGGCTGGACAGGCTGTGGGAACGGGACAGGCCCGATGCTGTCCTTGTACCCGGGGACACCAACTCTGCTCTCGCCTCCGGTCTGTTGACCGCCAAGCTCAGGATACGGTTGGGCCACATCGAAGCTGGTGCGAGGTCCTATGACATGTCGATGCAGGAGGAGATGAACAGGAGGGTAATCGATCATCTCTCCAGCGTCCTCTTTGCGGTGTCTCCCCGGTGCAGAGATAACCTGACTCGGGAGGATGTCCAGGGCAGAGTGGTACTGTCGGGTGACACGATGTTCGAGGTGTTCGAACTTTCAAGAGCGGAGGTTAGGAAGAGCAGGGTCATCGACGAATTGAACCTAACTCCTGGAGAGTATTTTGTATTGACACTCCATCGGGAGGAAAACACCACGGACAGGAAGGTCCTCCTCAAGCTCCTTCGCGAGATGGCGTCATTCGGGGAGACTGTGGTCTTCCCGATACACCCAAGGACGCGGGCCCTCCTAGAATCGCAGGGGAAGGCCCTGGGGAAAAACGTGCAGCTCGTCGAACCGCTGGACTACTACGCCATGATGAGGCTAGTCAGGGACAGCCTGCTCGTGGCGACCGATTCCGGGGGCCTGCAGAAGGAAGTCTTCTGGTCCGGCGTCCCTTGCATAACCCTCAGAGACAAGACCGAATGGACCGAGACGGTAGCATCGCATGGCAACTTCCTAGCACCACTGGTTAGAGGGGTAGCCACGACGGTTAGCCGGATCATGAAGCACAGAAGTGATATCGTCAGAAGCATTGCCCACTCTCCGAACCCGTTTTGGCCGGGACGAGAAAAGCCCAGCAGGATGATTCTAGACGGAATTCTGAGATCCTAGGATGCGGTCGCTGGCGGGGTCGTTTCTGGGAATAGGAGCTTGCCTGCTCGTCTCAACCGGCTAAAATTCTTAAATGTCGTGTCTCATCCTCGCGCCAAGTTCTTTCAATGGCTTCGGCCACTCCACCGACCTATCGTTCAATGCTGGTGGCCAAGGAGAGATTTGTCGTGCTCTTCTCCGCGGTTGCGATCGCCTCTATCGCTTCCCTATGGGGGGGCCCCGTTGAGACCAAGGTTCTGGTAGCGCCGTGGTACCTGCTCGTCCTGCCTGGCGGCGCCCTCCTCCTCGGAGTCAGGAAGGACGTTGATGGGCTAGTCGAATTCCTTCTGAAGTCCTTCATTCTGAGTGTTTTGCTCACGTTCGGTCTCAGGACTGGATTCTGGATTCTCCGACTACCCTTGCAACTCTTCGTTTGGGTCGTTGCCGCCTGGATTCTTGGATTCCTCCTGCTTTCGCTCTTCAGGGGTAGGAGGTCTGGCTGGGAAGGCGCATCCATCAGATTCACGAAAACCGAGGCTGTTGTGTCGTCCCTTTCGGTGTTGGCATTCGGTGGGGTGGCCCTCGTGGCGATCAACTCCCCGTACACCCCCACCCCCGACGAACTGAAGTATCTCCTGGACGCTAGGTCGCTGAACCTCTTCTCTTCTTTCACTTTCGTTACAACAAGCAAAGTGGGAGTATTGAACTTCGTTGTATCTAGGCCCGTATGGTCAGTCACCATTGCGTCTTTCTTGGCAGCATCCTCCGCTCCTATGCTTACGAGCAGGGTTATCGAAATCCTCTTCGTCGCAATCATGATGCTTGCCGCGTTCAAGCTCACATCACTGCTAACATCGGAAGGCGCCGGCATCGCAGCGGCCGCAATGGCTTTCTCAGTCCCAATTCTGTTCGTCTGGGGGACCATGATTCTTCTTGACTTCGCCTTTGCCACTTTCTGTTTTCTCGGCTACCTATTCTTCGTCAAATCAGTGCGCTTCGGGAAGGAAGAACCCGTCCGTATTGCGACTCCCTGGCTGGCCCTGGCAGCTGTCAGCTTTCTCCTGGCCTTCCTGACCAAGCCAGGGAATCTGATAGTCCTCGCGATCGCCTACCTGGGGTTCGGCTATGCCGTATGGAGGTCGGAGGTGAGATGGCGGAAACAAGTCTTCTTGCTGGTGGTTTCCCTCCCCCTAGCCTACCTGGGAATAGACCTGATGTACAACCTCTCAACCTACGTCCTCCCCGACAGGGCGGTCCACAACCTGCTTCAGCCGATATTGCCCGTCAGCTTCTTCGAAAGGATCTTCACGCTCTTCCACCCCAGCTCTGCATTTACCGCCCAAGTTTCGATATACGACCTCACACCCCTTAGGGTGGCCCAGGGCCTGTACGTGGCGCTGATTTCGCCGTACCTTCTGACCTACCCTATCGTCTTCCTCTTGCTCGCCGGCATCGTAGCAACTGTCAGGAAAAGTGAGGGGACGGGGAAGTTCAACCTGGTCATGTCTCTTCTGATCATTCTCGTGGGAAGCCTGTTATCCTCCCTTCTGCTCTACGTGCCATACATTCCAAGAAACGCGGTCTTCATCTATCCCTTTGTCGTCTGTTTGGCTGCCGTCGGACTGTACTCCATTATGGGCCGCAGGACCGCCATCTGGCTTTCAGTATGTCTTTTGGTGCCAGTCGCCGCCTATCTCATCGAGCAGACGATGATTGGCCACGGGGGGATTACCGTCGGGACCCAGCCTGGCGCCAACATCACCCATCTGTCTGTCTACACCGTCGGCCTCACAGTGGGACTGGAGCTGCTTCTCTGGAAGACCGTTCAAAGTACCAGAATCCAAAAGATGATAATTGAACGGCCCCGACTAGCTCGCCCCTATCGAAGTGCTGAGCTGGTCGCCGTAGGATTCATCGCTATCTTGGCTCTTTCACAGACGACGTCCCTGGTGGCAACAAGCCCCGTGTTCGCAGAGAGCTCGTTTGGCCCTTTCCAGGCTTGGCTCAATTCGAGCATCAGAGATGGGGACATCATAGCCACAAACGGGAACCAGACAGTGATCAGGTTGGCAAACGACTCCCTGCTCGGTCTCATCCACGAGGGTTCAGTCAAAGTCGAACTTGCCCCGCCAACTCAGCCAGAACTCATTCAATGGAGCCTCGGCTCGTCCTACAAGTACCTCGTAATCTTCAAGAACCCTCAGTATACCTTCACCGACTCTTATGCGTCGGGGAACTACAGCTACCTTGCCCAAGCAACCGTCTACGTAATGAGGAGTCCGTTGGTAGATGTCTATAGGCCGATCTATTAGAGCGAAACGCGCCCAGCAGACGACTTACCTGGGCCTCATGCGCGATGTTGGCCAAAGATGAAGAGCTCGCCCCGACCTGAAATTGTCATGCTAGTTTCCAACCCGTACAAACCCGATCCTCGCGTGCGACGAGAGGCGCTGGCGTTGGTTGAAGGAGGAATGCCAGTCGAAGTCCTCGCCTGGGACCGAGGCAGAGGCTATCCGGAGAGCCAGGTCTCTGAGGGTATCATGATAAGACGAATCAGAGTAGCGAGCCGATATGGCAGCGTCAGCGATTTCATCACGTCCCTGCCGTTGTTTTGGCTGGCCTGTGCCAGGATCATTCTCAGAAGGCGTGTCAGGGTCATTCACTGTCATGACTTCGACACTCTTCCTGTCGGCCTGCTGATGAAGGTGTTCAAACGATGCCCTGTTGTCTTCGACGCCCACGAATACTATCCGAGCATGGTAGGAGACATGGTCGCGGCGCCGGTAAGGGTTGCCATTGCAACGCTCCACCGAATGATGTATACCATGGCCGACGCCGTATTCACCCCCTATCCGTCTCTGTTCCACCGAGGCAGGGTGATCGACGTGCCCAACTTCCCGCTAAAGTCAGGGGCGGGAACTCCGAACCGACCCGATAGGCACGGGAACTTCACTGTCTTCTACTACGGAGGACTGGAAGGTGACAGAGGGGTCCCAGAACTGTTACAGGTGGTTGAAGAGGCCCCCTCTTCGAGGGTCATTTTTGCGGGCGACGGGCCCCTCAAGCGCCAGGTCGAATCGGCCTCAGAAAGGAATCCAAGGGTAGAGTATCTCGGATGGATCCCTCAAACAAAGATAGAACAGGTCTTGACTACGGCTGATTATGTGGCAATTCTTTACAGGCCAGACCACCTTCTTCACTTGGTCGCCATGCCAAACAAGCTGTTCGAGTCTCTCAAGTTCGGAGCAATCCCTATTGTGTACGATGGAACTGCAATGGCAAAGTTGGCAAGAGCCGAAGGATTCGGCTTGATTGTCGAGCCAGGGAGCGGCGCGTCCATAACCGAGGCCATCTTGAGGCTCGAAAGCAACGCCAGACTCAAGGAGGAGCTCAGAAAAACCGGAGAAGTGGCCTTCGAAGAGAAGTACAACTGGTCGACTGTGGAATCCCGAGTTCGAGAGAACTACCGACGCCTGCTCAGCAGCGCCTGAACCAAAATGGGCATTCGGAGCAGGGGTTTGCTTACTGCTGCATCTGCATCTGGACTAGTCGCCCAGGCCAGCGGGATTAGCGCACCCGGAGATGTTCCCGGCGCACGTGTCATCAAGATATGAGTTCGCCGTCCCCAAAGTTCCGGCTCCTCTGGACAAGTCATAGTACCCGTAGCCGGAGTTCCCAATTGCCGAGTTCATCGTGAGCGCGTTCCTGACGCCGGTCACGACAAGGAACCCGTGACTCATGCTCGCGCTCACCGTGTTGTTGACTATCAGATTCCTGGAGGAGGAAACTATGTAAAAGCCGACCTTGTTCTGGTCTGCAAAGTTTCCGGTGAGCCTGTTGTTAGCCGAGGAGGACGTTACCGAGAATCCGAACCTGTTGTTGTGTGCCGAGTTTCCGTTGAGGATGTTGCTTAGAGAGTCGACCAGGTGGAATCCATCATACCCTGTGCCGTCTACTGCCGAGTTGTCAGTCAAGACGTTGAGGAAGGATCCGATGATGAAGAAGCCGTCGTAGTTCATTTTCGCGAGATTCCTCGAGAAGGTGTTGGCATATGACCCTATCTCGACAAAACCCTCCCCGTTCATTTCCGCCCTATTCTCACTCAGTGTGTTGTGATTGGCCGCGTTAGTGACCAAGAACCCGTCGTAGGTATTATTGCTCGCGGTATTGCCTGTCAGTTGGTTGAAAGAGGAACTCTCAATGATGAAGCCATGTTGCGAATTGTTCAGGGCTACGTTGTCTGTCAAATGGTTCCCCGAAGACCTTCCCAGGTCGAAGCCGTACCGGGTGTTGTTGTTCGCCTCATTTCGAGTAAGCGTGTTCCTTGAGGAACCCGACAACACAATGCCAAAGCCGTTGTCGCTTGCGACGTTCGCGGTCAATTCGTTGCCAGATGAGTTTATGATGTTGATCCCATCATGGATATTAGAGCTCACGGTGTTGCCCATGAGTACGCTTGAAGACGAGCTTGAAACGAAGTAGCCGTCGTTAGTGTTCCTGTTTGCCTTGTTCCCTGTGAAGTTGTTTCCGGGGGAGCGATAGATGTAGAACCCGTAACCATTCCTGAAGGCACTATTCTGAGAAACCTTGTTCCCCGATGAATGGTCAAGCTCGAAACCGTCGTAACTGTTCCCGGATGCCAGGTTTCCTGTCAGAGAGTTGTCTGATGCATTGTCGAGGACAAAACCTACCCAATTGTTTGCGGCGCCATTCCCGTTTAGCGCGTTGCCGGATGAATCGTAGATGCCAAATCCGAAATAGTTACCGGCGCCGGTGGCCACGTTCCTGATCAGAGTGTTGTGGCTGGAGTTCGCAACCACGAACCCATCATGGCTGCTCTTCGTGGCGGAGTTCCACAACAGCACGTTGGAAGTGGAATTCACGAGATAGAATCCTTGCCAGTTGAGGCGAGCAGTATTCCCACTGATAGTGTTCCGGGCGGCGTCTCGGAGGTGGTATCCGTAGTAATTGGCCTTCGACGTGTTGTTGGAAAGCACGTTCTTCTCCGAGCTCGAGAGACCAACCCCTTCGAAGAATCCGGTCACGTTACAATTCTTCACCTGAACACGTGTGACGTTGGCCAAGACTACCCCAATCCCTGAACCGTCGCCGGAAATCGTGTGCCCCTTGCAATCAAGTACAATCCCACTTGCACCAATGACCAGACCATCTCCTGGGCACGAGCCCAAATCAGAAAGCAGTTGCGTCGAGGAAGTGACTAGCGAGCCACATCCCACGGTGAGAAGATCAGGTTCCACACCTTGAACGACCGTGATTGCTGAAATCAAGACCAGAATAAGAGCTGCTACTTTCGCTCCTCTCCACACCACCAGTTTCAAACTGAATCCGACGCGCACTTTGGGCTTTTAAGTTCTTGAGGTTGTTCCGCAAAGCCGGGAAGAGAGGGTGGTGGCTCTTAGGACCTTAGCGCAGTCGAGGTGTGAACATTGCCATCCTGTGTAGCGCTGGTACCTCCGCCGTTGGCCTAGTGGCCCGGCTTTTGCGGGAGCCAGTGACTCAAGAATATCCGCCGTCGATTGGGATTATCGCCCCATTGATGTACGATGCCATATCAGAGGCAAGGAATAAGATCAGGTCGGCTATCTCGTCTGGTTCGGCAGGTCTTCCCAGAAGTATCCTGCCCAGGATGCCCTGCTTGACCTGGCTCGGGATTCCTGCGAACATCCTGGTGTTGACAAACCCCGGCACTATCGCATTTGCCGTTACGTTGTGACGAGCGGACTCCTTGGCAAGGGTTCTGGTCAACCCTATGACTCCTGCCTTTGAAGCAGAGTAGTTGGTCTGTCCGAAGTTTCCACCCAGTCCGACAACAGATGAAACGTTGATGATTTTACCGGAGTGTTGGCTCTCCATGAAGAATTCCAGTGCATATTTGGAACATAGCCATGTCCCTTTGAGATTGACGTCAACGACGCGGTCCCAAGTCTGCTCGCTCATCTTTCTTATCGTACGATCTGAGTTGATTCCGGCGTTATTCACTAGGACATCTAGTCTGTTGAACCTCTTCTTGACCTCTCTAAACAGCCTCCTCACCTCTGCACTCTTCGAAATGTCCGCCCTGACAATCGCCGTTCTTGCCCCGAACTTCCTAAGTCCTGCTTCAACCCTTTCGACCGGTCCTTCGCTCTCCGGAGACTCGTAGTTCAATATCACCGCCGCCCCGGCCCTCGCCAATGTCATGGCGGTTCTGGCTCCGATTCCCCTGCTGCTCCCAGTAACCAGGATAACTTTGCCGTCGAGAGACAGTTTCTCGGAGAGGTAGCCGCGGGAATTCATTGACTCCCTCAAGTTGCCCAAATTCGGCTCGCGCTGGGTAGAGTAGTTAAGCGTATGGACAGGTCGTTGCGACTACTTCGGATGCGTCACGTTCCTACAGTGACCTGGGACACGGCTCTCCCTTGAACCAATCCGCCGCCTTCGAGGGTCTCATTCATGACGCCGCTCGCACTTCACGATTCGATCTTCCCCCGGGTCGACTCTGCCCCGGACCGCGGCAGGCACCCCGTAGGCAATTGCGTATGGCGGGATGTCCTTCGTCACGACCGACCCTGCCCCCACTACGGCATGTCTACCCACTAACGCCAGCAGCGATTCTTGCTCCGTCTCCGATGGTAGGTCCGTCAAGGAGGTTCCAGTGCCCTCCCGTGTCGCGCGAATACTCCTTCCGAGCGTAGTACATCTTCGGGTCGTTTGTGGTGGTACTTGAAGGGGCGAAGAAAACGTAGTCTCCAATCTTGGTCTTCTGCGCTATGTGGTTCTGTGAAGTTATGACCGTGTGCTCGCCAATAAGCGCATTGCCCTCCAGCATGCAGAGGTTGGAGATTATTGAATGCACGCCTATCCGCAACCCCTGTCTAATTACTGCGTTGTGCCCGACTATGCAGTCTGACCCCACGGAGACATCGCCGTAGACTACGGAGCCCGAGTCAAGCTTCGCCCCGTTGCCAATCGTGGTTGGCATCTCCTTATGCGGGACGAAGACAACTGATGGATGAACCGTGACGTTTTTTCCAAGCTTCACCCAAGAAGGGACTTTCCCCATGCCCCTGGAGTCCGGCATACGCCCTTATTATAAGCCTGAAAGGGTCTTGATTCTCCGACGAACGATCAATAGGATGCCCCCTGGGTCACCAAAGTGCTTTAGACGCTCGTCCAAACTGAACCACTCGCAATGATGCCAGGCCATAAGCGGGTCAGGAGCTGCAGGCAGACTTCTCTTCCCGCGTTCCACCACCCGGCCGCCAATCGTTCGGTCTACCTTCACTAAGGTTGGAGCGGTGTTCGGGCGCGTTCGGCACTCGACGCGGGAACAGCCGGTTTTCCTTTTCTCATCGAGGCGGTTATAGCTTCCAACACTGCCACGTTCTTTGCGCCAATCATGGCGCTCGTAACCTGCGGCCCCCTCCCGCGAATGCGGTCGAGGAAGTGTCGCTCCATATCCTGGATGGTGTTGTTGGGGTCAGGGCTGCCGCTTTCCTTCTCCTCTTCCCCGTCTCCCTCCCTCGAAGAGGGGAACTTCTCCCGCGGGATTTCCTCCCTGACATCGTCGGTGTAGAGGGAAACCGTCTGGTTCAGGGCGTCACAAGAAATCGTTCCCTTCTCTCCTACAACCTGAACGATCCTTTCTTTGATTCCGTGCTGGACCCAACTCAGGTACACGTTCGCGAGCACCTTCTCCGGAAATTCGAGGTTAACGAATGCCATGTCTTCCGCATCTGGATTGGAATCTTGATGCGAGTGGCCGATGGCGTCGACCCATACGGGCCATTCATCGATGAGGAAATTCAGGATGTCCACGGGATGAGGCCCAAGGTCTGATACGATGTCTCTACCCTTGGGCGGCGTCATGAAGGTGGCCCAAGAGAGCCTTGCATAACGAACCTTCCCAATTCGGTTCGCCCTGATCATCTTTCTCAGCATCCGTATTGCATTATTGAAACGGAAGATGTGACCCACCTGAAGCACAACCCCCCTTTCTTCTGCGAGCGCGGCCAGTTTGAAGGCGTCGCGAGAGGATGTCGCGAGAGGCTTCTCCAGCAGTACGTGCTTCTTTGATTCAAGTGCGGCGCGGGCGATTTCAAAGTGGAGTTCGTTCGGGATCGCGATATGAATCGCCTCGACAGCCGGATCAGTCAAGGCATCCATGTATGATTTCCCCAGGCTGGTTCCAGGTCGCACGACCTTCTTTATCGCGCCTAGGGCAGGCTCAGAAGAGTCGATCACCCAGACAAGTCGAGCTTCCCCTGTGCTCTCAGCAATGGCCGAGTACTCGCGAATGAGTTTCGTTCCCCAATAACCTGTACCAATCACCGCAACTCCGACAGGTTTCACTCAGGCCAACCTCTCAGTAGTCGCTCCAGCCGACCGATTGGATGAACCTTGCCTGTCGACCGGGAAGAAAAATTCTCCAAAGCCACATGGAAGCAGAGCGGGAGCTTCGGCCCGACAATGTGCGCCTGCCTGTTCATGCCTCTTATAACGCTCTACCCATGGATGAATGTGAGTCGTCAGCGTCCGTCTCCGGCTTCGGCCGTCAGAAGCCACGGCCTCTGTCTTAAAAACTGAGTTCAACTACCTGACTGCAGTGACTGCGGAAGAGGTGCGGCACGGAAAAGTGGACGACGAGACCATCTCGGTGGCAATCGTGATTCCGACCCTGAACGAGGCAGGGTCGATCAGGAGGTCCATCGATTCGCTTGAGATAGACTCATACCCGGAATTGGCGGTCGAGCTTGTAGTGGTAGATGGTGGTTCCACTGATGGCACAATCGAGGCCGTAAAGGAGATCGCTAGTCGGGTCAAGCGCATCAATCTCATTGTCAAGAGGGGGTCGAATATTTCTGAGGCGAGGAACATAGGCATATCGTCCACTAGATCCGACGTCGTGATCAATTTCTCTGGGCATGCCGTCGCAGGCCCGAAGTTTCTGCCGACTCTAATCAACAGGTTGGTCGTGAGTGGTCCGGAAGTGGCCGGAGTGGGATGCGGTCAGAGGCTTCCGAACGAAAACGATTCGTTGGTAGCCTTGTCTTCCTACCTGATCACTAAGAGCGCTATCGGAGGCCGAGTCATGAGGCCTTACGAATCAGTGAAGGCAGATGGTCTCGCCGAGCACATCCCATGCACTGCGTATCGGCGGTCTGTACTCGTTGAGGTAGGCCTCTACGATTCGACCAACCCATACGGAGACGACGCCGACCTCAGTAGCAGAATCAGGCGCAAAGGATACAAGTTGATACTCACGGGAGACACGTACATCTCTCTATCTCCGCGGAGTTCCGTCAGGAAGTTCGCAGTACAGATGTTCCGATACGGCCGGGCGCGGGCCCGGATAATGGTGAAGAGCCGTCGAATCGGGAATCCGCTCTACTTGATCCCGATGATAGCTTTCCTGTATCTCTCGGCACTCCTTCTCTCCCTTGCAGTCGCCACTACTCTGCTCGGCGTCCTGGCAGTATCCGTGGTACTCTATCTGACCTTGGTCCTTGCATTCTCGCTTGCCGCCGTGTTCAGGGAAGGAGTGACGACCCTGGTGGTAGTGATGCCGACAATGTACGTTGTGCAACTGTCGAGCTACGGCTTCGGGATGGTCATCGAGGCCCTTTACTCCGCGACCCTGCTTTTCAAGACGTAAACGATTCGCATCGATATATAATATCACGAGCAAAGTCCTGATGTGAGACAGGGAAGAAAGGTCCTCGTTACCGGGGTCGCCGGCTTCATTGGAAGCCAGACTGCCGAGGCCCTGATTTCCCGCGGTTACAAGGTAATCGGGCTGGATAATCTTAGGAGCGGCTCACTGGCGAACATGTCCGCGCTCGCCATATCCGAGTCCTTTGAATTCGTTCGAGCTGACCTCCTCACAAGTAAGGGCCTCGGTCTTCACCTTGCAGGCGTCGATGCAGTCATGCATCTTGCCGCGAACCCTGATGTCAGGTCAGGCATTACGGACACCAAGCTGGACTACGAACAGAACGTTCACTCGACGTTCAACCTCCTGGAGGGAATGAGGAAATCAGGCGTTAGGAGGCTGGTCTTTGCTTCTACTTCGACAGTATACGGAGCTGCCACCGCACTCCCCACCCCCGAAGACTACGGTCCGTTGAAGCCAATCTCGCTCTATGGGGCTTCAAAGCTCGCTTGCGAATCGCTTGTCTCGGGCTTTTCGCATAGCTTCGGTTTCGAGAGCGCTTCTGCGAGGATGGCAAACATCGTTGGACCGAGAAGCCGGCATGGAATTATCCCAGACTTCATGGAGAGGCTGGCTACGAAGCCTAACTCCCTGCAGATATTGGGCGACGGCACGCAGTCGAAGTCATACCTTCACGTTGATGACTGCATCAATGCACTGGTCCGGCTCCTTGAGAAGTCGAGGGGGGAGTTTGAAGCCTTCAACGTCGGGTCAGACGATCGCATCAGCGTGCTCGAGATAGCTGGTATCACCTTCAAGGAGATGGGTCTCAAGGATGTTGAGATTCTGACCGGCAGGCCCGCATCTGGAGGAGGTGGCTGGGTAGGCGACGTGAAGACCATGCTCCTCGACGTGAGGAAGCTCAAGGCCCTTGGCTGGAAGCCTCGGCACCGGAGCGCAGCCGCCGTGCGACAGACCGTCAGGGCCAGGCTTGGCCGCCAATCTGGCAGAGGCGGCCGGGAAGAGGTCAAATGACCCCTGGAGAGGAGGCAGGCGCCATGATGGAGCGGACTGCGAGTCGAAGGGGAAGATGCGTTATCGTAATCCCCACTCTCAACGAGGCAAGCAGCATTGAAACCGTGCTTGACGGCGTCACAAGTGCCTTACGGGACCAACCCTATGAAACATTCACTCTCGTAGTCGACGGGCGTTCGACCGACGGTACCTATGAAGTCGCGAAAAGGAAAGCCTCCTTCGTAATCCGCCAAAAGAGAAAGGGGTACGGCGACGCCCTCAGGAGTGGGTTCCTCCACGCGAGAAAAGCGCTCGGGGCCGACCTCCTCGTGATGATGGACGGGGACCTGACCTATGACCCAAGAGACATTCCATCACTGCTCAGGCCGATCATCGACGACGAGAGCGACATGGTGATCGGCAACAGGTTCCTGAAGATGCAGAAGGGGGCGATGTCCACGACCAACAGGATGGGAAACAGGTTCCTCTCCTGGATAGTCAGGGGGACCCTAGGGACCGAAGTGCACGACTCACAGTGTGGCATGAGGGCGCTGAGGGCTGACCTCATCGACGCATTGGATCTCGGGACCGAAGGGATGCCCTTCGCCACGGAGCTCCTGGCGGAAGCTCAGTTTGCCGGGGCAAGGATAACTGAGATACCAATCTCCTACGGCGTGCGGACCGGGCGAACGAAGCTGAGTCCATTGCGAGATGGCTTGAACATCTTCGGGACCATAGTCAGGCTGGTGCGAGACACCCGCCCGCTCTTCTTCTTCGGCTTTCTCGGACTTGTGATGGGACTCCTGGGCCTCTACTTCGGCTTGGACGTCATCCTGGAGTATTCGAGGTCTGGAACTGTTACCAAGATTCCTTCGGCAATATTGGCCGCTCTAATGCTGATCGGGTCGTTCCAGTTCATCACCCTGGGGCTCGTCGCTGACATGATCAGAAGGCTGAGAAGGCGGAAGTACTAGGGAGCCATGCAGGGTCTTGCGGACTTCGCCTTCGTTCACGCAGTTCATGCTCGAAACTGAAGGGCTCTGACCGTTGGCGGGCTCCAAACCGATCGGAGGGCGGGTTACGCAGAAAACAGGGTCCGAAGAGCTGTTCCTCTGGGGCACTGCAACGACAAGCACCATCTTTCTCTGGACCTTCGTCTCAGTCGTCTCACAGGTCTTCCCTGCCATTTTCCCTGGGCTCATTCGCTGCACGAACATAGGCTCCCATGGGTCCTCCTTCTCCATCCTGACCCCCACTGCAGACCGATTCGTCCTGCTGATTTGCTCCATTGCGATTCTTGCCGTGGTGGGGCTTAGGGCTCAGAGTCTCTCCTACGCCTGGAGGGCGACCCTGATGGTCCCCGCGCTGTCCATAGCTTCGTTTGTCGTATCTCCTCTCGTCCTGCTCATCATCGGAGGGCTGGGAACTGCGGCAGGACTGGTCTACTTGGTCCTCCACAGTGACGAACTGGTCGGATCGCCTCCGGGCAGGCTGTCTGCGTCGATCCTGTTTCTTGTAGTCGGTTCGGCGGCTGCGTTGTTCTTCGTCTCCGGGGCCCGCTGGATCCTGAACGCCTCAGACGGGGCGAAGCCGCTCGTCGGGTGGACCTGGTTGGCAAGCATCGAGGCGCTAAGGCTTGTGAACCTGATCTACTGGGTCTTTCCACAGCTGGTTCTCATCCTGTTCCTGATTTGGCCTGTCAAACTTGTACTGCCCTACCTATGGGAGCGAATCAGAAGTCGCTTCAGTCGGGTCCCGCCCCTCACCAGTGAGTCTCGCATGAGCGAGAGCCTCCGCCAGTTCTCGGAGGGACGACTGCCTCTGGCGATGTTTGCGATTGCTATGATCTTCTCGGCCTTCGTCGGGATCTACCCTTACCTGCCTTCAATCAACCCAGGTTCGACCCTCGTCGGGTATGACGTCAACATCTTCTACTTCCCGACGCTCCAGAGCATGCAAGCCCAGAGCCCAGGCGAAGCGGTTGGCGCTGCCTTGTCAAACGACAGAGCAGGATTCCTGATTCTCCAGTACGCCGTGTCGCTCCTGCCACGGGGTCCAGCCGTGGCGGTGAGAATCATCCCGGTCCTCCTGGCAGTACTCTTGGCTGTCACTACGTACATCTTCGTCAAGGCGGGCTCGGGAAACAGGCTCCTCGCCTCCACAGCCGCGCTGTTCGCCGCCTTCTCGTTCGAAGTGGTTTCGGGCATCAACGCCGGGCTAGACGCGGACTGGTTGGCAATGTCAGAGGCGCTTGTGTTTCTCTCCCTGTTGCTAGTAGGCCTCAACAGGCCTGACAGGAGATACGTTGTCCTCTCGTCCGGCGTGCTGGTACTCGTGTTGTTCACGCATCCGTGGACCTGGCTCGTCATGCTGGGCCTGCTGGGACTCTATTCTGTGCTCACTGCAGGGCTGGCAACATGGTCCAAGGATATGACCGGTCTTCGGCACGAATTGACCTCTTTGGCGATGGTCTTCGCGATAAGCGGTACCGCCGACCTCTCGAAGAGACTCCTCGGGACTCCCAGTGGGGTGCAAGATGTCCTGAACAGCTCCGCGCATACCCTGTCCCTCTCCAGCATCCCGTCCGCCCTGAGCTCCCTCAGCTCCTCGTTGCGGCTCTTCTTAGGGGGAGCCCTCGACAACCCTCTCATCATCGTGCTCTCGATCGTCGGGCTCCTCGCCCTACCCGGCCTGCACAGCCGCATGACGCGGCTGCTCGTCTCTTGGATGGCGATAGCCTCGGGTCCCCTCCTCCTCTACAAGTTCTCATTCAGCTACCTCCAGGCAAGGGTCATCATCATAGCACCTCTCCAGATTCTTGCGGCAGTCGGCCTCATTGCGCTCATGCACTACTTCATTCAATCGATGAGACTCGGCGGTTACGAGAACCACCGGACTGAGCAGCTGGTCTTCGTCCTGGTCTGCGTCGCGGTCACGGGAGCGTTCGTCGGATACTCCCTGGAGAACGTGGGGTTCGTCTACACCGGGATCGCACAGCCATTCCCCATATGTGCGTAGATTTTCACGGGACTGTTTGCGAGACCCTAGGCCTTCGCGACGGACGAAATCCAGATGGCGAAGTACACCTTCCCGGTCTGCGTCATGTCACGGACTGTCAGGAGGTAAGGTGGAGGATAGACGGGAGTGCCGACCCCCCTCACGACCGTGGAAAAAGTCTGCACTAGCGTCAAGGCCCCGGAGGAACAGCTCACGGACGATGAACCCCCGCAGCTGATTACTTCGTACGGGAGCCTTATCGTGAACCCGCTGCTGCCAGACTGCGAGAGCAGCCTCACGACGAAGCTTGCCGACGTAACCGAGGTCCGAAGCCCGATGTTGACAGTCAACCTGCCGCTGCCGTTCTTCGAGAAGGTCTGAATCTGGGCCGTCATGGCCTGAAGTGCGGCGGTGTGCGGGTAGGTGTTGACTGCCTTCGCTTTCACCGGTATGATTGAAGGCGGACCGCTTGTGTATACGACTGTGATGGCGAAGTAGTAGCTGTTGTTGATGACCGGGTGGTACTCATGACATGAGAGAATCGGGACTACGCAGACCTTCGGGATGCTGAACACATATTCCATGGACGGACCAAGAGCGAACGTCAGGTTGAGGGGCTTTCCTGCAGAAAACTCGTAGCTGTAGCAATCCTTGAAGTCCGACGTGCATAATCCAGTCACCATAAGTCGCTTGGTCCAGACCTTCCCCGTATTCATGACGTCCATGGCCAGAGAGTTTTCGCGGATTATTGCAGCCTTGACAACTACCGAGTTCGAGGCTGATTTCGTTGAGGTCGTCGCCGCCCCGGTATGGGAGGTGGTGGTCGAATGGGGGAAAGTGAACGTAACCGCCGGCGGAGCCTTTCCCAGGGAGGGATACAGGTAGACGAATGCACCGATTTCTATTGCGATGACTATCCCGAGCGCCGCGATCTTCAGAAGCCTTCCCCTCCTAGGGCTCTCAATGGCAGCTGACATGGGCTGTCTCACGGCGAGTCGGTTTGTATTTATGAATTCTCGTTAGTATGTCGGGTCAGGCCTGGCTCTCAAGGGCCTCGGATTGGGGACCCGCGGACTCCATTCGTTTCTTCCTTCTTCTCCAGTAGATGACTATGAGCGCCACCAGAAGCGCCAGGACGATGAGGACCACCAGCCACCAAAGGTTGAACGGAGGCGGGAGGGGAGTGGCCGCAGTCACGGGGATCCTGAAAGAAGCGCTCGCTCCTAGGACAGGGGGGTTGGTCGTGAACTGGTAGGTCCCTGCATAGTGAAGTGCGGTCGGGACTTGGAGGCCGGCCACAAACGTCCCGTTCTCGTCCGTCAGCGCCTGTCCCAATGCGACCCCTCCGAGGAATAGCGAGACCGTGGTGTTCGCCGGGTACGACCTACCCTCGAGCGTGAAAGGGTCTCCAGGCTCCCCCGACGTGGGGCTGGCCCTGATGCCCTCGAGGGTCAGGAAGCTCTGAGTAGCCCCTGGGGGAGAAGTTGAGATGACATACCGCGTCCCGTTGACCCTCGGCGGGAGGTCCCCGGTGATGTTCACGTCCCAGCTTCCTCTAGAATCAGAAGTGGTCGTCTCTATCATCTTCCCGCCGCTCAGTATCCGCACGGCCTGGCTGGATGTGTAGGACCATCCTCCAAGTACCACGGGCGTAATGCCCGCCGTCCCCTCCCGCGGGCATACAACCAGCATGTTGGAACTCCTCGGCGGGGGAAGTATGGCGAAGAGCAGAGTCCCTACCTCGGTCCCCCCTTTGGCGTCCCTCGTCGTCAGTCTGATATCGTAGATGCAATTCTGTGGGAACACATGAATGACCGCAGGGAGCGTGCTGTTCGTGCCGTCGCCAAAGTCCCAGAGGTAGCTGACGTACGCTGGGGAGAGCCTTCCCGGCGCGGCGCTGAGGCTGAGCGCAACGGGGGTATTCCCGATATAGTCAAACCACTCCTGCTGAGGAGTAGTGAACTGGACGTTGATAGGGGGACCCTGTGGTGCGGTGGAGGTTCTCCCTGGCGTGGTGGGAGGAAAGATGATTCCTGCCCCTCCCTGTAGGAGCAGAAAGAGGAGGGCGGCTACAACTATCAGGACGATGACGATGGCGCCCGCGAGCCTGCTCCTGCTCTTCTTCTGTCGTCTAGTCGGAGCGGAGGGCAAATTGGTCGGAGTGGGCTGCAGCGGAACTACTTAAAGTGAGTCGCGAAAAAATCTGATTCTCGGAGTCGCGTCCAGAACCGTCGCTGTCTTTTCTTTCAGAAGAAAAAGGAAGGCAGCGTTGCCCCTACGGCAACGCTAGTGAGGATATTCGTAGATTACGTTGTAGTAGTTGAATGCTGCGTTGCTGTGGCTCGCGTCTATTGTGAGTGTCCCGGTGTCACCGAGGATCAGGTTGTAGGTGCTGTTGCCAAGACCCGCAGTGACTGTAATCGCGCTGCTGGACCCGGGCGTTGTGATCGAGAAGATGTCGTTGGTCATACCTCCGTGCAGGGTCACTGTGTCGGTGTCACCGATTCCGGTGAACATGTAGTAGGAGTGCAGAGACTGGAGAAACTGCATCAGGGTCTCAGGCCCGCTGGTTCCGTATTGGAGAACAGTTGAGCCTGGTATGCCGTATTCTTGCGTCGGAGAGCAGCCGTATGCCAGCCCTATGCATGGGAAGTCGGGTGTCTGAGTGTTGGGAGAGGATATCTTGAATCCACCAACATGATACTGATACTCAGTAATCAGCGCGATTTGAGTTTCAGTAAGGAATGGGATGGTATTGCAAGTTGAAAGGGTGTCGCCGGTGCAGGCTCCCGCTGCTGTTACAGTGAAGCTTGCAGCATCTTGATTGTCGGTGACGTTGACTGTGGCGTTCTCTCCGCTCTTGTTGTCGTAGGTCGTAGTCCCAGCTACCGCCAAACTAGGCGTGATAGCGAGAACTGTACCCAGCAACAGTGAGCTCAAGTAGAGGAGTTTTCTTGAAGCTTGAGTTGTTTTCAAGTGTCCGTAGAGGCCTTCGGCGACTACTTATTCGTTTTGGGAACGAAATTCTGCCTTATAAGGCAGGGGGCAGTCAAAGCGACTCCGACAGCCTGCTAGCTTCCTACTTGCCCAGATTCAAGTTTGGCAGTCAACCATTCGCTGAGCTCCCGAAGCCCTAGGTCGGGAAGGGCCACCTGCTCTGCTGTCGTCTGGTCCAGACGACCAAACCAAACAAGGAGTGGCATTGGCCCTTCAACCCTTTTATACCGAATTTCAGTTCGGGGCCGAGGATTTGTCGCACTTGGTTCTTGGCATCGGACCGCGCAGGCGCTTGACGCAGCTTATCGCCTCCGCTCTCGTCGTAATCCTGGTCGGCTTCAGCGTAGTGGGAAGCCTGAGGGCTAGCGTGTCATTCCCGGTGAGCACGATCGACTTGGGCACGACGCCGGTGGGATTAGCGATTAACACAAGCACCAATACAATCTACGTAGCGGCGTCCGACAACAACTTAACCATCATAGACGGCTCGACAAACACGGTGACTGGAAAGGCGCACGTCGGGAACCAGCCGCTGGGTGTAGCCGTAAACCCGACTACAGGGATGGTATATGTGGCCGACTCCCTGGACAACAATGTAACTGTCCTCGATTCTTCGAATGCCCAGGTGAAGAACATATCCGTCGGGCCAAGCCCGGTCGCGATCGCGTACAACCCGTTCAACGACAAGGTCTACGTCGTGAACAACGCCAACAACACGGTTTCTGTTATCAACGCCTCAACGAACGTACTTGTCGCCACCGTCCCCGTCGGCAACGGCCCCAGCGCGGTCGCCGTGAACCCCTCCACCGGGAACGTGTACGTAACTGACTCGCTAGACAACAACGTGACGATAATCAATTCATCCGACACCCCAGTCGCAAACGTACCGGTCGGGACTGACCCGGCCGCGATTGCAGTGGACTCTTCGAACGGGAATGTCATCGTGGTGAACGCCTTGGACAATTCAATCACGATTCTCGACAGTTCCAACAATATCCTTGCCACGGTCCCCACAGGGAACACGCCTTCCGGGGTCGCTGTGGACCCGTCTTCCGGAACAGTCTTCGTCGCGAACTCCGTCGACAACACCGTCACGGTGATAGATGCAACTCATGCCGCCATTGCCAATGTGACCGTTGGCCTGAACCCCGTCGCGGTCGCATTCGACCCGGTCAACGGGTTTGCGTACGTTGCGAATTCTGGCGACAATACCGTTTCCGTCATAGGCGCGGGTTCAGTCTCGACCACTACGACGACGACAACAGCGGTCACGAACTCCACGACCTCCACCAACACGACCTCGACCGTCATGAACACGACAACGACAGGGTTCACCAACTCAACCACGAAGGAATCCACCAATTCAACTACAACCCAGACGACCAACTCGACCGCAACGGAGACAAACTCGACCACGGTCAATGCGACTGCAGACTTCTTCTCAGTCTTGTGCGGGAACACCAACTCCTCTGCGGCGAATTCAACGTCGAGTTCGGGTCCGAACTATACGTGCGTCTACATTACGGCCGTGGTTGTATTGGTCATTGCAATAATCGCGGTAGCCGTTCTGATTCGCAGAAGTGGGCCGAAGTCGGGACCTGCACCCACAACGGCGTAGCGACGACTTTCTGCTGTATCGACCTGCTGGTAGGCTAGATCCGCTCTATTAGGCCATTCCATTGATGCGTCTTCCAAGATTCGCCGAACAGTCCCTCAGGGTCTCTATAGCGTCCATTAATGGTAATAATGCATAAAAGCCTCACGAAGGCCCTACACGCCGAAAACATGAACAGCAAATATCGAATATTTGCTTTACTCTCTCTCTTGCTACTCGCACCAACTACAACACTATTTTCAGCGCCAGTTTTCGCAACTGCATTCTGTTACCCAACAACATCGCCGGTCTGTATTACCTACGGTCCACGCATTGACGCGATAAAGTATGTCAACGCGGACAGTACCACCTCGAAGGCTGGAATACTGGGATCAGGTAGCATCATGGCCTACGACCTATCCTTCTCCGCCGCTGAGTGGGCTGGCTTCTCCTCGGCCCAGAAAGGCACTACGGGCAGTTTCGGGCTCCAGGGAATATACTTCAACCAGCTCAGACCAATTGTGAACGACTCGAAGTTCCATAGAGCCATAGAGTACCTCTGGAACGCAACACAGTTCCTCGGGACGTACCTCGGAGGTATCGCAGGTACCGTCACTCCGGCACTCTTCCCGTGTTCGTCTTTCGCCACATCGTGCGATACGACATATGGGTCGACCTGGAGCTACGGAAGCGCCAGGAACTTGGTCAAAGCGGTCCAGCAATTGGTAAGCATCAAGGCCCCTGCATCTTTGGGTGGTGGGGAATACATAGTTCCATACCACCTGGTAGCGGGCATCCCAACAGCCTACTCGACAGCCGGTTGCAGTCAGCTGACCGGGGACATCTCCACGGGCGCGGCGCCCGCGGCCTGTACCACGCTGACCAACAGTCTGAAGGCAGCGCTCAACTATGGCACAGGAGTCTCTAGCGCCTGGTGGTGTGTAAAGGCAACAAGTTGCACGACCGCCAGCACGAAGGGCTTCTCACCCGGCAACTACTTCGTACCATTGTGGGTATACAGGAACAGCCTTGGAAGGCACTACTTCAGCGACTGGATTGTCCCCAACTCTGCACGCATCGGCCTGTTGACGGCGGCCAACTTGAAGGGCACCGGTGGCATCGTCTATGCTAGGGCCCACGTGTTCGGCCCGTCGGCTGCAGCCGTAATTAGCGACGGCATATACACCCCAACTGGAACATCAGCTACCTGCGCGGCGAGCTATCCAAAGCCAGGACTGGTCTTCAGCACGACGACTTCGGGCGCTGGGGCATGCCCCGGCTGGAACACAAAGCCGGTCTACAACTACTCGCACACTGTGTACGGTGCCGGTATCGACGACTGGGACATGTACAGCTTCGGGTATTCGGCTAGTGTCAACTATGTGTTCTTCGTCGACGCACAGAACAGCGCGTTTGGGGCGTCAACAATCAACCCAACCAACCTGCACAACGCTACCATGGACAAATACTCAAACCCCTCCATCTTTGCGTCAACCGGCTCTGCAGCTTCAGCCGCGACAGTTAACGTGGCTAAGGCGCAGCTGAGGGGGCTCGCAATGATGGTCATCTACTACACAAAGACTCTCTTTGCCAACTACATCACGGGCTGGGCCGGATGGGCATTCATCCCGAACTACGGCACAAGCGGCGGTCCCGGACTGTTCTACACTGGCTTGAACCTCTATAGGACGTGCTGGACCTCAACTACCTCGACATGCGCACCATCCCAGATATCCGCGCCAACCCTGTCCAACCCACCGTACTCTACGACTCTGAACGTAGGTCTTGACCAGATCCCAGACCCGAACGGCGGCCTGAACCCATTGTGGCCAGCGACCACCGTTTACGACAACGATGTCTGGGGCAACATCTATGACTCGCCTCTGAACACTCCGGTGGCCGGATTCCAGGCGCCGCTGCAGTTCATGAGCTGGATGACCACTAGCTTCTCGACAACTTCATTCACGGGCTCGACTCCTACGGGTTGTGCCACGTTCAAGAACTTCTACTTCCAGAAGGCAAGCCATCAGACATGCGCCCAAGGCCAAATCTCACAGGCGTTCAACGGGAACATCTACACGTTCGTCTTCAGGAATAACGTATACTTCAGCGACCACGTCCGCGCTGACGCGTACGACTTCAACTACTCACTCTGGCAGTCGGGAGTTACAAATCCCTTCCTCACCGTAGGGTTGCTCCCAGACCTCTCCACGCCATTCCTCGGCCTCCTTGCGGGCGGCTCGGGCCTGATCCTTTCTCAGATCAGCCCGGACGGTCTGACCCTAAAGGCATGGATCAATAACCACGCAGTCTGGAACCTCCTCAACCTGGGGGTTCCAGTTCTGCCATGGCACATCTTCAAGTACTACAACCAGGACAAGTTCGCAACGGACGTCACAATGCTCGACACGGCGAAACAGCCGCTGGCGCAATGCACCTTCACGAGGACCGGCTCATGCGCCGTGCTCCCCGGCTGGTTGAAGGCACTACCCAACCTTGAGATCGGCACTGGTCCGTTCATTCTGAGGACCACTGACGAAACTCTGGGTTCTGCGTTGCTTGTGAACAACCCGAACTTCTACAGGGCGTTCTGGCAGTACTACACATACGCACCGGCCAACCAAGTCATTCATGGCGCATCATTCACCATCAAGACAAACGTATACGAGTGGACATACAACACGACGAGATGTCCGCTCACCGACCACAAGTGCAAGATACCGATGACCCTCAGTAACCTCGGGGTTACTGGAGGTGCCAACGGGGGTGCCAACGTCGCGGGGGCTACGCTGAGCTCTCTGTGTACCCTTGGCTGCACATGGAAGATCGTAGATGCCTCTGGTACCACCATACCAGGGTTCAGCGGAACCCTGACGTGCGGTCTTGCCAACGGCCTCTGCCAGTCGTCTTCCTTTAGCACGGCCGCACTACCTGCGGCTCCATATCTTGCCCACGTGATCGTTACCGTCCACTACACATACAACGGGCTAGCAAGAACCTGGGTACAGGACCTCGGATTCAAATTAAAGTAGGCACTCGAGAGCCAATACTCTCGACTGCCTCTCCCGTTTTCTAAGACTCAACCCAGCGGATGTCCCGCATGTGCCGTCCTTCCTTTCAGCCAAGGAAACAAGGCTAAAATCGACATCATAGGGGGCTTCAGCCATTGCGAGTAGTCACGCGGATTGACAGCTTGACACTCTCCGGCAAAGCACAGGCCGCCTTCGACAACCTCGGCTTCTCTTACCGAAAGAACCAGGGCGGGTTCGTGACCGAGTTCGAGGTCTTGAGACCTTGTCAGTTCCGGGTCACGGTAGAAGACCAGACAAGGCCTCGGCTCAGTTTCCTCATTCGGAGCCCTTTCAGGGTTGAATCTGCGATAGAAACGATGCCTGTCGTGGGGGCAAAGGGGGCCGAGAGCGAACTGAAGGAGGCCTTGGCCAAGTTCGTAGATGCGCTGCTAGGCCAGCTGTCAGAAACCAATTCTGAAGGCAGAACCGTCAATTCAAAGGAGAAGGCAAACCTGGAGAGGCTCGTCGAACTGTGAAGTCCGATGACACCGCTTGCCGTGGACATGCTTCCGAATCCGGGGACTAGGACTCGGGTATCATTTCTACCGTCTTGATCAGGACGGACCTGCCGTCCTGGGTGCTCTCTTCAGCAATCACCATGATGTTGCTCTTGGTCCTCTTCTCAATCCACAGGACGATCGCGAAGTAAGAGAGTTGGGAAAGCGGGAGTCCGCCGGCGAGCCCCAGCATGATCGCAAGTACGTAGTATGACCCAACAAGGAAGATGCTCCCGAGTAGGACCACGATGGAAAGGATTCCCCCAACCACAAGGAGCCCCCCTGTCTTCGCAGCCGCCCCTTCATCTATTACCGTCACCTTCCCCCTGCCGTGTGGCTCTGGCATTCCCCTCAAAAGCGCCCTCAGCCTGTAGGCTGATACGGTCCCCGCGGTCACAGCCATCGCAATCTCGGGGACGTAGGCCTCGTAGAGGAAGACCGGTTGGGAGAGGAGGATGGCCGTGACCACTAGGATAGTTGACCAGACGATGCTCTTCCTTGACGGCCGAGCCCTCTTCGGCATGTTGGAAAGATACATAGGGTGTGAGCCCTCTACTTCTTGCGTCCGAATCTCTCTCTCATTCTGTCGGCCTTCTTACCCTTCCGGTAGGGAAGGGCCACCCAGATCGCGATCGCCCCCCCGGCGGTTGCGACAATGGCGTAGGGAATCCACCATAGGGGTGATGCCGGGGGACCAGGACTGAAGCTAAGCAGAGTGTAAAGGAACCATCTGCTGACATCCAAGAGCCTGAAGTGCAGTCTCATGGACTGCAAGACGCCCGTCGCTGGGTCATATTTCTGGACCGCGGTCACGGCGGGAGACGCACCCTCCGCAAGGGTGTCGTTCAAGCTCACGGTAATCAGGCTGGTCGTCCTCGTCACCGAGACAGCGATGGTCTGATGCGGCGTGCTGGCGTTGGCTTCAACGAAGTCCGGAGGCGACTCGACGGGCACGGTCAGCTGGAAGCTTCGTGTCCCGTTCTGCAAGTCCGTGTATGCAAAGGCGGGAAATCCGAGCTTGCCAAGATAGGTTTCGTTGTTGAACGGGTCGTAGACGTATGTGAGGTTGCTAGCGACCGTGCTTGCAGAGGTGTTGACAACGCCCCCTATGATTGGTTCCTGCCTGTTGATGAAATGGATGGCTGCCAAGGCCCCGGTCGTGTTGACCGCCAGCACTCCAACTGTAACGTTGAACATCGCGGTGGAACTCCTGTTGTCGGTCTCCGTCTCGAAGGAGGTCCTGATTTCGTACCTGTAAACGGCTTGGTCACCAGCATTTACTCCTATCGGCCTGGAGGAGGCAGAAACCAGTTCGACCTGCGGAAGCACGAGTAGCGTTAACAGGCAGACGGCAATAAACTCAATTCGCAGGTTCCATCACGCCCCGGGACTTTACATCCTTCAAGAACGCATTTTCTGCCTCCTCCCAGAAGTGGCACGCGACCTTGCGCCCTGGCCGGACTTCGGCAAGCGGGGGTTCGACCTCGGAGCAGATGGCCTTCGCGAAGGAACACCTCGGATGGAACCGGCATCCCGAGGGCGGAGAAATATTCGTCGGTATTTCGCCCCTGGCGAGGACGCGAATCTTAGGTGCGGTAGGGTCCGGGACTGGGACAGCGGCTATCAAAGCCTGCGTGTAAGGATGGAACGGGTTCCCGACGACCTTTTCGGCCGCTCCAACCTCTACTATCTTTCCTAGATACATTATCCCGAGCTGGTCGACCACGTCCTTCGAAAGGGCAAGGTCGTGGGTGACCATCAACACGGCTATTCCTCGCTTCTCCCGTATCGAAAGAAGGACAGATATCACCTCGGCCCGAACCGACACGTCCAGCATCGAAACGGGTTCGTCTGCGAGAATCAGGTCGGGCTCGAGGACCAGTGCTCTCGCTATCGCGACCCTTTGTCGCTGCCCGCCGGACAGCTCGTGGGGGTACCGGTCGATGTACTCTTCCGGAGGTGTGAGCTGGACGTCCCGCAGGGCTTTCAGAACCTTTTCGTGGGAGTCCTTCGTCGAAGTGGCAAGGTTATTGACTGAAAGACCCTCCGATACGATTTCGTAAGTGGTCATCCTGGGATTCATCGATTCATAAGGATCTTGGAAGACCACCTGAATCCTTGGCCTTATCTTCTTCATTTCTCTCCTCGTGGCGGTCGAAATCTCCTTTCCTTCGAAGTAGATCGAGCCCGAGGTCGGGGGGGTCAGTCTGAGCACCGTTCTAAGGACCGTCGTCTTCCCCGAACCGCTCTCACCTGCGAGCCCGTAGATCTGCGCCTTTCCGACTTCGAACGACACGTCGTCCACAGCGTGGACGTTGGTATCCGCTTCCCCTCTAAACGACTGAGCGAAAGTTCTCCTCACCGGAAAAAGCTTCGTAAGGTGGTCGACGATGAGGATCTTCCCCTCGGACCCCGCCCTGAGCGGGGGAGGGCTAATTCTCGAAATGGAATCTCTCGCCAAAAGCATCAGGAAGCCAGTTATGGGGTTGGCAAGGACCAGGGCGAAGGCCCCCCAGAAGGCCGAGTTGAGCTCTTTCAGAGAAAATATCTCGCGTCTGTTGAGCGCGCGTCGCATCAGAAAGGTCCTCCTCAAAACAATGGCAGAGATAAGAGCCAAAACGAGGGTATAGACTCCAAGTTTGAGGTAAACCCACTCGAAGAAGGTACCCGCGAGAACGGGGAAAGAGAGCACGAAGAGTGGGATTGCCAGCCACACTATCGTCGTGACGAGAGCCAGGATCATCGCAAGAGTGATGTAAACGCCGGCCATCCTGTACCCGCGGGGGGGCAACTCTTCATGGGTCGCGATCAGGTCTTTCACTTACCGTTCTGCCTGACTTCTTCCCAGAAATGGCAGGCGACCATGTGTCCTGGCTCCACCTCGAGTAGTTCGGGCTCCTTTGCCCTGCAAAGGTCTTTCGCGTACGGGCATCTGGGGTTGAACCTGCACCCAGTCGGGGGTTCCACCAAGTCGGGAGGGGAGCCGGGGATCGAGATCAGGCGCTCCTTTGGCTTCCTGATGTCCGCGAACGCGTGCTGCAGCCCAAGCGTGTAGGGATGAAGAGAGTTGATGTAGACGTCCTTGCTCTGGCCGTACTCTACTATCTTCCCCGCGTACATGATTATCACCTTGTCGCTCATCTGTGCCACGAGGGCGAGGTCGTGACTGATCAGAATGATCGAAGTCCCCAGTTCCCGCCTCACGCTGAGCATCAGCTCTATGATGCCTGCTTGGACAATCACGTCGAGTGCCGTGGTAGGCTCGTCGGCGATGAGTATCTTGGGAGAAAGCGAAAGAGCCATCGCTATCATAGCCCTCTGCTTCATCCCCCCGCTGAATTCGTGGGGATAGTGCCTACCCCTGGAAGGGTCGACTCCGACCAGTTCGAGCAGCTTGTCCGTCCTGGCCCTGGCCTCGGCCTTCCTGACCCCTGTGTGGATTGTCATCGATTCTGCTATCTGATCTCCCACCCTGAATATGGGATTCAGCGCATTCATCGCCCCTTGTGGCACGAGTGAAATCTTCGTCCACCGTACCTTGCTCCTCATTTCAGAGTCCCCCATGGGGACGAGGTCCTCCCCTTCGAGCAGGATTTTTCCTTCCATAATCTTCGCATTCTTTGGGAGAAGCTTCAGCAGCGAGCCGGCGAGGCTCGACTTCCCGCAACCGCTTTCTCCCACAACCCCCAGCACCTCGCCCTTGTTCAGCTCAAAATTCACCCCATCGACCGCCTTGACGTATCCGCTCGCCGTCTGATAGTGCATTCTGAGGCCTTCGACCTTCAGCAAAGGAGTGCTCATTATCTCGCCCTCAGCCTCGGGTTGAAGATTTGGTCAAGCGCGTAACCTACGAGTACGAACGCCAGGGAAAGGGTTGCAATAGCCACTCCCGGAGGCAGGAACCACCACCAGACATAGGACGCGGCTGAGTTGGATACGGCGTCGGAAAGGGCGTAGGTGAGCATGAGGCCCCATGATATTGTCCCGATGCCGTTCACGGAAAGCGACAGAAAGTCCAGTGCCGCTTCGAGCAATATGAAGCCTGCGACATTCAACGCCACCTGCGAGTAAACCAGCCCCATCACGTTTGGAAGGATGTGTCTTCTGAGGATGTGCCCGGTCCCTCCGCCGACAGCCACCGATGCTTCGACGTACTGTCTTTCTTTCACAGAAAGGACCTGGGCCCGGATAAGCTTTGCAATGAAGGGCCATGATATCCCTACAAAAATTGCGACTATCCAGAAGTAAATCCCTGCAAGAAGGGCCTCGCTGGATGTAATCACTTGAACAGCGATAATCAGCACTGGCAGGAATGGGAGGACGAGGATGAAATCGGTAAGCCTTCCTAGAGCCTCATCCCAGATTCCCCCCGAATACCCAGCGGCTATCCCTGCTAGGGCACCCAGGCCCACGGCACCGACGCCCGAGAGAAGCCCGATTAACAATGATATCCTTGACCCCCAGACGAGCTGCGCCCACACGTCATTCCCAAAATTGTCCGTGCCCAGCAGTCCGTAGGCTCCACCCGCGAGGTGCAGGTTGATTGCCGCGATGTTGGCCGACATCGAACTTGACGTGGACCCCTCGGAGGGATGGCCTCTGAGCTCCACCGTGAACTTGTAGGTCCCCGACGCGTTGAAAACGAGTGGGGACGGGTCGGCAACGTTGGCGTAGGCTGGGATTCCAGACGTCGGCAGCTGGGCGCTGAGGACAATCGAGGTCTTCCATGTCCCTTGATCGCCCAAGTAGATCAGGACTGAATCGGAAATGCTCGAAGACCCGATGGACGACATCGAGAAATTCCCCTTCGGAGTCGAGACGACCATGTTGACATAGACTGAATCCAGGTTGGTCGAGTTGGCGAGCTCGACGACCACGGTGGCGTCGAAGTTATGCGGGACGACGCCATCGAACTGGAACTGCTTGCTAAGCGATATGAAAGTTATCCCTCCTGGCAGCAACGGGTCTTGGGTCTCATTCCGTTCCTCAGGAGTCAACGGGCCGCTGATGCTTGCATTGAAGGACAGACTTCCGGGAACAGTCAGAGTGTCGGGAGTCAGGCCAGGGACGACCTTGAGGCTCAGATTGGACCCGCTTATCGCCCACTGAGAGAGGTCTGACTGTGACGAGAATCCGTTGACTATGACCGGGTAGCGATCTACGGAGGTAGCCGAGTACTGGGGAAAGATCACTGCCCAGGAAGGTATGTCGAAAGGCTGCGCGACCTGGTAATTCACTGGGTGGTTGGGCGCAAAAGTCGGAGAAAACACCGCAAGCAAGACGAAGAAGACTATGATGACTAGGCCGATGACGCCGATCTTGGATTTCGCGTAAAGCCTGAAGACCCTCCCCGACTTCGCAAGCTTTTGACCTGAGTTCCTGAACTCCATCCTAGCCAGTTCTCACCCTGGGGTCTAGGAGACCGTAAAGTATGTCTGCAATGAATACGCAAATCAGCACCATCAAAGAAATCACGAAGAAGATCGCCTGTTCAAAGGGAAAGTCGTTGTCAAGGACAGCATTGTAGAGTTGAAAACCCAGGCCGGGGAACTTGAAGACTGTTTCCGTTATTACCGCGCCGGAGAGTATGAACCCAATTGATAGGGCGAAAGCCGTGACAATCGGAAGAACTGCATTTCTGAAGGCGTGCTTGAAAAGGACTGTCCTTTCGCCTAAACCCTTCGCCCTCGCCATCAGGATATAGTCCTCTGAGACAGCGTCGATCATGACGGCCCTCTGAGTGAGGAATACACTCCCGATTCCAGCGAACGTCAACGTAAGGAAGGGAAGGAACAAGGATTGCAGGACCCCATAGTAGAAGTCCAGTCCGTCCTTCAGCTGCGTAGTCGACGCGACCGGTGCATAGGAGTCTCCCGTGAAATACAGCTGCAGCAACTCCAGTACCGCTCCAAGGAAGAAGACCGGGAGCGAGTTCAGAAAAAGGAGGCTCCCTAGGAAGGAAACGTCTAGTATCTTTCCGCGTTTCGCGGCAGCGATGACCCCGAGACCTATGCCTATGATGAATGAGGCTATAATAGAAGAGCCGAGGAGCAGAATCGTGTATGGCGCTCTTTCAGATATAGTTTCCAATACCGGCCCCTTCAGCGAACCGACATGGTATCCGAAATTGAGGGTAAACATGTTGACTACATACAAGCCCACCCTGACGGGGAATGGCTTGTCAAACCCGAAGTCGTGGAATATCTGTAGCCTAATGTGCTGGATAACCTGGTAGGCGTTGTCTCCTCTAGCAACCTGCTCAGGAAGGTAAAGGTTCTCCGCACAAGTCTCGTAGGAAGTCCCGGTGGGACATACCGTAGTGAACGGCAGCACCTGAAAAAGAAAGTAGTTGAATACGACTATGATGAAGAGGAGAATCATCGTGTAAACGGTCCTTCTTGCTATGTATCTCCTCAGGCCCATACGTTACTCCGCGAGAGATGGAACGCTATTATGCTTTGTTACCAGTTTCCAAGGACGGTTTCTACAAGCGCCTGGAAGTCCAAACTGGTGGAGGTCAGGACGTGTTTCAGTCTGAAGGCAGCCGAATTCCAAGAATTTTTATACTGAGCAACCAGCGCCCCGATGAATGCAGACAAATGCCCGAGTCGGCCGTGGGATTGGGCGGACGGCCTCGGTTGTCTTGGTCCTGGGAGTAATGGCAGTGGCCATCGCTGTAGCCTTCTCGGGGTCGGCGTCAGCTTCCTCCGTCGTAGTCAACACCCTTCAGGTGGGCTTCACCCCGTCGAGTTTCGCCCTTAATCCGACGACCGGAATCATCTATGTGATTGATAACGGAGGAAACGAAGTCACGATGATCAACGGGTCGAACAATCAATTGGCCGGAAACTTCTCGGTGGGATACCTTCCCCTAGGCGCGGCGTACAGCCCGGTCGACGGAAACGTCTACGTTGCGAACAGCGGAGAAAACACCGTTTCGGTCGTTGACAGCTCCAATCATGTGACCGAGAACGTCACGGTCGGGGTTTCCCCGTACGCGGTAGGGGTTGATGCTACCACTGGCAACGTCTACGTCGCGAATAACGGCGACAACACCGTTACGATTTTGGCGCCAAACCACTCTGTGGTAGGGAATGTGACGGTTGGAATAGCTCCGGTCGCGGTTCTGGTCAACAACGCTACGAGTACCGCGTACGTTGTGAACTCCGTCGGGAATTCCATTTCTGTCATCAACAGTTCGTTGATGCTGTCGCGAGAAATCACCGTCGGTAACGGCCCGTTGGGAATGGACTTCAACCCGGTAACTGGCAAGTTCTACGTGGCAAACTCAATTGACAACACCGTCTCGGTGTTGGGAAGCAACCTGCTCGCAGCGGTGAACATTACAAACGTAGGCTTCTCCCCCGTGGCAGTTGCCGTGAACCCGACAAACGGGTTTGTCTACGTGGCAAATAGCGCTTCAGGCACGGTCTCAGTGATCGACGGCTCGAACAACCAAGTGATTGACAACATCACTGTCGGGACGAGCCCCAACGCGATAATGTACGACCCCCTCAACGGAGATGTGTACGTCTCGAACAGGATAGATAACACCGTGTCCATAATCCAGGGCTCTTCTACTTCCACGACCTCGTCATCGTCTCCCTCAAGTAGTTCTTCGTCAGGGGCGAGCACGTCAGGAGGATCAAGTTCGAGCAGCTCGACTCCCACCTCAAGTGGGGGAGGTGGCGGCATCCCCGAATTCCCCCTGCAGGCAGTGGCGATCGCTGGGTTGACGATAGTCGTGGTCATGTCCTACTTGGTCGTCCGTCGTCGGCAGGGCGCGCAAGGTCCTTCCATTCCCACTCCCACATAGCCAGCTATTCGGGGCCTGGCAGCTTCATTCTGATTTGGCAGGACCTGTTCTGCTCGTCATAGGACATAAGAGCAGGAGAGTGCATCGCGGAACCGATACTCAGTGAGGGCCCTGACGAACGAATTCAGGTTCGCGCTGGCGGCAGTCGGAGTCATCGCTCTGGTGTCGATAGCCTCATTGGCTTTGCTGACCCACCCAGGGAACCCGGGCTCTGGGGTAACGCTTCGGGGGCCCGACATCGCCTGGGGCAGACAGTGTACCCAGACCAACGGCACAGTCGCGTTCTCCGTTCAGGGAGTGCTGGGTGGTCGGTCCGCTCCGGAGGGCTGCGCAGAGAGGTGGGCCATAATGATTCCCCCGACCGAGGGAGGAAACCTCTCTGCGCAGGCATCTTGGATCCTCTCGGCGCAGGGCGTAACGGGGGTCTTCCTGGACGACTACGGTCTGAACAACGCGTCGGTCCAGGCTTTGATGGCTGAATCAATCTCCCGGTTTGACGGGCCTGTCTGCCCCGTCCTCTACGCATACCAGGACCAGCCCCCTCTGTCCAAGGGCGCGCCCTGCGTCCTGCTCGTCATTCAACCCTTGGCGGGAGCCACGTACTTCGCGCTGACCTATGCCGGGGGCTGCGATACCGATGCCTGCTTCCCCAACCCTCGGCGGACGGCCTACACGCTGACTGAGGCGCAGTGGTATGCGACGGCGGCAAACGCGACAGCGTACATCGACGCGAAGGCAGTGATGCTCCTTTACTACGCCAAGACGTATTCAGAGTGGCAGACCCCGCTCCCCCCTCACTACGGTCCGGGTGTCAGGAACTACTCGGCGGCTGAGCACCACAGGCTCGTCGTATTCGGGTAAAGCTCTAATCCATCCAGGCCCGGCGGGAGGCCGAGAGATTGGTCGAGCACGGGGCGCGGATCAGGTTTGTATCTTGGGTCGCGGCCGCGACGACCCTCTCGCTCTTCACGGCCTACAACTTCCCAGCCCTCCTGAGCGAGTCGCTCGACGACGCATTCGGGAGCATCTTCCCCGCGGTACCATTCGCAGCCCTGCTTACCGTGCTCTTCCTCCTTCGCTGGGATGACCTCCGCGACATCCTCGCCGAGGATGTTCCCCTCTCTGCCGAGGCGAAGGTCAGGCTCCTAGGGGCCCTCACTCTCGCGGGGCTGCTCGCCCTGAGGGAGCCCGCGGGCCAGTCTCTGGTCCTGTCCGGGGTGGCGATCGTTCTGACGTTCTACTCGTCTTCTCTGGTCCTTATCCCCCAGGCGAAGCGCTTCATCTTGCCGTACGGGTTGATCTACTCTGCCGGAGTCGCCGCACCTGCGGCCATCCAGTGGGCCTTCGGGGAGCCCCTGGCTTCCCTCTCGGCCTACCTTTCGGCCCAGTTCGTCTCTCTCACGGGCGTCCCCGTAGTGTGGCAAGGGACGGAATTCGCCCTCGTTTCGAAGACCGGTGAGACGGTTGCGGCCACAGTGACCCCGGGGTGTTCGAGCGTCATCTCGGTCACCACGTTTCTGGGCCTCCTCGCTCTGATGCACTTCGACACGAGGAAGGAAATCAAATCCACACTCATGCTCGCCGTCGCCGGCACCGCCGTGCTCACTCTCTTGAACTCGGCGAGGATTGCGATCCTCATCTGGGTCGGTTATTCCAGCGGAGTCGAGGCGTTCTGGGGGATCCACAACTGGGTCGGGTATGCTCTATTCCTGGGGTTCTACATGGCAGCGCTGGTCGTCTACTCGAACATGGGAGGGCGGGTTCCAAATGGGCGAAAGTCCACGAAATTCGGTGGCAATACCCCGATCTAGCATGCCCTTCTTCAACGCGCCGACGATGGAGAACACGATCAAATGAAACCGGGCTCCCAGACAGTCGACGGACTGTTCTCAGCCGTGGTCATCGGGGTGGTCCTCATAATAGCCACCTTCGCAGCCTATGGATCGACGAATCAGCTGGGTAACGCGGTAACTTCCGCGGTATCGACTGGAAGCGAAGAAGTCAGGGGTGCGGTCGCCGTGGTCCAGCCCACCTTCACTTCGACCGCGTACCGAGAGTCCATCAGCGCGAATGGTGGGTTCTACACCTTCTACGCAAAGTACGCGAGTTCCAGTGCGATAATTCTTCAAGACCTGACCTGGCTGGAGCTGAGAATCCCATTCGCCGACGGCTCGGTCGCAGGCTGGGGAACCGACTTTAACCTTTACGCCCAAGTCTTGGCCAACTATTCGAACGCTGTAGTGGTCACCGACCCGCAGGTAGACGGCGGAGCCCTGTTCGCCAGCGGAACCAGGCGCTTCGAGAAGGTCTTCGTCCTGCACGAGGAGTACGTCACCGCAAGAGAGTACACCCAGTTCAAGCAGTTCGTCGCCAGCGGCGGAGAACTCTACCTGATGTACGGCGATGAACTTGAGGTACTCGTTAACTACTCTTCGGGGGTAGAGACCTTTGTGGCGGGGCACGGGTGGGCCTTCAATGGAACGGCCGCCTACAAGAGCCAAGCAAGGCCCTTTGAAACCCAAAACGAGAACTGGGTGGGGAGCTCCTACTACCCCCTTTCAGCCGGGAATGAGACGTTCAGAGACAGCGGGGCAGAGTTCAATGCCTTGCTCAATTTCACGGGTACCTCGATAGTCAGGGTGTGGCGAATCTCAGGGAACGCGACTCTGGCCTACTACACCCACATCTATGGCCTTGGAAAGGTGGTATGCTATTGCAGGAGCCCCGTCAACGCCCTCCACGCAGTGGTGGGGATAGACGAGAGATGACATTGCCGCCCGCGTCGGACACGCCCCTTCTTGAGCTGTGCATGGAGACGATGACTGTCTTAACAGGGATGTTTGAGTCGGCCGTGGGGTCCGGATTCGTTGTCGCCGAGGGCGTAAGCGAGGTGGGCACATGAAGCCTGGGAACGACCGGCACCTGGAGATAGAGGTCGTAAGAGGCAACGGCCTAAGGGCGGGGGCTGCTTCCCCCGGTATCCAAAGGCACATTGCCTTCGAGACTCAACAGGCCATCTTTTCGCAGTCCAACATAGCCTCGGGAAACGTGTCGGTCTGGCATCACCACGGGTCGCGCGAACTCTATGGGTACCTCCTATCGGGGGAGCTCCGTCTTGAGTTCGGAAAGGGAGGCTCGAAGGTGTCCGTCATCTCGCCGGGAGATTTCTTTCGAATCCCGGTGGGCCTGGTCCACAGAGACGTGAACAGTTCAGCCAACGAAGCCGTGGTCGTGAGCCTGCTCGTCGGCTCTGGCCCGGCCGTCGTCAACGTGAACGGCCCTTCTGACGGTTAAGCATCGTCTTGGCGAGGAGGTCGCAATGAGCGACGCGCTGGTCGTATCACGCCATTTCACCAAGGCGCTGAAAATACTCCAGGCATTGGGGAACGAGCTGACCCCTGAGTTCGGGAAGGAGATCAAGTCCGTGGGGATAAGTGCGACGATATCGACCACCCTGATCGTGTTGGCCATGGTCCTCATGGTGACGGCCGCATTCTACTGAAGAGCTCTCAGCTTTCCGAAAGGGCGGTAACCCTGCCAGTCATCAATGGGTGGAAAGCGCAGTAATAGGCGGTCCCCGCGAGAGCGTCTCTATACTTCTCTAGAGTTATTATAGGCCATTTTGAAATACTGACCCCGCGTGCAACATTCCAGGATGGACAGGGGAGCGATTACTCCGTGACCTCAGTATCAACGAAGATTGCCGTCATTGTCGCGTCCGCGGTCACCTACGTTCTCGGGAAGGCAATAACGGCGCCGATACCCACACCCTGGCACGTCGGCCAGCTTCTGATCGGGGTGTTCCTCCCAGCGTTCTTCGTCATAGTTTCTGACACAGTCCCCGCCGCCGTTGGAGCCGGGATCGGCACCTTCATCGGCGACGTTGTCTTCCTCGTCCCGCTCGGGGCGACGACACCGGTGCTCAGTCTCGTCGCGGGGGTCCCGGCGAATTTCGTGGGGATACTACTGTTCGGGTGGTTCGTGAAGAGGCTGAGGTCCTGGTCCGGGTTCGTGGCTTCGACAATCTCGTTCGTTACCTTGGGGAACCTGATAGCTGCGGTCGCGGTGGTCCTCTTCATTCCCCTTCCCACGACGTTGATTCTTGGCTTCGTGGTGTTCTGGAACACTACGTCAATCCCCGCAATACTGGTCGCCGTGCCGATTCTTGTCAGGGCGGTGAGGCCGTTGTACGGTCGCACGAGTCTGCTTTCATACGAGCCTGACTGGCTGAGCAATGTGACATTCAGGCAGACGACCGTGGCCCTGGCCTTCGGGGCCCTCTTCGTCGTCATCGGAGCGGCTCTCTTCCTTTCTACGCTGCCCAACCCGATAACTGGGTTCGACGCGGTCTACTTCGAACTCGCTGCCGCGATAGTCCTAATCGTCGCCCCCATCACCGGGGTAATCGCAGGGGGCAAACTGCAGGCGAAACAACCTGCCGGCTAGTACGGCTGTAGCCTTCGCGCCAGCGGGGATCTCGAACTTCTTCGCGATACAGTACGACGCCAAGAGCGGGAAGCCCAAGGGGGCGACCGGGGGAGGTTACGTCCTTTCCCGCGGAGTGACCACGAGGGCCACGGTTCAGTCGAACGGAGGCGGGCAGGTCGCAACGGTAGTAAACGGGGACCCCAATTACAAGGCAAGGACCACCCGAAGGGCGGTCGGCCTCCTCACAGACGCGGCGAGAGCTGAATTCGGCCTCCTGACCCTGGAGCAGGACGTCGACGTCCCCATCGGCTCAGGATTCGGAGCAAGCGCCGCCTCGGCAATCTCGGCTGTATTCGCAGTCGCGGAGGTGGTTGGGATCCGTAAGTCCAAGCGAGCCCTCGCCCTGTTCGCTCACAAGGCAGAGATCATCGAGCAGACGGGCCTCGGCACCGTATCGGTGACGTACGACGCGACGGGCGCGGGGGCGATCACGAAAGGAGGGGAGCCCGGAGTGGCGGAGTTCGTCAACGTCCCGTTCCCCGAAGGCTCCAGGATAGTCACCGCATACCTCGCGCCGTACGACAAGAGGGACGCGCTGTCTTCGGAGAAGATCTGCAGGAGGATCAACAGGCTCGGGAGCCAGTCCCTGCGGAGGTTCCTCGATGACCCGTCCCTCGACTCCCTCGCCTCCGAGGGGGAGAGGTTCTCCGAAGGGCTGGGGCTCGAGAGCTCCGAGGTCAAGAAGCTGGAGGCGATAGCCAAGAAGGCAGGGGCCGACCACGCGTCCCAGAACATGATAGGCCATTCCGTACACGCCGTGGCGGACGAGGACAGCTGGTTGAAGGTCTCGGCGGCTCTGTCAGAGCTGGGGGCCCCGGCGCGCATAGGGGTCTACAGGGTAGGTTCCAAGAGGGCCGGCCTGATGAAGGTCAGCCGCAGATGACTAGTTCCTTTGTGTAATTCGTAAGGACCACGGGTTTTCGCTCCGTTTTCACCGTGTCTTCGATCCTGATCCCGTACTTCCCCGGAAAGTAGATTCCTGGCTCGTCCGTGACCACGTCGTCGACCAGCAGCCTGTCCTTGCTCAGCTTGCTGATGCTCGGGAGCTCGTGAATGTCAATCCCCACCCCGTGTCCCACGCTGTGATTCAGATACTTCTCCACCTTGTGCCTCCGGAGGACGCTGACCGCCCTGTTGTGCACATCCCTGCAAGGGGTCCCGCCCCTTATCAGACCCAGGGCCTCTTCCTGCGCCTCAAGGACGATCGAGTATCTGTCGCGCATTTCCTTCGTGGCCTGTCCGACGGCGAAGGTCCTCGTCTCGTCGGAGTTGTACCCGTGGAACCTGAAGAACATGTCCGCGACGACGAAATCTCCTCGCCTGATCTTCCTGGCGGTCAGCTCGGAGTGCGGGAGCGCGCCGTTCGGGCCCGAAGCGACGATCGTCGGGCTGAGGGCGGAGTCCGACCCCGACGGGGTCAACCCGTTGAGGGTTGCGATCTTCATGACCTCCGCGGCCACCTCCCATTCGGTCCGCCCCGGAGATAACACGCCGGGGAGCGCCTGGAAGACTTTGTCCAGACCCTTTGACGCCTTGAGTATCCTCTCGAGCTCGACATCATCCTTGACCCTCCTGGCTCTGAGGAACAGGTCCGGTTTCGCTTCGAACCCGCGCTTCCCTCTCAGGCCCTCGTCGGAGTCGCTCCCCCTCCCAAGAAATCGGTCAGGTAGAACAGGTTGGCCCCTGTCATTGCGACCGCCTGCTTCCCTTTCGCCAGCGCGAGGACCTTCTTGCGCCGTTGGGCGTAAACGGTCATCTTCTTGCCGCCAAATACGCAGCGCTTATATTCCTTGACGAAATCTCCCGTAGACGGGGCAATCGACGCAGTGACGTATATACGGAGGCTAGAGATGAGAGGGTTCAAGTCCTCCGGCCCTCGGTCGGTCGTCGTCAACTTCGAGCGCGGCTTCACCGTGGTCACGGGGCCGAACGGGAGCGGAAAATCGAACCTAGCAGACGCGGTCTCCTTCGCGCTCGGCGAAAATTCTCCGCGGTCGTTGAGGGCTGCGAACGGGAAGCTTTCGGGCCTGATCTACACTCCAAAGGAGGGGGAGTCTCCGCGCGCGGGCGGGACAGGGTCGTGCAGGGTGACGCTGCAGTTCGACAACGCGGACCGCGCGATCCCAGTCGACTCCGACCTCGTAACGGTAACGCGCGAGCTGAAGGACGACGGAGAGAACTCTTACTATGTGAACGGGAGGAAGTCGACCAGGGGTGCGCTCGCAGAGGTCCTCGACCTCGCAGGGCTCGCGCCCGGGGGCTTCAACATGGTTGCGCAGGGCGCCGCGACCAAGGTCTCAGACCTCACTCCGGACGAGAAGCGGAAGATGGTGGAGGGGGTTGTTGGGATCTCGAAGTTCGACGAAAGGAAGGCCGAGGCTCAGAGGCAGCTCGGCCAGGCCGACCAGAGGCTGGAGGTGGCGCTCGCGCGCATCGGAGAAATGAAGAGCACGCTCGAGTCCTTCGACAGCCAGCGGACCGAGCTCGTCAGGGTCAACATCCTCGAGGACCAGATCAACTGGCTCAGGGCGGTCGGAACCTCGAGGAGCATCGCCGGGCTCCGGGAGAGGCTCGCCGAGCTGAAGGCCCAGGAAGCGGAATCCAACGCCAGGATAGGGGACCTGAGCGGACGCCTCGTAGAGCTCGAGAACAGGATAGGCCAGGTCGAGAACGAGAAGTACAGGTTCATTGTGGACGTGGTGCAGGGAGGGGCCTCGGGCCCCCTCGAGCTTCAGATACAGCTCAGCCAGCTCCGAAACGAGCTGGAGTCCCTCGAAGGAGAGGCGAAGTCGTCTCAGGACTACCTGGCCCAGCTCGAAGGGGAGATAGTCCCGCAGCTGAAGCAGACCGTCTCGTTCAAACAGAAGGAGGTGAACGCGGCCAACTCGACGGTCAGGGGCCTGAGCGCCGACGTCGAGAAGTACAACGCGCGCCACGCTGAGCTCGCGGGACGTCTGAAGGAATTCTTCCGGGCGGGGGAAGAACTGAGGTCAACGATCGAAAAGAAGGGAAGGCAGTCGGCAAAGGTCCAGGTGAAGCTCGTGGACCTCGGGCAGAAGCTCACGCAGGTCGAGCTCGCGATCACTGCGTCGAACGCAAGCCTCAGCCTGGAAAGGAGGAGGCAGGGGGAACTGAAGCTGAAGGTCGACAGCTATTCGGAGGTCCTCGGGAAGATCGAGAGGGACACGAAGCTCCTCGGGGAGCTTGCGGAAGGCTCGACAAAGGAGCTCGACGAGATAGAGTCCGACCTCTCGTTCGCCCAGAAGACGAGGGACAGGCTTGTGTCCTCGATAGAGACCGCGTCCAAGATTATGGAGAAGGCCTCGGTCGAGGTGTCCCGCGAAGAGACTTTCAGGCACATGTCGGAGAGCCTCGCAGGGGAGAGGAGCGGCCAGAAGAAGCTCCAGGAGTTCTGCGACAGCGGAGGGGTACCTGGGTACGTGGGACGCCTCTCGCAGCTCGTCAAGTATCCCCAACAGTACACAAGGGCAGTCAACGCCATCATGGGGAGGTGGCTGGGCGCCTTCGTAGTCCAGGACCTCAAGTCGATGACCCAGCTGATCAAGGCGGCGAAGTCGCTTAAGGCGAAGGCATTCTCCGTAGTCCCGCTGAGCGAGGTCGAAGGGAGCAGGGCCGCGGAGGTTGGGAATTCGGCCGGGGTGATCGGACCGCTTTCAGGCATAATGAAATGCGAGCCGGAGTTCTCAGGGCTGGTCAACTTCCTGGCCGGGGACTCGGTCCTCGTCGACTCCGAGGCGATCGCGTACATCCTCGCCTCCGAAGGGGTCAGGGCCGTCACTGTCACGGGGGAGATCTTCGAACCGGGCGGAAAGGCCTTCACCTTCGGCTATCAGGAGATAATGGTGAACCTGATGGAGGGGCTCGAAAACCTCGAAGGGCTGAGCGAAATCGAAGACGCGGTCGGGGCACTCAGGGGGGCGATTGAGCGCAGGAGGTCGGAGCTCGGTTCGATAGAAAACTCTTCGAGGAACCTGATGAAGGACAGGGTCAAGAAGATAGTATCAGTCACCTCGCTGAAGGCAGAAGCGACGACGATCTCCAGGCTGGCCAACCGGTACAAGAGCATCTTCAGGAACCTGACGACAGAGTACCAGAGACAGGCCAGCGTGGTCGAAAGGCTTCAGGCGAAGCTGCAGACGAACGCCGCCAAGAAGGAATCCATGGCGCGGGGGATCGCCGCGCTCCAGCAGGTGATCGCTGACGCCCAGGGCCTGGGGCTCGAGCAGATCCTGGCAGAGCTGGACGCGGAGAAGCAGTCGCTGTCTGGGGAGATCGACGGGGTCAGGAACCGCATTTCAGACCTGAACCTCAGCCTGTCGGGGCAGAAGGCGAACCTCGAAAGCGTGCTCATGAGGGCGCTGGAGGACAACCAGCAGGACCTGAACGGGGCACTGGAGGACCTCAGGACCAACAAGGAGTTCGTCCGCGAAGCCCCGAGGAGGATCAGGGAGCTCGCCGAGCAGAAGCAGTCCCTCGAAACTCAGATCCAGAAGCTGGTGGATTCGTCCAAGAGGAGCCAGCCCGTGATCGACGAGTTCGACGCCAAGGTGAAGCGGCTAAAGGAGGAACGGGACTCGGTCTCGAGGACGATCAATGCGGGCCAGAAGGACCTGCTGGCGCTGACCGGGCAGGTCTCCGCCACGGCCGACAGGATGGAAGAGGCACTCGGGAGCCTCCGCATGCTCGGGTACACCGATGAGCCCGAGGTGTTCGATACGAGCGATTCGATGCTGGAACAGCTGGAGCAGGAGTACGAGCAGGCGAAGGCCTCGGTCAACAGGAGCGCTGACAGGCAGTACACGGAGATGTACGTCAACTACAAGAGCCTCTCCGTAAGGCACAACGAGCTCGAAAAGGAGCGCAACTCCATCATCGGCTTCATTGAAAGCGTAGAGTCGGAGAAGCGGTCGGTGTTCATGACCGCGTTCGACAAGGTCAACTCTCAGTTCAGCTCCATCTTTACCAGGCTCACCGGGGGCGAGGCGATGCTGGAGCTGGAAAACACGGACTCGGTGTTTTCCGGAGGGTTGGTCCTCCGAGCAGACTTCGGGAACGGGCTCAGGGAATCCTCGCAGCACAGCGGTGGCCAGCGGGCGGTCACAGGGGTCTCGATGATCCTCGCGATGCAGGCGGTGCAGTCCCATCCCTTCTACCTCTTCGACGAGATAGACGCCGCGCTCGACGCGGTCAACTCGGCCAGCCTTGCGCGCTTCTTCAAGGACAAGGCCGCCGAGGCTCAGATCATAGCGATAACCCTGAGGGACGTCTTCGTGGCGGAGAGCAGCACGACCTACGGGGTGTACGCGGCGGGGGGGATTTCACGGGTCGTCCACTACAGGCCCGCGGAGGTCCCGGCCCGTGGCTGACGCGTCCCTCCTCTCCAGGCCGCCGCTCAACGTCCTGATCGACCCGACGCTTGCGCGGAAAAAGAGCCCGTGGGAGATTAACCTCTCCGAGCTGCTGAAGATGTTCCTCGAGGCGATAACGAAGACCGACATAGTCGACATGAGGGCAGCCGGGACAGCCGTCCTCTCCTCCGCGACCATCTACAGGCTCAAGGTTGAAACGCTCTTCCTGTTCGAGAGGCTCCGCGCGCAGAAAAGGCCGTTCGACTCTTCCGAGCCCCCGCAGCTCATAGTAATGCCGTTCCGGTACGAGGTCTACTCGACCAACATCGAGGAGCTATTCGACGAGCTCGGAAGGATCCTCCAGGAGATTGTAACCGAGGATCAGGGAGGCCCAGGCCCCGCTCAGATGCTGGTCCCTGAGCTTCCTCCGCCCAACCTCGAGGACTACGTCATCTCTCTGCAGTCCCTCCTCTCCGAATTCAGGGGGATCCTCGTCGAAAGGCTCAGGGCCACGGGGAAGACGAGGCTGTCAGAACTGATCAAGGGGCTCAGTCCCATCGACGCCGCGCGCGTCTTCATCCTCCTCCTCTTCGCGGCGAACAGCGGAGAGGTCGTGATCAACCAGGAGGAGACAGACGACGACGCGCTTGTGGTGTCGGTGGGAGAGCTTGAGTGAGCAGGACAAGGAGCCGACCCAGCGGGAGATGGTCGCGCGGGTCGAGGCCGCCCTCTACGCATCGGGGAGACCTCTGGACCCGGGCCAGCTCGCGAAGGTCGCCGGCACGACGTCTGAACGAAAGGCGGTCGCCATCGCCCGGGACATTGCGAAGGCGGTCAACTCATCGATGAAGTCCGTCGAGGTGGTCGAGTACGGCGGCCCCAGGTTCGCGATGCAGCTCAAGGCGCAGTACACCCAGGTCGCGCGCAAGTTCGCGACGAGGCCCCTTCTCTCGAGGGCGTCGCTGAAGACCCTGTCCTACATAGCATACTTCCAACCCATCCCGACGAGCGAGCTCGTACTCCGGAGGTCCTCAACGGTATACCAGCACATCAGGGAACTCGAGGAGGTCGGTTTCATCGCGGCCGAGCGGCAGGGAAGGGGGAGGGCGTACAGGACTACGGGGAGGTTCTCCGAGTATTTCGGCCTGAGCATGGACATCCCCTCGATGAAGCGGCAGCTGGAGGGCCGGACCCTAACGCTCCCCAGAAACGCTTAACACCCGCCGGACGAGGGCGAGCAAAACAGTCCTTCAGATTGACAAGAGCGATCGAAAACCTGACGAAGCGGAAGGCGACTGGAGGGAGGTCGAGGCCGCAAAGAGGGAGGAGAGCGTTCGAGAGGGACGGATACGCGATCGAACCGGTCGTCGGGGAGACCAGCATGCGCGCTTCGAGGAGGAGGGGGGGGAGCGTCTCCACCGGGCTCGTCAGCGCAGACATGGCCAACGTTTCGGATGGAACCGGAAAGGGAGTCCGCTCCAAGATTCTCAGGGTCAAGAAGAGCCCGGCGAACAGGGACTACGAGCGCAGGGGGGTGATCACGAGAGGCGCGGTCATCGAAACAGAGGCAGGTGAGGCTATGGTGACCTCGCGTCCGACAGACGACGGCGTGGTCAACGCGGTCCTCACCAAGAAATGAAGGAATACGAGCGATACGTCTTCTGGCTGGAATACTTCAACTCAGAGCTCAAGCGGAGCGAGGGGAGGCGGGTTCCTCTCAGCTCTGCGACGAAGGCACCCACAGTACTTGAGCTGGAGGAGGCGTGCAGGAAGCTCAACCTCCAGCCCCTGGCCCAGGGAGCCCGGTATCCCGGGTCGCCGGCAAAGGATTCAGGCTACGTTTCTGTCCGCAAGTCGAAGCCGAAGCAGGCTCTGCTGATGAGGGTCGCAAAGGAGCTGTCGTCTGTCCGAGGACGCGGAGTGAAGGCTCAACAGCCCGGCCAGAAAAGACACGAAAAAACTGCGAAGCCTTAAATGTCGGAAGTAGTTCCGCGACTTCTCTTGTTGCAAGTCGGCGTCCTGCTCCATCAAGCCAAGAGCGGTCGACTCATCGTCCGCCTTTCAAAGGAAGTAAAGCCCGGTTCCTTCGTCCTCGACGACAGAGGGAAGAAGCTCGGCCGGGTGGTAGAGCTTATCGGTCCTGTCCGTTCTCCGTACGCGTCGGTCGCGGTCTCCACCGGCAGGCTCGGAAAGCCCGGGGACCCTGTGTATTCTACCGGGTGAATGTCTTGAGCCTTTGGCACACCAGAAGCGACGACGGGTTCAAGACCTCCTGCCCTGTGTGCGGGAACAAGCTGATCGGGGACCTGGAGAAGGGAGAGCAGGTCTGCCCGTCGTGCGGCTACGTCACCTTCGCGCCGGCAGACGAAGGACCCGAGTGGAAGGCGATGGACCTAGAAGAGAAGAACAAGAGGGTGAGGGTCGGGGCGCCGACCACCCTTTCGCTCCACGACTTCGGCCTTACGACGGAGATCAGCAGGACGATGCGGGACTCGCACGGAAGATACCTCGACCCTGCGATGAGGGCGACCGTCGAGAAGATGCGGAAGTGGCAGAGCCGGACCAGGACTATCAACAGCGAGGAGAGGGGGCTCTCCAACGTTCTGTCGAAGATAAACGAGCTCTGCGAGTCGCTGAACCTTCCGGACAACGTCGCGGAGACGGCTGCCCAGATCTACAGGACTTCCGCAAAGATGAAGGTCGCGAAGAGCAAGTCGATCATAGGGATGACCGCAGCGACGGTCTACCTGGCGTGCAGGAAGTGCGGGGTTTCAAGGACGCTGAAGGAGGTCGCCAGGGCCTCGGGGATGGAGAAGGGTAGCGTCGCGCGATACTTCCGGCTCGTTCTCAAAGAGGTCGAGAAGGAATACGTCCCGCCGCCGTCGGTGGAGAAGTACATCTCCAAGCTGATCAACACGGCGAAGATCGACGCGAGGGTCGAGCACCTCGCCCTCAAGCTGTCGGGGAGCACCGCCGACTCGAAGATCTCGAGCGGGAAGGCCCCTGCCGGGCTCGCGGCCGCATACGTCTACCTTTCCTCCGTGATGATCGGCCAGCACATCCCGCAGCGGGAGGTCGCGGAGGCGGCGGAAGTGACCGAAGTGACCGTCCGCAACAGGTGCCGCGAGATCCTGGACAACTTCGTGATAAGGCAGGAGTTCGGTCCGGCCAAGTGACCCCCAAGAAGAAGGCGGCGAGGCACAAGCAGAAGCCTCAGCACAAGAAGGCACAAAGGCCAGCCGTGAAGGGAGCCCCGAAGGCGAAGCCACCCCGGAGGGAGGAGCCCGAGGAACCGGTCGAGCGGACAGAGGAGGAGCTGGTCGACCTCACTTCCCGCGTCTACAAGCTCGTGGTCGAACGCGGCCGCGACGGCGTCCTTCAGAGCGAGATATGGAAGGAGCTTCGGCTCACAAGCAGAGACGGGTCCAGGCTCGCGATCAGGCTCGAACGCAGGGGCCTCATCGGGAGAGTGAAAGTCCTCGAGGAGGGGAGATGGACCTACAAGCTCACCCCTCTCCGCTTCCCGACTGACATGACATCGATCGAGAAGGCGCCCTGCATCGTCTGCCAGTTCGAGTCCAAGTGCTCGGTCGACGGGGAGATCAGCCCGTACATCTGCCCATGGATAGGCCCGTGGGTGATCCAGGAAGCGCGGGCCGCGCGCGCCCCGGTCGCAGAGGAAAACGCTTTAGCGGCTAGATAGAGACACCCAGTCGTGTCCGCAGGCCAGATCGTAGAAGCCTTCGCCACCGCAGCCAAGAAGAGGACTTCGGCCTCTCAGGCCCCTCCTTCCTGCCCTGCCGCAAATGAGGCGCTCGAGAAATGAGGCTCCACGAGGCGAAGAAAGACCTCTACCGGAGGCTAGCGAAGGAACAGGGGTTCAAGAGCAGGGCCGCGTTCAAGCTGATAGAGGCCAACGAGAAGTACAGGTTCATCCGCGAAGGGGACAGGGTCGTCGACTTCGGGGCCGCTCCTGGCGGGTGGGTGCAGGCGGCGGCCGGCTTCGTGGGCCCTGATGGCCGGGTGGTGGGGGTGGACCTGAACGAAGTCCGGCTAAAAGACGAGAACGTCGCGACGCTCGCCATCGACGTCAACGACCCGAAGGTGGCAGAAGAGGTCGAGGGGCTCCTCGGAGGCAGGGCCGACGTCGTCCTTTCGGACATCGCCCCCTCTGTGTCAGGGGTCTGGGAGCTCGACCAGATCAGGCAGGTAGACCTCACGCTGCGGGTCCTGGGGCTCTCCGAGACCCTCCTCAGGAGGAACGGCAAGGGGTTCTTCAAGCTCTTCGAGGGAGAGCGCTCCGCGGAAGTGAGGGAGGAGTTCAGGTCGAGGTTCGCCGTGGTCAGGGTCCTGAAGCCTGCCGCGAGCAGGAGCGCGAGCTCTGAGCTGTACTACTACTGCGAAGGGTGGAAGGGAGTCTCGACCAGGCCGGCTATCGATTCCTAGCCGCATCCCTGACCGCTGCGACTACCTCCGCGTACCCCGCGTCGGTCTTCAATCCCAGGAGCTCGAAAGGCTGCCGTGCAGCCCCGAAGCCATTTGCACGCAGCCTATCTTCAACCTCTGAGAACTGGACGCTCGGAACTCCGAGGCCGGAACAGACCCGCTCGAGGCTGAAGCTCCACGGAGGCATCGGGTCTGCGGGAGGGAGCGCACTCAGCACTTTCTCAGCCTCCGAGAACCCGAGCTTCAACGCGACGCGCGCTGCCTTCTCGACGGTCTTCTTCTCGGTCAGCCGCCCCGTCCAGAGGGGTCCGGCGCACTTCGCTTTTTTCCCGCACGAAGGGCAGGTCGCAACCCTCTCCCTCCTGACGCTTCTCTCACCGCACTCGCCGCACGCCACGACGAACCCCTCGTTCCTGGACGACGCCTCCGCACTTGACGCCCCCACAAGCACCCGAAAATAGGCCCGGATGTAGTGCCTCGTGCTGTGGGCCGCCACCGGGGATATCCCCAGGTCGAGGACGGCCGCCTGCCTCCTGCAAGCGTCCATCAGGATTCGGACCCCGGTTTCGTGGTGAAACTCGTTGTTCAGCGGAACGGAGCCGTACCTGCGTCTCGACGTCTCGGGGTGCACCCCGCACAAGACCGCCGTGTCCGTCGCAGTCACGGAGGCGATCCCCCCGTCGGCGACCGCGTTGAGCAGTGGCTGGATGAAGCGTGCGGGGGACCCGAAAGGGTCGACGTCGACGAAATCAAAACGGGCGTCCTTTCCCCCGACCGAATGAAGGAAGACGCTCGCGTCCCCCTTGCTGAAACTGCACCTCCCGCCCACTCCGTTGATCCTCGCGCTGCTTCTCGCGAGCCGCAACGACCCCCCGTTCAGGTCGACCATGGTCACGCTCATCCCCCTGGTGACCTCGTTCGCCACCCGGACCCCCCGGGCCCCCACTCCGGCCATTGCATCGCAGAACGACTTCCCCTCTGAAGCCTGCGTCAGGGCAACGGTGACGTCTCTGTTGGTGGATGCCGCGGGGTTGAAGAAGACAGGGGCGGTGGGAGGGACCTTCCGTTCAAGGCTCGCCCTGGGGACCGCGAGAGTGGTCCTCCCTTCCACCGTCCGGACGACCTGCACGGGTGAATTCCGAGGCGGACTGCTGTTAAACGATTCGAGGCTCACCCCCGTCAGGGCTGAACTTATCTCGCCCCGCGCCGCGCCCCGTCGCGGATTGAAAGGGGTCTGGGTTGTGACGGGTCCCCCCGGGGTGGGGAAGTCGACCCTCGTTTCGAAGGTCGTACTGAGGCTGAAGAGCGCCGGGGTGATCGTCGGGGGTTGCGTCACTTCTGAGAGGCGCAAGAAAGGAGCGCGCATCGGGTTCGAGCTCAGGGACCTCACCAACGGGACCCAGGGGGAGCTCGCCTCTCTGGACGCTCCGTTCGGGCCGAAGGTCGGACGATACCGCGTCAACCTGAAGGACCTTGCGTCCATCGGGGCAAGGGGGCTCTCAGACGCCGCGGCCCGCGCCGAGGTGATCGTGATCGACGAGCTGGGCCCCATGGAGCTGACGAGCCCTGAGTTCAGGAGGGGGGTCAAGGCGAGCCTCGACTCGGGGAAGCCGGTCCTCGTGGTGGTCCACGAGAGGCTCGACGACGAACTCCTGAACGGGGTGAGGGCGTCCGCGACCGAGTCCTTCGAGCTCACCACCATGAACCGGGACGACGTGACTGACCAGCTTTCGTCCGCCCTCCTGGCAGCGGCCGGGGGTCCGAAAGCTAGTTAACCCGACGAAGCACCCGCGATGTGCCATGGGTCCGCTCCTCGGTGGCATCGACGAGGCGGGGCGTGGCTGCCTTCTCGGGCCGCTCGTGGTGGCAGGCGTCGCGGTCGACAAGGAGGGCCTCGAGGAGCTGAAGTCGCTCGGGGTCCGCGACTCGAAGAAGCTGTCGCCCCGGCGAAGGGAGTCGCTCTACCCGGAGATACTGAGGGTCTGCGCCAGCGTCCAGTCGGTCGGGATCGAGCCGTCAGAGATAGACCACGTCGTGAGGACAGGGAAGAAGTACCGGAAGCTGAACTACCTGGAGGCGGTGTACTTCGCGAAGGTCATCGACAGGCTGGAGGCGGCCGAGGTCACGGTCGACGCGTCTGACTCGAGCCCTGCCAGGTTCCGCGACAACATAGCGGAGAACCTGAATGTCCCCTGCAGGGTCAAGGCGGTGCACAAGGCCGACAGGGACTTCCCGGTCGTCTCGGCCGCTTCGATCATAGCCAAGGTCGAGCGGGACCAGGCGGTCGACGGGCTCCGCAAGAAGTACGGCAACTTCGGGTCAGGCTATCCGTCCGACCCCCGCACAAGGGTCTTCTTCATGGAGAAGATGCGCGGAGGCTACAGCCCACCTGACTATGCCCGGCGAAGCTGGAAGTCGTGGGGGCGTTTCGAGCAGGCGCTGCTGGCCTCGTTCTAGGAAGCGGCCAAGATCATCGCGTGGTCCTTGTCGAAGGGGGCCAGGTCTACGACCTTCGCTACCCTAAACCCGGCCACCTCCAACTTGCGTTTCTCTTCCCTGAAGACGTCCTCCGGCTCCTTCAGGACGTCGATGCTCCTCGCCTTCACGACCAGAAGCAGCGTTCCGCCGTCGCGGAGGAGCTGCCTGCAGTTCTCCAGGGCTATCTCTGTCTGGTCCTGCTGGGCGATGTCGCAGTACACGACATCCACTTTCGTAATCGAGTACTTCGTAGGGTCGCGGGCATCGGCCACGAAAGGTATGACGTTCTTCCTCTTCCGCGCCACGTTCTCCACGAACTCCCTCGCGACCCTCGCGGAGAGCTCGACCCCGACCACAAGTCCCGACCCCCCCACTATGTCCGACACGTGGGATGGGGTGGTCCCGGTCGACGTCCCGAGGTACAGGACCCTGTCCCCGGGCCGGACAACGTCGTCGGGGAGGCCCCTGAGTATCGCAGCGGCGAGCTTGCTTCTGAACGGGTCCCAGGTGCGGTATTCCTCGCCTTCGATCTCTACCAGCTCCTCGTTGTAGACCCTGTCCCCCCTGAGGAGGCTCTTAGTGAGGAGGACTGTCCTCCCTCCCCTCTCCTCCCTTCTTATTGCGCTCAACGGCGGCGCGGCTTGTCTCTTCGCTGGAAACGTCCCCTCCTCTGGGACCGCTCGGGGCGTTCCTGCCTCTTCGGGGGCTCCTTGTACTTCTCCTTGATCCCCTCGATCCGCTTCATCAGGCCTGCCTTCACCGACGGCTCTTCGGACCCCCGGTAGTAGTCGATCCTCGCCGCTATCGCGATCTTGTTTGCCAGAGTGCGTGCGATCTTTCCCCTCTGCCACTTCGGCGCCATGTGGACCTCCTGGTGCTGGAAGAGGATCCCGTGCTTCGGTGGGCGGGACCCGGTCCGCAGAGCCCGGAAGAGCGCCTTCTCGGCTCCGAGGATCTGAATCGTGCTGGCGGGGAGGACCGCGAGCCTGTCGAGCCCGCCCACCTTCGCCATCAGCCTCGCCCCGATGGTCGCCCCTGCGATCTGTGAAACGTTAGGCGCTACCTTCTTCATCATGCTCTCGACGTACTCGTTCAGCCTGTCCCTCTGGCCGCTGAGCTCGAGCCCCAGGCTGGCCAACGCCTTCACCCTGGAAAGGTCGGGGTCCGAAATCTCGCCCCCCTTCGAGCGGGCCTTCGCGATGAGGACGGCCTCGACCTTCTTGTCGGTCATTCCCCTCCCCTGAAGCCCTTCTGCCTCGTAGGAGTCCCTCCTCCCGAGGTCGGAGATCAGCCTGCACATCGCCGTGTTGTCCTGGACTATCGGAAACAGCTCCGGGAAGTGGAGCCCGTACCACTCGACCGCCCTCGTCGCGGTGACGTTGAGGAACTTGTCGGTGTCGTCCAGGGCCTGGATTGCCTGCACGAGGTGGAGGTCGGGGCGGGAGCTTGCCTTTCGGATTGCCTCCTCAGCCGCGGCTATGGACTCCTGCCTGATCTTCTCCATGGACGCGTCGTTGCCCGCGGGTTCTGACATTGGAGTTCGGGCGTGCCGAGCTATCGATGGTTAAAGCGTTTTAGTCGCGCAACCCCTTGCGGCGTAAATACCTGCGCCGGCTGCTAAGACGTGTCTCAGGGCTGCGCGAATTGCGGCAAGGAGCTTGCCGTCCACCAGAAAAAATTCTGCGGGAGACCCTGCTACTTCGAAGGCTGCAAACGCGGACTCGTCGCCAACGCCGGTTGGTTCAAGGCGGGCCATCCCTTGCTCAATAAAGGACGGACCCTCGAGTCGTGGGTCGGAGCGGAGAGGGCTGCGGCGATCCGAAAGAAGATGTCTGACAATTCAAGGAAGAAGGGCGACTTCCTGAGGTCGCTCAACGCCGACAAGAGTTACCTAGAAAGACGACGCCGGTCTCGCAGGTTCCATGACGATGTAGTGCTCAGGGTCGCCGAGGAGGCAAGGAAAAGAGGCGTTAGGGCCTACATCACGTCAGAATATGTGAAGGACGCACGCACTCCCGACGCAATATTGTTTGACGGGGTCAGGCTCGTAGCGGTGGAAATCGAACAAGAGAAGAGATACAAGCCGTCGCATCGGACAATGATCGAACGACTTTCAAATTTGAACCTGAAATCCGGGTTCTTCGACGAGACAAAGGTCGCTTTCGTTTCAGGGTCGAGCTTGGACGAGGCTGCCTCAAGCTCGATTCGAACGCTCCTTTCAAAAGATTAATCTACCGTGGGGCTCGAGGAACCGTAAGGAGGTTTGATAAGCAAAAAATGCCGACCCACGGGAGTCAGCGGCTCAGCCTAGCGCTCGCCGCCTCCAGTCACTAAGGCCGGAAAAGTTAGATCCCAGACTCCGAAACTCGAAGGCAAGCCCAAGAAGGCTGCGATCCCGAAAGTAAGGAACAGGCGCACTTACGAGAAACGCTTTACATTGAAGCGCAAGCCGGGCCAGAACTGGATGCGCCGGTGACCGTCCAGACCCAGGACAGGACCCAGGACGCGGCTTCGTTCATAGCTGCAGAGGTCACCCTGGGTTCCGTCAGCTCAAGGGAGTCCCTGGAGAAGCTGAAAAAGCGCGTCGCAAAACAGTTCTCCCTCGACCGCTACGTTTCGAACCCGGAGATAATCGCCGCGCTGAGCCCGAGCTCAAGACATTCGTTCGAGGAAATGCTCAGGGTTCACCCCAGGAGGAGCGCGTCCGGCATCATTGTGGTGACCGCCTTCTCCGCCCCCTTCTCATGCCCGCACGGGACCTGCGTATTCTGCCCGGGTGGGGTCCGGTTCGGGACCCCGCAGAGCTACCTTCCCGACAGCCCGGGGATGCGAGGAGCCCTCGCCGTGGGCTTCGACCCGTACCTGCAGGTCCGCCGTTCACTCGGAAAGTACAGGGCGAACGGACACGAGACCGGGAAGGTCGAGACGATAATCGAGGGGGGGACGTTCATCGCCGTCCCCGAGGAATATCAAAGGTCCTTCGTCAAGGGGGTGTACGACGGGCTGAACGGGAGGAGTTCTCCGTCGTTGTCGGAGGCGCAGGTGCTCAACGAAACGGCCGAGAGCCGATGCGTCGGCCTCACCCTGGAGTCGAAGCCCGATTGGTGCAGGCCCAGGGACGTAGACCTGATGCTTTCGTACGGTATTACGAGGCTCGAGATAGGGGTCCAGAGCCTCGACGACGAGACCCTCAAGAGGAGCAACAGGGGTCACCTTGTCTCCGACGCAAGGAATGCCTTTCAGGTCGCACGGGACGCCGGCCTCAAGGTCACGGCACACATGATGCCGGGCCTTCCCGGAGCCACCCCCGATGAAGACCTGAGGGAGATGATGACGCTCTTCGACGACGAGGCGTACAGGCCGGACATGTCGAAAATCTACCCGACCCTGGTCGTCCCAGGGACATCCCTCGAGAAGCAGTTCGCGTCCGGGGATTACCTTCCGTACGATACCGAGACTGTCATCGAACTCCTCAGCGAGATGAAACGGTTCGTTCCAAGCTGGCACAGGATAATGCGGATCCAGAGGGAGATCCCGGCTCACGAGATCGCCGGGGGGGTGAAGAACGGGAACCTCAGGGAGCTCGTCCTCTCCAGGGTCTCCGAGAAGGGGTTCCGATGCGGGTGCATCAGGTGCAGGGAGGTCGCACTGACCGACCCGGCGGCGATCGAGGAAGGTGGGTTCGCCTACAGGGAAACCCGCTACAGGGCGTCCGGCGGGGACGAGGTCTTCGGGTCGTACGAGTCTGAAGAGGGAGGGCGCATCGCGGGGTTCGCAAGGCTGAGGCTCCCGTCCCAACAGGCGCATCGGCCGGAGATGCAGGACGCAGCGGTCGTCAGGGAGCTCAGGGTCTACGGAAAGACCGTCCCGGTGGGGTCGAGAAGCGGAACCGCGTGGCAGCACAGGGGGATAGGCGCGGCTCTGATGGCCTCGATGGAGACGGTCGCAAGGGAAGAGATGGGGGTCTCAACGCTCCTCGTGACGAGCGCAGTCGGGACGCGGGAGTACTACAGGAAGCTGGGCTTCTACAGGCTCGGGCCGTTCATGGCAAAACATCTCCACTGAACGCCCCACAGTGGGGCATGGGGCATGCCGCAGAACGCGCAGCCTCTTTGCCTGTGCAGAGATGCTCGATGCCGAGAATCTCTATGCAAGCCTGCGGTCGATGACCCCGTCCTTCCTCGCCTTCTCAGCGGCAAAGTACACCCAGACGCTCACCGAAAGGAGGACGACTCCTCCCAGGGCGCTCAGCCCGATCGACCAGAGGTAGTCGCCGACCCTGCCGTAGATTAGTGCGTCCCTCGACGCGGCGATGAACTGGGTGAACGGCAGGTAGCTCGCACCCACTGAGACCGGCCAGGGGAGGATCGACGTAGGGAAGAGGGCGCCCGAAAAGACCATGAGGAGCCCGGCAATGTACCCCGGCAGGGACCATTCGAACTTGCTCGCGTACAACGAATACGCTCCCAGGAAGTAACCCAGGCCGAGGGCGGCAGGAATGTTGACAAGGAGGGCGACGGCGAGCATGAAGAGCGAGGCAGGGGTGACTATCAGTACGATGCTCGTGTGTAGGAAGCTTCCCAGGGCGAAGTAGGCCGCGGCGAGGGCGGCCAGAGATGTGGTCGTCGATATCGCGAAAGCGGAAAGCGCCCTCCCGGCCACGTACAACGCGGTGCTCCTCGCGGTCAGGTAGATGTGGGGGAAGACAGACAGGTTCTTCCCCTCCGCGATTGCTATCGTCGGCACCCATGCGTACGACGCCACGTGGGCGTACAGAGTCGACCCCACCAGTATGTATGCGAGGCGGGTAGGGTCCAGCGCCATCCCGCTCTGTGTGACCCCGAACCAGTAGATTATCGACACGGTCATCGCAGAAGCGAACGGGGCGACGGTCCGAAGCGCGATGGCGAGGGACGGAGTTGTCCAGGCCAGGTCGTGCTGTATCCCCATCCAGGTCGAGGCGAAGAGAGACCTGAAGCTTATCATCTGATCCTCACCGATATCGTCCCGTCCCTCCTCCCCTTGCGTTCGAGCGCCTTCAGCGAATAGGCCGATCCCGCAAGGAACACTACCGCGAGTATGGCCAGGGCGAACAGGTCGAACGAGACAGCCCCGAAGCCCTCCCCGTAGAACAGGCTCTTCCTGAGCGCGTCCATCCCCAGCGTCAGGGGGATCAGCGAGGCGGCTATCTGCACGGCGAACGGGAACGGGGAGAAGCTCCCTATCGATGGGAAGTAGATCCCCGAGAGCATCGAGACGGGCTCCTGGAGCACCTCGTTCATGGACTCTGCTTCCCTGCCGTAGACCAGGTAGAGCGAGGAGAGCGCCATCCCCAGCGCGTACAGCGAAGCCAGGGTGAGCGCGAAGGTGAGGGCCACGGCCCCCCAGGAGGCCGCCACGACCGGATGGAAGAGGACCCACCCGATTATCGAAACGATCACCGCCGTTGGGACCGTCCCCACAATCCCGCCTACCGACATGCCGATCAGGATGGCCGTTATGGATGCGGGGGACGTCAGGTAGATCTCGAAGAGCCCCTCCTGCTTGTCCCAGTTGAACTGGCTCGCCATCGACCAGAGCACGTTCCCCCAAAACGCCACCATGACTCCCCCGAGGACTGCGAACCCGACGTAGTTCGTCGCTCCGATGCTGTAGTACAACAGGGAGAGGGCCAACGAGGACAGGACAGGGAACCCCATGCTGACTATGATCCACATCGGCTCCCCGAAGATGCTCCAGAGCCTGACTAGGGCCCTGGCCCTCATCGTCCTCACCCAGGGCTTAGGGTCCACCTTCTTCCTCCCTCTCCTTGAACCCGCTCCCCACGAGGGCCACGAAGACCTCCTCCAGGGTCGCTTCCTTCCTCCACGAAGCGACCACCCTGTAGCCCGCAGTGGCCATGGCCGCGGACGCGCCGTTGGCCGCCGAGTCGTTCTCCACGACCACCTGCACGGTCGAGAGGCCCCTTTCTTCGTCCGCGGAGCTCGTGAATCCCTTCACCCCCGCCACCTGTCTGAGCATCTCCAGGTCCTTCGGCGGAGGGGATACCTCCATGACCAGGGCTGGCGCTCCCAGGGATCGCTTGAGGTCCTCCGGGGTCCCTTCGGCGATGATCTTCCCCTTGTCGATTATCGCGACCCTGTCGCAGATGGCCTCGACCTCCGCCATGTTGTGGGTCGCCAGCATTATCGTCCTCCCGTGGGTCTTCGCCTCGGTCTGCAGGAACTCCCTGATGCTCCGCGCGGTCATGACGTCGAGGCCGATGGTAGGCTCGTCGAGGAAGACCACCCTCGGGTCGTTCACAAAGGCCCGGGCTATCGTCGCCCGCTGCCTGTATCCCGTCGACAGGGCGTAGAACTTCCTGTCGAGGTACTTCGTGAGCCCCAGCCTTTCTGACAGGTCCCCGATCCTCTTCTCCGCCACCTCCCCCGGGATCCCGTAGAGCTGGGAGAAGAACCACAGGTTCCTCTTCGCGCTGATGAAGTCGTACCCGGCCTTCTCGGCCCCGCTCGCCATGTTGATGACGCGGCGGACCTTCTCGGCCTCGTGCTCGACGTCGAACCCCATGACCTTGGCTGAACCGCCCGAAGGCATCAAGAGCGTGGAGAGTATCCTGATCATCGTCGTCTTGCCGGCCCCGTTCGGTCCCAGGACCCCGAAGATCTCCCCCTCTCCGACTTTGAGGCTGACTCCGTCGAGCGCCACCACAGGCGCGGACTTCGTCTTGAACTGCCTCCGGAGTCCTTCAACCTCCACTGAAACGTGGTCGGCCGAAATCAAGCAGAGTTCCCTCTGGGTTTCACGCACGAACCATTTCGGTGATGGGATTAACCCTTTCGGTGCGGAACCCCCCGACCAACCGATAAATCTGGGACTCCCCTTCGATGACCGGTTGCCCTCGCTTTCCTTCGTCGGAGGAGTCAGGCCAGAATACGAGGTCCTGGAGGGGAAGGCGGTCGTCAGGATCAACAGCACCGGTCGACTCAATCACCGAAGCATTCAGACTGGGACCGCGGAGCTCTTGTTTCATTGGGTGAGCAACGGCAAGACGTCGAGGTGGATGTTCAACCCGTCGATTCGAAACCCGACCATGGCCGCATTCGAAGAATCGACGGGCGGGCCCGAGGGGAACGTGCTCAGCGTCACCGTCGGCGGGTTGCTCCCCGCGACCGGGCTCCTCAGGGAAAGGATGGTCGGCCTCCTCGTCGCCCCCGCCGTTCACGTCGACGTCCCGTTCGGGGAGGACCTCTGGGTGTTCATAATGCGCTCCCCCTGGTTCCCGCTGAGAGTCTCACCTGCGAAGTCGACCCTCTTGGTCACTCACGGGTCCGACAGGGCGACTGCCCTGCTCGCCCCGACCGCCGGGGAACTTTCCGCGTCCCTTTCACTGACAGGAGGTAGTTTCAAGCGGGCATCTCTTTTCATTACTAGGAGGGTCGGCCCGTTCAAGTCGGACGAGCTGATCGGGGGAGCGCTTGCGGGGTCACAGAGTATGACGTGGAAGCCCATCCTGCGGAGCTTCGACCTGTGCCTCGCTACCCATGGTTCAATGCGGATGTCCCAGCTCGTGGAGGTCGCCAGGGGCCTCGGAGCATCGGTCTCCTCCGGGATCTTCGGGGCCAGCGTCCCTGGAGACTTCATACTCTGCGACGGACCGGGCCTAGAGTACGGCCTTTCTCTGCGAGGCGCCCTCGGCCTTCTCCCCGACGTCTCGGACCAGACTTCGGCGAGCATCTCCTGGTAGCCGTTTGCCAGACCCTCGATACGATTATACGGCCGGGGTTCGGCGAAGTCCTGCGGGGATGGCACATTCGTCGTTCCAGATTGCGCTTCCTTTGATGAGCAACATGGTACCGACCGCGGGAAAAGGAGCCGCTCTGCAGCCCATCCCGGGTGACGCGACGGGAATGTCCGTGGCCTTCTCGTTCTTCGCGGTGTTTGTGCTGATCATCATCGTGGTCGGGGTCGCGCGGAACCTCTCCCGTTTTCCCGGCGTCCAGCGGCCCGTGACGGAAGCCACGGCCTTCCAACCCCCACCTCCCCCGGACACAGTGCTGGTCAAGTGTCCCTACTGCGGGACAGTCCAGAAGTTCCAGAAGGCGTGCTCGAGCTGTGGGGGGCCGCTCCCGAGGCCAAGCCTCTGATTCTGGGGAAGCCCAAAAGGAAAACGGTCTGCGCAACAAGTGAAACACTTTGGAGACCCAATGCTTTAAGACCGCAAAGCGTCCGAGTTCGTTCGCATGAAGGACCTGGCCGGCTACAGGGGCAGGACCCTCGAATTCCTCCGGAGGGCAAGCGCCGGCGTGGGCGACGTCCTGGAAGTGAAGACTGACTGGGGGACGGTCACAGGGACAGTCGTTCCCAGATACGCTTCGGCGGATGATTCGCACGTAGTCCTGAAACTAAAGACTGGATACAACGTCGGTCTCGATGTCTCCAGACTTCGGGGTGCGAAGGTCGTGGCCGCTGGTGAGAAGCCCTCCTTCTCCCCTTCCCCCGCCCCGAAGGCTCGCCCGGGCCTTCCAAAGATACTGCTTCTGGGCACAGGAGGGACGATCGCCAGCCGGGTCGACTACAGGACGGGAGCGGTGCACCCGGCGGTCGACTCTTCAGACCTGCACGCCCTGGTCCCGGAGCTTTCGGAAATCGCCATGGTGGATTCGGAAATCCTATTCAACATCCTCAGCGAGAATGTGAAGCCTCTTCACTGGGCCAAGCTTGCATCGAGGATCGCGAAGGCGGTCGCCCAGGGATACGAAGGCGTTGTGGTTACGCACGGGACCGATACCCTCGGGTATACTGCGGCCGCGTTGAGCTTCGCACTCCAGGGAATCCCGATTCCCGTCATACTGACGGCCGCGCAGAGGTCTTCGGACAGGCCGTCATCGGACGCGACCCTCAACCTGATCGGGAGCGTTTCCATCGCGGCAAGCGCTGACATTTCCGGAGTCTACGTCGGGGCTCACCTCGACGAAAGCGACAGGGGGGTCGCCCTGCACGCCGGGACCAGGGTGAGGAAGAACCACACGAGCAGGAGGGACGCCTTTCTGTCCGTCGGAGTCCCCCTGGCGGCGGTCTGGGAGGACGGCAAGGTACGACTCATTGACGACGGACCTCCGTCCGAGGTGAGAAAGGCGCTCTTCCGACCGAAACCGAAGTTCAGCAACGGAGCCTCGCTGCTGAAGTTCTATCCGTCGATGCCACCATCTCTGCTGCCGTCGCTCCGCCGCTCGGGGACGAAGTGCCTCGTGATTGAAGGGACCGGGCTGGGACACGTCAGCTCAGACGTAATCATAGAGATTGGTCGGTTCGTGAGGTCCGGGGGGATGGCGTGCATGACATCCCAGTGCATCAACGGCAAGGTTGACCTCGACGTGTACGACACAGGGAGGGACCTGCTCAATGCGGGGGCGATACCGCTAGAAGACATGCTGTCGGAGACTGCAGTAGTGAAGGCCTCGTGGGTGCTCGCCAACACGCGCTCGGCGGAGGAGGCCCGCAGGATGATGCTGACCAATCTGGCGGGAGAAATGACTTCAAGGCGGCTTCCGGGGTAGCGTTGATGCCGGGCGACCGACCGGGACTTTTGGTGGGGCTCGAAGTCCACCAGCAGCTTTCGGCCCCGACGAAGCTGTTCTGCAACTGTCCGATAACGAAGACGGAGGAATTTCCCTTCTCTTTCGAAAGGAGGCTGAGGCCAGCGCAGAGCGAGACCGGCCGGCTCGACCCCGCTGCCGTCTTCGAGTTCTCGAGAGACAAGCCGAACCTCTACCTCTGGAGCCCGGAGTCTTCCTGCCTGGTCGACGCGGACGAGGAGCCTCCGAGGCAGGTCAGCAGGGAAGTGGTGGAGACCGGGCTGATGGTGGCCGCGGCGCTCGGGTCAGGCGTGGTCGACGAGGCTCACGTGATGAGGAAGATCGTGATCGACGGCTCAAACACGACTGGGTTTCAGCGGACCGCGGTCCTCGGGTTCGGGGGCTCGCTAATGGTCGACGGGACGAAGGTCGGAGTCCAGTCGATAACCCTGGAAGAAGACGCTGCAAGAATCATGGGGGAGGACGAGCGGTCCAGGATTTTCGGCCTCGACAGGCTGGGGGTCCCGCTGATCGAGGTCGCGCTCGACCCTGTGTCTGGGACCCCAGAATTCGTCGGGCATGTCGCACTCAACCTCGGCAGGGTGCTCAGGTCGACCGGGAGGGTCGCCCGCGGACTCGGGACCATTCGTCAAGACCTCAACATATCTCTCGACGGCGGGGCAGTCGTCGAGGTCAAGGGGGTCCAGAAGCTCAACCTGGTCGCCAAGGTGGTAGCTTACGAAGCCTCAAGACAACGTGCCCTCATGGAGGTCGCAAAGAAACTCGTGGGGCGTGGGGCGAAGGTGAAGTGCGCGGTCAAGGAGGTGACACGGATAGTCCCCTGGGGAGGGTCGGAAGTCCTCTCGAAGGCTGTCGGGGAGGGGGGAAAGGTCGACTGCGTCACGGCCACTGGGCTGTCCGGGCTTCTCGGGTGGGAGCCGGCTCCCGGGTTCAGGCTGGGTCGGGAGGCAGCGGAGGTAGCGAGAGCCCATTCTCTGGGAGGGATAGTCCATTCAGACGAGTTTAGGAAACGGGGGATCTCCGAAGGGGAAGAACGCGCGCTGAGGGAGTACTGCGGCGCGGCAGAGGACACGGCCTTGGTCCTCGTCGCCGGGGAACCTGACCGCGCAGAGAGAGGGGCCGCCGCTGTGGCTTCGCGTCTGGAGCTCGCCCCTGACGGGGTGCCGGCGGAAACGAGGGGAGCGACCCGGGATGGAGAGACCGTCTACATGCGGCCGAGGCCGGGGGCCCAGAGGATGTATCCTGAAACAGACGTCCCCCTGATCACGTTGCCGAAGGAACTGCTTTCCGCGGCCGCGGATTCGGTCGGCGAACCATGGGAAGACACGGTCAAGAGGTACACCAACTCCTTTCGCCTGAGCCGCGACCTCGCGCTGCGCCTCTACGATTCGGACTCGGCTCCGGTCTTCGAAGCCTTGGCGCGCGAGCTCATGGTGGAGCCGTCGGTGATTGCGTCGATTCTCGTGGAAATGCCACCGAGGCTCTTGAGGGAAGGAGTCCCTGAGGATGCAATGAACGAGGCTCGCCTGGTCGAGCTCCTCAGGGCGATAGACTCGGGCGCGGTGGCGAAGGAGGCCGCGCCCGACATCCTGAGGGCACTCGGCGCTGGCAAGGCCAAGACGGTAGCAGAGGCTGTGGGCTCGCTCGAGCTGTCCAGGATGGGAGAGTCTGAAGTCTCGTCTCTCGTGGACAGGCTCGTCAGGAGTTCCAGCAAGCTGATTTCGGAGCGCCGGGAGTCAGCCCTCTCCCCCCTGATGGGCGAACTGATGTCCGAAGTCCGGGGGCGAGCCGACGGTGCCCTTGTAAGCAGGCTGCTGAAGGAGAGGCTCGAGAGGGCCCTGAAGGCACCTCGCGGACGACAGTCGTCGAAAGCTCTACGCTGAAAAATTCGGGAAGGTCGTCTACCCTGCAGGGGCGGACGACCCGTTCGCTCTTCGCCTTCTCGCTAGAGACAGGGCTATCGCGGCTCCCGTGACTGCCACGACCGTCCCACCCACCATCGCCCAGAGAAGCACTCCTCCGAGCGGCCCCTGCTGACCCACGGACTGGAGCTCACCACCGGCCTGTATGGCCGGGATCTGTGAGGGCGTGTAGTAGCCTTGTGAATTGCCGGACTGGCCGGACCCCGGACTGGCTCCTGAAGGAACTCCGGTAGGCTGGTCTGACAGAGTTGCGTTCGCCGAGTCCTTCCCCTGGGCCTGACTGTATTCTACGCCCGCTGGGAACACCCAGTTGCTGATCTCCTCATAATGGAGGGTCAGGTTGAGGGAGTCCTGGGGTGGGAGTATCATCCCCGACGCGGTGAGTCCGATGTAGGTCGGCTGCCAGTAGACAGTCACGTTCACCGTTTGACCGCCGACATCGGTGGAAACGGTGCTGGCGTTCGAAGGGACCGGAACCTTGACCCAGTCCCACGCTGTCACGACCGCGGGTGCGACGGGGATGGTCAGGATGGCCACTCCGTTCTGGTCTGTCTGACCCCACATCGATGTCTTTGTTCCCGAGCCCCACCAGTAGTACCATTCCCCGACGATCGATGCGGAGACTGAGGCGTTCGCGGCGGCTGTGCCGTTGACGAAGTGAACCTTGACCGTCACAGAGGTGGTGGGTATGGCTGAGATGTTCTGAGTGTTGATGTTTATGGTAGCAGGGCCAGCGACGTGGACGAGCTGGTACCCGTATTCCGCCTTCGGTTGATAGTAGATCGGGTAGGAGGGCTCAGTCACAGTCCCGTTGCCGCCCGAGGGCGGGGAAGCTCCCCCGCTCAGACAGAGCCGACAGCCGAAGTTTTGGTAGTTCGCGCCTACGGTGATGAGATAGTCTCCGCTCGGAAGCTCGAAGGCTGCCGCCGGATATGGGCTCTGGTAGGAGCCGACAAGGCTTCCTGTCAGGTTGTAAGCTGAGAAGGCAAATGTGTATGGGAAGTCAGCCCCTGTTGTCACGAAGACCTGGATGTTGTTGAACGCGGGGGCGGAAATGACCGTCCCCGAGCCGGCAAACGCCAGAGCAGTCATCGACAATGAGAGGCCGAGGGCTACCGTAGCCCTTGTGATGCGAGAATTTCTTCCTCCGGTTTTCATCATGTTCGCACTAGGCATCCTTGGCGGGGGAGTTATGGCTAGCCCTAGGAACGCTCGTTCGACGGTTCAGAACAACGCTGAGTGGGCCCTGGCTTGAAGTGACTGTCCTCTCCTCCATTGCCTAGGCCTTCCCTTCAAGCTCCTTGAGACGGGCATCCACGTATTCCAACTGCCCCGCGAGGAATTTCCTGTAGGTCCTGAGAAGGTCTGCCCTCTCTTTCGCCGTCTTGGAGTCGAGCGTCTTGAATGCGTTGTTGAGGCCCTTGGTTCCAGCTTCGACAGAGCTGTCGAGGGAGCGCTGCACTACCGGGCCTGCCTTGTTCAGCTCCTTCTGTACCGCATCCTCCGCTCTTGCCAAGAGTTCTTTGACCGACTTCCAAGTGTCGCTCGCAAGGCTACCTTCAGAGGTCATGTTGACCGGACTCCATGAGGAGGTCCCCGACAAGTTGTTTGAAGCATGAGGGGTCCATGGTGCCCTTGAGATATGAACCTATGATTTGAAACGCCCTCGGGGAGCCGGCGGGCATATGATGTAGCACGACCCCTTGGGAGCGACCACCGTCTAGGAAGGTGGACCCTACCCCTTTCTGGAGACGGGGAGCACCAAAGCTATGCGCAAGGCGCAAGAGACGTGGTACTTTCTGTAACTCCGGTGGTGCTTCGCGATGAACGGGTATTCACCGATGGTCTTGTTGCATGCATCGCATGAAGTCGGCAGCCTTGGGGATCGGTTCTTGGCGTTCTCGACCAGCCTCACCGTCCGACTTGGGAACGTCAGCCCGAGATACGCTGCGTTTTCGAACCTTATGTTCAGCATCGAGCTTTCCAGCCCGGACGGGCTGGAGGGCCTCGACATCGGGAAGCTACCGGTAAGCCCTTTTTTTGGCTTGGCCAAGCGAGGGGCTAGATGATGCCCATCGGACAAATAGGCTTTGCGCTGTTCGGATTAGGCATAGAGCCTCTCGAACCGCGAGTGCTGACAAAGTCCATTCCCTTTTGTTACAGGTCGAAGTAGAGGTAGAATTCATACGGGTGCGGCCTCGCTGCGACCGACCTGTACGCTTCCATCTCCAGCTCCATCATCACCTGCACTAGGTCCTTCGGGAATATCCCGTCGAGGTAGCCAGAGTCGCTCTGCAGGCTCTCCACGGCCTCCTTCAGGCTCCCCGGGAGCTCGCCCACCCCCTCTTCCTTCCTTCTCGCCGCAGTGAGTTTGTAGATGTCTTCGTCTACCGGGTCTCCGGGGTCCATCTTCCTGCTGATCCCGTCGAGACCTGCTGCCGTGATGGCGGCGAAAGCGAGGTACGGGTTGCACGACGGGTCGGGGGTCCTGAACTCCACCCTCTTGCTCCCCTCGGAGCCCTTCTCGTACGCGGGGATCCTGACGTTCGCCGACCTGTTCGACTTGCTCCACGCGATGTAGACCGGGGCCTCGTAACCTGGGACCAGCCTGTGGTAAGAATTCGTCGTGGGGTCGACGATCGCGCAGAGAGACCTGCTGTGCGCCATGATCCCTCCGATGTAGTACCTGGCCGTCTGGCTGACATCGGCGTAGGCGTCGCTGGGGTCGAAGAAGGCGTTTCTCCCGTCTCTCCACATGCTCGAGTGGATGTGCATCCCGACCGCGTTGTCTCCGAAGATAGGCTTGGGCATGGTCGACGCGATGAGCCCCATCTTTGTCGCCACGTTCTTCGTTACGAACTTGTACGTCATCGTGCTGTCCGCCATGGTGACCAGCTCGTCCCTGTAGACGTCGATCTCGCACTGCCCCGCCGTGGCGACTTCGTGATGGTGGGCGTTCGACAGGATCCCGAACCCGTCCCTCATGTAGTTCACGCACATCCCCCTGTAGTCGCTGAGCGTGTCGACAGGCTGCGCTGGATAGTATCCGTCCTTGAACCTGATCGGGAAGTTCGTCCCGCGGGCTTCGTTCGCGGACTCCCTGGAAGTGATCCTGAAGCCAGACCCGAAGGGGTCGTTCGCGGTCCACGTCGCGCTGTCAAAGACGAAGAACTCGACCTCGGGACCCCAGAGCGAGTCCGTGAACCCTGCCTCCCTGATCTTCGCCTCGGCCGTCTGGGCGACGAACCTCGGGTCCCTGCTGAACCTCCCGGCACCGTACCCGGACCTGACGTCGCAGATCAGCCTGGCCGTCTTGACGTGGTCGTCGATCCACGGGACCACCCCGTATGTCGAGGCGTCGGGGACGAGAAGCATGTCGGATTCGTGAATCTCCACGAACCCCTTGACTGACGAGCCGTCCAGTTTGGCCACCCCCTCCCTGAACATCTCCTCGTTCATCATCTCGGTCGGGACGGTCACGTGCCTGAGCCTTCCGGGGACGTCCGTGAACTGGAGGTCGACGAACCTCACTTTTTCGCTGTCCAGGCTTTCCAGGACCTGCTGAGGAGCGAACGTCCGCTTCACAATCTTCCCGTCATCGGTGATGTTGAAAGTCAATTCTACAGCTTTGAGGCGGAAGCGATATAAACCGTGGAGTCGGAAAGCTGGACGGGAATGCAGTCAGGGAACAGGAATCTGGACAAAGCACAAGGGAGCGGTGCGAAACGGACGGAAGAGACTGGACGGACGGGCATCGACCGCCTGGACGCCAAGATACTCCGCGAAATCCAGAGGGAGGGGCGCGTCCCCTACAGACGCGTGGCGGGGAGGCTCGGGGTTTCGACGACTACGGTTTCGGCTCGCGTGTCCAACTTGATGGGGAGGAAAGTGGTCCGCGGCTTCTCCGCCGACATCGACTTCCAGAAGGTCGGATACGAGATCACCGCGGTCACCGAGATACTCGTGTCCAAGGGGAAGCTCCTCGAGATGGAGAGGGAGATTGCCAGGCTCCCGGGGGTCTGCGCTGTCTACGACGTGACGGGAGAGATCGACGGGATCGTGGTAGCGAAGTTCAGGGACAGAGAAGAGCTGAGCCGGTTCACCAAGGGGCTGATGGCCATGCCTTTCGTAGACAGGGCGAACACGCACGTAGTCCTCACGACGGTAAGGGAAGACTTCAGGCTCCCCCTCTAGGCTTATAACGCGGACACCGTTTCGCTGTCGTCCTCTTTCATGACAAAGATCAGGGTCAGGCTCGGGCAGGCCGAGGCAGAGGTGGAGTCGGACCCAGAGCACATCAGGGAGGCGATTGACCTCGTGCCTGAGCTCGCTTCGAAGCTCCCGGGAGCAAACGGGAAGGCGCCCGACGGGGCCGGACCCCTGCATGCCGAGAGGGCGGTCTCATACGAAGGCGGAGGTTCTTCTGTGCCATCCGTCCATCTGGACAAGGGCGATTCGCTCGCAGATGTAATCGGGAAGTTCTTCGCGGAGCCTTGGGGGAGGGAGAGGCGCAAGCTATCGGACGTGAGGGACGCCCTCCAGTCCTACGGCCTCAACTATCCGAAGCAGTCGGTCGCCGTTGCCCTCCTGAGGCTCGCCAAGACGGCTAGGCTGAGGAGGTTCAAGGCGGAAGACGGAGAGTTCGTCTACACTTCGGGAGGGGTAATGGCCGTCCCGCCCCGCCCCGGCGACGAGGAGGCCTGGACGTCCTTGGCCGAGCCAAGCTAATTAGTCGCCAATAAAGGCCAGTCGCGGCGTCGATATCATGTCATCAGACCAGAACCTTTCGGTTTCCGTCAGCTACGGAGACAGCAGGGTCGAGTTCTCCGGGCCCCCGGAAGTGGTGATGCGTTCGCTGCACGAATTCGTCTCCAAGGTGGTCCCGAACATGGACCTGGCGCGGGCCATCAGCGTAAACTTCTCCCTCAACGACCTCGTTCAGATGTTCAGGGACTACGTCAGGGTGACCCCCGAGGGCCCGCGGGTGTGGACCCAGGACAAGAAGCTCAGCGACAGGGACGTCATCGTCCTGCAGCTTGTCGCCGCTAGAATATCCCTGCTCAGCGCGAAGGCCTCCTCGGACGCGCTCAGCGTCTCCGAAGTCGAAGCGACGACCGGCCTCAACCCCAAGACGATAAGCTCGCGCCTCAGCGAACTCACGAAATCGGCTCAGGTGGAGCGTGTCGCCGGAGAGGGAGGGGGGAGGTACAGGGTGTCGACCCTCGGTGTGAGCCGTCTCAGCGAGCTCCTCACCAAGAAGCTGAAGCCGGCCTGAGCCAGCCGACATGGCCTACTGTCCCTTGAACGGATGCTTCTGGACGTAGCGATAGTTCCGCATGCTCCCGTCCCTGAAGAGGGTCCCCTCCCTCACGAGGTCGACGAGGGTGTGGGCGACCGCTGTCCGGTCGTAGTGGAACCCCCTCCTGCTCATCTCGTCGTGCACCTCAGACAGGGCCCGCGGGGTACCGAACCAGCCCTCCCTCCACATCGTCTGGAGGAGCCCCCTGCAAGTCTCGAACCTCCGCGGGTCCTCCTCCGACAGGGGCTGGTCGACCAGCGCGGGCTCCTTCGAGGACATCCCCGCAAGCACGCTCTCCACAGCCTGCTGCACCCTTTCCTCGGGCGAAGTGATCTCTATCTCCCAGGAACCCCTCTTCAGCTTGACAGTGACTTTGGGCTTTTCGGCGTCGCTCGTCAGATGCCGCCCCCGTGGCTATTGCTATTGGCCAACTTGCGCAACTCTTATTAATCCACCGCGCCCTACTGTTGGTGGCCAAGATGTCCAACAGTATTTTAAGCCTTCCCGACGAAGACGGACCCGGCCTTCTGGACCCTCTGGTGAACGAGCTCAGGCGGTCCTTCGCCGAACTGGCCCAGAGCGCGGAGAGGCACCTCTCCGGCAGGAACTTCATCTTCAGCCGGTATGGGAAGGACATCTACCCGTACATCGAGGACATGGACGCATCGCAAGCCCCTGGGTGCATAATTCCCCTCAAAGAAGGGCGGCCTGTGGCGTCCGTGGACTCGACGTGCGTGCTTGTCGGAGAGACATCGGAGGGAGCGCTCTACGCCGCGAGGACCGCAGTAGGGGTCTCGTTCGAAGGTGCCGTCCGGAAGTTCTTCAGGCTTGGGCCCATTCTCGTCTACGCTTCCTCTGCGGGGCTGACAGGCCTGGGCTCCCAACTCTCCCGAGCCGAGCTCGGGATGGTCCTGTCCGACCACGCAATCGCAGAGCGGGTCATCAGGAACACCCTGGAAAGTAGGGTGGTGGAGGCTCTCCTCGGCAGCAGGGAGAGGATGGTGGTCATGGCCGACGGCTCCCTCAAGCACCCCTTCGGACAGTTCAATCGATTTCTTCCGAGCAGGCTTGGAGAGGCAGGGTGCCTGGTCGGGTTTTCGAAGTCGAGCAACCTGATATTCAACGAGGCGGCCCTCGGCTCCCTCACGCATGAGCCGCGCCCCTCCTACCACATACTCGAAGACGGGGACGTTGCCACGCTACTGGCGAAGTTCGCGACCGACGGCCTCGTCTTCAGGCTGGACGTCGCATGCAGGAATGACACCGTTGAATCTGTCCTCGGCCGGGTCCTCTGGAACGATGCCTTCTCCGCCGGGTACCCCGAGTCCCTGAAGGTCGCTCACCATCTGTCGGTGTTCTCGAAGGCGGACGACCAGGCGATCAAGGCCTACGTCACCAGACAGTTCCGGCTGAGGAGCCTCCCTACCTTTACCCTGCGCACGATAGCGTTGGGGACCTTCAAGGGAGGGGCCTGAAACCTGAAGGTCCTGAAGAAGGAGTCAGACGACATCCTTGTCATCGCATCACCACGAGAACGCGCCGGGGTGGGGGACTACCTTGTCGCCTCCGAAGAGTCGAGGAGCCTCGTCCTCCAGGTTTACGACGAGCGCTATCTCGACGTCGAGGGGATCGAAGAGGAGATCGCCAGGGAAGAAGTCCTTTCTGCGTCCGCCCACGGGGTGACCGAAGACCCCACCGGCCTGTCCGCCATCTCCACCCTGATCAGGGACATGCGGATACTGGTCTGCAAGGCCCGCGGGACGCTCTCCAACGGCAGGCTCTCGCCGAGGGCTGACTGGATGCCTTCGAGGACCAACTGCAGGGTGTCCAGGCTCCTGGTCGAGGACCTCGCCGACTCGGTCGCGCCCCTCGGCAGGAGGGGTATCAAGGTGGGGACTGTGGATTCGGGGTCAGAGTTCTTCGTTCCGGCCGAGGCCCTGGACGGCAGGATAACAGTCATCACAGGGGGAAAGGAGTCGGGGAAGTCTCACCTGGCGAAGATGCTGCTGAGGGGGCTCCTCACGCACGGGGCGTACAGCATCGTCTTCGACCTCAACGACGAGTACGGCTCAATAGGACTTGACGGGGAGGGGAAGAAGACGGGGGTCTTCCCGCTCGTGAAGGTGATGCGCCCGGGGAGGGAGATGAAGCTCTCCCTGGCGGCGGCCGGTCTCCGGTCGATCACCAACCTCCTTTCGCACTCGCTCGAGATGCCCGGGACCTCGCTAAGGGAGTTCGTGAAGATATGGGACCAGCTCGAAGGGAGGAACGACCTCTCGCTCGCCTCCCTGGAGGCCGCAATACACCAGTGGAGGTGCAACGAGTTCGTGAGGGACGCGCTCTTCGCGCGCTTCCACACCCTCGCCTCCTGCGGCCTCTTTACCGACTCGAAGGAGAGGCAGTTCGACCTTCAGGGATTCTTCTCGCGGGAGGGCGAGGGGGGGTGCCTTGTCATCTCCCTGAGCGGCGTCAGCCCCCTGAACCGGCGGATGGTGGTGGAGCTCGTGCTGTCGAAGATGGTAGAGCTCCTCGAGCACAGGAAAGTCCCTCCGGTCTTCCTATTCGCCGAAGAAGCGCACCTCTACCTCCGCGACACTTACTGGGAGGACCTGATCACTAGGATGAGGCACTTCGGGGTCTTCACCATCTTCGTGACCAACCAGCCTGACGCGATCGACCAGAAGATCTACAGGCAGGTCGACAACATCTTCCTCTACAATTTCAGCAACGACGCGGACCTTTCTATGGTCTCGCAGGCGTCGATGGCGGACACCGACACGGTGAAGGCGGTCGTAAGGACTCTCCCGCCACGGACGTGCCTGCTTCTGGGACACGCCGTAAACAACCTCCCGGTCATACTGAGCGTTGACCCCTTCGATTCCCCCGCCAGCGGGACCACGAGGAGGTTCTTCTCGGAGCCGGTCGAGTTGGACGTCAGGTCCTAGTTCACCCCTTCTGCAACCGTGATCGACGACCCCGCGATGACGCTCCCGGTGGTCGCCCCCGCCGTCTTGAATTCGAGCTGGAACGTCCCTCCGCTGGAGCCGAACACCACGTCTATCGTGGCCCCGTATACGCACGGGTATGTCGCTCCCACGCAGTAGTCGGCGCCTATGACGGAGTCGCCTCCGAACACCGTCATCCCGACCTGCGCGTTGAAGGAACTCGTGCACTGCGGAGCGACGTCCGGGTACTCCATTCCTCCGCAGGCGAAGACCGAAGCACCGGCGGGACCGGAGGCAGCAAAGGACAGCCCCGGGTCGTTGATGGCAGACTGGTAGTACCCGAGTCTGACGTAGACCCTGTAGAACGAATTCGCGGTGCCGGTGAACGCCAGCCCTGTCAGAGGGACGAAGCTGGTCGAGGACGTCGACTGCCTCGAAAGGGTCCAGTAGTACGCTCCCACGCCCCCGGACACAGTCGGGTCGGTGGGGGAGTACCAATAGGTGTTCCCGAACGAGGTTACCACACCCACCGCGCCCGCAGCCGCCCCGGTCGCGATCAGGTTGTACTTCTGCGAGCACTGCATCTTCCCGCAAGTCCCCGACGGCACCATCTGAGCCACCGGCTCGGAGCTCCCCGGGGGGACGGCCGCGCTCGTCTGGAGTGCGTACGCGCTGCCGTTGTTGAACCTGAGGACCACGTACCTGAAGCGCTCGAGGCTCCCGCCCGTGTTGACCGCTGTGACGGACGTCCCGCCACCGTCGAACCTCAGGGCCTCCGCCACCTTCCTGTCCACCACGTTCTGAGCCGCCTCCGCGGCCTGGGAGGACTGGGATTGCAGGCCGGACATGTAGGCCTGTGCGCCGATCGCGATCATGAACACGAAGACAAAGAACAGGGTCCCTATCACCGATGCCACCCCCCTCCGCCCGGCGAAAGGGTTCATGCGGGAAGTGCCACCGCCCGCCCTCCCAGGGTCGCGGACCCTGCTGCTAGCGTCACGGGATAGGCGCTCCCAACCTGGAAGACGGCTGCGCCTGGGAAGAAGAGGACGAACACCACCGACGCCCCCGGGTCCAGGTTGACCGACAGCGCCACTGGAAAGACGTTCGATGTCGCCGGGCAGGTCGTCGACAAGACCGCACCCGAGGAAACGCTCGAGACTGAAACGCAGTACGCGGACGCCACCCCGGGATAGACCTTGAAGCTCGTGATGCCGGTCTGGCCCGTGTTCGTGACTGTCATCCTCTCGGTGGCGGCGTTCGTCCCCTGCCTGATCGTCTGGTCTGTCACCCCGAAGGAGGGTCCCGACGAAGACGCGCCAAGCCTCCCGACCGCTGAATAGGCCAGCGCTGACCCCCCTGTCGCGATCCCGATCAGGACGAACACCTCTATGTAGGTCGAGACCCCTTTACGTCTCAAACTCGAATTCATCCCCCGAAGGGTCGGAGAGCATGACGGTCTGCCCTGAAGTGTGGACGCAGGTCCCCGCCGGCGTGAGGGTGACCTGGTAGGTCGCAAGGCCTCCCGGCTGGGCACTCGGGAACGCTCCCGTGTAGATGGTCCCGTTCACTGAGATAATCATCGGGGTGAAGGCTGACGACCCGTAGTCGAAGACTGCGAAGACCAGGGTGCTTCCTTCCGGAGACCCGGCGTACTGCGGACAGGGACCCGGGGTGGCGGTGGTCGCGTAGACGAAGGCCATGAGCTTCCCCGACGACCTCTGTTCCACGAGCGACGACGCCGCGGACGAGGACGTGGCGAGCCCGAATTGGCCTACCGCAGCCGCGGTGATGAACGAGCCTAGCGACAGGGTTGCTCCTAGCATCAGCAGAGACGCATAGAGCTCGCTCACCCCCATTCTCCGCCGCGAAAAATGAGGGAGGGGCTCCTTCCCGTTAGCGGTCATTGAGCGTTCAGCTTGACCGAGGTCGAAGACGCCCCGAACAGCACGTTGACTGCGTAGGACCCGCCAGAGACTACAGGGTTAGTCCCGGTCGTTGTCATTGTCGCGATGAGGGAGACCTGTTGCCCGGGAGTCACGGTCCCGGAGGTGACGACCCAGTCGACCAGCGAGGCTGGGAGCAGACAGTGCGCCGAACCCCACGTGAGGGACCCCGACTGGGTGCACGACGAAGATGCCACGCCCTTGACCCCGGTGATCGTCACGTTGATCGGGCTGGTTGCGGAAAGGGTTACAGGGGTGGTCCCGACGTTCTTGATGGTCAGCGAGAGGGTGAACGTACCCCCGCCGGAGGGAGGCCCTCCCGTCAGCGTCGAAGCGAGGATCTCTGCGGTGGTTGACGAGGCTCCGCTGCTTACAAGACCGTAGGTGGCTGCCGTCACCACCCCGCCGATCCCTAGCACTGCCGCGATGATGATGAACAGGTCCATGCTCTGGGAGATTGCTTTGCGTGAATGGAGTATTTTCATCGGACCGAAAGAGCTGCCGACGATATAACCCCCAACCTGCCACAGTCTACCCCGTCGGAAAGAGGAACCCTACAGTCGGACCCGAGAGCACGATTATGGCGCCCACAGCGAGGAAAAGATTCCCGGACGCTCTCAGGGTGTCCCTGACCGTGAACTCCGTCATCTTGACACCGATCAGGCCGAGCGCAGCCGCGCTTACGACGATCAGCAGGTCGGATACCTGGCCCAGAGCGGGCGGGATGATGCCTATCTGCAGGGGGGAGACTGAAGCGGACGAACCAGGGCTGAACGACTTTCCGAACGAGGAAAGGACTCCCCTGACGAAGGTCACCCCGAAGGCCAGCATCAGCGGGGACACGTACGACAGGACGAGGTAGGGGCGCATCTCGACCCGCGCCTTGCGTCGAGCCTCCACGACCGCCCCCGTGTGGAGCGACATCTGGAATACCGTGTCGACGGTACCCCCGCCCGTGTGAGCCATCTTCCCCAACAGGAAGAAGGTCATCCTCGCAAGCGTGGACCTGGACGAGACCCTGACGTCCTCGAGGGGAGTCCCCGCCCTCAGCTGAGAGGCGATCCCGAGCAGCATGCGGTCGAAGGAAGCGTTGTATCTGTTCTTTTCTGCCATGTTCATCAGACCCTTGGCCAGCCCGTATTCCTGCCTCTTCAGTTCTAGGACGTCCTTCATGAACTCGGGGAGGGCGGCTTCCACCTCCCTGTTCTCTCTCAGGGCTTCCCTTACCGACAGGCCGTGGACAACGAAGAAGCCGGATATGGCCAGCGCGGCTCCGACCCAGGCAGACCCGGCAAGGTACCCCACCGCGACCCCGGCCGTCCCTGCGAGCAGGCCCCTCGCTGCCCTTCCGCGGAGGACCACCTCCCCAGATGGCTGCATCCTTCCGGCCATGGTGATGAGCGCCAGGGTGAACAGCGGGACCGCCACCCCGGTGAAGACGAGGAGGCCGACCATCGAGGCCGCAGGCGAAAATATGCTCACCACGAGGAGGAGCAGAGGCAGGACCCCGAAGACGGTGACCATCAGGCTCCCGACTATGCCGGCGCGGTCGGAGTACCTCGACCAGCCCTCCTCCAGCTCCCTGATCATCGAAGCGCTCTGGCCCGTCAGGTACACCACCATGTCCCCTCCGCTCCTCACCTTGCTCGTGTATCCGAACAGGAATGTCGCAAACTTGTTCGAGGGGTGGGACGCGGCCAGCCTCTCGAAGGCCCGGTTCGGGTCCATCCCGAATACTGTCACATCTCGTCTTACCCAGAGCGCTTCCTTCCTGACCGCTTCAAAGAAATCCGTCTTGGAGACCTCCTCGAAGATGGAATAAAGGGGCATACCTGCCCCCGCCATCACGTTGACCAGTATCGAAAAGAACGGAAGGGCCCGTTCGACTCCCTCCTTCCGTTTCGAGCAAGAGTCTCTGAGCCTGAGTTCGGGGAGGAAGAGGACGACGGCGGGGAGGGCCCCAAGCGCGAAGAAGTAGGGCGAGACGGCCGACCCAAGGAATGCAGAGATCGGCAGAACCACCAATGCTGCCAGGCAGGATGCCATGGCGGAACGCCTCGCAATCGCGACCGGGTCTTCGATAGTCCCTGCCCTTGACGCCAGCGCGGCGAGCCTCCGCGTCCTCCACCTGGTGATGGCGGAGAGGGACCCCCAACCCCGCGACCGGACTTCGGGACCGCGATGCTCCGAAGACGTCACCCCTCCCGGTGCGGAGACAGGTCCGTGACCGAGAAGTCCCTGACCATCTCGGAGAGAGCCTGGGGCGAGAAGTTCCCTCCCCCTATCGTCCGTGCCACGTACGCTGCGCGCATGGTGAGCTTGGCCTGAAGCTTGGAAGGGCTCCACCCGAGTCCCCTTGCGATTTCGGCGAGGCGGTAGCTCCTGTCGACCACTTCAGCGGGGGTCGTCGTCAGCCGCTGGACGCACCGTTCGGCGCTCTCGGCATGCACAGTGGTCATCGTCGAGGTCCCCAGGGTGATGGCGGCGGCCACGGTCTCGGATTCCTCCCCCCTCATCTCCCCGAGACTCAGGACGGTCGGGGAGAACCTGAGCGAAAGCTTGAGCAGGTCGGAAAGGTCGTACTCGTAGGTCCCGTTCGAAGGGGAAAGCCCTGCGCGATAGGACCTTGTCTTCAGTCTCTGCCAGTGCAGGTGGTCGGGGAGATTGATCTCGAGGACATCCTCGGCCGTGACTATCTTCGTCCTCGGGTTGATGAGGGCGAGTATGGCGTTCATCAGGGTGGTCTTCCCTGAGTTCGTCTCCCCCGCGATGAGGACGTTGGTAGTCCTCTCCAGGAGCAGCCAGAAGTATGCGGCCATGAGTACTGACAGCGTCTTATGGACGTGCGATTCTTCGTAGGGAGGGACGGCATCCTCGGACGGTGCCGCCTTGGCCGACCTGATCCCCGGCTCCTCGGGGGAGGCGAGATGGGCGAGGGTCAACGGATGCTCTCTCTGCTTCCTTATCGCCAGGGTCGAGCCCGGCCGGGATATCTCGTCCCCGAGGGTCGCCGTGATCCTGGTGTCTGACACCCCTTGCAGGGTCACCTCAAGGGAGGGCTGAGCGAGAGACACGGTCGTCCCCCCGAACTGCGCCAGCCTTCGGATCAAACCCTGGAGCCTGGCCTCGCTGCTGAACGTGACGTTCGTTTCCATGAACATGTATTCGCTGAACCCTCGGTGAAGCAGCCTGACAGGCCTGTCATGACGTGTCACCGAGATCTCCTCAATCCTGTCGTCCCGCATGAAGGTGTCCAGTTCCCAGTAGCCAGCGAACTCGCGGAGCAGGTGGTAGAGCAGCTTCCTCTCGGCCGCCCTCACGACCGGGGCCACCCCCGTCCTCTCAGCGGTGGGAGTGAGGTACTGCTTCACGATCTCCTCGGAGGTCCCAGTCGCGTCCGGAGGGACGACGTAGAGCAGGTTGTCGCGAAGGAGGGCGAGCGCCTCAGCTTCGCCCTGGTCGAGGGGAGGGAGGAGCACGTGGTACCTCCCCGTCGCTTGCTCCTCCGCCACGATGACTTCGGCGGAAGAGTCCGGACCGCCTCCGGCCGGGACCCTGTAGCTGTCCAGGACAGTGCCACCGACCCTTGCGGCGGAGGTCGCCTCCAGACGCGAAATTGCGCTCCGACTCCGTTGGGTCGGCGCTTGACCGACCATGTTGGCCCCGTGGGACATTGGGGGAGTACCTCGAGCCCGTTAATAACGCGCACCACAGCCGGCTCGTCGAAGCAAAGGGTTTTCACTTCCCGAGACCCCGGCCTGGCGTGGAATTCGCAGAGCTCGAGATTTCAGTACCCGAAGGATACCAGATCATCATCGGCCAGAGTCACTTCATCAAGACTGTCGAAGACCTCTACGAGGCCCTCGCGACCTCATCCCCGGGAATAAAGTTCGGGATAGCTTTCTGCGAAGCTTCAGGGAAAGCGCTCGTGAGGTCAGACGGGACCGACGGAGACTCGACCGCCATGGCTGTCAGGCTCGCATCCGACATAGGGGCAGGGCACTGCTTCGTGATAGTACTACGGGGCTCATTTCCCATAAACGTCTTGGACAGGGTGAGGTCAGTCCAGGAGGTGGTCGGGGTCTACTGCGCGACCTCGAACGACGTTACCGTCATTCTTGCAAAGGTAGGGAAGGGGAGGGCGATCCTCGGAATCGTCGACGGCGTGTCCCCGAAAGGGTCGGAGACCCGGTCAGACAAGAAGGAGCGGCACCGCTTCCTGAGAACCGTCGGCTACAAGAAGTAGGGTTGCAATTCACTTTTCATTAGGAGAAAAGTGAAGAGTGACCAATAACAGTTTCAGGGCTGTCCTACCAATCTTGTTGTAAATTCTTCATATTCGCTTAATAGCGACCGTCTCAATTAATGGTACATGAGCCGTACGGTCTTTCAGGGACCGGCGCAGAAGGCCTCTTCGGTCTGCGGCTATTGCGGCCGTACCTTGGGGTCCGGCTTCTTCTACAAGTGCCATGTCTGCGGCGCCACCTACTGCTATGCGCACAGCCCTCAGAAGTGCGACCACAAACAGGCAAAACTACCGATAGTGAACCTCTTCAGCGGCAAGGCATAAACGACGCGCACATTTCTCCTGAAGGATTTGAAGGTCTATCTCTCCGTTCCCCTGGTTCTAAACAGGTCCCGCGAGAGGGCAGTACTTATGGCCAAGGCGATTACAGACTCGGGGAACGAGGTTTCCTCCCCTTGGGTCCTTGGACTCCTCGAGAGCGCCTCGCCAACCGGGATTGACGTCTTCGAAAGAGACCGGCGAGCGGTCGAGGAGAGCGATGCCGTGATCGCGGACGTCAACGAGCCGAGCATCGGGGTGGGACTGGAGATCATGGCCGCCCACAAGGCAGGCGTGAAGGTCATCCTGGTGTCGAAGAGAGGGCGGGTCGTCTCCACGATGCTCAGTCACATGCAGGACAAGGTGACGATCGAGTATGACGACGAGTCTGAAATCTATCCTATGATTCTGAAGGCCCTGGGGCGGAAATGACGTCGGCCCAGAGAACGGCTTAAGACGAGCCGAAGACTCGACCCTGCCTGTGAAGCGCGAGGTCAACTCCAAGGAGGCTCCCCCTCCCGCCGGACCCTATTCCCAGGCGATCGACGCCGGAGCGGTCTATTGCGCCGGTCAGATCGGGACAGACCCTGCAACCGGAAACCTGGAAGTGGGGATTGCGGCCCAGACCGGCAGGGCTATCGCGAACCTTGGGGAGGTACTAAAGGCGGCTGGCCTCGGGCTCCAACACGTCGTCAGGACGAGCGTCTTCCTCACTGACCTTGCCGAGTACCAGGAGATGAACGCCGAATACTCGAAGCACTTCTCGGCACCATATCCTGCCCGAACGACTGTCCAGGCCGCGGCCCTCCCCCGAGGTGCGAGGGTCGAAATCGACGCGATGGCCGTCCGCTAGGCGCCTTTCGGGGGGCTCCAGGACTTGCGGTAGGGCCCGCGCCTTCGCTTTCGGGCCTTCTTCTTCTGCTCGACCCTTCGTGCCAGTTTGTCTTCCTCGGTGCTCATTTCTTCATCCGGGCATAGGCCACGATGCTGACCATCCCCGCGACCCTGAACGCAAGTTCCCTGAAGGGAACCGCCTGCTTCGACTCAATGGCCACCGCCGGGACCCCCTTGTCTGACTGCTCCCTTACCTGGACGTCGAGCGGGATCTCCCCTAGGAAGTCGACGTTCAGGTCCTTGGCTATCTTCGCGCCTCCCCCCTGGGAGAACACGTAGGTCTTTTCTCCGCAGTGAGGGCACACGAAATAGCTCATGTTCTCCACAACTCCGAGGATCGGGACGTTCAGCCGCCTGAACATCGCCAGGGCCTTCGCGGCGATCGAAGTAGCCGATACCTGCGGGGTCGATACTATCACCACGCCCCCGAGGGGGACAGTCTGAGCCAGCGTCAATGAGGCATCCCCGGTACCCGGTGGCAGATCCACCACGAGGTAATCCAGCTCCCCCCACTGCACCTGAGTGAGCAGCTGCCTGACCGCCCCCGCGACCATAGGCCCCCTCCAGATGACGGCCTTCTCGTCCCCGTAGAAGAACCCGAGCGAGGCCACCCTCACCCCGTGAGCGACGGGGGGAACTATCACGCTATCCTTGACTTCAGGCGTTTCTCGGACCCCCATCATCAGCGGTATGTTCGGACCGTAGATGTCCGCGTCAAGTATCCCGACCTTCGCTCCCGACTGGGCGAGCGCAACGGCAAGGTTGACGGCGATGGTTGACTTCCCGACCCCTCCCTTGCCGCTTGCCACCGCAATGATGTTCTTCACTCCCTGCAGCATGCCGCCCCCGGCGAAGTCCCGCGTCGCAAACACGTTCGAAGAAGTCTTCATCTTGACCTCCTTCACGCCGCGGACCCCTGCGACGGCCGCCCTCGCGCCTTGCTCGATCCTGTCCCTGAGGGGACAGGCAGGCGTGGTCAGGTTAAGTGTGAAACTCACGGTCTCCCCCTCTATGGCTACCCCTTCCACCATGTGGAGGGAGACTATGTCCCGCCCGAGTTCGGGGTCGGACACTGTGGATAGCGCGGCAAGTACATCCTTCTCCGTTGGCAAGCCTTTGACCGAGCCCCGTTCTCGCGTATTAAATCCTGACCCTGAGAGGATTTATCGCGGCGGTTTTAGGCCGCGACCTGACGACAATTGGAGGGTCTTCAGGTCATTCCGGTCAGGGGGATTCCAGAGGTCGGGGAAGGTGCTGACCTGTCCGCCGTCCTGCTGACCGCAATGGAGAAGCAGGGTCTTCGTCTCATTGATGGGGACGTCGTCGTTATCAAGCAGAAAGTCGTGTCGAAGGCAGAAGGCCGAGTCGTCAGGCTGGAGGGCGTGACCCCCGGCAAGAGGGCGAAGGCGCTTGCGTCAAGGCAGGGCAAGGACCCGCGGCTGGCCGAGCTAATACTAAGAGAGTCCGTGAGAGTCGTGAGGGAGGGCCATGGGGTCGTCATAACGGAGACAAGGCAGGGGTTCGTCTGCGCGAACTCTGGGATCGACAGGTCCAACGTCGAGGAAGGCTACGCCGCACTGCTCCCAGTCAATGCCGACGCTAGCGCCCGGAAGATAAGGCGAAGCCTGGAAGCTCACGCTCGCAAGAGGATTGCAGTTGTCGTGACGGACACCTTCGGCCGACCCTGGAGGAAGGGTCAGACCGACGTCGCCTTGGGCTGTTCGGGGATCCTGCCTCTCGTCTCGTACAGGGGGATGAAGGACGAGTTCGGGTACGAGCTGAGAGTAACAGAGCCGGCAGTCGTCGACGAAATTGCCTCGGCCTCCGAGCTCGTCTCCGGAAAGCTAGAGCGGATACCCGTGACGATAGTTAGGGGAGCACGATATCGCCGGGGCGAGGCCGGTGCGAAGTCGATCGTCATGGAGCGGGAACGGGACCTCTTCAGGTGAAATCTTGAAGGTCACCGCCCTGGCAGGGGGGACGGGCTCTGCGAAGCTGCTCAGGGGGCTCGTCAGCGCAGGCGCCGACCTGACGGTGGTCGCCAACGTGGGGGACAACATCTGGCTCCGCGGGCTGTACGTCTGCCCCGACGTCGACATAGCGATGTACGCGCTTGCGGGAATCGCCGACAGGAAGAAGGGGTGGGGGATCGAAGGCGACTCTTTCCACGGCCTGGAACAGTACGGCCGCCTCGGCGGGGACGGGTGGTTCGCACTGGGGGACATGGACCTCGCTACTCACATGCTCCGAACAGAGTTCCTCCGGTCGGGGATGTCGCTCACGTGGATAACAAAAGAACTCTGCAGAAGGCTTCACGTCCGCCAGTGCCTCCTCCCGGCGACAGACTCCGACGTTGAAACGCGGATCAGGACAACTGAAGGGGCTATGCACCTCCAGGAGTTTTGGGTCATGCGCCGCGGACGGCCGAAGGTCGCAGGTGTTGAGTACCCAGGAGCCTCCAAGGCCCGGATTACGTCGGAGGTAAGGTCCGCGATCAAGGATGCGGACAAGGTCGTCGTATGTCCGGCCAACCCGGTCACCAGCATAGGACCGATGCTAGCGCTACCGGGAATGAAGAGGAGCCTCGCCGAGACTCGCGGGACCATCATCGCCGTCACTCCGATGAAGGGCTCTGGTCCTTTCAGCGGTCCCGCAGGGAAGCTCATGAAGGCGGTCGGGGTCCGTCCCGATTCCCTCGGCGTAGCGAAGATGCATGCGGGTTTCCTGGACGCGATGGTCATTGACCGGTCGGACAAACGCCTTGTCCCCGAAATCTCCCGCCTCGGAGTGAAATGCTTGCTCGACGACATCGGGATGGAGGGTCCGGCTGGCGAGAAGCGCCTGGCCAAGGTCGTGCTCTCGGCTTGACTCGTCCGGCAGTTATCATCCCGTACAAGACAGTTGGCCGCAAGTCCAGGCTGACGCCCTTACTCGGAGCGGAGCGCGCGGCACTCTTCGGCGAGCTCCTCCTGTCGGGCCTTCTCCGGGTGATGGATGACGCCGCAGTTGAGCGGGACGTCTACGTGGTAGGTTCCGACCCGAACGCCAGAGAGATTTCGAGGGACGCGAAGGTGGGGTGGGTTGCTGAAGGGGCCGACTCTGGCGTCGACTCCGCCGTGAGGAAGGGAATGTCCGCGCTCATGAATCGGGACAGTTTCCTCGTGCTACCTTCCGACCTCCCGTTGTTGGACGCCGACGACGTGTCCGCACTGCTCTCGGCACTCTCAGGCGGGTTCACTGTCATTTGCCCGTCGTCCTCTTTCAACGGCACCAACGCACTTGGGTTCCGCAGAAACGCAGGGTCGATCCTGAGCTACGACAGGAACAGCTTCTGGAACCACCTCGCCGGCGCCGCGAAGTTTCCAATGAAAGTCGCAGTGCTTGCACGGAGGGGCGTCGTCTTCGACGTTGACTCGCCCGGAGACCTCCAAGCCCTGGCAAAGGAGCGGATTAATACCGAAGCCGCGAAGTTTGCAAGGAAGGCTTTGGCAGATTGGGGCTCCTGATAGAAAACTGTAGGATCTGGGGGAAGACGCCGGGCTCTGTCCTTATGGAAGGAGGAAAGGTCTCGGAGGTCTCATCAGGCACGGATCTGTCCGCTCCGGACGGGGCCATGAGAATCGACGCCGGGGGGGCATCGCTGCTCCCCGGCCTAACAGACGCGCACTGCCACCCGTTCGAGTTCGGACGCTCCAGGAGGATACTGGACCTTCGGGGGACCGGCAACATCACCGGGATCCGGATGCGGCTCTCTTCCGCGGTCCGCAAGGCCGGGCCCGGGAGCTGGGTCTTCGGTAGAGGATGGGACCAGGAGGCCATGTCGGAAGGCAGGATGCCGAGCAGGCTGGACATCGATGACGTCAGTCCAGACAACCCGGTCCTTCTCACCAGGGTTTGCGGCCACGTCGGGCTCCTCAACAGCTCGGCGATATCGGCTCTGAACCTTTGGGGCAGGACCGGAATGGAATACGACAGGAGTGCCGCCGGCGACCTCACCGGAGTGGTGCGGGAGGGAGCCCTTGACGAGGCGTATAGGCTCACTCCTGGGAGGACCCCAGAAACGGCAAGGGCTGACCTATCCGCTTTCGAGTTTGAGGCTTCGAGGATGGGCCTCACGACCGTTCACACCATACTTTCCACCGAGGGGTTCAGGGAAGAGTTAGAAGCCCTCGCAGTCGCACGGGGCGAGGAGGACCTTCTCCTCAGGCACAGAGTGTACGTTCCTCCCGAGGCGGTCTCTCTCGTTTCAGAGAGAGAATGGTTCCCCGCGGGTGATGAAAGGGTCAGGATCAACGGAGTGAAAATCTACGCGGACGGCTCTCTTGGGGCGAGGACCGCCGCGCTGAGGGAGCCCTATTCGGACATGCCCGAAAACTCGGGGATACTGAGACACACCGACGAGGAGCTCGCAAAGCTCGTAGATCAATGCGATTCCGCCGGATATCAGATAGTGATTCATGCTATTGGCGACAGGGCGGTCGAACAGTCCGTAGCCGCTCTCGGAACAGTTTGCGGCGCCCGGAACCCGAGCAGGCACAGGGTAGAGCACGCGAGCCTCCTTCCGAGGGACCTCAGGTCCGACATGGTCAGGCACTCGATATTGGCAACGGTCCAGCCGATGTTCGCCGTGTCCGACGCCTGGGCGGATAAGAGGCTGGGCGAGGAGCGGGTAAGGGACCTGTACCCCTTCGCCGACATGCTCGACGAAGGGATCATGGTCTCAGGGAGCTCGGATTCCCCCGTCGAGAGCGCAAGCCCTGTTCTGGGGATGTGGGCCTCGATGACTGCTTCCTTTTCCGGGCGGTTTCTCGACCTGGAAAGAGCTGCGTCACTTTACACGACCGCCGCCGCACTAGCAGGGCTGGACGAGCTCCCCGGATTGGTTGAGGTCGGGATGCCCGGGAGCTTCACCCTGTTCGACGCGGACGTCGAAGGGCTTCACCCCGCCATGCTTAGGAAGGTGGGGATTGCGGCGACCATAGTCGAAGGCAGGATAGTCTACTCCTACGAAGGGACGCAGCAGTCCTAGGCGCTTGGATCCGAAGAAAGCATTTCCATCAGCCTGTCGACCGTATCGAAGAACTTTGGGTCGCGGAGATGCTCGAACCGAGGCCTAGGAACGTCAACGCGTAGCTCCCCCAATACTCTGCCAGGCCTGGGAGATAGGACGACTACTCTGTCGGCCATCATCACCGCTTCTTCGACGTTGTGGGTGATCATGAGGAAGTCATTGGTCGGAAGAGTGGGGTCGCTGAGTATCTTCAGAAGCTGCACCCTTAGGTCCTTCGCGGTAAGTTCGTCGAGCGACGAGAACGGCTCGTCGAGAAGCAGGACGTCCGGGTTAAGCGCCAGGGCCCGTGCGAGTCCGACCCGCTGCTTCATTCCTCCGGAGAGGTCGTGGGGATAGGCGTCCTCGAACCCGTTTAGGTGGACCATCGTAAGGTACCTCAACGCGCGTTCTCTTGCCTCCGCCCTTCCCACGTCGTTCACTTCAAGCGGAATCTGGACGTTCTCGAGGGTCGTCTTCCATGGAAGTAGGGCAAAGGTCTGGAATACCATCGTTATCCTTGAGGACGGACGGGAAATGCGGTTACCTTGAAAGAGGACCTGGCCCGAGAAGGACTGGTCCAGTCCCGCGATGATTCTTAGAAGAGTGGACTTCCCGCACCCGGAGGGTCCGATGATGCAGACGAATTCGTCCTTGCCTACTTCGAAATTTACCTCCTTCAAGGCGAGGACCGTGCCACCATTCGTGTAAGACTTCGACACGTCTCTCACCTCAAGGATCGGCGTCAGGATAACTCCAGCCCCCTTTTCTCGACCTTGTTAAGCAGGCGCCTCCAGACGAGACGCCCGAGGAGTATCACGATCCCCGAAATCATGAAGAGGTAGACCACGACCAATGCCGAGTTTCCGCTGGAGGCGGCCTGGTCGAGCAGTGATCCGAGCCCCGGCATCGAATAGACCTTCCCTCCGACCTTGGCGTACTCCGAGTAGATCACCACATTCCACCCGCCACCCCACGCAAGGATGCTCCCGGTGATGATCGCCGGAAGTATCGCCGGCATCATGACGTGGCGGACCATTGCCCATCCCCTGAGGCCGAAGACCGCGGAGACCTCCTTCAGTTCGGTCGGCAGAAAGGTAGCGGCGGTCACGACGTTGAACAGGATGTACCATATCATCCCCATGAACAACAGGAAGAACGAGGAGATCTCCAGGCCAACCCCGCCAGGGAGAAATGCGACCAGGGTTGCGAAAAGAGGCGGAAATAGCGCGAGGTAAGGGACCGCCCTCCCGACGTCATAGACCGCATAGAAGTATTTCGTTGCGGACCTTCTCTGAGTTACGTAGAGGGCGACCGCCAGTGAAAGTAGAAGGCATCCGAGATACACCACAGTCATTCTCGCCAGCGTAAGCAAAGCGTCGATTGGCAAGGCTGCCAGGTTCAGCCCTTCGAGGGCATCCCCCACCACCGAAAACTCAGGAACTACGTCGGAGAGCGTGAACGTCCCCGCGATGATTGCCAGCCCTGCGAGGAATACGCCTGCCATCAGCTTGGTGCTGAATCCGTACTTTACGCGGGCCCGGTTCAGGAGTTCGACCCTGAACCTGAGGCCGAATACTCGCCTCCTCTGCCCGGCAGCGGCCCTGAACGGATGAAAGATCCTCTCCGGCACGTGGAGCCCTAGGTGGGCGCTGTGTTTGGCGACCTTGTCGGAGAGTGGGTGCCAGATTAGCTGGTTCGTGATTATCACGACCTCCCCCATGACCAGAAGCCCCAGCCACGCCGCGGCGAGGTCCGGGTACAACCCCGAGCTCGCACGTTCGATGAAAGACCCTAACCCACTCACAGCGTATTGGACGTTGCCGTACGAGGCGAACTCCGAGACCACGTCGAAGGTCCATCCGTCGTTCCACGCTAGCGTTGAGGCAGAAAGCAGAGCGGGGACGATTGCGGGCGCGATTATGTTCCTAAAGTACGACCTTCCCTTCAGCCCGAAGCCTCTTGCGGCCTCTTGGACGGTGTAGGGGACCCCTTTGATCGCTCCTACCACCCCGAAGAAGATGCTCCACTCCATGGCAGTGAAAAGCATGACCATGGACCCAAGCTCTCTCCCGACCAGGCCGGGAAATGCGAGGACCAGGGTCACGAGGAGCAAGGGGAAGTACCCGAGGACGGGGATGCTCTGAAGAACGTCGAAGACAGGGATGATGACCCTCCCTACCGTGCGGTTCGTGCCGGCCAGGACCCCGACGGCGACTCCGAACCCGGTCGCGATAAGGAAGACAATGGAGATGCGAGCAAGGGTGTAGAGGGTTAGGAGGGGGAGCTCCTTGGCTTCAGGGTACCCAGAGAAGAAATAGGCGTAAGCGTAGGTGACGGCGAGGACGCCAAGCCCGCCGATTATCGCGAACCTCCGTTTCAACGCGACTGCCGCCCCGTCGGCGGACTTGTTATAAGACTTGGGAAGTCACGCGATGTAAGGAGTGCTCGACGAGTCGAACCTCCTCACGGTTTCGTATTCTCGATTGTCCCTGAAGGACGAGTACCTGCCGAAGCCCGGAAAGAACGAGTCGAGCGGCTTTACCGCCATTTCTCCGGCAATGTGCCTCCCCCCTAGGTACTCCGACGCGATATTCTTCCCCAGGGTCCTGACCTTGCGGTCGTCCGTGTACCCGAGGCTGTGAAGGTACTCGTGCAGGAGAATCATGAAGACGTAGGAGTTTCGCCTGGAACGGGATTTCGAAAGCCTCTCGACCACCCTGAGGACGTTCCTGTTCATCACGATGGCGTTCGACCCCATCTCATGGTAGGCGCCCACATTGTTCGGGATGTCTCCCAGGACGAGGGTCAGACCCGCCCGGTGTTCTCCCAGCGACCCTTCCACCGCGGCCTTCACCATCTTGAAGATGGCGTCGAACTCCTTCGCGGATGCAAGGGCCCGCCTGTTGGTCGTGGTTCCAGCCAAATCAGACGACTATGAATGCGGACGCCCCTAGATAAGCCCCTCTGTCAGATACGAGGCAGGTAGCATGTCTATGCCCCGCGCCCGAGCTGACCGCCTTCGTCCGAACAGTAGCTAGATGCTATCGTCGAGCTTTTCTTCGAGGTCGTCCAGACGCACGCCGAAGTCCTTCCAACTAATTTTCTGTGACAAAACGACAGTTCTCCCGCCTGAACCCATGCCGATTACGGGGATAATTACCTAGATACTTACGACCTCAGGGTTGAGGGTGTTGACTAATTGTCAACTCTTCGTTCACAAAACGAAGGTCTATACGGCCGTCATTACTCGGCCGCCGCGTGCCCCTGTTGTTCAGGGTCAGACTCGGCAAGACGGGAAACAGCGTAAAGTTGACAATCCCGAAGCCCATTCTTGAGGGGTTCGGGTGGGAGGAAGGGGACGAGATAGAGATACTCGTATCTGACTTCGACATAGCCCTCCGAAAGGCCAAGAGGAAGCCAGGAAAGAAGTAGGGTCCCCGCTCAGGCAAGGCCCTTCCCGCAGTTGGGGCAGAAAAGCGCAGGGAGCCCGATTTCCCCTGCGCAGAACCTGCATCTGGGCAGGCGGCTCTCGGTCGGAGCAGGTGCATATCTCTTCCCGATCAAGACAGCGGCTTCGAGGAGGACGATCACCGGTACGAAGAGTATCAGGTCGAGGATCGGGCCGCCGTCCGGGGTGACGAAGGCCGTGACAGCATATGCGACCCCCCAGATGAGCACCCTGTTCTTACGGAAGAACCTCGGCGAAACCACCCCGAACTTGATGAGAAGGAAGACGAAGACCGGACTCGTGAACGCTCCACCGCTGAACAGGACGCTGAGGAAGACGATCGAGTAGTAGTCCGAGACGGCGATGTAATACGGGGGGGTCAGCCCGACAGCGGTGTAGAACGGGGCCATGGCGACGAAAATGAACCTCGCGAGGACGAAGTAGCCGAACAGAATCCCCACCAGGAAGAGGACCGTGGCAGAAATGATCACGGGATAGATCGTCGCCTTCTCCTCGGGCTTGAGTGCAGGGTCCACGAACCGGTAGGCCTCGTACGAGATCACGGGCATGTCGACAGCCAGGCCCAGAATCAGCGAAGCGTACAGCAGCACTTCCAGGGGTGCGCCCACCGTGAGCGGGATGAGCGCCCAGCCTGCCGGAAGGGTATCGTGGACCACACCCTGCAGGAACAGCGAGACGGGCGTGGCGTAATAGATAGTCGTGAGGCTGAAAAGTTCCCACGGCCTCAGGGGGAGGAGCAAGACCAGAAGGACCGCCACGATCAGGCTGATGAAGACGACTTTCATCCGCCTGCGGAGCTCGTCTAGATGCTCCGCGAGCCTCAACCCCCCAGACAAAACGATGACCGCCGGAATCTACGTGTAAGATAACGGTTCCGTCGGAGACCTACTTCTTGCCGGACTTTTCCACGATCTCTCGTGAAATCTGCTCTCTGGTCTTTCCTTCCGTGCTGATTCCCATTTCTCTTGCTGTCTCCACCAGGACCTGATCCCCGGTTTTAGGTGCCGCCGGCTGAGGGCCCGAGTCCATTGACAGGGAGCTCCCGACCTCTTTTGAAGCTGTGTCGAACTCCTTCTTCGCCCTCCCGAGCGCCCGGGCGAGCTCTGGGATCTTGGACGGTCCCCAGAGGAAAATCACCACCAGTATGACTCCGATGACTATTATCTCAAGCGCGTCGAACGCCATATCTTTCCAATCTTGCGAACCTGTGTCCTTTATTTAAAGGGTTAGAGGTAATTCGGACTTCGTCCAACACTCGGATGGTCCGCTTTCATTCCACGATTCATGGCCTGGGGGTGCCTTCGCCATCCGGTTCGAGCCTCCGGCTCGACCCGTTCCTGACTCGCACGGCGACTTGTCTTGCCCCAACTCCTTCTTCCGCCCTCCCGTCCTTCGAATGGGCCAAGCGGGTACCCAGCAATAGCGTTTTATGCGCGACTCAGACAGCGCGGCCGATTGCCTCTTCAGAGGACCATTTCGAACTATTGGCGGCTTACCAAGCCGAGGATCTGGGGGCTGCTGGTCTTCACTGGGTTCATCGCCATGCTTGTCGGATACAAGGAGACCCCCGGCACGGTGGTGGCCACCGTTCCGATCGTCATCTGCGTCACAGCCCTGACCCTCGGCAGCGCCTCCGCCGACGTGTTGACGAACTACCATGACAGGGACATCGACGGCATCATGAAACGGACCATGAAGCGTGCCATCCCGAGTGGGGAGATCGCCCCCCGCAACGCTTTGGCATTCGGGCTTACGATGGCGACCCTCTCGGTCGCTATCCCGTTCTTCCTGCTGAACCCGCTTTCCTCTGCCTTCATGTTGGTGGGCCTTGTCGACAACGTAGTGGTTTACTCGCTTCTTCTCAAGAGGCGGAGTTGGCTCAACATCATTCTCGGGGGAATCTCCGGGGGGATGCCCGTCCTCGTGGGGTACTCCGCCGCGGCCAATACCGTGACCCCGATAGCCGCTTACATGTCTGCCTTGGTGATAGTATGGATACCCACGCACATCTGGAGCCTTGCGATATTCAGCAAGGCCGACTACGAAGCGGCGAAGATTCCGATGCTCCCGGTCGTCTTCGGAGAAAGAATAGCGTCGATCTGCGTGGCAGGAACGAGCGCACTGCTCGCCGTCTTCTCTTTTGCTCTGGTCTTCTTCAGCCCGAGCATCTACTACGCGTTGTCGGCAACGGCGCTGGGGGCCATAGTCCTGACCTACAGCGCGAAGCTTGCCATCGACGGCAGGCGCGAGACAGCCTGGACCCTCTTCAAGTTCACCAGCCCGTATCTGACCCTGATATTCCTCATACTTGGAATCACGGTCTGGGTCCCCGGGACGTAGCGCTCAACACCTCTCTTCTGGACCCTAGACTCGTTTCGAAGGAGCTCACCCGTTAACTAGAATTCATATCATCGTCATCCACATTTGAGCACCCCGCTTCTAAGGTGGGGAGGGCACTTACACGCCGAACACGTTGGAGGCAGCGCCGCAGCTCCGCAGGACTTTCGAAGTGATGCCGCGCGACGGACTCTATTCAATGATCGCCAGCCTCCCGAAGAACAGCACCTCCCTGGCGGTCCAGGCCGAGGAGGCCGGGGCCGACGCCGTCCTGCTCAACATAGACGGGGACGAGGGTTCCCATCCTAGCCACTTCGGGAGCTACGACCTCCACGACGTCTACATCAACGACGTCATCTCGACCCTTTCGATACCATGCGGCATATCCATCGGAGGAGGGAAGGTGATGACGGAGGAGTACTGGGAGCGCATCATGTCGAGCCAGTTCGGGTTCGTCGAGATGTACGCCCACCAGATGCCGATGTTCCTCCTTTCCGACACGAGGCTGAAGAAGCTCGCCGCGATCTCGACGGGCTACATCCTCGAACAGGTGAAACAGCTGTCTCAGATGGACGGGGTCCAAGCCATCGACATGGCTACGGTCCCGCCTCAGGGCCGGGGGACCCCTTTCAGCACCCTCGACTATGCGACGGTCGGGGTGATCTGCGCCCTATCATCCAGCCCCGTACTTCTGAGGACCCAAAAGAGACTGACATCTTCCGACATCGCAAAGGTCGTGGGGCAGGGGGTCAGGGGGCTGGTCGTCGACCCGTGCATTCTCTCTGGGACTGACGAAGCGTATAAGGACGAGTTGGCGAGCTTCGGCCCCAGGCGACAGTTTCCTGAGTCAGAGTAAACACATACAAGCGGTAGTCTTGGCGGGAGGTTTCGGGACCAGGCTGAGGCCCTACACCTTTCTTCTCCCGAAGCCGATGCTCCCGGTCGGCCCCAAACCGATACTGGAACACATACTCGACTGGCTGAAGCACAACGGGGTCGACGACGTCGTGATATCGACCGGGTACCTTGGGAAGATGGTCCAGGAATACTTCGGGGACGGGTCAGAGTGGGACATGACGGTCGAGTACGCGACGTCCCCCCACCCGCTGGGGACCGCTGGGCAGCTGAAGGCGGCTGAAGCGAAGATCCGCGACCGGTTCGTCTGCCTATACGGGGACGCCCTCTTGCAGTTCGACCTCCGCAAGGCGCTTTCGTTCCACGAGAAGAAGAAGGCGGAGGCCACGATGGTCCTGATGAATTACAGCACGGAGATGAAGTACGGATTCATGGAAACGGACAGGCTGGGCCGGCTCACGGAGTGGAAGGAGAAGCCGACGATATCGGGCTTCATCAACGTTGGGTGCTACGTCATGGAGAAGAGCTTCCTCCGCTTCATCCCTTCGAGGAAGATGTGGGGGATGCGCGAGACCTTCGAGCATGCCAAGAAGTCGGGGTCACGGTTGTACGCCATCAGGGTGAAGGGGGAGTTTCTGGACATCGGGGACAGGAAGTCCTACAAGGACGCGAACGAGCAGTTCATGAAGAAAATCGGGAAGGTGGTCTAGCCCTGAAAGTGGTCTTGTTCGAGGACGAGGGATGGGAGTCCTTCGGCCCTCCCGCGCTGATGAGGCACACCAGCCGCCTCCGATGGGGGACCAAGACCCTGCTGGAATCGACCTTGGAGAACACGACGGAGGCGGGGGAGGCTTCGCTTTGGGGGAGGGAGCAGCTGGCTGAGTCGACCAAGGAGGAGATTGGAAGGGAGTACAACGACGACATCCCGGGCCAGGCGCTCTTCGTGAACGCCCGGGCAAGGCCGGGGAAGACGCTCCTTTCGCTGACGGCGAGAAAGGCACAGTTCGCATGCTATTCGGGGCTCAGCCTCGTCGCAGGGAGGTTCAACGCATCACGCCTGGAGCCCGGGATCCTTACCGCAAGGCGGGGAGCTTCTGCGACAAAGGGGGTGGAGAGGATGGCCGCCCCTCCGGGGATGCTGTTTTCGGGATTCTGGAGCCTCGTCGAGAACAACGGCATCGCCGTCGCCGAACAGGCCGAGACATTCGAAGACCCCCTTGCGGTGCCGAGCGAGGTCGAGGTGAAGGGGCCTCGCTCCAACCTCCGGATTCACGGAGACGCCGAAGTGGAGAAGCATGTGACCCTAGACGGGAGGATCGGCCCGATCGTGGTCGACAGAGGCGCCTCGGTCGAAAGCTTCTCCAGACTGATGGGACCCTGCTATGTCGGGCCCAAGGTCAAGCTCTACTCCGCCCTGATAGGCGGGGGGACGTCAGTGTTCGGTGGGTGCAAGATCGGCGGGCAGGTCGAGGACTCGATAATCTCGCCCTTCACCAACAAGGCCCACCACGGCTACGTGGGCGATGCGTACGTGGGGGAGTGGGTCAACCTTGGCGCGGGGAGCACGTTCAGCAACTTGAAGAACACCTACGGCAACGTCAGGGTCGACACAGGAAAGGAGCGGGTTGACTCCGGGATGCTGAAGCTGGGTCCTGCCTTAGGCGACATGACCAAGGTCTCGATAGGGGCTCTGGTGTTTGCCGGAAAGACTGTGGGGACCGGGAGCCAAGTGACAGGCCTCGCCCGGGAAAACGTTCCCAGCTTCACCTTCTACGACGGCGACGCAGGCAAGCTGGTCGAGCTTTACCTCGAATCCGTCCTTGAAACTCAGAGGAGGATGATGGAGAGACGGGGACTCGCCCTTACCAGGAAGCAGGAAAAGCTCGTCAGACTATCGTTCCGCGGCACGTCCAAGGAGAGGCGGGCCGCGCGGGTCAAGAAGGGGAGCATCCGTTGAGGGCCCCCGGGTTGCCGCCGGGATCGCTTTCGGGCCAGTTCGCGTTCACCACGTAGTCGAGCTTAAAGCGAGGCACGGTCGCCCGTCGCCTTCACAAACGAGCGACACGCCTTGGCAGACCCATTTTCAAGAGCGCAAATGCTGAAAACGGACCGCAGAGGCGTCTACAGCGCGTACGCTGAGTGGCCGAAGATGGCCCGTATGGGGTTCGGGTCGAAGGCGGACCTTCGGCGCCTCGAATTCCGCAGGGCCTTCGTCATGGGAATGGGGGGCTCGGCAGCGGGCGGGGACATACTCGCGAGTTGGCTGGCCGGGCGGGGCCGAGCTCAGCTATCCGTGTTCAAGGGGCAGCTCCCCCCAGGGGACCTCGGCGACGCTCTTGCGATCGCCTGCTCCGTCTCAGGCCAGACTGAGGAGACAATCAGGATGATGAAAGAAGCCGTCGCGAGGGGCGCGACCGTTGTCTCGATGTCGTCGGGCGGGACCCTTCAGGCGGAGGCGAAGAAGCGCAAAGTTCCGCACGTGGCGATGCCCAGAGTCCTTGCGCCGCGGTACAACCTCCCCTTCATGGTGTTCGCCTGCCTCTCTCTCCTCAACGATGGAATGGGCCTCAGGTGCGCGGAGGACGCGCGAGAGAGCTTCAGCGAGATGAATTCGACCTGGAAGGACATCGGTGTCGACTCCCCCGCCAGTACCAACCCATCGAAGGCTCTTGCTCTGCGGCTTATGAACGGGACCCCGGTGATCTACGGCTCGAGGGTGACGAGAGGGGTCGGGATCAGGTTCAAGAACGTCCTGAACGAAAATGCGAAGAAGCATGCCCACTTCGACATCATTCCTGACGCATTCCACAACGACGTTGAGTCCTGGGAGGACCCGTCTGTCGATTTCCGCCCAGTCTTTCTCAGGCATTCAGAGGAGGACAAGAGGGACGCTGCCAGGACCGACGCGATGTCCAGGCTGCTCGCCAAGGCGGGGAAGTCCCCAGCAGAGGTCAGGGGGAGAGGAAAGTCTAGCCTGTCGGAGATCGTCACGATGGTCTACATCCTTGATATGGTCTCCTACTATGTGGCAATCGGCCTCGGGAGGGACCCGTTCCCGGTCCGCCTGATCGAGCGGCTAAAGAAGTTCTGACTACTTGATGCCCACGAGCTGGGCCAGCTCCTTCCTCGCGTTCGCCCCGAGTAGCTGGGCGGCCGACTCCGGCGGCGTTTCGTTGGCGTAGATCCCACCGCCGAGCTCAAGGCCGGTCCACTGGGGCTTCCGGGAGTACACCTCGATGTGCCAGTGGATCTGCTTCGTGGTCTTCTTCTCAGACGAGCTGTGGAACACCATTATGAACTCCTGAGTGCCGAGCGCCTTGGCCATCCCCCCCAGGGTCGACCTCAGCATCAGCGCGAGGTCCATCATCTCCTTCTGTGTGAGCTTCAAGATGCTCGTCATGTGCCTCTTCGGGTAAATCCAGAACTCGAAGCTGTGCGTGGAGACCCAGGGGGCGAAAGAAATGAAGAAATCCGTGGCGAGGATCTGCCGGGGTCCCCCCGTCTCGGTCCCCACCACCTGGCACATCGGGCAGATGCCTAGGTCGTTCAGCGACGCCTGCACCATCTCTGCCTCTTCCTCTACCGACGGAGGTACCCTCGGGGTGGTGACGATCTGTATCGAGGGATGAATCGTGGTCGGGGTACCCTTCTCGTCGCTGTTGACGTAGACCAGCACGTAGCTGACCCCCTTCTGCGAATAGAGCCATCTCACCTTGTCCTGTAGCGACGCAAGTATGTTCGTCCACTGCTCCGTGTCGATCTTCGAGAATGGCTGGTCGTGCTTCGGGGTGGCGACGAGTACGTAGTGGTACCCGACGGCGGGCTCGCTGTAGTGAGGCGACTCTCCGTAAGAGGGCGGGGCGTTGGGGGTGACGAGCGGGTTCTTGGCAGGAAAGATCCTGACCGACCAGTTCTTGACCACGTCACCTTCTGAATCTGTCTGCTTGAGCAGGGTGTCCCCCCTCTTCACCAGCACGAGGTCCGCGGGAGGGGTCAGGTCCTCGTTCCCGGAGCAGTAGTTGCACTTCTCCTGCTTCTGGGGGATGACCTGTCCTGGTTTCAGGCCCCTGTCTGGAAGGATTATCGAGAGCTTATCTGTGAAGTAGTCCTTGCGGATCTCGACCATGCGGGCTGGCACGCCCTCGGTCATGATATTAGGATTTGGAGAAAGAAAGATAATCAGTCCCCCCCAGCCGCTGCGGGGAAGTTGAAACTCGGATACGTCCTCCTCGACGGCTGCGGAGACCTCCCGCACCCGAGCCTGAACTACACCACTCCGCTTGAGGCGGCGTACACCCCGCACCTGGACCTGCTGGCCGGGGGCTCCAGGCTCGGAACGGTCGTCACGGTGAAGAAGGGGGTGGCTCCCGAGTCGGACATCGCGGTGTTCAACATGCTCGGGTACTCGTTCGGAAAGGGGTACCCGGGGAGAGGTGTAGTCGAGGCGGTGGGCTCGGGGATGCTCGTACGCGACGGAGACCTGGCGCTGAGAGCCAACCTCGCCTCTGTTTCGGGGCGGAAGATAATCGATAGGAGGGCCGGGAGGAACCTGACGGACGTTGAGGCCCGCGCAATCGCGGAGGAGGTCAACGGGATCAGGTTAAAGGGGGCGACGTTCGAGTTCAAGAGTACCGTGGCCTACAGGGGAGTCCTCCTCATCAGGGGAGAAGCGCCCCTGAGCGCCGAGATATCCAACACCGACCCTGCATATGCGAAGGTCGGAGGTTTCGGTGCGGCGAAAGAGACCGGAAAGGAGGACGTGATCATGAAGTGTCTACCGGAGGGAGAATCTCCGGGCGCGAAGAGGGCGGCTGCCATCGTCAACGAGTTCACCGAAAAGGCGCTCAGGCTGCTTTCGTCGAGCCGGGTCAATGCCGACCGGATCCGTTCAGGGAGGCTACCGGCCAACTCCATCCTCCTCCGGGACGCAGGAGACCATCTGCCGGACCTCAGACCGTTCAAGGAGCGGTACGGTGTGACGGGGACTGCCCTCGTCGAAATGCCCGCAGAGGTCGGGATCGCGAAGCTCCTGGGCATGAAGATGGTTACGGTGGCGGACAGGAACGACGTGGCCCTCAAGGCCGCTCAGTTCGCCAGGGAATTGAAGGAGGGTAGGCTTGTCTACGTCCACATCAAGGGCCCCGACGAATTCGGGCACGAAGGGGATGCGGTCGGGAAGAAGAGGAGCATCGAGTCGATAGACCGCGACTTCTTTTCTAAGGTGGCATCCATTTCCGACGGGCTCGGTCTGGGGGTTTCCTGCGACCATTCCACTCCCTGCACCCTGAAGAGGCACTCGGCCGACCCCGTTCCCCTGATGCTGAGGCGAGGCGGCAAAGGAGACGGTATGCGTTTCACCGAGAGGAACGCGCGAAAGGGCTCTCTGGGTCAACTGATGGGCAGGGAAGTCCTGGGCGCTTTCTTGCGGCAGGGGCCGGCTCCCGGTTCACGTTCTTCCTGAGGCTCTCTGGAGGTCTTCAGTGACCAGAGGCACTTCTTAATGGCGTAGGCCCCGCCACGGCCTCAAACGTCATCTGGGGACCCTCACGTCCCGTCCGCGTTGTATCAGTGGACGTCAAGTCGAGCGTACATGTTCACGGAATCGGTGAACACCCCGTTCCTCTTGATCTTCATAGGAACGGCCCCCGACTTCCTGAATCCCATCTTCCTGTAGAGCGCCCTCGCCCGCCGGTTAGTCGAGAAGACATCCAGCTCGACCAGCCAGACTCCGAGCGACTTTGCCTCGGACAGGGCCCTCCGGATCATGGCCTCGCCGAGCCCCACCCCGCGATACTCGGACAGTATCACTATTCCAAGGGTTCCAGTGTGCCTCACGTCCTTGAACCTCCTGCGGGTGACGTCGCAGTTGCCGACCATCTTTCCGCCAGCAAAGGCGGCTACGCTGACTCCGTTCCTGGTCCTGCAGTCTCGTATGGTCTCGTCGAGGAACTCCTGTTCGCTTTCCCGCGTCATCCTGCGGTCGAAAGAGACCACCCCGAGGTCGGGGTTGACTCGTTTTTCTTCCGCTAGCTTGTTCGCGAATACGAATAGCGAATCAAGGTCCGAGTTCCTGAGCGGGCGCAGCCGGACTACCCTGCCGTCTCTGGTCGCGAAGTCTTGCGCTGCCAATTCACTACGACGGGAAGCCTTCTACGGGGAAGCGGGGGTATTTCAGTTCGGGAGGCAGTCGCCCCCCTCATCCATGAACAGAGTCTCCACATCCTGGCCCTTGCGCGCCACGGCATAGGCGCCCTTCCCGTCCCGCATCAGGACATAGGGCCTCGGCTGGCTGTGGAAGGGCATGTTCATCACGATAGAATAGGCGCCCACTTCCCTGAACACCACCAGCTTGCCAACCTCCGCGCCAGCGAGCCTGGACCTGCTCGATGTCGGGAATATGTCCAAGGGGTCGCAGAGCCTTCCGACCAGTACCGTCTTGTGCCCGTTCAGCTTCCCCGCAGGGACGACTTCGACCGGATACTCGTGCCTCAGCAGTGCTGCGTCAGGGAGGAGGTGGTATCCTGCGTCCACATAGACGTACTTCGTCTCCCCGAAGTTCTTGACGTTGACCACCCTCGATACGAGGACCGTCGATTCTGCTGTCAGGTACCTTCCGCTCTCGGCGACCAGCGTGTATCGACTGCCTATGCTTTCGATGAGGCTGTTGAGCTTACCCACCAGCCTGCCCCCGAGGTCCTTCGGGGTCTGGACCCTCTTCCCGTACGATGACGGGAGTCCTCCGCCGATGTCGATCGTGTTCACATCGAAGTGACCCAGTCGTTTCCTGGAGTCGAGGATGAACCCTTCGAGCTTGTCTAAGGCCTCGCCGTAGCACGACGGGTCCTCGATCTGGCTCCCCAGGTGGAAATGGAAGCCTTCAAACTTCAGATAGCGCGTCGACAGGACCTTCTTCAGTGCCTGAAACGCGGTGTCGGTGCTGGGCCCTTCGAACCGCAGCCCGAACTTGCCGTGCCCCATCGAACCTCTCAGCTCGGCGTGCACGTGCACCTCGGGATTTACCCTGATCATCGTGCTGACTGTCTTCCCGGTCTTCGCCGCCGCTTCCGCGAGGTTCAGAAGGCCGTTGTAGCTCGCAACCACCACCTTCCGCACCCCGCTCTGCAGGACGGTCTCGTATTCTGCGTACGTCTCCGTGATGCTGGTATAGATTACGCTCTCGGGTGACCCTCCGCACTTGAGTATGAAGTGAAGCTCACTCGGGGCGGTAAGGTCGAACATGATCCCCTCGCTCGCAAACGCCCGTATCACGGACGGGTTGAAGTTCGCCTTGACGGAGTACGCGACCCTAAAGAGGCCCTTGAAGTCGGCGAACCCCCGCTCGACCTCCCCCACTTTCCCCCTGAGGGTCAGCTCGTCTATCAGGAAGTATGGGGTTCCGTACTTTTCCGCTAGGCTTTGGAGATCCGCATCGGCGAATTTCGGCGAAGCAACCCCCTCGCGTGAGACGGGTTGGGTACGTGTACCAACCAACTTTTTGTTAACGAGTCCCGTAGAAAAATCGCTTAAAAAGATTATCCCGTTTTCTTCGCTCCTGGTGCACGTCGGCGATGCTCCCGCTGTGCATTGCCGTCCCGCCGAATTCCTACCAGAGCCTTTCGAAGCTCTGCATCGTCCGAGTGGGCGAGTAGGAAAAGGACACCGCATAGTTCCCGTACGTCTGCTCGACTACGCTGGGGTATGGTTCTCCCCACCTCCAGAGCGCTTTCCAGAACGACTGGTCCCCCTGCAATGTCTTGGCTCGCTGGATACACGTCCAACCCGGGTAGACGCTGCCGGACCAGGCAAGAAACGCCGGGCAGTCGAAGTACACCTTCCAGCCTGTGTTTCCTATCGGGTATCTGCTTGAAACCCCGAATTGCAGAAAGTAGCTCCCCCCCTGGTTCCAGAACGCGGAGAACCCCCCGAGAGCTCCCAGGTTGAAGTAGGCGTTCTCGGCATCCGGTGAGACGAACGACGACAAGCTTGCGGCCCCGCCGGTTCCTATCGCATACGACCACACCACGGTCCTTCCGACCCAGACCATCCTCAGGTAGACGGGTGTGATTCCGTCGAACCGTCCGATGCTCTTCTCCTCATCGAACATCAGGAACTTCCACGGGTGCCCGCCGCAGGCCGCGTTGTGGTCGCAGATTTCCCACGCGGAAGCCGCAGCCGCCATGGTGCCGTTGTGGAAGAGGTAAAGGTCGAACCTGTACCCGTAGTCGATCCCGTCCACGCAGCATCCTGGGGAGTGCGCACCGATCCCAGCCGCGATGAAATTGTCGGGCTGTATCGCTGCGAGGCCTGTCCCCGCGAAGCTGACGTTGACGGCGACGCCGTGCGAATATCCCAGGGGGGAATCCATGTACCCGCCGGCGTAGACTGGGGTCCCGACGACAGGTCCCGTGAACCTTCCCGACGTGTCTGGCTCGAGGCCGTTCACAGCGTCGGGAATTATCCCGACGGTCATGACGAGCACGAGCCCCACCGCTATGATGACGGGAGCCCTCGACCGGGTCGCATCCGCAATTCTGCGGACGCCTACGCCGCCCCTCAGTGCTCCGAACAGGGCGCCGAGCATTGAGGCGACGAACAGGAGCAGGAACCCAGTGGCCACCTCCTGCAAGTACCATGAAGCCATGCCCGCGGAGATGGCCGCCAGCGCCGCCCAGCCTGCCATCGTGACCGCCAGGCCTGTCCTACGGCTCGTGGACCGTGCAACCGTCGAAGCCGTCCACCATGACTGGAGCAACATGACGGCGAAGGGTGCCCAGGGATGCAGGTCTCCCATTAGCCTCGTGCCTGCCATCGTGAATACCATCGGGTAGAATCCGACAGCCAGTAGGGCGCAGAAAGCCGAGAGGACTCTAGACCGGACAGGTTCTGGCTGTCGCCGGATGGCCAGCCCCAGTGATGCCCCGCAGACCCCGATTGCTCCCAGCAGGATGCCCATCCTCAGAGGTTCAAGGCCGTCGATCCCCGTGCTGTAGCATATCCTCGGGTCGCAGAGCCAGTACACGAACAGGAAGAATGCTCCCATCGCAGCGATCACGGACGAGGAGGCGCGCAGCAGGCTTCGCTGTATCGCCCCGGATGCCACGCCCGCTAATAGGATTGATGCCACGAACAGTTCCGTCCGAAGCCCCGACATCGTGCCGTAGAGATGATTGCCGTCCAGGAAAAACAGGTTAGTGAGTCTTTCCACGAAGTAGACAGGAGCGAGACAGATCGAAAACGAGGCCCCCCACCCGACCCAGCCCCACCGGCCCATCGGCCGTGCGTCAATCAGGGTGCAAGTAATCTGTTTCCTGCCGTCCCTCGAACGATAATAGGCGGCTTCGCGTGAAGGTACGCGATGAATTCCCACTACGTGTACGTCGTCAGGTGCTCAGACGGCACCCTCTACACAGGTTACACGACCGACCCTGAGAGGAGAGTGAAGGAACACAACCGTGGGAAGGGAGGGAGGTACACCATGGGGAGAGCCCCCGTCAAGATGGTCTATCTCCAGAGGCTGAAGGGCCGCCTGGATGCGCTCAGGCGCGAGGCTTCCTTGAAAAAGATGAGCAGGGAGGCCAAACTGGCGCTCTGCCGCGGCTACGTCCGCAGCTCACGCTAGCGAGTTCAGACCTCCAGACTCGAATGATGGTTTTGTTTCTACTTGCCGACGACTATTTCGATCGAGGAGACGTTTCTCATCTCAGCGCCTTCGCCAACAACTTCGGTGTTGATGCCGATGTTCTTGACTTGGAACTGGCCGTTGCCGAGCCTCTTGGTGACGATTTCCGCCACGTCGACTGCCCTGCCGATGGCCATCCCTCTCGCCTTCACCACGATCTCACCGGCTTGAGTAAGCTGGATGAGGGCGCTCATCGCGTAGCTCATCACTGGCTTCTTGCCGACGAAGATGTGGTTCGATGGAGAGGTCCTCTGCATGGGTGCAGGGGCCTGCTGCATCTGCGCTGTGCTCTGTGTTCCAGAGTTGTGTTCCTCTGTCTCCGTTGAGTCGGATTTTCTCTTAGGCATGTGTGTGTATTCGGCACGGCCGTGCCACGAGATATATAACGCTATAGTGCCCGGACGGCCCGAGACTACAGATAATCGGCCAGGTCGACGCGGTTTGCGGCTTCTCCCGTCTCGAGGAACCTCCGCACGTTTTGCGCAGCGCGCACGAACGGGACTGTCAGGGTCTCGCCCAGCGGCACCCCTGAGTTGTGGAGTGTCCCCCCGAAGTTCGGGAGCTCCCACGCAAGGGTGTCGAACACCTCCTTCCCTTCCCTCTTCCAGAAGACATCGGTCGCGTACCTGCTTCCGGGCCTTTCCTTGAGCCAACGGATCAGGTCCTCCTCGACGACCGTCTCCCCTCTGCCCACGTTCACCACGAGCACGTTCTGGCCGCACCGCGCAAGGGTGTCGTAGTCGATGAGGTCCCTGGTCTGTTTCGTAAGCGGGAGCGAGAGGACGACCGCGTCCGCCGACCCTATGACGTTCTTCAGGTCCGACGGATGATGACGGGCGTCGTAGAGCTCCGGTTTCTTGAAAGACCGGGAGACCCCTATGATTCTCATCTGGAGCGACTTCCCGAGCATCGCCACTTCGGAGCCTATCTCACCTGCCCCCACCACCAGGAGTGTCCGCCCCCTCAGCTTCCTTGGTATCGTGCGCTGCTTCCTGGTCTGCACCCCCTTGGCGAGACCCAGCAGGAGGCCCCAAGCGTGCTCAGCCACCGGTTCGGTATAGGCGCCTGCGTTCGAAAAGACCTCCACAGTATCGGGGATTGCGGCAAGTGGCAGGGCGTCGACCCCTGCAGAGAGCGACTGGACCATTCTTAGACTGGTCATCTTCCCGATCAGCCCGGCTTCCACTCTCGAGGGCCAAGCCATGAGCACCTCGCAACTCCCGACCACGTCTTCCGAAGCTCCAACTTCGTAGACGTCGTAACCGGAGAGGATGGCTGCCGCTTCGCCAGGGACAGACCCTGTCACGAGGACTCCCGTCCGCACGGCCCCGCCAGGAACCCGCCTAGTTGATAAGCGCCTTTATCGGAATGTCCTGGGTTATCGAATTCGGAAGAGAGCGGCGGATGGAAATCGGGAGAGCGTCCTTTTCGAGCTCCGCGGTGGCGATGTCTATCGGCCCGCGGTAGGCCCCTTCCAGGGGTATGAACGCCGGCGCCCCCATCGCTATCTGCAGCGACCGGGCTCCCACTATCCTCGCCTTCTCGAACCTTGTCAGCTTTGGAGGGCCGATCTTCACCTCAAAAGTGGTCAATGAAGGCTGCCTGGCCTTTTTCACTGTCTTTGCGGGAGCCAAAACAGAGCCTCAGATTTGACCTCGCCCGCTTCGGTCGTCTGATAAGGTTTTCCGACCAAATCGCGGAAGTGCATAATAGGGCATCCGCCAGGGGCGGGACATATGTCATCCCCGGATGACGGCGCAGGCTCGGTTTCAAAACTCGACTGCACGGCGAAGGTCAGGGACAAAGGCGAAGCGAAGGTCTCTGTCTTCCGCCACCTGGCCCCGCTGACGGTCAACGCCCTAGCGAGGGAGCTTCCAATTCAGGGCCGCGCGACCGGACAGGCGCAGATGGTGACGATGTTCACGACGCTGAAGGTCGGAGTGGAAAAGCCGAGGAGCACGTTCGAGCGGGGGGACGTCGCGTTCCTTGCGTCGGGCTCGCTCCTGTGCTTCTTCCTGAAATCTGCTTCGAGCGACAGGCCGCTGAACCCAATCGGCAAGGTCGAGTCAGGGATCGAGGTCCTCGAAAACATTCGGCCCGGGGACGTGATTACCCTGCTGCAGACCGCGGCAAAACCCCAGAGTCCTTAGCCTGCAAGCAAGCGTGATTCCTGGCGTCGTGATCTAGGGAACTGCCCAGACCGCGTGCCCGCTGAACCCTCCGCTGCGCTTCAGCATCTGCTTCGATTCGAGGCCCCTGAGGACATTCGAGGCTATCGACGCGTTTACTCCCAGCGCCCTCGATGCCGTGTATACTGTGATGGCCTTCAGCGGTGCGAGCGCCTTCACCATCTCCGCGTCCGTCATCTTCGGGGGGAGGAACGCCAGCTTCTTCTGCTGTTGCGGCGCTGCTTTCTGTTCCTTCGCCTTCTTCCCCTTGGGCTGGGCCGCGTCTTTCTGTTCGTCGGCAGACTCCTGCTGCTTCTCCATTGAAGCCAGCGACTTCTTCTTTGTCCCGCCCATGTAGCTTCCCTTACGGCCGCCTTGGATTCAGAGTTAAGGTTTTCCGACTGTCGACCTGCGGGAGTCCGTCCTGGGAGAGAGGGGTGACTCGGACCATGCTCTCAGAAATGGTTCAACATCCGACCCATACGACCCCAGAGGGCTTTAAGGCGGCAGGCCGAATCTGGATTGGCAATGGAATTCTCCAAGGTCGCTGAGTGCTATTCCAAGATTGAATCGATCTCCTCCAGGAACCAAATGACTGGGGTCCTGGCCGAGTTTCTGAGAAAGGTCCCCATGGACGAGATTCCATGCTTCGTATACCTCACCCAAGGGAAACTGAGGCCCGACTACGAAGGGGTCGAGCTGGGGGTCGCGGAGAAGATGGCCCTCCGAGCTCTGTCAGCGGCAAGCGGCGCCACGGCGGAGAAGGCCCGCGAAATATACGTGAAGGAGGGAGACATCGGCTCCGCGGCGGAACTCCTCCTCGGCAGGAGGTCCCAAGGCACGCTCTACTCCGAACAGTTGACCCTCAGACGCGTTTACGATTCTCTGATGAAGGTCGCACGCCACTCCGGGGAGGGCTCTGTCGAGTCGAAGCAGAAAGAGATCGTGAGCCTTCTCAACGACGCCTCCCCGTTGGAGGCCAAGTACATTATGCGGACCGTGACCGGGGTACTCAGGCTGGGGCTCGCAGACTACACCGTCTTGGACGCAGCCGCGCTCGCCTTTCTCGGGGACCGGAAGGAGAGGCCGAAGGTGGAAAGGGCGTACAACATCCATCCCGACCTCGGTTTCGTGGTCCAGACCGTGGCGTCGAAGGGGGCTGCGGGTATCCAGAGGATAAGGGTGAAGGTAGGGGTCCCGATAAGGCCGATGCTCGCGGAGAGACTCGATTCGGCAGAGGCGATCATGAAGAAGATGGGAGAGAAGAAGGTCGCGGCCGAATACAAGCTCGACGGGGAGCGTCTGCAGATTCACAAGGACGGCAAGACCGTAGTCCTGTTTTCCCGAAGGCTGGAAGTGATAACGTCGCACTATCCGGACGCAGTCCGGCTGGTGCAGGAGAACATAGCCCCCGACGCCGCGATCCTGGAGGCGGAGGTCGTGGCCGTAAACCCGGACACGGGTGAATACCTCCCGTTCCAAGAGCTCATGCACAGGAGGCGGAAGTACGGCGTCGAAGAGGCGATGGCTCAGTATCCGATAGCCCTCAACTTCTTCGACGTCCTTCTGGAAGGGACGAAAGACGTGACCGGCGAGGCCTATTCTGCGAGGAGGAAGGCCTTGTCCCGGGTGGTCAAGAATACCGAGAGGACCAGGCTCGTGCCGTCTCTGGGGTCTTCCAGACCCCAAGAAATCGAGGATTTCATGGAGGAGGCGATATCGAACGGGTGCGAGGGACTGGTCGTCAAAGACCCAGGGTCCCCCTACCGCGCAGGCGCTAGGGAGTTTGCGTGGATCAAGCTGAAGCGAGAGTATCGGAGCGAGCTAGCCGACACCATGGACCTCGCAGTCATTGGTGCGTTTCACGGAAAGGGGCGGAGGACCGGAAGCTATGGCACTTACCTGCTCGCGGCCTACGACCAGGAACGCGCGCTCTACACGAGTGTCGCCAAGGTCGGAACGGGTTTCACCGACGAGGACCTGTCTAGGATTCCGAAGCTGTTGAAACCCTACGGAAGCAAGGTCAGACCGGCAGATGTGGAGGCGAAGATGGAACCGGACGTGTGGTTCCGCCCGCACCTGGTGATCGAGGTCATCGCCTCCGAGCTGACACTTTCCCCCATCCACACCGCGGCTATCGGGAGGGTCAGGCCCGGGGCAGGCCTCTCGCTCCGCTTCCCGAAGTTCACCGGCAAGGTGAGAGATGACAAGAGGGGGGAGGACGCGACCACCGTGGCCGAGATACTCGGAATGTACAACGGACAGCTGAAGAAGGTCGCCGGCCCACGATGAACGGCCCCGGGGTCTCCGTTCCCTGCGAAGAACAGCGCGCAACACTATTTATCCCGGAACGAAGGGCGACCACCACTTGAAAGTCCTGAGGGTTACCCTCGCGCTCGGTCTTCTGGCCGGGCTCCTCGCTCAGGCCGCTTTCGTCCTGAGCGGGCCTGTACATGCTTCGTGCGGACCCGGCCCCGGCTACTATGTAGCCTCCCTCAAGGCTGACATCGACCCCGGTTCCGCGGACTTCCTGTCGTCGGCGGTCTCCAACGCGAAGGCTGCGTGCGAGGGGAACATGGTGTTCGTCCTGCAGACGAACGGCGGGGACGGGGGTAGCATGGAGTCGATGATAGGCACCATCTCAGACTACCGGTCATGGGGAGGGACCTTCATCACTCTCGTCGCACCTCCGGGAGGCTTCGCCTTTTCGGCAGGCTCATACATCGCCCAGGCGTCGAACCGGATCTACATGGCACACGGCACGACGATCGGCTCTGCAACTCCCATAGTCTCGGGGATTCCGACCGGGGAGGAGAACAGCACTCTCAGGAAGGACATCTCGGCGTTCGCTTCGTACATGCAGACCCTGACGGAAAGCAACGGCAGGAACTACAGTGCGACTAGGCTGATGGTCACCCAAGGAGTTTCCTACACCGACCTCGAAGCCGTAAGGTACCACGTGGTCGACGGCAGCGTCAACTCCACCTCTCTCGAAGGCGCCCTCCAGGAGCTCGGGGTCCCAGCTTCCACCCCCATAGACACGCCGGGAGTCCGTTCGACCGTCATATCCGTCCTGAGCGACCCGAACGTCTCCGGACTCCTCTTCCTTATCGGGGTCTTCGCGATATTGGCCGACATATACCATCCGACCCTCGTCCTCACGGTGGTAGGGGGGGTCCTCATCGCGCTGGCCTTGTTCGGGCTCGGCGCGTTCGGCGCTTCCCCGCTGGCCGTGCTTCTGATGATCATAGGAGCGGCCTTCATCTTCCTTGAAGTGAAGACCCAGCACGGCGTCAGCGCGGTCATCGGTGTCATCATTTTCATAGTCGGGTTCCTCCTGGTCTTCCAGTTCCCGCCGAGCTCTCCCTCGAACCCATCTCTTCCTCCCGTGAACTTCACAGGAGTCCCCGTAATTTCCTACGCCCTCCTTACCGCACTCGGAGTAGGGATCGTGGTGGCCAGCTTGTATCTTCGTTCAATACGGGAGGGACTCATGAAGCGCCCGAAGGTCAACGACCCGTCCCAGGCGGTCGGAAAGGTCGGGAGGATGGAGACCGACTTTGTCCCGGGCGGGAAGGGGGTTGCGACGGTCGGAGCAGAGCAGTGGACTGTCACCTCGGTCCAGGAGTTGAAGAAAGGAGACGCTGTAAAGGTTAAAGAAGTGAAGGGACTCGAGCTCGTCGTAGAAAAGCAGAATTGAATCCTGTTCTTGGTGTGGTCCTTCAGACGACAGGCGAGATAACCGGGTATGTCCTCTACGCGCTCATCATCATCGTGGTCCTCGGGCTCATAGCGGCTACTATCAAGATCATCCGGGAATACGAAAGGCTCGTGGTATTCAGGCTCGGGAGGCTCGTCGGGGCGAAAGGCCCCGGGGTCGTGTTCATCTTCCCGTTCGTCAACAGGGTGAACAAGATCGACCTCAGGGAGAGATACCTCGAAGTCCCCCACCAGACGTGCATCACGAAGGACAACGCGCCCACCGACATCGACTTCCTGATCTATTACAAGGTGACCGAGGCGACACAGAGCGTGGTGCAGGTTCAGAACTTCGAGGGTGCGTCCATAGGGATTGCCACCACGACGCTCAGGGCGGTCGTCGGCGACATCCCCCTCGACGAGCTCCTGGCCAAGAGGGAACAGATCAACCAGGTGCTCAGATCGAAGCTGGACGAGGTGACCGAGAGGTGGGGGATTAAGGTGACCAACGTGGAGATCAGGGAGATTCGGCCGCCACAGGACGTGCAGGAGGCGATGGTCCGCCAGATGTCCGCTGAAAGGACGAGGAGGGCAACCGTCACGGAGGCGGACGGAAAGAGGGAGGCTTCGATCCTCGTCGCCGAAGGCGAAAAGAAGTCCAACATCCTTAGGGCCGAGGGGGACAGGCAGGCAGCAGTGCTCCGGGCGGAAGGCTACGCGGGCGCCCTGAACCAGATATTTTCGGCGGCCAAGGGCATAGATTCAAAGACGATGGTCCTACAGTACCTTGACACGCTGAAGGCGCTGGGAGCCAGCCCGTCGACCAAGTACATCTTCCCGCTGGAGTTCACGAGCCTCATCGCCCCGCTTCGGGACTACGGGAAGCAATCCGACAAGTAGCACTTCCAGCTGCGGTCGATCGTCCGCCGAGGGCGTCTCGGAGAGTCTGCAATAATTGCAATTTTCGCATTCCCAGTCTTATATCTTGAGGTCCTCAAGCCTTGATGGGAGCGATTGTGTCAGGTCCGGAGAGCGAGCTTCAAGCGAGAAGAAGGACGGTCGTCGTCCTTCAGGACGAGATGAGGAGGGTCCTGGACGCCGCAAGGGTCCTGCTCGACGAGTATAACGCCCTCATGAAGGGAGACAGGACTGGGGTCGCATCGTCTCTGGAGAAGGTCAAGAAGGCCGAGGAGGACGTGGTCATGCTCCGGAGCGCTCTGATAAGGGAGCTTTCCCAAGTCGGAACGCTTTTGGTCAACAAGGAAGACCTCCTCCGCGCTGCCTTCTCAGTGGAGGACATCTTCGGTCACATAAACGGGGTCGCGTTCAAGATGTCTCAGGTTCCGAGGACCTCGGCGAAGAACAAGAAGTACAGGGAGGCGATACTCCATCTCCTCGGGCTCCTGATTGACGGGATATCCAAGCTTAGCGAAAGCGTCCGCGCTCTTTCCCTGAACCCCGACCAGGCAATTCAGATGGCCGCGCAGGTTCAAAAGATAGAATCCTCGATCGACCGGAGCTACCGAGAGGCTGTCGCTACCACCATGAAGACCGCAACGAACGTGAAGGAGCTCATCATAGTCAAGGAGCTACTCGAAGGGATCGAGGACTGCGCCGACGCGATGCTTGACGCCGCCGACGCCAGCACAATTCTCGCACTGGGGCTCTAACCTTGCCGAAGAGGCCGAAGGGGATGCTCTTCGAGAACAGGGTCGTGGTCTGGGACATCGACTCCTCCCGCCGACTGTTCAAGGAGGGATACTACGGGAAGCCCCTGGGGATTCCGAAGCCCAAGGACTTCGAGTTCGACGCGCCACTCGTCCTCGACCTAATGGAGTGCTATTACCTGGTCACCAGGAAGGCCCTCACAGTGACCGACCGGGAGGCCGGGGAGCTTTCGCCGAAGCTGCTTAGAGAGGTGTGCGAGGCGTCATATCCCGACTTCCGGGAGAAGTTCCTGGTCTACCGCAAGCTCAGAGAGGCCGGGTATGTCGTGACCCCCGGCATCAAGTTCGGGTCTGACTTCGCTGTCTACGAGCACGGGCCCGGGATAGACCATGCACCGTACATCATCCAGGTGATGCCCCCTGACTCCAAGATCACGGCGACCTCGATGGTCAGGTCTGGACGGCTTGCCACCACGGTGAGAAAGCAGTTCATCATCGCCATCCCGGACAAGGAAAAGAGCTCGGTCGAGTTCCTGAGGTACGACTGGTGGAGGGCCTGACCCTGGCCGTGCTAGAGACGAATACGTCTGAGGCTTCTTCTGGCGACGAACGGATCACTGAGGAAGGGTACGTCCTCGTCTACAGGGACCGCAGGAGGAGGTGGCTCGTCAGGCCCAAGGACACTCCGAAGCTCCACACTCACCTGGGAATCCTGGACGTATCCGCACTGGTCGGCATGGAATACGGGATTACCGCAACGACGACCCTCGGTGACGAGCTCACGATACTGAGGCCCACGATCGAAGACATGATCATGAAGCTTTCCAGGAGGACCCAGGTGATCTATCCGAAGGACCTCGGCCTGATGGTGGTTAGGCTGGGGGTGCACTCCGGCTCGAAGGTGGTCGAGACCGGGACTGGGAGCGGTGCGACGACCGCTCTGCTGGCCTACCTCGTCAGGCCCGCGGGGAGGGTCTACACTTACGAGATCAGGCCCGAGTTCCAAGAGGTCGCCAGGCGCAACATCGAGAGAACAGGGCTCGGAGAATGGGTGTCGTTCAGGTCCGGCGATTCGAGGCTCGGGTTCGACGTGAAAGGGATGGATGCGGGTGTGCTTGACGTCGGGGACCCCTGGGAGGTCGTGGCCAGCATGAAGGCGAGCCTGAAGCCTTCCGCCCCGATGGTAGCGGTCACCCCCACCACCAACCAGGCGGAGAAACTGGTAGCCAAGATGAAGGAGCAGGGGTTCGTCGCGATCGAGTCTGTGGAGGTGCTCACGAGGAACCTCGAGGCGAGGGTCGGGATGACACGCCCGTCCAACATGATGGTCGGGCACACCGCATACCTTACCTTCGGGAGGAAGTCTGTCAAGAGGGAAGCCGAAGGTGACCGAGAACCTGACCCGGATCTGTCGACTCCTCCCCCGGACAATTCCTCCTCGATTGAGAACAGTTTTAAGCCCACTTTCTTCGCGGACCGCGAACCATGAGTAAAAGGGGATACTCGGGGGACCTCTCCGCCCTCCTGTACCTTGCCCCGTTCGCGGTCAGCGGGGTATACGCGATATATCTGTGGGCAAAGGCAGGGGTCTCTCTCTACCTCCCGCAGTCAGTCTACCTCGAGGTCACCAGGGACCCGTACGTCTTCGTGATAGGCACGGTGGCGGTGATACTGGGCCTGATCGTCGACGAAACCTCTGTCGGAGGCCCCGAGAGGAAGGCGAAGCTCGAGTCGCTGGGAGACAATCTGCAGAAGATGGCGCTTGCGAGCCTGGTCCTGGCGCTGGTCTCTGTCTGGTACGCGAACCAGTTCACACACATCTCCAGCGCCGCAAACGATCTGATCGTGGGCAGGTACGCCCTCGTCTTTCCGGCGATGATGTACCTTCTGAGCTATCTGATTACCGCGAAACTCGACCTCGGTCCTGCCAGGAACCGGAAGATCCTCGGGATCCTCGCCATGCTCCTGGTCCCTGTCGCAGTATACGAGCTCGCGAGGAGGAGCGCTGCCCTAGGGCTCGGGGCCGCGTTTCTGCTTGTCCTGGTCGGCCTGGCCCTGTTCTTCATGAATTCCAAGAAGCCGGTCTCGAAAGAATAGTCGGCTAAAGATTCATGAGAAACTCGCCGACGAGAAAAAGGTCGAAGGAATGACCGACGCATTCGCAACCACCTTCGCGACCATCGCCTTCGCGATGTTCGTCGCCGAGCTGACCGACAAGGATGCCCTACTTCTCCTGGCCCTTGCGACCCGAAACCGCACACTGACCGTGTTCCTGGCCGGGTCCACCGCCTTCGTGCTCACGACAGTGGTGAACGTGACGGTCGGAAGCGTCGCCGTGGCCTTCGTGGATGTCCGCTGGATCAAACTCGCCGGGGGAGGGGTGATGATCGCCTACGCCCTTTGGGAGGCGAGGGGGATAATCGGGAAGGGGATCATCGAGGAGGAGGAAGAGAAGCTCGCGAAGGCGAAGGGGGGGCTCAGGGCATTCCTTCTGATGGTCGGGACCCTCGCCCTCCTCGACCTGGCAGGTGACGCGACCATGGTCCTGACGATTGTGTTCGTCGCACAGTATTCCGAGCCGCTGCTGGTGTTCTCGGCCACTTGCGTGGGGCTGATAGCCGCCACCGGGGCTGAGACTGCCCTCGGGAACAGACTCGGGAAGATGCTCACGCCTAGGAGGATCAGGTACGTCTCCGTCGCAATTTTCCTCGTCCTCGGGACCTTCATAGCAGTCACATCTTTTCTCTAGCGTGCGGCATCGGGCCCGAGAAAGACACCGGCCGCTCACTGGGTCGTCTATGAGGGGGCACGTTCTTTAAGAGACCACGAGCTCCGCGTGCCGTTACATGTCCTCTCCCAAGACCGAGGGAATGACCGCGAAGAAATCGGAGAACTTCGACGAATGGTACACCCAGGTCATCCTGAGGTCAGAGATAGCAGACTACGGGCCTGTGTCAGGGTGCATGGTCTTCAGGCCTTCAGGGTACGCACTCTGGGAGTCCGTCCAGAAGGCGACTGACGCCGAGTTCAGGAAGCTCGGGGTCCAGAACACGTACTTCCCGCTGTTCATCCCGGAGAGGCTGCTGAAAAAGGAGGCCGAGCACGTGGAGGGGTTCTCACCTGAGGTGGCATGGGTCACCGAAGCGGGCAATTCAAAGCTGGAAGAGCGGCTCGCCATAAGGCCGACCTCAGAGACCGTCATGTACGAGGTGGTGTCGAGGTGGATTAGGTCGTGGCGGGACCTCCCCCTGAAGCTCAACCAGTGGAACAACGTGGTCAGGTGGGAGTTCAGTCACCCGACCCCCTTCCTCCGTTCGAGGGAATTCCTCTGGAACGAGGGGCACACGCTCTTCGCTACGAAGGAAGCGGCGGACGACGAGAAGGACGAGATTTTGGGGATATACAAGATGGTCACCGAAGAATATCTCTCTCTTCCCGGATACGTCGGGCGGAAGACGGACCAGGAAAAGTTCGCCGGGGCCGAGGCCAGCTACAGCATTGAATACCTGCTTCCCGACGGGAAGGCGATACAGGGGCCCGACTTCCATTCGGACGGCCAGAGGTTCTCGAAGGCCTTCGAGATCGTGTTCGTCGACGAAAAAGGGGAGAAGCAGTTCGCATGGCAGAATACCTGGGCCATCTCGACGAGGGTGCTCGGGGTGATGCTGGCCGTCCACGGGGACGACAGGGGCGCGGTGCTTCCCCCAATGGTCGCCCAGACCCAGGTCGTGGTCGTGCCCATAGTCAACGACGAGAACAAAGAGGAGGTCCTGGCAGAGGCGAGGAAGGTCGCCGAGCGGCTCGGCGCGTCCCTGAGGGTACGTCTGGACGAGAGGGATCACCTGACCCCCGGTCGGAAGTTCAACGAATGGGAGCTGAAGGGGGTCCCCCTCAGGGTTGAGATCGGCCCTCGAGACCTGAAGGCGTCACAGGCAGTTCTTGTCAGGCGCGACAGCGGGACCAAGCGGAGTGTCAAGCTCTCTGAGATAGTCGGGGAGGCGAAAATGGAATTGGACGAAATCGGGAAGGCGCTCTTCCAGAAGGCGAAGGGCTTCCTCGCCGAGAACACGAGGGAGGCATCCAGCCTAAGAGAACTTGAATCCGGCCTGAAGGAAAAAGGGGGAATCTACAGGATCCTCTGGTGCGGCAGAAAGGATTGCGAAGACGACCTCAGGAAGTCGACGGGGGGCAAGATCCTCAACATGCCCTTGGGCCAGGGAACGCCGAAGGGGCGGTGCATATTCTGCGGGGAGCCCGCCAAGACTGTCGCGAACTTCGCGAAGTCGTACTAGACGGCGGCGACCGGGTTCGCGAGCGAATAGAGCCGTTTCGCCTGCTCGTCGACTGTCATCGGAAGGTCGACCTTCGCCAGCGCGATGAGGTGGAGCGAGAGAGACGAAGCGGCTATGCCGAAGCAGGCGCTCCACAGGAAGTCTCTGGTCTTCAGGTAGATGGCTACGATCGTCCCTGCCATGATGTCTCCGGCCCCAGTGCTGTCGACCACCTGGACCTGAGGGACAGACACAGAGTAAATCCTCCCGCCGTCGAGGACGTGGCACGTCCCCGACCCCGAAGTGACGAGGGCCTTCCGAACTCCGATGGACGCAAGGCTCTGCAGGGCCTCCTTTGGGACCGACTTCCCAGTAAGCGCAGCGGCTTCCTCCCTGTCCATCTTCAAGGCGTCAACCTTTGGAAGTATGCTCTTGTCCACGAGCTCACCTATCGCCGCCCTCCCGGCGCTGTCGAAGCGCCTAACGAATCCCTGCGGGTCGAGAAAGGTGAAGTCGGAGCGGGCGGAGACCTCTGTCAGAAGCTCTGGTGAAACCTCCCCCGCTATCGGGCTCACGAGCGAAGCATCGTATCTTACATCCTTCAGTTGCCTCTTGGAGATGTCCTCGCACCGGGAAAGGAGGGTCAGCGTCCTGGCCTCCCCGCTCCTCTCGATCCCGAACCTGGTCGTGGGTTTCGAGAGGCTCCGGTCCCCGGCGCCTATGGCGATCCCGTTCCTGGAGAGCCACATCGCCTGCTCGTCAGGGAAGTCGGTCCCGACCTTGGTTAGCGGGGTGACTTCGAGACCGAACCTCGAGCAGATCAGCCCGGCGTAGCACGGGGGCCCCCCGACGGAGGTGATCCGCCTGACCGGGAGCTGGATGCTGTCGATGGTGATGAACCCGGCCACGAGGACCTTCAAGCGCCTGAGCCGAGAGAAGTGGTTCTCTTAAGCTGCTTAGAATGGCAGAGGCTCCGCAAGCCGCATTGCCGGGCGCGACCCTTGCCGACCTGTTTCAAAAAAAAGAGGGCCATAGACTTAAAGAGGGTCCGAGAAGCGAGGCGCACAGAAACCTTGTCCAAGAAGAGAAAGAGTCGCGGCCGCTCCAAGGGAGGGAAGGGGAGCAGCAGCATCATCCACTGCAGCAACTGCGGGGCCACCGTCCCCAGGGATAAGGCGAAGAAGGTGACTACCCGGCTTTCGCTAGTCGAGCCTACCCTGGCGAGAGAGCTGAGGGCGGCAGGGGCGTACATCGCCTCCCCCACGACCGTGAGGTACTATTGCATCAGCTGCAGCGTGCACTACGGCATCGTCAAGGTGCGGGCCCGCAGCGAAAGGCGCAACTGGTAGGCGCTCGAGAGTTCGCCGGACCTGTTTCTTAGGGACCCGGGATTATTCGCACGCTGATGAGCATCGCCTGTGAGATGTCGACCGGCTGGTCTAGGTATGGGTCCGACTGATAGACCTCCACGTCGGCGAGTGCGTTTACGACCGCTATCCCACTTTCGTTAAGGACCTTGCCGAACACGGCGTAGCTCTGGTCTAGAGAGTTCGCGTTAGAATCGTCGAGGTTGATGTAGAACTGGGACCGGCCGCCAACCTGCGGACCGGTGCTGGCCATGGCAAGGTACCCGGCGTAGTTGTGCAGGGATGGGTCATACTCGAACGGCACCTGGGGGGTGGAGCTTCCTCCCCCCCATGCGCTCCTGGTAACGTTGTCCCCGCCACGAGTGTTGGAATCTCCAGTCTGAATCACGAAGCCTTTCACTATCCTGTGCCACACTAGGTTGTCGTAGAAGCCGGAATTCGCCAGGGTGATGAAGTTCGCGACCGTCCTGGGAGCGGAGTCGGGGAAGAGCTCTACGTCAAATGAGCCCTGGCTCGTCTCGAACCTGGCATAGACCACCCGCGGCTTGGCCGAGCTCAGGTTGTAAACATACCAGCCCGCGGCTACTATGACAAGTACCGATAGCGCGACGGCGACTATCTTCCAGGATTCTATTCCCTGCTTCTTCTTGCCTCCGGGCTTCTTCAATGCTTGCGGGGTGCGACGACGAGGGGGCTTCAAATAGGATTCGGTCGAACTGCCGGCCTGACAACGTTCATCAGTAGGACAGGGCCTCCAAGTAACGTTGGCGTTCGCCCATCTGAGGGAATCGATGACTCGGGGGAACCTCTGGCTGTACATCCTTTCTGAACTCAGACATGGAAAGGCCACCCCGGGTGAACTAAGGTCCCGTGTAGGCGGGAAGCACGGCTTCACCCCTGCCGCCATCACCTTCTACACTGTGCTCTACAGGCTTCGGAAGGAGGGGCTGGTACGTAAATCGTCTGACGTGTTCCGGTCCGCCTACGAAATAACTCCCTGGGGGTCGGAGGAACTGGAAAGAGGCCTGAAGCTCCTGGAGGACACGAGGAAGGCGCTTTAGGCAGAACGTCTCATGGCCCTGGCCCCGCGGTACGCCCTTTCGACGAAAGTAAAACCTGCCAGGACGACCACTATCGCCACCCCCGCATCGACCCGGCCGACGAGAGACGACAACCCGACCACCAGGAGCCTCTCGGCCCGCTCCCCTATCCCGACACCAGCAAGGCTGGTCCCGAGGGACTCGGCCCTCGCCCGTGTGTAGCTGACGAGGAGGCTGAAGCTAGCTGCGGAAAGGACCAGTGTGGGGTCCGAGTACTTCCCTCCCAATATCCCGATGAACACCGCGACCTCGGCCACCCGGTCCAGGGTCGAGTCGAGGAACGCTCCGGAGCGGGAGACCTTCCCCGTAGCCTTCGCCACAGCCCCGTCGACGACGTCGAAGAACCCCGAGCTAAGCAGTAGCAGGCCCCCCATGAACTGCCCCACCGTCCCCGAGGAAAAGTACGCGGCTGCGGCACCGAGGGCCAGGGCCACGCCTACAAACGTCCAGAATGTGGGGGAGAGCCCGACCTGCGCGAATGCAGTCCCTATCGTGTAGAAGTATCCCTTGAGCCTTTCGCGAAATCTGTCTAGCACCGAGACCTCTCGTCCCGTGCAACATTATATATGCTGAAGTGGGTTCAGGGGGTAAAATTGGGCAAAGTGGACAAGGGTGTCGGTTGCGACGCGTCGGGATGTCAGAACAAGGCAGTCCGGTCTCTGAGCAGGGGGGACGTATCAGGGAGCGGGCTAAGCGTAGGGGGCGACGGAAGGAGGGTCTACCTGTGCCACGACCACTACAAGGCGTGGAAGAAGGCCACGAAGAAGTCGAAGTCCTTGGAGCGGTCGCGCTGGTAGCCTGGAGGGGAGGCGCCTGAAGATCCTGCAGATGCACGTCGACTTCATCGAATACAACCCGGTCAAGAAGGAGATAACCGGGGCTGAGGAGGCAAAGCCCGGCCTGGTCCGAGAGGAAGACCTGGTGGTCCTGTTCACCGCCTTCGAAGAGGGGGACGACGCAGACCTGGCAAGAAAGGCGGTCCATGAGGCGAAGGAATTCCTTCAGAAGCTTGGGACCAACAGGGTGATGATCTATCCCTTCGCCCACATCAGCCAGAACCTTGCGCGGCCACACGAGGCCCTGAAGCTGTTGGACGCCATGGAGGCGGAGTCGAAGGCAGTTGGGTTGGGCACAATGAGGTCCCCCTTCGGATGGACGAAGGCCCTCCAGGTCAAGGTGAAGGGGCACCCCCTCGCGGAGATGTCAAGGAGCTACGCTCATGATGCCCGGGGGGAGACCCCGGCTGGGAAGAAGCGCGAGCAGTCTGAAGGTGAGGTCCGATCTCGCCTGAAGAAGAGCGACTTCGGAAGCTTGCCTGAAACTGACCACAGGGTGATCGGCGAAAGGCTCGACCTCTTCAGCTTCCAGGAGACCTCACCAGGGATGGCCTTCTGGCACGACAAGGGACTGAAGGTGTGGGAGGCACTCACCGACCTGATCAGGCGCGAAGAGGCGAAGGCCGGGTATGTCGAGCTGAGCACCCCCCTTCTTGCCAACTCCGCGCTCTGGAAGGTGAGCGGCCACTGGGACTTCTACCGGGACAACATGTTCGTCACCCAGATGGGGGAAGAGGAGTACGCTCTCAAGCCGATGAACTGCCCATCGACCATGCTCTATTACAAATCCAGGAAGTGGTCATTCCGCGACCTCCCGCTGCGAGTCGCCTGCTTCGACGCCCTCCACAGGAACGAGCTAAGCGGGGTAGCGAGCGGGCTGTTCAGGGTCAAGAAGCTATCCCAGGACGACGCCCACATCTTCGTGACACGCGAGCAGGCCCCAGCAATGATAGGGGAGTTGTTGGATCTGATGCAGAAGATGTATGCCATATTCAGGTTCGAGTTCGAGGTCCGCATCTCGACGATGCCGGACGAGCACGCCGGCGCAAAGGAGGAGTGGGACGAAGCGACCGGGGTCCTGAAGGATGCACTTGCAGCGAAGGGCCTTCAGTACACGATAATGGAGAAGGACGGGACGTTCTACGGGCCCAAGATCGACGTGGACGTGAAGGACTCGGTCGGGCGCAAGTGGCAGTGCACGACCATACAGCTGGACTACCAGCTCCCCAAGCGATTCGGGCTGACTTACACGGGCCACGACGGCAAGGAGCACGAGGTCGTGACCGTCCACAGGGCCATCTTCGGGACACTGGAGAGGTTCATCGGGGTCCTGCTCGAGCACTACCAGGGGCGGCTCCCCGTGTGGCTCTCCCCCGTCCAGGCCCGACTCATCCCCCTTACCGACGACAACAGAGGCTACGCTTCGAAGGTGCTCGGGGAGCTCGTGGAAGCGGGAATAAGGGCAGACGGAGACTTCGAGTCAGGGACCCTCAACTCCAAAGTGAGGAACGCCCAGGTCCAGAAGATCCCGTTCGTTTTGGTCGTCGGAGCGAAGGAGGAAGGAGCGAAGACGGTCTCGGTCAGGACCAGGGACGGCAAGCAGCAGTTCGGGGTAATGCCGGGCGAATTCATAGCCGACGTCAAGGAGAAGTCGGCGAAGTTCGAGTAGCCACAGTCACGGGTCAGCGGGGACCTGTTGGGTCACGCAGTGGATTGTCCCCAACCCGTGCGCCAAGGCCCTGCAGTCGATGCCAAGGACCTCCCTATCTGGAAACAGGCCGGCGAGTGTCGAGACCGCCTTTCTGTCGCTCCCCCCCCCGAACGTGGGGACCAGGACTACCGAATTCCCGATGTAGAAGTTCGCGTGGCTCACGGGGAGCCTCCCCCCGGCGGAATCGACCCTGGGGGGCATGGGGAGCGGAATCACCTCAATTTGTTGCCCCTCAGAAGTAATGGCGCCGTCCAGGATGGCCCGGTTCCGCTCGAGCGCCGAGTGGTTTGCGTCGCTCGGGTCGGACTCCACCGAAACAACTACCTTGGCGGGGCCGACGAACCTTGCTACGTCGTCCACGTGTCCGTCGGTGTCGTCTCCATCTATCCCGCCCTCCAGCCAGACGACCCTCGTCGCCCCGAGATTGGCCCTCAGCTTTTCTTCTATCGCCAGCTTGGGGAGCCCTGGGTTCCGGTTGGGGTTCATGAGGCACTGCTCCGTGGTGAGCAGGGTCCCTCCTCCGTCCACGTCAATCGACCCCCCTTCAAGGACCATTCCGGGCCGGAAGACCCTCAGACCCTCCGACTCAGCCATGAATTCGCCAGCATCGTTATCTGGAAGGAGGTCTTCGTACTTCCGCCCCCACGCGTTGAACACCCACTTCGTGAGCGCAACATCCTTCCCCACCAAGTACAGCGGGCCGTAGTCTCTCACCCAGACGTCGACCGTCCTCACCCGGTGGAAAACGACGTTTCCGTTCGTTGCAACCTGGCTCTTGGCCCTGGCTTCGGTCGACTCGTCGTCGACCATTACCCTGACCTCTTCCCCTTCGGCCAGCGCTCCGACCATCCGAGAGTACGCTTCCTCGGTCTGTCTCAGCACGTCACCCTGGAACGTGTCCGGGTTCTTGGGCCACGACACCCACGTAGCCCGGTGCTCCTCCCACTCGGCGGGCATCCGGTACCCGGCGGCAGAAGGGTCCTCCCCCAGGTCACCTGACAATCTTGGAATAGGTCCCCTTCTTCCTGTTGCGGAGAAAACCCCACCCGCCTTCCACCTGGTCGCCCAGCGCAAGGTCGCAGGGGACCACGAAAGTCTCCTCCCCTCCCCCTGCCCTGTGGAGGACCCTTCCGAACTGGTCGCAGACGAACGAGCCTCCCCAGAACGTCGTGCCTCCTTCCGTGCCCGCCCGGTTGACCGCGCATACGACCAGGCTGTTGGATATCGCGTGCCCGACCTGGACCCCCTCCCACGCCAGCCCCCAGTCCCCTTCCGATTCTTCTATCCCGTTCACTTTCCCGATTGCAGTAGGATAGAACAGGATTTCAGCGCCCATCAGCTTCTCAATTCTTGCAGGTTCCGGGTACCACTGGTCGAAGCAGACAAGGGTCCCGAGGGTCCCTCGCCGGGTCTTCGCGACAACGTACCTCTTACCCGCTTCGAAGTAGTCCTGCTCGTAGTAGTGGTCGTCCTGCGGTATGTGCACCTTGCGGTACTTCGACATCGCCTCTCCTTCCTCGTCGAAGACGATGCACGTGTTGTAGTTGCGTCCGTCTCTTCCCCGCTCGAAGACCGAGCCCCCCACGAGCACTACTCCGTTTCTCTTCGCCATCGACGACAGGGCTTCCGTGACCTTTCCCGGAATCCTCTCCGGGACAGGCTTCGCCCCCCGCCGGGACGGGAAGTAGCGCCACGCGAACAGCTCAGGAAGGCAGACGATTTCGGCCCCCTTTTTGGCAGCGTCGCCGACCATCCGGCCCGCCTTCGTCAGGTTGTGGTCGATGCTGTCCGAGGCTGACATCTGAACGGCACCTACCTTCACGACGGTGTTTCGCAAGATGTCTCCACGTTCACCGGTTCCGCCGCGCCTCGAAGACTGATCACTTCTTCGCCACTGGCTGTTGGATTAGGAAGCCCGCACCCGGGCCTGTCGCGTCGCTCACTGTCATGTAGTACTCCCTCGCCGGCCCCAGAATCTGGTAACCCCCGTTCAGGAGGGACTCTAGGAACGGCCCGTAGGTCATCGCGAACTGTTCGGGGGGCCCCTGGTGCCGAGTCTCGGCGACCAGGACCTCGGCGATCTCCTTCATCTGGAACTTGCCCTCTTGCTCGAAGGCCTTGGACACCGGTATGCACGCCTCGCTTCTCAGTTCCTCGGCAGGGGTCTCCGTAGGGTTGTCGTAATAGAGGCAGAACGGGTACCCGGCCTGGTCAATCCCCCTGGAGTCGATCCACGCCTTCAGGTCCTTCATCTCCGCCCCGATTCCCTGGTACGGGCCAGTGTGCGCGACCGACGCGACAATCATCCTGCCGGCGTTGGAGAACTTCGTTTCGGGCGCCGCCAATTCCGACTACGCCTCAGGCCAGGTCCTGTGGTAATAAAGTCGTTGGAGAAGATGAAAACGTTTTTCCAGACCGGTTGTCGTTGCGAGCATCATGCTCGGACTTCTGGGCACAGCGAAGGGAATCGCGAGCGCGGCGCTGCAGGCTGCGGCGACCACGGCTTCTTCAGCGCCTGTCGCCAGGCCCCTGCTGCTGACCGTCGCGGAGGCCGCGGCGGCGGTGGCCGCGATCTTTCTCTTCGGGATTCTGTTCACCCGAGTGTTTCGCCGGGTCGCTACGAAGGCCGGCGCGTCGAAGTCCGTTTCGAGGGCGGTTGACCAGTGGCTCTTGCTGACAATGGTCGTGGCCGCGGTCGCTGCCGTCGCCGGCGTCACGGGGCTCTCCTCCGAGCTCTCCACTCTCACCATCTCCGGGATCGGAGGTCTCGCCGTCACGCTGGCGCTCCAGAACACGCTGTCAAACATCATCGCGGGGGTGCTGATGTTCAGGGACGGAGTGCTTCGGCTAGGGGACGATGTCGAGTTCGGCCCGGTCAGGGGAGCGGTGGTCAAGCTGTCGCTGAGGACGACGTGGGTGAAGAGAGGTGACGGCTCGATCACGGTGATAGGAAACAGCAACTTAGCTTCAGGCCCGATAGTGAACTACACTGCGAAGGCGAGGCTGGAGAAGAAGCTACAGCTCTAGGACCAGAACAGGTCCAGGGTGGTCGCCCCCATCAGCTCGTCGAAGCTGAAGTCGAGGGCGTCGAGCATCTGGTCGAACATTGAGTGGGCGTACTCGATGTACTTGTCCGCGTCCACCTCCTCCACCTTCGCAAGGTCGACCGGCTTCACGTAAGGAGGGTTCTTGGTCTTCACGAAAGAGATGATCTCCCCGGCCCTGATCTCCCTCCCCCTGTCCTCCAAGAGCTTGGCCGCCCTGACGTGCTGTGGGGTCGTCCCGCCGTACCTCTCAGTGGGCTTGCTCATCATGACATTGAACGCGAGCTCCTCCACAGGGACCTGTCTCTTCTTCAGGCTATCGATCATCCCGGCGAGCAGGGCCTTCGTATCAGACTTCGCCCTCTCGAAGTCTCCCTCGGTCTGGACCTGGCTCAGGATGGCCAGGGCCTTGTAGAACGTATCCTTGAGGAAAGGGGGGGTCTGAGATTTTTTGCCGGTCAAACCTCTTATGTCGACAGTCCCGTCCGGGAGGACCCCGAAGTAGTTCTTCTTCCTGCTGCTGAACGCCACGTACCGGTATGTCTTGTCGAGGTCGAGCTCGATTCCTAGCTCAGCCTCTGCCCAGCGGGAGACGGCGCTGACCTGCTCCCTCGAAAGGTTCTGCAGGAAAATCGAGTCCGTGTCCCCGTAGAGAACGTCTATCCCAGAGGTCTCACACTTCTTGATGGTCCGGGTTATTGCGTCCCTCCCGAGCGCTGCGGTTGCTTCCGCAACTGGAAGGCAGTAGAAGGCGAACGTCTCGAACCCAAAGGTGCCGTACGTTGCGTTCAGGAAGACTTTCAAACCCTGCGAGACAACATTGTAGAGCTCTCGCTCCTCCTTTGACAGAGTAGGGTCTCTTGCCAGGGGCTTGTAGTGACTGACTCTAAGATCTCTCAGGGAACCGGTCACAAGGCTTGCAATCCCTCTTCTCTTGGTGCACACCCACGTGGTCGTGTCCGGGACAACATTGTTCTTGCATTCTTCGTGAGGACAGTCGACGGTCTCATAGGACAGGTTGTGAACCTTGATCAGGCTGGGGTAAAGGCTAGCAAAATCAAGAACGGAGACATCGAAGAAGACTCCCGGCTTCGGCTCAATCACAAGTCCCCCCTTGTACTTCTTTCCCTTGATTACAGCCGCCGACGAGGCTCCACCCTTTTCCGCGAGCTCGTCCTGCCTCGGTATCAGGGCTCCCAGCCTGCGGTGCTCGGAGAACAGCATACTTCGTATCCAGTTCGAGACGCCTAGCCTCGACACGTCGTTGACCGGCATCTTCCCTATCCTTGAGATGACCAACAGGAGCTTCATCACCACGGAGCCGGACATTGACGTCAACTCGAACGTTAGCTGGGAGTCGTTGAGGCAGTATTCGGCGAGCTTGTCCAGCGGGAGGTCCCCGATCTGCCCTTCGAACTCTACCTTGGACTTGTCCAACAGGGCCTCCGATATCCCGTTCAAGGTATGTTCGGTGTACCTGTTGCCGAACGCGTAGACCTGGATGGACCTGTTGCGGAAGAACTGATAGAGGTCGATGTGGACCCCGTGCTTCAGCGACGCAGCGACCCTCTCGAGCTGGATCGGGTTCTCCCATTCGGGTATCCCAAGCTTCTCGGCCCGGTGCTTGAGGTACCTCAGGTCGAAGTCATCGCCGTTGAACGTGACTATGACCGGGTAGTCCATTATCTTCGAAAGGACCGCCTTCAGCAGCTCCTGCTCGTCGTCGAAAGTCACGACCCCGTAGTCTCTCCCGTCCAGCCCCTCGGTCGCTTTCCCCGCCTTCAGGACGTAGACCAGCTTTTCTCGGTCGTTGAAGAACGAAACCGCTATGACCCGCTGTCTGGGGTCCTCCGGGTCAGGCAGCCTCCCGGCCTCGTTGTCCACCTCGATGTCGAGCGCGACCCTCTTGAATTCGCAGAGAGGTTCCCCCAAGAGCTCCGCCGACTCCATCAGGTATGGAATGAACTCCGGCTGGTTCTTCTTCAGAATCTCTTCGAGAGAACTCGCGACCCTGGCGGGGACTTCGTGCTTCGACGGGACCACCTTCCCACCCGCGACCCTGTAGTAGGTCCCCATCCGAAGGCCGCGGTCGTATGCGTAATTCTCGTAGTACTTGATGTCGGCCTCCCACGCCTTCACCTGGTCTCTGATGCTGTCGTTCCCTCCTCCTATCGCGAGGGGGTCGGTCGTGATAATCTTCCTCAGTTTCACGACAGAGTCGTTCAGCAGGTCCCGCCTTTCTTCCTCGACTATCTCGATGACATCCTTCCTCGCCCTGACGGCGCCAAGCTCCTCCATCGGGAGCCGGGTATAGCAGTAGGGCTTGTGGCCTGTATCGTCTCTCCAGAGCCGGAACCTCTGCTCCTTCGGGTCGTAGAACTTCAGCACCGCGACCCTCCTGTCACCGTCGTAGAAGGCCGAGGCGAGGAGCCCCTCATCAAGCTCTGACGTCGGTGCAGTCAGTTCTTCGAGCTTCTTCGAGAGTTCCTTACCGGCAAAGGTCTGCATCAGAAAATTCCGCATACGCACCTCGTCGCTGACCAAATAAGGCTAGCGTGAACAATCAATCTTGGCTGGGGGGTCCGTTAGACTGGCGGGCCTTGCCCGGCATGCTTGTCTGTCTCGAACTTAGGGCGGAATATCCTGCGGCCCGTTTCCTGACGCCAGGAGAAAACGAGGATTCGAGAAGTTGAGAGAGCGACCACAGACACCATTTATATTGCCAACAGAGGGCGGCAGGCAAGATGCGTGTAGCAGACCTCCTGAAGGAGAACCTCTCCTATGCTTTCATCGCTGTCGGAATCGTCTGGCTTGTGGTGGCGTTCGTCGTCAGTGCGCTGCTTCTCTGGCCTGTCTTAGCGTGCATCCTCAGCGGATTATTGCTCCGCATTAGGCCTGGCATGAGGTTGACCTGGGCCTTGGTGAAATCGTCGGCGGTCCTCGGGTTCCTTCTCTGCGCCTACCAGGTCTACGCGTCGTTCCCCTGGCTGGGAGGGGCCTTCGCGACGGTCGCGGAGGTGTCTCTCGGACTATTCGCGGTATTCGCGGTCGTCCACCTGGCTCTGCTGTGGTCAGGGTCACCGAAGCCGAAGCCCGTCTAGATCAGCCTGGAGCCGCTCATCCTTCTGAGGAAGTATACCGAGTATCCGGATATTACGAAGAGGGCGGCGAAGGCCCTGGTGGCAAACACGAAACTCCAGGGGACCGGATAGTTGCTGGTGAGCAGGTCCGGTATCGAAGTATCGAGCTCGAGGGCCGCGACCGCGTACGTAGCGCCCCAGAAGATGAAGTTGTAGATCACTTCGTACGCCGAGGAGAACGCTACGACGAACCCGAAGAGCTGAAGAAACGACAGGATGGGCCTAGGCCAGCGAGAAATCCTCTGTTCCCAGAGCCTGAGCCCGCTGTAGAAGAGCGTGATGCAGGCCACGCTGAAGTAGGTGACCGGCTGCGCGAAATAGGGGGGGAAAGGCCAGTACACGTCCACCCACACCTGCCCGACTGCCTGCCCCGGATGGACCCATGACTCGTAGACCCCGTAGATGATCAGAGTGACGATTGTTGCGAACGAAAGCCAGGCGAAGACTGCGAACATGCGCCTCGTATTGCGCTCGGGCCCCTCTCCGGCCAACTCGGACCTGTCGAAGCACCGACCGCTTTAAGGGTTCAAGGCCGTCTCCGTTTCGGGCCCCTTGCGGGCGAGCCAAATCAGGAGCAGCAAGTAAGGAAGTTCAAGGTACCACCAAGAGAGAGTGTTGGGGATGATGAAGACCGCTACCGCGAGATAGATTGCAGCGTTCAGGTACTCCGACCCATGCCTACGAGACCTCCTGAGAAGGAGAACGAGAGGGAGGGACATCAGGACTCCTTTCAGCCAGAGCGGCAAGACATACCCGGACAGAGTGAAGACTATTCCGCCAAGCGTCAGGTTCACGTTGTACCCGAACGCCTCAGGGACTACCAGCGGTGTCGGGGGTCTCGTGAGGGGAAAGGCGACCACGTTTCCCCAGAATGCAGCAGGGTCCCAAGCCACGAAAGGGAGAACCACGAGTCCCGCGACCCCTAGGGCAACAGCCAGTTCTCCGAGGCGGCGGGACACGAGCCCCCGGTAGGCCAAGAAGGGATATGCCAGCAGAACGAATTGATTGGACGCAAGGGCCAGGCCGAGAAGGGCCGCAGAGGTCGTCGCCCTCCCCCTACCCGACAGCACCGATGACATCGCAACGAAGGCCATGGCGACGAGCGCGTTGTTTGGATACCATGTGGAGAAGAAGGGGACGAGGGGGGAGAACAGAAAGACCACGGACGCGAGTAGGCCCTTCCTCCCCCCGGAGTATGCAAGGCAGGAGGCTATGATGAAGTCGCATGCCACTAGCCCAAGCCTAACGTCCGTGAGCACTCCGAATGGAAAGAGCATCAACAGGACGCCTGGGAGGTAGGCGAAGACGTTCTCCGCCCCGGGGGTCAGGAGCTGAGGCGGGACCGAATACGAGTACCCGTATGGGTCTGACCCAGACGCCAGGGCAGCGACAGCCTGCTGGTCATAGTACGAGATGTCCGGGATGTATCTGAAACCGTAAGACAGAAGTGCGAGGCGGACCAACAGGGCTGCTGCAGCCGCGAGCGCGAAGGTCCTTCCGCTCCCCCAGGTCATCTCCGAAGACCTGCCCCTGCGTGTGAATCTCAAATACTCTTGCGCGGCGGGTGGGTGGGCATGGAGTTCCTGCCGATCAACCTTCCGAACATCGGGGAAGCCGAGAAGAGGGCCGTCGAACGGGTGGTCGAGTCAGGCCGGCTGACCGACTCGTCGTACGGGGGAGGGCCCATGGTACGGGAGTTCGAGTCGAAGGCGGGGAAGCTGCTGAAGGCGAAGCACGTCATCGCTGTCAACTCAGGGACAGCTGCGCTGCATTCGGTGCTGCTGGCGCTCGGGATAAAAGAGGGGGACGAGGTCGTCCTTCCTTCGTTCACCTTCGTCGCTACCGCGAACGTCGTACTCGCGTGCGGGGCAAGGCCTGTGTTCGTCGACATCAAGGAGGACTACAACATCGACCCCGGGAAATTCAAGCGGGCGGTGACGAGCAGGACGAGGGCGGTCATTCCGGTGCACATCTACGGGTTCCCAGCCGACATGGACGAGGTTCGCGAGACCGCGGCTCCGCGGTCGATTCACGTCATCGAAGACGCGGCCGAGTCACTGGGGGCCGAGTACAAGGGGAGGCAGACGGGGACTCTCTCGGACGCCGGTTGCTTCAGCCTGTACGGAACCAAGGTCGCAACCTCGGGGGAGGGAGGGGCCATATCGACGCAGAGCGACGAGCTTGCCGACCGGCTCCGACTGGTGCGGAACCACGGAATGCTGCACGGCTACGACTCAAGGCACCTCGGGTTCAACTACAGGCTCCCGGAGCTCGGGGCTGCGGTCGCGTCGGTGCAGATGGACAGGCTCTCTGGGTTCCTGAAGTCCCGGCGGCGGAACGCAGCCGCCCTCAACGGATCCCTCGGGCGGGTGGACGGCGCGAGATTTACACAGGTGTCAGACGACAGGACGCACGTCTTCTACCTCTACACTCTCTATCTGAGGAAGGGGAGGGACAGAATCATGAAGAGGCTCAACGCAGCCGGGATCGGGGCTGCCGTGTACTTCAAGACGCCGGTCCACAAGACCCCACTCTATCAGCGGCTCGGGTACTCCAAGAAAAGCCTAGGGAGGACGGAGGCATCGAGCAGCCACGTGCTCTCGCTCCCGGTTCATCCCAGGCTCACCTCCGAAGACATGGGCCGCATCTCTGACGAGTTCATCAAAGCCGCGAAAGGCATCCTCTAGGTGAACCCCGACCTGCCTCCAGGGCCGCGGGTCTGCGTAGTCATCCCGACCTATAACGAAAGTGACAACGTCGTCCAACTGATAGAGGGGATAAGACAGACAGGGATTACCGGGCTGGACATCCTCTTCGTGGATGACTCTAGCCCGGACGGGACCGGAGAGTCCGTTCTTGCCATCTCTTCCAGGGAGAAGTGGATTCATCTCCTGAGCAGAAAAGAGAAGAGAGGAATAGGGAGCGCCTACCAGGAAGGCATCGCACACGCGCTTGCCAACTTCGACCCGGAGGTCATAGTCGAAATGGACGCAGACCTCCAGCACCCTCCGGAGACCCTGAGTGACCTCATGGGGGCCGTAGCGTCAGGGGCGGACGTGGCAATAGCTTCGAGGTACGTACCTGGCGGAGGGGTCGGGGGCTGGGGGCTGGCCAGGAGGGTCGTCAGCAAGGGGGCGAATGCGTATGCCAAGACCATGCTTAGGCTACCGGTCAGGGACGCAACATCCGGGTATAGGGCGTTCTCGAAAGCAGCGGCGGGCAGGCTCTCATCGGCAAAACTCCCCGCAACGGGGTTCGAATTCCAGGTGGCTGCCCTTTGCCTACTCAAGGGTCAGGGGAAGATCGTGGAGGTCCCCTTCGTGTTTCAACGAAGGATTGCTGGAAGGTCGAAGCTTGGGCTTGGAGCGGTGCTCAGATTCTTCTTCAAAGTGCTCGTCATGGCAATCTTCCCACCTCGTCTGGAATGGCGGAAGGGTTGATGGCCGGTTCTCGGAAGGAGCAGGACCGATTCCGACAGCGGAAAAACAGAAATACATGGAGGAAGGTGCGAACACATCTTGTCGATTGAAGCACCCAAGGAACAGCCTGCAAAGGTCTTCGCAGGCGCGGTATACGAGTGCGTGAGATGCGGGACTCGGACCACTCAGGAGGAGCTGTCCAAGCTACCGGAGGTAAAGTGCATATGCGGATACAGGGTGTTCAGGAAGGCTCGGCCCGCCGTAGTGAAGCAGATCAAGGCCGTCTGATCGAAGGCAGTAATTTCTCCGAAACCGAAGGCATTCAGATAGGGTTCGGCAACTGCCTAACCCGACAACCCTTATCTGGCTAATTCTTTATGTATCGGATGAAGCGGGCTCGGTTGAATTATTCTTGCACCTGATGCAGAGCAAGGAAAGGGCCGCCATCAGGGGTTACGGCGCTTACCTCCCCTACTACCGCCTCCCCACCACCGAGATCGCCAGGGTATGGAAGGGCGGAGGGTCCGGACCAAACGTCGAGAAGGCGGTCGCGTCGATGGACGAGGACACCGTGACCATGGCCCTCGAGGCTGCCAGGCTGGCCATGAAGATGTCAGAGACGAAGGAGCTGGGGGCGGTTTTCGTCGGGACAGAATCAAAGCCGTACGCGGTCAAACCGACGAGCACGATTGTCGCCCAGGCTCTGGGACAGCATCACACCTTGGCCGCCGACCTCGAGTTCGCCTGCAAGGCCGGGACCGAGGCGATTCAGGTCATCACCGGACTTGTCGGGTCCGGGATGATAGACGCAGGCCTCGCGATCGGGATGGACACCGCGCAGGGGAGGCCGGGAGACGATTTGGAGTACACCGCCGCCAGCGGAGGGGCCGCATACGTCATAGGCAGGAAGGACAAGAAGGCGATAGGGGTGATCGACTGCAGCACCTCATTCGTGTCGGACACGGGGGACTTCTGGCGAAGGGCCCACGAGCGTTACCCCAGGCACCTGTCGAGGTTCACCGGCGAGCCCGCCTACTTCTATCACATCGAGAACTCGGTCAGGACCCTCTTCAAGGAAACCGGGCACGTCCCGTCTGACTTCAAGTACGCCGTCTTCCACCAGCCCAACCCGAGGTTCCCAGTAGAGGTAGCGACGAGGCTGGGGTTCACGATGGAGCAGATCAAGACTGGGCTCCTCAACCCGACGATCGGGAACACGTACGCGGGGAGCTCACCGATCGGGCTGGCCGCCGTTCTCGACGAAGCGTCCCCAGGGGACAAGATACTGCTCGCGAGCTTCGGCTCCGGCGCAGGCTCCGACGCGTTCTGCATCGAGGTCACCGACGGGATCACGAGGACTCGCGGGGTCAACCCGACCGTAAAGTCGATCATGAGCCGAACCTCGAAGATCGATTACTCAACCTACAGCAAGTTCAGGGACAAGCTCCAGAAGTAGGCGAACGTTTGGGAAAGTCAAAGGTGTACATTGCCTCAGCAGGGCTCACAAAGGTCGGAGACCACTGGAGCAAGTCCATCCTCGACCTTTCGGTCGAAGCTGCAAGAGGGGCCATCAAGGGAGCCCCGAAGGTGAAGCCTGAGCACATATTCGTAGGAAACATGTTCAGCGCGGTCGGTTCATCGCAGGAGCATCTTGGGGCGATGGTGGCGAGCGCGCTCGGGCTGGCAGGGACGCCCGCCTTCAAGGTCGAGTCCGCGTGCTCCTCGGGAGGCTCGGCGGTCAACCTGGCGACCTCCCTGATAAGGTCGGGGGCGATCGAGTCCGCCCTCGTCGTTGGCGTGGAGAAGATGAGGGACCTCGAGCCCGAAGAGACGTCGAAGGCGCTTGCGATGGCGGAGTCGGCAGACTACACCCAGTTCGTCGGGGCGACCTTCGCCGCCCTCAACGGCCTGCTAGCACGGTACTACATGGAGCATCTGGGGGTGTCCAGGGACGAGTTGAGCTCTATACCGGTTCTCGACCACAAGAACGCGGTCACCGCGGAACACGCGCAGTTCAGGAAGGCGATATCCCCCGAGGTGGTCAGCCGCTCAAGCATGGTGGCAGACCCGTTGAGGCTCTTCGACTGTGCACCCGTCGGAGACGGTGCCGCAGCGGTCCTCCTGACCGGGGAGAGGCGGGCGGCAGGATCCAAGAGGAGGATGGCAGAGGTCCTTGCGAGCAGGGTGGCGACCGCCGAGTTCAGCGTCTACGAGCGGAAGGACATGCTGGAGTTCGGAGCCACGAAGTCAGCCTTCGGGAAGGCGATGAGCGATGCTGGGCTCTCGCCCAAGAAGGTCAGCCTCGCCGAGGTGCACGACGCGTTCTCGGTTGTGGGAGCGCTTTCGCTGGAGGCGATGGGGTTCTCAAAGAGAGGGATGGGGGCAAGGGACGCGAAGGAAGGGAAGTACGACCAGGGGAGCTCGATGCCGATCAACACCTTCGGGGGGCTGAAGGCTCGCGGCCACCCTGTGGGCGCGACCGGGGTATATCAGGTGGTCGAGGCGTTCATGCAGCTTACCGGCCAGGCAGGGCTGAACCAGGTGGAGGGGGTAGAGTATGCAGTCACCCAGAACGTGGGAGGGGTGGACACGACGAGCGCAATTCAGGTCCTGGGGAGGGCGTCATAGTTGGCAATAGAGTACTGGAGGAACCGCGACAGATACTACAGGCTGATAGGGAGCAGGTGTCAGAACTGCGGTGACGAGTTCTTCCCTCCCGTATACAGGTGCAGGGGATGCGGGTCGGAGAAGATAGTTGACAAGGAGATGCCCAAGAGCGGCAAGATCGTCACATACACTCGACTGCACGAACCCCTCCCGGGCTTTGAGGCGCAGGCCCCGTTCTACCTTGCGGTCGTCGAGCTGAAGAACGGCGCCCGGGTGCTGAGCCAGGTCGTCGATTCCCCGGACGAATCGGTGAAGACCGGCGCAAGGGTAAAGGCGACGGTAAGGAGGATGAAGGTGGACGGAGAGTCAGGGCAGATAATCTACGGGTACAAGTTCGTCGTAGACAGGTAACCCCAAGCCCGACGGGAAACCGGCTTGCGCGGATGAATTATAATCACGCATTTCGCTACCTTCCCGTTGGCGATTCAGGCCTACCAGCTGATCCAGGACCTGGCCGTGATCATGATCGTCTCAGGCCTGATGGCAATCCTGTTCCACAAGCTGAAGCAACCGCTGATAATAGGCTACCTCCTCGCTGGAATAATACTAGGCCCGAGCACTTGGCCGGGCGCCATCATCCTGGACTTGCCGGTCGTCAATTCTCTGGCCCAGGTCGGAGTGGCGATGCTCCTCTTCGTCGTGGGGCTCGAGTTTCCTGCCGACCGGCTGGAGGGAACCCTCCGCAAGGTCCTCACGATGGCGTCGTTCAAGGTGGCCGGGACCTTTGTAGTGGCGCTGGCGGTGACGACGTTCCTCAGTTTCACCTTGTTCGACAGCCTGTTCATAGCGCTCGCCATCACGGTGACGAGCACGGTCGTCGCCTCGAAGTTTCTCAGTGAGATGGAGCTCATCGACCATGAAGCTTCCGCCCTGATCATTTCCGTGTCGATAGTGGAAGACGTCATTGTGCTGTCGTTCCTTGCCATACTGCAGTCCGTCGTCTCGGTCGGGACCCTGGAGCCTTTCGACTTGGCCTGGTCGCTTGGATTGGCCCTCTTCTTCATAATCGGGACTCTCGTCCTTGGCTCGAGGGTTGTTCCGCGGGCGATCAACCTGGTCGGCGACTACCGGAACGACGAGCTCCTGATCCTCGTCATGCTGGCGATCGCGTTCGGCCTGTCGATAGTCGCCACTGTGATCGGCATCTCGGTCGCAACCGGCGCCTTCCTCGCGGGGGTCCTCGTGGCCAGGTCCAGCTACCACGAGACCCTCAAGATTCTTGCGACCCCTCTCAGGGACATGTTCGCGGCCCTCTTCTTCGTATCCATGGGTGCGCTGATGGACGTGACCCTGATCCCGGTCTTCATCATCCCTGCCGTGATTCTTTCGCTGATCTCGATTTCGATGAAGCTATTCACAGTGCTCAGCTCGGCCAGGGCCGTGAAATACGGAAGCTCGGTCTCGCTGCGGACTGCGTTCGGACTGTCCGCCTCCGGCGGTGAGGTGGGTCTTGTCGTGGCAAAGGGGGGAGCAGACGTGCAACCGGCCAGCACTGCCCTCCTTCCCCTGATAGGGGTGGTCACGCTGATAACGACCTTCCTGTCCGCTTTCGTGGTCAAGGCAGGGTGGAGGGCGTTCTCGCTGGTCCCAGAGCCCGCGCCACCGAGAGGTGCGGCAAAGACTGAAACAGGGAGCGAGAATCAGGACGAAGTCACAGGCTAAGGGGACGACGGTTCGTGCCTATAGACGCAAAACCGGCACTCGACCTCGGGTTCGTACTTGAAGCTTCGCTGCTCCGACGCTCTGTAGGCGGCCGTTTGGCTCCTCAAACAGCATTTATGGCCGAGTGACGGGGCTCGCAAGCGCACATGAAATTCGAAGACGCGATGAGGCTCGCCCAGCAGAGGGGGTTCTTCTTCAAGTCGGCCGAGAGCTATCCCAACTCTCCCGCTGGGTTCTGGGAATACGGTCCCCTTGGCGTGTCGATGAGGAACAAGTTCGTCGAGCTCTGGCGGAGAGAGGTCGTGAAGAGAGACGGGATGCTTGAGATCGACGGCGCCCAGATCCTCCCCAAAGGAGTCTTCGAGGCATCCGGCCACCTTTCGGGATTCACAGACCCTTTTGTCAAATGCGGCAATTGCGGATCGGTGTTCAGGCCAGACAAACTGATCGAAGAAAAATCGAAGCGGCCCGTCCCTGAAAAGCTCACAGACGGAGAATACGACGAACTGATGCAGAAAGAAGGAGTGAAGTGCACGAAGTGCGGGTCGAAGCTGTCCGGGACCGGGAGGTTCAACATGATGTTTCGGGTCGGAGTTGGGCCGCAGCAGGAGGAGGCGTACCTGAGGCCGGAGACCTGTCAGAGCATATTCGTGGACTTTCCTCTGCTGTTCAAGACTCAGAGGGTGAAGCTGCCGATAGGGGTCGCCCAGGTGGGGAAAAGCTTCCGGAACGAAATCGCCCCTAGACAGGGCCTCCTCAGGCTTCGGGAGCTGAACCAGGCAGAAGTGGAGGTCTTCTTCAACCCCAAGAAGATTGACGGAAAGAGATTCGAAAGGGCGGAGGAAGTCGTGCTGAACTTTGTCGCGCCTGACGGGAAGAAGACCACCGCTACCGTGGTGGGGGCAGTCGAGCAGGGACTAGTCCCGAACGCGCTTGTGGGATACTACCTCGCGCTAGTCAATTCGTTCTATGCGAGGGCCGGCCTCCCCCCGGACAGAGTGAGGTTTAGGATGCTCGCCGAGGAGGACCGCGCGTTCTATTCTCTCGGAGCCTTCGACCTCGAAGTGGAGCTCTCGGTGGGATGGGTCGAGCTGGTCGCCTGCAACTACAGGGGAGACTACGACCTCTCAAGGCACTCCCGGATCAGCGGAACAGACTTCTCAGTGGACGACGAAGGAGAGAAGGTGGTCCCTCACATCTTCGAGCTTTCCCTCGGGGTCGACAGGAGCCTCTACGCGCTGCTGGAAACTTCGATGGCGGTCGACGGCGAAAGGAGGACTTTGCGCCTGAAACCCTATCTCGCCCCGCGGACGACAGGAGTCTTCCCTCTTGTCAACAAGGACGGGCTGCCAGAGCTGGCTGAGAAGATTGAGCGGTCGCTCAAGGAGGACTTCGACTCGTTCTACGATGATTCCGGGTCGATCGGGAGGAGGTACGCGAGGGCAGACGAGGCTGGGGTCCCAGTCTGCATCACCGTCGACTACGACTCCCTGAAGGACAACAGCGTGACGCTCAGGAGCAGAGACACGAGTGGACAGGAGCGGGTCCAGATATCAGACCTGAGAGGGGTCATCGCAGGCGCCATTTCCTTTCCCAGGCTCCTCCTAGAGGGCTAGGAAGAGCCAAGGACGAACACAGAAAGACACGCGAGCCCTCCGACGAATGTGGCCACCACGTTCACAGTGTTGTTTTCTATGAAGAAGGTCCCTCCGACCACTCTGGTCTTCTCGCCGCAATGCCTGGTCGCTTCCGTCGGTTTCAGGCACGCCGGGCAGTAGCCCTTCCTCTGCACCACGGCGCCTATCAGGCTGTCGACCAGCGCACCCCCCAACCCCGCTCCCAGGCATCCTGCCATGACAGTGGCGAAACCGAAGAGGCCTCTCCCTTGCATCTCGGCGATCCCAAGCAGGAAGGCCATGCTTCCCATTATTCCCGCGGCCAGCAAGGCGCCCCCGAAGCCAAGGGAGGTTACCCCTCCGGACGTCCCCGGAGACACCTCCCGGGAAGGGTTCGTGATCAGCCTAGGCTTGGAGCGACTCAGGAGCCCGAGTTCCGTCGCCGCGGTGTCAGCCGCTGCAGCCGATATAGAACCCAGAAACAGGGCCACGAACCAGGGGGAGGGCGCCACGAGCTGGCCGATTGCGAATAGACTGGGAAGCCCCCCGTTCGCGAGTATGTTCGGCCAGTTTCTCGCGCCCCCTTTTTCCTGGGCGCCTCCTAGATGTCTCTTGTACCCGTACCTGTAGAGAGTGAACGCGACCCCCGTGATGAAAAAGACGGCTACCAGGACGAACCAGCTCAGCCCTCCGCCGAAGATGATGGCCAGACCTACACCGACGCTGGCGAGGAAACCACGTCCGTCTATCGTCTTCAATAGCACCGCTGCGAGTGCCACCAGGACGACAAGGGCGAACTCCCCGAAGTAGGAAAGGAAGGGGAGCAAGGTCTTGCCTCGCCGTCCGCACTACCGTAAAAAACCTTGAGTGAGAGGTGCCCTCGCTCCGATAAATACGGTCTCCTCCGATGCACCTGGTCCGTGCCCAGAATCGTCTACGGCGTCAGTCCCATCGGCCTCGGGCACGCCACCCGCTCGATTGTGATCACCCGGCTCCTGGTCTACCGAGGCTTCGACGTCACGGTGGTCTCGGGGGGAAAGGCTGCCGATTTCATGAGGAGTGCGGGTGCCAAGGTCGTTGACCTCGTCCCAGACCCAGCGCCGAAAGTCGTTGACGGGGAAATGCGGGGGGTCCTGGGGTGGTATCTCCGCTCATGGTTGTCCTTCAGGACGGCGAAGCGACGGGTGAGGGCTCTGACCCGAGAGTTACGGCCGGACCTCGTCGTAGGGGACGAGGAGTTCTCGACGATTTCCGTCGGACTGGAAATGGGGCTCCCGACCACAATGATAACGGACGAACTCGAGCTCGGGTTCGCGAGAACCTGGGCGGCGAGGAAGGTCGAGGCGCGGATACTAAGATGGTACCGGAGGCTTCAATCTGAAGTGTCTATCCTAATCGTACCATCAGGGGGAACAGATCGGGGCAACATCCGATTCGTCGGTCCGGTGGTGAGACCTCTTGCAGGAGACAGGACTGCTGTCCTACAGAGACACGGGCTGCCGGCTTCTGGCAACATGGTCCTCCTGAGCATGAGCGGGAGCGGGGTCGGGGGACATCTCGTCGAACGAACCGTGGCGGCCGTCACGGGCCTAGGTGCGGACAAAGCGCACTTGGTCATCACAGGAAACCGGGGCGAGAGAGTCTCGGGGGAGGGAGTCTACGACCTCGGAGTCGTCCTCGACAACCAGGACCTGGTGGCGGCGGCGGACGTAGTGGTCTCGACCGCCGGGAAGAGCACCATCGACGAGGCGGAGAGGTACGGCACTCCGGTCGTCCCGATACCCATCAGGCATCACGCGGAGCAGGAGAGGAACGCAGCAGGGAACGGTACCCGTCCCGACGACATCGACAGGATCGGCGAACTGATATCTGCCCGGCTCGGTTCCCGAACGGAGCCGCGCACAGGTGACGGGGGGGCGAAGGCAGCCGACCTGATAGCCTCCCTCCTGAGGAGAGCCGCGGACGCTGCGTCCTAGGAGTGCGGACGAACCGCGTTGAGCGCGGAAATGAGCGATTCTTCGTCCGGAGCGTTGGAAAGGGCCAGGACGATCCCCTCCCTCCTAGCGAGGTCGACGGCCAGAGGGTCCACCTCCTTCGGTCCGTGGATGACCACGACCCTGGGTTTCAGCTGAGAAACCCTGATCGCGACCAAGGGGCTCCTACCCATGCCGACCTTCGTGAATATCAGGGCCCTCTCGGTAGTTGCGCCAAAGATGCGGTAGAAGTCGTAGCCAGAGAGCGCGTAGATGGTCTTGATGCTGTCGACCACCGTGTAGCCGTAAAGCTTGATTGGTTTCTCGTCCCCGATGAGTACAGACCCTCCCACCGCCTCCAGGATCCGGGACGCTGGTACTGGGGTCTGGAACTCCCCTATCGAAAGGATTGCCTCGTCTTTCTCGCTCGACACAAGCTTCGAGACGACCCTGTCCTTCCCCTCGTCGAGCCTCACCAAGGCGTCGACGTACTTGCGGACGAACTGGACGCCCGGAGACGGCCTCCTGCCGCTTTCGTAGTCGCTCAGGACTGACGGAGAAATCTTGAGCGTCTTGGCGAGCAGCACTTGCTTGATTCCCAGCTTCTCCCTCCAGGCCTTCATCGACCTGCCGGGGTCCGAGCCGGCCACGATGTTTCCGGCAATCTTCTCGAGCGCGTCAACCGAACCGGATTCCATCAGAATGTTCGCCTCTTGACTAATTGCCTTTAAGCCTTTGTCGATGCAATTCGAAATTCAGATGGTCTTGGCTAGACCTGCTACCTGGTCCTTCAAGGGCCTAAGCGCACCCTCCATTGATGTGCTGCTTCGAGCGAGCCCGAGACCGGCTACGAGCCGCTCGCCGAGGATCCGTTCCTTTCCTCCTGTCATCTTCGATATGGGCAGGACCTTGTCCCCAAGGCTTCCTCTCCCGGGTTCGAGGGGAGATGCGGCGTCGAGCGCATTTACGGCTTCGAGTCCGAGAAAAGCGTAGCAGCCGGCCGTGTCCGAGGAAGATATCAGCACTTCCGCCTTTCCCTTGAGGATGTCGTGCTGGGCGACCGACCACTGGAAGACCTTGGTCCCGGGCTCAGGTTCCCTCGAACGAAGAGCGTCGTGCAGGAGCGATATCCCCTCGAGTCTGGTCGAGCATGATGACTTCGAGGCCATCTGCAGGCCGCTACCCTTCGAAAAGGCCTCGAACGCGCTCGAAGCCCCTGCGGACCTGTCCCTCAGCTGTCGAAGAATATGGCTCGGTGCAGGGACGGTTCCACCGGAATACAGCCAGGCGAAGGCGAAGTCGTAGGAGGCCCGCAGCAGCCAGAAGTCGGCGTCCGCCGCTGCCTTCCTTCCAAGTGATTCATCGGCCCTCCCCAGAGCCTTCACGGCTGAGGAGAGCCGGGCCTGGGCGCTCTTTCGGGAGTTTGCGTCAGACATCGCGGCGCTCGCGGCTGCTGCCGTGGAAATCGCCAGCGAATTGTCACGGATAGGCTTGGCGGTCGATATCGCAAGGGCGAATTCAGGGCTCGCCGGAGCCATCAGGTCGGCTTCGCGGAAGTACATTATGTCGGCGTAGGTATCTCCGAACCTGACCGAAGTTGGGCGCTCTGTTTCCTCTGTTATCACGAGCACGTCGAGCTCGCACCCCTGCCTTTGCAGGCCGACAGAGTGGCATCCGAAGAGGCCGACCGGGGCGTTTCTGTACTGGTCAAGGAGGGGCCTGAGTACTGAAGCCGCGGGTGCAGCGTCTAGCATTGTCGGGCGGAAACCCCCGGACTGGATAAAACCATTGATGTGCTCGTTCTGTCAATTAGCTGCCCAATTGATTCGGGCATTCACCTGCGATCGATACGTTTCAAGTCCTAGGAGTCCCGGGTCAGTCCTCGAATTTCGTAGGCGGACGAGGAGATGGCCCCTCAATACTTACAAGAACAGTTGTAGAAATCGCAATATGGACTCCGATGAGAGAGGAATCGCCACAACGCTTAATTAGGAGAAAGGAAATCGTTAGTTGTAGAAGTTGCAATTTAGGTAGAGATTGCTATGTTTTCAGACAAAGATTACTCAAGACTAATGCGGTTGCAAAAGGCTCTGGACAAGTGCCCTCGCTGCGCGAAGGGACCGATGATCGTCGACACGGCTGGCGGAGAGCTGTTCTGCGGGAACTGCGGGTTCGTGGTCAAGGAGAAGATCGAGGAGATAGGGCCTGAGTGGAGGGCATTCTCCAAGGAGGAGAAGGACGACCGGAGCAGGGGAGGGATTCCTACCTCTATCGCGATGCACGACATGGGCCTGGCCACTGTGATTGGGGGGGTCAACAAGGACGCTTCCGGGAAGTCGCTTTCGGCCTCGATGAAGGCGACCGTGGAGCGGCTCAGGACGTGGGACAGCAGGAGCCAGGTGCACGAGCCGGTCGACCGGAACCTGAGGCAGGCTTTCAGCGAGCTCGACAGGCTGTCGGACAAGCTTTCGGTGTCGGACGCCGTGGTGGAGAAGGCGGCGTACGTATACAGGAAGGCATTGGAGAGGGGCCTCGTCAGAGGTAGGTCGATATCGGCGATAATCGCTGCTTCACTTTATGCCGCATGCAGAGACACCCAGACGCCCAGGACGCTGAAGGACCTAGCCGCGGTCAGCAACGTCAAGAAGAAGGACATCGCAAGGTGCTACAGGCTCCTCCTGAAGGAGATGGACATCAAGATGCCTGTGGTCGACCCGACGAAGTGCGTTTCGAGGATCGCCTCGAAGGCAGGGCTATCCGAGAAGACGAAGAGGCGCGCGCTCGAGATCCTGAAGAGGGCAGAGGAGACGCGCATCTCGGCCGGGAAGGACCCTATGGGTCTGGCGGCTGCGGCGCTCTATGTGGCCTGCACCCTCGAAGGGGAGGACAAGACCCAGAAGGACGTCGCAGAGGCCGCGGGTGTCACCGAAGTCACGATCAGGAACAGGTACAAGGGCCTAAGGTCGGCCCTCGGAATCTAGTCTTCCTTCAGCAGCCGTTCGTTCCTAATCGCTTCGAGCTTCTCTCTGGGGAAGAGAGTCGGGAATCCCTCGGAGAGGATGCCTACGTACATCTGGCTCTCGGAGTCATCCATGAACTGGAACATGTACCTCCCCGCGTACGGGGCCGGCTCCCCTTCCCTCCTCAGGAATTCTATGTGGATCAGGGGGTCCCCCTGGCGGATGGTTATGGGGGTCCTTTCATTGCTCAGGTTGACGAGCTCCAGGGCAAGCCGCCCGACGAACCCGCTGTGCACCTTGACAGAATTCAGGAATGACAGTCCGAGCCTCCCGAACTTGCTCTTCGAAGTGAGATGCGCCACGCAGTCGGGCGGGGTGAATACGATCTCCCGGGACACCATGTTCCTGTGCTCGAGGTAGTGCAGAGTCCTGTCCTCTCTGACTGTCAGGACGTAGCCGTCCCCGTCGAAGGCTCCAGGATCGATGGGATGGATGACGCGATACTTCTCGACGAGCTGTTTGAGGACCGAGGAACCCAGGACCGTCAAATCTTATCGCCCCGTCGCTCTTGGTAGGGGGCTTAAGAACTTCAGGAGGCCAACGCTACAGGTCCGAGCGGAGCCGATTTGATCTTGCGCCTGTCCTGGACCTTGCGGATGCCTGCGTAAATCACAAGAAGGAAAGTCGCGATTCCGAAGAATTGGAACACGTCAAGCACCAGAAGTTCCTGCAGAGCGTACGCGTTGCCCGAGAGCCAAGGGACTCCTGCGGCCCCTTGGCCGAAGAAGGCGAAAACGCTCGTAAGGTAATCCACCCCCCAGTGCACGAGGACTGCCACATGGAACCCGTACCTCACATAGAGAAACGCGAGGAACAGGCCCCCGTAGGTCGCCTCCGGGAGCTTCCCGAGGTCCCAGCCTCCCCCGCAGCCGATTCCGACGTGGCAGGCGCCGAAGAGTAGGGAGCTCCCTACGGCGACCCCCCAGACCGCGTACATCGCAACGGCCCCTCCGGACATGAATGAAGCCGAGGGCCTCCAGAGAGACTTCAGCGCGGCCCTGGCGCTGGCCCTCGAGACCAGGACGGCAGCCACGCCGACCAGCATGACCCTGAAACCGAATTCCTCCCTGATGGGGGCGACGGAGAAGCCCACCAAGGTCCAAAGGGGGTCGGCATGGGTGAACGGGTCCCCGATCGATGAGCCGGTCGCCTCGACGAAGGAGTCGAGCGTGTTCGCGGTGTACAGGAGGAACGCAATTGAGACTAGAGTGAGAAGCGCCCTGTTGGAGAAGACGGACAGGATGTCCTCTCTGACGGCCGAGACGAGGGAAGAAGGTATGCTCCTCCCCTGCTTTGCCGCATAAACGAACATGGCGACGTACACGGCAGTCATCGCGAGGAAAATTGCGCCCAGCGAAGCCGGAAATGGGGTCGTCACGGCGATTGGACCAATCCAAAGATACCAATGGACCACGGTCACCGCAGACGATGTGTTGGAGAGATGGGTGAAGAAGACTGCGTAAACGCCCGCAGGGAACGAAAGGATGACAAGGTAGGCGGTCAGGGTGAGCAGGAACAGGAATGCTACCACGAGGGTGACCTGAAACCAGTCGCGCGTCGGCGCTGGCGGAGCCAAGTCGCTCACGGCTGGTCACCGCTTCGCTTTTCTGGCTCCTTCTCTAGGAAGACGGTCCCCTGGTATCCGCAATTCGGACAGTAGTAGTCCTGGGGGACCAGCCAGCCCCCGAGCTTGCTCCCGGCCTGCAAAGGGGTCAGGCATCGCGGGCAGAACTTTCGAGAGAGTGCAAGGGGGCTCTTGCGGGTCAGACGGAGCCCAGTGTCCTCCGGGTTCTCCTCTGGCTTCACAAGTTGCCAGCCCTTCGAAGTGGCTTTAAACGATGCCGTCTTACTTGTTCGCTAGATTCTTTAGACTTCGTGGATTCGGGGTTGACTGTTGCCGGAGGAGATGTGTTACGCGTGCGGGTCGAAAATGGTGGAAATCCAGGTTTGCAAGTACAGGTGCCCGAACTGTGGGGCTCTGCTGGACTGCGAGGACGTGTCGGGGCTTCCTCTGTGACCGGGGACCGTCAAGGAAGACCTAGGGCGGGTTAGTAGAGGGCTCCTCGGGCTTGCTGATGGTCAGCAGCGAGGCGATGGACCCCGTAACCGTCAGCGGATACCCGAGGAAGAACAGGGCGAACCCGCCTATTGGAAGGAATTGGATCAGAATCCCCGTGTAGCCGAGGTTGATCGACATCAAAGCCATCGCGTCCAGGACCCCGGCGGTCGACGCGACGAACCCAAGGATGCTCCCCCTCTGAATCCTGCCGGGGCTCTTGGACCCTATCAGGAGGCCCGAGACCAGCACTAAGAAGGACAAGATAACGGACAGGCCTACCTCGACCCAGGTTGCAGCCGAAACGGTGGGGAAGTAGTAGTACGAAGTAGTCATGGTTGCAAGGGCTCCGACAGAAAGGAATCCGAACATAAGATACAGGCCGCTTGCGAAGAAGACCATTGCGGAAGGCGTCTTCGGGTCCATGACATGGGGTTCCCATCGTCGGCTTATGAGTTTGAGCCAGTTGTCAGGAACGACTAGAGGGGGCAAATCAGGTTCCCCCGACACCCTCAATTAGGAACGTGGCGCCGCTCCAGTGTAGAAGAGTCATGATGTCTTCGAGATTGACCGCGGCGATTCTCACCCTCGGTTGTGCGGCGGCGGTGGGAATCTTCTTTCTTACGGTCCAATCGACGACCAAACCATTCTGCGAAGGATTCTGTGGCACCGCACAGGTGTCCGTTTCGGGGGTTGAGTGCGCGGAAGTCCGGGGGAACCTCGTGTGCACCGTGCAAGCCCTGAACACCGGGACCGCTAGTGTAGCTGTCATTGACTGCGCCATCACGTACGAGACCCCTCAGACGCGGAATACTGTACACTGCGAAATTTCAGGCTCTTCGACCTTGGCGGCGGGGGACGGGCCCCAAAGCGTAATCTGCACGGTGGACAACTTCTCTCTTCCCGCCGGGGCCAGTTTCACCGGCGTTCTGTATCTTGACAACGGCTCGTCGGCGTCTTTCTATGGGTCGGCCCCAGGCGGCTAGCGTCCGGCTGCGATTTGCCTGACCATGGCTAGAGCAGACTCAACGTCCGCCCCCTCGTGCACCACGGCCCTCACGGCCTTTATCATCCCGACAGGGTCCGCCGACTGGAAGATGTTCCTTCCCATGTCGACCCCTGCCGCCCCCTTCGAAACGGCGTCATGGGCGAGCTGCAAAGCGTCCCTTTCGGGGACCTTCTTCCCCCCCGCTATCACGACCGGGACGGGGCAGGCATCCACCACCTTCTCGAAGTCCTCGCAGTAGTAGGTCTTCACCACCCGGGCGCCAAGCTCAGCGGCGATTCTGCAGGCCAACCCCAGATACCTAGAGTCCCTGTTCATCTCCCTCCCCACGGCGGTGACTGCAAGGACGGGCATCCCGTACCTCTCCCCCTCGTCGACTGTACTCGAGAGGTTCAGGAGGGTCTGCTTTTCCCTCTCGGACCCGACGAAAACCGACACCGCGACGGCGGAGGCGTTCAGCCGGACGGCCTCCTCTATCGAGGTCGTCACGCCCTCGTCGGAAAGCTCCTTCAGGACGCTGGTCCCCCCAGAGGAGCGAAGTACGATCGGGACTTTTTCCGCGGGGTCCACCGAGCTTCTCAGGGCCCCCCTCGTGAGCATCAAGGAGTCTGCGAACGGGATCAGGGGCGCGAGGCTCCTTTTCAGATTCTCAAGCCCGGTCGTCGGGCCCTGGAAGTACCCATGGTCTACCGCGAGCATTACGGTACGACCCTTCCCCATCACCCTTGAGAGCCGATTGCCCATCCCGAAGTCCATTATTTTCCCTCGAGGTTCAATCGGCCTGAGGTGGCGTTTTAAGCCTGACCCCGCGCGTTAGCGGTTCTTCATTTCCCCACGGAGGAAGCCCTCAATGTTCTTGAAGGGCTCCTCCCCAAGGAGGCGCAGGCATGACGCTCCTGACGAAGCGCGTACACCGTGTCAAGGGCCGCTACTGGTGGGTGGGCATCGCCCTCTGGGGAGCGTTCGTCCTCGTCGCGGTCTACATCTTCATGGTGCTCGGGTGGCCCATAAGATGAGCAACGACTTCGCGCAGGACTAAAAAGTCACGCGGAAGACAGTCAGCCTCGCCACTATCGCGCGCAACGCCGCCCAGACCGAAATCCCCGCACGACGCCATCAAGGAAGGACTATCACTTTCATCTGACCGCCCCCGCTCGCGGCCTCAACCGCTTGGTCGAAACGGTCCAGGGTGTAGCGCCCTGTTATCAAAGACCTGAAGTTGATCCGTCCTGATGCGACGATTTTCAGGGCCCGCCTGGTGTCGGCCTCCGTGGCCCCATAGCTCGGGATGATGGAGACCTCTCTGTTGTAGACTGCACTCAGGCTGTATTCCAGGGAGGAGCCCTCAACAGGTATCCCGAACAGGCACACTGTACCCCCTTTCCTGACGGATCTCATGCCCTGGACCACGGCATTCGGGCTTCCCGAAGCCACGATGACGACGTCCGCTCCCCTCTCCTCGGTCTCGCGCATGACGCTCTCTTCGACCTCTGACTTCGCGTCGAGTGCATGCCTGAACCCAAGCCTCCTGGCGAACGAGAGCCTCCACTCGCTCACGTCGCTGATCATCACCTTTGCGCCCATCGACCGGAGGAGCAGCGCATGAGCCATCCCTGCCGGGCCCGCCCCGGCTACCAGGACTGAATCACCACGCTTCGCCCCGCATCTGTCGATCGCCCTCAGGCAGCACGCTACCGGCTCGATCAGCGCCGCTTCCTGAAAGGACAGTCCGGGAGGAAGAGCCAGAACCCCGCCCTTCAGGACGTTCCGGCCAGGGACCTTGAAGAACTCGGAGAATCCTCCCGGGGACAGATTGCTCTTCCTGTAGTCGTCGCACATCGTCAGGCTGCCGCGAAGGCAATAGCCGCACCTACCGCAAGGAACGTGGTGATGAGGGAAGACCCTATCTCCGACGTGGAACCCCTTGACTCTGGGCCCCAAACGCGCGACCACCCCGACAGCCTCGTGGCCCAGGACCGGCATCGCTGCAGTGTACTCCCCTTTGAGCTTCTCGATGTCTGTACCGCAGAGCCCACAGGCCCGCATTTCGACGAGGACATCGCCGTCATGGAGCATGGGGGCCTCTCCGTCTACGAGGAGTGCCCTCGGTCTTCTTCCCCTTGCATTCGCTCTGAGGACGACCGACTTCAACTGTCCACATGAGAGCTGCCGAATCCAGGGAGATATAAGCGCCCCAACGGTGTCGAGGTCGAAGAAGACAATTGCCGGATGGATGCCTATCCGTTCCTGACGAGGACTGAGCCCATCATCCAAGGATGGTACGAGCAGCGGTAGGAGTAGTTCCCCTGCCCGTCGAACGTGTGGGTAAAGTTAGCCCCTACGGCCATTCCACCTGAATCGAAGGTGGAGCCGGTGACGGTGTGGGCCGCCGAGTCGTGGTTCGTCCACCTCACGGTATTGTTTACTCCGACGACGACGATGATCTTCTCTGGAACGAAATTGAGCCGTTGGGTCCCTCCGGCACCGAGGGGCATGTTGACGTTCACCGTCTTGATGTGGGCGGAGGTCGTTGGAGTTGTCGAGCTCTGCTGCGTCGGTGGCACTGGCTTGTATGCATAGTACGCGACCGCGGCAACCGCGATAATGACGACCACTATCGCAACAGTCGCAGTGGTTCCAATCCCCCTCCTTTGCGTTGACACGATTTGTCTCACGGCGACCTTTGGTGGAACTTTAGTCTTGCGGTCGGGACCCGGACGATAACGTTCTTAATGCGTGTTCTCCGGGGGCGCTCGGACAATGCAAAAGTGCGGCGTTTGCGGGAACGAGTTTGCTACAGATAAGGCGCTGTCCCAGCACATGAGGGACAAGCACGGTACCTCCCTGTCCGAAGCCAACGCGGCCTCAGGAACCTCGCCTGCACCAGAGCAGAAATCGAGGCCCAAGAGCCTCCGAAAGAAGAACAGGCACCCTGTGGCGATAAGCCTGGCCGTAGTAGCGATTGTGCTCGGGATAGGAATGTACTACGTCGTTGCTCCTACCTTCACACAGTTCCCGTTTCCGTGCGGGGAAGAGGGTTCCTACATGCACATCCACCCCTACCTCCGGATAGTAGTGGACGGACAGGACGTCACAGTGCCGGGAAACATCGGACTCTGCTCGGGGGGGAGTTTTGAGCCGATGCACACCCATGATTCGTCCGGGATCATCCACATCGAAACGTCCACTTACCAGAACTTCACACTAGGCCAATTCTTCTCGATCTGGAAGGCGACCTTCCACACGGCGAACTTCAATGGGTCGGAGCACCCAGTGGAGTTCAACAGCACCGACATCCTGGGCCTGAAGGCGGACGCCACGCATCAAATAGAGCTCCTGGTAGACGGGCAGAACTCCAGCGCCTGGGAAAACCTCGTCCTCGACACCCTCGACTACTGCAGCGCTTCGACGACAACTACACCGTGTTCCCCGACCGCTGTAGGAAACCCTTCCTGGAGAGGCAGCACCGGCTACCCGTTCGGGACCGGGCACACCATAGTCATCGAGTACTGCTCGGGTCAGTGCCCGCCTTGACTCTCTGACACCTTAATACTGGCGCGGGGCCCGGTCTTCAAAGAAACGGCCATTGGGGCTTCCAGAGAAGATCAAGAAGATAGAAGACGACCTGCTGAAGACCCAGGTCAACAAGAAGACGGAGCATCATGTGGGCCTGCTGAGGGCGAAGCTCGCGAGGCTGAAGTCCGAACAGGAAGAACAGCAGTCCAGGCGCTCCGGAAGCTCGGTCGGATACGACGTGAAGAAGTCCGGGGACGCTACCGTCGTCCTGATCGGCCTCCCGAGCGTGGGGAAATCGACCCTCCTCAACCGTCTAACCAACGCGAAGTCGAAGGTAGCGTCATACAAGTTCACCACTCTGGAAGTGGTACCGGGAATGATGGAGTACAACGGGGCGAGGATCCAGGTGCTGGACCTCCCCGGAATCATCAAGGGCGCTTCGTCCGGCCGCGGCCTCGGCAAGAGGGTCCTCGCAGTTGCAAGGAGCGCGGACCTCGTGCTATTCATTGTCGACGTCTTCCAGCCGGAAGCTCGGGGACTCCTGGAACGGGAGCTCAGGACCACGGGCATACGGGTCGACCAGGAGCCCCCGAACGTGGTCATCGAGCCGACCAGCGGAGGTGGCATCACGGTGACCAAGCTGACGAGGATGACCAGGATGACCGAGGAGCTTGTCAAGGAGATCCTGAGAGTCTACGACGTCAACAGCGCCCGGGTGATGGTCAGGGAGGACATCGACGATGAGAGACTCGTCGACGTTCTTCTCGGAAACCGGGTCTACGCCCCGTCGCTCACGGTGATGAACAAGATCGACCTAGTGAACACTGGGTTCACGACAGAGCTTTCGAAGAAGCTGAAGTACAAGTTCGTACCTATTTCGGCAGAGGGGAACGTCAACGTGGAGGCGCTCAAGGAGGAGATCTACAAGCGGCTGGACTTCGTCAGAATCTACATGCGCAGAAGGACTGGGGAAACCGATTTCGAGGAGCCGATGATAGTGAAGAACGGGTCGACCGTCCTTCAGATTTGCGACAAAGTGCACAGGGGGATGAAGGAGGACTTTCGATACGCGCTTGTGTGGGGCAAGAGCGTCAGGTTCGGGGGCCAGAGGGTCGGCATAGCGCACAAGCTCATGGATCAGGATGTCCTCACCATAGTGACAAAGTGAATCCGATGACGGTCCAAGGCAGATTGGCCCCGCGAAGTAGAGTGCCTTGCTTGAACCCGTTTCGAGGAAGGCCCATGGAGTCAAGACCGCCGTCCGTTCGGCGATGCGGATGGCCCCGACTTGAACACTGGTCATTCGTACTGCCATTTTGACTGATCAAGGTTAGGCTGTCGATCGCGTTTGGACGCACCCGGGAATCTCCGATGGAGTGGACAAATTCCGTTCAGTCCGCATCACGCTTTTATACCAGATGAACGAAGTCGTCAAAGGAATTCCGGAACCGCGATGACAGATACGGCTATCATAGAAGTCATGTTGCAGTTCATAGGAGTCTTCGTCTCATTATCCATAGCCTACGTCTCCTACCGCGGGGTCAGGCAGACCGAGAGCTCCTCTCTACTCAGACTCGCCACCGCCTTCGCCTTCCTCGGGTTCGGGTTTCTGGTGGAGGGTGTAGTAGGGCTGAACTCAATCCTGGCCACCTCCCCCGCCCTAGCGACCGTCGTGATAGCCGGGCTCCTGTTGCAGACGACAGGGTACTTTTTCCTGGCTTTCTCTCATGCGGTCGACGTCATGCTGGCCAAACGGCTGGGTCCGGCTCTGCTCGTGCTGCCGGTTGTCACGCTCTCGGCCACCCAGTTGGCGAACGTTCTTGGGATTCTCTCGTTCTACTTCGTTCTCTACGGCGTGGTCGAGACGGTCTACTCCTACGCGAGGACAAGAAAGCCTGACACATTGGTAATAGCCATCGGGTTGTCGCTCTTGGGGGTCGGGACCTTCGTACAGTGGTTATCACTATTGTACATACAAGTGGACGTTCTTTCACTACTTCAGATTATAATCAAAGAAGTCGGTTTGCTCATCCTGTTCATACCGGTGCTAGGGTTTGCGAGGAAAGGAGTAGGAGTGAAGCTAGACGGCCCAATATAGGACCCAGGTCAGGATAATCGCCGACGTCTTGAGCACGGCGCGCGACATGAACACGGAGGGTAGCGGCGTGGGCATCACCACCCTGCTAAGGAAGGGGAACATGTCCTATGTCAGGATGAGCAAGCTCCTCGGAGAGCTGGTGGGGTCAGGGCTGCTGGTGCAGCTTACAAACGAGAAGATCTCGAAGTACACGATCTCACCGAAGGGGCTGCAGTTCCTGGCGGCCTACTACCAGTTCGAGGACTTCGCGACTTCTTTCGGACTCAGGCTCTAGAGCAACACGAATACCGGCGAAAGTGTGCCGGATGCAGTCAGCTCCGAAATCGGTTTATACTCCGACCGAGGGGCGTTCTTAGTTGATTGGCTTCGTAGGAGCGGGGAAGGTAGGGGCACAGGCAGCCCTTGAAGTGGCGTCCGCGGGCCTCTCTGACATGGCGCTCGTCGACATAGTTCCAGGTCTGGCAGAGGGGGAAGCACTCGACATCAGCCACAGACTTTCCGATGCGGGGATCGATGTCCAGGTGACAGGCTCGTCAGATTACTCGGCTCTTCAGGGGGCGGAGTTAGTGGTGATTACCGCGGGCCTCGCCCGCAAGCCCGGGATGACGAGGATGGACCTCCTGTCCAAGAACTCGTCGATCATCAGCGACGTGGCAAGGCAGGTCGCCAAGAACGCGCCCGGGTGCGTCATCCTGATGGTGACCAACCCGATGGACGTGATGACCTACGTCGCACTGAAGGCATCGGGTTTCCCGAAGCAGAAGGTCGTGGGACAGGGAGGGGTCCTGGACAATTCTCGGTTCAAGTACGTCTTGGCCAAGAGGCTCGGGGTCTCGAGGTCATCCATAACGTCCCTTGTGATGGGAGAGCACGGGGAGAACATGATTCCGGTGGCGAGCCACACGTACGTGGGCGGGGTTCCTCTTGGGAACCTCCTGAACGACGAAGAAGTCCAGCAGGCCATCGAGGACACGCGCAAGGTGGCGGCCGATGTCATAACGAAGAAGGGTGCGACAATATTCGCGCCGGGAAGGTCGGTAGCCAGGATGGCGGCCGCCATTGTCAACGACACCAAGGAGGTCCTCGCTGCCTCGACGCTTCTGGAGGGGGAGTACGGGCTCAGAGACATCTGCATAGGTGTACCGGTCAAGCTGGGTTCAGCAGGAGTAGAACAGGTATACGAGCTCAGACTCTCCGACCGGGAACGAGACTGGTTCAATAAGGGCGCAGACACGCTCAGGGAAGCAATTTCGTCCCTGAATCATTGAGACTCTCATCAGTGTCTGATGACGAAGACCAATTTGTCGAGGTTGCGACCGACACTCTGCCGGCGTTCGCTCGTTTAGCCAAGCCGCAGCGGGGCCGCTGGCTCGTTCCAAATCACAACCCTAAAAAACAGACATCGATGGCCGACGAATTCTCTTGCTCATCATCGCTCTCCTGAAGGGCGTGCCTGCAAGGACTACCCAGGTCGCCCAGGTCGGCGGGGTCCTGAACAGGGAGGCGATGGACCTCGTGTTGAACCCGCACGACTCCAAGGCGATCGAAGCGGCCGATTTCCTCAAGCGAAGGGTCGGCGGCAAGATAGTCGCACTCAGCATGGGACCCGACATGAAGCTCATCCCCCTGATGAAACCGCTCTTTGACGCCGAAGTGCTGGGGGTCGACGAGGAGTACGTCCTGAGCGACAGGAAGATGGCCGGTTCGGACACCCTCGCCACCTCCTACGCGGTCTCCCTAGGGGTAAGGAACGTGGTGAAGCGGCATGTCGACGCAATCGACAAGTTGACCGCGCAGGTGAAGAAGGCGGGCTACTCTGACTCGGTACGGTCCCTTGCTGCCGAGCTCTACGGGGCGAACCTACTTCCGAATTCTGTCTACTCAGAGATCCCTGCCATTACCGACAGCGTCGTCCAGAGGTTCATTCGCGGGGAGACAACGGCGGGGGAGGCTATCAGGTCGCTCGAGAACGAAAAGGAAAAACTATCCCGGTACATCGTCGTGTCAGGGGTGAAGACTACAGACGGGGAGACCGGGAGCGTCGGACCTCAGGTCGCGGAAGGGCTTTCGGAGCTCACGGGCAGGACGGTCCCGCACGCTACATACGTCGAAGACTTCGACATCGAGCCGTCGTCCCTGGCTGTCGTCTCTCAGAGAAGGATCGGGCAGCTGTCGCAGAAGCTGGAAATGGAGCTCCCCGCCCTGCTTACCATCTCCCCTGATTACAGGCCCAGAGAGCCGGTGGCGTCGGGCCAGGAGGAGGCGAGGCGCAACAGCTACAGAGGCAAGTCCCTTCAGGCGTCGAAATGGACAGCCGAGGACCTCGGGGCAGACCCGAAGAGGCTCGGGCTTGCCGGCTCTCCGACCATCGTGGGGAGTGGAGTCGAAGTAGGTAAGCCCCCAGTCCAGAAGGCACTCGGCAGGAGTATTGTGTTCATCACGAAGAACCCCAAGGTCGAGTTCGGAGGCAAGGACTACGGACCGTTCGAGAAGGGAGACCTTGCTGACGGGCTCCCAGAAGGGGTGTTGGCGGGCCTGAAGGCAGACGGCGCATTGGGCGTCTTCTCATACGAAATGCTCGTCGAGGAGATCTTCGCTTGAGCGCAGAGCCCAAGGACGTGTGGGTCTACCTGCAGCACACGAAATCAGGGCTGACGTCCGATTCCTACGAGGTCCTCGCTGCCGGCCGGAAGGTGGCCGACAAGCTAGGTCAGAAGGTCGTCGCCATACTCATCGGGCTTGAGGTCGGGTCGATGGCGAAGGAGGCGGTCGCATACGGGTCCGACGAAGTGCTCTACGTGGACGACCCCGCGTACGAGACCTACTTCAACCTCAGGTACATCGACGCGATAAGCGCAATGGTGGCCGAAAGGAGACCGTACGCATTCCTCTTCGTAGCCAACGAGCTAGGTAAGGACCTCGCCGCGCGGATCGCATTCCGTGCCGGGACTGGGCTGGCCACCGACAACGTGCAGCTCGAAGTCGAAGACTACACCAACCCTGTGCTTGGAAGTTTCAAGGACCTCCTCATCCAGGTGAGGCCGGACTTCGGCACGAGGCTTGCGAGGATCTACACCCCCAGGCACAGGCCACAGATGGCTACAATCCGGGCCGGGAACTTCGCTCCTCTGAGACCCGACCAGAAGAGGAGAGGGAAAATGGAACGGTTCGTCCCCCCAGTCAAGGAATACCCGGCCAAGGTGAAGGAAGTCGTGGAGCTTCCTCCCCCCGAAGTCGACCTCAGGGGTGCCGACGTGGTGATAAGCCTGGGACTGGGGGTACTGAAGGATGGGTCGGGGAGGCCTCGCGACCCCCGAGAAGCGTACCAGTACGCCCTGAAGCTGAAGGACGCCGTCGAGAAGCGCCACCACCTGAAGGTCGAAGTCGGGGCGACCCGCGCCCTCATCTACGCAGAGGTGAAGGAGCTGGAGGGATTGATCGACAAGGCGAACCAGGTCGGCCAGACCGGGACGACGGTGAACCCGCAGCTGTACTTTGCAGTGGGCATAAGCGGGGCTCTCCAGCACAGGGTGGGGATGAGGGGGTCGCAGAAGATTGTCGCCATAAACACCGACCCGAGCGCGCCGATCTTCAAGATAGCGCACTACCCGATTGTGGGCGACCTCTACGAGGAGCTCCCCAAGCTGATTGAGCTGATCGGAGGCGGAGTGACTGCCTGAGTTCGACGTCATCGTGGTAGGGGCAGGGCCAGGAGGTTCCGCCGCCTCCCTCTCCCTCGCAAGGAAAGGCGCGAACGTACTCATGCTGGAGAAGTCGAAGATACCCGGAGAACGGAACATGACCGGAGGGGTGCTGTACGGAGACTACGACGGTCAGTGGGGTTTCATCAACCTGATGCCCGATTTCGAAGTCACCGCCCCGCTTCAGCGGAGGATCACAACCAACGAGGTCGTGGTGCTGGACAGGCCCGACATGAAGAAGGGGACGAGCAGGTACTACAGGCTGTCCAACACGTCCCTCCCCGCCCGGGTCGGCATGTTCTACCTGGACTTCGACACCGGGCACGACTACTCCGTGCTGAGGCGCCATTTCGACCGGTGGTTCGCCAACCAGGCCGTCCAGGCGGGCGCGATGCTCTCCACGGAGACCACTGTCGAGTCGCTCATCATGGAAGGCGGCGCGGTCGTCGGCGTCCGGACCACGAAGGAGGACCTCAGGGCGAAGATGGTCGTGGATTCTTCGGGGGTGACGTCAAAGCTGGTGGAGCAGGCGGGCCTGAGGGGAGGCCTGGTCCCCAGGCAGCTCTACCACGGGATCAAGAAGGTCTACAGGCTCGGGGAGTCGGAGGTCGAAAAGAGGTTCAGGACGAAGCCTGGTCTGGGGAAGGCCCTCTTCTTCCTGGGGGACTTCATGCAGGGTGTCGGGGGAGGGGCGTTCATCTACACTAACAGGGACACCCTTTCTGTAGGCCTGGTGGTCTCTCTGGACTCGCTCATCCGGGCGACCACCGAGAGGTTCGACCGCGTCGGCAAGCTCCTCGACCTGCAGGACCAGTTCGAGGCCCACCCGATGGTGGCTGAGCTCCTCGAAGGCGCCCAGTGCCTGGAGTACTCGGCGCACAACATCCCGAAGGGTTACAAGACGATCCTGAAGAAGCCGTATGCGGACGGCTTTCTCGTCACCGGGGATGCCCTCGGTGCATTCGTAAAGATCGGGCCGATGATCGACGGGATGAGGAGGGCCATCTCCTCGGGGATGATGGCGGCAAGGACGTTCTTCGAGGCAAGCGGCTCAGGTTCATTCAGGGGGAAGAACCTGTCGCGCTACAGGGACCTCCTGAACCCGGTCTACGAGGACGTCGGGCGGTCCGGGAGGGACGGGTTCTTCTCAGAGAGTTCTATCGTGTACAACACAATCCCGAGGCTGATCTTCGGCACACGGTTCATGTCCCGCACCTACAGGTTCAAGCCGAACCCGCCGGGTCCCGAGGCAAAGGATTCGATCCAGCGCGTGCAGGAGGGGACGAGCACTCTGGACTACGACGAAGACGAGGCCTACTCCCACATCGCGGTCGACCAGGCCCTCGCATCGAAGTCCCTGACCAAGCCGTGGGTCCCTACCTGCCCGGTGAACTGCTATACCATCCTGACGCCGAAGGGGGTCTTCGCTTCCTACAGGGACCTCTTCGAACACAACCTGTCGTCCCTGAAGGCGGGAGAAGGCGGGAGGGAAAGGAACAGGGCTTTCTCGCAGACCCTAAAGGACGTGGCGGCGGGGGAGCTCAGGTTCGACCACGTCGCCTGCGTGGCCTGCGGGACCTGCGGAGCAATAGGACCGGGCACGATGGTCGACTTCGGGCACGAAAAGGACGGGCACGGGGTCAGGTACAAGTTCGGTTGAACTGCCGAAATTCACCGAAAGGATAAAGCCTCGATGCCGAAGGGGCGATTCATCGTGACACTAGAACAGTTCTTCCAGTTCGAGGAGGGGGGGTCATCAAGACCCGGGCAGCGGGGGCGCGGGTCTTCTTCTTCGGGACCAGGGGGTGGGCGGTCATCGAGAAGGAGCTGTTCAGGGTCTTCGCGAGCGGGGCCGCGGTGATGCTCAGCGAGATGGGAAGGTCCTACGGGAGGATGATAGCGAAGGAAGTGATGTCGATGGCACCGGACCCTGAAATCGTCCTGAAGGTCCTCGAAGGGCTGGCTTCGGCCGCAGGGTGGGGGCAGGTCGACGTCAGGGGGGACCTGAGGAAGGGAGAGGTCATCGAAGTGTTCATCAGGAACTGCGCGTTCTGCTCCGATGGGGAGCAGTCCCAGGAGTCCAGGTGCCACTTCATCGCCGGGGTGACGGCCGGGGTCGCAGGGGAGGCCTTCAACGCCGAATTCAAGGCGAGCGAGCACGAATGCATGCGGAAGGGTGGGTCGAGGTGCGTCATCGCCCTGGAACGCGAGTGAACGCTCCAAGGCTAAAATACGATTTCTAGAGGCTCTGGACTCGATTGTCGTTCCGCTACCTCGAAAGACTGGAGAAGACGGTAAAGGACCACGAGACCTGGCGGACGAAGGAATGCCTGAACCTGATCCCTTCCGAGAACCGCGGGAGCGAGCTCATGCGATCAATGTTCATGACCGACCTGGGAAACAGGTACTCGGCTCCGGACAGGTTCTACAGAGGAACCAGGTACCTCGACGAGCTCCAGGCGCTGGCGGAGGAGATCGCCCGCAAGGTGTTCAACGCGCGCTACGCGGACGTCCGCCCGCTTTCGGGGCACACGGCCGACATGGCGGTCCTCCTATCCATGACCGAACGGGGGGACAGGGTAATGTCGGTGTCGCCCGACAACGGCGGATACCCGGGGGTCACCCACTTGGGCCTCGGGAAGCTCCTGGGCCTCGAGAACCTGTACTTCCCCTACGACGACCACGCGGTGAACATCGACCCAAGGCTGGCCGCTGCGGCGCTGAAGGCCAAGAAGCCGCGGGTCGTCATCTTCGGGTCGAGCTTCATCCCCTTCCCCCATCCCACAAAGTCGCTTTCGGCCCAGAGCGGGGGCGCGGTGCGCGTCTATGACGGGTCCCACGTCCTCGGGCTCATAGCGGGCGGCGAGTTCCAGGACCCCTTGAGGGAAGGCTGCTCTCTCCTCATCGGCTCGACGCACAAGAGCCTCCCCGGCCCCCAGGGAGGGATCATCCTCTCGAACAGCGATGAGGTGTTCTCGAAGGTCGCCGGAAAGATACACCCCGGCATCGTGGACAACGTGCACCTGAACCGCGTCGCCGCCTTGGCCGTTGCCCTGGTGGAGATGATGCAGTTCGGGAAGGCCTACGCGAAGGCGGTCGTCCAGAACTCCCAGGCGCTCGCGAAGGGGCTGGCCTCGAGGGGAATAAAGGTCCGCGGCGCCCACCTCGGCTATACGAAGTCTCACCAGGTCCTCCTCGACTACGACCTCGGAAGGCTCGGGGGGTTCGCGGAGAGGCTGGAGAAAGGTAACATCATCGTGGACAACGGGGGGAGGGTGGGGACGTCGGAGCTCACGAGGATGGGCTACGGGGCGAAGGAGATGGACGAGGTCGCAGACCTGATGAGCCTCGTCATGCTGGGCAAGAAGCCCGCCGACCTCGTGGCGAAGTCCGTGAAGAGCCTGACCAGGCAGTTCCACGAGCCGAAGTTCGTCCTAAGGTCGACCCCGAAGGAACTGCAGTAACCTAGCGGTGCCTGATGCCCAGGCTCTCGTCGGTGAGCTTCATCGACTCCTCCCGCTTGTACCCTCCCGCCAGGGCCCGTATCGCGTCGACGTTCTCGGGGACCACGATCGCCTCCTGATGGACGGCCAGGAACATGTACGCCTCCCCGTCGACGACCGTGACGGAGTCCCTCCAGACGGTCGCCTCGTAGACGTCGTTCCTCGGCCTCCCCATCTCCCTCGCCCAGTCCATTATCGCAGCCGTGGACTTGAACCCGGACTTCCCGTCGACAAGGGACATCCTCGGGGCCTTGGAGATGGCGGAGACGACGTCGTCCTTCCCGGCCGGCTTCTTCAGCGACAGGATCAGGCTGTGCAGGTGCATGTGCGTGGTGGGAACCTTGAAGGCCATGGTGACGATGTTCATCCCCTTGAGGACCGCCTGCACGTCTGGGCCGTGGTGCGAGGGAAGGGTGGTCGGGTCGAGCACGATCGCGTCGATGGGACCCTTCTTGACGTCGTCGGGGTCGGTGGCCCTCCTTGCGAGCACCGCCCTGGCTTTCGAGACCCCCAATGATTCGTCTACGGCATGTATGGTCCTGCAGAGTCCAGTGGTGTTGCAGGAGACGACCTGGACCATCCTCTTTCCGACCGCTTCCTCGAAGTTGCACTGGGCGACGAAAGAGACGTCGGCCAGGTTGTCCCCCGCGCCCCCCTGGAAGACCGCCCTCACCCCCGCCAACTGGTAGACGGGCTTGTTGACCGGGCCAGTGTCTTCGGGGGCTGCGTCCACGACCACGTCCACCCGTTGCAGCAGGTCGTTCAGGGTCCCGCGCACGTTCGCTCCCGTGCTCCTGAACCCCTCGAGGCTCTTCATGTCGACCGCATAGACCTGTATCCCCTTGCCTTCGGCGACCGCGGACTTGTAGTCGGGCTTCGTCTTCGTGACACCCACGAGCTCCATGTCTTTCTGTTTCATCACTGCGTCCGCGACCCTCCTGCCTATGGTCCCGTACCCGTTGACGCCAACCTTGATCATGCTAGAAACCCGCCTCTCCGAGAGCTCATAAACGATTCCTACCGCTTGGCCCCCCATCTGTCCGCTGCTCGCTCCAGTGCTTCGATTAGCGGGAGCCGCTTTCCCGCCAGGTACTGGACGAGCGCGCCTCCGGCTGTGCTCATGTGGTCTATCTGGTCGTGGATCCCGTACTTCTTGAGCGCCGAGGAGAGGTGCCCCCCGCTGACAATGGTGGTACCGAGGGAGCTCCCCATCGCCTTCAGCAGCCTTTCCGTCCCGTAGCTGAACTCCTCCCACTCGAACGCGCCCGGAGGCCCGCTCATGAAGACCGTCCCTGCTCCCTTGATGAACCTCTCGTAGCGCTCGACCGTCTTCGAGCCTATGTCCAGGACGGCCGCGTTCGGGGGGAGGTCTGACACAGAGACCTCCCTTCTGCCACTATCGACCTTGATAGCTACGTCGATAGGGACCGCAAATCTCTCCGGGTCCTCGTCGATGAGCTGCCGCGCCTTCAATACGAGCTTCTGCTCCCCGTCAACTCCAAGGTCTCCCCTGACCTTCCCAAGTGCCTTCAGGAAGACGAGCCCGACCAGGCCGGAGAGAAGCACCTTGTCGGCCCGGTTGTTCGCGATCAGCGCGTCGATGGCCTCCATCCTGTCGTTCACCTTCGCCCCTCCCAGCACAGTGACGTATGGTCCCTTCTCCACCGAAACGATCCTGTCGAGCATCCTCAGTTCCCTCCCGACCGTCCGGCCGGCGCACGTGGGGACGAGCTCGGCGAACCCGACTATGGTGGGAGAGGACCTGTGGGCTGTGGAAAAGGCATCGAGGACGCAGGCGTCGACGTGCTTGGAGAGCTTCCGAATCAGGTGCGTGCTCTGGGCGGCAGCGGGTTTGTACTCCTGGTTCTCTTCCGCCGTGAACCTGAGGTTGTCGATCATGAGGACCTCGCCCTCGCCGAGGGAGTCCGCAGCCTCAAGTGCCGCCGGCCCGAAGACGTCTTCGACGAACTTCACTGGCTTACCGAGTATCTGCTGAAGGGCTGCTGCGTGAGGGGCGAGCCCGATGTAGTCAGGCCTCCCTACCCGGCCCTGATGAGACGCGACTATCACTTTTGAGTCCGTCAGGTCCCTGATGGTGAGCGCAGCCTCTTCGAGGCGGGCGTGTTCGATTAGCTTGCCCGTCTCAGGATGCACGGGTGTGTTTATGTCGACACGCAGAAAGACCCGCTTTCCTTCCAACTCCAGGTCTTCGAGCGTCAGCATCCTGATGGGCATGGCGCTTGATTTCGCGCCCCTTCCATTGATTATATGCCTTCCGCAATGCGGGCCTTCGGTCCGGACGAAGACACCATCCTATCGTTCCCAGAGTCGCCTTCAGGTGTTAAGATAACAAGTTCGGATGCAGTCGACCGGTCGTCCGCGCTATCCTAACGGCGCCGATATGACTCCGGACAAGGAGAAATAGGAACTTCCCGGAGGCTGGGAGGATGAGGTCGAGGTCAATGGCCGTCGTCGTCCTTGTCGGCATCCCGCTGTCTTTGGCACTCGCAGCCGCGTCAGAATCATCCCTTGCCTTCAGAATATGGGACCTGAAGGAGACTATTCTGATAAACCATTCCGACCCCGGCAAGCCGCTCGATTCCCTGCTTGTGCTCGCCTCCGACTTTGGGAGGGAGTACTTCTGGGGTGCAATCGCGATCTTACTTGCCCTGCTCGGGGACGGCAGGACGAAGCGGGTCGCCCTCGGCCTCGCTGTCTTGATAGTCCTGGGGGTGGCAGCGGGCGACGTAGCGAAGGCCGTGATACTCGTCGACAGGCCCCCCGCCCTCTTCGCCAGTGTCGTCGGGACCGAGGGGATCACGCAGGCGGATGCCCTTGTCGTCAGGGTCCCGCTCGATCTGGATTCGTCGTTCCCATCGGGACATGCCTTGATCGTCTCGATCTGCGCCTCGTACTGCTTCCTTTCGTTCAGTCGGAAGTGGCTCGCAGGGGTGCTCGCCATCGAGGCCGCCATGGTGTGCTTCTCAAGAGTCTACGTAGGGGTCCATTTCCCGTCCGACGTTCTCGGAGGGGTCGGATTGGGGACCGCCATCGCGATGATAGGATACGTAGTCGGCACGCGTTATCTGGGAGAGGTCGCGTCCCGGGGTGAGGACGTTCTTGTCAGAGTCCTTCGCGAAGGACCCCTCCGCGTCTAGTTCATGTGTCAACCTTATAGAACGGAAATTGAGCACGAGGAGAGTCGAAGTTGCAGAATGAAACTGTAACGAACATCTTCTGGGGGCTCTTCTTCATATGGCTCGGGATGATATCCGTCCTCCAGGGGAGCGTCGAGGGGGCACTTGACGATCAGTTCTTCGCACTCGGGACCGGAGTGATGCTCCTGATCTTGAACCTGGTCAGGTCTTTCCTCAGGCTCAGGATAGGGGTGATAACGCTGGGCCTGGGAGTCATAGTGACTTTCTTCTACGCGCCAATTGTGTTCTTCAGGATACCACCTCCTTCGTTCCTCCCCCTCATGCTCGTGATACTCGGGATAGCCCTGATCATCGGGGCGCTGAAGACCCGGACGTATCTCTAGGCTTCATCAGGGCGGGACATGCGCCCGCGTGTGGACGACGTACATCTCCTCGTATGGCGTGACGAACGCGCAATACGGGCACTTCAACAGGTTCGGGGGGAGCACCTGGGGGTTCCTGACCCTCTTGCGAGGGAGCGGGACCGGAGGGTGCACCGTGATCGTCTCGCCGTCCTCTTCGATCCCGTAGTCTTCAGGGCGCTTTCTCCGAGAAACGAACCCCCTTACTATCTCCAGGACCCTGTTGTAGTCAGGTTCGGACCCCGGAAATGGGTCGATGACGATTTCGCCGTTCCGGATAAGGCCCAACGCGACGCCTTCGAGCCCGTCCGAGATCGTCGACGCAAGCGCAATCTCCTCGTCTGTCGACATCTCCTTGCAGTCTATGACTATCATGCCCTCTCCGTCGGGGGGAGGAGCCGTATTAGATTTCCTAGCCCTGTATCAGGTCGTTCCAACCCTTCGCTATGTGCCAGGCGTGCTTTACGAACCCGCCCTGCGGCGCGCGCTCAGACGCGGGCTGGATCTTGAGCTGATAGACCGACGCCGTCTTCTTGCGCCTGGCGTCCCAGACCAGAACGTCCTTCTCTACGAACCCCATGTCCAAGAGCTTCCGCAGAAGCTTGGTGTAGAAGTTGTGGTAGCTGTACTTCACCCCTGCCTTCCCGGTTTCGAGGTCCTTTGCGAAGAACCTCATCTCTCGCTTCGTCATGGAGAGGTTCGGGCTGGTTTTCATTCTCGTTACCATCAGGTTTGCCGCCGCCACCGTGTCCTTCCTCTCCCCGTAAAGGAAGCCGAGGATGTTCCCTGAGCTCATCAGCCTGTCCGACCACCACAGCTTGATGCTCTTGGAGGACACGGAGCCGGTTCCCCTTCAGGGTCTAAATTGGTGCGAGAGCCAAAAACCTTCAGCAGAAGCTCAACTTAGACTCCACCTGACTGCGTGGCCCGCCGGCGAGTCGTCTTCAGTCGTTGTAATACCGATAAGAGATAGTCGGAAGGCCCCCTTGAGGTCGGAACCAGATGAGAAGAGTATCCCGTGCCCTGCTGGCCGTGAGGGACGTCGGGCTCCTGGTTTTCTCCTTCGTCATAGCCGGTTCCTCGTACGGCAAGTGGGTGAACGACCCGATTTTTTACATCGTATTCGGGCTCGCGGCCCCCCTGTTCCCCCTCTCACTGGTCGACGTCATCCTCGTCGCGAAGAACGTCAAGCGCAAGGCGTACTTCTACATCAACGGCATAGTGCAGCTCCCAATCCTGGGCCTGTTCGGAGGCCTGTTCCAGCCGGTGCTCGCTTTCCTATTCCTTGACATCGTCATACTGGCTACTCTCGGGGAAAAGAAGACCGCGGAGGAGCTGGCGGCGCACCCTCCCGTCCCCATAACGAGGAACTACAGGATACTGGTGTTTGCAGGAGTCCTCGCAGTGGTGGTCTCGATGCTCCTCCCTTGGCTCTCAACAGCCGACGCGTCTATCTCTATCGTCGGATTCTACATTGCCCTGGCGAGCCATTCCGGCCTCCCGGCGATTTCGATCCAACCCGCGCAGGTAGTTCTGGCCTTGCTTGCAGTGTTCCTCCCCCCGTTCTCACTCGCCCTGGGTGCAGTAGGCCTGGTTAGGCGCCGGCTGTCCCTCGTCTCGGGCTCTCTCGCTGTGGTTGCGGGGGGATGTATGCTGGCCCTTCTGGGCCCGTCTGCCGGGGTCGGAGCCTAAGTTTCGATTGTTGCAGGCGCCATCATGATCGTCGGGTTAGTCGGATTCCGAGGCGCCTCTCGGGTAGCCTCAGGGTAGTCTTGTTGCGGCCGCCCTTGTCCCGCAAAGGTGTTGCCCAGGTCGGCGTCGCTCTACTGGTGATCTCGAATCTCACTGGCGCGATGTATCCTCTGCTGTACTTCGCGCTCGGTCCTGTGGCCGTCCTCGCCCTATCACTTACAGGGACGGTCGCGATGTTCGCGCTCCTATTCGCCGCGCTCATCCCTTCAAGGGAGTCGGACACCTGGGGGTCGATGTGGCCCCTGGTGGGTTACGACAACGCGATAGACGCGATCTACACGAGGGGCCCATGGTTGACGAGGTTTGATGAGCTGGATGAACAGGAGGCGCTCGCGAGGCAGCAGGCCGCCATGACGAACATGTTCGCAGACGATTCATCTGCCTGAGGACTAGAGAAGAGTCCCCTCACCCGTTGCAACGCTTTATATGAGCGTCAGGGGCCGCCCTTCATAATTGCAAATAGGCGCCGCCGAAGGCCGCCGATCTTCAGGGATTTCCACTGTTGTCATCGCTGGGATTGTTATCGTGCTCGTGCTGATAGCCGCCGTCATAGCTTACCTGTTCGTCTCGGCGACCCCCATCGCGGGAAGCTCCTCCTCGCATCCCACCTCCACGACAGGGCCCACTACGACAACGACTCATACTAGCACCACAACAAGTCCAGGGACATCCACAGGCCCAACTACGCAGGAGACCACGTCGAACGAGACCACCTCGACTCTCTCGAACTCTTCTGCTACAAGCACTGAGAACAGCACCTCGACCACCCCCACGACAGTGACCACTAACTCCGTCTACACCACCTGCGTGACCACCACGATTACCACGACGAGGGCCAACTCCACGCAGACAGTCTACTACACCGTCAACGCCACCACTCGCACGGTCTCGGCCATAACCACGACCCAAACGATAACGGGGACCACGTTCACCTGGTCGGGCGGGACGATAGACTGCGAGTACTATCCGCCAGAGACGTACACAGTAACCGGGACGACGGTCACCTACACTCAGACCGGGAGCTACACCTTCACTCAGTCTGCATACACGTACAGCTACACGGTGACTCAACCCGCAACGACCTACACTCAGACGGTGACGTACGAGACGACGACATCGTAAGTCTCCCGACCAATTCCTTCTTTCTCTGGTTCCACCTTCCCGCGAAGGCTGCCTTTGACAGCTGGTCACTGATTGGACTTAGTTCCCCTTCGAGGGAACTTTCAAAGTCGTTCCCTCTGACTGTATAGTGTATCCTGGGGGGACACAAACAGCCCCCTGAGAGCAAAGCAGCACCCTGCCCAGGAAAGCACTTTTTTGCGGGTCAGCCAGTGACCCCACAGGGGAACGGCTCGTGCCGGGTCCGCGCGGGCAGACATCTGCAGCGACGCAAGAATGAATTCTTTTTCTGGATACCTATTTCTCGTCCCGTGACACCATGGTGTCAGGAAGCGATTAATGCCGGGTGCGACGAGAATTCGTGCGGGGCCAAGCGTCCTCCCGTGCCTGTTCCCGAATTATCCGCCCTGGCTACTGGCGTTCAAGCCTCCAAGGACCCCTCTTCTCGAGCCTGTGTTTGTAATCCTCTCGCAACAGATCTCTTCTCCCCTGCACCCTGGCTTCTTCCTCCAATTTCGCCTTCAGGCGTCTTTCGAATGCCTCTGCAACCCTAGAGGGCCGCACCCCCAGTTGCTTCATCCTGAACAGAGTATCTTCATCGATGTAGACCTTCAGAGCGACCAGATCGCCAATTACTTTCTCGTTCGTACCAAGCTAACATGCTCGCGGCATTTAACGAGCCCGTCGGTTTGGCCCTCTGGCGTTACTCTAGGAAATCTGCTTCTTTGACATCCTTGAAGTCCGGATCTCCTGTCACTACTATCCCTCCGAGCTTCCTCGCGAGCTGCAGGGAAAAAGCGTCGGCGAGGCTGAAGTTGGGCACCTCCCTTCGAATCTCGGCATGGATGATCCCTGCCATCATGGCGTCTGACCTGTCACCGCCGACAACACTGGATAGCGAGGAAATCCTTTCGACCGCCATTGCGTAGTCCTTCCCCGCTCTCTTTGAGTCTCGAAGCCACTTCTGCTATGGAAACCAAAGTGCGTGAACACCTTACCCCCGTCGACATATCGGCTCACTTGCTTTCCTGCGTTCGACCCCGAGAGGTATTCCAACCAGGCACGGTCGTCTTGAGCTGGGCCTCTCTGTTGAACTCGGTACTCCCAGATGTCGATCTCGACCTCCTTACCATCGACCATCTTCTTGACTTTGAAGATGTCCCGCACTTCCAGTAGTCGGTCATAGACCATCTTCCCTAGCGAGAGCCGAAAGGAACGCCTTCACCCTCCGTGTCGAGTAGAGGTCGCTCTCGCAGATGTTGGCCCCGCGGGAAGTCGCAGAACGTCACCCGCTTGGGGCGCTGGTCGTTGTCGAGGATCCTGCAAACGTCGCACGTTCCGACGGTCCATTCAGGCGAGGGTTATTCCTGTCCGTCTTTCAAGCCAAGCCAAGGCTGAGAAGGCTCTTTAGGTTGCCTGATAAAAGGGAATCGATGAACTATCCCGACTTTGACGATGCGGTCTACATCAACAAGCGTGTTCTCTCAAGTCAGAAGATAGGCATGCTCAGCTCTGGGAATCTTCGATACTGTTTGGACGCCATGCGGAGTACAGGAACGATGTTGACAGAAAAGACTGCGTTCTTGATTTATTGTGTCATCAGAAACCACCCCTTCCTAGACGGCAACAAGAGAAGCGCCTATCAAATAGCAGAGACGTTCTTGCTGCTCAATGGTTATACCCTTTCAGGGATGTGGCCTCAAGAGGTCATAGACAAACTCACAGGCGTGGCTAACGGCCGAGTGGATAGGATTTCCTTAGAAGCATGGCTGAAAACGCATTTAAAAGTCGCCGAGTGAAGGTAGAGATAGTCCAATGACGCCAGGTATCGAAAGGATAGTCGACCAACTGATGAGAAAGAACGCCGGGATTCTCGAAGCCCTCGAGAAGTACGACCGGAGGGAGCTCGTTGTCTGAGATTGCTCCCGCCAATCCGTACGACCCCGAAGACCACAGGGACGAAAGGGGAGTGGTCGCCGGTGAAAGGACCTGGTCGAAGCTCGCCTGGTCGGTTATGACGTACTGGATTGGTATCTGGGGGTCGAATTTCGCCCCGGTGGAGTCCTTGACCTCTTTGTCCTTCCTAGACTGTGGAGTCTCGGGCGCCGCTTTAGCCACAATGCCTCCAGTCTTTACCCAGAAACCCGCATCTACCAGGACTTGCGAGCCTTCTTGAACTGAAGTTCGACCATGTCGTCCTCTTGAATCCCTTCTTCTCGGGCTGCTTCCGCCGGGACGCGAAGGCGTTATTGCCGCTGGAGATGGATTCGGAACCGAGGGTTCGGAACCGAGGGGATTCAATAGGCCGGAAGGGGCTCACACCAATTTCGCAGCTCGAACCGGACTCGAAATCAAAGGCCGGACTGCGGGTGACTCGGACTCTTGAGTCAAGGAATGGAATCCCTCGGGTTCGTGGCCGACGGGATCCGCACCATCAGAGACCCTTCGATTCTTTTCGCCTCCGAAATGGACTTGTTCAAACCAAACACCTATGAGTCATCGTCGGACCTCAAGGTTCGGAAGTATTCGCTGATGCCGAAGAGCCGTGCCACCCTCCCGTGCGTCAGGCGGAACTGGGACCCCCTCCCTGCGACGTAGAGGGCCATCCCTGCGAGGCACCCCGGCTTCTGGCCCGTGGTGGAGATGCCCTTCAGGACCGCCTCGGACGCCGAGGCGAGCTGGACGAGGGCCCTGGTGTCCTTCTCCTTCCCTTCGAGCCTCTCAGCCCGACCCTCAGCGCCTCGAACTGACCCGATGGAGGCAGGGGGTATTAGACCAACGGGTCTTCAGGGGGTTGGCGAGGTCGGGAAAAGGGCCCGGGAAAGGAACGCCGAGCTGGGTCGGTGTCGGTCGGCAGTTGACATCGAGTCGAATCCTCCTCTTAGTCCAGCCCCATTTTTGGGCGGGAAACGTGCTCGGGAAAAATCGGGAAACACTCGGGAAAAGAGGTCGGGAAACAGTCAGGTAGACCCCTTTCAAGTTGGTTGTGCTTTTTTCCCGACCGTTTCCCGACCGTTTTTCCCGGCCTGCACGACAAACGCTTTCCTGCCCAGCTGATAATATCCGATATTCAACGCCAACTAGACACGCCTGGAGGGTCTTGATTGGGGCTTCCGCCACCTATCGATGTTGATATCAATGTTGACCCTTGCCCCTCGAGCATGGAGAACCTCCCGAACCGGCGCCCTTCGCCAAGTCTAAAGATGATACGTGATGACCCTGGCTGTTGCCCCGAGCCATGAAACAGGAGCCAGCCATCTTCTCCCCTAACGACTTCATCGCCTATCTTGCCGAGCGCAACAACCTGACCTTGGCAGAGCTGTCGGTCCCGAGCCGCCTCCTCGCCACTTACCACAGGGGGATGTTCGAGACGGTCAGGCGTCGCATCAGAGGGAGGTATTCAAAGCACTACTACCCGAAACGTCTCGCCATCGGAGAGTATCGAGGAATTCCTGTCGGGGTTATCCAATCGTTCATTGGAGGTTCCGCGTCGGTGATGATGCTGGAGGAGATGATAGCGTCGGGCGCAAGGATGATCCTCGAGGTCGGGATCTGCGGAGGGCTGGACCCGTCACTCACGGCGGGGGACTTCGTCGTCGTGGACGAGGCTTTCGTCGACGAGGGGACCACTCTGCACTACCGGCCGACGGCGAGCCCCGTTGCCCCGTCTCGGAGGACGACTTCCTTCTTGACTGATTTCCTCAGGAAAAAGGGCTTCGAATTTGCCGTCGGAGGAGTGTGGACCACCGACGCTCCCTATAGGGAGACCCGAGCGAAGGTCAGAAGGTTCCGTGGGAGAGGCGCGCTGGGGGTCAACATGGAATCGTCCGCGGTATTCACGGTGGCCAAACACAGGGGGGTCGAAATTGCATCCCTTCAGGTGGTTTCAGATCTACTCGGGCTCAAGAAGTGGGTGCCGAAGTTCCATGAGAAGAGGGTCAGGGACCGGACCGTCCTTGCTTCAAGGGTTGCCGTCGAGGCAGTCGTGGCTATGAAGCCGAAGGAAAATGGTTAGCACGCCTTCGCTGGACAGGCTATTGGACCCGGGACGTGGAGCCCAGGAAGAGGCGCCCTATCCTGCCCATGAACGAGGGGGTGGCATTCTCCTCGAAGTACAGGTCCAGGTTCAGAAGCCCCCTCGGGAAGTTCGACCCAGTCCCCAGCCTTACACGGGGACGGTTTGAGCACTGCCTCCCGATTGAGGCTAGGAACCTTGCCCCGTCCTCCGCCGAGCCAGACGGGGACCCATAGAACGAGACCACCTCCCCTGAGTCGATGTCGCGCGCCAGCCAGAGGTAGAACCTGCGGCCGCCAAGGACTACGTCGCACCCGTCGATGGCGATCTCCCGCCTGAACCTCTGCGACTCTTGGGGCATGCTCGAGTTCAGCGAGATGAAGGCGTCCCTCGCGCCGATGTAGGATATCCCCCCGAGCATTTCTGCGACAGACCGGTATGAGTACCCGGCGTTGCACAGCGCGGCTGCGACGACCTTCTTCTCCACCTCCAGCTTGTTGCGCCTGAATGCGCGGTTGGAGACGGCCCAGTCGGAAACCAGAGACAGGACGTCGAGTTTTTGCAGTCTTGACCCCAGTTAAGCTAAGCAGAGGACGCTGTTAGCCAAGAGAAACAAGTTATCTTAACGGATTGGTGTGGATTCTGCGACCTTCGCGAATCAAGGGAAGTAGTAGAACAGCGAGGCGTAGGTCGCCACCATGCTGACGAAAATCACTCCCCAAATGGCCTTGTTCCAGGAGAAGACCTTCGAACCGTCGAGTGGCATGACAGGGAGCAGGTTGAACAGTGCGAGGAATACATTGATCCTGACGCCGATTTCGCCGAGCAAGTGCCAGCCCCCTCCGGCGTAAAGGAAGGGGAAGAAGATCAGGGCCACCAGGGCATTTGTGATCGGACCAGCGATGGAAATCCGGCCGTTCTCCCTTCGGGTGATGTTCGTCCCCGAGATGTAGGTCGCGCCCGGAGCAGCAAAGATGAACCCTATCAGCGAAGTCCCGAGCGCCAGCAGGAGGCCGAATGGCCACATGCGGAACTCGGCCCAGTACCCGTATCTTTGGGCCGCGAACTTGTGGCTCAGCTCGTGGAGGACGAACCCAGACCCGACCGTCACGAGCGAAAGGGAGAAGAGCAGGAACGCTCCGACCGGGTCTGCCAGCAGACCCCCCAGCTCGGTGATTCCTCCCGCCAGGCTGATAGAGAACGCGACCGCAAGTCCTGCTAGGGCGATCAAAATGTCCTTAATCTCTACCACGGAAAAGACGTTGGACGACCTCTGCGGCTGCGGAGTCGTGAAGAATCCCGAGTATTCCCCCTGAGAGTAGGTGGTCTGGGGAGGCGCCGTTATGGTCCTCCTCTGGCTCAGGTTCCCCTTGCACTGGTGCGACTCAGGGAGTCGATGGTCTCCGCAGAAGACCCCCCCGCAGTAGTTGCAGACGAAGGGGAGAGCCTCGTCCCTACCGCAGAATTCACACTTCAACGTAACTAGGCACCCATGAAAACTGCGAATTTTGCCGCTTGGGCCAGTTTTTAATCTTGCCGGGCGTCGACCCCAAAGCTGACTCCCTCGAGCAGAAAGGAAACTGAATGCGTGGCTCCCGTTTTCTCGTAACTCTCCGGGGAGATAGCCTAGTAATATTCTGGCTCGTAACCTTTGGGAGACAACATTCCCAGTTTGATGGGTTGTTCGCGTGACATGAGAGATGAACCTGAGTCGGAAGGGAGCCCCCAATACCTTTCACCGTCAAGTAGTTGCCCCGTCAGGGCCGAGTCCGGTCGGATGTAGAGCACCCTGTCCGTCCACGGGTTTCTGAGTCTCTTTATCGTTGTGCACTTCTCGCGCGCCCTTTTCCTTCCACCCCCTGGCGAGCGTGACTTCACTTCTCTCAACAATTTAGCACGGCAAGTAGGAGCGTTTATTAGGGACTAGCCCACATACTAGGACGGTGCCGAGGACAAGAGTCACTAGGAACAGGCAGGTAACCATTCCAGCGGAGATTGCCAAGGTGGCCCATATTAGCGAAGGTGACATACTGACCGTGGACCTGGTCGGCCAGAACATAGTCATGAAGAAATCTCAGAGCGAGCTTCCTGTCGTCAGGATAGGCAGGAAAGTCAGTGACGCCGAAATCGAACGTCTGATAGGCGAGGCTGCGTTGGAGATTTCAGGATGAAAGCGGAGTCGGTCGTTGATACCAGCGTCCTTGTCGATGCGATCGTAGCGGAGGCACTGAAGCACTCACGCGCGAGGGAACAGCTCTCAGGTCTCAGCAGGATGGTTGTCCCAAGCATAGTCCTCTACGAGTTAGTTTGGGTCCTAAAGAGACTAGGGGTGAAGGCGGAGGAGGTCAGAAGTGCAGTCGAAACCATCGCAAACGACCCGAATGTGACAATCTTCCCCGACGATGGTCGCCTCGCTGTCAGAGCCATCTCGCGCGTTGTCGCCGAGGGGACGAGTCTAATGAATTTCGACGACAAGGTGGTGCTCGAAACCGCGCTGAAGACAGGCCTCCCGCTCCTTACCTATGATGTCGAGTTGGTGCGAGAGTCAGAGAGGGCTGGAGTCAGCAAACAGTCGTCGTAGAAAGATTTCGGATGGCTGGGCAGAGACTCAAGGTGGCTAGTCAGGAGTTGAAACAAGAAAACGAAGTGGGGATTTTCTACGAGACTCGGGGAGAGTGGTCCGATTCTGGACCCGGGGTCCAACCCCCCAAGTGCCGTTCCTCACCGTGCGGGACGAGGAGAAAGACCATGAGCCTAGCACTCACACCGCAGCCCCTGGCACGCTGGCTCGACCACGTCTAGGCATGCTACTTTTCCGCGCCTCCCGGACTTTCCGGGTCAGATGGTCGCCGCAGTGGACACACAGCAGTAGTTGCAGACGAAGGGGATAGTCTCGCCCCTACCGCAGGATTCACACTTCATGTTCCTCTTTTCACCCGAAGCCAGTCCTATTTCTTAGGGCCTATGACAAACTCACAGTGAGGGTCGCCGCGAAGGCGGCACTTTGTCTCCTCACAAGCTATTAGGATTCCCAGTATGGCCGTCCCGGACCCTTCGAAGTATCCACGCAGAAAGCTGCAGGTCCTCGCGACTTCGTGCCCGGATGAGCATTCGAAGCAGTCCTCCACCATGAGCGTATACGTCCCCGGCGGATTTTCAGCGAGTCTTGTCGGTATCCCCCATCCGCTGGCAGAAAAGACCGGCCTCAGGTCGGCGACTTTGGACTTTGCAACTTCCGCCCCCAGCATTCGAATGAACACCTCTGCTCCGTCCCTCCCCAACAGGGTCCCCTGATTATACAGCAGTAGCTCACCTCCGCTACCGAATTCCGCAACCACCTGGTCGAACATGTGGGACAGGCCCTCCCTCGGGAGCATGACCAGGGACTCCCCGGTTTCTGTCTGAATCCCGCTGTGGAAGCCGTCGACCAGCAGGCCGTCCTTGCTCTGATGCACCTCGAACTCCTTTGTCAGGTTCGACGATTGGATTAGCCTAGAAAGGCTCTCCTCAGTCTCGACGGGAGAGAGAGATTCTCCGAACGAGCTCCAGATGGCCTCTCCTCCCTTCAGAGAATAGCTGACGCTCCCGATCAGGTTGACTCTTTTCCTCAGGAGCTCGAGCACTGAACCGAGTGCTCCAGGCACGTCCTCAAGCGTCGCGACGATATGGAAGAGCCTCTTTCCCTTCGCGTAAACGTACGGAAACTCATGCCTCTTGACGCGCTTCACTGCGGCAAAATCTTTCACTTGACCCTATAAATGTCTGCGGTAGGCTCGGGATGCTGGAATCTTGCCTAGACTAGACCCAGGGTCTTGTCGATTATCTTCGAAAGCATCTTGAGCAGCTCGGCGGGCTTCTCATTCTCAAGGACGACGATCCCGTACTGCCTTGCCAGCTCGGCCGCTCCAGGGCTCAACCTGGGGGAAACGCAAAGGACCGAAGCCCTGGGTTTCACGTCGAACACTTTCGCGAAGAAACCGAGCACCTTTACCTCGTCGACCTCCGAGACAGAAAGCGCGGTATCGGCGACGATCTGGACGACGCCTTCGGAAGAGGTAACGGCAAAGGCGAAAATGTGCTTGATCCCGGACATGCCCGACAAGCTCGTCGAGGCCGCTGCCAAAAAGCCCGCGTCGATGTACTTCTTTGCGAGCCCCTCCAGGTCCATCTGGGTACCCATGAAAAAAATCGACGACAGGACCAGCGTCAGGAAGGACGAGTAGCCGAGCACCACCGCGATCAAAGTTAGAGCAAGTGGCGCCAGTGCGAGCGCAAGACGTCTTACACTCAGCAATAATCGCCGCGAGCACCTCCCAAATCTGATTTAAGAGGATTCGCAATCGGTTTTGCACCAACAAGACAATCCGATTGGGCAGGCTGCAACGAGGGCCTTTGCTATGCTAATTCTAACTTTGGGTCATGCGGCGGCGATTCGACCGCCCGTCGACTGCAAATTCGGGCGGTTTCGAGACAAAACAAGGATTCAGAATCCAATCTTGCTTAAATCGAAGCCGGCCGCGGTCGGCGAAGAGTGCTTCAGATCGAAGCTGGGACGATTGTTTCAAGCTTCCTAGATTTCTTGAAAGTCTACGTCGAGCCGTATGCAGTCTCGATTCTGATTCTAGGGGCGGTCATTTGGGTCGGAGCAAAGGTTTCGGGAGCGAGGAGATTCGCTTCTGCCAAGGCGGCTTTGCGCGATGAGATTGGTTGAACCTCGGGATCACCTCGAAGATGATCGAGTATGCAGAGACTCAGAAGACTGGCAGCCCGTACGCCCTGTCAATTCCTCGATTCTATACAACTGCCTTCGACAACCTGAGGAGTCAGGGATTCGTCTTCAGGCTGAAGAAAGGGTTGGCGGATGAAGTCGTGTTCATCTATCTGACGATTCAAAGAATCCACTCGGCCTGCGATAGGCAGGAGGACCTTGCGACCGGCGCCGCCGCGACTTCGCCTCTTGCCGGAGATCTGCGGATCCAGAACCTCGATTTCATCGCGTCAATGACTCACAATGTCGTGAAGCCTAGGCTCGAGAAACTCCTCTTGGGATACCGCGGGCGGTAGAAACTAGAATCCGCGCGCGAATTCAACCGGGATGATCTTTTCAGTCCCGGGCAGCTTCGTCTTCAGGTCCCTGTACAGGTGCAAGACGGCATAACCCCTGTCCGTCAGGCGGTAAATGTCGCGTTTCCCGTCATCTTCCTTAGTCACCAATTGTTGGGAGAGCAGCGTCTTCATGCAATTGTTCAGCACTTTCCAGCTGATGTTTGCCTTGTAAAGGATGTGGGTCGGTCTTTCGTTTCCTGACGAAATTGCCTCCAGGATGTCGCACATGATTTCCATGGAGGAACGCCTTGACGTGGGCTCGTGAGCCTGCAGCTCGAACACCTGAGTGGAAGCCAATTGCCTTCGCCATTGGATTCGGCATGACCTTTTTTAAGGGTTCGTTATGTGAATTCCGCTCCCCGCGCCGTTCCACACGAATTGCGCTATTTCTTGCGAATGTTGTGGGATTGTATGAGATTCTTTGAGCGCGGTCTGGGCGGTCCCCAACACGGGGCGCTAAACTCTGAGCAGATTCGGGAGGGGGTGGGGGACCATCATGGCATCGCAGAGCAGGTAGACGGTTCCGTAGACCCTTTCATAGATCTTGTTCAGAACGGGTGGAGCTCGTTTCGGGTCTTCCGAGACGAGCATCTGTTGGATTTCCTGTTTGGTCCCTTCCATCACTGCGCTGCCGGAAATCACGATTCTTGCGACGTTGGGTTGCGATGTCATCTCTAGGACGAATTCGAGTGTGACATCCCCAGGGGTTCTGGCGGTTTCAGAAAGCGACACGTTTACCTTGAAATTGACTTCTTGGTCAAGGGACTCCGGGGTCGAGAATTTCTTCGCATTGACGGCCTCCAGCCGGACTCTTATGCCGAGCATTTCGCACCCAACCCATCCGACTTTCAGTGATCTTCACAACCTTGGGCCTGATTTCTCTTACCATCGCAAACAAGACGTCGAGAGTGGCCTTCTCCGGGTCAGATTTGTTCACAAAAACGGTGCCAGTCTTCACCCATCCTTTGACGCTCGGCTCGGAAACGTCGATGCTCTCGTCCCTCATGACCATTGCCGTGATGTTGCCGACTTTGTCGAGCTCCTTGAGGTTGTCCTCGAGCATCTTCTTCAGATGCCTCCTCAGGTCTATCACCGATTGAAACCTTAGCATGGCCGTTGTAGTGTCGAAGGAAACGTCTGGAATCATTCGACCCTTGGCCCTCGTCTTTGATGTATTAACTGCTTCTGATTCGGTCCGATTGCTGGGTGCAACTACGCAACGAGCCTGGCGAGGTATGACAGGTTGTTTGTGGCGATCGCGATGTAAATGATGTTCGCCGTCACCAATACGACCAACGTCCCAATCTTGACCGCCCTTACCTGAGCCGACCTGGCCTGCGGCTCTCTGAGAAAGACGCCGTATCCTATTGGGATTAGAGGAGCATACTTGAGCGTCAAGGCGAGAAGGAATCCGAGGAACTTCAATTGGAAGAGGCCAGCCGCGATTGGGTTCAACTCCGAGAAGATCGTCGGGAAATTCAACGCGGCCAAAGTCGAGACAACATCGACGAACTCAAGTACAACGAGTATCGCGAAGAGCAGCCACAACATGGTCTGGACCCAGGGGAGATTGATCCTGAGGATCCATTCCTCATCTCGTTTCTTGACTTTGTGGTATCTCTCGGCCGCTCTCCTGCGGAACTCGTCAAGCATGACCTGCCGCACCCACCTCCCTGGAGGCTAGCCCGCTGGGGTCTTCTTTGTTTTGCTCGGACCGCCTGAAGTGGTGAACGGATATTGGTGCCCGTCTAGAGCCTGCCGGTGTTCCTCGTAAGTGCCTTTGAAAGAGAAGTCGCTGCTTTGGACTTCAATGACCTGGTCTAGGACGGTTGCGACCTTGTCGCTCTCAGGAACCCCCGCCTCGTCCCTGGGCGATTCCTCCACCACGTGCGTCGGATGGTCGTCAAGTTCCCTAGGGATCTCCTGAATATTCTCAAGCTCCGCCGCGACGCGCTCAAGCGCATGGATGCGTCGAGCAAGTATCCTACGCTTCTCTATCATCAACCGCCTTATCTGGAGTATCGACTCGCGGACGATCCTCAGGACAGTCTGCGGTGGGAGTTCTTTGAGTGGCATGGATGATTTGTTCCCCGCCGAATCGACCAGGAGCAGCATGGCGTCCGGGACCAAAGAGGCCGAATGAACGTTGATTGCGGTACCTTCAAACGCTCTGCGGTCCAGCGGGATCAAACCGTCCGCTTCTCTCTGGAGCATCGCTAGGACATCGGCGATTTTTTTGGCGTAGTCTTTCTCCTTCTCCGCCAGGACCGAAAGCTGGAGATAGTCGGCATGCATCGAGCTTAGCCACTCGGTAAATGCGTCTGGCGAGGCTTCGGTTACCTCTCTCTGCTCTGGGTTCAACGGGCAGAAAACGGACCCCCCGGCCTTTAATGCTTTATGGAACTGGAATCGTTCTTCACTCTCAAGTCAGGCCTAGGACGTGGTCGCGGCCGTCACCCTCTCAAGCCTGATTTCACATATTCCGTCGTCCTTTGCGGCGCATCTCCCCTCAACTACCCTGTGAGACAGACCCGTGATCTCGTCCGCAGCACCGCCAACCAGGCCTACGAGATAGTTGCAGCGAGGAACGGTCCCTTTTTTGTCGGCCGCGCAGAAGATGCATCCTCGCATCACTACTGTGGCCACGCCAGTTTCAAAGTCTCCGCTGTTCAGCTCAAGTTTTCCCCAACCCTGATTCTTGGCTGAGTCTGCCAAGATCTGGAAGATTGACTTCGGTGTGAGATGCTTCTTTGCCTTTGCCGCGTTCTGTTTGGCCACTTTCGCAACGTACCTGCCGTAGCTGTAGCCCATTCTCTGGTAGATCACGGAAGCGCCAGACATGAATGTGCTGTCCAGCTCGTTCTTGAGTTCCGACCAACCATAGGCTGTGAACGTCATCACTCGAGCACCAAGCGTCTTGTCCACCATCGTCCCGCTCTCTGGATCCCACTCAAACCTCCCTACGAGGGTGTCGGAGTCGACCAAAGTATTTCCACGGCCGTCTCAAGTCCCCCGTATATGACCTTATACAGGGGTTATAGTGTGAATTCCAACCGCTGGAGATTCGACTGTCGCGTAACTACGGTATCGATATGAAGAAGTAAAGGTTCGGGCCTGTCGATTGGATGAGGAACCCGGAAACATACTGGTTGGTCGAACCTGAATATCTTATGGCCACCACTGAGAAGCCGTTCAACGGGACAACACAACTGCTTGACGATAGACCATTGCACTGGTCAAACGCGAAGGTCGGGCTTGGACCTACTCCAGCAATCGTTCCCGCCCTTACTCCCGAGTTCTGCACGATGAATGCACAGTCCCCCTGTGGTATCGTTACCGGAAGACCCCCGGGCGAGACGACGGTCCCCGGGACGCTGGGGAAGCAGGGAGTGGGTCCTGGGACTATCGAAATGACAGGAATGGAGGCAGTAGTTTGGAATTGAGTGAAGACGAATGATGCCAGAGTGGCCCCCGCAATCAACGTTATTGCGATCAGGAGAACAGTGGCAAGGATTTCGGAAACTCCACGACTTGAGGAATTCCCTAGTTCCTTCACGGGTCGTTGACCAAATGCGGGGCTATTAGAACATGACATCCTCTCCCTTCAGTCCTGTCCGGAGAGGCCCTTCAGGTCATAAAGAAATGAAGAAGGCGCACTTCCCATGAATTGGGCAGTGCGCGTTCCTGTTTTCGCCTATGCCGATTGTTGTCCCTACGACAGTGTCACTGAGAAGACCAAGTTTGGTCCGTTCGATTGGGTAAGGTACCCTGTCGCTTGACCTGTTCCCGCATAAGTCATGTTGACGAGGATGTTCCCGTTGGCTGGGACCGTGAATGGCTCTGAACCGTTAAAGTTGAATGTTTGGGTGGGTCCTGCAGTAAGTATTGTCCCTGCGCTGGCTCCGGCGTTGTGCACGGTCATGGCACAGGTGCCCGAGCCTGTCCCTCCGTTACAAGCCACTGAACTGGAGATTATTGATAGGGTGGGGCCGGAGATCGAGGTCCCGAATAGACCGAATACGAATGTTGCGATCGCTACCGCTGCGACTAGGGTGATGGCGATGAGGATGACTGTTGCTAGAACTGGCGAAATGGCTCTTTTTCTTGTATACCTTCTTATGTCCATTTGTATTTTTTTTGGTCCGAAATCGCCTTATAACCATTATGGACGCTGGATTTTGACATGATACGAAAAATTGCATCAAATAGGTTGACAAGACCAAAACAGAGTCCGCGCGAGGGGTTTCGTCTTGCCCGGCCACTGAATGCTCTTCCTTCGGCGTGAGTCGGGTTATGTACGACCACGGCAGAGGAGGTCACTGTCTGTAAGGCTTTCGGCCTGTTATCGTGTGCGCCGGAGGTAGAAGACCCAACCTGAATCGCTCAACTTCAACATCAGTCATCCCGGTCCGCTTGATTTCGTCCACATAGGGACCTGATCTGCCAGCGACTAGGAAACTGACCCTCCCTCCCTGCCTAAGAATGGAAATGACGTCCTTGAATGCATTCTGCAGCTCACGGCCACTCTCCAGACGGTTGAAAGCCATTCCAGAAATTGCCACATCGAAACTGTTCTTGACGAATGGAAGTGCGCTCGGATGAGCCTTCACGAGTAGTATCTTGCTGGTGGTCCCGCAGATTTCAGAATTCATGAGCATGGAGGCAGGATGGTTGCCAGAAAGTTGCCTCGGATTCCAGACATCCAGGCCGACAATGAAGCCAGCTGACAGTCTAGCTGCGACGAGGTTGGAAAACGCCCCCCGTCCACACCCGATGTCCAACACGCGCTCTTCCCCGCCCAAGGGCAATCGGGATGCCATTGCGGAGAGTTCAGTCAGTTTCCACCGTCTGCTGCTGTAGAGTAGTGAGAAGGCAAAAACCAGAAAAATCAAACCGACAACGAACCCTGCCACAAGGCCAAACAGGGCGACCAGCTGGCCCGTGCTGCCACGGTAGGCCTGGAGTATGATTCCACTGCTCATTGAGGCTAGCCCCATGACAGTCAATGATGTGATTGTGTACGGCTCGTCAACTCCGTACGCGGGCTTCGCAGTCCGGACGGCGCCTTCACGAAGCTCCGACATCGCACTTTCGCTTTTCGTCTGTCCAGCCAAACCCTGTTGAACCCACCGTCTTGCGTGGGCTCCATAAGCATTACAGAGGGATGTTGATGAAGAGCCTCGCGATTGCGACGGAGACTACGCTGGCAATGACAAGCGCGAATCCATGTTTGAATCCGTCCGAGAGGCTGCTCTCTCCCATCTTACCTGCTACCAGGCCAATGACGAACGAATCGAACACCGCCGTGGTGAGCAGGAGGTCGATCGTGTGAGAATCGACGGTTGCAGCCTTGTAGCCGAGGGTAGCCGGTGCCGACAGCATGTAGACAAGGATGAACGTCGTCATGATCACCATTATGCCGGCAATGTAAGTAATGAAGACGAAGGGCTTTAGGGCAGATCTTTTCTGGGTCTCGAGGTCGTTAATCGTCCTCGCGAATGCCGCCATCTCGGTGAAGCTCCGCACGGTCCCTCCTCCGACATCCACGACCTCTATGAGGAGCACTCCGGTGGCACGGGTTACCCAACTTCCAACCGCGCCGGTGAAAGTGGAGATTACTTTGGAGAGGGAGACTCCCCAAGAAAGTTGGGCGCCCATCTTCTTCACGTGTCTGGACAGGACACCGTAGTTCCGACTCGAAAGCCTCTCGATGCTCTGTTCCGGAGAGAGTCCGGTCTTCCTTCCCTCGGTTACATCTCCAATGAAGTCGGGAAGGGCTCGTTCCAACCGTCGCCTTTCCCTCGAAATCCTGAGGGAATAGGAGGCAGGCGGGCCCGATGCCACCCCCAACGCGACTGAAACGTGTAGGTAAAGGGGAATCGGGATCGGTATGAAAAGAACAACCAGGGCCACTGGGATCATGGCAGCGAAGAACTTGTAGGGCCGGTAGTCGGTGTAAGGCCATTTCGTCTGTATGGCGTCGATCAGATAGACGAAACCCGCTGAAATCAGGGGGACGACCAGGAAGGCAAAGAGATACAGGTTCTGCAACGCACCAAGATTACCTGAAAGCATGGCCTGGACCATGTACAGAGTGTAGAGAGTCATTCCGAGGACCACTGTGATCGTAAGGTACGCCTCAGCGACGGACCCCGTGAGGTCGGAGGCATTTTTCACTACCGCCGACCTGTTCGCCACGAGGTCCCTCAGCTTGATCTGTATGTAGTTCTCGAAACTGCCTCCGGACTTCAGGACGGCCGTGTATCCGGCTAGGAACTCCGACCAGTACCTGCTAGGGCTCTGTTTCGAGGCGTTCTCCATCGCCGTAATGGGGTCGAACCCGAAGACGTCGGTATCGACGAGGATCCTCTTGGCCTCCTTTCTGGACGCGGGGAGGACATCCATCTGAGAGATTCTCCTGAGCGTCTCGATCGGCGAGACCCCCCCACCTGCCAAGACACTCATGTACCCGAGTACGAACGGCAGTTCCGTGTCAATCGCGGCTGCACGGCCCGAAGAGCTCAGCTTCGGCAGACTGGTTATGACAAGGTACACAATTGGAATGGCCACCGGGAAGAAGAGAAACAAGACCTGATGAAGGGTGAAGAACCCATAGACCGCGAGAAAAACAGTGGTCACTCCCGCAACCATAGTAGCAAAAAGGGCCATGGAGACCAACCCTTCAGGTGAGGTTCTGAGGTTCGATTTGAGAATCTGGGATCGGAGTTGAGGCATCGAGTTGGCTATGCGCCCGGCGGGTCCAGCGAAAATCCTGAAGGTAAAGGAAACGAAACGGTCGAACCAACCCAGGAGCGGTTCTCTCCTCACCCTGCCTTCGAGCTCGGTCAGTTTTACTTCGCTCATTTCTGAATCTCTTGAATGGTTGGAGCATGTGCTCCCATCGCGTTTACTTCAGCCAGAGCCCTTTGATACGTCTCTTCAGGTCGTGTCACATAGAAGTCCAGAATCGGAGCGACCTCTTTGAAATTCCTGATTCCCTTCTGCTGAATCCATTTCAACACCAGCGCCCTACGGTCAATCTCCTGAACAAGCTGACTCGCCTCGAAGCCGCCATCTCTTGCGAGCCTCTGAATCCTCGGGCTCTTCTCGAGGTTCGATGACTTGAACGAGTCGGTTCTTGCATCCCACTTGAAGACCTTCTCAAACTGGGTCGCACTAACGATCTCGTCGACGGAAATCACTCTTCGGATTGACTTGAACCCACCCGATGGCGTAGGGATAGAGATCCGCCTTACCACGAAGATGATGTCGAGGAACGGCAAGAAGGCGGCAGGTACGTCCATGGGTGCTGAGAGGAGCCTCTGAACTGCCGACGTTTCATCGTCGGCATGCAAGGTGCACAAGCCACCGTGGCCGGTGCTGATTGCCTGGAAGAGAACATACGCCTCCTGCCCTCTCACCTCTCCAACCACGAGGATGTCGGGCCTCATTCTCATGGCGGCCTTCACGAGCTCGAAGAGGTCGACTTCACCTGCCTTCTCTTCCGTGGCGGCATAACTCTCCCTCGAAACCAAAGGCGTCCAGTTCTGATGCGGCACGTTGATCTCTTGGACCTCCTCAATCGTGACGAGCTTTGTGGTCAGGCGAGTGAGAGTCAATATTGCATTTAGCAAAGTGGTCTTTCCCGCTCCTGTCGCTCCGACAACTATGGCTGTTGACCTGTTCTGCATCAGCAGCCAGGTATAGGCCGCAATCTTGTGGTCGACCAGATTCAGGTTGAGCATGTCAATGATGGTGAGAGGGTCCTCCCTGAACTTCCTGATGGTCGCACTGCTTCCCATCGGAGACACCTCTCTGCGGAAGGTCGCAATGAGTCTGTGCCTTCCTGGGAGGGTTCCTTGGACGATGGGAAATGCAGTCGACACGTGCTTCCCTGCCATGTGGGAGAGCCGGGTGACTATGTTGTCGAGCGCCTCGTCGTTAGGTATCGTGACATTCGTTTCCAGCGTCTCGTGGCCCTTGTGGTAGATGAATATCGGCCTGTTGGACCCGTCGAGGGAAATGTCTTCTATCTGGGGATCCTTCAACGGCCCGTCCAATACCCCGAAACCCACCAGGTCTCTTTCCGCGAAATATATGATCTTGGACCAAGAGGTTGCAGGGACTCTTATGCTGTACTTCAAGACTATTCGTCGTGCCTGTTCTGAGAAGTACTGACGAGGGTTTACTTCGGCCCGAGGCACCGTAAGCTCTGTCTCCAGGGTATCCAAAATGTACGAGTAAATCCCGGCCTCGGCCTTCGACAGCGGAACTTCGTCTAGGAAGTACTTCTTGACCCCGAGGGGACTTTCAGAGACTTCGGCATACGCGAAAGGGCTGTTCACCGGGTACCTTTCCAGGACGCGCCAGGCGGAGGGAATCTTGGTTCCAGTCATGGGGAAGCGAAGGTTTGTCTTTCTGAGGAGCGATGACAGCTTCTCTTGCTGTTTCTTCACCTCGGAAGTGCTTGGGGCCTGCGTGGGCTGAGTCGTCTGCTGCGGTGGGTGCGCTGGGCCCTCGCCTGTCTCGAATCCCTGCGAAGAAGCATCAGAAGGTGGGCCTTCTTTGGTCTTGGACAATTACCCGGATCCCCGCGTTGAATGAAATTCCAAATCTCCCGCTTCGAGCTTGTCTAGCCTATTCTCGCATATAAGAGTGACTTGGATCCGTTCCTCATGGGGTGCATCGCGGGTCCCTGATTCCGATGTCACGTGAACGTCACCGTGCTCGTGACTCCACTTGCGGTGTTGCTGGCGTCGCCGGTGTAGGACGCGGTTATTGTCGGTGTGCCCGCAACACTCTGGGTATAGGTGACCGAACACTTGTAGACGCCCCCGCTCAGAGCGAGAGTGCAGGTGGCGGACGTTGGGCTCCAAGTCGTTCCGGTTGCTTGGGACGTTGAGAAAGTGACTGTTCCGGTCGGGGTTGTGCCAGTAACGGTGGCGGTGCAAGTCACTGTGGAGCCGTGAGCCTGTGTCGAGGGAGAGCATGATAGTGCTGTCGTTGTTAGCGTCTGCGTCGACCACAGAGTGATTGAGAATGGGATGTTCTGCCCATATACGTTGCCCCCGATTATTCCTTGAAGATAGAAGAAGTTACCCACCGCACATGGGCTTGTGCAAGCGGAGCTTCCCCCTGCCCCCGGCTCCGCATTGTTGGCAGTTTCCTGGTATGCGGCAGCAAAATACACCCACGTCGGATGGGTGACGAACGACACTGCTGTAGAGCTACCGCACGCCACAATGTTGCCCGTTCCCCCTGCACCATCATAGCAAGTGATCGGTGGCAGGGCGACTCCGCCTCTGTTCAGAGATACACCTCCGCTTGTTCTCAAAGGCTCGATGCAGGTTCCCGATGCCGGGCAACTACCTCCTCCGCTCCCGGTTTCGTTAACAGGGACCACGAGTCCGTATGACCATGCGGCGATTGTGCCGCCACCTGTCTTTGGCTCAGCGAACTCGATGAAGGCAGCACCTCCCGTGCTTCGCTCGCTTCCTCCTCCGACGCCGGTGACAGTAGGAGGTATCAAGATTAGCGTGCGGCCGCTCGGGTCGACGTTAGTAAGCAGACCTATGAACACCTCGAAGTGTTGTTGGGGTTTCACGAAGTATCCTGAGTATTGGTTAGTGGCTAGTGAAGGAGTGGTGAGTGGTGAGGGACAACCTTGGTGTGCCACGGAGAACGAAAATACATCGCACGACCCCAAATCGTAGACAATGAAGTGGTCGAAATTGAAACCGATGAAGCCGATTCCCTGAGTGGTTAGGCTGTTCGAAGAGGAGCAGACTGCACTGGTGCCGCAGGGGGGTGCTTCCACAAGGAGAGGTTCGCAGGGGCTGTTCGCGGCGTTGTTGTTCGCGTCGCCGGAGTACGTCGCCTTCCAGGAGAAAGATCCTGCAGTTGGGTAGGTGGCAGACGAAGAAGATGGCGCGATTCCATTGGTCACCGCCACCGTAGCGACCGTGACTTGCCCGGTGGAGCATAGACCGTTAGTGTACCTGTAGTAAGTCACAGTCCCCCCTGCATCACTCGTGACGCCCTCGAGGCTTGCCTGGTCGTAGACCGAACCTCCTGGGCTGATTACATTGGCGGAAAGAGTCGTCGTAAACGCTGGTATGAATGTGTGAGAGACCGTCAGAGGCTCGCATGCGCTGGTGGCCGCTGCGTTGTTCGAGTCTCCAGAGTAGACCGCATCCCAGCTGTATGATCCGGCCGTAGTGAAAGTGAAGGAGTCAGATTTCGGGGCTATCCCGCTCGCGACTGTCTTCACCGCTCCCACTTGAGTCTGACCCGTTGTGCAGGCGGAGTCAGTGAACCTGTAGTAGGTCATCGTCCCCCCTGCAGAGGTCGTAACGCCCGTCAACGTCGCCTGGTCGTAGACGGCAGTGCTGGGAACGACGGAGCTCGACGAGAGGGTTGTGATGACCGATACGATGTAGTTGACATTGGTCACAAGAAGAGGTTCACATGGGCTTGTCACCCCTGCGTTGTTCGCGTCTCCGCTGTATACGGCGTTCCAGCTGAAGACTCCCGAGGATCCGAACGTGAATGTGTCTGAAATTGGGGCGCTTCCGCCGCTCACCGACTTCACAGACCCGACCTGCGTCTGTCCTGAACCGCAGACCCCGTTAGAGTATCTGTAGTATGTCACCGTGCCGCCCGCCGTCGTAGTCACTCCGGACAGGCTGGCCTGGTCGAACACAGAGGTCCCGGGCGTTACGACGGAACCGGAGAGCGTCGTCACCATCTGAGTCACGTATCGCGGCTCAACCAGTAAAGGCTCACAGGGGCTCGAAGCCCCGGCGTTGCTTCCGTCCCCTGAGTACGTTGCACTCCAGCTGAAAGTCCCAGCGGAGGCGAAAGCGAAAGAACCGGATTTCGGTACGACCGCGTTGGTGACGGTCACCTGTGACACCTGGGTTTTGCCTGTGGTGCAGATTCCGTTGCTGTACCTGTAGTATGTGACAGTCCCGCCCGCTGTCGTGGTCACACCAGTAAGATTGGCTTGGTCGGATACCGAGTCTCCGGGGTTGATGACATTTGCAGAAAGCGTTGTCGTAATCGAGCGTATGAAATTCGGCGACACGTACAGGGGCTCACATGCACTGGTGCTCGGATTGTTGTTCGAGTCCCCCGAATAGACGGCTGCCCAGCTGAAAGACCCGGCACCGGGGTAGCCCACGGCGCTTGAGTTTGCGTCAACCTTTCCACTCTTAACCGAGGAGGTGCTCACCAAACTTCTGGAGCCCTGACAAGTCCCGCTTGCAACGTATCTGTAGTAGCTCACGTCGCCTCCTGCGTCGCTCGTAACCCCGATCAGGGTCGCCTGATCAAACACAGACCCACCCGGCAGCAGGAAGTTGGAGGACAGCGTCGTGACAAGCCCCGGAACAACTTTGGGAGACACAAGGAGAGGTTCGCACGCGCTCGTGGCTGGGTTGTTGTTGGGGTCCCCGGAGTAGACGGCATAGAACGAATACGACCCAGAGGCACTAAAGGTTATCGGATCCGAGTTGCCTTGTACCGTGCCGTTAAGGACGCCTACAGGTGAACCTATCTGCGTAGCCAGACCCAGGCAGATGCCACTGCTGGCATAGTAGTAGAAGGTGACGCTCCCTCCTGCTCCCTTTGTGGCTCCCGTCAAGGTCGCCTGGTCATAGACGGAGTCTCCTGGGGTAATGACGCTTGATGAGAGAATAGTGACGAGGGCTGGTAAGATGTTGGAGGAAGTGACGAGCAAGGGCTCGCATGGGCTGGTGAACGTCCCGGGGTTGTTGGAGTCGCCAACGTAGACCGCATCCCAACTGTAAAGCCCTGAAAGGGGAAAATTGACCGAGTCGGAACGCGGGGCCGCGCCAAAGCTGACGGCCACCTGGTTCACCGCCGTCCGGCCCGAGCCGCAGGTGCCATCGGCGAAATAGTAGTAGGTGAGGTTTCCTCCGGCGTTGATGGTGACCCCCGTGAGGGTGGCTTGATCGAACGCGCTGCCGGGAGGGACGATCACGCTCGCCGAGAGCGTGGTTATCACCTGCGTGATTATCCCAGTCGTTGCTGTCACCACCAAAGGTTCGCAGGCGCTAGTCGCGTTGTCGTTTTGCAAATCTCCAGTGTAGAACGCGTCCCAACTGTAGAAGCCGGTGTTGTTGAAGAGCCGACTTGGGGACGGAGGGACCGTCCCGTTTGTCACGGGGACGATGAATGACGCATCAGGGGTCGTCAAGCTCGAGCAGGGTTCCCCCAGCCCCCAAACGTTGTAGGTCACCGTTCCTCCTGCTGCGGGAGTGACTCCGGTTAGAGTCGCCTGATCGAAGACACTCTGTCCCGGGAATATGAAGCTTGCATTGAGCGTTGTCACGATTTCAGCCAGGACGGGGGAATGTGCCGCAGACCCGATGGGAGTCTGGCTCGGAAACCTCGCGTAGAAGACGTTTCCAGCTTTTGTGACGATGCCGACCGCGTACGGGGCTCCGGATTCTGGAGAAAAGCCAGTGCTTATGTTCACGCTTGACGGTCCGGGCCAGATGTCGAGCGAGTAGGGGTAGGACGAATTGAATTCGACGTTCATTGGGACAACCCTGGGACTGGGTAGGACCCCGCTACCCCCGGACACCGAAGACCCAGACTTGTTTGTGATGAAGGCCCCCACTATCTGGAACGGGACCCTGCCGGTGTTGTTGACGCTTACGAAGATTGAAGCGGTGCCCGAAGTGGAAAGGGCGGCGGCCTCCGCGTTTCGCTGAGTGGTATCGGACTGGTATTGTTGCTGAGCCTGTTGGTACTTGCCTACCAGGTCGTTGACGAACAGGACTAGGCCCACGCCCGCGGTGAAGAGTAAGGCAAAGAACAGTATGCCCGCGACGATCCCAGAAATGGCCTTTCGTTTCCAGACGGACCTCTTGAACTTCATGTCCTCATCCAGTCCCGTTGTTCTGAATGGGTCGGACCAGCGTGTAACCGTTCGACCCTATCGCAAGAATCGAAAACGACCCCAGTCCGAAGTCAAACCCGCATAGATCCGGAATAGAAAGTCTCAGGTTCGTGAAGTTTCCCAATGGGTAGAGGACGGACCCAAGCGTCAGGGGGGAGCCGTTCTGGAATTCGTAGGCTTGCACATTCGTGCTGGTGGAACACAGCTGGCTTCCTGAATTGCTGGCCACGACCACATTCGCGTGGGTGAAGGTCACCGACCCTATCTGCCAGGCCGAAACGCTAGATATGTTGCCGGACACCCGAACGGTCGTGAGGTTCAAGGCAGCCCTCCCGTTGTTGTAGATTCCGAGTGTAATGTTTCCACGGCTACCTACGGGAAAACTGGCATACGGGATGACGAACGACTCTCTAAGCTGATTGATGTTCCCGCCTATGGCGCCGCCCAACTGGCTCTCGCTCACTCCCAGTTGGCTGTAAACGTATCCGAACATAGCCGTCCCGGCAGTCAAAGTGATGACAATGGTGAGGAGAGCCCCCATCAACTCGGAGATTGCTTTCCTTTGATTGCCTAAGGTAACTTTCAATTTCTCAGTGCGGAAAAAGTTTTGTCTCACGGGCGATATTTATGGGTTATTTATCGGCAATTCTTCTTGGTGCGAGGCGTTTCCCTACTCGTTGGAGAGGGTGCCTACGTGAGAGTCTGGAAACCCGCTTCGAGCTCCTCACGGGCCTTCTGGCGACGCTTCCTGACCTGGAGGAACAAGAAGACTCCCAACGCAACGGCCACGACAGGGACTACGAAAATCAGATAGCCCAGCAAGACTTGGAGGAGCGATGGTGTAGCCCTTGGCGGAATCGCCGATACGGTGACGGTAGGCGTCAAGACTATTGTTCCGATGGCAGGGCTGCTGAACGTGACCGTTATCTTCGCCAGACCGGTCTGAGTTGGCCGAAAGGCGTTCGTGGCTGTCCCCAATGTGGATGTCAAAGAAGTGTTCGAGTCAAGCCTCCCCAGGGTGGCGTTCCAAGACACGGTCACGCCCGAGATAGGCTGCCCTTCCACTTTCACTGTGGCAACAAGATTCACGGAACCATTAGTGAAGATATTCGATGTCTTGGGAGTTACAGTGACCGACTGAGACGGACCTCTTATGTCCACGTGCACCGAGGACGTCTTCAAACCGGGGGCAGACAGCGTTAGAATGGTCGTTCCATTCACGGGGACGTTGAGCGGGACCAGCAGGTGATCCGCTCCCTGTGGAACGGTCAGAATGAACGGGAGTGGAATCATCTTCGCGTTCGATGAAGTGACAAGGACTTGGGTAGGCAGGGCCGCACGAGTCGGATTGCCTAAGGAGTCCCTGAGTTGCACGCCGAACATTGGCGGGGTCGCAACTTCAGAGAGCACGCTCGGAGTCGGGGCGATGAGGCCAGCAAGAGTGTACGGGGCAGGAATCTGAGTCGTGATAGAGACGCCGGCAGAGGAGAAGCCTTGGGCAAGGGAGCTGATGTTGCTCTTGCCCGGCAGTGGACTCGTCGACACCGTTTCCACGGCGGCAAACGAACCAGCCGGGATTGTTATCGACGAGTCAACCGAGACTACGCCCGATGAGGCTGAAAGGAGTTGAACGGAAACGTCGACAGGAGCAGGCGCCGGCCCCCCTACCGAGTCTGTCAATGCGACCTGCAGGACTTGGTATGCTAGTCCGTCGGCGGGAAGGCTGTTAGACGAGGCCAATACCGACAGGGCGAGTTTCACAGGAACCGGTCCGAAGGTGGATATCGACACTTGATCCGTCAACAAGTTGTTCCCTGAGGCCGTGATTGCGGTCGATCCCGACAGAAAGCTTGTTGAGAAGACGACCCTCACAAAGTTGCGGTTCGGGGGAAAGGTCACGGTCAGGGGGACGGTACCGACCTTGGTGTTGGAGGAGGTGAGCTGGACAGTCACCGCGGCAGCGGACTCGGCTGGACTCCCTAGGGAGTTCTGAAGAGACAACACTCCTGCGTCGTAGCTGCTTCCGTCCGCAAGAACGATTGGCGGGGACAGCTCAAGTTTCAGTTTTGCAGGCGTCAAGACGGGCACGAAAGACCTTAGAGTCGTGCTGGTCGTCACAAGATTTGTCGAAGAAGCAGTGATCGTCACGGACCCGGGGTGGGCGGTCGTGTTTAAGAGCGCCTCCACCAAGATGCTTCCACCGCGGACCACTACAGAGGACGGAACCTTGGCGACGCTCGTGTTGGTCGAGCTCAAGTAAACGGTAATGTCATTGGGGGCCCGTGCCGGGTTGCCAGTCGAGTCTGAGAGAACTATCGACAGTTTCCCCGATGTCGAAATAGGGATCTTGTTGGGTTGGGCGTACATATGGAGAATCTGAGGCGAAGGACCGGTGACGGTGAGGGTCCCCGAGCCCGCGGCCAAGCCGGCAGATGCTGCCGTTATCCTGGCCTTGCCTGGTATGTAGGAAGACGTGTACAGTGAGGCTACTTCCAGCTTCCCAGCCTTGAGGACGATGGACGATTGTGAGACGTTCACCACCCGCGTGTTGCTTGATGACAGCGAGACAATGATATCCGTGGGCGACTTCGTAGGTTGACCTTTCTGGTCCAAAAGCTCCACGATCAATGACCCTTGGACGTTGGGCTGGGCGAGTACGGTCGCCGGAGACAGGAAGACTTTGAGTTGAGAAGGAAAGCCGCTGGGTACCGCCGTGGAGGCCACCACGGACGCAGTGAGAAGGCCGGGAGATGAGGCCGTTATGACCGCGTTGCCAGGGGTCACGGTCGTCGTGATGTTCGCAGTTGCGTAGTTGGACCCGGGCTGGATTATCAGGGTCGGGACGACTGTGGCTATGTTTTCCTGAGATGACGACAGGTAGACTGAGACGTAGGAGGCCGCTATGGAAGGGCGAGAGGTGCTGTCAAGGAGCGTGACGAACAGTGATGCGTACGTCGCCCCGTCTGACGGAAGCTTGGAGGGTACGACTTGCAGCCCGAGAGCGTAGGGAACCCCTGCGGCTGTGACCTTCTTCGCCGCGAATGCCGTTGGGATGCCACTCAGAACGACAGAGATTAGGAAGCAGAGAACAAGCCCGACAGCCAGAAGGGCGCTCCCGTGGTCCTTGTGACCTCTCAAACCGATTCCGCCTCGGACTCGCCCATATATCCGTTTTCGGAATCCGGAATACGCGCGCAGGACTTCGCAACTCAAAATCTCAATTTCGAAGCCGCATCGACACCGGTCCACCTCGATTGGACGTGGCTTCGACCGAATTTCCTTTACCAAGACCAACCGATCTTGAGGACCTTCCGACCCCCGCCGTCAGCCAAATCGGGCCCCGCCGCAGCAATAGGGGCAAGGTGGCGACTAGCGACGCAACACATTCTCAAATCCTGAAACTATTTCAACGCCGTTTCTTCATCCTCCTTCGTGCAGTTCGGTAACGTCGCACTGACGATGCTGGTGATAGTCGTTCTATTCACGGTGGGAGCTTCCTACACTGCCTTGGTGGTCGTCCCCACGGTCCCGAAGACTGTGACGGCAACCTCGACAACCACGAACCTGGAGCCGACCACCACGACATCGACCTCGACGCTAACTACGTTTTCCCCGAGTACCCTGTCTGAGACCGTGACGAACAACGTTACGTCGTTCGTTTCAGAGACTTCAGAAGTGACTCAGACGTCAACGAAGACTCTCACCTCAGTGCGAACCTCGACCGTCTTCCAGGGGGGCACGCTGACTGCGACCTCGACCACGACGAGGATTTCGACCCCTACCAGGACGACGACGGTCACGCAGACCACGACAACTTCAACCACGCAGGTTACTACATCCAGTCAGACCACGCTTACAACACAAGTGACTACTACGACTTCCACCTCCACGACGACCCTGATAGTCGCCTCCATCACCTCGACTACCACGACAACCACCTCGACTTCGGTCACGCCTACCACGACCACCACAACGCACACCTCTTCGACGACCTTAGCCACGACGTCCACCTCGACCGCGGTAGCCTCGACCACAACCACAGCCACAACAACCGCCACTACGACCTCGACGAGCTCGGTGTCGACGACTACAACCGCGACGGCGACAACCACCCCCACGGTCACGGTGACAGAGACCGTAACGGAGACATCCACTGAGACAGTGACTGTTCCCAGCTCTTGAAGAGCAAGCACGAGGGTCCCACTGTTGACCCATGGGGGAGCCTTGACGGAAATCAAGCCGCGGCGTTTCGATAATCCAGAAATACGGGGCGCCTGACGTCTCGTTGGTTAGCTTGACATCAAGAAAGGCAAAGCGGCCATCTTCGACCTATGTCCTGGAGCCGGCCCGGCCGTTCTTTCTCCTCGTCGTTGTCGGGCAAGCCCTCCTGGCCATAGGAGTAATTGCGACGGTTTACCTCAGTCCGTATGACTTGGTCACGGGATTGATGATCTACTCCTTGGCGACCTCGGGCTCCGTCATGACTATCGGCGCACTTCTGTTGCTCTGGGACAATGCAATAGTGAAAACCCGCGAGGCGGCAAGGCTCGTCAGGGAATTTCCATGGGGAGGAGACGAGATAGTGGCTGAAGTAGGCTGCGGGAAGGGGTGGGTAATGTCGAGTGTCGCCCAGCGGATGACCCGGGGAGTCGTGATCGGGGTCGACTCCCTCGGCACTGCAAACGGAACGGCAAGAGATCTGAAAGCCATGATTGAGAATCCAGTCAAGGGGGAAACAATTGTCGGAGCCGCGAACGCCGACAGAAGGACGCTGCCCCTGCGCGGGGAGGCGTTTGATATGGTGATTTCAGGTTTCGGGGCGAAGCGGTTCAGGCAGCTCGCGGACAGGATATTCGAACTGGAGGAGGCGGTGAGAGTGTTGAAACCGGGAGGCAGGATTTTCGCTCTGGTCAGGGGGAATCCCGCTGAGACTTCCGTCCTCCTCGAAGGGAAGGGGCTTGTCGAGGTCACGTCACGGCGAATACGAAGACAGCTCTTGTCCTCGGGCCAGGTCGTTTCGGGGCGAAAGCTCACTCAATTCTAGGACGCCGGCGGCCTTCTTCCTCAGAAGGCTCCCCAGTTTGGCCTTGGTCGATTTGCAGTCTAGACCCGCCGACCCCGGCAAAGTGGGACCAACCCTTCGAAGAAACTGCCTGGACCCGTGTCCTTTAAGCGGGGGAGTCTGAACGTCCAACAGCTTTGGAGTCCAAATCCGAACGCGTGTTGGTCCTCTTCCGGGTGGTAAGGATGCTCTTGCTGGCGGTCGGACTTGACCTCGCGCTTTTGCTCGGGGTCATAATCTATCACGCCGCAGTCCCAAGCCCTGGTCTTCTCGCGCCAGTCGCGTTCCTCGCGATATCGCTAGGGTTGATTTCGGCTTCCGCCCTGATTTTGGGGACTGCGTACTCATTCCTGAGGCATCCGAGCCTCAGGGTACCCATCCTGTTCATCTCGCTGCTGACGATATTCACCTTGACAGCCCACCTATACATCATCAATACCCCCTCGACATCTGATTGTTACAGCTCGAGCAAGAACTCGTACGGCTGCATCATGGATGAGGTCTACTACGTGCCGTCCGCGCAGGCGATCGTGAACGGCACCCGCTGCGCCCCCTTCGCACCGAACTGCAATGTCGAGCACCCTTTCCTCGGCAAGGCCTTCATTGCCGCGGGGATAGCGGCCTTCGGCAACAATACGTTCGGCTGGAGAATCTTTCAGGCCCTCCTTGGCTCTTTCAGCATACCTCTGCTGTTCCTCCTCGCGATGAAGCTCTCAGGCAGCAAGAGGCTCGCCTACTCGGCCGCACTGCTGCTTGCGTTCGACGTCATGTTCTTCTCTCATTCAAGCGCAGCCCTGATAGATGTCCAGATGGTTTTCTTCGCCTTACTCGCGTTCGTCTTGTACTTCTATGGGACCAGGGTTCGGAGGTTTGACAGGAATGTACTACCCGGAATCTTCTTGGGACTCGCCCTTCTCAGCAAGGAGACCGCCGCGTTTCTAGCCCTCACGCTGGTCACCTACAACCTGGTGTTCGGAAGCGGGAATCGGAGAAGGAGGGTTCTGACTTCTTCTGTCATGATCTCCGTGGCCTTCGTCGTCTTCGCCGGTGGGCTTCAAGTGTATGATACCCTTACGACCTCGATACCGACCTTCGTCCAGCACATCCAGTTCATATTGAGCTACGGCGGGAGCCTGCTCTGCAAGCCGTTCTATGCGAACGACCCCTCCTGCGGCGCCTGGACCGACGTCGCCTTCCACAACTACATAACGCCCCTGAACTGGCTGACGTATTACACCCCCGTGACATACTACGGGACCAGCGTGAGCGTCTGCCCCAACGCAGTCAACGGAACCTGTCTCTCCGGGCAATACAGCTATGTTGCTATTGGTTACTACGGAATAACTAACCTGCTGGTCACCTGGATGCTGTACCTATGGGTGCCGATTGCTGCCTACCTCGTCGGCAGGGAGTTCAGATTGTTTACGAAAGGGCAGCCTTCCCTCGACAGCTTTGGGTTCAAGGACTTCGCAGGCGTGCCGCGTTCGGCTCAGGTCAATGTTGCGGGCTTCGCCCTCATCTGGCTGCTTTGGAACTTCCTTCCGTACGTCTCTCTCTATGCCGTCGGGAGAGTGAGCTACCCGTTCTACGTCGTCCCCGCCATCCCCGCCCTTGCACTGGGAGCCGCATACTTGATCACTCGTCCTTGGTTCCCAAGAAAGATTGCCATCATTTACCTGGCGGCTGCGTTTGTCTTCTTCTTCGTCTACTTCCCGTACAAGGGGTTCCTTCCCGAGTGGCTTCGGGCGTTAATCGGCAAGTGATGGGAACTCATTCCGGTGCAATCCGGGAGATAGTTCCATTCCAGCTGAGACGCTAGCGGGTGAAGGTGCTGGTGAATGTAGAAGTCGTCGTGTAGGTCTGCGTGCCGTTGATTGCCACTATTATTTCCTCGACGACTTCGACTCCTACCTGGTGAGTCAGGTCGGTGGTGACTGTAGTCGTGTGGGTACTGTTGCCGGAGATGACCACCAGGACGACCACCTCCTTTTGGCCGGTGGTGGTGCCTCTCGTTCCGTCGAACGAATTCAGCAAGACCAGTATGAGAGAACCAAGGATGATCAGGGAGAAGATTACCCCTCCTACGACGAGGCTTATCCGCCTTGCCTTCTCACTGGTGTCCACAACCATGACTTACTCCTGTTTCACCTCGTGCTGAAGCGGCCCCTAAAAAGCGAAGCCAAGAACGCAGGGACGGTCCTCCACGGAGGAATGCCAGTGTTTGGCATACCTTGACGAGGGTGCAATTCCCGGAGAGGTGGAGCCCAGATCGCGTCTATGATCAGCGCGAATCCCATAGCAAAGTCTTGTCGATTTCCCCTATCACTTCGTGCTACTAGCTTCGGACCTCGGACTGTCCTCAGGTTCAAGGAGCCCGTTCTCTAGAGGCTTCGTGCCGCCTGGAGAGAAAACGTATATATTCCCCGAAAATTACGGACTGTCTGTGAAGATGCAAAGAGGCCACGGAAGGGTAGCAATCACACCGATTCTTGCTACCATCATCCTGATTGCGGTCACGCTAGTTGCGGGGATTGCGATTGCGGCGTTCGTGTTCAACCTCTTTGGCATATTCGGTAATCCACCTCAAATTAGCTACAACTCAGCAATTACGCTTAAGATATCATCGGGAACCCTCGCGACACCCGGGGCAATTGCGGCTACTTGCGCTGCTTCATCTACACCGGGTCAGTCGTTGGAATTCACCAATATTGGAACAGGAACAGGTACAATTAGGTCGGTGACAATCTCGTCTAATGCGGGTGGGGGCCCCGTTCCAGTCACAGGAGTGGAGTGTACTCTCATTGCTGGAGCTACGAAGTACATAACATTCACTGCTGTTGGGCCGGGGACGGCGTTTGCTGGAGATACCTTCTCTGGATTTGCAACCCTTACCGGTGGCCAGTCCATTTCTTTCGCCAACACTTTCAACTAGACTAGCGAAGCTGAGTTTCTCTCGGCTCCTGAATGCTTTTTGCAAAACGTTCTCCTTGGGTTCGTGTACAAGTGGCGTGGCATACACTGGGAATCCTTACTGGATTATTCACACTTACGAACGGTCAGTCGATACCGTTCGCCGGAGCTAATGGGACAAACCCGGTAATGCACTCGAGAACTGTGAAAAACTTAAGAACATATCTTGAATGGATTACCTTCGACCGTGCAATCGTGAATTTCAATAGACGGCCCATGACAAGACCCGCCATTTCAGAGCTTTTGGGGGCAATCATCACGATTGGCGTCACACTTGTCGCAGGTGCGATCACATTCTCAATCGTGAACAGCCAGGCTTTTCTGAGCGAGACTCAGTACAATCGGGCCGCCAACGCAGGGATCAACTGCGCGAATCAACAGTTCTCGATAGTAAACATTGCCTTGAGTGACACTACTGCTACTCTATGGTTATTGAACACGGGTCAGACACACCTGGGGGTGCTGGGCGTGACTTTGTCAGGCGAAGCACATTCTGCCGTATCGACTACCTCGACGACTTCTGCGACTACGACCTTTCCCTTGACAACCTCTTCAGGAACCACCACTAGTTCTACGACCAGCGCTCAGACTAGCGTGACCTCCTCAACGACTACAACCTCAGCGACAACTACCACCTCTACAACGACGAGAACCAGGACGACCACCACTTCATCGACAACAACGACCTCATCTACCACAAGGACCTCGACCACGATTAGTGTCGCTCAGCCACAAGGAACCTCGGTCACAACAAGTTCGTCCACTACCACAAGGTCCTCTACCACCACGATAACTCAAACCATATCGCTTCCTTCCACCACGACAATATCTTCGACCACCACGATATCGTCCACGACTACCATAAAGACGACTGACACAATTTCTTCTACAACAACGATTTCCTCCACCACCACCGTGTCGACCACCTCCAGTGGGACTACCACCTCGTCTTCGACTTCCATTGCAACGCTTGGACAGGTCAATAACCTGTACCTCAATACTTTGAGCACAGTTTCCGGGTGCCAAACCGGAGCATTTTCCGGGTCCCAAGCCACGATGACGACGACACTCCAACCTGGGGCGTCTAATCCTGCCACAGTCCCGCCTGGTGGAATCCTTAAAGTCACCTTGACTCTCCCACCTAGCCAGACCTTTATCCAGGGCGGGACGTATTATGTACAGGTCCTCGGAGACGCAGGCAGAATAGTATTGAGTTTTCAGGTGAAGTAATTGCGGCTAGAACAGAGGAAGAACCAGAGGCGGAAGGGAATCGCGGGGATTCTAGCTGCAGTTATCATGTTCACGCTTTTGTTCACAGTAGGGCTAGGTTTCTTCCTCAACGTCAACTCCATAAACTCGAGGGTTGCACAGGCTCTCGATGTCAAGAACATCAATCGACAGAACGCTTTGAGTGAGAATATCATATTAGACACTAGTGTAAACACCAATGCACAACTGCTCTTTACAGCTGCGAACGACGGAGGTGTTAACGTGGTCATTGTTGCTCTATTCGTTACCGATGAAGGCGGTCAGACAAAATCCCTGTGTCCGGCCTTGCCTACTCCTCCTTGGTGCGATATACAGCGTTCCGACTTGCCGTTCGCACTAGCTCAGGGCACGATTACTGTCGTTCCCTACAATACGACGGTGCTTTGCAATGCGGATCCAGCAACGCAGCACTGTACGTTGAAGGTCATCACGGCGAGAGGCAACGTTTTCGTTCAGACCTACCCGCCAATCCCTGTTCCCCTAGCGAACCAAGCGTTTCTCAGTCAGGGGATAGGTCTGCTTTCCATCCGATTCTCGACATTCCTAGCTTACAGCTTGGGGAACTGCACTCCAGGGCCTTCAACCAGTTGCTCCCTAGGACCGGGTCAGTCAGGCTATAATGTTTCCAGCTCGGATTATTCTTCGGAAGTTTTCTCTATTGTAGTACAGAATTTTGATTCGTGCAGGCGAAGTATCCAACTCTCAGCTGCAATCCCTCTGTTCAATGGGGGGGGCGGCGGCACCAAACAAGGAACGGAGCTGGTTGATGTGAATGTTGCTTCCCCGACATCGCCAAAGGCATTGGTCTATTCTATCCTAAGTGTCAATGCGACAACCCTTACCACTAAGACGACTTTTGATACGATTCTTTCGAACCCCCCAATCCAGTACCTACACCTTCAAACAATCTATTTTACCTTCAATCCTGGCCTATCTGCTTCGGGAGGAGGCGCAGGTCCTGGTCAAGGAGATATATACTCAGTTTTCATGTACTTGGTCGGTACGACTTCAGGAGGGCCTGGCGGTCTGAGTTGCCCAATCGGAATTTATGGCCAGAGTGTGCCACTCGTTGTCACAACTTGGACCTAGCTGGGACAACCAAATGACTAACTTCAATAGGGAACATGTGAAGGTGGACTGACCCAATTTGTCGAATGACGATGAAGCAAAACGCAAGGCGATGGAGGAGGCCCGCAAGGACGCCGAACAGCTAACCAAGAAACAGCATGAAGGTCAGCGAAGGGAAGAGGAGTCCAGGCGCGAAGAGGTGGAGAGGAAGTCCAGAGAAGAAGCAGAACGGATGAGGAGGGAGCAAGAACAGGCGCGCAAGGAAGCAGAGAAGAAGCTCAAAGCAGAGATTGAAGGCGCAAAGCTAGAGGAACAGAAGCGTCGAAGTAAGGAAAAGGCCCTCGCAAAGGAAACGAAGGAGCGTGAGGAAGGCGGGGAAAAAGGCAGGAAGGAGGACGAAAAGGTGAGGAGAGCCATGATTGCCAAGCCCGAGAGGCCGACACTCGCCAGGATACTCGGGCGCAAGGATGATGGGCAGGAGCTGACATTCCCGCGAACTGGAAGGCCGGTCCCCCCCAGCTGGAAAATTCTAGAGAGGTACCCTCTTTACAGCGGTTTCGTGTACGCGACAGTGGCGGAGGATCCAACGGGCACAAACAGGACCTACTTCCTTGACGAGGTCCCACTTTCGGATTCTGAGGCTGAGACTTACACTCTTCTCATGAGCGCCCTTCAAACCGAGCTGGCCGTCCCCAGGAAGCAAGTTAACGCGAAGGAGTACTTCGACCAGCAGTCCAGAAAGATCGCGGCGAAGTACTCAATCGAGCTGCCCGCCCTCCCATGGGCGAAGATACTCTACTTCACGGAAAGAGACGTGGTCGGCTTCGGGGAGCTGGACGGGTTCATGAGGGACCCGAGCATCGAGGACATCTC
>JACQFN010000014.1 GCA_016200045.1 Nitrososphaerota archaeon | reverse complement strand
CGCTCCGCCGTTAGCGTCCCTCCCACCTTCACGTCTTCGCATTTCAGCGTCTTCGCCTCGATCGTACCCCCGACCTTGATGTCCTCGCCGGAGAAGACGCCGGAGGCTCTGAGCATCCCGCCGACCTTCGCGTCCTCGACCGTGGCTTCGCCTTCGAACTCGGCCTCCCCGCCGACCCTCAGGTCTTCAATCTTGGTCGTCCCTCCCACCTTCAGGGACCTGGGGACGTCCACCGAGTCGCAATCGAGGTTCCCGTCGACCTCCAGGCTGGCCCCGTTCTCAAGCCTGACCTCCTCTGCATCGAGGTCCCCTTCGACCGAGAGCCCCCCGTCCCCCTTGATCATCTGGGCCTTCAGGCTCCCCTTCACCGAGGCGCTGTGCCTGACGTAGACCGTCCCGCGCACTTCTATCGTCCCGCCCGCAGCGACTGCCCTCCCCCCGTCAAGGAGAAGGTCGCCGTCGACGACCGACAGTTCGACCGACTGGCCGCGCTCCACCCTTGCCTTGAACTCGCTCATGCAGTCTCTTGCCCCGGTTCTCGATATATAGCCGACTCACTTCAAGTGATTACGAAACGTGCCCTGAGTATAAACGGAGACCGAACGCTCAGAGGTTCCATGACAAAGGAAACACAGAAGGACCAGTTCCAGGCTCACGTAGTCCGGTACAGCATCGGACAGAGCCTGGTAGTTCAGAGCATCAGAGTCCGGTGAGGAGCCCGGCGCGCGACCGCCAGCTTCTCATCGCGACCCATTTGTCACTTCTTCGGGTTCACTGTCTTTCTCATCAGCGTCAGGCTCGTGCCGAGGTTCGAAACTTTGCTGAAACCTTCCCGCTCGAACATGCTCGGCACCCCGAACCACCGCCACTCAGGGACCGCCGCCATCTTCGTCGAGACGACCGGATACGCCTCGACGACCCCCCCTCCACGTTTGGCTATCGACTGGAGCGCCGCCTTGAGGCCGGCCTTCGAGACCCCCTTGCCCCTGTACTGTCTGTCGACGAAGAAGCAGGTAATCCTCCACAAATTCCGCTCTCCTTCAGGCCGCCCGATCTTCTTGTAGAACCTCCCCGCGTCGATTCTCGGCAGCTCGTCATAGGCGCCGTACTGGCACCACCCGACAGGCCGCTGGCCGTCGTAGACGAGGATCGCATGCGAGCGACCTTCGCCCACCAGCCGCCGCTTGTCCCTCCTGTTCCTGTCTGATCTCTCCTGAGGCGACATCCCGCGCGTCACGGGCTTCGGCCTCTGATAGTAGATGCACCAGCAATCGCCCTGCTTGACAGCGAGCTCTTCGAAGTCGGGGAAGGTCTCGGCCCCGAGTTCCTTCGTCGTGTAAGCCATCAGGGCGGGCAGGAACCACCTCTACTTTATCTAATTCGCAGGCCGCGTTCTGCCAGATGTCAGTGAGCGAGAGGAGCCTTGCCGCGATCATGTTCATAATTAATGTATTGTAATACAGTCTTTACGGTAGAGGCGAGTTCACGTCGTTTCATGCGGGGAACGCTCTTAGGCAGCTTGGAAGCATTTCGTCATATTGATTCGGTACTGCGGGAAAGGATTGTCAGGCCCTATGACACGTTGGCTGATTGAGTGTTTTGGTGAGTAGAGGAAGTAATTCTCTCCTGAATCCATGGAAACAAGTCCGGCTTCCGATTGTTTTTCCTATACGGAATCCTGAACTCGAAAGATTTTCCTTTGATTGAGAATGTGACTGACTGCTTGCTCCTGCCAGTGAGATTCTTGACTTCCCTGAGATTTTCAACTTCGGAGTAAGGGATTCGAAAACCACCTTCGCGCCCCGAGATTTCGAGATGGTCGTTGTAAAGTGCGGCTTTCCTGATTGGCCTTCGCCAGTAGTCATAGATTCCATAGATCATGGCCAAGAAGAGTAAACCCGGAGTTGTTAGAATAGCTGAGGCGCCGTACTGGTTGAGTGCCAAGTAGATTGCTCCGATGAGACCTAGGATGCCGATGGCGATGGAGACATACAGTCCGCGCATCAAGGAATAGACGTGAAATGGTCGTCCCGGGAGAGTCTTCTGCACGGATGTGGCAGTTGACTAGGGTGATTTTTGTATTACTAGAGGGCGAGATAGTTGCCGTAATGGTTAACGCGCTTGTTGCGAGCGGGTGAAGCATGGGTTGGGCGCGTGGATATCTCGCTACACTCGCGGTTGTCTGGCTCCTTTCGTTCCAATTCCAGCGGTTTCTGGAGGGTGCAATAGGAACCTTGCTTGTCTCCCTGGCCGCCAGTCTCATGACCTTTGGTCTCTTTAGGCGCTATAGGCTTTCGTCAACGGTTTCCAAGTGGAAGATACTTACTTCCCATGGGTACAGCGGGAAGAATGTCGTTGAATCTCTTGAATATTGGCTCCTCTTTCTCTTGCTGATTGAGTTTGTTGTATTCGGCCTAAGGTTATTAGGTCAAATTTGACGATCATTCTTCATTGCGTTCGAGATTCTCACTTACTCCAAGGCTTTCTCGGTCCTGTTCTTAGATGGGAGTCCGTCCTCTATGTGGTTCTCCCAATACCTTCTGATTTCCATTGCAGATGCCACTCCTTTAATGAAAGAATCGCAAGTGACACAGTAGAAGACCCTGCCTTGCGGTAAGTCGGTTAATGTCTTGCTATTTTCGTGGCATTGGTCTTTGGTATGCCTTGAAATTATTTCGTGTCTTCTCGTGTGGCGAACGCTTATGCCCGTAGTCCGCTAAAGGAAGGCTACTGAATTAACGACGTTACCTGTTTGAAGAAGATATCACCGTCCGCTTTGTTCCCGAAGTTGATTTGAAACCTTTTCAGCCACTTACCTCGAACGGTGAAGGTCGAGTCTCCGATTCTCGAGACAGAGGTCGGTTTCACATAAGCCTCGGTAATATTCGGAACCCGAAGGAAGAGATGCCCACGGGTAATCGAGTATTCGCCTATCTGTGGCATTCCCTTCCAATCCCTAAGGAAGTATTCATTGGCGAAACGTTTCCCGTAGCGGATGAGTACAATCTGGGTGATTGGATACCAAAGCAGGGCGGGGACAATCAATACCAACAACCAGAAGTCAAAATACGATAGCCCCAAAATGACAATGATGGAGACGAAGACAAGTCGCTCCGCCATGCACTTCTTCGGACTACGGAGACGAATTCCTGAAGGTTTCCATTGACAGGGAGACCATTGTTCCATCGGTAGGTTCACTCGTTTAGAGCGTGACAAATAATGATATTTACATGGTATCCCTTTGTGGAATCGAGTTCATCTATTCGGGCGAACCGCTTTAGAACTGTGGAGCCTTTGGTAGCGCGTTTCTGTGGTTGGCGCCAGGTCAAGAGGCACTTCGTTTTTCCTCCTGTTCTAGGTCATATTCTAACTCTGAGTAGTGGTGGTCTCTCGCTGTGCCGAGCTTGTTGAGTTCCTCCCAATGTTTCAGAAACTCGTCTCCCCAAGGTGAAACTTTCAAGAGGTAACCTCCACTCTTGAAGAGCCTGTGTTTGGGGTTTGGATGGGTGAGAACCCAAGGCGTGAGATAGTCACCGTAAACCATTCCTGATTGGACGAGGTCGTTGATTGTTTTCGTGGTCTCTTTGGTTCGCCAGCCTAGCCGTTGGTTGAGCCTCGTCAGTGTGCAGCCATCAGGGTGCTCATGCTGGTAGGCTCTCAGAGCCAGTATGACTGTTACTCTCGCTTCATGTGAGATTGTGGGCCTCTTTGGCATCCCCTACTCCTTGTATTCATTGAAATCGAGTTTCGGTTCTTCATAGTATCTCTTCAATGGCCCCTCGATGACAAGACCGTATTTCGAGTAGCTGCCTTCGGTGGACCTCAGCTTATTGATGGCTTCCCAATGCTTGAGGAATGTCAAGCCCTTCGGCGAGATTTCGAAGAGATAGCTATGGTCTACTAGCCCTCTCCCTTTTTGGCGGGCGAATGCCCAATGAGACATGTCGTCAACAAACGTCATTCCTGAGAATTCAAGGTCGTCGAGCACGCGCTTTGCATCGGTCCTTTTCCATCCGAGTTTCTGGGTGAGTTTAGTCAAAACAAGGCCATTACTGCTCTTGTTGAGTTCGAGCAAGACTCTGGCTCTTGTCTCATTTGAGATTGCTCGTCTTCTTGGCATAGGGGGAACTTCCCCGTCTCGTGATATTAATTCAACACCTTCGTTTCCTCAGGTGCCGTTACAGGATTTCCTTGTAATGCGAGAAAAGTGGAATCCATCTCTAGTTCGAACAGTTACTCCTGTTAAGCCACCCTCTCCAGCCGAGGTCGAGCTGATTTCTAGGTTTGACAGGAAAGCGGCCCACGATATTCAGACTTGCAGGATGGAGACAGTAGACAGGTCTTGTCCGAGGTGTGGCAAGGTCTACAAGCAGCCCTTGTCGTGTGGGAGTTGGGCATGCTGGCGATGTTCTGACCGAAGGACTGGGAGCAATACCGATTGGACTGTCTTCAAGATTTACGAGGTAATCCACGCCATCAGACGAAAGACGGGAAAGGATTACGCCGGCCCATTTTGGCAGTTTGAAGGGACTGCTCCTAGCGGATCGTTCCAGTACCGCATCGCCCGTAAGGGAATGGGTTTTTGGAAGCGCTTGAGCTTCGACTTCTTTCGTGAATATCTTGTCAAGCAAAAGCCTCAGTTCTCTGGCTTGCTGTTGCCAGTGTATGTTTACGGCCAGAACTGGCGTTCTTCCGACCCGCTAGGCATAGGTGCAGAGGCCAAGAGATTTGGCAGCGCCTATCATTTCCACACGCATGCTTTCGTTTCGGGATTCGGTTGGGACAAACAGACCAGACGCCTGTATACAGTTGACAAACCTGACTCTGAAATGTGGATTGAGTCGCGCTATGAAGGCGTCGGCGACTATCAGTTCAAGACGTTACGCTCGACTTGGGACCAAGCCTTGAGGGGCATGTATGGTCCTCATTCGGCTTCGGACGTTGATTTCAATATCAAGTACAGCCCCAACGAGTCGAGGACGGAGCACAGGAACTGGTATTCAGGGCGCGCGCCTATCTGGGATATCCACAATGTTCTTGCCGAAAAGGAGATTCTTCCGTCAGGTCTTCATACTGAGCGAAAGTCCTACCTCCGCTCATTGCTGATGACGAGGAACTTCAAGCGTTACTCTGGCTATGGGCTGTATTCATCTTACCACTGGACTATGGCTTCTCCTTGGTTGAGGTTTCTCGGTCTAGAACTCCCTACTCGTGCTAGATTTGAGCGTGAGGTTCGCAGGTCGCGCTGTCCTGACGACTTGGAACCTTTGGGTATCGATATGCGGACGGTGGCTCCCATCGAAGATGCTGCTGAGAAGGGTTCGCTCATCGTGATTCGTCCCTCGACGAGGGCGTTCAAGCGACGTCTAGTCCTGAAGTATCGGCGATGAAAAGAGGACGAGAAAAGCCGAGAAACGAGGGTTTGTCTCGCTGCACGGAGCGCGGGGCGAAGCCACGCGCGACTACTCGCACGAAAGGCAAGTTCTCTGAGGAAGAGGATGGTCTTGTGCATGTCTGGTAGAATTAATCTAGCTGCTTGAAATACTCGTCTGGTGGCAAGCGTTCAAAGTAGATGAATACCTTCCCTTTTTCTTTCCTAGAAAGGATTGCGTCTCTGCGTGTGCTCAGGTTTCGGAGTGCGTTCTTTACGGTCGCATCGTCGTAGTTTCTGCGGAGGATGTTAAGTTTGGAAATCACTTCTCCTGAGGTCTTACCGTCTCTGAAGAACCCCTCCCTAAACAAAACGTTGGTGATAAATTCTCTAATGGGAATAGGCCCAGTTGTTTCTTCGCCGAAAACCAAAGCAGGTCGAACTTGAGTCGTGTTGCTGAAGACCTCGATGAACCCTTCAAGATTGGGAAAATTGATGCCCAAGTGCGTTAGTGCCGCAAGGTAGTCAACATAGACAGGCAGGCATTCGTTGACACTGATTTTGGCCTGTATAGGCTCTGGAGGTGGAACGTCATGAGGTCCCTGGCGATTCCTGACGAAGTAAATTCTACCAAGCGATCCATGAAAGCCAGCTGCTTGAAACCCCCTTTCTTGGAGTTCCTTAAGCAGCCGACCGTTTCGATCTTCGAATTTTGCGTCTTTGATCGTTTCCCACACCTTGGTTCCCGAAGTTCTGTCTAGTTCGAAGAACAGGTTCCTTACAAGCCGTTCGCACAGGATTCCGCACGCTGTTACGGTTTCTCTCCAGTCCTTTCGCGACATTTTGTTTAACGCTCTGATGAAGAGGAAAAGGGGACTAAGTAGAAGGTAAGATGCCCTTGCACCCTCAAGATCGCTTTTACTGATTGATTCAAGGGAGTAAGCAGCTAGTAAGGTGAGTTGGCCTGTTCCTCCTTGAAGCCTGTCCCAATCATCCACCGTCGTTCGAAGCTTTGCAGCCAGAGAGTAAGAGTCAACCTTGCTTCCGTTGCTAAAGGAGTAAAGCTCTTCGAGTGTATTGTAGTGTTCTCTTTCCTTACCAATAAGCTCGATTTCTATGCTTGGCAACTAGGACGCTATCGCAAGCTGAGAGGTACTACTTCGATGTCTCAAAGTTGTTCTCGACAAATCTCTCCCCGGTGCTGGTCAGAGTCCAAGCGGTTAGTCCATCCTTTAGTTCCTCGGCTTCCATTACGTGGCCGTTACGAATATTTCCGTTGACTTTGTCGTTCATGTTCAAAGGCACCTTTTCCTTAGCGTTCCTGAAACCAGTTTCCAAGTCCCTTATGTTGAATGAGGGAAGATTCTCGTATTTTTCGAGGAAGTAACCAATCGCAAGTGTCTTTTTGGTATCGTTGTTTGGGTTTCTTGCAATCACAAATTCCTTTATTGAATATGGTTTCTGCTTGACCGCAGCTGGTGCAATGCTCCTGGTTTCTTGGGTAGCTATTCTGGCTTCCAGTCTTTTTAGAATCTCAAGAATTTCATTGATTTTCTCTTCGGTATTCGCGTCGACAGGCAAGGACTAGATGCTCCTACTAGGGGAATGTGTATCCGTACTTTCCTTCTCCTAGTGGAACTCTCCGTAGACCGATTCTGCCAGCGATTCTTTTGATGGTAGAGCTGATGTCCTTGGTCTTGTAGACTCCCCAACCCCTGTTTCGGAATTCCTCCGTAATAGCCGAAGGTTCCTTCGGTTCGGAGTAATACCCTTCGTCTTTTAGCGCCTCCAGCTTGCCGGGGACAGTTGCTGGTACTTGCCCTGCGGGAATAGCAGACGTTGGCTTCTTCGCTGATGAGGGGACTGCGCGAGAGGTGTGAGAGGGCTCGATTGGAGCCCTGGGTGTCTCTTTTAGGACAAATTCGAATTCCTTGGACATTTTTGAAACGAATTCCTGATCTCCCACTATTTCCATCTCTGCATCACCCAATCGCAACCTTACCTTGTACTCCCGTTCAGTCATCATGAGAGTGACAGCACTGGAGGCAGATAAACTCTTCCCCGAGTAGAGAATCCATTTGACCATAATATATTCCATGGCGCCTCCAATATTAGTCATTTGTCTCGGTATCAACAAAGGAGCTGCTGAGGCCGCCGCCATGAACTCTATTATGTACCATTGAAATCTCGGAACTGCCCGTTTCATGGAGCCGGGATGCACTCTGGTCATAGTCAGAACCTTGGAGAAGGAGTAAATTAGTGGCCTAGTTTTGCTTTGCGAGGGCCTCTGTTAGTATCCTTGTCAGTTTGAGAATCTGCTCCTTCAGTTCCGCGTTTTCCTTGCCAACTTGATCAAGTTCGGATGTGGTCGTGAACGGTTTCGTTGGTTCGTCGGGTTCTCTTGGGTCTGATATTGAGAGGAAGGGCATAAGATACCTGTCGTATTCTTGCACAAGGTCCGAGAAGTCTTCTAACGTGTATGTGCTTGCGTTGTGTCCATGAGACTGCTTGTCACCCATCAGGTAATCCCACGAGTTGACAGGCATAGCTGTTTTTCCGGCGATTGTGTGGAATCGCTTTCGTAGGTAATGTGACGATATCTGGATTCCGAATTTCGCGAGAACTAGCCGAGTTATCTCATGCCAAAGGGTTCTGCAGTTGGGGAACGGCCTGTCCCTCTTCGTTTGTTTACAGTAATCTCTCAGCCAGTCTGCCAAGGCTTTGGGAATGATGCACACATGTTCGTTTCTTGCCTTGGTGTCTAGGGCCTTGATGTGGATGAGGATGTATCTATTGCCGAAGTCTTCCCATTGCGAAATCGCTGTCAGCGAAACGGCCGCTAATCTCTCCTGCATAGGCCTGCAAATCCATCAGCTTCTGTTCTTCGACCGTGACGGTCTCGTAGATGGCCTTCAGCATTCCGGGGCCGATTTTCTTCGTGGAATGAGTGAAAGTGGTATTGAATGACGCTTGAAGAGGGCATCTGTTGGCCTTGAAGATTCCTTTGATGGATGCTCCCCAAGAAGCATGAGATGTTATCGGTCTCTGTCCGACGAATTCGAGGAGTCGGTCGTCGGTCATGTAGTTCTCCCTTCTGTGCTGCTCTCGGGTTTTTGTAATTAGGTCTGAAAGTGCGTGGTCAGTTATTGGGAGGTCGAGGAATCGGAGAAAGTGTTTGGTGCTGGAAAGTGTCTTGAGCATTGTTGATGGTGAAACGAATCCGTTGTTTCGTCTTCGGTTGGCGACGACCGCCAGGTATCGCTTGATGGAGGGATCCTCAAGGATGATTCCGTGAAGTCTGGTTTCTTCTTTGAAGCGGTTTCCCCCTCCTCTTCGTCTCGTCTGTTTATATGGGGTCGGAGAACCTTCCTCGGTTGATTGGCTGAGAGTCATCGCCGCCTTGCAGCAATTATGTTCACAGACATAGCCGGCTATACCCGGCTCGCGCAGGCCAATGAGGCGCTCGCGCTCCAGCTTCTGGAGGAGCACAGGTCCCTGATACGGCCGGTTTTCTCATCGCACGGAGGGAAGGAGGTAAAGACCATCGGAGACGCCTTCCTCATCGAGTTCAGGAGCGCGTTGGACGCGGTCCTCTGTGCGGTCGAGGTCCAGGAGAAGCTCCGCGACAGGAATCTGAGCGTCCAATCCTCAAGGAAGGTCGAGCTCCGCGTGGGTGTGCATCTCGGGGACGTGGTGCACGGCTCGGGGGACATCTACGGCGACGCCGTGAACGTCTCGTCCAGGATAGAGCCCTTGGCCGAGCCGGGCGGGATCCGCATCTCCCAGCAGGTGTACGACCACGTGAGGAACAAGACCGACCTCACCATAACCAAGGTTGGCGAGATAGAGCTAAAGAACGTCGAACTCCCTCTAGGGGTGTACAGGGTCGAATTGCCTGGAACATTCTCCGCTCAGAACGAGGCGCCGCGCGAAAGGCTGGCCGTCCTGCCGTTCGTGAACATCAGCCCCGACCCGAACGACGAGTACTTCGCCGACGGCCTCACCGAGGAGCTCATCAGCAAGCTCTCCGAGGTAGGGCAGCTGAAGGTCATCGCGAGGACGTCCGTGATGAACTACAAGAAGAAGGAGAAGAAGATCTCCGACATCGGGAGGGAGCTGGCGGTCGGCTCCATCATAGATGGTAGCGTCAGGAAGGCCGGGAACAAGATCAGGGTTACCGTCCAGCTGATAGACGCCAGGACCGAGGAGCACCTCTGGGCCTCGAACTACGACAAGGAGCTGGACGACATCTTCGCCATCCAGAGCGACGTGGCGTCGAAGGTGGCTGGGTCCATTTCCACCGGGGTCTTCGCCAAGGGCCCGGAAAAGGACACCGACGACATCGAGGCGTACACGCTCTACATGAGGGCGAAGCAGCTGATCCACCAATCCACCGAGCCCAGCCTCCGGGAGGCAATCCCGCTGCTGGAGAGCGCGGTCGCGAGGGACCCCTCGTTCTCGCGGGCCTACAGCGCCATGGCGCAGGGTTGGATGAAAATCGCGGCCGGCGGGTACGAGCCGTTTGAGGTGGTCTTCACGAAGGGAGAGCCTGCGGCGCGCAAGGCACTTGAGCTAGGACCCGACCGTGCAGAGTCGCACGCGGCGATGGCCGGGATTCACAGTTCCATCGACAGATATGCGGAAGCCACGGCCGAGGCAGAGAAGGCCATCAGGATTAACCCGAACCTCGAGGACGCGTACGTATTCCTTGGAATCCAGTACGGCGGCGCCGGGAACCTGGACAAGGCCCTGGCGACCTTCCAGAAGGCCTACGACCTCGACCCGCTCTCGTTCGGCGCCTCGAACTTCCTCGCCCTGATCCTCAGGGTTATGGGCAGGTTCGACGAATCGATAAAAGTCCTTCAACGCGCGCTGGAGTACAACCCGAGGCACCCCAGAATCCTCGCTGGCCTGGCAGAGGCGTACATGCTGAAGGGCGATTTCGCAAAGGCGCAGGAGTTCATAGACGCGGTGTTCAAAATAAATCCAGATGAGCCTCTTGCAATCATGGACCAGGGGCTGCTCTACGCGTTCACGGGAAGGAGGGAAGCCGCGGAGCGGGAACTCGGCGTGCTCAAGAGGAGCGCGAGCGATTCGGTTCAGCTGTTCGGGGGACTCTTCATCAACTCTGCCCTCGGGAACTACGATGAAGCCTTCAGAGCGCTGGGCAAGCAGGCGGAAGCCCATTCATGGCCTTTCCTGATCAAGAGCCTCCAGGTCTTCGAAGGTCTTCGCAAGGACCCCCGGTTCAGAGACTTCTGCCTGAAAGTCGGCATCCCTCCCTGAAAATGTAGTTTGCGGGCGGCGAATTCCCGTCCCTCTATTATCCGTCAGACCCGTCATGTCAGGTATGAAGACAATCCTGAGCCTGAACGCAGGGAAACTCCTGCTGCTCGCCCTATCCGCTTCGCTGTTCGTGCTGAGCGTCCCGCACGTCTCGCTCGCATCAGCCCCGGTGACGCCCAACTGCCTCGGACAGGACATCAGCTCGTTCACGAAAGTCTCGCCCGGGTTCGTTGGCGCCATCGCCAGCGGCCTGTCGTCGGGCGGTTTCGACAACGAGATCCTCGCCCACAAGCAGGGCATCCCTCCGATCAGCTCGTGCCCCGACAACGGGTTTCCGACCCCGCTTCACTGATATCGGAGGCCGCGTGGCCTCCGCCCCTATTTCTTATCCCGCGGAAAGGTTGACCCTTCCAGGAGCTCGTTCTCGTCTGCTAGCCTATTGATCTGATCCCGGTCGTGACCCCGGCGAAGTACCCGAACACGTAGAGGACCAAGGTCACCGCCAGCATTATCGCCAGGATCTCCGCAAAGTCTCTGAAGAAAGGCTTCGCCGAGATCACCGTGCTGTAGTAGGTCGTAACCGCGAGGATGACGAACGCGAGGACCATCGAGGCTGTGAGCGCATAGATCATGCTGGAAGTAAGGAAGTACGGCGCCGCGAGGATTATCGCGGTGATGAAGTACGAAACCCCGGTGTACAGCGCAGACAACCGGGCCGAACCCTTGAAACCCTGCTTCGCCTGGGCAAATGCTGCCGATGCCATCGCCAGCGACGCCGCGGCCCCGGCGATCACCCCCGCAAGCCCTGCATATTCCGTCCGGTTGTAGATCCCCAGGGAGCCTGCGTGTATTCCCGTGATTTCCACCAGCGCGTCGGCCAGTCCAAGCACGACGAACGAGATGTATGTTATCGCTGAACTTTCGATCTTGCTGGCGAACTCCTTCTCGTGCTGCTCCTCGTCGGCGACCATCTCCTCGAACTTCGGTACATCTCCGCGCGGGACGACCCCCTGGATCGCCCTGTAGTCTTTCACGACGTCGGCCTCGTGCCTGTCGAGGTATCTCGAAGCGAAAGTGAGCCCGAGGACCCGCCTGAGGAACATCACCCAGAAGAGCTTGGTCCCGTTCATCTTCGGCTGCTCGTCCGGGACGTACTTCTTCCAGAACTCGTAGTGCCCGCGTTCCGTCTCAGAGAGGTGCCTCAGGACTTCGGCGAACGGGCTGGCCTGGTCGACGGTGGCGGCGAGCCTTTCGTAAAGGACAGAGTCTGTGTACTCGTGAGACATCCTGGCCCTCGCCACCCCGGCAAGGTCATTGTCCGTAGAACCCAACTCTTCTTGCCGTTTTCGGCTGGCGTATTTGAACGCTCAGGGCTGGTCTCTCACTCTAGGTAAAGCGCAGGCTTCATCGGAAGGGCCCCCTTCGCCCTCCCCGACGGGTCGCGGAGCCCCTTCTCTCCGTCCTTCTGGACGACCACATCGACCCCTAGCTCCTTCCCCATGAACTTTGCCGCATCGGAGAGCGTCCCGTACTCGTCGAACTTTCTCGCAGTGATGTATTTCTTCACCAGCTCATCGCCAAGCTCATAGATCAGTTTGAAGGTCCGATTCGTCTTGTCCTTGCTTGCTTCATGTTTCTTGGTGACTGAGCCAATCTTGAGCCTGTCCGCCGAGGCCAGGTCGACGAAAAATCCCCTGGAGCCGTCCGAGCAGACGTAGACGTTTAGCCGCTTCTTCGACCCCTTGACCACCTTCAGGACGTTCCGCGCGTCCTCCACCACCCTGTTCACCGCGGTCTCGGCCATCTCAGCCTCCTCGTCCAGCGGGAAGTCCCTCAGCGAAGGCCAGTCCGCCTGACAGACCAGCCCCTTCCCTCTCAGCTCGTGGTTCAGGCCCTCTGCCATGAACGGGGTGAACGGCGCAACCATGCGGACCCACGCGTCGAAGACTGCCTCCAGGGTCTGCCTCCTGGGCTTCCCGCTCCTGTGGATGTACCAGCGTATGTCGTTCCACGTGTCCAAGAAGGCGGCCGCGGAGGCCCTCCGTATCTTCATCTCCTGCATCGCCTGGGTGACCTGCGCGATCCTCCTGTTCATCGTGGAAAGGAGCCAGTCATCCAGCACATCCTTCTCCCTCTTCACCGACGAACGCAGGCTCTTCTTCACGAACGGGATAACCGAGTCGACCTTCACCTTGGCGTCCTCCGCGTTCCGGTCCCTCCAGTCCGCGTCGTCCATCCCGTCAGCCGTCAGGGCCAGCGCCAGCCTGAACGGGTCGGCCCCGTACTTCTCGAGGGCCCCTTTCCAGGTGACGAAGTTCCCCGTGGTCTTGCTCATCTTCTTCCCTTCAATCTGGATCATCCCGTTGATCCCGAACCCCCTCGGCCACTGCTTCTCCGGGAATAGCGCGGCGTGGTGGAACGCGAAGAAGGTCAGGTGGTTGGGGATCAGCTCCTTCGCCGAGTTCCGCATGTCGACCGGGTACCAGTAGGTGAACTCAGTCCTCAGCTCCCTCAGCCTCTTCTCCGTCATCCTGACCGCCTTCGAGATGTTCGCCGGGTTCCCCTTGCCGAAGAAGACGTAGTCGAGCGCATCCGGGGTCAGCTGCTCCGGGGTCACCTTCTCCTGGTTGACGAACTTGCTCAGGGTGTAGTAGGCCATGTAGATGGTCGAGTCGCTGAGGGTCTCAACTATCCACTCTTTGTCCCACGGGACCTTGGTCCCCATCCCTGACCGCCTGGCGCAGGGCCATTCCTTGAGCCACTCGATGGTGGAGTAGAACCACTCCCTCGCCTCGGGAGGGAAGACGTCCGCCTTCTCGATGACCTCCTTCGCCTTCGCCTTCCACTGCGGGCTCGAGTAGTTGAGGAACCACTGGTTCTCCAGGATCTTGACGTAGCACCTGGTCCCGCACCTGCAGACGACCTTCTCCGTGAGCTCCCACATCTTCGCCAGCCGCCCGGTCTTCGCCAGCAGCTCCGCAGACTTCTGTTTGGCCTCGCCGACGGTCAGCCCAGCAAGAGGGCCGGAGGCAGCGGTCAGGACTCCCCTGTGGAACTCGTCGCTGTACAGCTCGGCCGAAGCCCGTTCCAAACTTGAGTCGAGGGAGTCCTTGGCCCCGTGCTTCCTCAGACTGTCCTCCGCCGGGACTGCGGAGTAACCCTTCAGGCTCAGGATGGGAACCGGCCTGATCGCGTCCGCCAGCTCCTTGACCTGCCTCCCCGCCTGTGTCCTCCCTTCCTGGATATCCTTTAGGGCCATCAGGTCGAAGGGCGCGTGCGCCGGAACGCTGTAAACCACCCCTGTCGCCAGCTCGGCATCGACGAACCTCCCCGGGAGTATCGGCAGTGACTTCCCTGTCAGGGGCGCCATCGCGAACCTTCCCAGAAGCTCCGACCCCTTCAACGAGCGGACCGGGGTCACCTCGTGCTTCTGCTCCGTCAGCCTGGTCAGGGCGGAGGCGCTGACGACCCAGAGCTCCCCGTCGACCCTAGCCTCCACGTATTCCGACTCCGGGTTCACCCAGAGGTTGGTGGCGCCGTAGATCGTTTCGGGCCTGAGCGTCGCGGCCACCAACGCGAATTCTCCCAGATGGAACTTGATCAGGTTGAACTCCCCGGGAGAGACCCCGACCCCCTCCATCCGGTCGGCGTCCCCTGTCGGGCTCCTGTCGTACGGGCACCACACCACCGGGTGCGTCCCCTGGACGACGTACCCCAGCTCCCGCAGACGCAGGTACTGCCACTCGACGAACTTCTTGTAGGTCGGGTCGATGGTCCTGAACTCCCTCCTCCAGTCGATTGAGAACCCAGTGTCCTTCAGCACCTGCCTGCTCACCTTGGTGTAGTAGGACGCTAGGTACTCCGGGTCGACGAATTTCGCGACCTCCTTCTCCGGGACCCCGTCCAGCTCCACGAAGGCGCGCCTGACTGACGCGTCCCCTTTCTTGAGCCTCAGGCTCATCCCCACGATCGTCTGCCCGGTCCAGTGCCACGCCCATGGGAACAGGACGTTGTACCCCTGCATCCTCCGGAACCGCGCGTAGAATTCGACCCGGGAGGCCGTGAAAGCCGTCCCTACGTGGACCGGTGCGTTCATGTACGGATACGGTACGGTCACGAACATCTTCTTCTTCCCGGTTAGGGGGTCGGGCTCGAACACATGCTTCTCATCCCAGACCTTCGTCCAGTACTTCTCTCTGTCAGGCAACGGACTCAGCTCTCGGTGCCCATCCTGTCAGCTACCGCCGCAGCATCTCCGATCTTGTCGACAAGAGGGCCCCCGCCCTGAGCGAACGAGGGAGACCCTCCTCCTGACCCGCCCAACAGAGGCGCCAGCTTCTTCACGATCTCCCCTGCCGAATGGCCGGCCTTCCTGGCTGACTCGCCGACGAAGCAGACCACACGGGCGGACTTCCCGCTTGAAAACAGGGCGACGTAGATCAGAGACGGTTCTGCAGAGACGGACTTCTCGCCCTGAGCAATAATCTGATCCTCGCCGAAGGGTGGACGGGTGGCAACATATAGTTTTGCCGGGCCTCTGACCTTCGCCTTCGAAACCACCTCAGACGCGGAGCTTTCGACCATCGCCTGCCCCAAGGCCTTCTCGCGGGCCCTGGAGTCCGCCAGCTCCTGGAGGGTCGTCCTGGCAACCTTGGGGAGGTTATCTCTCTGAGTCCCCATGATCATGGAAAGCTCCGAAAGGCTCGCTTCCATCGAATGCAGGTATTCAATGGCGGCCTCCCCGGCGACGAAGGTGAGCCTCTCGACCCCGTCCTGGATGCGCTCGGACTTCGTTATCTTGATCAGTCCCACTTCCCCGGTCGTCCCCGTATGAGTCCCTCCGCAGGCTTCGATGTCCCATCCGCCGATGTCTACGACTCTCACCAGCCTCGTCGGGACGACCCCGCCCTGATACAACCTGAACCCGTACTTCTCCTCGGCAGCCTGCCTGGCCATGAACGTGTTCTTGATCCGGAGGTTCTTCCTGACGACCTCGTTCGCCTTGTCCTCGATCTGCTGTACCTCCTTCTCCGTCAGGTGTGAGAAGTGGGTGATGTCGATGCGTCCGTAGTCTTCCTCCTTGAACGCTGAGTGCTGCCAGACCCAGGGTCCGAGCGTTTCTCTAGAGGACCCGTTGAGTATGTGAGTGGCGGTGTGAATCTGGGTGACCCTCCTCCTTCGGCGCGCATCGACGCTGCACCCGACCGTCGTCCCAGCCTTCGGCGCCTTTCCCTCCAGCCTGTGGATGACCACATCTCCATACTTCTCGACGTCCACGACCTTGGCCCCCGCGATGGTCCCCCGGTCGGGCTCCTGTCCCCCACCCCGCGGGTAGAATACTGTACGGTTCAGGACCACAAGACTCCCCGGGAGGACCTTCAGGACCCTGGCCGTGAACTCGAAGTCGGAGTCGTCCTCGTAGTAGAGCAGCTTGGTTCCCGGAATCTTCCCCACGTCGAACTTCGGCTTCGGTTCGTCGAGCTTCTTCGTGATGTGCCTCGCCTGCACCTTCGCGTAGAAGTCCTCGGGCATTGTCACTTCGGCTCCGGCCTCTTGCAGCTGCTCAGGGGTGACCCCGTCCGAATCGTAAAGGCGGATCAGATCATCGGTCGAAACGGTCTTCACGGCAGAGGAGATCGAGGATACGATCTTTGAAACCCTCTCGGACGAAGAAGAGTATCTCTCCGCTTCGATTCCGAGGACCTTCGCCACGTCGTCCCGGTGCTCGGCGAGCTCGGGATACATCGCCTTCAGGTAGTCGATGTGCCAGTCGACGACGTCGTCCATCTCCAGCGGGAACTTGAAGTGGTTGACAAAGTTCATCGCCCTCCTGAAAAGTATCCTCAGGTTGTACCCGCCTCCCGAGTTGCTGGGGAGCATCCCGTCCGCTATCCCGAACAGGAGAGTCTGGGCGTGGTCGGCGATCGAGTAAAGCGCCTCCTGGGGGGCCAACTTCCTTTCCAGTTCTCCCGCACTGACGTTCAGCTTCTTCGCGATAACCTCGCGCTGTTTGGAGAGTGACCCGAACTCATCCGCGTTCATCGACCCGGCCAGCTTCGAATACCCCAGGAACAGCTTCCTGTCTACCTCGACCTTGCATGTCTCATTCATCTTCCGGAGAACCGTCGCCCATTCGGTGTCGTAGCATGTCGGGGTGCCCTGGGAAAGCCAGGACCACCTGTTCAGCCCTGACCCCATATCGACCACCTTCTCCTTCATTTCACGGTAGTCCCCGACCTCCCCCTCGAAGGCGGTGAACACAGCGTTGCCGAGTTCCACCCCTCTGACGAAGAACTCCAGGCAGTAGCCGAAGGCCCCGTAGCCGACCCAGACGTCCTCGTTGAAGGTGACCTCCTCCTTCTTGATCCCGAAATCCCTGGTCATCAGTTGGAAGTCCAGGTCGATGCATCTGTCCTTCCAGTACCCCTTCCTGTCCGCGATGCTGTGCTGACCCACCATGACGTAGGAGGTGTTGTGCTTCCCGCTCACGCCGACGTTTGGGATGTCGTTGAACCTGAGGCACATCTGCGGGACGACCAGGGGGTTGGCCGGGAGCTGAAACACGACCTTCCCGCCCTCCACGCGCTGAAAGTCGATGATAGACGCGACGGTGAAGAACAGGTCTGGCCTCCACCTGCTGACGACCGGATACCTCTTGACGCTGGAGTGCCCGTTCTTGACGAAGAACTTCTCTATCGCCTTCCAGGCCTGAATCTTGTCGAACTTCCTGCTGGTGGGGGGGTCGCCGATGAAAGTGTACGACGAACACGTCTGGTCGTCGCAGACCTTCCTGTCCTCGATAAGCGTCCAGAAGAATCTGCCGCAGTTTGAACACTTCTTCCTGACGAACCCTTCCCTCTTGAACAGGTCCACTAGGTAATAGCTTCTGTAGTCGGCGGAGAACTTCGACCTCAGCGCCTCCTTCTTTTCGTTCAATTGAGAGAGTGAAGTCCGTCCTCCACGGTAGATAAACTTGGGACGAGCTTTCTCAGTCGAATTCTTAAATACCGAACGGCCCGCGGGAATCTGCGAATTCAGATGGAGTACATCTACGCGGCTCTCCTCCTCCACAAGATGGGGAAGCCAGTCAACGAAGAGAACCTGACCAGCGTGGTAAAGGCTACGGGCGTCTCACCTGACGAAGTGAAGGTCAAGGCCCTCGCCTCGGCTCTCAGCGAGGTCAACATCGACGAGGCGCTGAAGAACGCCGCCACCATGGCGATGGCACCGGCTGCACCCTCTGCTCCTGCGGGAGGCGCGGCACCGAAGGCGGAAGAGAAGCCAAAGGAAGATGAGAAGAAGGAAGAAGAGGCTCTACAGGGTCTCGCTTCGCTCTTCGGCTAGGCCCGATCCTTTCAAACTCAGCTCTCCCAAGGCAGCCTTCCCGAGCCGCCGTGCTTCGTGTTAAGGTGATGAACTATGGCCTCGAACTTCGACTTCGCCTGACCGGCATCCGGGAGTTCCTCCATCATCCGTTTCTCCTTGGCCCAGCGGTCCCAGGTCTGAAGCCGCTTCGTATGAAACCCCTTTGCCGAATGATACTGCTCCGAATGCGCCAACAACCTCCCCTCCAGTTCTCGAGCCGCACTCCCCGCAGAAATCCCAAGGCTCTCCTGGGCCTCCATCGTCTCCAACGCCCCCTCTCGGCGCAATGCAAGAAGGAGCGCCTTGGCATCCTTTGAAAGCCCGGCGGTCTGCCAGGGCTCATCAGAAAGGGAGACCGCCAAGAACTGGGGCCAGAGGTATCTGTGGAGGAAAGTCACCTTTCCCGAGACCAGTTTCGTTTCAAGGACGTCCTCCCGCTTCATGAACCTGCCCATTACCCTGTAGATGCTCCCTCCCTCTGCGTGCCCCCACCAAGAACCCTTGACGGGGCCCCCGGCGACCGCGGAGACGAAGCTCGGGAGCTTCGGGTCAGACTCGAGAATCAGCCCCACCTGCACGAAGTGCTCCGAGATCAGCCGGAGGGCGACATCCTCGTCCATGAACCTGTCCTTAGCTTCGGAAACGATAATAGGTTTTGGGAGTCTCTTGGTCGGGGTTTACTGGAGTCCCTTTTCCCTCGCCTTCGCTTCCAGGGCGGCCGCTTCCGCCTCCGCGAGGGCCAGGATCCTTGGCGCGCTTTCCGGCGTGATGAAGCCGGCCTCGATCGCAAGCGCGATTGCCTCCCGGTAGGCCTTCCCGATTAGCTCCGGGGCAGTCTCCTTCGTCACATACCCTATCACTACGGCGAGGCCGCGGGATGAATAGTAGGCGTCCAGGAGGCTCTGCCTGTACTTCTCGAGGTCTATCGCCACGACGTCCCCAGCGTAAATGAGCCCGCTCTCGTAGGCGAGTGCGATCGTCAGTCCTGCCCTGATCGGCTTGATGTTCAGCTTCGAGAAGAGGCTGGCGAGCTTCGGCGATATCGTCGCCCCCTTCTTTGCGGCGACCGAGTCCTTGTTGACCCAGATGCTCCCAGACTCGATCTTGGTGGGTATCCCGGCCTCTCTGAACTCGCTCAGGACCGGACCGGCGGGGAGCCCTGTGTTCCCGGCCGGGACCACGATGTCCTCGGGGGCCGTGTCCCCGGCCCTCGCCGGGAGGAAGACCTTGTTCTTGTCAAGGGTCAGGAAGAGCTTGAACGGGTCATATGTGGAGAATATCAGGGCGTTCTGTCCTGTTAGATGAGAAAGCAGCTGCTCGGAGTTCTTGATCCCTGCCTTCTGGAGGCCCAGCGTCGCGAGCTTGTTCTTGACCACGAAGACTTCTGCGTGCCCCCTGAGGGCCTTCCGGACCGCCATCAGCTGCGTTGCCCTGACCTTGGAAAGCGACGTCACCGCGAGCACCGGGTACTTCTTCGCCAGCTCCGAGACGTGGTCGACCGTCTCCGCCTTCTTCGGGTTGGGCTTGTGGACCTGGACTGTCTCGCTCATCCTACTCGACCGCCTGCTTGGCCGGCTTCCCCATCGTCGTCTTCACCATTATCGTCTTCACGTTCTTGTCCCCGTTCGGCAGCTTCTTCGTCACCGATTGCACGACCACCAGTATGTTCTCGGCCAAATGCGCCTCGGTCAGCTGGGCGTCTCCGACCTTCGCCATCACGCCGAGCGAGCTCCTGCTCCTGACCCTGATGGCGGTCCTCATCCTCTGAATCAGCGACTCAATCGGAGCATTCGGGGGGACCGGGGTCGGGATCTTCCCCTTGGGTCCTAACGCCTGGCCCAGGACCTTGCCTATCCTCGGCATCAGCGCAGTCTCGGCGAGGAAAAAGTCGTACGAACGCGCGAGCTTCTTCGCATCGCGCTTGCTCCCGCCGTAGTTTTCCAGCTGGGATGGGTCGATCACCAGGTCGGCATTCGCGTTCTTCGCCCTGACCGCGAGGTCACCGGTCCCGATGTAGCAGACCCTGGCCTGCTTAGAGGTCGGATGGGGGAGGTAGACTATCTCGTTGATGTTGAGGTCGGTCTTCTTCGGGTCCAGGTCCTTGAGCTTCAGGACCAGCTCTACGGACTGCGGGAACTTCCTTTCCTTCGACTGTTCCTTGCCCTTCTTGACAAGCTCGGATAACTGCTGGCTGGAAAGCATCCTCCTCTCACGAATTCCTCATCGAGCCTTGGCGGAGCGCATAAAAGGCTTGTGTCGTTTTTCTTGGTTTCATCAGACTGTCTCACGCCCCCGGTCTGGGCGACTCCTCGGGTTAGGCGAACTTCGAATCCCACTTGCCGGAGTCGATTTCGGCCATGAACTCCCTCGGGTCCTTCCCCTCGACCTTTACCCCCATGCTCACGCAGCTCCCGACCACTTCCCTGACTGCCGAGCGGGTGGTCGTCGCGTACGAATTCGATATCTTGCTCTTCGCTATCCCGATCACCTTGTCGATCGAAAGGTCCCCGACGAATTCGAGGTTGGGCTTGGCCGACCCCTTGGGGATTGCCGCCTCCTTTGCAATGAGCGCCGAGGTCGTGGGGGTGCCTACCGTTATTGTGAACGCTTTCGTCTCTTCGTCCACTTCGACCTTCACCGGGACCCTCATCCCCTTGAAATCCCCGGTCTGCTTGTTGATCTCGTTCACTATGCCGAGTACGTTGACCCCGAGCGGTCCCAGGGCTGGTCCGAGCGGCGGGCCTGCGTTTGCCTCCCCACCTGTCACCAGGGCGTTAACAATCTTCTTTCCCATTCAGAATCACTTCGGTGCCTCTGGCTTCGCCTTCTCGACGAGCTTCACGTAGGCAGCGTCGATTGTGATGGGGAGCGCGAACGCCGTGTCGATCAACACCACCGTGATCTCCTGCTTGGCTTGTTCGACCCTCGATATCTTCGCCCTCATGCTCTTGAACGGCCCGGCGACGATCTCCACTGTGTCCCCTTCGTTCAGCTCGGCGACCATCGACTTCGTGACCAGGAACTTTTCGATGTCCTGGTACTGCATCATTCCGGGTATCTTGCTCCTGACGTGCTTGAACCCCTGGATGCTCTCGTCCACGACCTGCGAGTTCGGGGCCTCGAAGAGGACGTACCCCTTCCAGGTGTCCAGGGCCAGAACGGAATAAATCGGCTTCTTCTTCTGAAGGGCCCTGTTCGCCACGAATGTCGCCACTGTCCTTTCCTGACCTCCGGTGGTCTTGACCGGGAATATGGAACCTACTCTCTCTTGATCGCTCAAAACGGCCACGTTGAATTCAGCCCGACCCTGATGGTTCTTATAACGATTTGGCCGCTTGGAAGGGATTTCGCAAGCCGTTTCGGACCCGGTGGGGTTCCTCTATTGCGCAAAGGCTTAACTCTCATGCGCACCGTCAAACTGACGTTGGACAGGCCGGTCATCCTCGGGGTCGGCGCTGCGCTGATCGCCTTCGGGGGTTTCTTCTTTGGCATCTCGGCATTGATTGTCCAGACCGTTTACGGAACCGACTGGAATCCGGCCGTCTTCCTGGTACTCATCGTGATCGCGAGCGTAGTGACCACGGTAGGGATAGGACTCTTCGTGTTCGGTGCGGCGAAGCCTGCGAAACCGCCGGGTTAGCGACCCTTCTTTCTTCCGTGCGGACGAATTCAGCCGAAAAACAGGTTTCCGACCAGCTTGATGAAGAAGCCTATTGTCCCGACTACCGCGATCCCTAGAAGGACCAGCTTGAGGTAGAGCCCGAACTCCTCGCGGTCGCTCTTGTGCGTGATCCTGAAGATTGCCTTTGCGCTCCTGAGGAATTCGGAGAAACCCAACCTCGAATCTTCGGCCCAAACGCGTTCTGCAGTTTATATGTCTTGAGACGGTTATATCGACTCCCGGATGAGAGGGTTCCGATGAACCCCCAGGGTGAGCCCGCCACCGTCTTGGTCGCTTCGTCGTCTGACCTTGCTTCGAGGACCCTCGGGAACGCGATGATCGAAAGCCAGGGCTTCGAGTCCACCGGGGTCAGACTGGAGGGCGAGCCGGTCTACCAGAGGGGGTCGCTCCTCCTCGCGTTCTTCAAGCAGAGGATCGTGGAGCCCCCCGACCTGGACTCGTACTTCAACCCCCAGGCCTACATCTTCCTGTCGAGGCACTACGCAGAATCGGGGATCGCCTCTCTGACCGCGCATACCACGGGGAACTTCTCGGCCGAATCCAAGTTCGGGGGGAACGGGAAGGAACTCGGGAAGTGCGACCCGACCCTCCTGAAGAACTACCTGATAGCCCTGGCAAAGCGGAAGGGGAAGATCGCGAACTACGAGATCACCCTCGAAGCGACTCACCACGGGCCCACCTCGCTGGCGAGGCCCACTCTGTTCGTCGAGCTCGGGTCTTCTGAGAAGTACTGGGGGGACAAGGGGGCGGCAAACGTGATAGCCGAGGCGCTCGTGGAGAGCCTGACCGAGAGACGGCTCTGGGACAAGGTCGCCATAGGGCTCGGCGGGAACCACTACCCCGGCAAGTTCACCAAGCTCGAGATAGAAGGGGAGTTTGCCCTCTCCTTCATCGCCCCGAAGCACTCGCTCCCCGACGTCGACGAGAAGATGTTCGGGCAGATGCTGCAGAAGACGAACGCCCCCGTTCGTTACGTTCTCCTGGACTGGAAGGGGCTGGGGACGGAGAAGGCGAAGGTACTGGGTTTCGCATCGCAGTTCGGGCTCGAAGCGATCCGGGTCTAGTCAGAGGCTAAGACGTGAGCCTCCCCGATAGTAACGATCTGGGCAACTAGACCTGACCACGCAGTTTCGCGCCTTCCTAAGATGACTGTCTTACGAGCTCTGAAGCCTGCTTCCTGTTCAAAGTGGCCAGCCCCATTATCCCTCCTGCGAGGTTATCTGAGTTCAGGCCCTTGGCAGCGAAGGCTTGCGCGACCTTGAGCGATGTCATTCCTGCCATGCACAGGAAGAGGTGCTTGCTGCCTGCTTGCCTCACCGATTCCAATAGTTCAGACGGGACGTCGTTGGTCGAGACTATCCGCTGAACGTCTTGGACGCCGACCACCATGATCACATCCTCGGCGCATCCAAGAGCTGAAGCTATCAGCTTGACCCCCTCGTCCTTCGGGACGAACATCGAATGTGTCCAGATCACTCTCCCGTAGTCTGACCTCCCGGTCTTCGCCTGCTGGAGCGATATTGACCTCACCCTCGCCTCCGCTACGGGGGCCGTGCTCTTCGCATACTTCTTGGCCCCGTCCGGAATCAGGACAAGGAAATTATTTGAGGACCCAAAGTTCGCGAGCTGGACCGTAGCGTAGAGCGCGAGGGCCGAGCTCTCGCCCAGGCTGATGCCTCTCCCGACAAAGTAGGCAAGAAGTTTCCGCGCCTCCTCGAAGTCGACTTCGTGTTCTCCCGCGTAGGCAGTCGGGTCATAGAACCTCAGGCCCGAGGCGTTGGCACGGGTCCTTATTCCCGCCACGTCCTGACCCGATAGGGGAAAGATAACATGGACCGTTCTCTTGTTGTATTTTTGCTGGATGTATCTGCTGAGGCCAGTCGACGTCCCTCCAGTCCCGAGTGAGCATACTACCGTGAAGTCTCCCATGGACTGACCCATCCCGCGGAGCTGCTGTTCCATTTCAGGACCCGTTACCGTCTCGTGGGCGATTAGGTTCTTCTCGTTGTCGTACTGCTCCGTGCAGAACCCGCCGTAAGCCTGGGCGAGCAGCTTCGCGAGATTGATGACGTCCTGGCGGGCAAGAAGGGCTTCTATCTCAATAATGTTCCCATCGAAAGTCCCAACGTCGAAACCCAGGTCAGCCAAGCGGGACCTCAGGTTCGAGGCAGCCGCTTTAGCCGCAATGATGTTAACGTCAAGGAGGGCACCTGGAGTGGGGCAGACCTCGACGTCCAGATCTACCGTCTTGACCCCGCTGTCCTTCAATTCCTCGACGACCCCCTCCTGGAGCTTCCTCGAAACCAACGCGACCGCTTGGACTCCCGTCTTTCCCAGCAGACCTAGTGCTATTCCGAAGTTGCCTGATGTCGCCTCGAACACGGTCTGACCCCTCTTGACCCTCCCCGCTGCAATGGCGTCGTCAAGTATCTGGACTGCAGGCCTGACTTTGACCGATCCCCCAAAGATCTCGGAATCGAACTTGCCGAAAACTCTGATTCCTCTCGCCGACAAGTCTATTCCATACTCGTCCTTTGCGCAGTCCAGGAAGATGTCCGTGATCTCCCTCAGAGGGGTGGGATTGGAAATGGTGCCGTCGGCCTGCCTACGGGGAACCCTGCCAGCCACCTGATTCCTGAAGGACCGGAGTAGAATCGAATCGACTTGATCGTTGCCCGGCACCACTTCCGTCAGTCACCCGGGAGCTTGCTGACGAGCTTCATCATTTCTGAATAGTGGTGATTTATGATCTCAGCGCCGCTCGGACCCATCATCGCCTCAGCATTGCTCTTGCACTGGGCGACCGCTGTGACAATTCCTTCCTTGCTCGGGTTCTCGAAACTGACCCCGCAATTCACGAAGACTGTCGTTACGAACTGACGGACCTGTTGCCTGAGCGCCTCGTCAGTCACAGGTTGCTTGAGGACTTCGGCAAATTCGCGGTTGGCACTTTCGAAGCATCTCAGCAGTTCGTCCCTAACAAGCTGAATAGTTACGGCCGAAGGCGGCAGCTCAGGTGCAGAATATGGCGCCAATTCGTTTGATGGCTATAACATATGTTATATTTATGCCTATTTGGATGGCGTCCATCTGTCACATGAATTCAGCGTCCTATAGGTCCCTGAGCTGAAAGAGGATGGGACGACCGCCTTGCTGGGGCGCTTCAGGCCATGGTTCTCTGAGGAAGAGGGACACAAAACCCATTGCAATGCCGTTCAGATTAATGTTTGATTCACAAGGGAATCGAATCAGACACGTCTAATTTAGGCCGCGCGCCATAGCTGAGGCCTTCCTCGACCCGAGCATCAGGAAACAGAGGAGGGCCTTTTCTGTGTGGAGCCTGTTCTCCGCTTCGTCGAAGACCGCTGATTGCGGGCCGTCGATGACTTCAGGGGTGACCTCTTCTTCCCTGTGGGCGGGGAGGCAGTGGAGAAAGACGGCGTCTTTCTTGGCCATCGCCATGAGCTCTTTGCCCACCTGGTAGCGGGGAAGGAACGCCTTCGCCCTCCTCTCCTTCTCCTGTTCGACACCCATCGAGACGAAGGTGTCCGTGACCACGCAGTCTGCGCCCCTGACCGCCTCCTTCGGGTCGGCGACCGCTTCGACCCTCCCGCCCGTGGCCCGTGCCATTCGCGACGCGTGCTCGAAGACCTCCCGAGAAGGCTCATACCCGATCGGGGTGGCAGCGGTGAACTTGATTCCTGCCAGTGCCGCTCCGTAGGCCCAGGAGTTGCACACATTGTCCCCGTCCCCCACCCATCCGACCTTCAGCCCCTTCAACTTCCCCTTCCGTTCCTGCATGGTAAGAAGGTCGGCGAGGATTTGCACCGGATGATGGGAGTCACTGAGACCGTTGATCACCGGGACGGAAGACGCCTTCGCCAGCCTCTCCAGGTCCGTGTGCCTGTTCACCCTGGCCATTACTGCGTGCACGTACCTCGAAAGGACCCTGGCCGTGTCCTCCACTGTCTCTCCCCGGCCAAGCTGAAGCTCGTTTGCGCTCAGGCTCACGGGAGAACCTCCGAGCTCGGTCACCGCGACCTGGAAGCTGACCCTCGTCCGCGTGCTCGGCTTTTCGAAGACGAGCGCGACCGACTTTCCCTTCAGCGAAGACCCCCCGAGGCCCTTCAGCCTCTTCTCCTTGAGCCTGCCCGAGAGGCGCAGGACGAGGGACAGGTCGGACGGAGTGAACTCGGCGAGCGTCAGGAAGTCTTTTCCCTTCATTGCGACTGTCGGCCCCTGCCGGCGTTTAAGTCTCTATTTCAAGAGCGAGTCCAGAAACTTCTTGGTGTCGAAGGGGGCGAGGTCGTCGTACCCCTGCCCCACCCCGAGGAAGAGGACCGGCTTTCCGGTAGAATACACTATGGAAAGGGCTGCGCCCCCCCTTACATCCGCGTCTGCCTTCGTCAGGATGACCCCGTCGAACCCGACGTGCCTGTTGAAGAGCTCCGCCTGCGAGACCGCGTCGTTCCCGGTCAGCGCGTCGGCGACGAAGATCCGAAAGTCCGGCTTGACGACTCTGACTATCTTCGCCATCTCCTCCATCAGGTTCTGGTTGGTCTGCATCCTCCCTGCAGAATCTATCAGCAGACAGTCGACGTGGTGCGCCTTCGCGTACAGAATCCCGTCCCTTCCCACCGCGGCCGGGTCCGCCCCGTAACGCTGTGAGACTATCTTGACTGCCAGCCTGTCGGCGTGCTCGGTGAGCTGCTCGATGGCGCCCGGGCGATGGGTGTCCCCGGCCGCGCAGACGACGGAGACTCTGTTCTTCTTCAGGTAGCTCGCGAACTTCGCGACCGTCGTCGTCTTTCCGGTCCCGTTTATCCCGAGGAACAGGATCGAATACGGCTCCCCGGACCTCTTCTTCTCCGAGATGTTCTGGAGGAGATCCACGGTCCCGGCCTTGTCGAACGCGGACTCGAGCGTCACCGCGAGCCTCTCCCCGACCACCTCGGAGGGGTCTGCAGACCGGTCGACCCTCGTCCCTTCGAGGCTCTTCTGCACCGTCTGCGTGAGCTTCTCCGCTACGGTCTGGGCGACGTCGCTTTCGATCAGCGAAATCTCGAAGTCCGAGGCGACTTTGTCCAGCTCTTCAGGGCTGAGCCTCTTTTCGCGGACTGCGCTCGCTACCCCGGAGAAGGCCTGCCTCAGCTTTTCGAACAAGGTTACTCCTGCTGGTTCTGCCGGCTGAGCACAGAGTTCAGCACCTGCCGGTCTGCGTCGAGCCTCTCCGCGATCTCGTTCCTCTGCCCGATGACGGAGACGAGGCTCTTCTCGACCTCCCTGGCTCTCCCTTCCATCAGAGCCACCGCCTCCTCCCTCGTCTTTTCCAGCACAACGTTGGACCCTATGCTGACGAGCACCTTGTCGGTCGAGGGGGGCTTCGACCTGAGCATCGCCCCTCCCCCTATCTGGGAGAGGACCTCGTCCGAGGTGTTCTCAGCCAGGCCCTTGAGCGCGTCCAGGGCGGCCCTGTTCTCGATCAGCGCCCGTTCGAGCAGGCTCTGGCGGGAGGTCAGTTCGTTGTAGGTGCTTTCCAGCACCCTGATCTCAACGACCAGAGCGTTCAGCTTGTCCTCGTCGGTGGGTTGGCTCATCTGAAAATCCCCTGTGGAATTTCAAACGTTCAGTGCCCGCGTTATAAAGACAAGTTCGGGTCCTGTAGTCTGAGTCCCCACCACCGCGTTCTTGGAGTTCGCGACTATCCCCGAAGCGACGTACGGAACGCCGCGGTTGACGGACGTGGGAACGGCATCGACCCCCAGGAGGGTTCCGATCCGCCGCGACTCACCATCGTCCAAGCCTGGGTACACTGCGGCTCCGCTGTTTGTGGCCACCACGAGCGACCCGACCTGGCTGTACTCCTTCACCGGGATTCTCTCGACTTCGGTCCCGAGGACGTCTCTCACCTGAGTGAGCGCTCTTGGGTCGAGGAGCGGCGAGGCTAGCGCGAACTTGTCGTTGGCAGCCACGAGGTTTCCGACCGCGGTGTACCTGGATTCGAGCCTCTCGACATTCAACCCGGTCGCCGCCTGGATTTCTTCGACCTCGTTTTTCTCCGCCAGCCTCGAGACGAGGACCCCACTGTTGTTCATACTCACGAGGGGGCCAAGGAGCCTTGACTCTCCTATCGAAGTCGGGACCGCCGTGACCTCGAGGGACTGCGAAAGCCTGTCGGACTTCGTTTCGGCCAACCCCTTCGGGACCAGCAGGACGCGGTCGTTCGCCCTGAGGAAGACCCCTATGTTGGGGCTGCGGTAGATGTCGATCAGGTGCAGGCCCAAAGGCTACACTGGTTCTGGTTCTTTTGGTAGCGTGATGGAGACTGTCCCGTCCTCGTCCCTTTCCATCTCGACCGTGATGCGCCTGGGCGGGTGCCTGATCCCCCGGGCCCAGATCTTCTCATTCACATCTTTCCCGATGCTGACGTCAGTCGCCTTCATGTGGCGCGTCGTGAACTCCTTGATGATCCTGATGGCCACCTTGGCCCTCCTGTATGCAGGCGCCTCGAAAGCGATCCCCAGCGGGACGGTGTACGTCCTTGTGAGCGGCTCGACCTTCTCTTCAGACATCTCTTATCATTTCAGCCTCAGCTTTCGCTGCTTCCAGTTCCTGTTCTTCGGGTTGGTCCTTACCTTCCTGTTGGTCTTGGCTATCACCCAGGTTGGGACAGACCTCGTCCTCTTCCCCGCTTTGATCAGCCTGTTCTTCTTGGAGGTGTCCTTGACTCTCGCCATCTAGACACGCCTTATCCTGATATCCCGTTTCCTGTCCTGCAGCGACAGCAGCATCTGCTTCACCTGCTCGTCGTCGACAGCCTTGCTCAGCTTCCCCGACTGCGCCAGCTGGATGATGTATTCTTCTATCGACGCCGCGAGCTCGGGCTTTACCATCTTGACGTTTGCGATGCGCTCTCTCGCCTCCGAGGTCAGTGCCATGCGCAGGATGCCCTCCCTGACGATCTTCCTGTCCGCGGACTCCTTGTCAGGGGTTTTCTGCGAAGGCTGTGACATCACTATCCGTACCTCGACATCGACTTGTCCGCTTCCGCCACCTTCGCGAAGACCTCCTTGCTGAGCTTGTCGAGCATCGCCACTCCCTTCGATGTCAGGATTCGGCCCTTCGGGGTCTTGCCTACGAGCTCCGCCTGCTCGAGCTGTTTGAGTATCTTCCTGATGTTGGACCCGCCTGCGTCCCTGTGGTGCTTGGGGAAGTAGGCGAGCGCCTTGCTCCCGCCGTACGCCCGCCGAAGGTCCCCCTGGCCGACCGGCCCGTGCAGGTACAGCTTCCGCATCAGCGACGCGGCCCTTGTGAACCACCAGTCTGACTCGTGAGGAGTCCTTTCAGCGTGAGAGCCAGTCTTGACGAACTTCGCCCACTCCGGCTCCTGCATCCCGGGGAGGGCCTTCATCTGCTCCGCTAGGACACCGATCAGGACTTGCGAAGGCACATCTCGGACACTCACCATTCTCTCTCACGAAACGGATTTTCTCAGCCTCACTCTACCGTATTTAAGGCGTTCCCAGAATTTTTCGATTTACGTGACCACATTCCAGACATGTAATTCGAAGAGTCGGGGGCTTTCCATGGCCGAGCCTCACCCTCGCGTTGACCCCGGGGACTATCAGCGATTTGCAGCTCTTGCAAGTGAACCGCCTAAGCGACGGCTCGGCCCGGACGTTGTGCCTTAGCCTCACCCGCCTGGCGATGGCAGCTTGCTCCTTCGCGAGATTGAGGTCCTTCCCCGCCAGCTTCACCGCAGATTCTGTCAGCTTCGCTGCGAGCTCGGCGGCCTCCTTCTTCGCAGCCCTGCGGTTCTTCACGAGGGAACCCTGAGCAACAAAGCGAAATAACCATGCCTCTCCGAGGTCTCCGTGTTTCTGAGCTTCGTACTGGTCGAATCCGCGCTCGAAGTCGTCCCTGAGCAAGTCCGGGGCCACCCTTCGGTGAGAAACGACGCACGAAGGCGGGGGGTCGACGCATCTCGCATTCTACTCGACCGAAGCCTCCACCATTCTGCGATGCTGCGAATCAAAGACCCGGAGAAGAGGGGGAGGCCAGACCTCGTGCACACGACCATCCTCAGCGTGACCGGGACCCCTCTTTACCTTGACGGAAGGGTCAGGCTGTTCGTCCACACCTACCCCGACATCGTCCTGGAAATTGCCGAGAGGACGAGGATTCCGAAGAGCTACTTCCGTTTCCAGAGCCTTGTCGAAGGACTCCTGTCGGGGGAGAAGGATCAGGGACTGGTCAGGGCGAAGCCTTCGGGAATGAAGGAACTCATCAGAAAGACCATCAGGCCCGACGTCGCCATCGGGCTCTCGGTTCAGGGAAAACCTGTCGAGTTGAGCGACCTCGGCAAGAGGCTGGCGTCCCACAAGACTCCCTGCGTGATCATTGGGGGGTTCCCACACGGACACTTCTCCCCTGATGTCCTGGGCGTTCTCGACGACCTAGTCAGAGTGAACCCCGCCCCTCTTGAAGCCCACGTCGTGGCGGCCCGTGTGATCTACGAGGTTGAGAGGGCGCTAAACTGAGCCAACGATTAAAAAGAGTCTGCGAAATTCGACGCTCGTGCGGTCGTCGTCCAGTTCTCACCGAGAGGACAGTCTGGTCTAGGACATAAGCCCTCCAAGCTTGTAACCCGGGTTCAAATCCCGGCGACCGCAAATTACTTTCACCCTACCCTTACTGATTTATCCATTGCATCAAATTGAGGCGGCTGCCAGAATTGCTTTTCTGTTACCTTTGAACACCATGCAGTGCTGGAATCCCGGCGAGCGCGGACGGTTCATGGTAAAGTAAATCTGGAGCGGGAGAGTAAAGGGGCTTGATCACTCTCCCGCTGGGCTCGACTGTGGGTAGTGTAGCTATTAGGTCACCTGCCACCATGGACGCCAAGGCCGACCGAAACTGTGGTAGGGTCCTATCAGCCATAATAGTCGGGCTCGCGGTCAGATTATTCTTGTGGCGCGAAGACTAACAAGGCACACGGCCCTGGGCTTGCTCTTCAGAAAGCATATCTTTGATAGCAGTCCCTTAGCTCGGAGGAGAAAACAGACGTGAAAGCGAGTCTGGTGGGAAACTGAGTTGAAGAACGAAGAGGGGCGCAAGCTGGGATTTCGAAACGTCGTGAACCTCGGGATAGTCAGCCTCTTCACGGATGTTTCTACGGAAATGATCCTGGGAGTCCTTCCATTGTTCGTCATAAACGACCTTCATGCGACCAAGGCACTTCTAGGCCTGATGGAGGGGGCATCTGATTCGCTGAACTACGCTTTTCGTGTTGTGTCCGGGTTCGTTTCTGACCGGTTTGCAAGGCGGAAGCCGCTCGTTCTGATAGGCTATTTCTTATCGAGCGTCTCAAAGCCGTTCTTCGCTCTAGCGAGCAGTTGGTCTGACGCTGTAATCGTCAGGTTGACGGACAGAGCGGGGAAAGGCGTCAGGACATCGCCCCGTGATGCTCTGATCAGTGACTCGATAGATGAGCTCCATAGTGGTAAGGCTTTTGGTTTGCACCGTTCTCTCGATCAAGTTGGCGCGGTCATCGGACCGATACTGGCTTTTCTGCTCATTCCGCTTTTGGGCGTGAGAGGCCTCTTCCTCTTTTCTTTCGTTCCAGGAGTTATAGGCGTCTTCGTGCTGGTTCTGCTGGTCCGCGATAGTAGGGGAACCAGGAGCTCCACGAGTTTCCTTAGGAACGCAACTGCGGTCCTCAACCGAAAATTCACATTCTACTTGATTGTCGTGGGCATCTTCGCTATCGGAGCGTACAATTTCTCGTTCGTACTAGTTAAGGCCGGCGCTCTGGGCGTTGGCGAAGGAACTAGTCCGCTTGTTTACGCTGCCCTCAATCTTGCGACAGTTCTAATCGGCTTACCTGTGGGTGTTCTTGCGGATAAGTTTGGAAGGGCCAGGCTCCTGATAGTTCCGTTTGGGTTGTTTCTTTTGTCTACCGCTATGAGCTTCTTCCTGACAGTCGGGATTCTATTCGCGTTCGCAATTGCATTTACCTATGGTCTGTACCTTGGTGCGTCTGATACCCTGCAGCGGGCGATAATCCCTTCGCTTACTCCCAGCGAGTTGAAGGGTACGGCATATGGGGTGTACTACATCCTCGTCGCAATTTGCACCTTGGTGGCGAACGTGGTTTTTGGGTTCTTGTGGGACTCTGTTTCGTCAGGGGCTGCCTTCGGCTATAGTCTGGCCACGGCAGTTCTTGCCACGGTCGCATTAGCTGCCTTCTTGCACCTCAAATGAGTCGAGTCCTAACGGGCCGAGCCCTAACCTCCACCTTGAGATCATGGAAATAAGGAGGGTCCGGGCTCAGAAGCTCGAACCCGTGTTATCTCGCAGCATCCTGCCAGAGTCCGGCTACATTGCCATCTATGTCGTGAAATAGGCAGAAAAATACACGCGAGGATTTCCGACCTGCATGTAGTTCGGTCGTCCCGGCGACCGCACATTACTTTCAACTAACCCTGCTACCAGCGTCCCTTTTGACCGAACGAGATGATCGTTTGGAATTGCACCCAAGAAGCGCCAACTCAGCCCTCGAATCACCTTCACATTTCCTGAGATGCGGGAGTTGGATGGCTACGGCACAGAGCCGCCGGCCAGAGAGAGCATCTGTTCGACGAGCTCATCGGGTTTCGTTATCATCGGCCAGTGACCTGATTCGATGACTCTGAAAGGACCGTCGAGCTTCTCCTTCAGGATTTCCTCAACATTGTCGCCGCCTCCGGTGCAGAATATGTACGCTTTCTTTACAGAATCAAAGTTCTCGGAGAGCGTCACCGGGTCGCCAGCGTACTTCGTGGGCCAAGGCGTGGCCTTGGATAGCATCCACTCGCGGTCTGCGCCGCGAACATCTTTTCCTGTGCTGTCAAGAATCTCCCCGGTAAGAAGAATCGTCAAACCGGCACCAATCGCATCGATGAAACTTCCCTGCGGTGTTCTGACCTTCCTAGGCCGAAAAGCGTCCAAGTAGAGGAGAACCCTCATCTTTTTCGGTACGCAGTCCGCCACGGCTGCCACGACCTTGCCGGCAAAGCTGTGTCCTACCAAGATGAAATCGTCGAGGTCGTTGTACTTTATCACGTTCAGGACGTCTTGAATTGCGGTTTCAATGCCGACGTCCTTCGACGCAAGGTGGACTCTTTCTCCCATTCCCGTTAGAGTGTATGCCACATGTTCAAAGCCTTTTAATGAATTTCAGACCACATTTGTAGTCGGAAGTCCCGGCGACCGCACAGAAACCTTGTTCCGCGAAACAATCTTGCCCAAACATAGGGGAAATCTTGTTCCATTATCACTGTTACAAGGTCGGGCCACAATCCTGAAATAAATACTAGGGCCTTTGGAGGATGAAAGTTGGGTTCGTCCGAGGTGGAAAGACAATACGAAAAGTATGCCTGGCTTCTTATTGCAGGCGTCTGTGGTTTCCACATCCTTGCGAGCTTAGGACTTCGGGCAGCGGGTCTGGTGCCTAGTGGTGGACTTGAGGGCCAGACGGCTACAGTTGTCGGACTCTATCTGTTGGGATTGGCCATCACTGTGGAAAGTTACCGCAGTGGCGAGGTGTGGGCTTGGTATACGTTGTGGTACTTGCCCGTAGTCGAAATCGTCAACTTTGCCGGTAGTGGATCCACTCCACCCCTAGTGTTTGCATTGGTTTTTGTTTTGGGGCAACTTATGTCATACAGAAGGTTCTTCCCAAACAACCCAGCTGCCTAGGTTCATATTCTCTCATGAATTTCCGACCAACTTCTTGGTCGGAAGCACCGGCGACCGCACAGCATGCGCTCTCTTTCATTTGTATGCAGCTCGTCGGGGCGATGCCAATTCACATTTCGACCCCCCATCGAGCTTATCTACCCAAAGTCCAATCGAGTTCACCATGGCTTCACTAGCTATGGCACTTCCGATACTGCCGGGCAAGAGCGATGCCATCAGGAAAATGTTCAAGGCTGCGAAGGAAGAGAAGTGGCAGGAGTACGTCCAGTCCCAGAAGAGAGCAGGAGTCACGATGGAGAGGGACTTCATTCAGCCCAGCCCCATGGGTGACATGCTGATCTTCTACCTAGAGTCCGACGATTTCAACAAGACCTTCAGCGAATTCGGTGCGTCGATGGACCCGTTCGACATCTGGATCAAGAACGGCTTGAAAGATGCAACGGGCGTCGACTTCAGCCAGCCGCAATCCGGACCGCTTCCTGAACAAGTAATGGCATACGACTCCTGATGGAAACCGGGGCATTTCCGACCACTTTTCTGGTCGGGAATCCCGGCGACCTCCCGGATTCTGGCATGGCTCAACCGAAATTTGACTTTAAATAAGAAATCTCTTTCCCAGACGAAGCAAGTCGTGTCGCGAGACCCAGTTCTTGACCTCGAACGGAAACCTGTGGACGAATCAAGGATAACGGCTTTCGAATCAAACCTGCGAGGGAGGCTCTTGCGTCCAGGGGACGAAGGCTACGATCTGTCGCGCAAGGTGTGGAACGCCATGATCGACAAGCACCCGGGCCTCGTTGCGAAGTGCGCCGGAGCTGCCGACGTGGTTGCCTCCGTGGATTTTGCCCGCGAGAACGGACTACTGGTATCGGTCAAGGGCGGCGGGCACAACGTAGCGGGCAAGGCGGTCTGCGACGGCGGGCTGATGATCGACCTTTCCGGGATGAAAAGCATACGGGTGGACGTCGCCGCCAGGACGGCCAGGGCAGACCCTGGCGTCATTCTGGGAGAGTTGGACCGTGAAACTCAGGCTTTCGGCTTGGCCACGACCCTGGGGATAGTCTCCAAGACCGGCATTGCGGGTCTGACCCTGGGGGAGGCATAGGCTGGTTGAACGGAAGGTTCGGGCTTGCATGCGACAACCTGATCTCGGCCGACGTCGTGACAGCGGACGGCGGCTTCCTGAGGGCCAGCGCCGACGAGAACCCCGACCTTCTTTGGGGCCTGAGAGGCGGTGGCGGAAACCTCGGCATCGTGACATCCTTCGAATACAGGCTGCATCCCGTGAGCAAGGTCCTCGGCGGAATGGTGTTGCACGAAATGGGAGAGGCCAGAGAAGTTCTCCGTTTCTACGATGACTTCAGCCGCGAATGCCCGGACGAATTGGCCCTGGTGGCCGGACTCTTGACGGCGCCTGACGGCAACCCGGTGGTGGCGATAGTTGTTTGCTACTCTGGCGATCTTAAAGAGGGAGAAAGGGTTCTCGCACCTCTGCGAAATTTCGGCTCGCCCATCGCAGACGTGGTCAAACCCGTCAAGTACACGGAAGTGCAGACGCTCTTCGACGCCGGCTTCCAGCCTGGGATGTTGAATTACTGGAAGTCGAACTTCTTGCGTCGTGCCTTGAGCGATGAGGCCATCGAAACCCTCGCGGAGTACGCGACAAAAAGGCCCTCCCCACTGACCGCAATTGCGCTCCAACAGATGCACGGAGAGGCCAGCCGTGTCGGCCCCGCTGAGACCGCGTTTCCCCATCGGTACGAGCAACACGACATGGTCATTCTTTCTGTCTGGAATGATCCGGCTGATACTGACAAGAATGTGAACTGGACACGCGGGCTTTGGCAGGCGATGCAGCCGTTCGTCGAGCGCGGGGTCTACGTCAATAACCTTGGCGAGGAGGGCCAAGATCGCGTCAAAGATGCTTACGGTCCGAACTACGATCGATTGGCGGAACTGAAAAGCAGGTACGACCCTAACAATCTCTTCCGTCTGAACCAGAACATCGAACCTGCGGCGAAGACGACGTGACCGCCCGATCGTTCCTCCGTCCCAAGGGAATTTCCGATCGATTTTCGGAACTGGTAACTTATGCGGGGACGGGAACCCGACTTCGCGAATCCCCGGCAAGTTAACGGTTCCCGTTTTTGGAGTCTGAAACCCCGGATGCACATGCTTTGAACCCAGCTTACTAGGTGGAGGTGCTAGGCCCGGAGACCTAATTCTTGAATTCGACGGAGACCGCGGTCTTCAGGTACTCACCGTAGGCTGCAAACCCTTCTCTGATTGAACTTCTTTCACGGGTTGTTAGAGTCTTCAGTGCTTCAACGGTCACCATCATCCCTGTTAGTTCCTTCTTCTTTCTCCAAATCGCGGCAACAGACCCGTCGAGGAGGATCGTCCGGTTTATCCCTCCCAGGCCCCAGAATACCTTCTTGATCTTGTGATGGGACAGAAACCGCGACTTGTCCTTGTAGCCCATCATCAGGCTGTCAAACTCGGGAAGTATGATAAGACCGGGAGGCCCAGAAAGGCCACCGGAGGATTCGCCGAAGGAGTAGTAATCTACGCTGGAATTGTAATCCTCTCTCACCAGGTCTTTCTTCAAGGCATCAAGGGCCGTGTCCACGTCTGCCTTTGTGAGGAAGGTCCAGTAGACAATGTCGGCCCGACTTGCAGGCCCGTAACACTCAAGGTACTTCCGCACCAATTCGACGAAACACCGGTCCGGGTCTGGTGCGCTTCGTCCGGGGCTGAGCCAGTCGGCCGCCCTCATCCAAAGGCTCTGGGAACCCCTCCTTCCTGCGTTGACAAGAAGGCCGAGGTTCGACATCTCCGATAAGCCCGACCACGACAGCCCGTACGATAGCTGGCTCGACCATCCGCGACTGAGCTTCATTCTGCTCGGCAGGCCCAGCCGGCCCAACCTTTCGACCATAAACTGTTTGACCTCATTCGAGGTCACCGCACGCCCTTTGATGCTGTGGAGCAGCGGTTCGTAGAGAGACCGTATTCTGAAGTCACGGTCCGGTATTCCACGTTTCCTTGCTGCCTTGTCGAACCAGGGGCGGAACCGCCTTCCAGGACCACCGAACACGTGTACGTAGTAGTCCTTGGTCGAGATGATGTGCATCGTGCTTCTGACTGTCCACGTCCTCACCAGTCCACCTCTGGGTCTGAGCTCGGAGAACAGGTCCGAGTCCTGGAACTTGTTCACGCGGGCCCAAAAAGATGAGAAGCTCTCTAGGAAGTCCTGCGAATTGATGCCGCAGCACGCCTCCGAGACCTTGACGACGGAACGCGCCCCGGATGCTTTCCTAGAAAGAAATTGCGAATTCAGGAGCCGCGCGTTAAGAGCCTCTAGAGTCCTTGAGTCCAGCCGATCCGGTTGCCTCACACTCGCATGGGATTCAGGCAGGCGACTTTATCCTTTCAAGCCTGTCTGGCTTTCCTGGCGGTCCTCCTTCTGCATAAGTCAGAGCGAGAGGGAACTTCCGACGACAAGAGAGGGAGTTCACGAATCGAGCCACAACCCATAAAGCGAATCTGACCACCGCCAGAGCCGAATGCTTGGGTTCACCGAGAGCTTTGTTGCATGGCTCGCCTCAACAGCAGCTCCCGCGTTCATCGGACTAACGGCGATAGCCTGGGCAGGCAGGTTCGTTAGACCGAGGTATCTCACGGCATTCGCGTTTGGGATCTTCCTGTGGTTCTTCGTCGACACAATAGGAGGCTCGGCCAACTTGTACGTTGACCTCGGATTAACCGGGGGGGCAGACCAACTGGCCGTCTTCACTCTCTTCGTGATCGGGTTTGTACTCCTCTTCGCGGCTGACAACGAGATGTTCGCAAGCGAGACTGCACAGTCCCTGGGTCTTAGAGTCCCGCTGCTGGTAGCGATTGCGGTCAGCGTCCACGGGTTCGGAGAAGGGACGGCATTCGGAAGCACCGCAGCCAAAACCTCGAGCGCCTCCCTGCTGGATGCCTTTGGGGGAACCGACGCGGGAGTAGCCTACGTGTTGCACAAATTGCTCGAACCCACGATGATAGGAGCGTGTTACGTCGCCTATCGTCAGACCAAGGGGACCAAGAATGCCTTTTGGTTGAAAGACATCACAGTGCTGGCACTGCTTTTTACGATCCCTTCCCTTATCGGAGCGGCGACCGGGTACTTCATCAGCTACAACGCGACGTACTTCTTTGCCCTCGGGACCGGGACCTCAATCTACGCGGCATTGCGGCTCGTCCGTCCCCTTTACGGCGGTTCAGACCCTCCAGCCCCATACGGTTCGTTGAAGGTGGGAGTGTGGTTCGCACTCGGATTCACGTGCATTTATCTCGCGGCGCTATTCCACTCGTAGGCAGATTGCCCGCTACCTCAACTCGCAAACGCCTCCTTGCCATATTGGTGACCGTGGCTGTCGTCAGCTCGGTTATCGTGGCAGCCTACTATGTATATCAGGCGAGAAGTCCTCCTATGAAGCCACCAGGAACCTTCCTGATAGTCGCCTCCGCCAACGGCTACAATGACAGCGCTTCACAGGGCGACCAAAGCTGGCCGGTTATCACAGTCCAGAAGGGGACGACCGTGACCATCACTGTGTACAATGCCGACGTGCAGGCGCACGGCTTTCAGGTCGCACACTACTCTGACAGCACCAGGGAGACAGTGGCTCCGGGCAAGTCAGTCACGATAACCTTCGTCGCAGACACGGCAGGCTCCTTCCGAATCTACTGCTCGATCTTCTGCACCATCCACCCCCTCATGCAGAGCGGCGAACTGATAGTCCTCTAGCCCTCGCACTGGTAGATCAAGGTCATCGAAGCGAGCAGTTAGCCCGGCCCCGACTCCCTAATCATATCATCTTCCGCACGACGGCGTTCTCCTCGAGAAAACAGTCAGGAAATCTTTCCGACGTAGACCAGCGTGTCGTATCGTAGCGTCACAACCCCGTCCTTCCCGTGTTCGCCGAACATGTTCCTTACCGCTTCCCCCACTCCTACCCATTCCGGGCTGCCAGGCGAGGGCATGTACGACGCCGATGCCAAGCGTCCAAGCACCCCATCGGCATCGAGACTCTGGGAATTCGCTATCACGAACTTCTTGAACCCCTTGTTCTTCAGAAAGTCCGCGACATATTCGTCGTCCACGTCGGGGATCTCCGCCCTTCCCCTCTCGAACTTCTCTATCACGTCGGAGTACGCCTTCTCGGCCTGGCTCTCGCTCCTCCTGTGATTGTAAACGACCGCTACTGATCCCTGACTTCTCAGGATTCGCTTGAATTCCCTTCTGGCGCCTTTCGGGTCGAACCAGTGCAAAGCCTGACCCACCGTCACTAGGTCAACGCTTCCTGCATCCAGTCCTGTCGCCTCCGCCCTTCCAGCCACGCTGACGAACATTGGAATGTAGCCCTTCAGGCTCTCCTCGGCGGCCCTCCTCATGTCCTTGTTCGGTTCCACGCAGTAGACCTTGTTTCCGTTCCCGAGAAGCACTTCCGAAAGTATCCCTGTCCCAGACCCGACGTCTGCGACGACCCAACCGGGATCGAAGCCGAGCACTTCGGCAAGAGAATCGACCACCCCGCGAGGATACTTCGGCCTGTATTTCGAATAGGCATCTGCCCTACCCTCGAACCTCCTGACATGCTCTCCTTTCGATCCCGAATATGTTTCGAGCAGCGCGATCATGTCATCGCGCCTCTGAGCCACCGCCGCCTCGAGCGCCGTCTTGCCCTGGAAGTCCTTCCAGCCGAGTTCCGGGTTCGCATTCTCAAGCAGCCATTCTGCGACCTGGACGTGCCCCCTGCTAACCGCGTTGTGCAGGGCCGCGGCGGTCCCCGTCTTCGCTCCCTTCTCGTAAAGGAAGCGGACAAGGTCGACGTCCCCGCTGTAGGCGGCGTGGGTCAACAGAGGGATGCCGTGCGCCCCCTTCGCCATGACCTGTCCAGCATCCTCGGAAATGATGCGTCTTACGTCGCCTCCCCAGCCCAGCATCGCAGCGGTGCAGATGTCCAATGGCGCTCCCCTCTCAAGCAGGAATTCCGCGATCTTCGCGTTCCCCACCTGGGCCGCTCCCTGAATCGCGGTCTCGCTGTCACTCTGGCTCCACTGGTAAGCCGCGTTCAGCAGGGACGGCGATTCCCCGAGCATCCTCCTTACCTTTTCCAAGTCTCTGTGGCCTGCAATCACGAACTCCCGGACTCCCTCGTCCTGCGCCCCCAATGCTGAACCGAAGACGACGGTCGTCGACCCGGGATTAAGAGTTTCAGATGGTGACACTTGGGAAGCTGCCATGTCCCGCATCCCTCAACTTATAGATGGGAAATGGGCCCCAGGCTCCAGATGCAAGGGAGCCCGCAGAGACTCGACTGGAGGGTACTCGTCGCTTTCGCAGCACTCGTCGTCTTTCTGGGCGTCAACTTCGTCGCCGTCAGGTTCAGCAACCGAGAGCTTGCACCCTTCTGGGGCGCAGCGCTTCGTTTCATGATTGCTTCCGCGATACTCTTCACTGTGTCGTTCGCATTCAAGCTCAAGCTGCCATCCGGTCGAGGGCTTCAGGGCGCAGTGCTGTACGGAGTCTTGGCGTTCGGTGCGGGGTTCGCGCTCGTCTACTGGGGCCTTGTCCGGGTTCCCGCGGCCATGGGCTCGATAGCGTTCGCGACAATCCCGGTGACAACGCTTGTCCTCGCGATTCTGGTGGGCCTGGAGCGATTCCGGTGGCGAGGGGCGCTGGGCGCGCTCGTGACCCTCGTCGGCATCTCCCTGATATTCAGCGAACAGTTGGCGGCCGAAGTGCCTCCCGTCCCGCTTCTGGTCGTCCTCATCGCTGCAGTGACTGCGGCTGCGAGCGGGATAGTGATCAAATGGTTCCCAAGGAGCCACCCGGTCGGGGTGAACGCAGTGGCGATGGCCGTCGGTTCAGGGATCCTCATCGTGGTTTCTCTGCTTGTCAGGGAGACGCCGAGGCTTCCATCCCTTGCCCCCACGTGGGCGGCACTGGGCTGGCTGGTGGCGAGTTCAGTGGTGGCCTTCGTCCTTCTTGTCTGGGTAATTACCAAATGGACCGCGTCGGCCGCCTCCTATTCGTCGGTCCTTTCCCCTCTCGTCACGTTCGCGGTCGCCAGCAGCCTAGCCGGGGAGTCGATCACCCTTCCGTTTCTCGCCGGGAGCCTAATCGTCCTGGCCGGGGTCTACGTCGGGGCCATTTCGAAATAGCAGAAGCATCCGCCGACGGGCCCGCGACGAAATAGATCCTTTACTAGGGAAGAGCGGAGCCAGTGGAACTCGCCCTGAATGGCCCCGAGAAGCGGGTTCTGTGGTGGCGGTATTAGTCCAGCGGTGTGACAGCTTCCTCTGACAATCGATGTCGACCAAGGCCGGGTCCTTGACTATTCCTGATTCCCTCGAGGTACCCGACCAGGACGCTGTTCAGCGAGCGCTTTCTGAATTTCCCCCTTATCAGGTAAGCAAGCAGGTTCGGCAGAACGAACCGGAGTGATTGGATTACGAGGCGAATGTTCAGCAGGCCCTCGCCACGGTGCAGTCCCTTCATGATGAAGAACCAGTCTCGCAGTTCGAACCGCACCCGCTCTGGGTCAACCGAACCATGGGCGGCCCACCATCCGACTCTCCCGGGCGCCTCTACATCGTGGAATGTTTGGGCTCCTGTGTAGGCTAACACCCGCCATCCCTTGGCCTTGAGCCTCTGGGTCAGGTCGAGGGAGCTGTTTACCACAAGCCTTTCGTCGAACCCATTGACATCTTCGAGCGCCTTTCTCCGCACCAACGAGGCGTTTGGGAGCGCGTCAGTCCTCAGCAGCCTGTTCTCAAGAGAGGGGTCGCGCGGCAGGTTTCGGCCCACCAAGTTGAGCCCCAAGCGCCTGTTGAGAAAGGGCGTGGCGTACACCCAGACAAGACCGGGTCTCGATTTGTAGAACACGGCAGGCATTATGGCACCTATCACGTCGGCGCCCTTGATCGCCTCGATGGTTGCAGGCAGCGTTCTCTCGTTTATGACATTGTCGTCGTCTATGAAGTACACATACTCGCTGCGTGAAGTCTTCCACCCCATGTTCTTCGCCTTCGAGATGAAAACCCTCGAACCTAGCTTAATGTGAAGCAGCCTAATCCCCTCGAAGCCATCGAAAGTTGATTTGATGTCAGAGTCGTCGACGACTATTACCGAGGCAATCTCTTCGCTCCAGTTCTCCTTAATGCTTGCGAGAAGATTCCTGAGCTTCTGATACCTGTTATGGGTCGGGACGACTACGGTGACCGACACTTCAGATCGAAGGGAGACGTTCCACGAGTAAATCTCTTTTTCGTAGTATTTGACTAGAGACTACGTGACTCCGTGGAGGATCCTCCTGTCTAATCCCAATGTTAGATTAACCTCGGCATTGACCTTCGCTCGAGGTTAGCGGGCCCGGAGGGATTTGAACCCTATTAGGGTTCAAGCCCCTTCCAGAAGGAGGGCACACGGGGTGACATCCCATCGACGACAGCAAAGCGCATGACCCCCGGGCGGGCCCTTGACTGTCAGTCTTCGCCCACCGTGATTTCGCTAGGTGCTCACTTGAATTCTGTCTGCAACAGGACGCCTGGTATCTGAAACTCCACTGAATGAGTGACGGCCCCCGAAGAGTAGACCTCTCCCTTCTTCAACTCCACAATCCTTTCCCTGCCGTCTGGCGTGGTCGACTTGTATTTTTGCGGCGTCACAGCGTACACGAAGTTTGCGGGATGGGTATGCATCGCGAGTTTGTCTCCTTTGTTGAAGTTCATCTCCAGCACACGTACTCTGTCGTTCTCGAGGACTACTTTGACTATTTTTGGCGCAACCTTTACCACATCTGATGTCATCTTGATTTGATTCACCTCGGTTTCTCTAATAAGCATTTGTCAGAAGGGCTGTCCTACTTTCACTCGGAGAAGTAGAGCCCGTGGAATTCACAACGAGAGACGTCAGGGTTTCCATTCCAACGGTCGTAGGCCGAACTTCGAACTCCACGTCCCAGGGGTATAATTTCACTTCTAGGATCGCGCACCCCAGACGGATGAGCTCGCGCACTGATTCGATCTGCTCTCTGAGTTCGTCGATAGGGACTGACTCCCTTGCTACCAAGACGTCGAGCAGCTCCTTCTGCGGTTCATTCAATTGCGCTGCAAAGTTGGAAGGGGTCTTTTTCTCCGGGCTGACTGCAATGGCGGACTCCGCTACCATCTGGCTTCGGATTACGTAGCTTTCATTGGAATTCATGGTTGTATTTCCGGCCTGTCGGTTTATCATCATTCCTTCACACTCGTTACGCAAAAGTGTCAGCTTTATCTACCAATGGCACTCTTGCGCATCGATCCTGCTCACTTGGACAGGCTCGACATCCGGATTCTGAAGGAACTTGCCCAAGGTGAGCCTTTCTACCCTTCGAGGCCCGGAGCAAAGTTTTCCTATAGAGCCGTCGGGAAAAGGCTCGGCATTTCTGAGGGGACTGTAAGGAACCGACTAGGAGCGATGAGCGCCTCTGGCTTCCTGAAGGGGTACAAGGTCTTCCCGAACCCGAACCTGCTTGGTCTCACCATGGCAGGTTATGGGATTGATGCATCGTCTTCAGCATCAAAGAGGGAAGTGGTCGACAGGCTCAAACGTATAGAGGACGTGGTGGTTGTGGCGGACTATCTCAGCAACTATGTTGGGATCGTCTTCGTCTATGCAACTGAGCGGTCCCGGCAAGAAAAGCTCGCTCTGCTTAACGCGGCAGCTGGAGCAGAGTCAGGAGATTTCACCAGGATACTATTCCCACCCTGCTCGGTCGTCCTGTCACAGTCAGACCGAAGGATAATCGCCACCCTTGCTAATGACGAATCGAGAACCTACCGAGATTTTGCCAAGGAAGCCGGCGTGTCAGTTCGTTCTTTCAAGCGGAGGTTGTCAAGGTTGCTGGATGCCGGTGCTGTATTCTCACAGCTGAGTCTCAGGTTCGGCGCGTTGGAAGCGGTCCCTGCCAACTTGATGGTTAGCTTCCAGACCCCTCAGCGGAGGGGAGAAGCAATGCACAGAATCCAAGAGGTTGTCAGTGACCACACATTCTATGAAGGAGCATGGGAAGAGGGAGGATTCTACAGCCTCATCCTTCCCAATCCCTCCATCGTAAGAAGTCTTGTCGAGAAGGTAGGGAAGATTCCCGGGGTTAGCAAGGCCAGAATAGAACTCCTCCACGAGCGTTTCGACCGATTGGAGGACTTGGGGCGCCAACTTGGGGGGCAGGCAGCAAAAGGGAATGCCGAGGCGAGCCCAATTCAAAGAGGAAATCCAGAACTAGCTCGCTAGCACAAGGAAACCGGGCCCGGTGGGATTTGAACGCTAAATGGGTTCAAATCCTGTCAAAACCAGTGGAAGAAGGGATAGCGATACTCGCAGCCGAGAATCACGCAAGAAGTATTGGAATGGATTTATTCTTGAGGTAGAGACGGAATCTTGTTCGTGTCTTCGAACGAAGCGAAAGTACGGGCCGAAGTCGACAAGGTGTTCGCTACGAACCCCCAATTGTTCGACCACAGGAAGAAGTATCCTTGGTGTCCAGGATACTTGGGAGATATGACTTCAGGGCTGATTTTCCTGGCAGAGAACCCGAGTCTTCAGGGGCTCAGGAAAGTCTCCAAGAACGAAGCCCTACAAGATCCTGAGCTGCAGTGGTGGGTTAGCCGCGGAGATAAGGTGTTCAGAAGCGCCCTGGCCAAAGCCGGATTCAAAGACGGACGACCAGATGAACGGGGCGGGTGGCATTGTTATATTACCAACTTTGTCAAAATGGCTGAGCAACCCTCACGGTGGAATTCCAAGACAGAGGAAGAGCGATTCGAGATAGTTCGCGCTTTTGCTCCTGTCCTACAGACGGAAATCAACATCGTGAAACCGAGGATGATTGCCGTAATGGGAATGGACAGACCGAGGTCGTATTTCCTACGTGTACTTCATGAGCATTTGCTCGAGCTCCCACCATCATGCGCAGTCGAATACGTTTGGCACTATGCTACTTTCAACAGGGGCAGTTTCACGACAGCGAAGGTTCACAAATACGAAACTGACTTTGAGAGGCTTAGTTCGAAGTTGCGACAATTAGGGCGAGGCTAGGGTTTACCCTTCTCCCATGGTATTCCTAAAGGAGTGACCACTTGGAGGTCGTGATTTACCAGAAACACAGCGATGCGAAGCCTTCGCAATACTGGTTTTACTGAGTCAACAAGGCTTGTGTTGCCCTCTGAAGGAAGGGCAAGACCAGCCACCACTCTCCCCTTCCCTTCGGAAACGAACTGTAAGCATTTCAGCAACGCTTTGCCAAAGTGGTCTGAGCGTTGGCTAGAATTGAAAGGATTACCGTAGTAGGGAGATCCTTGGGTTGAACTGGTCTCGCCCTTTGCTTCAACCCATAAGGCCCGGCCGTCAGGGAATTCTGCACTAAGGTCGAGGCCATGTTCATGAAGACCTATCGTCCGAACCTTACGGCAGTGGTTCTCTCTTAGGAACTTGGCGACGGCGTGCTTGACATCGTCTTCGTACAGCATGAATTTCCTATTTCTCTGCCTTCTCCTGGGTCTTGTCCTTGGGGTCAAATGGAACTGGCTCAAATTTCGTGGGGTCGAATCTTGCTTCATCCCTGTCAGTAATTGCGAATCCCTCTGGCAGGTCCACGTCTTTGATAACATAATTGACTTTCTTCTGCTCAATCAACTTCTGAATTTTCCGTTCCGGGCCCTGTAGCGCCCCTCCCTTCTTCTTGAACTCGATAAAATCCACCGCATCCACCTTAACGCCGATTAGGTCGAGTGACCCTTGCCTAGGAGTGGTCGACAACGTCATTATCTGTTCGTAGTCGTTTAGCATGGCAAAGGTCCCCAGCAATTGATACATGTCCCCTCTGACCTGTCTTCCGCCCATCTCGAATGCTTTGGACTGTCTAGCTTGCCACCTTCGGTAGTATGTACTGGCAAGGTAGAAGCCAATAACGGTTAGCACAACGAGAACGGCTAGTGCGGATCCAAGAAGTATCTCGAGCTCAGTCATATCTGGGTCAGCCTAGGAGGCAAAGGCGACTCAACTCCCTGATTGGCTGTACGAAGTGAGGTCTTCATAATCGGGCTTCTGATCAAATTCGTCAGCGATTTGCATTAACATCTGCGCGACTTGTTTCGTGCGTCTGAACTTCACGACTTGCCATTCTTGATTATGCAATTTCTTGATCACAAATCTTTCGTCTTCTTCCCTTAAGTTGAGAGTATTCAAGACATCAGAGATGACCCGGTGAATGTATTGGCGGGCCTTTGGGTCCATATAACCAAGCAACGGATGGGTCTTTACCATTAGATCCTTCTCGGTAAACGTTCCTTTGCCGAGAGCTTCGAGTTCGGAAATCGCTGCTAAGACTTGAAAGGCAATCCATCCCTTGCCGTCGCCCTCGCCAAAGGGATAGTTGCTGAAAGAAGGCGGTCTGGAGAAAGTTACTCCTCTAGAGAATAGATTCTCCAGCAATCCGTCCTGGAATGCCGAACTTCCATTCCCTTTCTTCAGCGTTTCATCCTCGTAAACAAGGATAGGGAAACCGTGATGGTTCTGTGCCTCATTCTGGAATACCACATCTCGATTTGTGGAAGAGCATGCATAGCACGTCTCAAAGGAGAGATTAGTGGCTGGAAGTGTCGTTATTCCTTGGCTCGAAAGAATGTCGGGTGTCAGTTGCTTGAAACTAGCGGCTTGGGCGTTGTCGACGCCTCCACTCTTCGCTTCCGCTACAAGAAGACGGTTCCTCTCATGAGACTTGAAGGTCAAGTCTGGTTGAACCGAAGTAGAATCAGGCAGCACGACTGTCGGACCAATCCGGTCAAGTGTGTAGCCTACATCTTCAAGGGGATGACCGAAGTCGGGCGTGCGGAGCCCAAGGGTTATTAGAATATTGACGAGCCTAGTGTGTTCTGATAAGGTTGACATCATTCAAACCCTTCAAACTACAATTCGAATCGAAATGGGCTTGAATATTGGTAAACAGACGAGTCACGACATTCCCACAAGCACCTTCCCCCAAGACTATCCTGAGTTCGTCGGGCATCAATTCCAGTTCAACGGGAGTATTCGTGTGCAGATCAACCCCCTTGATTCTGACGAATTTGTTGTCCACTGACCGCCATAATCCCCAAATTCTGAACGGTTCGTTTCCGGACGTCAGAGTCTCAGCGAACGAGGTCACCGAAGGAAGTGGGGAGCTAAAGAGGATGGCGGAGTAACTTCCCTGGACGGTACAATACTTCTCTGTGTATTCGTACTTCATTACATAGTTTTGCTCGATGTTAGCGAGTATTTGCGAATAGTAACCGGTAACAAGTTCAACTAGAGAGAGATAACTCTCAATCGAATTTCCACTCCTCGCTCTCAGCCTCCCGTCTTTGAAGATGTCAGTCTTGACATGGCCTGCGTCAGTTAGGAAATCAACGCCCACTTTGCTTAGAGATACTTTGTTCTGTATTTCTGGGATTCCTTTGAGTGCTCGCAGGACCTCGTTCGTCCCCCTCCCCCAATAGTTCATGCTCACTTTCGGGCTTTCTTCGTCAGCTTCGAAGACATTTCGATATTTCAGCCCAAATGCCGTTCCCCGGCCTCCTACAAGCAAATCAAGAGAGTCAGAAGACAGCCAAAAGTTGTCCAAGCGACTCCCGTCTCCCCTTACCAGACTCCTCACAAACGCATTTGATTCTCTGGCGTAGTACACCGAATGTATTTTCCAGTACCGCGGCTCAAGAATGTCCAGATACACGCTGAAGCGGTTTTGAGGGTCTCTGGAAACAATGTTCCAAAGTGTCTTATCTTCTGTTCCCTTCAGCTCGTTGCCCTCTTTAGCGATATTTTCTAGAGGCGCGTTGTTCGACTCAATCAGGTACGTCTTTGGCTTGATCGACTTGCCTTCGCCTTCTTCCACCTCTTCGAACGACTCTTCTTCAGGTTCGGCAGCTAGTAGCCTGTTTTCTAGGATATCTCGCAGTTCACGTCTATTCTTGACAAGAGGGGTCTGTGGGGGCTCCGGCACCTTACTTCACTGCCCCATGAGATGATTGATAAACTTAAGCATATATGTCGAATTGAGGTTCTCTCAGTCATAGTTCAACAGACTAGCCGCCCCGTCTCACCGTGAGGCGGGCATCGGCCATTACACCTCCTGGCAAACCTCTTTACGACCCAATCTTGCCACTCTTCGAGTGAAAATCCGACTCACTATTCACCTTGATGGCCTGATTCGGGATCCTAGGGAAGCTCAAAACAGAGAGCTACTTCCGAAATTTGAACTCGATGGTTTCTCAATTGAGCCAAGGCGGAAGGACACACAGGCACATTTCACGAAGACTCGAGCTGAACATGTGGCAACAACAATGTTAGAACTAAATGAGGGAAACCTGGTTAATCCGCCCGCAGTTTACGAGAAAGTTGATTCCCTAATTACTTGCTTTAGGTTATTCAAACAAGGTTACATTGCCGCATACCCTGTAGTCGCCGAGGTTTGGGATGAAAATCTCGGGGAGTTCCTATACAGTTACGAGTTCGGCATAAGCATGTTGGGCCCACAAGGAGGTGTGGTCTATGGCTTGGGTCAAGATGAAATCGGCCCTCTCGCCGAGTTCGCAAAGAATGTCCTCCCAGTCCTTTCCTCTGAAGAATTCCGGAGTCTAGGAAATCCTGCGTTCAGGTTCTTCAACAGAGGGATTGATGACATGCAACGCAACGACATGCCCATGGCGATAGTCGATTTTGTAGGTTCCATTGAGGCTCTACTTGGTACAAGCCAGACGGAACTGATACATCGTCTGTCACAAACAGTTGCAATACTTACAGAAAGACTTCCAACCAAACGCAGGGAGAAATACGACCAGTTTCGGCGAATCTATGGCATCCGAAGCAAGGCAATCCACGGCGAGAAGTTGGGGGACGAAGTCGGTCAAGTAGTGTTCGCCGAGGTTATTGCAAGAAGTGTACTCAAAGTCTGCCTTGAGTACTTTCTCGTAGGGCAGAATAAGGATAAGGTCCTACAAGACGTTAACGACGTAATTTTTGGCGTGTCGGCTGACCTATCTATATTCAACAAGAGTCAGCAGTCTGCTAGGTAGTCCCTGAATTGTCAGGTAGCATCTTGAGCCTCTCCCCCGCACTGTACTATTGTTATTCTAATGCTGAAGGTGGTTCCAGAAGTCGGCGAAGCCCGAATTAACAATAGTTTGGTCAGGGGGGTAAAGGAGCTTCCTCCGCCTGTCATTCGGGTCGAGCTCCTCGATTAGCAAGCCCGCAGTCGTGAGAGCCGGGAAAATCTCCTTCTCGTACCATTGCTTGTTCGCCGTCCGGCCGAATCGGGAGTAGTGAGCCTGGTAGACCTGTCTCCTCGTGGTCCCTAGTTCCGAGAGCTGTGGGAGAATCACGTCTTCGTAGATCCGCATCACATACGGGCTGACCCCTAATTCGTTGGCCAGGGAAACCCGTCCGTAGAGCTCGAACCCCGCCTCCAGGTCTTCGGATACCGCTATCAGAGTCCCATCTTCATCCTTCTCCCTCTGGTCGCAATTCAGAAGGGCGTGGACCTTGATCAGGGACGCGACACGGGGAAGGTCCCTCTGGTGCCTCGGTTTGTGGCTCGGCTCGTGCTTCACGAACTCCTCGTAAATGTCGCCGTCTATCTTCACCTTGGTGACCCCCGAATTCCTGACCTTTCTGACCAGGCCTCTCAGCCAAGCCCTCTTTGGGTCTGCCTCAATTCTAGCCTCAAATTCCGCTCTGTCGCTCTGCTTCCACGCGATTAGTTTCAGTGACTCGCTAAGTTTCACCATGTCGACGCTCGGTGAAACAAGCAGAAGCCTCGTCTTCTCTTGGTCGTCAGGGTTGAGCTTGGTCGAGCAGAATATCACCGTAGGGAACCCGACGAGCTCCACCGTCTTCGTCCTCAGACCATGCTTCTCGCTCTTGTCCGTTATCTTGAAAGTGAGTACCTTCCTGTCATGAGAGAGGAGAGGCCTCAGCTTCTCGACTAGCCTGTAGTCGGGGAAGTCCAGGAAGATGAGGATCTTACCTTCAAGGTTCACGACGTTCACCCTTCTCTCGTCGTCCCAGCTCCCGTATTCGTGAAAGAACGCCGTGGGACTTGCGCCCGCGATGATGACGACCTCCTCCTGCGGGAAGTAAGCCGCCACCTCGAGGGGGATGTAGGTCTTCCCAGTCGCGCTCTCCGCCTGCAACCCTACGTTGATCTGGTCGTCTTCCGTCTGTGTGAGAATCATGGCTGCAAAGACGATTAGCTTTGTGGGGCTGTCTCGTTTGATGGTCGAACTCAGGGCGATGTCGACATCCTTCCAAGAAACCGGCTCCGGCTCAGCTGGGGCGGCCTCACGTGTGAGGAAGGTGTCGAACTTGTACCCACAAATGCATTCGAAAAATCGCCCTTCGTCTCCCACCTCCACGAGGTCCTTGGCGCATCTGGGACACTTCGACGCCTCCACGGTTGCTGATGGTTCCAGACGCTCTACTCACCTTCGGACAAGCCCAACTCGGCGTCAAGGTATGCTCGAGTAACTTTTCTGATAGCCTCGAGCTCCCCTTGAGAGATGGCGACTTCGGAGACGCCTTTCAGAATACGGAGGCAGAGGTCGATTCTCTCCAGCCTGTCCATCATGCGCTCCTCTCCTTTTTGCTTCTGCGAATCGCGAGCCAGACCTCGAGCTTGGCGAGGAACTCTTGTGGCGTCAGTTCATCCCTTTCGGACAGGATAACGTCCCTGAGCACGTCTCTTTGAGGCAGGTCTGAGAGGACCAGCTCTTTCAGAGGCCTCAACGAGACCAACCGTTGGGGATGTTCAAGACTGGCCACTCGTGCTCACCTCAACACGCTCTGAAGCTTCTTCCCCGGATACCTCGGCGACAGGCTCGATTACAACGAACTTTCCTGCCGCCTTGATCTTCACGTAGTCGCCCGCCGAAAGCCCCGTGGCTTGAAGGACCTCTCTCGGGATGATGCAACAGACAGACGTCTTTCCGCTGCCCAAAGAGTACAACTTTCTGATTTGCAACACTTTCGAGGACGTGTCTGTCGTGCGCAGCATTTACGGACCGTAGACGCTCATAAGCCTCGGGAGCGTCCACACGTCCAGAATGTCGGACGTCATGCTGAAGCCAGCGCGTCTTCCGGCCGGCGAAATCGCTGTCCTGAACGCACTCCTTGAAAACGGTCCGTCCCACGCCTTCGAAATCCGGAAGACCTTCGGATTCAACCGATATCAGACCGTCTCACGAGCCATTGGGAGGCTAAAGACGAAGAAGTACGTCGAGTACCTGCTTATACACCACAATGAGGAGCAACGGGGAAAGACGGTCAGGCTGACAAAGCTGGGTCTCATGGCTGCTCTGGCGACCGCGGTCAGGCCCCCGTTCCTTCCGGCCGTCCTTGAGAACAATCGACATCTGATAACCAGGAGGAAGCACAGATTGGAGGTCCTACTGCAATTGTGGAACGCCGACAGTTCGACCTTCGACTACCTGCTCATGATCTACGCACTGAAGTGGCCAAGTCCAATGGAGTCTTTCATGGACCAGCTGTTCTCAGACCACGTGGTCTTCATGTCCCTTACCGGAACCCAAGCCGTCAGACAGACCATTCAGAACCTTCGCAAGACCAAACAGTGGGTGGCCCCGGCCTTTGAGAAGTTCAAGGCAATGCTTGGCTAGGAACCTCAGGGGCGTGTCGTATTCGATTTGTTACACCCTTCGTTCACTTCGTTACGTCTACTAGCTACTCGATTCTCTGGTCTCTATCGTTATTCCATATTCTGTCTAACTTCGTAAAGTACTCTAACCCATCTAAGCTACTTATTCTATCGACTCTTCTTCTAGCTGCTACACTGACACACTGCTACTCCGAGACTCTTCGAGGAAGGGTGTAACAGCGGAAGTAACAGCTCACTAACACATGAATTACTTGTGCAAGTTGTACCTGGAATTGGCACTAGCCAAGTTCCAATTGGTAACGAAACTATGACTCTTATGAACTAAACTCAACGATGTATTGCACAGTCCAATCTGACTAACTGCGGCGGATTACTCGTGAGGTCGAGTGTGTTCTGTAATGGAGCTTGATCCCATCCAAGCCAGAACCAACCTGAGCCATGAACTGAGACTTGGTAAAGATTCCCCTTTGGCAGATAGATTTGGTAACCGCCGTTTGCGACTGTCACCGTGTAAGTGATTCCCTGCGATGTGAAACTGATTGACTGCGGGGCATTGAAGATTCCAGTGACAGCGACCGTACCAAAAACGGTGACAGGCCTGAGAGAGGTGACCGTTTGATTGAGGCGGTCTATCTTGTTCTGTAATGAGGAAACTTCCTGCCTCAAACTGTTGATTTCGGCCGTGTCCGTTACGGTGACGAACGTGGTAATTGTTTCAGTCGAGCCGTTAGGTATCGTCACCACATTCGTCCCATTAGAGCTGGAGTTATTGGCCACCGTTTCGAAGTAGACTCCGATTGTTCCTGCTGTCAGGAGAGCACTAATCACGGCTACGATAATCTTGTCACGAAGCGGGTGCTTCTCCTTCTGTCGTTGAGTTCCCCCACGGTCATAGCCTGCACCTCTGCTCCCTATAGACAAAGGGGGATTACCTGAAGAACTAAGTTCCGGCTACCTCTCGCTTCTTTCCAACGAGTTCTCTGTTGTAGAACTCGTCTATTATGTCGTCAAGGTTTCTCAGGCCGATTCCCGCTTTTATGAAGTCTTCGACTTTCCTCATGGTTTCTGGAGAGATAGTTACCAGTACTTCCTTGCCAATCCAGGGAGAGACAAATTTGGTCCAATCACTGAGGCTAATCCGATAGGTTGCGTTGTCAGAAAACTGGAAGAGGGCCAGACTCGGCGGAGCATTGGGGTTACCTTCTAGAGAAAAGTGCATCCCACTGAAGGAGAAGACGAGGTGAATATCGTCCTGAACGGGCCTTAGCTTGTCCATCTGGCGAATGGTCTCGAGGTCCAATTGCGCCTTGAGTCTTATCCTCTGTGTCGAATTGGGTCCAAGGCCTCCCAGATAGAACCATCCTGTGCTGACGAGCCGAGGGGCGTTAGGCTGGGAATGAAGGAGGTCGAAGGTCCCGAAACCACCTTGAATGTTCCTGCCCCAAGTGTTTTCCACGCGTACATCAAAGGAGAGCATTGGAAACGTTGACAGTTGGTGAGACTCGGCGCTGACTATTTCGAAGCCCATGTATCCGAAAAGCGGATTTCGGGATATTTAGCCTCTAGGGAACGCCAATCTTGTCAGTCTGCTGACACAACTGTTTTCATTGGACCTTCAAGGATGTGATGCTCTTCGTCCAGCTTTCCGTGCTTCAATTCAGAATGTAATTAGCCCGATCCGAGCAATAAGCCCACTAATCTATCAATCTGTCCGATTTCGTCTCTTACCAAGTCTCTTGCGAGTTGGCGTGCACGAGCGATACCATGCTCGCTAAACTCAGTGATTTGCTGAGAGACTTTCCGCTGGGCTTCGCGCCCAAGTTCGGCTAACCTCTGGTGGTTGGGAATATCATCGTCATACTTTGGGATAGGAAATAACAGAGGTCGTTTGTGAATATCTCTGGCACCAAAGAGGCCACGAGTTTGGATAGGTTTGATCGCTTGGTCAAGAACTGTCGAGTTCAACACCGACGCAAGGTAGAAGGCCTCTTCACCTTTCTTCGTCTCGAATCTGTAAGTCTTAGATTCTGCAATGAAGTTATTCAGTTTGAATCGGGCGCCGGCCACAGAAACTGCGAACTCTTGAGAGAGGTCGACAACCGATGCGGTTAGGTATGTCGCAGAACCGGTATAGAGGACCTTGTAGCCTCCTTCAGGGTCCTGGCTGGATAATTTCCTTCTAAAATCAATCCATTGGTACAAGCCAAGTTTCTTTGCACCAGCCAATTTCGCCCATTCCTCCTCTACT
>JACQFN010000015.1 GCA_016200045.1 Nitrososphaerota archaeon | reverse complement strand
TTTCGCGCGGGATCGCCGTCCCCGCCCGGCTCGAACTCCGGCTATCGTGCGTCATCGAGGAGGGGGCGGTGTTCTTCAACCTGGCCCGCCCAGACCCGACGCGACGGGGGTGGTATTCGTTCGAGCGAGCCCCAGCACACCACTACGAGGTTTCAGCGCTTGAGGCCGTTCGGCACGACGACAGGCGGCTTGAATCATGAAACTATGGATCGGCGGCGAGCTAGTCGCGGCAGACATCGCGGACGCATTTAGGGAGGCAAGGCAAGAGGTGGAACATGCGCTCAATAACGTATTCGCGAAGCGCGAATACGGACCCGGCCTGTCTGACTGGGCCTTCATTGCCATGATTTACTCGGCGTTCGACGACTTCTACCCGGAAGTCAGGAAATATCGGCGCAGCAAAAGTTCCTGTGAATTCCGGCTGCGGATCGACCATTCCCAGTTCGCCCGCGGGGATGCATCTGCCAGGGCGGGGTTGATCTGCAACGCGCTTCTCGATTGCCTGGCGGACCTGAGATCACGCGGCGCGGAGGTCGACATCGACGCAGTCAAAGCCGACTGTATCAACGTTGCCCGGGAGCGTGGGTGGAAGCTCGATCGGCCGACACCGTTGACTTTCTGAGCGCGACCGGATTTCCCCCGGAATCGCGGGGCCGGTACATTAAGGGATAGGGGACTCCGCTTTCATACCCGTGTAGCGTCGCGTCATGTCTGCTCCTGCAATGCCGACGATTGATCCGACGACCGGCAAGCCGCCTCGCCGCCGGCGCTGGATTCCGCTGTCGCTGCGGATATTCCTGGCCCTTTTGGGCCTGCTGGCAGTGGCCAGTTTCGTTTGGATCGGGGTCCCCGCGTACCGGCAGGGAGTGGCAATTCGAGAGATTGAGCGCCTGGGCGGGACGGTCGTCAGGTCAGACGTCGGGCGGGCCTGGCTTCGTGACTGGCTCGGCAATGAACGGATGAAGATGTTTGACGAAGTAACGTTTGTTGGTTTCACCGACGGCCGCCAGGCCACCGACGAGGCGCTGCGACACCTTCCCGCGTTCGCCCACCTGCGTCAGCTTGATATTGCGGATAGTGACAACGCTCCCATTACCGAACATGGAATCGCTCAAGCCGGGGATCTGAAGAATCTCGAAATTCTCTATCTGCGCGACACGCAACTCAACGATGCGGGCCTGGCGGCGCTGCCCGAGATGCCCAGGCTGCGCAAAATTTACCTGGCAAAGTCACCCGTGAGCGATGCGGGAATTGCGCATTTGGCCCGGTATGCTGGACTTGAAGAGCTGGAGCTCGATTCCAGTTTTACTGATCGCGCGCTCGTGCATGTGGCACAATTGCGAAATCTCACAGGGCTAAGCATTAAGAGTCGTTTACTGACGGATGAGGGACTCTCGAAGTTGGGGTCGCTGACTCGCCTGACGGGACTTCATGTCTCCGCGAAGCGGATTACGGCAACCACGACCCGGCAGCTTGCGACGTTGCCTGAACTGCGGAGACTGGGGCTTGGAGGAGCGACGGACGATGCGCTGCTTCCGGTCGCCGAAATGACCACGCTTTACTCGCTGTCGCTGGCAGGGCCTGAGATTACTGATCTGGGCCTTGCGCACCTGAAAGGCATGTCCCGTCTGGAGGACTTGTCGCTCGGCCGGACTGGCGGCAGCGACGCCGGGCTCGTTCACCTGTCAGGGTTAACGAACCTGACGACGCTGTCTCTTTTTGGCGATCAATACGGGGACGATGCCCTGGCCCACGTTCGACAATTGAAAAGGCTGAGTACGCTCCAACTCGGGCGGACTCGTGTGACTGATGCAGCCGTCGATGAGCTCAAGCGGATTCGTCCCGGGTTGACGGTGATGAAGCACTGACAATCGGTGCGGGTCGTGAACCAACAGAATTCTTTCCGGATTTCACCTGAAAACGCCGGGCTGGTACATTAAGAGGGTAGGACAGGGAAAAGCCATGAAGAAAGCTACGGGGCAAAAGAATGGGTACGCGATGCTCTATCGCATTCGAGCATTCGCCAGAGAATACCCGACGCGGATGCTCGCAATCATCACGGTGCTTCTTCTTGCTGGGCCGCTTTTGTGGCTCATCGCCAGAGTGATTGCGCACGTTGTCTTTATTCGCGCTTACGGGCTGGAAGCCGCGCTTTCATCACCGCTGGAGCGCTGGATGCGGATTTGCGACCACCTTTTGCCAATTTGTGCATACGTCGCCGGGGTGACAGGTCTAATCGCCGCATACCGAATTCACAAACGACTCCCGTAGCCCCGCGGTCGGTGCGGATCGTGAACCGGCAGAGTTCTTTCCGGATTTCACCCGGAAACGCCGGGCCGGTACATTAAGGGGTAGGGTCGGTCGGTGACCGATAGTCGTTGTGCGGTGAAGGACTGATCATGTCGGCAACAGTTGGCAGCATGGTGACGCTGGAAATCACGTTTGTTGACGGCTATGCCTGCTGGGGAATCGTTGGTGGCGAGACCGGTTTCATCCACATTTCTGAGTGGAGTTGGAAACGTCCTATCCCCGAATCCGACATTCCAATCGTGGGCAGTCCCCTGCAGGCAAAGGTTTTGCAAGTTTTTGATGATTCCGAAAAGGCTCATCAGCCCGCGGATGCAACGTTCGGAGGACGATTCACAGTCGATTTCGTTGCATCCGCCCGCCAATCCTCTCCAGATCGGAACCCGTGGAGGGACCCTTCATATTTTCGAATAGGGGATACATTCCACGGTCGGGTATTCGCGGTCACTCCAGGGCTCTGCGCCGACCTGAGTCACCCACAGGGGGTGCAATGCTTCCTTGATCTTCGTCATTCTGACGGGAGCCACATTCGCGTCGGCGATGATGTCCTCGTTCGGATCGAAAGCATAAACGATGAGATTCTGACGGTCGCTCTCGCGTAGCCGGTTAAGCTATGGGCACACGCATTACCGTATTTCTCGCACACAACCTGCTGTCGTGGCGCGACACAGCAGAGGCTCTGACGCGCCTTCGGCGAACCGAGCCGCTCTGCCGTGCCGTTGCCGAATACTGGCGGACTGTCGAGGAATACGATCGAGACGCCTCGGAGTGGGCAATAGATGAAGCCCTCGAAGACTGCATTCATTACGCAGGCCCAGGCTCGCTCTGGCTCGATATTACTCCTTGCGCGTCTCGAATCCATACCGGCGCACGGTGGAGCGGCTTCCTGAGCATTGAACCTCTTCGTCGCGTGCACCTGCCAGCATTTCGATCCATCGCCGAAGCCCTCGGCTCAGACACGATGGCGATCTCTCACGATAGTACCGCGCAGGTCCACGAGTTCTTCTGGACCGGGGCGACACAGCGTGAATGCGTCGCAGCGTTAGAAGTGTCGCTCGGTCCTCCTCAACCCTCGGTGGATCGTATTGAACCCCAAATCACCGCCATGACGGGCCGAGGCGTTCCCGATGTCTGGTACCTTGAGCGTGTTTCGAAGGTGCTCTGACGGCTGAGATCGGCTTGAATCTGGTGCCCCGGGCACGGTGAGCCCGCCCCTCCGCCACCCGAAAAAGCGCAGCACTCGGATTCTACCTGACAGCTGGCAGGGGTAGACTGACCGCATGCACGCTGATGCTCAGGCCGAAGTTCTCACGCAGGACGAATCCGCTTTTTGGTAGAATCATCCCATGAAATTCGTCGAAAATGCTGTCAGCGAGGCGTCCTGCTCTTTTTGCGAAAAGAGCTTTCGAGATGTAGGCCCGTTGGTCGAGGGGCCGCGCAAAAACTACATTTGCCACGAATGCGTCGACTTGTGCCAACAAATTATTGAAATGGAAACCGTTCGTCGCACGATGCCTGCTCAGCAGGCAACGTCAGTGATTAAAGGCTCCAGCGTGTCGGAAGTTCTATGCCGTGTGGTTGGCAGTCGCGCGGACGGATCACGTGTCGTGCTGGATGAGCTGCAGATTGAAAAGGCACTGGACGTCAAAACGCGGTTGGGGATCGCGAAGGTGTTCCAGAACGTCGCGATCGAACCGATCCTGTCTGGATCGCCGGCGGTGCCCCGGGCACGGTGAGCCCGCCCCACCGCCACCCGAAAAAGCGCAGCACAAAGCGCAGCAGACGCGAGTCGATCTGGTGCGAGACGGTGCGACGTGGTGCGAACAAGTCGTCTTCCTGAATCCGGCCGATCATCGGTAAGATGCCGCCCATGGCCACAGCCCTCTCGATCTTCGCCGCCACCTTCGCCGCCTTCTGCGTCTGGCTGACGGTGCGGATCGTGAATCGCAAGGAGCGCTGGGCGCTGCGCGAGAGAGTTGACAGGAGAAAGTGGAGAGTAGAAGAAGGCGCAATGGAATGATGTGGTTCGCTCACAGCGCCTTTTTTCAAGGGAAGCGTATGGACTGCCGCCCTCACCCCGGCCCTCTCCCAG
>JACQFN010000016.1 GCA_016200045.1 Nitrososphaerota archaeon | reverse complement strand
GTTCTGCGACCTGCGGGAACATTCTAGTGGCTTCCCTGAGAGGGACAGCAATCGTAATTGGAACCTAGGCTTCGATTCACTTGAAGCGAGTAAGCTGAAATCCCTTTAGAAGGGGGGTCATCGTTCCAGCCACGATGTCAAAGAAGGACCCGTGGGAAAGAATCAGGTTCTTGGTGGGAAGATGGGAAGGCAGTGCGAAAGGGGAACCGGGGGTTGGTTTCAGCTCCCGAGAGTACAAGTACGACCCCAACGGCCGATTCATCACGGCGAGGAACAGAAGCATCTACGAAGCGAAGTCGTCCAATGACACACCCGAAGCCCATGAGGACTTCGGAATCTACAGCTTCGACAATCTATTGGGTAAACCAGTCCCTAGACAGTTCCATACTGAAGGCTTCATCAACGAATACGTGGGTGACGAGGCATCCGACCCAACCGTCGTGGACTTCACGACGGTCCGAGTAGAGAACATCTCCCAGGGGTGGCGGGCAGGGGAATCAATCAAGGTTGTTTCATCTGATCAGTTCCTCGAGACGTTTTCCATTGCTCCGCCTGGGGAAGGAATTCGTTACCTATTCCGAGACGAAGTCGGGTCGGAAAGTCTAGCTGGGGGAAAGGCGTCTAGCTATACTCTTCTTTCTTGTTCTTGTCCCCGAAGAAACGATTGTACCGCTCTTGGAGCACCCGCAGCCTTTCGTCTTCCTGTTCGAGCTGAAGCTTCCTCGTCTGGAGCTCGCTGAGGACGTCTCTCGAACCGTCGCCTAGCACCAGAAGGTTAAGCTTCCGCGCTGTCTCGTTCATCCCCCTGAGCTGATCGATGGTCGATTCCGACACTGAAAGTGCCTCAGCTGCCCGGACCTTGAGTGATGAATGTAATTTCGCTATGTCCTCTGAAGTATTGATGCCTTCGAGCGACTCGGCGCACCTTGCGATCGCAGCGCCCAGTCCTGAGCGCTTGCTGTTCGGGTCGGTGCCCAACAGGTTGTCGAAGCTTGCCTTGAGAGGAGTAAGAATCGCGTTGTAGGCCTCGAGGAACTCACCGCGAAGGGCTTCGTACTCGGTCTTCAGGGTGTCGCGGGTCTGCCTTTGCTGGGCTATTTGGGCCCGCACGTCCTGCTCAGCCTTCTCAAGCCTTTGGAATTCGCTGTCGCCCATTCCATCTAGAGCGTCGACGTGGGTGTATTATGGATTTCATCTTCGACCCACATGTTAGGAGCGCAGAGGCCGCTTCGCCTTTGATTCCTTCAAAGCAATTTAGCATATGTATGAAGAACGATGGCAAGCGGTGAACTCCGTCGGGAAGATGGGAATGAACGTCAGCGAAAAGGGAGACTTGAACCCCGCAGTCAGGGTCCGACTGCGCAAGAGTCCTATATGGGGAGTATGCCTTCGATTGGGTCGACCTCGGAAGAGACTGCTAGGTCCCCGTAATGGGCTGTATCGGAAGTGGTTCACCGTGCTCGCCGGCTGCGCATCCGCAACCCTGCACGTGTCCTCCGCGCCTCAACGTTCCTCTGTAGAGCCCATCCTCCAGCTTCCTTCCGGTCTTGGCTTCCCACGCCTCGATTGGCATGCCGTACTTCTGCTGGATTCTGTCCCTGTACCATTCAGGGATGACGTTGAAGCTGCAGAACGGTATGATTCTCAGGTCGGGGGTCAGGTAGTGGATGTCGCAACGCTGTAGCCTCTCCTCGTCCTGGTTGTACTTGTCCTGGAAGTGCATCATCCCGAGGAACATGCTCTTCAGGTGGAACTGGCCCACTGAGGAGTAGTCGTGCTTAACCAGCGCGTCGGTGAGCAGCTTCGCGAAGGACAAGCTCTTCGGTTGCTTCTCCTTGTTGACGAAGGATGAGATCTTGGTGAGAACCTTCGCAGCCACCATATACCTGTTGGTCCCTGAGTAGATCTCTTCCGACTTCTCGTCCAGATATTCGATCATTCCCTTGATGTCCACGAACTCCGGAAGCGGAACCAGCCGCTTCTTGTCCGGGTCGTTGAAGACGTACGTCCCCGCACCGCACGCGAAGTGAATCGATAGCTCGTATTGCTCCTTCTTGGTGAACGCCTCGATGAATCCGGTCACCGGGGAGCACGAGGGGACCGGGAACCAGCCGTCTTTTGATATTGCTCCGTTCGTCTGTTCCTCTATCCTCTCGATGCAGTCCGGAATCGTAATGCGGTATTTCGCCCTCTCGGTCTTGGTCAGCCTCCCTGTCAGCGAGACCGGCTGGAAGTTCACTGCGTGAACCGTGTCGATGTTCTTCTGACCGAAACGGATAATGTCCCCGAGCTCGTGGTCGTTGATCGACTTGATGACGGTGGGGACAAGCACGATGCCGAGTCCCTGCCTGCGGCACGCTTCGATGGCGTAAGGAGCCTCCCAGTGGTTCTTCGGGTTGGTCTTCGGGGTTGTCCCGTCGAAGCTCATGTACAGGTTCGAGGCCCCGGCGTCCTTCAGTCTCTTTGCGAGGCCCGGGTTCAGGGCTAGGTTGATTCCGTTTGTGTTGAGCTGGATGTGGTCGACCCCTTCCTCCTTCAGGATCTTGATTATGGTCGGAAGGTCTTCCCTTATGGTGGGTTCTCCGCCGGTGATCTGGACCGAATTGCCCGCGACCGGTCTTTCCGACTTCAGCGTGCGGCCCATCTCCCTGATCTGGTCTAGGGTCGGCTCGTAGACGTACGCTCCCTCCAGCCCCTTCTTCACGTAGAAGAAACAGTACCAGCAGGTGAGGTCGCACCTGTTCGTGACTATGATGTTCGACAGCCCCGTGTGCGAAAGGTGGTTGGAACACAGTCCGCAGTTGGCAGGGCAGGAACAGACGTCAAGCGGGACGTTTGCAGCGTGGGTCCCCTTTCCATCTTTCCAGTAGCGGGAGAACTTGCTGTACATTTCGTACGAGCCGAAGTAGAGCTCCTCGGTCTCGCCGTGCTCTGGACAGGTCTTCGTCATCCAAACCTTGCTGTCTCTTTCGAAGACGATTGCGGGGAGAATCCTGTTGCAGTCCGGACATATCGACTGCGTCTGTCTGATGAAGTTCCCCTTTCCTACCTGTTTCCTGAGCTCTAGACTGACGTCTGCAATTTGTGCCAAACTAACCGCTTCTCAGGGACCATCCCTTGTTTAGGATATAAGCGTTTTAACTTTACAGAGGGTGAAAGGTTAAAGGCGTGAAGGCGATGGCGCTGGCCATGAGCCTGAGCGAAAGGGCGGGGGGCGCGCTCGAAGGACTGGGGCTGACCGGAAGCGAGGTCAAGGCGTATGTCGTCTTGCTGCGCGGCGGGTCCATGACCGCCAGCGACATCAGCAGGGAGGCGAGAATCCCGTATTCGAAGGTATACGGCGCGTTGGAATCGCTGCATAAGAAAGGATGGGTCGACGAGCAGAAGAGCAGGCCAATCGTCTACACCGCCAAGCCCCCGGACACCGCTCTGGAGGAGCTCAGGTCGAGACAGCAGACGGAGAGGATGGAGAAAGAACAGTTCGCCCTCGAGGAACTCATGAGGATTTACGTCAGCAGGGGGGAACAGGAAAAGCCCGACATCTGGATCATGAAGGGGACGAACGAGATCCTGTCCCGGGTCAAGAACCTCTTGCTGAACTGCAGGACCGAACTGCTCGTGGCCCTGCCGCCGCAGCTGGGGCCGTTCACCGAGCGCATCGAACCCCTGTTGGCTGCGCTCAGGGAGAAGGGGGTCAAGACGCTGGTCCTGACTTCGCACGAGTTTCCGAAGGAAGGGTTGGGGCAGCTTTCGAGGTTCGCCGAGGTGAGGACGAGGAAGACGATGTACGGCGGGGGGCTGATCTCCGACTCGAGGGAGGTGGTGCTGCTGCTGGGCGGCGGAGACCAGGGGACGCTTCCGCTCGCGATCTGGGCGTCCCACCACGGACTCGCCAGCTTCGCAAGGGACTACTTCGAGTTCCTGTGGGACTCCACCGGGACGTCGAAGGTGTAATGAAATTGGCGAGGGAGACGGATTCGCCGCCGCTGCGCGACGAAGGGGAGGTCGTCTCCGGGCTGAAGAGCGAGGTCGGGCTGACGACGGAGGAGGCCCAGCTGTACCTCGACCTGCTAAAGAACGGGTCCGCACCTGTTTCGCAGAAGAGAGGCGGCATGAAAAAGCTCCAGGGGTTCGGGATGGTGATACTCTCAGGGGACGGGACAGAATTCATCCCGGTGCACCCGAGGCTCGCAGTGGCGAACAGCTACCGGACCTGGAGAGAGAGCATGGTGAGGGAAATCAACGAAAGGAGGATGAGGGTAGACAGGCTGATCCTCGAGCTGATCCCTCTCTACGAGGCCGTAACGGAGAAAAGGGCGAAACGGAGGGGCGAGGGACTGCATTGACGGACTGTGACCACGAAATTGTATTCAACGGGATGGTCAACGTCAACAGGGACAACTATCTCCAGGGCGCGGTCGACGTCTGGCGCTGCAGGAAGTGCAAGACGCTCTTCTGCGACGACAAGAGGTACAACGAGCCCTTGAAGGCGAGCGTCGGGTTCGAGACGATTGCCGACGACGAGGAGTGGGGGGTGCTCACCTGCACGACCCAGAGAGACGTCTTCATGAACAGCCTGGGCGTCAAGCCCGGAAAGAAGATTACCCATGCCTGTCGCGACGGTTCCACGCACGAATTCGTGGTGGGAAACGGCTACACCCTTTCACCCGAAATCCTTCTTCCTATACACAGAGTCTACCTGGTTAAGGACAACTTGAACAAAAACATCGAGGCGGGATACTACAGGCTGACGATGAAGTGACATGGTAAAGTCATCGACCGTCGGAGGCGTTCTGGGGCTTGTCACCGGATTCTGGACGCTCGGCGCATCGTACTTCGACGGGGTTGCGATGCACTGCCCCCTCGGGGGCTGCCCCTACACCCCGCCCTCCTATCTCGGGATCGCAATCATCGCGCTTGGCGGTGCGCTCGTAAGCAGCTCAGCCGTAAGTTTCTTCCTCAGCAGGAACGTCCTGTACGTTTCAGGAGGCCTTTCCGCGCTGGTCGGGGTTTTGGTCCTCATCAACGCCAGCCAAATCGACTCGACCGTCCTCTGGATTACCTTGCTACTTTCGGCCCTGACCGCCGCCGTCGATTTCGTCGCGGCCAGGTCTAGGACGGCCGTGTCGGAGCAGTCCCACCCGATGAACCTCCCGGTCTTCGGCTAGACAGTGAAGTTCCTGAACACCTTGGTCGAAAGTATTCGGGCCACGGATTCTCTCATCGTATTGGCATCGAGCCCGTGGAAGTTGTCTCGGCCGGCGGGCAACTGTTTCTCCGCCCTGGACAGGACTCTGAGCGCGACGTCATCTTCGCCCTTCTGATGATGGACGAAAGCCGCACAGACCAGAATGACCCCCTGGACACTGGATTTTTCTTCGCCCTCCATTCTCCGCCACACCCCTTCGAGGACCTCGTGGGTTTCCCAGTATCTTTCGGAGTTGAACAGAGAGCGCGCCTCTGCGAACAGCTCGCTTTCGGTGGCGTGCCTCGGGGCCTCGTTCAGGTTCCTATGGAATTCTATCGTGCCCAGTGGCTCGAGAGCGGCCATGAACAACTGGAAATCCTCGTCCGTCGGGGGGAAGACGTCGACCTCAAGTGCTCCATACGACGTCCACTTCGGATTGCGGACCTGCAGACCGAGAGACGAACCGAGGGACCTCATGCTGCGGAGGAAGTTCTCTCTCCCTGACGTCGAGCGGACTCTGATTAGAAATCGAAGGGCCACGCGTTCTTTGGATGGTGGCAATCCTTTAATCTTCAGCATTGTCACGACTGCTTTGTGGGTGATGACCGGATAAGCCCGATTGACATCATGAGAAAGATCTTGAGTGGGAGAACCCACAATGTTCCGCCTTCACGAAGGTCAATCTGCGTAACTACGGAAATTAGTTTATAACCCGAGTCCGTTTCGGTCGCAAAGGCGGATTCCTTTGGTGGAACTCGACCTTACGTGCAACCTAGAGGGTTTCAGAAGGTTCCTGATCAACAGCACCTGCCGAAGTTTCATACCGGAATCGTACCTCCGCGACCCGGAGGTCTTCCCAGAGAAAGAGGGGAACCAGGGCTCGATATATGTCGAAGCTGTCGACAAGGTCGACCTGAAGAAGATAAGAGACATCACGTTCATCAACGCGAGGGACATACTAGGGATAATCTACACTTCCAAGACGGGCAATACCAAGCTGAAGTGGCGAGAGCAGCGGGGAAGGTTCGGCCGCCTTACGGGTGAGGCATCTGCCAACAGCCTCGTCAATCTGTCGATGGCCAGGGTCCTATCCCCCGACGACGTCGAGGAGATAATGGCGAGCCAGCAGCAGTCACAGGGCGAGCAGACGGAAGAGCAGATGCCCGCGGACACGGCGCAAGGGGAACCCGCAACAAGCAGTCCCTCCGAATAGGCGAAGTTTGCTTCCGCAAATGAACCGGAAACGAAGAATCCGTTTATACTCCGTCCAGGCGAGGTGGTTCGAATGGCAAAGGTGAAGGTGAACAGGATAAGCAGCGTAACGGACCCCCTGACTGGGCTCCCCGCGAAGCAAATCGAGCTTGTTGAGGTCCGCGACTCCAGGCGCCCTGAAGGCTTTCCTCCCAGCGACGAGGGCAGGGTAATCCAGGGTATGGTGACGCAGCTCCAATCGATGGGGCTCATGCCCCAGCTAAGGGACATGGGGTTCGCCAAGGTCACAATGATTCTGACAGAGACCGAGTATGACATGCTCGGGATGAGGCTGGACGTCAACGAGGTCTACGAGCTGGAGATACGCAACGGCGGGCTCCAGCTGAAGAAAATCACGGAAGGCACATAATCCGTAAAGCCTTCCGCAGGACCAACACGGCATGGCGGAAAAGATCAGAGAAGGGGACGCGGCCCCGGACTTTTCGCTGGCATCGCAAGATGGCCGCAGGGTCTCGCTTCGTGATTTCAGGGGTCGAAAGAACGTAGTCCTTTACTTCTACCCGAAGGACTTCACCGTGGGATGCACGGCCGAGGCCAAAACGTTCAGTTCGAACTACCAGAAGATAGCATCCATGGGAGCGGAGGTCTTAGGAATAAGCTCCGACTCGACGGAGACGCACAAGTCGTTTGGACAGGAGTGCGAGGTCGAGTTTCCCCTCTTGAGCGACCATGGAGGGAAGGTCAGGGAGGCCTACGGCGCGGAGTCTTGGCTCGGGCTGGTGCCGGGACGCGTGACATTTGTCATAGACAAGGATGGCCTGGTAAGGAAGACATTTTCATCGCAAGCTCGCCCGAAGAAACGTGTTTCCGAAGCGATTGAAGCTCTGGAATCACTCTAAAGGCTTTGATGATAGACTAGAATCCGATCGCCGGGCGGGCGGCGCGCCTCACGAGCGTGATCAGGACAGGTGCGGCCGCCGGGATTCGGACCCGGGCAAGTGGCTTGGGAAGCCACTATCCTAACCACTGGATCACGGCCGCACGCTTCGACTGGCCCTTTAGGCTGGCTATAAAATGAAGCCTGGGTTTGGAGCGGATTGGATGAGGAAATTCTATAACGAGCCCTCATGGGTTCGGACCGAATTGTCGGGGGGAGCCGTCTGACGACAACGTTAATCGGACCAAGGGGGAATCGCCACGCCTGAAGCAGTAGTCCTGCTTTCAGGTGGAATCGATTCTGCGACCTGCCTCCGACTCTCCGCCAGGGATTACAAGGTGCGGGCGCCGACCTTCGCCTACCACGGGATCGCGGCAAGCGAATTGAGGGCGGCCCGCGCCGTTGGCGAGGCCGAAGAGCTGGCTGAGCATCGGTTCGTCCAACTCCCCGACCTCCGCGAATCTGGGGACATCCCCGGCGCGACCTTTGGATCGCTGCCGAAGACATACATCCCGTTGAGGAATGCGGTCTTCTACTCCCTTGCCGCAGCCTTTGCTGAAGAGGTCAGGGCGGACGTGATTGTCGGCGGGCACAACCGGGACGACCTTCAGGTCTTCCCAGACACTTCTCGAAGTTTCTTCAACGCGATGCAGAGGGCCCTCCGAAAGGGTTCCCCCGTGCTCGAGAGGAGGAGGATCAGGCTCCTAAGGCCCCTCCAGTACAGGTCGAAGGAGAGGGTGATTAGCCTCGCAGCTTCACTTGACGTCCCGTTCGGGTTGACCTGGAGCTGCCACCGCGAGGGCGACAGGCATTGCTGGAACTGCGACGGGTGCAGGGCGCGGATAGAGGCTTTCAAGGCGGCCGGAATTCGGGACCCGCTTTTCGCAGGGCGGCACCATAGGCCATTCAGATACCCATCAGCTTAAATTCGCTCAGAGACGCCGAGCTCAAAGGGATGCCAGACCTTCAAATCGGCACCTCCGGTTGGTCCTACAAAGAGTGGACGGGGGTCTTTTACCCCACTTCGGCGACCAACAAGCTGTCGTTCTATTCCAAGATATACGGGACGGCTGAGATCGACTCGACGTTCTACGCCTACCCCTCGAGGGGCCTGGTGTTCGGGTGGGCGAAGCACACCCCCGACGATTTCGTATTCTCCGCGAAGCTCCCCAGGCTCATCACCCACGACAAGCGGCTGGAATTAGGCAGCGGGGTCGAGGGAGACCTGGTAAGGTTCCTGAGCCTCCTGAAACCCCTGATAGCGGCAGGAAAGCTCGGGCCCCTGCTCATTCAGCTCCCGCCGAGTTACTCGTACGCGACCGACCACAACACGCTCGAGAAGTTTCTCGAGGTCGTTCCCGAAGACATCAAGTTCGCGGTCGAGTTCAGGCACCCCTCCTGGCTGAGGGACGAGGTCTGGTCGCTCCTGAAAGAGAAGAACGTGGCAAACGTCATCGTTGACGAGCCCCTCTTGCCTCCGGACACGGTCACCACCGCAGACTTCGCTTTCATCAGGTGGCACGGCAGGGGGACGAGGCCGTGGTACAACTACAGGTACCGAGAGTCGGAGCTCAAGGCTTGGATCCCCAAGGTTCAGGAGGTCAGGGCGAGGGTCAAGGAGACCTACGGCTACTTCAACAACCACTTCAGAGGATTCGCCGTGGAGAATTCGTTGAAGATGATGGGGCTTCTCGGGACTTCCTCCCCCACGCAGGACGAGGCGGGCGCGAAGGCATCGCGGTTCATCGACTCTGGGGGGAAGAAGAGCGGGGACGGCAGCATGCTGGAGTTCGTCGACAACAAGGTGGTCTAGCTGAAGGTCAAAGCCCTTCTGGACGAGGAGAGGCCCAAGGTCAGTCCGGCAGAGCTGAAGGCGGTCCTCAGGGCCTCCGGGATGAAGGTGGTTTCAAGGAAGCCGGACATCGGAATCGTGGTCGGGGGGGACGGGATTTTCTCCAAGTATGGGCGGGCAGAATCTGAGCCGCTTCTGTTCGTAGGCGTCAGGTCAAGCAGGGTCACCGGGTCGAAGGCGTACATGGCACAGGCGTACTTTGACGAGCTCCCCTCGGCGCTTGGGAAGCTGAAGCGCGGAGAGTTTTCGGTAAGAGAGTACTCGCGGCTCGAGGTCTTCAAGGACGGCAAGAGCCTCGGCGAGGTCTTCACCGACGTCTACCTCCAGAGGGGGGATGAGAGCAACAGCCTCCGCTACAAGGTCAGGGTCACGGGTCCGGAGGGGGAAATGGAGGAGTCAGCGATAGGCGACGGTGTCGTCGTGACGACCGCGGCGGGCTCGACTGGCTACTACTCCTATCCCGACAGGATCAGGGGAGAGTCCCTGAACTCGGACGCCCACGCCGAGCTCGGGACCGACAGAATCGGGATCTGCCACATCGTGCCGACGTTTACCGAGCGCTCGGGCTCCGATGCACGCCCGCTCCGCTACAGCGTCCCATGGGGGAGCAAGGTAGAGCTGTGGATAACGAGGCCGGCGGACGCCCGCCTGTACGGGGCCGAGATGGGGAGGGGAGGGGTCAGGGTAACGAGAAAGGACCGGATCACTGTGGTGGCCGGGAAGAGCAAGACGAAAGTGGTGCTCTTGTCGCAGACGGGGCAGTAGGCTATGCCTTCGGTTCGACGCCTGTGACGACAATGGAACCCGGGTCTGGGGGGCATAAATACCGGGGGGCGCTGCTCGTAGGCGCATGTCTCCGAAGTGGAACACGAAGCCGCCATCCGACGATTCAGGGTATTTCGACCAGCTCTCTAGGTCCCTCTTCACGGCAGGGCTCAACTGGGGAATGATTGAAAAGAAGTGGCCCAACTTCCGGAAGGCGTTCCTGGGGTTCGACCCACAGAAGGTCTCCGGCTTCGTCGAGCGCGACATCAACAGGCTGATGGAGGACGAGGGGATCGTCCGGAACGAGAAGAAGGTCAGGGCGACGGTGAGCAACGCCAAGCAGTTCCTGAGAATCAGGAAGGAGCACGGTTCGTTCAAGAAATACATCGATTCCTTCGGCAGGGAAGAGGACAAGCTGCAGGAGGCTCTGCGAGAGCACTTCGAGCACGTGGGCCCTTCCACGGCAAGGACCTTCCTCTGGTCGGTCGGGTACAAGCTGACCCCCAACGCCGAGGAGAAGAAGTGGATGGCCTCCCACCACATGTAGGCCGAGTCTTCCCGAAACGATTCCGCGAGACTAGTGACTCGACCTAGAGTTTTTGCATCCTCTTTTGCAAGAATGTGTTCAAACCCGCTCTATTATGACGATTGCCTAGAACCCGCGGTTCAACGGGGGTGAAAAGAGTGAACCAGGAAGACGGCTATCAGATTGCGCGAGCCCTCCTTCTGATAGGAGGAATCGTCGCACTTGCCTTCGGAGCAACAGCGCTCGGAGTCAGCCTGACCGGCGCAAGGGCATTCACCGACCTCCTCGCGTTTCCAGGACCGCTCCTCACGATGATCGTGGGTGTAGTGGCTCTGGTTGCTTCCACGCGGGTCAGGGACGAAGCCCTCAACATCGTAATCGCCGTGCTGGGCTTCATCGTCGGCGGAGCCGGTGGAGTCTTGGTGGCGATTGCCGGAGTTTGGGCAATCATCTCTCGACACACCCTGAAGGGTCAGATGTAGGAGGGGAGGATTCCTCCTTCCACACACTTCAAGGGTCCCCCTTTTTTCTAATTCCGTTGTTCTTGCCGAACCGGCTAGAGTCCCATCGACTGTGACACCGGCGCGGCGAGAGTCCCCAGGACCTTGAGCCTCCCCCTGACGAATTTCAGGGTGAGCTCGGTCCCACCGGGGGAAGACGCGTCTTCGGGAAGTCCTTTGACTATCGCCTTGAACTTGGGCCCCAAGACCCCGAAGACAAGCTGGAGGACTTCATAGTAGTTGACTGCGCGCACGGACTGCTGGCCTCCCAGGGACAAGCTGAGAAGCGCGACCTTCTTCTTCGCTAGGTCGGTCAGTTCGCGGACCAGGTCGCCCATCATCTTCTTGATGGTCGCAATCTCCACATGAGCCCTGAGCGAGGGGTCGTTCATGACGTTCACGGAGTGGGCCTTGTCGCTGTACTCCATGCTGATGAACTCGTGGTCTTCGGTCCCCGAAGAGACGACCTTGAACCTCGCCCCGTCCCCTTCCTTCTGAAAGTTCGCCAGGATCTTGCCCCCGGAGGCCTCTGCGTCGATCAGCGCGTACTGGTCCAGCCTCTCGAACCCGAGGACCCTTCCTTTCAGGACACTCCTTGAGAAACGGACAGGAACCTTTACTTCGTACCCGAGGCGTCCAAGGTTGACCTCCTCGCTGAAGATAGGCGAGTTCTGGGCCGCTAGCCCGAATTCGTACTTCATCCCTCCTTCACACTCGTAGCGGGCCCTGGCGTGGTAGACGCCTTCAACCAGCCGTACCGAGACACTGTCCTCTAGGACCGGAAGAGGGTCCGATGCGAGGTAGGCCTCGATGCTCTTCACAGCCTTGTCCCTTTCTACGGAGGCTGCGACGAGAGAGTTCTGGATGGCCTCGCGTGCTCTCTTTGCCATCTTCGTCCTTGCCTGCTCCTTCGCCGTTGAGAGGAAGTCGACCACCTGTTCGGAGAGCTCTCTCATCGACTCGTTGGGGTCTTCCTTCAGAGATGAGAGGAGGTTCGCGACCTCTTCCGCCTGGCTGTCAATCTTGTTCAGGTCAGCCTCCAGGTCCCCTTCCGCGCTTGCTGCGGCCTTCTCAAGTTCTTTCGCGTTCTGTGAATACCTCACCGCGTCGAAAAGGTGAGTGAGAGTCTGTCGTAACGAAACATCATCATCCAACGGGGACTGAGGCGTCGCTGACTCCTATAAACCATTTTCGCTGTCTCTGAGGGTTCTGTCTCGTCTCTGGGTGTTCCCTGAGGGTGTTTCAGGGTGGGTGTTCGAGGACTCCTGAGAAAAAATGGGAGCAGAGAGGGGCTAACTCTCTGCGAACTCTTCGACTTGGACGTAGCCATTTCTCTCGAAGATGTTTGCCATAGTCGAATCGCGGCTATCGTATGGGTTAGGAATCTCTTCCAAGAGGTCATCTTCGTAGAGGACTCCTGAGCCAACGACTTCCAGCGCTCGACTGATTGCGTGGGACTCTACTCGGACAATTGGTTCGTCTCTGTTAGGAGGTGTCCTGACGGAGAAAATCTTCGTCTTCGCTCCTTCGCCGAGATTGAAGAATTTGTTGAGGCCGATGTTTTTGCCATCTTTGTCTGCTTCGTCCAGTTTGACGTATGCCTTCGTTATGGTCATTCTCTTTTGCTCACCCGCCCTACCCTTTGTAGGCCTTTGAGCGATTGATTAGATGTCGAGGAGGTATTTATTTCTGTTTGGCGTGTCCGTCCCTTCATGGAAAGAAAGCCTTCCAGACCGAGAACCCTGCCAAGATAATCAAGATGACCGTGGCCCCAATCAGAGCCCTTGTCAGGAGTTCGAGTCGCATTGAGGACTTAGAAATTCTGTCTGTGCTCTCGTTCAGGAGGCCCAACTCAAGTGATACAATCTTCTCGGTGTATTCTTGGATTCTTTGAGTGTAGGTGTCGATTTCTTCGAGGGACGGAGTTGCTTGTGTATTCCCGAACCTACTCTCCGCCCTCGCTTTGCTCAAACCCCCATGCCAAGCTTCCACCTCCTCTTCCTTTCCATCCCTGAGGCTTGTCAGACGAGCTACTTCGCGACGCAATTCTTCAATCTCATCCGACTTGCTCTCGAGCGTCGTCATGGTTCCTCACCGCACCTCGTTTCTGACCGAGTCTTGCTTCTCCAACACCCTCAATATGAATCGGTAAAGAACAAAGAACAAAGCCGTCAGCACGCCAATTATTCCTACCGCCTCGTAGATGTTTCCCGCCCCAGCACCAGTAAAGGCGTAGCTGTATGCCAAGAACACAATCCCACTGAACGAGCCTCCAAGCACTGAGTAGATGGCTATGCGAAGATAGCCTGCCACCTTGGATTTCGTGGGTTTCTCGCCGAAGAGAAACGTCGTGTAAGTCAAGAGAGCCGAGACCGCGAAGGTAGTTCCCATGAAGATTAGGGGCTGATTAATCACGTTGGATTGAAGAGACAGACCAAGGAATACAGCAAGTAGGCCCCCAAGAGTAAGAAGATGCTCTATGAACGGGCTTTCCCCGAGGTTGCTCAAGAATCGCGCTTGACTTCCAATGATTTCTTAAGGAGTTCCATCCACTTGTTCTCGCCATCGACTCCTATGCCTGCGGCTTGGGCAGGCGTCTCCCCCTGCAAGGCCTTGTGAGGCTTCACGAAGTTGCAGTGTATCCTTTGCCCTTCCGCGAGAGGGGTCTTCAGACTCTTCCACCCGCGTTGAACTTTCACCCGTTCCCTTACCGTCCCGTTCAGTCGTTCTATGCGATTGTTCGATGCATGAGGTTTCTTCAGCCCCGCTTTCGGGACATGTTGGGAGTGCGGAAGGGAGAACTTGACCGCATCGTTGTAGGCCTTCAGTCCATCTGTAAAGACTCTCACGGGTCTGTTCTCGTGGGCGTTGGCAACTACCTTCCTGAAGACTCGGTCTGCTCCACCGACATCCCTGAACTTGGTAAGTTCCGAGGCAAGCAAGAATCGGGTCTTCCTGTCCATCACATTCCAAAGGTAGCCTATGGTCATCTCTCCTTCTCCCCGACCTCTCACGCTGACCGTGCTACCTCCCCGAGTCTTAACGAACACCTCGTCAGCATGCCAAGTGTCAGATAAATGGGGAGCGAGGGAGTTCACGTAGTCAGAGACCATTGGGACGTATCTCTGAATCCAACGATAGAGACGAGGAAGCTTGGATACTTGTTTCCTTTGCTCTTCTTGGGGTTCTGGGTGGAGTTGTCAATAGGCCTTTTGCACGGTAGCGGGCTGTTCTGACAAGTCTTTCCGCCACCCACCCTGAAACACCCTCAGGGAACACCCAGAGACGAGACAGAACCTCTCTGAGGGGGCCAAGGGAGAAATAGTCCTGAAGCCTCTGGGAGAGAGGCTTGGGCGGGGAAGAGGGGAAGGCAGACGACCTATTGGATAGGCTGATCCTTGACATCAAGGCTTTCGTGCTCCTAAGAGGGACGGAAGAGGAGCTGAAGAATTCCTTGAGAGGCGCCCTCATCGAGTCGCATGACGACAGCCTCCAGCGCTTTGTCAGGTCGCTTCAGGGAAAACAGAAGCCGGAGTCGAGGAGGCTGTTGGCAATCGCGCTTGGGGAGCTCATAATGGCATCACTGCTGATAGTGGCGGGAACGGTCGCCCTGCTCCCTGTCATGGCAGGGATTACCTCCCCCCAGGACCTCCTGAACTTCTTTGCCGGGGGTTTTTACGGCTCGATCGCCAACTCCCCGTTGTACCAGTACGCGGGCTTCATTGAATTCGCGCTTGGAGCTTCGCTCATGCTTGGCGCGTTCCACACCCTCAGGCAGGCGGCCGCCAGCCTCAGAGAAATGGGACTCTCGATCAGAACCGGTGAATAGGGACGACCGTGCGCAGAGGCCGGCTGTTGCTCGCCGCGCTTTCGGTCAAGGCGGCGGGGTTGTGCATCGGCGTGTCAGCGCTGATTGTCGCTCTCGGATACGCCTTCGACGACCTGAGCTTCCTCGCCGTCCAGGGAAGATACGATTCTGGAGACGTCGTCGCCGTCCTCGCGATGGTGGGCCTGGCTCTGTGCGGGACCGCGCTCGTCTTCCAGCTCCCTGAGTCCTTGGCCGCGAGGTTCGTCAAACTCCGGCCGACCCTGCCCAGAAAGCCCGTGTATGGTTTCGGGACCGTGCTGGCGATTGGAGTGGGTGCGACGCTGGGCTCCCCCCTATTCATCCTGATACCCCTGAACATCGAGGAGTATGAGTTCGTGTCGGTGTTATCCCTCCTCATCGCCACTCTGCTCTCCGTCGCGATGGCCAAGGTCTATGCCAACATGTATGCCGAATCTAAGGGCCTGGGACTCGAGGGGGTAGGGGGCCCGTCATTCACGAAACTCGCCTGGGGTGGGAAGAGCGTGAGGTACTTCGTAGCCAGGCTCTCCATGTGGATCGCAAACACGGCTCTGGCCGCCTACGCTCAGATTGTGTTCCTGCTGTTCGACTTCGAGGTCATGCCGGGGATACTGACGGGGTACGGGGTGAGCGAATCCGCTGCGACCTCCGCGACCTATGTCCTGGGCGCCGGGTTCCTTGCGTGGGCAATCATCAACGTCCTGTTCGAGCAGCGCTTTCTGAAGGGGATAGGCTCGATCCAGGCGATACTGACCGCCGCGCTGGTCTCCATTCTTGCGTATCACTCATACCTGCTGGGAGGCGCAGCAGGATGGAACCTGGGTGGTCTGCTGACCTTTCCTTCGGGGGGCGACTGGGTCACGGCCCTCGTGGTGAACACCGGGTATCTGTACTTGCTCTTCTTTGGTTTCCAGGAGATTCAGGCTCTGGAAAAAGATTCGGTCGAACGCTCTCCGATTCCAATCGCATCATGGCTCAAGAGGGGGTTCACGGTGGCCAGAGCCACCTACCTTGGGGTCGCCATGGTTTTGAGCGTCATCATTGCGTCCGCCCTGAACATCGTCTACGGTCTGGCTGTCTTCGCCTCGCATCCGGACGCCTCGGCGCTCGGTTCGGCGCACGTCCCGGCTGTCTATCTGGCCCAGACAGTATTGGGACCCGGCCAGGGGCTCCTGGTTGGGGTCGCATTTCTCATCGCCACCGTGACGACATTCGTCCCGGCATTCCTAGCTGCGGCGAGGCACCTCGGGGCCTTGGGGGAGGACGGCTACATGCCTATATCGGTGGCGAAGCTCTCTTGGATCTTCACCCTCGTCGCAGTGCTGCTCCTCGCCATCCAGGGCCAGGACTTCCTCGTCAAGATAACGGACTTCATGGTGCTCATCAGCCTTGGCATAATCACGTTTTCCGGAGCCTCCCTTCGGTCACGGGCGGGGACGGGAGGGTTCGGCAACAAGGTCCTCGCGTTCGTGGTCGCCGCGTCATGTTTCGTGCTCGGTGCTGCGATCTATCAAATTGACCCCTCCGTCGTGGTCTTCGGCACCGTGGCGATCATCTTCGGGTACGTTGTCTTCGACATCTTCGAGCTCGGGAGCCTCGGGGCGCAGCTGTTCCTCTCGACTTTCGGGACCGTCTGCGTAGCTGCTCTGGGACTCTTCAGGCACGCCATCCACACGTCCGGGCCCGTTGACTCCCTGACGAAACTCTTCGGGTCAGAGCCGAACGCCCTCCTTGTCTGGGGGCTCCTCGCTACCTCGACAGCCCTAGCGGCGAACGTCGTACTTGATGTCAAAGTCCTGAAGAGGACTTTGGTCGGTTGACGAAGACCGGACATAACATCCTAGCATGATGCACCTCCCGCTCGGGACGGCCGAACGACTATCTTCTTCTTATGAGCACGATCAGAATGAGCACTATTGCGGCCAGCATCGCGGGCAAGAGCACGTAGTTCTCCACATTTGAAATGTTCGAGGCCTGGGTTTGGAGACTCTGCACCCCCGAGCTGATCGCGCTCACCTGTGCCGAAGTTGCAATCGAGCCAATCATGCTGTTGATTCCGCCGATGTCGCTCTGAACGGTCGCCTTGAGGTCGGACACTGAAGCAGAGGTCGCGAGCGAGCCTATGCTGCCCCCGATTGTCGCCAAAGTCCCTGACAGGGCTGTGAAGTTTTCTGCCATGCTTGCAGACAGGCTTCCGACCTGCCCTTGCATGCTTGCAAAGTCGCTTGACACGGCGTTCAGCGTGTCTGTGAAGTTCTCCTTCATATCCGAGGAAAGCAAGCCCAATTGGGAGCTGACCGAACTGAGCTGGGATGAGATGGCGTTCAGACCGTTAGCGGAGGCGATCTGGTTGTTGACAGTAAACGAGGCCTGTCCCCACGTGGCGTTCGGACCAAGTGTTGCCCTTATCGTGACACTGTAGAGACCGTTCGGTGCGTTGGACGGCAGAATGTAGCCCCATCTGACCAGCTCCGGCGCTGTCACCGTGGGAGTGGCAGAAAGGGCCACGGCCGTCCCGTTGGGATAGTAGACATGCGACCCCGCGAAGGAGGCCTTGTTTCCCTCGGCTGTGCCGTTGCTGTACTGCAGCGTAGCCGAAATCTGGACCGTCTGTCCTGCGAACACTGGCGAGGAGGCCTGCACGGAGATCAAGAGCTGGCGGGACTTCGACGCAGACGCCGGTAGTGCGAGAGAGTTCAGCATCAACATCGACAACACAAGGAGACATGCTGCGACTGCGAATCTCCGATCCATGCTTCGGCAAGCCAAGGCCGGACTTGATTAGATAAGCCTTCTTAACCCTCTGGGGTTGAGTGTGTATCCCAAACCAAGCGGTGATTGTCCGTGGACAGGAGCTTTCGCAGTGGGACCGGCCAGAAATTCGAGAACGCGGTTATTGGACGAGTCGGCCACCCAGAGGCTGCCGACAGAATCGAAGCCCAGACCGCTGGGCGCACCGTCACTCGAGCCAAAACCGCTCGCCCCACCGGTCAAGACGGTAGACGTTAAGTTCGGCCGGCCGATTTCCAAAGCCGGAAACGAATTCACCCCGCCGTGAACGGAGGTTTTAAGACCAATAGCCTGTCGTTCGAGGTTACCAAGTATTCCCTTTCGTGTCGAACGCGAAAGGATTCGATCACATGGAGAATGCGGGCTCTGACGGTTGCGCGCGGTCCCTACAACAGGGGCCCGACGAAGCTTATTGAAACGCAATGAACGACCTCGTGAAAGGCATTTTTAAGCCCTGAAGACGAATACAATCCCATGAAACCCGCACAGAAGGGCACGCAGAAGTCCGCCAAGAGCACCACCGCGATCAGCAAGAAGTTCAACGGATTCACGGACGAGGAGCGAGTCGCGATGAAGGAGCGCATCCAAGAGCTGAAGGCGGCCGCGCGCCTCGGACCAGGGAGGGACAAGGCGGACGGGGAGAGCGCCGTGCTCGCGAAGATCGCCGAGATGCCGGAACCGGATCGCACCATGGGCAGGCGGCTGCATGCTATCATCAAAGACAGCGCGCCAGCCCTCTCGCCGAGACTCTGGTACGGGATGCCCGCGTATGCCAAGGACGGCAAGGTCGTCTGCTTCTTTCAAGCAGCGCAGAAGTTCAACACGAGGTACGCGACGTTCGGCTTCAGCGACAAGGCGAACCTCGACGAAGGCGCCATGTGGCCGTCCGCCTTCGCGCTGAAGGGGTTGACTGCCGCCGAAGAGGCAAGGATCGCCGTGCTCGTGAAGAAAGCTGTGAGCTGAAGCGGATGGGCCGGAAGATATGCGTACCCTGGCAGGGTTCGAGTCTGACGATTTGGTGGAGGGGTAACCATTGCGAACCCTGACATAATGCACCTGTGGGGGTTTGGCCGAATCTGACCTAGCAGTTTTGATGGTGTTGGACTGACTGGAATCGGAATTCCGAGCTAAGTTGAGAACCCAGGCGGTAGTCCCGGCGACCGCACATATTGAGACCACAAGTCCTTGCTTTCCGAAGCGGGAGAAATCCTAACCTAATGTCTTATCCAATGTGAAAGGCGATTTGGACGAACTTCGAAATCAGGATTGCCGAAACCGAAAGAAGGATCGCAGCTAGTCGCCCTATTATTCCTGTGTCGAAGGGCCACGTGGGAATCGCCGCGATTCGCCTCCCCGTTATTTCATGCAGCAGAAGGGCGTCCAGCCGGCCCTCCCCTCTCCGCTCGGGAGGGTTGCCGCCCTCCTTGAAAGATTGGAGAAGCCTGTTGTACTCCTCCAAGTGTAACTTCTGTTCGCGCTGCTTTTCCTCAAGCATCTTGCCGTGCACGCTGCTCAATGGCACGAAGAACAGAGCCATACCGAGGGCGAGTGCCCCCACGAACCCACCCAAGAGATTCAAACTTCTGAAACCGGGGACTGGCGAAATCAGCGAGAGGAGGAGCAACAAGGCCAATCCTCCGAAGTACCCGAACGCGAGGAATAATGAAAGCGAACCCATCGGACCGGCACCTAAGGTTCTGTCCTCACGAAAGGTCTTCAGCCTCAAGGAGCTCCTTCCAATCTGGCGGACGCCCCATATAGAACTGAAGTAGACCCACACGAAGTTCGTGAGCATGAACGAGACGACCGCGAAGACAACAACGAAATCAGCGCGTGATACCGGGCCAAGAGCGGAATAGATGCTAGTGAAGATGGGGCTGAAGAGGGAACCGGCGAGGAAGACCAGCCCCAAGAGCGCTGGCTGCCAGGTCGACGTTGTCCGGTGGAAAGCCTTGTGGAAGGTGCCCTCCCCTTCGGTCAGCACAGTCACGAGCGCGGGCTCGGCTTGCAGTATCCTGAGTCTGAGGTATCTGACGATGTATGCAAGGAAGAAGACCACGACGTAGAAAAGTGCGTAGTACGTTACGACCAGTGGCAAGGGGTTCTCGACCGACTCGAGGCTCGATGCAGCAAGGACAATGCTGCCTGCCCTGTTGAGGTCGCCAGTTTCAAGAAGGACGAAAGGAAGGGCCCCAACGGGACTGAAGAGGAAGGCGAAGAGCAGACTGCCTAGAACATATGGTAGTCGGAGGAGGGTCACCATCTTTTCGGTGTAGGTAGGCTGGTGTAGTCCGCTTTCTCCTAGGCCCCTCAACGGAGGTTCACCGTTCGTGGTGCCTATGCAGGGACGAGTCTCCTCTAATATAGCCTTCTTGTGCTAGAGTTCGTGAACTCCTTGCGAGAGGGAGGTCCGTCATCGACGCTTCCGAATTGCAAGAACAGCTTATGGGCCGATTAGAGAGAGGGCTTGAGAGTCTATCAGCACGATATGTTGTGTTGGAATCCCGACGACCGCAACCTCGCAATTTAGTTGAACGATAGCCATGCGCGCCGTATGCCGCCAGACGAACCCGGTTTCGAACCCTGTGAGGGTTCGGGACGCAGAGTGGGCCGGAAGGGGCCTGCACCAATTTCGTAGCCCAAATCAGACTCGAAATCAAGGGTTCGAATCTGTGAGATTCAAAATGGGCCGGAAGGGGTGCGTACCCTGGAAGGGTTCGAATACCAGCCCTCTTTGTGGACCCTGACGATTTCGGACTCGGGGATTTTGCACCTGTGAGAGTTCGGTCGGGCCTAACCTAACGGTCTTGATAGCTTCGGACTGACCGAAAACAGAATTCCCGAATTCAACTTGAGAACCTGGCGGAAATCCCGGCGACCCTACAGTCTTTCTGAGTTGGGCCTCCTGGACTCATCTGTCGTATGCCGACTTGCGGGGCTCTACTGCCAACAAGACAATCTCCTCCTTCGATTCCATGACCGTGTAAATGATTCGATGGTTCCCGAAGCGTGCGCTCCTCAGGTTCCTGAACCTACCCTTGAGCTCCTTGAAGGAGTAAGGGTCCTCGGCGATGTCATTCAGCGTCTGCCTGCTGCGATTGAAATCATCGGGGGATAGCCGTCTCATGCCTCGTTCGAAGTTAGCTGTCGAAACGAAGACATAGCTCAAACGTGCTTGATTCCCTTGAGGAGTTCGCCAACGTCCGTGTACCTGTGGAATCGCCCCTTCTTTAGGTCCTTAAGACCTCTGGCGATGCTCTGAGTGGTCTTCTTGTCGCCGAGCAACTCTACGGTTTCCTCGAGTTCCTCAAGGCGTCTCTCGATAGAGACCACTTTGCTCTCAAGGGAGGTCATTGAGTTTTGACTAGGTCCCCGCCTTAAAACCGTTTGGAAGATTAGGATTAGGACGCTCGAGCACGTTGGATGAAAGTGTTCGACGAACAAGAAGCAAGAATTTCCAACCAATTTTTTTGGTCGGAAGTCCCGTCGATTGTACGGCGACTCGTATGGTGTGGTTCTGGAGTCCTTTCAACACAATAGATTGTGTTGGGTCTCGGCAACCGCAACCTCGCAATTTGATCAAGTGAGAACCGTGTGCGCCTGATGTCCCATAAGAGCCAGGTTTCGAACCCTGTGAGGGTTCGGGACGCAGAATGGGCCGGAAGGGGCTCGTCAACTATCCTTGACGGAAATTCAGGCTCAAACCCAGTGCCGGCTCTGGTTTCGGGTCAGGTTAGATTCGAACTCTTGTCCAGGTATCATCCGTGTTGCGGGCTGGTCGGACTCCATACAAGCCCGCGTCGAGGGAAGCAAGAATCAGGTAGAGCATTTGGGACCTACGGGAGTCGCACCACTTTTGGTGCTGGAAGTGGTTACGTTATGCCGGGTTCGTTCCTTGTTGGAATCGGACCTGATGCGACACCAATCGGGCTCGAACTAAATCTGTGACGAAATTGGACTTGGATGGAGTGGTAGATGTCACCATTTGTCCCAGTGCACTACTTCGGCAAGTGGCCTTCTAGGGATCCTTCCCTTTGATCTCCTCTTCGACTTCCATGCAGGCTTCTCGCTTGGGTCCCTGTAGCCAATCGGGATGACAGCCAAGGGCATCACCGACCCATTTCTGGGAAGTCCGAGCGCACTCACGATTCTGTCATCATCGACAGCTCCAACGAATGAAGCAGCTAGACCCTCCTCGAACGCAGAGAGTATCAGCGCTAGCGAGGCGAACCCAGCGTCTATCAGCCACCATGGAAGGCGAGCGTTCTTTTCCGCAGGCTTGCCATACTTCGCTTCGAACCTCGGTTTGTTGCCGCAGGGGACGATTACCACCGGCGCGGCTGAGATGAAGCCTCTCATGGCTACGCCCTGGCGGACATATTCGTCCTCCATCGCTGCCGCGGCTATCTTCTTCTTTGTCGCTACATCTCTGACCACTACGAAGTCGAAGTCCTGTGTGAACCCCGCGCTTGGCACGTGCGTGGCGTTCTCGAGCACCTTCATCAGGATGTCCTCAGGAATCGGTTTCGGAAGGAAGCCGTAGACGTTCCTTCGTCTCCTCAGCAGGCCGCCAAGATTTGCGTCTAGAGAATGACGCTGTCGGCCTACATTTCTTGTCGACATACCTCTAATCTAGCTGGAGGGGGTTGGCCCACTTCTCACTGAACGAGACGTCTCGCAGCTTCGGGAATGTGTTTTCTACTTCTTCCTTCGGGTAGCCCATGATTCCGAAGAAGACGATGTCATGATCCTCAGGAATGTCCAGCATGGCTTTGACGCCGCCGTTGACCTCGGGGACGACCAGGCCCATTATTCCGTGCAGACCGATGCCGTGCTGAAGTCCTTTGAGCTCGATGCTCCTGACTGCAGCCCCCACTTCCTGGATTCCGTAGATTCTAGCGTACTCTGCGGAGACCCACTGGAAGGGCTGGAAATCCTTCGGCTGACAAAACGCTACGAACAGAGGAGCGACCTTCCATCTCTCGATGAATTCTACGTCCTTGATCCGTCCCATCTTTCTGAGAGCGTCCTGCCACACCTGCACCACTTTGATGCGTTGATCCTCGCCTGTGACGCACAGCAGCCTCCACCTGCCAAGCCAAGCACTTGAGGTGGAGGCCCGCAGGATGTCCCTCAGGACTTCCGGTGGGATCTCCTTCTCTTGGAAGGACATCGCCCCCATCTTGAAGAAGACTAGGTCGTCCAGGTCATGCTGATTCGCCGATGGGTTCGTTCTAGCCGCCACCTCCCCTTCGAGTTGGGGACACTTCGGCCAAGAAATCCCCTGGTGTCACCACCTTGCTAGGTGGTCCAGTATAGGCTTCTCTCCATGCGTCGAGACATTCTCTTCGGTCAAAAAGAAGTGTGTTCTCGCACACAACGCCGAACTCTGTCTGGTCATTCCCGACATAGTATTGTACGTAGTGAAGTAGCGCCTTAGATGGCTCAAGTGACTTGATGCTCCTGTTCTCGATATTCAGGTGAATGACTCCGTCACATACGGGACATCGGGCCTCTCCTTCTACGTCTCGGAATAGTCCGGTCAGAATAATGTCCGCGCCGCAACGAACAAAGCTTGCCTCTCCCGATCTTAACATGACTCTATTCTTCGTAGCGACAGGTGATGCCCCTACCACGGTTGTCAATGACGAGAATTCTATTCCGCACTTGCTATTATTGACTTCTGCCAGTTCACTGTGATTCAGCCCGGGATCCAGCCAATGTAGAGAGCGGATCACCGGGACTACAGCCTCGTCATTGCGTCCTTCGGAAACCTTTTGAAACACGATAAGCTTCCGCGCTAGCCCAGATTGGCTAGAGTTCTACGCTATTGGCTAAAGAATATCCTGAAAGTCGCACCTGCAGGCGCTGCTTTCACAGGCCCGACCTTCCGCCTGGTCATGTTCGATGTAGGTCCGGGTGAGGCGATTCTCCTTGTAGAGGGGAAAGAAGCAGCACTTGTGGACGGAGGAGCTGAGGACGTGCCCGTGAATAATAAGGTGGCAAATACCCTGTTCGACTGGATCGAGACAAACTCTCTGTCGCTCAAGTTCCTCATTCCTTCTCATCCCCATGAAGACCATCTCAATGCCCTTCCGGCATTTTTACGACTCTTGAAGACCGCTGGGAAGCTTAAGGGCGGAACTCCCTTCTATCACAACGGCGAACAACCTTCCGTCTTCGCGAGAAACCTGCTGTCTTTGGTGAAAAGTCTGGGATTGAAACCAGTCGTGCCTGCCAAAGGCCTCGTGACAGCCCTGGGACCAAAGGCCGTCGTCGAGGTATTCATGGATGGTAGCACCGGACATGGGGCTGCGTACAGATCAGTGTGGGCTCGCGTAACTTACGGAGATGCGAACTTCCTCCTTACGGGAGATGTGTACATGGACTACGAGAAGAAACTCGTAAAAGACAAGGGTGCTGCTCTAAAGGCACGAGTTCTGAAGGTCACTCATCACGGGAGTTCGGGCGGTACAAGCAAGGTTTTCTTGAGCGTGGTTCAACCGCTGGTAGCCATCGCCTCAACTTATAGGCTCCCGAGCGGTGGACCCGACCCGAAGCATAACATCGACCTTCCAACAGAAGGGCGGTTGAAGCAGGCCCACGTAAGAATCCTCGAGACAGCTGTGCACGGCAAAATGACACTTGAGACAGATGGTGTTACACAACCCAACGGCGTCCTCCTATCAGTAACTACGACAAAGTAGACATCTTTGATATACGCGCTGAAGACCTCTGAGCAAGTTGGACAGTTCACGCCCGAAGGTATTAGTATCATGGAGCGGCGGGAAGGACAGCTCCCTCGCACTGCAGGAGGTTCAGAAGTCTGGGGAATTCGAAGTTGCAGCTCTTGTCACTACTCTCACCAAGGACTTCGACAGGATTAGCATGCATGGGGTGAGCCGGAGCCTTCTCGAGAAGCAGGCTCAACTCCTACAGCTTCCGCTGGAGAAAGTCTGGATAACGAAAGGAGCGGCCAATGTGGAATACGAGACCGAGATGAAGAAATCTCTGAGGAGGTACTACGGCCAAGGGGTCCGCCATGTGGTCTTCGGTGACCTCTTCCTCGCGGACATCAGGAAATACCGTGAGGAGATGCTGTCTGCAGTAGGCATGCGGGGCGCGTTCCCGTTGTGGATGAGAGACACGCGGGCCCTCGCCGAACAGTTCCTGGCCGAAGGCTTCAAGGCGAAACTCTGTACGGTCGACCCGAGCAAGCTCGATCCGAAGTTCTGTGGGAGGGAATTTGACCGGTCCCTCTTGTCGGAAATCCCAGAGAACGTGGATCCATGCGGGGAGAACGGGGAGTTCCACACCTTTGTCTACGCAGGACCGATTTTCAAAGATGTGATCGAAATGACCATCGGAGAGGTTGTGAACAGGGACGGGTTCGTCTTCGCCGACCTGATACCAGCCTAAGTCTCCCGGACGAGTGCGGCTGAGTCGGGCTACGCTCTGTCGATGCGTGTTAGATATTTCCCAGTTGCAAGGGAGTAGGCCGCACCTGCGGCGACTCTGTAATCTGGGAAGAGCTCAGGATGCAGGAGCGAAGCCATTATCTCCAGTCCGTCCACGAGTCTTGGACCCGACCGGCTGTAATAGGAGGGGCTGTCCAGAACGAAGACATTCCCGTTTCTGACCGCTCGCAGTTTGCTCCACCCCTTCTTCTCCGTCAGCGCAGATATCTCACCGAGAGTTCTTTCGACGCTGTATCCACACACGGTTACGAAGATTACTTCAGGGTCAGCCGCAACCACGCTCCGCCACGGAACCACGGTTGACGGCTCTCCCAGCCGTCCGAGGAGCTCGACACCCCCTGCATAGTCGACAAGTTCGGGCATCCAGTGTCCAGAGCAATAGATGGGGTCGAGCCATTCAAGACAGAAGACAGATGGCTTCGCAATATTCGGGTTACCAAAGCATTTCTCCTTTACGCCCTCAATCCTTCTTCGAAGCGAAGTCACCACCCTTCTGGCCTCATCAACCCGCCCAGTCGCGAGCCCAACTTCTATTACGTTCTTCAAGACGTCTTCCAAGTCATGGGGACTGAGAGAAATGACCGTTGGCTTTGGTTCCAGACGGGCGATTGCTTTGGCGACCACCTGGAGGGGCGTCGCACAGACCTCGCAGAGCTCCTGCGTGATTATCAGATCGGGTCTCAAGAACGCAAGGAGCTCTTCGTCGATTTCGTAAATCGAGCGCCCCTTACTCAAATGGGCCAAGATCGAATCGTCAATCTCTCTGCTCGTCATTCCTTTGGCATCGAATACTGGTTTGATGATGACAGGCTTCTCACTGACCGACGGCGGGAAATCGCATTCGTGAGTTATTCCGACAAGCTTGTCCTCAAGGCCCAATAGGCTCACAATTTCTGTTGCACTCGGAAGGGTCGTGACTATTCTGTCCACGGACAACCCGTGCTTGGAAGGGGTTTCTTTGCGACGATATCCGAGCTGTGAGTGAGGATGCCTTCCCGACCCGCTCGTATTGGCCTCAATGGTCGTGATCCCTCTAAGCCCTGCGTGCGACGAATCTCTGTCAGACATCAAATTGGGTATTCACCGCAAGTGGTACAAAAAGTAGACGAGTCAGGGACGTTGCTGGTGCACGCTGGACATGCCCTTCGGTTCTTGTCCTTGGTGACAGGTGGTCCCAGTATGCTCCTATAGATTTCATAGTACTTCAGTTGTTCCTTGTCGCGCAGTCTGACACCGTCGTTCTCGAGGTACATCTCCTTCTTTGCAACGAACTCCGAGTCTCTGATGGACTCGGAATACCACTTCGGAAGAACCGTTGTGCCCGAGCCGTGTTCTATGGGGGTCTTCGTCCTCCAGGTAATCTCTGGTGGGAGCATGTCCTCGAAGGCCCTCCTCAGGATGTACTTCCCAAACAGTTCATCCGAGTCTTTCCTCTTCCCGGTGAGGAAAGCGTAGTCGATAGAAGATGAGGCCAGCTCCTTAACGCCCGGGTGCAGGAACGGGAGCCGGGCTTCCATCCCGAGCGAGGCCGCAAGGGGGATAGAAGAGAAGTGCATCACTTCCCAGAGGTGCAAAAGGCTCTCCCGAGCCTTTTCTTCCGTCTGCCTGAAGACAAAGCTGTAGCCGGCGAAGAGCTCATCTGAGGCGTCGCCGGTCATTATTTTCGAGCGCCCGTCGAACTTTGCCTGCTTCATCCCGACGTACACCGCCACGCTGTTCCTGATTTCCATCGGGTCGAATGTTCTGAGCACCCTGATGACGTCGGGGAGCGCCTCTTCGAGCTCTTGGAAATTCATCGCATGGACCTTCTGCCGGATTTGGAAATGCTTCGACACGAGCTCAGAGTAACCTAGGTCAGGGGAAGGCGCGTCTTCCAAGACTACGGTAAACGCTCTGAAGTTCTCCTTTTCGTCCGCGCCAAGAATCGAAGAGACGACTGCGGTGATGATGCTCGTGTCCAGCCCGCCCGACAGAAGGATGGAGTCACCGAGAGTTTCACGCACCGCCTCAAAGATCAACACTCTGAGTTCCGAGACGGCCGATTCGAAGCTTAGGTGAACGCCGGCCGGGTAGACGCTGCTAGCGGGAGTTACCGACCTTGATCCCCTTCATTTCTTGCCGAATCACCCCGGCCTCTTCATTATTCAAGGCGGAGGGCAGTTGGAACCACAGAAGGACCAGGCGTAGACCGAACCATTATAGATCTGGAGTTGGTCTGGTCCGACCTGCGCCATCCGCCACGAAGATGTGCTGTTGTAGGTCCAGAGGAGCCAATACTCGTTCCTGGTGTTGGCGATGTTGTAAATGGCGGTAACGAAGTGGGAGCCGTACTGAGGATAATAGGTCGCATTCATGTGCCCATTGGTGATGATTTGAGTGAGAACATACAGATTCCATCCTGGCTCGATCTTCGTGTTGTTGTACCAAATCTTGGTCCCGTTACCATAGTCGATAAACAGCGCCGAGGAGTAGTGCACGTTGAGCTGCCGAAGCTGACGCACGTACGCCTGATTCGCAGATTCCGCTTGGTTGTACTGATAAAAATAGAAACCTGCCACGCTTGACACAACCACCGTGACCGCGACTAGCAGCGCTATTATCCCGTAAAGGATCTTGTTTTGGAGGGTCATTCCGGTTGGCTCATCCTTGTCCCCAAATCTGGGACCTGCCCCGCGTTTCCTGCTCTAATCCCGAACCCGCCTCTCGCATAGACGCGAGAGAAGTAAGCGATGATGGCAGGCGCGAGAGCCGCCCCCAGCACGAAATCGCTCAGCTCGTGGGGAATCATGAACGGAATTCCAAAGAACTCATACGCAAGCAAGGCGGTGATGCTGTTCGCCCCAGCGATGAGCCCAGTCGCTATGTTAGTTTCGAAGTCCCAAAGGAACGCGCAAATCGCGAGCAGAGCACCGAAGAAAGAATTCTGAGCGGAGAAGGCCGGGAGATTCTTGGGGCTCCTCCAGACTCTCGATGCCGCGTACCCTGCAAATGCGAACAGCAACTCCCCGCCGACCAGGAAAGGGATAATCGCGCCCCCAGCGCCCCAGGGGGTCACGAAGCTCCAGATCGTTTCCGAGAGTACTGCGACAACAGCGCCCATCCTGAATCCGAACGCGAACGCGGCGACGAAGACAATTGTGTCGAGGAGTTTTACGTTGGCGAACGGTGCCAGGGCGAAGTCGGAACCCACTATCAGGGCGGTGAAAATCGCGACCAGGGCCACCCCTGAAGACTTCATGCCTTGGGTGGATAATCCAGCCAGTATATAGGCGATACTCCCGACATCGCAAGCGACAAGAAACAAGTTATAGGCCAACACCCTCTGGCCCATCCGATGCAGTCCGTGACAGGCCTCCTCCAAATCACTGACAGGCGGCCGCAGGGACCTTCTCCTACCTTTGACAGGGCCCACTTGCTACTGGCGTTCCTTACAATCGGTCAGAGCGGCACAATTGGAAGGCAGGCGCTCGCGGGGCGTTCGGGCCTGGGAGAGGGAGCAATCAGGACTGTCCTCAAGAGGCTTAGGGAGGAAAGGTACGTCGAAGCCAACGCATCCGGCTGTTACCTTACACGGGCTGGAGAAAGGGTATATGCAGACCTCACCAAGAAGCTCTCTAAGGTGATAACCATCCACAAATCTCAGTTGACGATGGGCACCTCGCAAGCATCTCTGGCCGTAAGGGGAGGAGGTAGGTCGGTGAAGAGTGGCATTGAACAAAGAGATTCAGCGATAAAGGTCGGCGCTAAGGGTGCGACCACTTACGTAATCAAGTCGGGAAGGTTCACCATCCCCGGCGGTTCGCCCGACTGTGAGAAGGACTTTCCCAACCGATCCTGGGCGACTCTGAGGAGGGAGCTAGTACCCGAGGATGGAGACTCGGTCATAGTCTGCGGTTCCGAGGAGGAAACAGTCGCCAGACTCGGGGCACTCTCGGCCGCCCTGACACTTCTTTAGCCACGGTATCCGCGGCGCTGGAAGTCGTATCAGAAATCGCGTCAAAAGGAAGGGGCTCGCAGCGAAAACGTAGCTCAAATCAGATTCGAAATCAAAGGTCCGGACTGCGGGTGATTCGGACTCTTGAGTCAATTATGGAATCGAGTTCGATCTAAGAAATGTTCGTACAAAGCAGACGGCGTCACAGAATCAGGATCCTCATTTTCTCGCGATTCACGCATGCTGACAGCATTAGGAAAAGTATAAGTTTGTCCCGCTAATTTTTCATGCCATGTGCATCGATGACGACGAGAACGGCGACAGGTTCAAACGAGAGGTCAGACTCAGCAACCCCGACTTCGACATAATATTTCACAACGAGCATCCACACAAAACTGAGCCAGGCAAGATAGGTTTCACTCCCGACATCTATGACAAGGCTGGCAATAGATTCAGAACTCACTTCAACCGTGGTACCGACTATTAGGGTTGTGCGAAAATTCCCAACCCCTTACCTTTCTTGGTGAGATAATTGTCCCAACTCGACGCCGTCCAGCTTCGTGCCTCGAAAGTTAAAGACGCACTGCGATTTCGCTATTCTTCTATGTTTGCCATCATGCCAGGAGATGAAGTCGATTTCGGTAAGCGAGTTTATCTCTGGCTTGTGAATCCTCCATCTGCCTCAATCTACGTCGGAAAGCAGATAATACATTCCTGTTATCAGGTCTTTCCAAAAACTGGTCCAAATACTGATGTCGACATGGTAAAATACGCGTGGTCTCTTATCCACACATTCGTTCCCAAAGAACTCGGTCCGAACGTGACAACGATATCTTGTGATGATGCAGTTCGACTGATTGAAGATGCACTGTCAGGTCGTGATACGAAACTGCTCATGAGTCTTGATGCATCTGTTGCAAAAGCTCAATCAAGAATAGCAGCTATGAGAAGCCGCTCGTAGAGGCAGCCACCCGGGTCTCCATCCGCGTCCGCAAGGGGGTGGCCGTACTTCGCGACGTTGGACACGATGTTGTGGGGTGCCTTCGGCAACTAAGGATTCGCTTAGAATTCTATGCGGGCCCGACGGGACCCGGAGCGTTTTTGGTGCTGGATTTGGTTACGTAGAGCGGGTTCGTGCCCCAATGGAATCGAACCTGTAACTCGTGAAGGAATCCAACGTGCAAGGGACAAAAGGGGAGGAGTGGAGCTCCCACCCCACTCCTACTTTTTCTATTCTTTCAGGATATTCTATTGTGATATCGTTTAGCGTGGTTACTTCTTGCGTCCCCCGCGATAGGCGGGATTGTTAGGATTCATCGTGTTGGCGCGGTTGTTCGTGGCCGCCTGACTCTCGGGCGACGTGGGATTGTGGATGTTTGCGTTGTGGTCCATTGATGTTTTGTGCTCTGTTGAAGTTGGGTTATGCACGTCTGATTTCTGGTCGTTGGATGTTCTTTCTGACCTTTGTGAAGTCATTGAAATGGCAAGGGCGTGCTTCGACTAATAAGCCTTGTCAGGGATTCAGAATGGTTCGGAAAGGGTCTGCACCGAGAACGTAGCTCAAATCTGACCCGTAATCAAAGGCTCGGGCTGCGCATGACTCAAACTCTTGATTGAGGATAGCATCGTCAGTCGGACAACAAAGTTACTACCCTTCCCTTGATGTTCAGGAAAACTACTTTCAATTTCTTTTTCGCGTCGTCTGTCAAGAGAGCAGTATGCATGAGTGCATCCCTAATCGGTTTGTATTCATATGCGTCCCTCGAGAGTGAAGCTTCCTTGATGCGATCTCTCTTGTCCACGAGGGTTGCCAAACCGTCCATTGAAAGGTAGCTCGTGTCAGCCGGTGCCTTTCTCAGTTGGATGCTTACATTCCCCTTGTTCTTGTTTTCTTTTTCTCTTTTCTTGAATTCCTTTATTTCGGCCCTTGCTTCCTTGGTCAAAGCGACTTTGTTTTCCCCGATGTACCTCCTGACCAAGTTTTCAGAGATGAAGCAGTCGGCGTAGGACGGGAAGCTGTACTTTGCGTCTTCTGTAAGGTCCCAGATCCACCCTTCGACCTCCTTTCTCTTTTCAGGCTTTTGTGAGTCCTCTGGGACTTCGTATTCCTCGGAAACGGCGTTGAATAGTTCCTCGGCTTTCCTCTCTCTCCTTGGAATGCTGGCATTGTCAGAATCGCCCTCCTTGTGGTATTTTCGCCTCAAGGTATCCCAGTCCGTTATGATTGTTGACAGGACTTTCCTCATCTTCTCTAGGAATTCTGTGTACTTCTCATCGTTGGCGACAATCCCCTCCCTAGCGGTAGCGAATCTATCTTTGTCACCTTCCAAACCGTTAAAGTGAACTTGCCCATACAGATAGTCCTCAGGAACCTTTACAGTTGTGATCTTTTCCAGAATGTTTCTTTCACGAAGTCTTCCGTTCACAAAGAGATCAACTCCTATTCTTTCACCGTCACCGATGATCTTGAGATATCTAGGCAATCGTACTGATGCGACAAAGCCTTTGACGTCACCGTTCATTTCAATTGGTCTTCCGGGTTCTAGGAGGTTGGAATCTTCTTTTTGGTTTTTCTTGTCGTACTTCAGTTTTTTGGTGATGTACGGGTCTTTGAGGCCGTTAATGATCCATAAGAATTCCGTGCGATCGGCCAAGTCGTCAAGATCGTCGAGAGTGATTGGCTTATCATCGAGAAAAATCTTGAAAGACTCGTCAATGAGCGAAAATCGGAAGTATAGAGCTACAGTTTTCCTAATGTAGGCGAGACTGCTTTTGATTCCGTCCTTTATGTTCTCGAAGTAGATGATTGTACCCTTCTCATGCCCCTTCATGTATTTCGTAAAATCATCCAACTTCACTTTTCCAAGAGGATACTTCTGTGGGACCAGGTCGCTGGTAATGGCGTCGTCCAAAGTTGGGTTGTCAATTACTCCTCCTACATATTCCCCTCCCGAAGTTTTTGAAATAATTGAAATCTTCTCGGCGCATGACAACAGCGCCAGTTTTCCTATCCCCTTTCGGCCGATATATGGTCTGTTCTTTGCAGAGCGTGTTTTCCCATCCCTTCTCTTTGAATAACCGATTTTCAAGAATTTGTTTTGGAAATCCTTCGATGTCATCCCATCTCCATCATCTTTTATGACAAAGCTGTTCCGTTCCTTATCGATGTAGATCCACACGTTATCGGCGTCAGCATCCCATGAATTGGAGATGGCCTCGCCAAGAACGGTTGCAAAGCTGCGGTAAAGGTACCTTCCCAAGGAGTCTAGAACGCTCAGAGAAATGTTAAACGTGAAAGGTTTCTTGTTCTTCATCTTTCACTCTGCTCCAAGTGCAACTTGATGCTTTTCGCTATGACTCTGCCTAGTTTGACGGGCACTGCGTTGCCGATGTGCCTCGTAAGCTGGTTGAAAGTGATGTCTGACTTCCTCCTGACGAATCTAAAGTACTTGGGAAAGGTCTGGAACATTGCAGCTTCTCGAATGGATATCGTTCGGTCTTGATCAGGATGGCCGAACCTCCCGGTGCCGAGGTTGCAGAACTCTGTGGTTATCGTGGAACCAAGGCCATCCCAACGCATTCTTCCATAGACCGCCCTAAACGAAACTCCTCCTCTCTTCTTGTGGCAATCCAATTTCAATGAATCGTCCCAGGTTTGCCATGCCCCACCTTCAGGCGTATTTCTAATGCGTTCTAGGTTCAAAGGGCTCAGATTTCTGCATCTGTGAAGAGGGTCCTTTGGATCAACTCCTCCAGACTTCAGAGGACTCAATTTTGAAATCGCATCTCTGACGAGCCTGTAATTCTCAGGAGTGTGCGTTTTGGGCAGCAACTCGACCCTTCCGAACTTCGAGGCGAAAAGTACGAGCCGCCTTCTCCTTTGTGGGATTCCGTAGTCGGGACAGAAGACAATGTACTTTGTGACTTCGTAATCTGCGGACTCCAAATCCCTGATGAACTCGGCGAAGACGGGATGATGGACGAGTTGAGGAACGTTCTCCATCGATATGATATCGGGCTGGATTTCTGAAACAAGTTGCGAGAAATTCCTGAGCAACTTCCAATTGTCTGTCTCGTTTTTTTTTCTGTTGTACGGCGAGAACGGCTGGCAAGGTGCGCACCCAATGAGGATTCTTAGCTTGTGCTTTCCAAACAATTCGGATACTTCATCTGTCTGGAGGTCTTCGACCGACCGTTCTATGAACGGAGCGTCGTTGTTCGTTTCGAAAGCATACTTGCACGAAGGGTCAACGTCAATACCACCGAGAATTTTGAAGCCCTCCTTTCGAAATCCGTGAGACAGGCCGCCTACCCCGCAGAATACATCCACTACAGCAGGAGTGTTAGCGGCGGTCCTCACTCTTTCAGATTGGTATGGTCTTTTTAAATAGTTTCGTGCAATTTCTCATTGTGATTTGATGACCGAGCCGAGGCGACCTGACAGGTTGAAGGCGCCAAAGTCAATTTCAATTGGCGTCAGGAGGTCAATGCAGTCCAACAAATCTTCGCGGACGCTGCCCGAACTGCTCCTTTCAAGACTCATAGGGAAGGAGATAGTAAGGAGTGACCTGCCCGGGCACCCCGACTTCGTCTTCCCCCGGAAGAAGGTGGTGGTATTCATGCATGGATGCTTCTGGCATCGATGTCCAGTCTGCGACTTCTCCCTTCCAAAAAGCAATCGGCCGTATTGGGCTGCGAAGTTTGAAAGCAACAAGGAGAGAGACCGAAGTGTGAAGCAAAGGTTGGAGTCAATGGGTTGGAGAGTCGTGGAGGTATGGGAACACGAACTCAGGGAGGATCCTATCGGAGTGAGAAATTCAGTATTGGCGATGCGAAGTCCTGTTATTCAGAAAACTCGCACATAGGGCTAGACCACTTCAAACTTTCTCCATCGACCTTCCCCCTCCCCTCGCACCAATCCAGTCTGAACCAACTGATTCATCTGATTCCTGTACGCACGCTCGCCTACAGGATTGTCAAATGACTCCTGGTATCTTCTGAATAGTTCGGCAGATTCAATTTTCATATCTGCTTGTATCTGTCTCAACAGAAAGGCCTGGTGTTCGTTCAGCTTTGACCTGACGTATTCGAATTTGGATCTCTTCGCACCCTTTATCCCATTTTTCAAGTCTTCAATTGAGATTGAATCGCGTTTTCCACTCTCGGCATTCATCGCGGCAGACTTCAGAGTTTGAAGAGCTATTCTTGCGTCACCATTCGCCCATATGGCAACGATTTCTACGAGGTGCTTTGTGATTGCTCCCGGCGACAAAGCGTAGTCAATCCTGTCTTGGATGATGTCAATCAACTCTGATCTTCTGTAGCGAGGAAACTCGACTTCCGTGAGGAAAAGCCTTGATCGAAGTCTATCCTCAACGCTGTCGAGAAAATACAATCTGTTTGATATCAGTATCAATCCACATTCCTGGGCAGAAAGTGTTTGCAGTACACGGTCACCCTTCACCTGATCGACTTCATCTAAGCAAACGACTACTCTCTTGTTGACCTTTTTTGAAAAAGTCTGAATCAGGGAATCCGTGGGTTTGTTTTCTGGCACTGCATTTCCCAACTGAATAAGAATGCTCTCCAGTATTTTGTGTTCGCTCCTTGCGTTGAGACAATTCACGTAGGCAAATTTCCCATCGAAATATTCGTGTAACAACCACCTTACCAACGTGGTCTTGCCGATACCAGGTCCTCCAACAACTAGAACGTTGCGAGCATCTCTTCCGTGCAACGCCGGTCTGAGGTAGGAAAGAATCTCGCGGAGCTGACCATCCCTGTGAAGTAACCGCGTTGGTATGAACACTTCCGCCAGTGGTTCTTCATTTAGAAGAATTATGGAATCTTTCATGTTAGGAAATCGAATCCTCGTATCAAGTATCTTTCGTGGGTGCGGTTCCGCTAACCTAGTTCCTCCAGAATAGAAATCAATTTCTGTATCGAAAGATAATTCACGTAGAACGCGTGAAATTCGAGACGGACTCTTGAATGGGAGTCGTATGGACCGGACGTCAATGAATTCTCCAGTCCAAGTCATGTCTCCAGTCACGAAAATCCGTAACGGAATCTCACGCGCGAAACAGACAATCAAACAAAGGAGAAGGTGATATCATGAGTAGGGCAAACGAGATCTATCCGTTGGATAAGCTGTTGAAGCGGGAGGAACTCCTCATCGGGAAGGACCGGTGCAATGCAGAATCGCTGTCCCGTTATTTCAAAGTGATCAGCACGCAGGTCGCCCAGGCCACGCTCCTCTACACAAGTTACAAACTAAGGGCACTCTCAAAGATGCTCAACAAGAAATTCGAACATGCGACCATCAAGGACATCGAAGAACTTCATTACAACATGTGTCAACGATGGAAGAACCCGAACACTCGTAACAAGCACAGAAAGTTGCTGAAGAAATTCTACCAGTGGCTGAAGGGGTGCAATGAAGGAGAATATCCAGAACTTGTCAAGTGGATAAAGACCGAAAGAGTTCCCTTGGTGTCAGTGACCACCGACGACCTCATCTCCTACGATGAGGCATTGAGAATCTGCGACTCGACCCGCAACTTGAGAGACAGGACGCTGTTCTCTTGCCTACTCGATGCCGGATGTAGAATCGGAGAGATACTCCCTGCCCGTTTGAATGACGTGAGAATCACAGAGACAGGTGCCATAATCAATTCGGACGGAAAGACAGGACGCCAACCGCTCATCCTTACTTGGTCAACGCCTGTTTTGGCAACATGGTTGAACAATCATCCTTTCAGGGAGATTGCCAACGCCCCCCTCTTCCCTGGACTTGGCCGAAGGACTCCGAGGGTGCTTCAATACTGGGGAGCAAAGAAGGCGCTCAAGGAAAGCGCATCGCGTGCAGGCATTAAGAAGAGGGTCTGGCTGCATCTGTTCAAGCACGTCTCATCCACCGAGGACGCAATGAACGGCATGCCTGACTCCTTCAGGAGATATAAGCACCATTGGACGCAGAGCTCGAAGATGCCTGCGGTGTATGAACACCTCTCACAATCGATAATTCCGAAAATACAACAGGAAGCTTGGAGGAATTTCGGCGTAGGTGTCAAACCTGACAAAGGACAAGCCATTGCACAGACTAAGACCGAGGTTGTGAGTCAATGCATGAAGTGCAGGTTTGAGAATCCAAGGGATTCAACGTGTTGCAACCGATGCGGGTTCGCGTTGGATCCGATTCTGGAGAGCAATAGAGCAGTAGCCATCCAGAAGGTAGAATCGTTGATGATGAAGCTCACTGAAGACCCGAAGAAAGTTGAGAAGCTTCTTGCTTTGATTGAAGAATAGTCTTTTGAATGGTAGCATTGACGACGGCGAGGCGAGGTCGCATGGGCGTCGATGAAAAAGTTGCTGAGGCCGAGTACTTCTTACAAAGGCTGAGGACGACCTATCCAAATGACGACTTCAAATTTGAACTGAGCGCATTCCTGAGCTCAGTACGTAGCATCGCTGACTATCTGCTCGAAGAGTACAATCAGAAATGCAAGCTGGGGATTACAATTACGGACAAGCTAACAATTCCAACATTCAAAGCCGAGGCAACAAGGTCTGGGAACTCACACGCGTCAAAATTCATCAGGTGGTATGAAGCCGAAATTGGCAGAATTGGAAACAATCCAATCGGACGATTAGTATTCACTAGAAGGAACCTCAACATACACAGAGCCCAGGGCCCTCTGCATGCAAAAATCACCCTTCATGAATATCTGACCATAACCGAATCGGTCACAGTAACTGTTTATGATGAGAAAGGGCAAGTAATAGGAGTTGGCGGCAGCCAGCCTTCTCCACCGCCGACGTCAAAGCCAGCTGAAAGCGAGATATCATGGTACTTCAGTGACTACACCTCTGAGGATATCCCGACCGTTTGCGAGAAGTCACTGGGCATGATCAGGAAGCTTGTGGAAGACGCGCGAAAGAGCTTCTCTTAGTAGCGGCATCGCGCGCTCGTAACCTAGTTCACCTGTTCGATTTAATTTCTTCTCCGAGGTGAACTGATGCAGAAATACAATGTTGACAGCGTGAATCTGGAACTGAGCGGGCTGGAAGCGGTGCTGGCTGAGAGGCTGACCAACTCGCTTGAGACAGATGACCTACTCGATGTCGCGAAGGGGTTGATCGCATTGGACAAGGAAGTGTACAAAGTCGAAGAAGATGCTCGCAAACTTCGGCTGACGGGCCAGCTTGACATCCAGGTTTACACCGCACTCTCAGGAGGCTACCGCCGGCTATCGGATCGATTGACGAAGCTAGCGCAGCAGGACGAACACGCCCGGGAGATTTCCACCCTTTACCGCGCGCTGAGGTTCACGAATGAGGCCGTCAGCCTGTCCGACTACCTACGGGAGCTGGCGAGATGAGAGGGTACTGTCCAGATTGCAGGGAATACAGGAACCGGGGAGACGCGTGGGGGATCAAGAAATCGAAGTTCGGCGCGACGTGCGGCAGGTGTGGAGCGATTCTTGATGTCATTGAGGTGGTCTGAATCAATGAGTATGCCTGCGAGTGTGGCAACTCTGATTCAAGTAAGTTCCTGGAGGACTCCGTAGAAGGGGAACTCGTTTGCAGGGGCTGCGGGAGGGTGGGCAAGATCCTGCCTGGCGAGCCCATGCCCAGGACCCAGGCAGAGAACGAACTCGGCTCAATCATTGACCCCAATTTCAGCGAAGGCTCGAACGGTGAATTTGTCTCAGCGTTGAGGAGGGTCAAGAATCACATAGCGCCAAACCATGCTGAACTCAAGTGGCGTGAGCTCGTCGAGGAGTTGTCGAACCGAACGGGAATGCCGCAGCAGGTCAGGGAGTCGGTGATTCAATATCACAAGGCCAATCGGTCAAAGCTCAGTCGTCTGAGGAGGCGAGAGCTCGCTGTAGCCTTAATCTTCGATTATTCAAGGAATTATTCGAACGCCCTCAGATCGATCAAGGAACTTGCTGCCGCGACCGGGGCCGATGCGCGGTTCGCGAGGCGTTATGTGATGCTGCTTGGATTCGAGAGCGGTCTCAAGCCCGAGTACAAGCCTCCGGAGCACTACGTCTCCGTCTTCGGACTAAAGCTGAACCTTGACCCTGCAGTCGTGGGGAAGGGAATGGAGTATGCGCACGAATATCATCTGAAATCCTTCGGGTCATCTTCCCCCAGAACCATCGCGGCGAGTGCGCTTTACCTGGCCTCAAAGAGTAACGGCACCCACTACACTCAACGCGAAATAGCAAACACGTTCGGGATAGCCGAGTACACGGTCCGGGAAGTTTCCGCGAAGATGAGGTCCGCGCTGGAGGCGAGTCCATCAACGAGATAGACTTCCCTACTCTCGACTGCGGCCACACGTTTGTGAAGAATGTCGGCGCCGGCAAGTGCACGAACTGCAAGAAGCCTTGTTGCGCCAACTGCCTGCAAGTGATCAACGGCCACGTATTCTGCCCAGACTGTTATGCGAAGTTCGTGAGAGGAAGGTTGTATGACTGAACTGCTGAAGTGCGAGGTGTGCGGATCGACCACAGACAGAGACAGAATATTCGGAATTTGCGGAACCTGTTCACGCCCTGTTTGCTCTCAATGTCAGAGAATCTGCGACGGTTGCACGAGAATCTTCTGCATGAACGATGTGTGGGTGAAAGACAAGTGGATTGGCGGAGTTGCGAGAAGAATGAAGTTGTGCGAGTGGTGTAAGTGATTCGGATTGAATATTGGGTGTGTCTCAGTTGCGGAAGTCTAACGGAAAAGAAACGAGGACTTTGCACGTTTTGCTCCTCGCCACTTCCGAACTTTCTACATTCAACTGGCTCGAATCAATCTGTGAATGGAGCACATCTCGGACTTCTCTCTGACGGTGCCGAGTTCAGAATTCCTCCGAGTCAATTCGGGTTCCACTTCGCGTTTTACGGGGCGACCGGCGGAGGAAAGACTAGGGCGGCGATGAAACTTGCGATTGAGGCTGAGCACCGGGACATCAGGCTTCTCATTCTTGACGTGGAGGGGGAGTGGAAGAACATCATTCCAAAGTTGAACGGTGAAGTCGAATACTACGCTCCTTACGAGAATCTACGAATCAATCCGTACGACCTGAACGACTACGGACTCGTCAGAGCACTCCTCAAGGAGACGACATTCAAAGGCGTCGAGGCTGAGTACCAGGATCTCAGCCCCCAGATGAACTACGTGCTTGAGAAGTGCATCCAGATGAGCAACACAATCCCATCTCTCATCGATAACGTCATCAGTTTTGAGGACCAGGAGCTCCCGTTCAGACTGAACAGTCTCGAGAAGTCCAAGACGGCGCTTCTCGTAAGGCTCGAACCTTACCGGAGCAACCCTGTGCTGAACGAAATCTTCTACACTGAAGCATCGAGCATAGACTTCGAAACCCTAGACAAGAAGAACATCCTGATTGACCTTCACTCCCTGGAGGCTCAGGTCGCGTACCGAACTGAGATGAGACTGATTTACAACGCCATAGCTGTAGCCTATCTCAAACTCGCGCTCGGAAGGGCAATTACGGACGAAGTCACGAATCTCTTCATCGCAGACGAGGCGCAATTGCTCGTTCCAAAGATTCTACGAAAGGTCGTTGCGACGGATACGCATCTCACGACCGAGTTCAGCAGCCGATTGAGAAAGAGGGGCCAGAGCATTGCAATCATCACCCAGAGCCCGTCGAACATCGAAGACGACATCAGGAAAAACTGTCAGAACGTGTTCTACTTCAGACTTCAAGACGGCAAGGACATCGAGCTCGCAGGCAAGAGTCTCGGTTACACTTGGAGCGCGGCGCTCGAGCACTTTGCACAAGCGCTGACAAACCTGAAGCAGAAGCAGGCGATCGTGAAGACGCCTCTGATTGATGAGCCGTTCATCGTTTCAGCTCCGGAGGTTTCGATTTCCGCGGTCACGAAAGATGACTTAGTACGACACATGCCGAAGATTCCAGAAGGTACGGAGTTCATGCCAGTCAAGACCTTGCGCGATGAATTGTCCGACGAGGAAAAGGCGTTTCTCAATAGCGTGGAATCTCGACCGTTCATCCCAACTCGTGAGAGACGACACCTTCTGCATCTGACCGACAAATCGTATTCGAAAGCGGTCAAGCAGTTGATTCAGAAGGGCAAAATTGAGCGAATCAGAGTGAGAAATGGTAAGGGTGCGCCCAGGATCCTCTATCAAGCTCCCGGCACGAATCCAGGAGTCAAGCACGAATTCTACGTCAATTGGATAATTGGAAAACTGCGTGAGAAGGGAGTGGACGGTGTGGCCTCGCGTACGGGGCCGGACATACAGATTCAGCCCATGCAAACCGCGATCAATGTCGAGACGGGAAACTCCGACCTTCGAGGTAACATTGGGATTGCCCTGAACAATTTCCATAGCGTCATCGTCTGTTCAGATGATGAGAAGCTGATTCAGAGCCTTTCAAGGGAGAATACGAATCGGAACGTTTTGTTTTGTTTGTGCTGGGAGGTTCCTTCCTTGATCGAGCGGAATCGAGTTTATGCTGGCGAGTTGACTTCGTGAAGGAGGGAAAGACATCACAAATGAAAAAGTTCCAGAACTCTACGCGACCGAGAACGTCGCAATCGAGGAAAAGATAATCTATCAACGGTATGAAGCGAAGAAGGTCAAGTTCTACTGGTTGATCGCTGAGATGGACAGGGAAAAGAATCTCGCATTCGGCTACGCCAACCTCAATGACGATACGTTCGCCGAGTGGGGCTACATCAGCATTCAAGAACTGCTTGACAATAACGCAGAATTGGACCGAGGGTGGAGGCCCTGCTCGTACAGGGAAGCCAGAGAAAAGATCGCAGAGGAGAGGTACGGGGGAGCGCCATTATCAGAACCGCGCGGACCTTCCAAGGACTGGACGGAGATTAGCCGAGTGCTCGACTTCGATGCAATTAAGGTCAGGCGAGCTTTAGAGGAAGCGAAAATCGTGTTTGAAGAGAAGGTCGAGATGGATGGAAGCAAGAACCAGTTTGAGATGCATGAATTCTATGTCCCAGTCGAGGTCTGGGAGAAGGCGGCCAGCATAGCGGACGAAGCGGTGAACCTTTGACGCTAAGGCTGTAGGTGATATTGCGGCTGGATACATGCTCTCAGTGCACGACCACGGAATGGATTTAGGGAAGGGGTGCAACAACTCCTCCTGTGTACGACAATCACAGTTCATGGCCAGTCTCGAGGAATTTACCAAATGACATCGCTTTCCTTGGCTTCTTCCTGATGGCCTCAGGGACCTTCCTTCAGTCAGCCAGCCATAATCTGATATTGAACGCCGTCTCTGTCGCAACATCTCTCTTCGGTGCGTTCTTCCTGTTCTCCTCATTTCTGAAGGTCAGGAGCAGCCCCTACTCATCCAGAATGGGCGCAAGCGTGTCCGAGATAGTCTGGTCGTCTGTGCCTAAGAGCCTTCTAGTCACAAGCACGTTGTTTGGCGTGGCGAATGTTTCGATCTACTTGATGCAAACCTTCTCCTTCGTTGGCACCGACATCTGGACCTTCCTGAACACGCCGGTGACGGTCGTTGGCTGGCTGTTGTTCGAGGGCATATTGTCGTCGCTATCATTGCTAGCAAGAACTTCTAGCTAAACCTAGATACGTTGCTGCATGAGATGGCGTTACGGGAGAGAAAGAATCCTACAGACAACCGTGCGCAAGTCGGGCAGGCAAGTCAGGCGGATGTCATGCTTGTCGAACGGAAAGCCGTTTGGCGTTTGCCTTCGCCTGGGCTGCAAGACGGGCAATCTCAACCGTTGCTTTAGGTAATCCCCTCTGGTAATGGACGATTCCGATGGACACTGACAGCTGATTCAGCTTGGCGTTAACATGACTGTCTCCCCGATTTGTCACGCTTAAACTCGAAACCAAACTGGATTGGAGCAAGCGACTCCTTCTGTGGAATCGATTCCTAATCAGGTCGCTGAGGTCGGATGCTCGATTAGAAGATGAGATGATAAGGAAGTCGTCGCCACCAATGTGTCCCACAAAGTCACCGATGTTCCCTCTTTCGCGAACGGTTTCCCGACAGACCGAAGCTAACAGTTCAATTATCATGTTTCCAAACAAAACGCCATTAGTGTCGTTAAGCGACTTGAAATCATCAATGTCTACATAGAGAATGCTCCAGCCCTGTTTACTCGGCAATTTCCCCATAGCATATTCGACCTGAACACCGCTTGGAAGGCCAGTAAGAGGAGACACGGTGAACTTGTGGAGTCTATTCGAGAGCTGGCGGATAATGGCGGGAACCAGGTGAAATTGGGAGTCGAGAAGGACATTGTCAGCACCGGCATCATATGCATGAATTATCTGGTCCGATCTCGAAACCAAGGCAATTATTGTCAGATGAGCGATCCCTGCGCACTCTCTGGTCTCCTCAATCAACTGGATGTCTCGCTCATCTCCCACAGCAAGGACCATTGCGTCAGGAGCAACTTGGAGTATTGACGAGAGTTTCAAGCCTTTCCGGTGTAGGAATATCACCTTGTGACCATCCCTTCGCAGTCTTCGCGTTGCCGGAGTCTTACCGTGAGGTTTCGGGGCGTCCAAAATCGCTACAATAGCCATTGCCGATCTTCTCACTTCGCCTCGGAGTCTCCACTGGATGACAATGAGTCAAGGTCTGACTCCTTTCCTAAAGATAATTCAACCGCACGTTTATGCACGGTTCCCTTTCTAATAACGACAGGCTGAGTTTTCTGGTCGGTGCAGTCGACAATCGTCATATGCGTAAACTGAGGACAGATACCTCCATCGATTATGAACGACACATGCGTGTCCGTTTTCTTGAGGAAGGTCATGACTTCGACTACGCTTATTGCGGGTCCGACGTTATCGTCGGATGGGACTCCCGATATGTTCGCAGAGGTTGCTGCGATCATCACCCCAGTCTCCCCTGCGAGGGCACCTAGCGTTCCACCTGGGCAACCAACCAAAGCTTTCTCTGAACCCACCGCTTGGTATTCGAGACCCATCTTCCGATCGGCCCATCTAAGTATAAGTGCAAGGTCCCCCGGCCACAACGATTCAATTAAGCGCCCGGCGCTTCGATTGACTTGGAAGTACTTGTAAGCCTCACTTCTTGAGCGAAGCACTAAAAGGAGGGGGTTATTCGTTGATCTGCGCTTTCCTTGGAACACCCGCTCACATGCACTTACATTGGAGGCGTCGCAACAAAGCATGTACCATCTTTCAGTCGGGACTACTACCAATCCGCCAGCTTCTAACGCACGAGCTGCCAAGCCTATATTGCTGGGTAATATCACTTTCATAGGAATCGCAATCCGGCATGGGGTTTCAGAGTATTACGGTTCGTTCACGAACTGTACTAGTAGCGCTCGGTTGCACTCCGACTCCTTCCCTCTCCAGGCAGTATTCCACAATTGTTCGAGGGTCATCTGTCGGGGTATCTCTTAACGTTGCTAGTCTCTCAAGTGCGAAGGCTAGGTGAATCTCAACCCATCGTACAGCCTTCGGATGCATTGCTGCCAGATGTGACGAAGTCACAAGAGCTCTACCGTGTAGGTGACATGGTTTGCCCATCTTTTCAAGATATCTAATCAACAAGATGGTTCTCGTTATGCCAAGTATCTCCACCTCGAGATTGACAGCTCCTATTGCTGGGTTGCGCGCCATATCCAGGAGCAGCTCAGTTGAGCTCTGATTTTCACCTATGACCAAAGGCGGCATGACCTTCCTCGACTCTTTTGCAAGTTGTGCCATGATACAGCTTTGCAGGGGAAAGGGGTCCTCGAGCCATGCAACCTCGGGTGCCGAGTCTTGGACCTGAATGACCTCGGAAATGGCCATACTACCATGGCCATCGAGTGCGATGCGGTCGAACCGGATATTGGTCCGACCGATTTCACGAATTTGCTCTAGAACGGACCCTTGACGATTCAACGACCATTTTGCTACCGGATAGCCTTCCTCCAAGACGGTCGACAGGAGGTCAACGTTCTCGGTTGGGAGGCCCAAAACGCTGCCGTAGAAAGGAAGGTTTCTGTCAATTCTCCGGAGTCCCTCAGATTGTGCTCGCCAAAGCGGAAATTGTTTGTCCCGACAAATGGCATCCCAGAGAACACAGTCTATGGCTGAACAACCAAAGGGATCACTGTCCCAGAACCGACTCAGTTTCTCGGCGGCTTTCGCGATCGAAGTCCTTCTCCCTATGAGTCTAACCTTTTCGAGAAGAGCAGGGAGTGAAATGTTCGCCCTATCATCAAAGGGCCCATACCAGCACTCAATCCCCTCAGCCGTCCACAAGTGCAAGTATCTGTGCGCGACTTTCAATTGGTAGGGTAGACCCCGCCTCGCCCGGACAAGTCGAGTTAGGCGGTCAGCAACGTTGACTTCGGAGTTAACGTAGGTGCAGACTTCGGCTTTTTGCAAGGTAATTGGCTGATTGATCAGGTCGTTGAAGGTGTCCATCAATCCAAGCTTGTCTAGAGTTCCACTAGTGGTATATGAAGGCCGTCGGCCAAGGCATGTCGATTACCCAAAAGCCATTTGGATACACTCTTCTCTCTGAGGGCACGTCTTCTCATTTTGCTCTCAAGAGGCTTGAACTTGGCATCCCATAGCTTTACCATGCGATCCTGTCTCGCAAGTTGACATGCTAGGTCACTGAGAGGCTCGTATAAGGACGAACTTGATTCGGACGGACTGATTCTAAGAGATAGATCTACTATGGTTAGAGGCAGACTGTCTCCGAGCAACTCGGAGAGCAGAGAGAAGCCTGCGCAAATGCGGGGATTGATTTCATTAATCGTATACTTGTCAGCCTTAAGCACACCATCCACGCAAAAGGCTCCCGTATATCCCGTCCTCTGATTAAGACGAATGGCTGTGCGGCACACCTCCTTACTCACTTTTCTGGCCGTCGAACCGTCCATTGTCAATGGACGCATTATTCCAGGCGCCCAAAGGTGCAGCTTCCTAGTGTTCCAGTATACCAACGCTTCGAAAGCGCCAAAGTCAATCGCCCAGTCGCTCGAAACGAAACCATAATATGTGCAGGGAGTGCCCTCGACCAAATCCGAGAGGACTACACTCCTACAGTCGGAGGCGAGAAACCTGATGACTCTCCTGATTCCATTAGTCTCCGAGCTGTTGGCTCCATTCCTTATCAAGAAGGTATGACTACTTCCCATTGCCAAGTAACCATCCGGGACGCCAGATATTACTACAGGAGCTCGTCGTATCCTAAGAAGTACATTTCTCAGGAGTGCGTCTTCATCCTTTAGACTCACAACGATCTTGTTCCCTGAGGCTTCATCAGCTAGAAATTCGAGTTGCCGATCTTTCCGTTCAGCTTCAAAGTGCGGACGACGTCTATAACCCAGGATTCGTCGCCCACAAAATGAGGTTCGACCTGTAAACGATCCAGCGTACACGACAGCCCGACGCTCCGGATCGATTCCTTCTACAACCTCCCTTACGCGTCGGGGGGGATTACTGAGAAGTCTTTCCATGTTGGAGAACCGCAAGTATGTTGACCCAAGTCTAGACGGTAGTTCTACCGTGCGAACGCAATTCGAGCCAGCCTCCAGGAAGAAAACTGAAAGGGCGCTATTGTTTGACGCACTTCCAGTAAGAATGACGAGCTTGCGGTATACAAACGGTCGGACGACATCCTTCAGACTGGTCCTGAGTCGCTCAACACAAGTATTATTCAGAAAAATGTCCATTGTTTCCCCAGAGTGAGACCAACTCGCCATCTAGTTTTGAGTTTGAAGAGCCAGCTTCCTCAACTCCGGATACTCTACCCAGGGATCGCGAAGCGCATCCAGCACAAGCTTTTCGTGTTCCACGTGTTTGACTCGGAAATACAGCATGATGCGCGGTGTGCCGCTACTATTAGAGCCGACTGCGTGTGGGACGAGATGGTGCATGATAATCAAGTCACCAGTTTTGCCAACAAAAGGAACGCTCGGTTTCCTGCTAACCCTGTCTGGAACTTGATCAGACGCTCCCAATGCCCATTCGTTGCGGAACCACTCAGCCATGTCAACGTGCCCGCCTGGGACAAATCTAAGGGCACCTCCGTTTGCGTCCTTCACATCGGACAAGAGCACACCCGCAATCAATGTGAAGGTGCGAAGTTCCCTAGGATCCAGATGAGGACATGAGACTCCATCAACATGCATTGTTTTCTCAGGTTGGGCCTTTGAAAGTGCAGAGTCAGGTACTCGAATCTGAACTTGGACGGTGGAGACTGCTTGGATATGATCAGGTGAAACCAGTGAAGCAGTTGCTTCGGCCAGCCCCGAACTCCTGTAGACATTCAGGAGATCAGGATGGCTACCAAGATCGGGGGCAAACGTCTTTTGGGTGTATTTCTCTATGTTGGAAGCGTCGTAAGAGTTTCGGTACCATTGTTCCACCAATCGCTTCGCCGGTTCTGTCAAGGCTTGTGACACGAAGCCTCTACGAATGACGAACCCTTCCCGTACAAACTGTCTCTTCTCGTCGTTGGATACCTCCATGCCCTGAATCATTTCGACTCTACACCCCCTTTCCTAGGCTCAAACTCGTTCTTAATGCCTCGGTCCTGCTTCGCCTGACTTCAGGATCACGGGCCTCAAGTATGAACAATAGTGCATGATGAGAAGCCCTGCTTGAGAGGGAGTCAACATTGAGCCGAGGATCGGGCTTCAAGAGGGAGATCAACCGTTCACGCGCACGTTCAAACTCAATGCTCGATCCGAGCAGGTCAATGTGATCAATCAGGATGGAAGACCCGACTGGGAGTTTCGCCAGCTCTCTCGGGGCATTCATCACGACCAGGAGAGTTGTCGTTTCCAGCTGGATTCCCAAGCCGACGCACGTCCAGTTCTTTACGGCCAGGCGAATGCGGCTGGCCTTCTTGTCGGCCAGGAGAGGAATAGTAGATAGAAGAGACAAATGTTCTCCTGCTGAGACGACAGTTACATCCCTACCCACTACAGCGTTTCTTGTTAAGGACATTGAAGTTTTTCTGACCCGAAACTGGTGTACCAAAGGGGACGGTAATTCTGCCAGTTGTGAGGCCTCAGCGGGGTTAGCGAAAGAATGGCCTCGAATTCGGTGCGTGCTCGCAAGAAAAACTCCAAATTGTCAGCCCCCTTTGTTCTGAAGAAGTCCATGTACGGGGAATGGGATTGGAAGATTTGGAGATTGGGAAAGTCTGTCAGGTGGAGTACTGCCTCCTTCAGCCACCTTGTGACATCAACAATGTCGTCAAGGCCCACAACAATCATCACCCCCGTATCAATGCCTTCTCTTCTGGCGCGCGACAAAACTCGAATGGCCTCCTCTGGCGAGAGGCTTGCCTTGCTCTCTTTCAACAACAAGTCCCGTCTTGTGATGCACTCCAAGGTCAGAAAGAGGGCAAAGGGACGTAAAGTTGATAGGGTTCTCATTGCGCCTTCACTTCGTATCACAGAAGACAGTATCCCGAGTCTTCCCTTGAATCCAAACTTGGTCAGCGATGCCCGCAAGTCAACCAGGTGTTCCAAGGCACGCGTTTCCTCGCCAAAGCATCCAGTTGACAGATTTATCTCTCTCACAGACGACAAGTCTGCCCAAGCTTTTTCTCGCAAGAACGCGGCCAGCCATTCATCAATTTCTGACTTGGTGATCCGAGGATCGTTCGCGTCTGCGAGGGTATTCGGACAAAAGAGGCATCCAGTACAGTTCGAGCGACGATTGGTGTTCAGCGTTAAGACTCTGCCTTTGTCACGTAGGTACCCTAGACGAGCGTCATCGTGTTCGACGAAACGCACTTTGGCAAACTCCGTGTCAGAGAGGAGCAAGCTATCGCCTGCAAGTCGATATGGACTATTGTCTCTCCCAGTCGGCACTATCACGTGCCACTCTGACTCGGAATGGTCAACAGGGCGAACCTCGATTCTCGCTCTTCCATCAGCGGTGTTTGAATAGATCCCGTACAGGTTGAGAGCCATCAATTTTAAATCTAATCCTGGAACTCGGTATTGGGACGCCAGTTCATCGAGCCTGATTGCTCCTTGAGTCTGGGACAAAGTGGAGTGATAATTCACGTCGACGACCTAATATCCTTTTGGCTCTATCAGCCGGCTCTGGTAATCTAACGACATCTTGGTATATTTCGTCCCGCTGTTAATTCTCAGCTTCCATCTGACATCGGGGACGAATGTATTGGGTGAACAGAGTTCGGACATGATAAGCCTCTCTTTGGCCTTGTGAACTCTTTTCGGCAGGCAAGGAGCCTATGATGCTGATAACCGACGCGCCCCGGATCCTACGAAATGGCCGCAGTCAGGGGAACACATCAGCCTGAGTCTAATCGATTCTGGCCTTAGTGTCGAGGGACAGCAACTTAAGGGGCTCAGATTCCCAATACCAGGCTGGATCATCATAAGACTCGTCTAAGTCGTTTGTGATTCTGTGCGCGATTTTCTCTAATGAACCTAGGATTGAGTTGTACTTAGAAGACCTGACTGACTCCGACTGAGCGAGGTAGAGCACTTCTTTGGTGAGTTGAACCCACGAACTCCTACTGTCCGTCAATACGCCAAGGGGGGGTCGCTGCTTTCCAGAGGGTTGGAATCCGTGGACTAGCAAATGAGTTGTCTCGTCGACCAGAACCCGCATTAGACTAGATAGGCAATCTTCATACAAGCTTGTCAATAGAACAACGGTGTCTGACCCAGCGATTACGCGACGAAATTGCTCTCTTAGCGCGTTGCACCCAACTGAAGACCGGTAAAGCCAGCTTAGCTCTTCGAGAACGATTACTTCTGATGCCATTTCTAATCCCGCGTTCCCAATGACTTCTGATGCGTACATCGCTTCTCGTATGAGATAGTCTCCTGCCACAACGAAGCTGACTTTCGACTTGTGATTTCTTGCCCCCCACTTTCCCAGTCTAGAGAATGGGGAACCGTTGTAAGGGCCCGCCCGAGGGACTTTCCAAGCACTTGGATACTTGTCTGCCACGACACAATTCACCAAGTTTGCTCTTCGATGGCACTTTGCAACAATCTCGGTCATGCTTTGGGGGGTTGCTGGAAGATAGCAGCGAAAGTAATCGGAATGCTTCTCTAGGAGCGTGGACGCAAAACCTGGGTCCTGGTGGGAAGGAACGTTTCTCCAGGCAAGGCTAGTCAGAAAAACATTCAACGGCTGGTTTTGAGTATTGACTGGAGACTTCGAGGCGCTGTCAAGGAATTTGAGGTATTGAGTCACCATAGAAACTACTATGGATGCAAACGCATCATAGCTGGTAAACCATGTAGGTTTGCCAGCGATAATGGCCCCGATTGACCACGACAGACACTCATGCTCTGAGAGATACTCAATGATGTCTATGTGGTCTGGTCGAATGTGAAGTCTGTTCGAGGCGAGTTCATCAGGAGATGTAAGCAGCAGTCCTTGCGAGTACTTCGCGGCAATGATTTCGATAGCTTCGCAAAATGCTTCCGGCATTGTGGCCTTCAATGCTTTTCTCTTCTCTGATTGAATGTCTAAGGTAGGGTGTTCGGTCTTGAGGCGATCTCTGACGGTTCCAATCAACAGCCTCTTCGGTGGGAGAATGGATGCGTATCTAGATCTATCAAGCTTCGCGCCCTTGAAGATTTTGTCAGGTCCGTACGAACGCAACCATGCCTCAACCCAGTCGATGTCATCTCGGTCTATGATGCTCTTGACCGGCACCTTGTGAGAGAGACTCGTTCCAGCTATTTCTTGCCCTTCTGGTGAGGACGGAATCGTTGCCCCCTTTGGGGTTCTAAACAGAATAACCTTTGGACCTCCTGGTCGTGATGAAGCTCTAAAAGCAGCGTCAAGTTTCTCCGACAACATCGAGGCATTGAAGCCTTCTACGAACCAGGGATCAAGACCCAGACCGACGAAATAGTCTCTGATCTGCGAGTCAGTCCAATTGGATATTTCGCTTGGACCCCCCATCCGAAGACCATTTAGGTTGACGATTATAACAAGTCTGGAAGGGCTAGCGACGAACTTTCGTATTCCAAGAAGGGCGGCATTCGTCGGCGCTGTCTCCAACTCGCCATCGCCCACTACTGCGACCGATATGGCGCTCTTGGTGTTCAGAGCATGACCATGGGCAACTCCAAGCGCATATCCAATCTCGCCGCTCGGCCACAGGACGCCTGGGAAAAGCGCGCTTAACTCCGTAGGATAACCGTCAGTTCGCCCAAAGCTGGCCGAAAGTTCTGCGAGGCTCTTCTCATCTATGCCTGTGCCATAGTAATTCTGAAGCGAGCCTTCTAGGTAGGAACAGGCCAGCCACGAAGCTCCGGCATGACCAGTTCCGAGGAATAGCCTCACGTCGGAACTGGTGGAACGGATGGTGGAGAGTAGATTAGCCCAAATGAAATTGATTGAGGGAACGCAACCCCAATGCCCGAGCGCCCTAGGTTTGAAGTCGGTTAGATCGAGATCTCTGAGTAGCATAGGATTGGACCTTAAGTACAGTAAGCACACGCTTACGTAATTCGCAGCTTTCCAAAATGAATTGATGGCCTTAATTGAATTGGACTCCGCACTGGGGAGGTTCTTCATCCTCCCCTTCTCTTCTTCAGATTGGAGATTACCCTGCCGCACTCCTCAACAGCACTATCGACTATTCGACGTCCCAAATCCGAGTTTGCTCCTCTGGGATCGCCAATGATGCCCAACGAAGATATCGATGGATCATCGGAGGTCCAGGGCCAAGTTGTTCCCCTGTGAAGAATCGTACGATGTATGTTGTCACGTGATTGCAAACTTGGAGCATATGATCGAGGGAGGCGATTCATGTAGACTTCACTTGGTGATAGTGCCAGCATCACCGAGGTCTCACTCAATCCGCCGTGAACTTCCGGCAGCGACGAAGTTGACTTTACACTCGACAAAGCAGAGGGATGTACCACGCAAACATTCAGCGAAGTTTCCTTCTTTATTTCATAAACCAACCCCTCCAGTATTCCCCGGTTCCCACCGTGACCGTTGATTACGAGAAGATTCCTCGCGGGAACCGCGCTTTTCATGTTCTTGCACAAGGTCAATACGAAGTCGGCAAAGATCTGCATGGTTAGTGTCATGGTTCCCTTGGACCATGCGTGTTCGTTGGAAAGGCCAAAGGGGACAGTCGGAACTACCCAAATATCATCTGAGTCTCCCCATTTGGAGATAATTTCACGGGTGAAGCCTTCGGCAATTATTGTATCAGTGTTAAGGGGAAGATGAGGGCCATGTTGTTCGAACGAGCCAATCGGGAGGCACAATATCGAGTCGGCTGTCAGCATTGAACCGATTTGCGGAGCGGCAAGTCCACCTAGGTGTCGATTCGTGGCCTTGTTCTCTCCTTTCTGACTTGAGCCAGCTTTCATGACTACTCATTCCTCCCGAGCCGAATCACGAAAGTGTTGTCTTCTTCAAAAGTATCTCCTTCGGAGTAATCTGCGAGCGTATTCTTCAAGGCTTGTTCGAACTCAGCGGCTCTTCCACCGAATAAGGGGCGCGCCGCGAAAGAGGTTGAATATAGATAGCCAATAATGCTTGTGATGTCCCAGGTTCGGTGCACGGGGATTGAGAATTCCACCACGTTGGAGAAAGGAGATTCCCTCATGATTTCGTCGTACGGTCGGTCATGATGTGAGAAAACACCCGAGCCTGCCCGACGTTGCTCTCCGAGGAAGCTCTTGATTACTTCACGCGTCGCTTCTTTCCATTCAGACGTAGCCTCCCAAAAGCTGCTGTCTCCGAATACTGCAACAAGGCCGGTCGTCGGTACGAAATCGGCCAGCCTTTGAAGCACCCTCTGCTGATCCATCCAATGGAATGCACGACAGATAGTAACAAGAGAGGCGGTCCAACCGTTAGGAGGGACGAAGTCTTCTGCGCGGCCGTTGAAGAACTCTAATCTGGTTTGTCGAGAGACTTCGGTTCTAAGTTTCTCACTTGCCAACCCAAGCATCTCCGCATCCGGGTCAACAGCGATAATGTGCGCGAAGTGCTGATGCAACGCCCGTATGACCTGACCTGTGCCTGTGCCGAGATCAAGCAGGGTCGTCGCAGGAGCGCGAGCATTTGCTTTGGCCAGCAGTAACTCCGCCACGTCCTGAGGAATTCCAGGTCGATACTGATCGTAGTAGTATGCCGTGCCAGCGAATTCACTCATGGATTACGCCTCACTGTCTGGGAAGGGTCATCTGTTTCATAATGGATCATCTGTTTCATTTACTTTTAGCCCTTAAAGATAAGTACTTTTTGACTCCCACGATGTTTCTTGTGACCCTGAGCCGTTGCGATGCCGGGAAAGCCACCTTGGTTGGAATAGGGCGACCGTGAGACACCCAAACGGCTTGTGCCCCTGCGCCTAGTGCCCCCAGAGCGTCGCATTCCCAACTGTCTCCGATATGCAAGATCGATTCAACAGCCACATGTTCCTTCGAAGCAACTGTCTCGAATGCTCGGGGGTCAGGCTTCGCATAACCAATCTGACATGATACATAGTAAGCTCTAAGATGATTTCCAAGGTTCTTCTTCAGGACATCGAGGTCCGAATCAAGACAGCATGCGTTTGATAGGGTAACTAAGGGAGCAAATCTACGTAATGTCTGTAAAGTTGAAAGGGCCCATGGGAACAATTGAAGGGTGGGTCCAGAGTAGGTTCTTGGAAAACTGATGGGCTGGAGTTCGAGAGACTTGCATAATGCATCGATTAGTGACTTGTCGATTCTCGGCGCCACTAGCAATGTGTTGCGAAGAATCTTCACTTTGTCTTCATGAGGAAGCTTTGAAGCTTTGGAGAGCATCGTCGCAATGGATTGTCCACGCAAGAATCCGAGGGTTCCACCAACGTCCAAGGAAATGAGTTTCACTGGAGCCATCTATGTTACATGGAATTCTGCCTGTCGGCATTATTTATTGCCTCCTGAAAAAACTCAGAGATCATCGAATCGGCTTGACCTTACGCTTGCACTGGTGGCCTGGTCGAGGGTAATCACCTGCCCACACAACGCCGTGCCTTGCAAGATCAAGATAGTAAAAATACCCACAAAGGAAGTTCAAGTGAGCTGTGGAACTCATGAACTCGGCGTTCAGGCATTCCTTCAAGTTCGGTGATTCCGTCGAGTGGATCTACGAAGTCAACCTGCCATATTTCGACATAGACCAATTCTGGGGTAGTATGAAAAGAGAGACGGTTGGGACGGCTCTAACCCTCTATGCTTCCCATGAAGATAATCACCAGCATCTAGTTGGGCGTACAGGTTCGTGTTTGAATTCCGTCGTACAGGCGGTGAGGACCATAAGGGACCTATTTGTCTCAAATCAATCCTGGGCATACAACAACCTCCCCAACGTCATCAGGAGGGAGATTGTTCTAACCGTCATCGAACGATCCTCGGAGCCAATCGTAGAAGCAATGGCCGCATATTGGTTCGACACTATGGAAGCTCTGCTTCAAGGAAGGCATGAGGCCGGTGATGAATTCTGGCTTGACTTCTTCAGTGCCTATTGGAGTAAACAAAAAAAGAAACTTGGCGAGCAAGCAGCAGGAGACGAAGTTGGTGGAAATGCCGAAATCGAACAGATTACAAGAATGATTGGAAAACTGAAGAATCTCACACTCACAGGTCATCCCTTGACGCAGGCAATTTACGACAAGATGCTTTGGCTTAAAACTGTGTCAAATTCGCTCTGGCTCCCTTTCATGGTCTCTGGCCTAGCTCTCGATTTTCCCACCCCCTTGGATGAGAGCGCCGTTTATGCCTGCAAAGATGAGTTTGTGAATCCTTTCAAGAGATTTCACATAATAATTGGCGCGATTGCTAATCTCGACAAAAGAAGGCCAGTGAAGGATTTTGAGCCATTACAGAAACTCACCAGATTGCTAGTGACACCAGACACGGATATGCAGGAAATTTATCATTATTCCCAGACTTTTCTGAAGAGTCTAACCTCATTGGAATCCGGGTACTGGACTCGCTTGGGCACTTCAACAGGTTGGAGCCTGCTAGAACTTCTATATGAGACGTTACCTAAGCACAAATCACCTTACATGCACGCCATGGAGGGAAGCACATCTCTTCTTGAACCTCCACAAGTGGGGTCTATAGACACTCTGGACAAATTACTGAAGTTTCACTTTCCAATCGTGGGCGCCACTATTGAAGGGAAGTACGTTCTGATTGTAAACGAAATGGTCCCGAAAGTTCCTTTGGAGGCATGGCTCTCTCACTACAACTACACCAGAATCAAAGACATAATGATTACTAAGATCCTGGACAAGCCTGATGCTTCGATTGAAGACGAATTTCGGAAATCGCAATTCGCTAACGCAGGCGTCAGCACTGAAACCTTTCGGAGGGAGGTTGAGAGGGCGAACATGCTCGCAGGGACCTTTACGCTTACTTCCGAGTTAGAGTCAGCTTTGGGGGAGACACGCGTGGAGACGGGGATGGCAGAGTTTGCCTCCGGGTGGTGATTCGGTTGTTACTGGTAGACAGGCACAGGGTCGTTCTCGACAGTCAATCTACGAATCCACTCTTTCGTCCGAAGCAGGCTCTCCCTCCTTCACAAACGCCAAAGGTTTAACCTTTCAAGTCAAGTAATCAAGTCCCCGATGATATCATGAGGACAGAGTGAAAGATTCGTATTACCAGGCAGATCAGTTCGGACTGTCCCTACAATTGGCTCGAAGGGAAGAGACGATCCGTGCTCATGGACCACCGCAGGATTTCGCTCTTGGTGGTTTTCTTATGAGATCTTGAAAGACAATTTGCCTGATTGTATTCTCGCTTTTGAATAGGTTCAAGAAAGTCCCAGCCTCAGCTGGGAGGAGGAGCAACCGGTGGCAGAGCTCATGAGCTCTGAGATACGGCAGAATGACTTCAGTGTCATGCAGACCAGCTTTGGAGAAGATTAGGTCCAGATCTATGTAGATGAAATTAGTGACAGGCTCCCAAGATGCAATATGTTCTTCACCCGTGGGGACCCGGTAGCCTCGTGTAAGGCCTCGATTCGCTCTCGTATAGTCTTCATACCAAAGTTACAATTCAGATATAAGCACTGAAAACAATATACATTCCGTCGCGATGAAACGATGCGAAAGGAGTGAGAGATTGCTATCGTTTGTTCACATAATCATTACGATGAACTACTTGATGACGATTTCTGGGTACTGATGTCGCCCTTGCTCAGACTTTATCGTCTAAAGCTCAGGGCCCTGTACTTAGAGTATGCTCAGGGAAGAGTGACTGTCGAGACACTTGACAAGACCATCTACTGTTTGGAGAGAACAATGATGAAATCCCTTAGACCTGCACCCGAGGTTATCCGTTCCAAATTGGCTTGGGTTCTTGGAGGCATTTACAATGATGAAGAAGTAAGGTGGGTAACCATGATTGGAAAGAATCGCTGATGCAAGGGCTTAGTTCTCTTCGTCAAGAATCCGTTTGAGAGAATTCAGGGATGGACCAGTGAACCTACGCTTAGACACGAATTCCCTCGCTACGTTCTTAACGGCCTTCAGTGCTTTTTCGTTAGTGACTAGGTCTTTGAACTTCTCTCCTAGAGCAGGGTCAATCATTGAAAGTTCGACTCCCGCCATCCGATCAACTTCGTAGCCTGTGTTCTCCTTCTGGAGTCTCTTCGCGATTCGAGTGACCACCTCTAGGGTGTCTATGGGTCCGATGACCAGCGGATACAGCCTTGTGGTTACAAAGAACGGAAGGTATTCGCTGAAGCTGTATTGTTGGTTCCCGACTCTCACGGCGATTTCTCGCCAGTCTTTCCTCATTGACTCCAGGTAGAGGACTATATTGGAAATGTTCTGGGGACTGATTTGAACTGAGGTCGTAGCTTCAGGAGATCTTCCGCCTACACTATGAACTCCCAGTGATAGGAAGCGTTTCACACCTACTCGCTCACTACGGACAACCCCCGCATCGGTGAGATGCCCGACATACCCATGTAGGGTTGCAATCGGGATTCCGGTTAGTCTTGACAAGTTGCTCAGGGTTAGATATCCATGCGAAGACAAGACATCGATAATCTTGCGCTTTCTCCCACGAGCCTTTTCACCTCCTCTCGCAAGGGCGAGAAACGACTTCTCTTCAGCATCCATTGCCATGGTATTGCAGTGATAACGTAGTTAAGTTCGTTTTCAGCTTTCCCGAAAATAGCTTTCATCGAAATCGAAGAACAGTCTAAGATGATAAGCTAAGCCACTTGTTCCCATGTCGTCCAAACTGGAACAGCCGGCAGACTTGGTGTTTCGCAAGCTAAGCGAGGGCGATGCATTCAGAAATCGGGCAGAGCTGTATGCTTTCAACTTTAGGTATGAACTACATATCGGCGCAGACAATCACACGCATCATATCGACGATAATTATCTAAACGAGATAGTTTCGTGGTCGAAGGGCACCTTTCCAAATTGCCACATTCAGCAAGGAAAGGGCCTCTTCAGAGGAACGTTGGAAGACAGCGTACACCTAACAGTGTTTTCGGGTGACGAGTTTGACACAAACTGGTTACAGTCGAAAGTACGGATTCTCAAACGAAAGCTGGACCAAGAAGGCATTCTTGTGACGAAGTCATCCAGTCAGACCATGGAGATCTAGAAGTGCCAATCAGCACTCTAATCAATCAGATCGCGACTTTGACTGCGCAGATTTCTCTCCTCGTTGCTGGTGTCGCCGCACTCTCTTGGACCATCGGTTCACTGCTGAAGGGTGCCCCGATTCCGTTTCGCGACATCAAAGAAGCCGGAAACGAACTCATGACTTCAGCCATCCGTTCTCTCGTAATGCTCAGCCTCTGGACAAGTCTAGTTGCTCTAGCAACCTTTGTTGTCTCGCTGATCGCGTCGGCAAGGTGAGAAGTTGGTCGACACAGGTTCGCTTCTTGGCCTTGGACAGAGTCTGGCGCTGCTCACCTACGTTCTGGGCGTCCTGTTCCAGACCCTGCCTATTCCAGTGAAGAGCATCCGAGCCCATGGACCCTCTCTCATGTGGGATGGAATCGTTGCAGAGTTCGCCCTGCTGTCGGTCAACATCGTTCGGCTGCTTGAGCTATGGATCTCACGGATAATTCAGCAATCCATCGGGAGTCCGTTCAACTATCAACCCCTTGCAATTGCTACGATTCTCGCACAACTCAGCGCGCTCGACGCCTCGTTTCTGCTCCTCATCTCAGCAATGAGTGCGTCAGTGATTCTAGCTCCCGTTGCCAACGCTCTCTCAAGCGTCCTCGGCCCCGCCCTGACTTGGACGACCATCGCAATCGTCATTTGGGTCATTACTCAGATTGCCGCCGGGCTCATCACCCAGATCTGGCTCTCGGCCTACATCCTGGGCATTGTTTTCCTCGCCATACCGTTCCAGCTTGGCAGGAGATTCGGCATTCTTCTGATGTCAAGCTCAATCATACTCGCGATCGGCCTTCCTCTCATGCCCTCGATGGCTATCTGGCTTGAAGGGTACCTGGGGTACCAGACCGCGATTCTACCCCTCCAAAACATCCTTTCCCAGATTGCAACTAATCCTTTGCTAATTGGGAATCTGCTCGCCACGATTCCTCAGGCAATCGGTGGAATCCTGGCTGCGGTGGTAATCGCCCTCATCGTTTTCCCTTTTGCTTACCTCTTCATCCTTTCACTCTTCATACGGAGTCTGGCAAACCTTCTTGGAGGATCGTCAGGGGGCCCAGTCTTGACAAACCAGATCGTGAGCGTATCGAGCGGTCTCGCTGGAGCGGCGGCGAGGGAGGTTCAACATGACGCATGAACGATTCGTTCTCGTCGCGTCTCTGTCCTTCGTACTGACGACGGTTGACCTCTATTTCTCGGGCCACGCAGACGAACTCGTTTCGATGCTAAGCATCCTAGCTCCTGTGCTCGTCTCCGTGGTCGTGGTCCTGTTCGTGACGCGCAAGCACTGGAGAGGTTGGAGAACAGTGAATGAGTGATGGACACGAAGATCATCTTGGCCGTGTTGCTCCTTTCAGTGGCGTCGTCCCTAGCTCTCTTCGGGCAGAACCTAGGACTTGTGCCTTCGGTCTATGATTTCGCTTTGGGGGCCGTCGCACTGATCGGGTGTCTGGTTGCCGTCATTCTTGTCAAGAAGAGAGGACTAATCGCCTACCGGCGACATCAACACAACAAGCCAATCGGCGACAATGAATCTTTTGCCAAGCTCCTGGGCATCAACTCTCTCAAACCCAACGGCACAACAATAATAGTTAAGGACTTCAAGAACAGGATTGTCGCACACGCCTTCTACTCGATTAGGGACATTCCCTACACCTTCGATGACCTTGACCGGGAGAAGCGGCTCTACATGGTCGGGAACTTCGTTCGCATTCTTTCCAATCTCAACTTCGGGTTCGAACTCATACCAAGGGTTTTCCCGGTGGCAGCCGAGGTCTACCTCAAGAACATTCAGAAGAAGATCGACGACCTCAGGCTCACGCTAAACGCGGAGGGCTCAGTGGCGAATCCTGGGAGGCAGGCCAGGTTGAAGCAGTTGGAGAGGCAGTCCACAAGGCTCCTCGAGGGGGAGGGCGTCCGCGACGTAAGCTTCCTCGCCCACATTTTCGTTGAGGGAAAGAACGAAACCGCGGTGTTGAGCCAATTAGAAAACAATGCGAAGTCGCTATCATCAGCGCTCGAGTCTGGTTTGAACGTTCGGGCAAAGCGACTGACCAACGAGGATATGATCCGGGTGCTGACCGAGTTTTTTCCTGCTACGGTGAAGACCGTTCCCGCCCATCAGGTCAGGATGTTCACCTGGGACCTGGCATACATCGCCCCTCTGACCGGACCCAAGCTTCCACCACTTGAGAAGCTGCTCACCGGGACCTATCTGGGGCGTACCGGCGACGGGACAATCGTCTCTCTCGACCTGGCGAGGTACCCCAATCCGCACATGCTCGTTCTCGGTAAGAGCGGATATGGGAAATCAACGACGGTCCAGTCGTTCATCTCTCGATCCTACGACCTGGACGCGATCGCCACTCTAATCATAGATTACACGGGCGAGTACGGAAAGTGGGTGGAGGGAAGGAAGGGTCAGATCATTGACATGCGGAAGAACACGATCAATCCGTTCGAGCTAGGACCCGCTACTCTGAATGACAGGATGAGGCAGTTAGTTGATGCCTTCCAGGAAATCTGCGACTTCAAGACGATCAACCAACGCAATGCCTTCACGTACTACGTCATGCGAGCATACTACAACAAAGGATTCCACGCCAACCGTCCGGGGACTTGGAAGAATCCCCCGCCCACTCTCGGAGAAGTAATCAAACTGATGGAGGTTGACTTCGAAAAGCTGCACGTCACCAAACAGATGACGGTCATGGCACTGCTTGACAGGCTCAGGCCTCTCGCTTCGGGACCCTTCGGCGTCTTCGGAGAATCGACGCTCTCGATCGAGGAACTGACCCAGGGGTTCACCTGCATCGATTTGTCGCGAGTCACGAGCAACTCGATGAAAGACATGGTTGCGTGGACCGTGCTCCAATACGTCGACTCGAAGATGCGTCTTGACGGGGTTCAGGATGGAATCAGGTTGCATATTGTGCTCGACGAGGCTTGGAAGCTCTGCCGCGACGAAGACAGCCTTCCAGTCACTCTCATCAAAGAGGGCCGCAAGTATGGCTACTCTCTGATCGTCTCCAGCCAAGATGCGACCGCCGACTTTGCCGAATCGATACTTGCAAACGCCGGTACCGTAATTGTTCACCATACTGAATATCCAAAGTATCTCCGCTTCCTCAAACTATCCTACGGCCTCACTGATCACGAGGTCGAACGGGTGCAGAACCTTCCAGTGGGGGAAGCACTGATCAAGATTGGCGACGACCCCAGGCCGTTCTTCACTAGAATTGAGATGGAGATTCCTGACGAGAAGGTCATTGTCGAACACAAGAGGGAGATACGAAACGAAGTCAATCAGTTCGCCTGGACTTTTCCAACCGAGAATCCGGTTCCTTCGACTGAAAAGAGCCCGAACGCAATTGTTTCGCAACATCAGGGGAATCTTCGGGACTTCTCGTTCCCCGATAATGTATTGTCGGATAACGCGAAAGCGATGGTGAAGCTGATTGATTCCAAGCCGGGGCTGAAGACGACAGAGTACTACAGCTTGTTGAACCTGAACGCCTACCAGGGAAACAAGGCTTTGCAGGAGCTTCTAGAGAGCTCGATGATCGAAGCTGTCGAAATGCACCGCCTGTCGGGAAGAGGAAGGGAGGGCAAGGTTCTGAGAGTGACGAAACCTGATACGTGGAGGTTCGGAGGAGCACACCACCAATACTTGATTCAGGCGATGGCCAAGCAAATCAGGTCGTTGGGACACCGGGTCGAGGTCGAGCGTCCTCTCTCCCACGGCCAGCGCACTGACCTACTTGTTGACGGGGAGATTGCAGTTGAATTAGAGATGCGTGACTTCTCCGAGGAGAACATCAGGAAGAACCTCGACGCTGGATTCAAGAAGGTAGTTGTGGTGTGCAACCACACTCACCGAGTCGGCGAATTCAAGCTCGAGGCGAGAAAGAGGGGAATTGACGACCCGCGTGTGGCGTTTACTGGCGTTGTTTCTCTAATCAGTGGCCAGTACGCGGTCATCGTGGGGAAGAGGGAAGGTGTCAGTTAGTTGCGCTGTCCTACCTGCGGGTCCGATCCATCGCGAGAACTTGCTCTCCTTTCTCAGCTACTAGTCGAGACAAGGCAGATTCAAGAGACTTTATTCGGTCCTCAAGCTCCCGCCGCTTCTCCTCCTGAACGCGGTATTGCCGACCCTCCCCGGAAAGATACGGCTCCACTAGCGAATACTGCTCCCTGAAGTGGTCTGGATACGCCCACGGAGACTTGTCGTAGCCCAGCTTGTCGATCGAATGGCCGATGAAAAACTCCGCGACCGCGCCGTCCATTCCCGCAAACTTGCAGGTTGTCTTGAAGGTGTCCCGGAACTCGTGCCCGTGTATCCTGTACCTCTTGGTGCCAAGAGTCTGCCTTTGCACCCCGGCCTTGAAGGATGAATCTCTCACAACGCTGGCCACGAGCGCCTCGTAGATCGGCCGCCTCTTGCTGCTGATGAAGATCGGGTCCGAGACATCTCCCCCCGCCTCCCTGCGTATTTTGATGTCCGAACCCATGATCTGCTTCCTCACGTTTAGCCAGTCCTTCAAGAACTGCAAGCCTTTCTGCGGCAGGAAGTTGTAGTACTTTGTCGAGGTCTTGGGCCTGATGAGGTTTATGCGAATCGGAGCCCGGCTCACTTCCCAGTCGGCGAAGCTTTCTCCAAGCGCCTTGACGAGCTGCGGGTATGCGTAGTAGTTGAACTGCGTGGCAAGAGTGCTCTCGTCGAGGCCCATGTAGAGAAGTACGGAGATTATCGCCTTGTCGCGAACGGGAACTCTGCCGTCGTTGATGATGCGCCAGATTTCCTCTGGTTTGACGTAGTCCTCGCTTCCACTCGGGGTGTTCAGGAGCATGTCCTTGCTGTAGACAATTTTCTCCCGAGGGAGTTCCGCGCGGTTCTTCCTGTAGAATCCACGAAGCACGGTCACAATCGAGTCCTTCGTGTCCTTGTCTGCTTTCCAAGAATTCAGAAATTCCTGAATCAGGTTGACATGGAAATACTTCTTGTCTTCCGTGTCCGCCTTCTTGTAGGCCTCGAGCGCTTCGGTTATCGAATTGAAGTAGCCTCTCTGCTTCAGCCACTGTTCATAACGGAAGAGCCTGCGCGTCCAGGGTCCCTTCGTCTTCTCGCTGCCGAGTTTGCCCAGCATCCTCTGGACGCTCGGAACCTTTCTGAACTCGTCAAGACCCGGAGTCCTCACGAAGCCGGATTTCTCTATCCTGACCGATTGAGTGTACCTCTTGAGAATCCAGAGCCGCGGGACCACGTACTCCTTCGACTTTCCGAGCTTCGCCGCGATTTCGCTTCCAGTGAGACCGGGGTTCTCCTTGATGACACTCATGATTTCCTTGTACAATGCTGGATGATGGAAAGGTCTGCCAGCGTTGTCATGCGAGGGAAACACCGGATCTTTGACATAGAACCATCGCGCTACTTTCATTCTCAGACTAATAGTTTGGGCTGGGATAATAAGGATAGGTAGTTAATGGGCCGGAAGGGATTCGAACCCTTGGCCTCCCGATTATCAGTCGGGTGCTCTAGCCAAGCTGCCCTCCTCCTTCGAGGATCTGAGCTACCGGCCCCAGTCTTCACACGCCTTGATTTTGGCTATAATTCCTTTTCAGCCCGGAAGAGGATAAGAAGCGATGTAGCAGTGGGACACACAGTGGGCCGGTAGTTCAGCGGTATGAACGCCCGCCTTGCACGCGGGAGAGAGCGACGGCTCCCCATGGTCCGGGGTTCAAATCCCCGCCGGTCCACTCAATCAATGTATTCAGGACGTAAGCCTCGAAACCCTTATGTCAATTCGGGGAGAGCTGTCAGAGAGAGCTGGGCTGGCATCACGAGACCATCCAAGGGCAAGAACCGACGAATGAGTCGTCGGTCCGAATGGTCGTACTATTCTGCGGTCGATGAAATCTATCATGCGAAGTGGACAGCGCGGACCGAGCTTTCCAAGTCGGTGTTCCGTGATGCTCTGGAGCACTTCTGGCCGCACCCGAAAGGACATCCCACCAAGATGATTCAGGTCGCAGGAACGAGCGGGAAGGGTTCGACTTGCCAGTTCCTTCAGGCTGGCCTTTCGCTCTTCGGTCGCGCGGGGTGCTACGTGAAACCTCATGTGTTCGACTATTCCGAGAGGTTCATAGTCAACAACGAGCAAGTAGACCACTCCGAGATTCTGGAGGTCTGGGAGAAGGACGTCAGGCCATATTGCGCGTCCAGCGCTGTGAGGGGCGAAACCCAGCTGCTCGACCACCCCCAGACCAGCCTCCTCATCGCGCTGCGGCTCTTCCAGAAGCGCAAGGTCGAGTGGGCTGCGGTGGAGACCGGGATAGGCGGCAGATACGACCCGGTAAGCTCGCTCGACGTCGTTGCCACCGTCCTCACGAATGTGGGAAGGGACCACGAAGACGTCCTCGGGAGCGAGCACTGGCAGCGGGCCCTCGACAAGGCGGGGATGTGCAGGCCGGGGGTCCCCCTGATAGTGGGTGACGATGACAAGCGGACGTTGGAGGTTGTATCTGCCGTCTGCAGGGACTTCGGGGCACCGTTGATCACGGTTACGCCGGGGGACCTTGAGAAGACGAGTGCGGCCCTCGGAACGAAAGGGAAAATGGTCGAGAGCCCCATCGAGTCCCGCCATCAGCTGCAGAACGCGGCCGTGGCGGCAAGGACGATCGGAGTCCTCGTAAAGGGAACTAATCTTCGGGCCCTTTGCAGGAGGTTCCTTACCACTCGATATGTGGGGAGGTTCTGGAAGATTGGGCCAGGGGTCTATGCGGATGTGGCTCACAACCCCAGCAAGACAGGGGCCCTTTCGGAGGAGATTGGGCGCAGGTTCCCGAACGAAAGAAAGGTGTTCGTCGTCGGCATCTCTGGAAACCGGGACGCGATAGAGGTGCTCGGGCCCCTTGCGAGCCAGGCAAAGGCGTTCGTGGTCACGGCCGCGGGCTACAAGGGTCAGGACCCGAGGAGGGTCGCATCCGCGATTGGTAGGAAATATCCCGACATCCCTGTGAGACTGGTGATCGACCCTCGTGACACGCTCAACATCGCGAAGGACCTCGCTACCGGCAAGGAGACGATTATTTTCACCGGGTCGACGTACATGATCGACCAGGCCCTCAACCCGGACGAACGGCTCAGGCACCTCAACGGGTCGTACGGATGGCGCGAATCGGCATCTCAGGGCGGAGCTTCGCGCTGAGGTGTGCACGGGCGCATCAGAAACGGCCAAAAGGGCACGACAATTGGCCCACGTGAAGAACGGATGAAAGGCGACACCTACGGGTACGACGACTATCTCTCGCCATTTACTTGGAGGTATGGAAGCCCTGAGATGAGGAGGCTGTTCTCCGAGAGGAGAAAGAGAGCGACCTGGAGGAAGGTCTGGCTCGCGCTCGCAGAGGCCCAGGGGGAAATGGGGCTCCTTTCGAAGGAGGAGGTCGATGACATCTCCTCGTTCAGCTCAGGCAGGTTCGTCAACATCGGGAAGGCGCACGCACTGGAACGCCAGATCAAACACGACCTGATGGCTGAGCTCAGGGTGTTCGCTGGGCAGGCGAAGAAGGGCGGAGGGAAGCTACACCTGGGAGCGACGTCGATGGACGTCGAGGACAACGCCGACGTGCTGACCTACTTCGCAGCTTTCGGTCTGTTGCTGCGGAGGATGGCCGGATGTCTCGCCGCCGCCAGGGCGATGATTCTCCGCCACAAAGGCACGGTCTGCATGGCGTGGACCCACCTCCAGCCTGCCGAACCGACTACCCTCGGGTACAGGTTCGCTAACTACGCTCAGGACCTAGTCATCGACGTTCAGCTCCTCGAGGCGTTGACCCTGGACATTCTCAAGGGGAAGGGGGTGAAGGGCGCGGTCGGGACCTCCGCGAGTTTCCAGGCTCTGCTTGGAGGCAAAGGAAAGCCGAAGCGCCTTGAGAAGGGGGTGATGCGGAAGCTCGGGCTCGAATCCTTCGATGTCTCGACGCAGACCTATCCTCGGAAGGTCGACTTCCTGATTCTGTCCGCGCTCGCGTCGGTCGCCCAGAGCTGCCACAAGTTCGGGCTTGACCTAAGGATTATGCAGTCCCCCGCCTTCGGAGAATTGTCGGAACCCATGGGGAGCAAGCAGGTCGGGTCGAGCGCCATGCCCTTCAAGCGCAACCCCGTGTCCGCGGAAAGGATGTGTTCCCTTGCGAGGCTCGTCGCCTCGTTCCCCGTCGTCGGGTTCATGAACGCGGCGAACAGCATTCTGGAGAGGACCCTGGACGACTCTGCTGGCAGGAGGGTCGCAGTCCCCGAGGCATTCCTGGCGGTCGACGAATGCCTGACGATCTACGAAGACCTGATGAGGAATATCGTGGTCTACCCTGAAATGATCAAGAAGAACCTGGAGATGTACGGACCCTTCGCCGGGACGGAGGCGGTCTTGATGAAGCTGGTCGATAGGGGAGGGGACCGGCAGAGAGCTCATGAAACAATCAGGGTGAAGTCCTTCGAGGCGTGGGACGAAGTGATGAAGGGAAGGCCGAACCCATTGGAACACCTCCTTGCCGGCGACAGGGCGATCACCTCAAGGCTCGACAAGAGGGAGATCCATCTCCTCATGGACGCGAAGAAACACATCGGCGACGCGCCCGAAAGGTGCGATGCTTTCGTCAAGGAAAGAGTGGAGCCCATCCTCGCAAAGTACGCCGCAGCCAAAGGGAGACAGCGTCGTTTCTAGCCACTTTCAGGCGGAAATCGGGAGTCCGTTCACCTTCACGCCTCTTCCCCTCGAAACGGAGCCTAGGGGGAACGTCGCGAAGCCGTGCGACCTGAAGACCCGCGAGGCCCTGACCGACTCCGCTTCCGGGAGGCAGAGGCACAGCCCGACCCCCATGTTGAAGGTCCGGTACATCTCCCTCTCGGAGACGTCCCCTTCTTCTTTGAGGAAATTGAATATCGGGGGAGGCGGGGGGAGGACGATGTCAAACATGAGCCTTCGTTCGCCCACGAGGCGAGACAGTTTCGAGAAGGAGCCTCCTGTGATGTGCCCGATTCCGTGGAGCTCGCACCGCCTCGTCGCTTCAAGCGTCGGCTTCACGTAGATTGCGGTCGGGGTCAGGAGAGCATCTCCGATGGTGGAACTTAGGGAGTCGACCCTTTCCCTCAGCGACCGGCCTTTGACAATCCTTCTGGCCAGCGTGTAACCGTTCGAATGGAGACCCGAGCTGGCGACCCCGATGATGCTGTCGCCTTCGGCTATGTCGGAACCGTCGACAATCGCATTCTTCTTGACGAGTCCCACCCCCATCGAAACAAGGTCGAACCCTTTGCCCTTCGCCCCTTTCACCATGTCTCCGAGGACCGCGGTCTCACCGCCTACGATCGCCGTTGAGGAAAGTCGGGCGCCTTCCACGATTCCTTTCGCCAGCTGCTCGATAAGGGTGTCGTCCTGTCTTTCCAGCGCGATGTAGTCGAGCAGAGCTACGGGTTCAGACCCCATGCAGACGAGGTCGTTGACCGTCACGGCGACGCAGTCAATCCCGACGGTATCGAACTTGTCCATCTCCTGTGCGACGAGGACCTTCGACCCCACGCCGTCGGTGTGCAGGGTGAGGCAGTCTTCGCCTCCGAGGTCGATCACCCCAGAGTAATGCCCGATCGGCTTCAGGGGGGCCCCGCCTTTGCCGTCGCGGTTTCTGAAAGTGGCTCCGAACGTCTCGGCGAGCGAACGCTGCATCTTTTTCAGCTTGCTCAGGTTGACCCCCGCTTTGGCGTACGATTCTCCTGGCAGAAGAAGCCCTCCTAGAGGGTCTTCCCAGAAAGGCTCTGATAGACCGTGGCGTATCTTCGGCTCGTCTCTTCTACCAGCCATTCGGGGAGTTCCGGAGGGGAGGGGACGGCTCCCCCGCTCTTTAGTGCCTGGTCGAGCTTGGCCTTGTAGCCCTGAGACGACAGCCAGTCCCTGATGGGCTGCTTGTCGAAGCTCTCCTGGGTCTTCCCGGGGGCGTAACTCGACTCAGGCCACATCCTGAACTCGTCAGGCCCGATCGAATCACCAAGGAGGATGTCGCCGCCGTTCCTCCCGAATTCCAACTTGATGTCGGCTAGGACGAACCCCTGCCTGGCGGCTCTGTCGCCGAGGAGCTTGTAGACGACGAGGGAAGTGTCCTTGATTGCCTTCAGTTCTTCGGGCGTGGCTCTTCCCTGCGTGAGGATGTCCGACTCCGTGACCGGCTCGTCCTTCACGTCAGACTTCGTGGTCGGGTCGAAGTAGGGCTGGGGGAGACGTGCGGCCATGACCTTCTCGACCGGGAGTGTGACCTCCCCCTTCGCAAACCTCTCCATGAGGCTCCCGTAGAGGTACCCCCTGACCACGCACTCGACCATTATCATGTCCATCTTCTTGACGACCATCATGTCCTCCCCCTCGAGCCTTACCATGTGGTGGGGGACGCCTAGCGTCTCGAACAGGTACGCCCCCAGCCTGCAGAGCACCTCCCCCTTGCGGGGGATCTTCGACGGGAGTATGACGTCGTAGGCGGAGACCCGGTCGGTGAAGTGGAACAGGAGATGACGGTCGTCGAGCTCGTAGATGTCCTTGACCTTGCCCGAGCGGAGGAACTTCCCGGGGGGGGTCATCGCCACGCTTCCCTCATCTTCTCGAGACTCGCAGCAACGGCAGGGTCGCTCAGCGCGAGAATCTCTGCGGCCAGGATTCCCGCGTTCCTCGCGTTGTCGACGCCCACGCTGGCTACCGGGACCCCTGGAGGCATCTGCACGATGGAGAGCAACGAGTCGAGGCCGTCCAGCTTCACGTTCACCGGGACCCCGACCACCGGCCTTGTCGTCACGGAGGCGATCACTCCGGGGAGGTGGGCGGAGAGGCCTGCTACCGCGATGAAAACCTTCGCATGGGACAGGGCGACGTACTGTCTGAGCTTCTCTGGGCTCCGGTGCGCCGAGATGAACTGCAGGTCGCATGGCACGCCGAGTTCCTGGAGCACCTTGACGGCTTCATCCGCCACCACCTGGTCGCTCTTGCTCCCGGCCACCACTGCCACTTTCGCGTCAGCCTGCACGCGTGACCCTCCGGAATCTCCTGACACCCCTCTCGGTCACGAGCATGTCCAGACGCACGTCGTAAGGCGAAGAGGGAAGCCTGCCGCGCCGCTGAGACTCGAAGGCAAGGCCCGTTGACACCGCCATGCCTCGCGACTTCAGCTCCCGGTCGAAGTAGCCCTTTCCGTACCCCAGCCTCTGACCACCCTCGTCCCACGCGACGACAGGAACCAGGACAAGCTGGCTTTCTGAAAGTGGAACAGCGTCTGCCTGAGGCGGCGGTTCGAGGACCCCGAAGGTTCCTCGTCGAAGGTCGCCGAGCGAGTCCACCTGGTGGAAGGTCATCTTCCTCGATGACGGGTCTGCGCGGGGCACTATGACCCGCTTCCCCCGGGAAATTGCCTCCATGAGGATCCCCGCGGTCTGCACCTCGTCCGGTTTCGCCACGTATGCTGCGATGGTGGACGCGTCAGAGAACTCGAGGAGCGAAGTGACGTTTACCTCCACCGCTCTGCTCAGCATCTTCACTTTTTCTTGGGGGATGGCCCGCCTCTGCCGGAGGGCGCCTTCCCTTACTTCCCGTTTGCCTGTCATCATCATCTCGCCGGGGAAACAAGGAGGTGGTTCTGCCTTTCCGTCGCGATCAGGGTGTTCTGGATCAGCATGATCACGGTCATAGGCCCGACTCCGCCCGGGACCGGAGTTATGTGTGACGCCTTCCTTGAAACGGCTTCGAAGTCGACGTCTCCCATGAGCTTCCCGTCGACCCGGTTCATTGCTACGTCGATCACGGTCCCTCCTTCCTTCACCATGTCTTCTGTCACAACGAACTGGGGGCGCCTTCCCACCGCAGTCACGAGGATATCGGCTCTGCGCGTCATTGACTCTAGCTCGATTGACTTCGAATGGCAAACTGTCACGGTCGCGTCCTCGTTCAGGAGGAGATGGTGCAGTGGCTTCCCCACGAGACTGCTCCTGTTGATTATGACCGCGCGTGAGGACCCTATCGGAATCTGATAGTGGTGGAGGAGCTCCATCACCCCCCTCGGAGTGCACGGAATCAGGTCGGTCTGGCCGTACACCAGGCGGCCCGCGTTTGTCGGAGTGAGGCCGTCGACGTCCTTTTCGGGGTCGATCTGTTCCAGGACCTTCCTCTCGTCGAAGTGCGGTGGGAGTGGGAGCTGCAGCAGAATCCCGTTGACGTCGTGGTCTGCGTTGAGGCTATTGATCAGGGAGACGAGTTCCGCCTCTGTCGCCCGTTCTTCCAGACGATGGCCCTTGGAAGCGATTCCCACTCGTTCGGCAGCCTTGTGCTTGCTCGCCACGTAGACCCTCGAGGCAGGGTCGTTCCCCACCAGGATTGTTGCCAGGGTGGGCTTCACCCCCGAGGCTTCGAGACCCTGCACCCGTGTTTTCAGTGTTGACTCGATGGCCGAAGCGACCCCCCTTCCGTCCATTATGACCGCAGTCAACTTGAGACCCTCACCCTGCGGCCCTCGACCGACAGCCTCCCCTCGGCGAAGAGTCTGACTGCGTGGGGGTACAGGCGGTGCTCCTGGCGGAGGATGCGGGCGGACAGGGTCTCCTCGTTGTCATCCTCTTTCACCTGCACCGCCGTCTGGGCAATGATCGGCCCTGCGTCGACTTCGGGGACGACAAAGTGAACGGTGCACCCCGCTACCTTGGCCCCGTAGCTCAGAGCCTGCTCCTGCGCCTTCAGTCCGGGGAACGACGGAAGCAGAGAAGGATGGATGTTCATGAGCCTGCCGAGGTGAAGCTCGACGAACCTCTTGGAGAGCACCTTCATGTAGCCGGCGAGAAGGACGAGCCCTTTCCCCGCGACCACTCCGTTCCTCTCCAGTGCGGCGTTGATCCTCATGTCGTAGTCTTCCCTCGAGCCTCCTTTATCCTGAATCGCGACAGCGGGGATCCGATGCTTCCGAGCTATGCGGAGCGCCCTGGCATCTGGGTCGTTGCTTACGACCACGCTAACCCTGGCGCCCTTGATCGCACCGCTTTCGATTGAATCCAGAATCGATTCTAGGTTCGAACCCCTCCCTGAGACGAGAACCCCGATGTTCAGCATCTCACGCCTTCACTTCCTCCTCGGAGAGGAGCGGGGGTCGGACGCCCAGCTTCGAATAGTCTCCCGTGACGCAAGCGAAACACAGGGTGTCCTTCGGGAGGCCGATCGCCTCGGTAAGACCGTCCACGTCGTTGTAGAAGAATTCGTCCACCCCGATTGCCTTCGCGACCTTATTCGCGGTCTCTTCCTGTCCGTCCGAGTCCTTTGCTTCCCGGTGGGCGAGCAGCTCCTGCCTGCTCGGGAAGTCAATCCCCATGAAACACGGGTGTCTTATCGGAGGAAAGGTGACCGCCATCTTCACGCTCTTTGCGCCGGCCTTCTTCAGGGACTTCACGATGATCTTGGAGCTCGTCCCTCTGACGAGACTGTCGTCGATCACCAGTATGTCTTTGCCGTTTATCGCGTCCCTGATCGGGATGATTCTCTTGACGACCTGCTCCCTCCCTCCCTGCCCTGGTTCGATGAAGCTTCGGATGCTCCCTTTCTTCGTGTACCTGTCCTTCATGAGTCCCTCGTCCATCGGGATTCCGCTCTCAAGGGCGTACCCGAGGGCAGCGGGCCTGGCGGAGTCTGGGACAGGAATGACGACGTCTGCCTCGGTCTTGAACTTTCTGGCGAGTATCCTGCCGACCCTCTTCCTGGCCTGGTAGACGCTGACCCCGTTTACCCGGGAAGATGGGTGGGCGAAGTAGGTGTACTCGAACGAGCAGTGCGCAGCAGGGACTTTGGGAGAAAAGCGGTACGATTCGAGGTCGCCTGCCTTGCCTCCGAACCTGACGGCCTCACCAGGCTCGATGTCCCTTACGAAGTCAGCCCCCACGGACTCCAGCGCGCACGATTCGGATGCGGCTATGAACGTCTTCGATGATTCGTGCCAGCCGAGAGAGAGCGGCCGGTAGCCTCTCGGGTCTCGGACCGCATAGACCTCCCCGGTCTTAGTGAGTATCATGAAGCAGTAAGCCCCGAAGATTTCAGATGATAGGCGTTGGAGGGCCTCGAACATGCTCCCCGTCTCTCTGAGAAAGTGAAGGAGACGATAGCCGGCGGCCCTTGTGTCCGTTTCGCACGACTTCCCGAACTCGGCCGTGATTGGGGGGATTAGCTGGTCGGCGTTTACTATCGTCCCATTGTGGGCGATGGAGAATTCAGACTCTATCTGAACTGGCTGGGCGTTGTCGATTACCGACCGGCCCCTGGTGGAATAGCGCACGTGGCCCATCCCTGAACTCCCCTTGTAATCGACCAGGTCGCGCGCGTGAAGGTGCCAGTTGGCGACCAGCCCCATCCTTCGGAACACTGGTCTGTCCGGGACGGCGAGCCCCCAAGACTCCTGACCTCTGTGCTGGAGGGCTTCCAAGCCTTGGAGTATCCTCGGGACGACGTCGGAGGACTTCGCAGAAAAGGCGCCGACGATGCCGCACTTCTCTTTTGCTTCCGTCATTGCATCAGCCTCGGAACCGTATTCTCCCACGCGTCCTTCGCTTCGTCCAACCCGATCTTTGAGACGGCTCTGTTACCTGCGGCGAACTGTATCGCGCGCCCTCCCGTCTTGCCCACGTAGGAGTAGGGGACTCTGGATCGCCCCAGAATCTCGTCGGCCTTGGGCCGCGAGCCGACGGTGACTGCGAACCTGCCGTGCGATTCCGAAAAGAGCGCGTCAATAGTGCTCAGGTTCTCCCCGGGGACCTTCGCGATGTCCACCTTCAGACCCGTCCCTCCCTGAATCGCCATTTCTGCAAGAGCCACAGAGAGGCCCCCCCTCGAAGAGTCGTGGACTGCGCTCGCCGCCCCGGAACGAACGAGCCTCCGGACTACTTTGAAGGTCCGTGAATCTGACGACGCGTCAGGGACCGGGACGGCCCCGCCAGCCTTCTTGAGGACCCTGCGGGCGAACTCCGAGCCTCCGAGCTCCGGCCGAGTTTCCCCCAAGATTAGGATTTGTTCGCCAGCGCCATGTAAGGCCGACCTAACGGGCCTGTCGGTGGCTGGCATGAGTCCGACTACCATCGCGATGGGGGAAGGTTTGATCGCCCTCTTCGAAGATGCGTCCTCGTTGTAGAAGCTCACCTTGCCACCGACGACAGGCACCGGGAGTTTTCTACAGTAGTCCGCAATGCCCTCGACCGACTCCTTGAAGGTCCAATACACATCGGGGTCTGACGGGTCGCCGAATTGCAGGTGGTCGACCATGGCAATCGGCTCCGCACCGAGCGCGATCACGTTCCTGCAGGCCTCCGACACGCATCCCGCTGCGCCCGCCCTGGGGTCGAGGGAGCTCTGGAGGCTGTTCCCGTCCGCCTTGACCGCAAGCATCGAGCCGTTGGGGAGCCGTAGGAGCGAAGCGTCGGCTGCCCCCGGCTTCAGGATGGTCCTCAGACCTACCTCGTGGTCGTACTGCTCGTAGACCCACCTCCTGCTGGAGATGTTCGGAGACGATAGGAGAGTCAGGAGGGAGTCTTCGACATCTGAAGCGCCTGTCGGGCTGATCGCCTGGGGAATGCTGGACGGCCTCCTCGATTCGCGGGGTATGAGAGGCGCCTCGGCGACGACCTTCGCAGGTAGGTCGGCTACGATCTCCCCGTTCCATCGGAGCACCATCGCCCCGGTCGGGGTCACCTTCCCGATCACCGAATGCTGGACCTCGTACTTGTCCAGGATCCTGACAACCGGGTCGGCTCCTGAAGAATCGAGCATCAAGAGCATCCTCTCCTGCGACTCGGACGTCATGATCTCCGTTGCGGTCATTCCTGGCTCCCTGGCCAAAACCCTGGTGAGCTCGACGTCGACCCCCGTCCCGCCCTTGGATGCGACCTCCGAGAGGCAGGTGGAGAGTCCTCCTCCGCCGAGGTCCTTCATTGCGCGGATGAGGCCGGTCCGGGAGGCTTCGAGCAGGGATTCTAGGAGGAGCTTTTTCGTGAACGGGTCGGGGACCTGAACGGAGGTCCTGTCCGACTCGGGCCCCTTCGCCAGGTTCTTGGACGCGAACGCCGCCCCTCCGACCCCGTCGCGGCCTGTGCTCCCTCCGACGAGCATCAGCACGTCCCCGGGGTGCTTCGCCTCCCCGAGGGTGATCGACCCTCTCTTGGCGATTCCGATGCAGGCGACGTCGACGAGGCAGTTTTTCTCGAAGCTTTCGTCGAACTCGATGTCCCCCGCCACCGTGGGAATCCCCACGCAGTTTCCATAGTCGGCGATTCCTCTGACTACGTTCCTGAAAAGCCACCTTGAATGCCCGCTCTTCTCCGGGTCCCCGAACCGCAGGATGTCAAGCAGGGCGATGGGTCTCGAGCCTGCGGAGATGATGTCGCGAAGGACCCCCCCGATTCCGGTCGACGCGCCTCCGTACGGGTCGACCGCGGACGGATGGTTGTGGCTCTCGATGTGGAGGGTCGCAACGTACCCTCCTCCGACGTCCACGACCCCCGCGTCGTACCCTGGTCCCAGCACGACCCTCTTCCCGGTGGTCGGGAAGAGCCTGAGGAGCGCTTTCGATGACTTGTACGAGCTGTGCTCTGACCACTCCGCGTCGATTATCGCCCATTCGAGGTCGTTGGGCTCTCTACCGAGCAGGTCGCGGACCGCCGAGGTCTCCGCGCTCGTCAGCCCGAGGCGGGTCTCTTGGGTCAGCAATTCAGCCAACCTATCAGAGATTCGAAGAGGAGGGCGCCGTCGGCAGACCCGTCGGGGCTGAGGATGGGTTCCGACGCTCTCTCTGGGTGGGGCATGAGTCCCATGACGTTTCCCTCGCGGTTGCAGACCCCTGCGATGTTGTCAATCGTTCCTGTAGGGTTTGCCGCATCGGAGACCCGCCCGTGTTCGTCGCAGTACCTGAAAACCGCCTGGCCTTCGTCCTTCAGCCGATTGAGGATGGACGGCGAAGCGTAGAACCTCCCCTCGTTGTGCGCGATGGGAAGCCGCAGCCTCTGCCCCTTCCTCAGGCCCCTCGTGAAGCTCGTGTGGGTGTTCTCCACCCGGACGCTGACCCAACGGCATACGAACCTCAGCGAAGTATTTCGTAACAGTGCCCCCGGAAGTAGCCCGGCTTCAATGAGCACCTGGAAACCGTTGCATATCCCGAGCACCGGCCGCCCCGAACTCGCGACCTTGGAGACTCGCTCCATCGCCGGGCTCTTGGCTGCGATGGCACCCCCCCTGAGGTAGTCGCCGAAGGAGAACCCCCCTGGCAGGACTACCGCGTCGTAGTCAGAGATCGACCTCTCTTCGTGCCACAAGAGGTCCGCATTCACGCCTTTGATCATCCTTAGCGCCTGCACCGCGTCCAGGTCGCAGTTGCTCCCGGGGAACCTGACGACAGCGATGTTCGTCCGCAATCAGGTCAGGCCTCGACCGTGACCGAGTGAGCCGCCGGGTTATAGATTCTGAGTTCGTCGCACATTTTCTTCACGAGCCGTGCGGCCTCCTTCGGGTCGTCCGATTCTACCATCACCTTCAGGAACTTTCCGCTCCGGATACCCCTGACCCTTTTGAAACCAGACTTCGCTACCAGGTCGCGATAGATTGTCTCGCCTTCCGGGTCGTTCGCGCCTTCCTTGTTTGAGATAACCACCTTGACGGGGAGGAGTTTCGCCTTTGCCACAAAAAACAGGGCACCATCATTCGGTATATAAGATAGGATTGCTCCATTTGTGTTAACTTTGCTGCGATTGGGAAACCCGTGTTATTTAGGCCGAAAATCGGCCGAGGCTCGATGGACGGCGTAGTGAAGGTCAGGACCGCTGTCGTCAGCGTGTCCGACAAGTCGGGGCTCTCCTCCTTTGCGGAGGGGCTTTCAGGGTTCGGGGTCGAGATTCTCGCGACAGGCGGCACGTACACAGCGTTGAAGGATCAGGGAGTAGCGGTGAAGAGCCTTCAGGACGACATGGGCCTCCCCACCGCAGTCTCGGGAAGGGTCAAGACTCTTCACGCCCCACTGCACGCGGCCATACTTGCGAAGAGGACACCCGAGAATCTGGCTGAACTTCGGGAGATGGGGGTGAAACCGGTGGACATGGTAGTCTGTAACTTCTATTCGTTCCGAGAGGCCATGATGAAACAGGATTCAACGGACGATTTGTTGGTGGAGAGCATCGACATCGGAGGTCCTACGATGGTCAGGGCTGGGTCCAAGAACTTCGAAAGCGTCGCGGTCGTGTCCGATCCGTCCATGTACGGTCCAGTCTTGGAGGAAATGAAGAGCCACGCCGGCGGGACGTCGCTGCAGTTTCGGAGAAGACTGGGGGTCGAAGCTTTCGCCCTCACTTCAGCCTACGACGCAGCAATATTCAACGGGCTCGGACACGGGCCTGGCCCGCTCCCTGAGCGGCTCCTCGTTTCGGCGACGAAGTTCAAGGACGCGAAGTACGGGGAGAACCCCGACAGGGCCGCCGTAATCTATTCTATCGACGGCTGGAGGACGATGTCACAGTGGAAGCAGCTTGGGGGGGACACCCTCTCGTTCAACAACTTCCTGGACATAGGCAGCGCCTACGACATAGTCGAGGGAGTGGACTCCCCGGCGGTCGCCACGGTCAAGCACGGAAACATAAGCGGCTTTGCGTTCGCGCCGACCGTGGCTGAAGCGTATTCTCTGGCCCACGCGTGTGACCCCCAGGCCGACTTTGGGGGGACGGTGGTCGCGAACAGGGCTGTCGATGTCGAGGCCGCGTTGCTCATCGGAAAGAACGAAGGGGCCCGGGACCTGTCGGTATACACCGAGATCGTGATATCGCCTGACTTCACACCCGAAGCCATCTCGGTGCTCGAAAACAAACAGAAGAAGAAGATCAGGGTCATCAAAGCCGATTCGAGGCCCGACTTTCCGTACGACCTGAAGGTCGTGCAGGGGGCCGTCCTGGCCCAAGAAGCCGTGGACTACAGGACTAAGCTCGATCCGAAGGTCGTTACGTACCCCACGAAATCGAAACCGGACGGGGACCAGGTGCAGAAGCTTCTTGCGGCCTGGGAGGTTGTAAGGAAGGTGCACTCCAACGGCATCGTCGTGGCGCAAGGGGAGGTTGAGGGAGGGAGGCTCGTCAGGTTCTGGACGCTGGGGGTGGCGAGCTTCAGAAAGAGGAACGGCGCAGTCAAGATCGCCCTCGACAACGCTGGTCCCAGGGCGAAGGGGGCGGTCTGCGCTTCGGACGGGTTCTTTCCGTTCCGAGACAGCCTGGAACTGCTTGCCGCCGCGGGAGTGTCGGCCGTCATCCAGCCCGGAGGGTCGGCAAACGACCAGGATTCAGTTGACGCGGCGGACGAGCACGGGATGGCCATGGCCATCACGCACACACGGGCGTTCAGGCACTAGCCAGAGGCGTGTCGCAATCCCCTGAGATGGGCCGCGCTCCGGGAAATGCTGTCATGACTGGCAATGTCCTTCCTCCATCGGAGGAGGCCCACAATGGAGGAACATCCCTCCAGGGAGGCTCCGCGAGCCTCTTCCACGGTCTTGCCGAGCCCGACGACAGCGACCGAGCGGGACGTCCCCATCACCGTGCGGTCCCCGTCCACTCGGACGTCCATCGGGAAGACCCTAATCCTTCCTTCGGACCTTTTCGCAAGGGCGTAGGCCCTGGCAAGCCCGATTGGACCCGGACCGGATGGGGGGACGCCGGAGACTCCGTATGACGACGGGACTGCGCAGGTCGCCACTGACGCCGTCGATTCGAACTTGATCCCCTTGAGCGAGCCGTCCAGCATGCGGAAACACACGTCGACAAAATCGTCGGCGATTGTGCTGAGTAGGTTGATGAACTCGGTGTTCCCGCCCCTGCTGTTCCGCTCGAGGACCTTGAACCCCCTCCCCGTGTGCATGATGGCGTCGTAGAGGACGACCCCCCTGAGTCCGGGTTCGGAGTCCCGCCCCCTCCAGCGCCTGAACGAGCGCTCTTCATCTCTAACCAATAGGTCGTTGTCTGACTTTCGCAAGAAGGGGAGGTGGTAATCAGGACCCCTGTAGCTTCCCATCCCGCCTGTGAGAGGACCCTCGTCGCCGTCCAGACCCCTCTTGTAATCTCTCGTCATCGGAGCGGGTACGAAGTGCCTTCCGTCGCTGAAGGCATGGAAACTCGACTCTTCGCCCTCGACCTTCTCCTCGACCAGCACTCTGCCTTTGGCGAGTCCCTTCTCGAAGAACTTCGCGGCGCCTTCCCTGGTGGAGAAGTCGGCTCCCCAGACCCCGACCCCGGCGCCCCTGGCGGGTCGGTCAGGCTTGACCACCGGTTCGCGGAAGTCCTCCAAGGATTTCGTGAAGTCGGAGACGGCTTCGCCGGTGTTCGCGTAGTCTTTGCCGTCGAAGACCCTGTATTTCGGGTTAGCACGACGGAAGATATGGTCGAACAGAACCCTCTGCCCAGCCTTGCTCCCCTCGACTGCGAATTTTCTTGACACGCACAGCATCTGCACCCCAGATTCCCTCTCGACGATGTCCCGCCCCCCTGCGGTGACGAAGTCCTCGGTGTCCGTCAGGCCGAAGGCTATGTTCCCCGCATATCGCTTCGCGACCTTTGCCACTTCGGCAACGGCAAGGTCAGGGACCACCGCGTGCACCTCCGCCCTCTCCATGTTGAACGGGTTGACCTGTCTCTCCACGATGTAGAACTCGGGGGTGTAGCGTTCGCTGCGTGAAATGGTGTCTATGATCGCCGCCCCGCTCAGGCACTTCGAAACCACGAGGACCCCGACCTTGTCCATGGAGGGCCTTCGCCCTCGAGCTTTGGCGTATTAACCTGCGCAGCCCTTGACAGCGGTCAGGGTTCCGACCACTTGGTTGTCGCCGTCCCGATCAGAAGGAAGGCCACGGCGAAGGCGGTAACTACGACCAGGTCGGTGAGGGCGATTTGGAAGTTTGCTACGACCAAGGAATCTCGAAGGCCCTCCGAGAAGAACGTCAGGGGCAACACCGCGGCGACCGATTGGAGATACGCAGGCATCGCAGAGATTGGCCAGAAGGTGCCTGAAAGAAGCATCATCGGAAAGGCGATGGCGTTTCCGACTCCTGAAGCCGTCTCAGGGTCCTTGATGACCCCAGCAAGGGTCATCCCCAGGCCTGAGAAAAGGAGAGTCCCCATGACGAGGATGGCGATGGAGAAGAAGTTGACCAGGTACTCGGCGCGAAAGAGGACGGCTCCGAGGGCGAGCATTACTCCCGCCAGGATCAGCGCCAGTACTGCCTGGCTGAGTATGTTGCCGAGAAGCCACTCGAATTTTGGAAGGGGGGACGCAGAGAGCCTCTTCAGCACCCCGTTCCTCCTGAGCTCAGAACCCACGTTCGTCAGGCCGATCACCCCGTTGGTCATCACGAAGGCTGCGGTAACGCTCGCGACGTAATACCCTGCCCCCAACCCGGCGGGTCCCGGGACCCCCGGGGTCGACGACACGCTTGCCAAAAGCAGAAGCAGCAAGACGGGGAAGAGGAAGCTGAAGAACAGGCCGCTCCGGCTCCTTAGCCAGTTCCTCGTCACCGCCTTGAATACGACTACCAGCTTCAAACGGCGTCACCGCTCTCGGTCATCCGGAACCCTGCGAACCGGAGGAACACTTCCTCCAGGGTGGGCTGCCGCAGCGCGACGTCAGAATCGAGCCCCCTGCCGACGAGCGCCCCCATCGCCACGTCGAGGTCCCTCAGGTTTTCGAACGGAAGCACCACGTCCTGTCCCTCCATCGTGGCGCCGTCGAAGAACCGCCTGAGGGTCCCGAATACTGCGTCTCCTCCGTTCTTGAAAACAATCGTCTTGCTTCCCCCGAATCTCCCGATCAGTTCGGCCGGGGAGCCGAGGACCGCCAGTTTCCCCTTGACGAGGATGCCTATCCTGTCCGAGAGCTTCTCTGCCTCGTCCATGTAGTGAGTAGTCAGCACCACCGTCTTGCCCCGGTCCTTCAAGTCGCTGATCACTTTCCAGGTTGCGCGCCTTGCCTCGGGGTCGAGCCCGATGGTAGGTTCATCAAGGAACACGATTTCGGGGTCGTTTACCAGCGCCGCGGCCACCCCCACACGCTGTTTCGACCCGCCGGAGAGGAGCGCGAACCTCTTTTGCGAATCCTCCTCGAGTTTGAGAAGACCTATCAGCTCGGGGACATTGACCGGACTGTCGTAAATCCCGGCGAAGAACTCCAGGTTCTCCCTTACAGTAAGCCTCGCGAACGCGCTGAAGTCCTGCGGGAGGACCCCCATCTTCCGCTTGACCGACCTGCCCCTCTTCAGGTCGGACGGGTCTTCGCCGAGGACGGTCGCCACGCCGGCCGTCTTCGCCCTGACCCCTTCGAGTATCTCGACTGTCGTCGTCTTTCCTGCGCCGTTTGGACCCAACAACCCGAAGACCTCCCCCTTTCCGACCTCGAAGGAGACCCCGTCCAAGGCCGTAGCCCCGCCGTACCGCTTGACGAGGCCCTCGACTCTGACCACAGGTGCGCCCATTCGTTTCGGCCGGTCCCTCAAATGATATATTAGCGTAATCTCCGTTGAGACATCGTGCCCGCTCAGACAGTCTCAGACATCATGACGCCAAAAGTCGTGACGATCGACCTCGACGCGACCGCCAAGGAATGCGCAAAGATGATGGCGAAGAGAGGGGTAAGCAGCGCGGTGATCATCCAGAATGACGCCCCGATAGGCATAGTGACAGAGCGTGACCTCGTCTCGAAGGTGCTCGCCGACGCCGTAGACCCGAACAAGGTCCTGGTCAGGGACATAATGTCCACCCCGCTCATAACAATCGCCCCCACGGCGACCATTGTCCAGGCTGCAGAGCTCATGGCAGAGTATCGGGTCAGGAGGCTGGTCGTGATCGACCCTAGCGGCGCGTTGGCAGGGATCGCCACCACAGGCGACATCGCGCGGACGCTGGCCGAGAAGCAGAACTTTCGCGAGCCGACCTTCAACGCGATGGCCAGGTACAAGGAAGGAATTGAGGGCGGCGGCCCGTACCAGTAGTCTACTCGACCTTGAGTCGGGTCCCCGGCAGGCCGGGGGACTTCAGCGGGATAGTCACTTCTAGGACCCCGTTGTTGTAGGACGACTTCGCACCCTTCGGGTCCACCACGCCGGGGAGGTCCAGCTCCTTGTAGTACCTTCTCTCATCTCGCTCGACGGAGATGATCAGGGACTTCTCGTTGACAGTCACATTGATGTCCTCCTTGCTCACCCCGGGCATCTCGGCGATCACGCGGACCTCCTTCTCTGAGCTCACCACGTCTATCAGCGGCTCCCTCTTGTCCTGTATCTCCTTCCAGGGCCTCCCCTCTCCCTTCCTGACGTTGCCGAACTCCCTCACGACCGGCTTGCCGTCGGGACCGATCGTCACCGAGTATCCATACACGATGGGCCCAATCTCCTTCTTCACACTCCCGTCCGGGGCCTTGCTCTCACGGACCAGGTTCTTGGGGATGCCCTTCTCAAGCTCCTTGAACTGTTGCGAAAACGCCTTTTCCATCTCCTTCATCATTTCATCGATGTCGGGGAACGCCCAGGGCCCGAACGGGTACCCTCTTCGGCGCCTCGAGCTCCAGTCGTCGTTTTCGCTGTCGTCTTCCAAAATCTGGTCTGTTGCGAGCGAGTGTTGGAGGAATTTTATTCTTTCGGTCGGATTATCGAAGCAAAGTATTTACGCGGGGCGCCTGGCGTCAGGTCTGAACGGAATTTGACAGCAACGGTGTACGCGAAGATCGCCCTCCTGTTTGTGGTGCTGACGGCCCTCCTGCTCGCGATAGGGTATGTCGTAGGGGTGTATTTCTTCGGCAACCCGATTGGGGTGATGGGGGCGGCGCTCGCCTTCGCTGCAATATTCAATTTCGCTTCGTATTACTTCAGCGACTCCCTCGTGATCAGGATGAGCAGGGCGAAGATCATCCAGGAGAACGAGAGCCCCGCCCTGTTCCGCGCCGTCCGCAACGTAGCCAACAAGGCGGGGATACCCATGCCAAGGGTCGGGATAGTGGACTCGCCTCAGCCGAACGCGTTCGCGACCGGAAGGGGACCGAACAAGGCCGTGGTCTGCGCTACGTCCAGCATACTCCAGACCCTCACTCCGGAGGAGCTGGAGGCGGTCATTGGGCACGAAATCGGGCATGTCGTCCATCGAGACGTGTTGATGTCGAGCGTCGCCGCCACCATGGCAGGGGCGATTTCCTACATCGGCAACATCGCTATGTGGTCGATCTGGTTCGGGGGCGGGAACAACAGGAACAGGGGAGGGAACCCGGTGCTGTTGATCCTGGCGATAATACTGGTCCCTCTTGGAGCCACGTTCATCCAGCTCGGAATAAGCAGGGGGGACGAATACAACGCCGATGAGTACGGGGCGAAGCTCACTCGTGAGCCGGGGGCCCTGATTACAGCCCTCCAGAAGATATCGGACAAGGCGAAGTTGAGGCCGATCTCCGGGACGGCAGGGCGCGGTCCCTCTCCGGCCACGGCATCCCTGTGGATAGTGAACCCCTTCAGGGGGAGCTCGCTCGTAGAGCTGTTCTCGACGCACCCTTCGATGCCTCACAGGATCGAGCGTCTGAAGAAGGTCGCCAGAGAAATGAACCTGTACATCCCCTAACCGAAAGCGAGCTTCAGAAAGGCGATGATTGCACCGAATTCCAAGAGCTGGTCTCTTTCACCAGCCTGGCCCGGCCTCTCCGGCGGGAGTCGCGTCGACGGCGACTGCATCGGGGAGAGCGCAGGAAAGATCGAAGTCGGAAAGAGCGCACCAGTGTAGGTGTCCTCCTTCTGGAAGGGGGCCGGGGAAGGGGCCGAGGGAGAAGATGCGGGCGGAGGAGCCAGGAAGGAAGTCTCCACTTTCGGAATGATCCTTTGGGGAGGAGCGACCCTGCCTGGCGGAAGGGTCGTTGAGCCGGAAGGGACCGTTGTCCGGGGGATCCTCGAGCCGGACGCCACTGCCACCATGAAGAGTATGAGCCCTATCGCGGATACGGCATAACCCCCGAAGAGAGCCCCGGAGATGATTAGGAAGATCGACAAGGCGACCAGGGGCCGGTTCGTTGCTATCACGACGGAGGCCCTGTCCGCGGTATTAAGGGTTGATTGGTGGGCCGGGGCGGATTTGAACCGCCGACCTTGGCGCGCGTCCGCGTTTCGCCGTCTCCTGCCAGCTGGTGTCAGAGCTTGACGGGCAGTGCCTGACGTCCAAACCATGCTAGACGACCGGCCCGAGATTCGGACGGCCTCCGTGTCCGCCTATTATCTTTGCGTCGATTGGAAAGTTTCGGCGTCGGGGCGGCGGCCAAGTCCACAAGAACAAGATGGAGCGCATGAACGGAGAGGTCAGGGACAGAGAGAAGGCAATGCTGGGCCTCAAGCGGGAGGACTCGCCCGTCATCGGCGGGATGCAGGTCTCCCATAACTACTTCCGACCCCACGAAGGGCTTGGAGGAAAGACCCCTGCCGAAGCGGCGGGCATCAGGATTGAAGGGCCCAACCCAATGCTCACCGTCATTCAGAACGCGAGCAAGAAGCATGAGCCGACGCTTGACGGAGAACTCGGTGAGTCGTTATCTTGACAGTTCCGTGCTGCGCTTCGATTAAATAGCCAAGTTGGAGCAACGCAAAGGACGACTTTGAAGGGAAGCTCGGAGATTCAGGGGTTCTACAAGCTCTCCATGGAGGAGAGGATGGACCTTGTGAAGAAACTCGCAGACCTGACCGATGAGGAAGCGGCAGCGATAGCGAACACGGGCGGCCTCCCTCACGACGTCGCCGACAGGATGATCGAGAACGTGATCGGGGGACTTACGATTCCGATGGGGGTGGCCATGAACTTCAGAATCAACGAAAGAGACTACATTGTCCCTATGGCGCTCGAAGAGCCTTCCGTGGTCGCCGCAGCGAGCAATGCGGCGAAGATGGCACGGGTCAAGGGCGGGTTCACAGTAACCAACACTGGCCCCGTGATGATCGGACAGATACAGCTCACAGGGACACCGGATCCACCAAAGGCAAAGGAAACAATTCTCTCGAGAAGAGATGAAGTGCTGAAGAAGGCCAACGACCAAGACCCGTTGCTGGTCTCTCTGGGGGGAGGCGCAAAGGACCTCAACGTTAAGGTCATTTCGACGATAAAGGGGCCGATGGTCATCGTGGAGCTGATCGTGAACACGGGGGACGCGATGGGCGCCAACGCCGTCAACACGATGGCTGAAGCCGTCGCGCCGATGCTCGAACAGATGACAGGAGGGAGGGTCTTCCTCAGGATAATCTCCAATTTGGCCGACCGGCGCCTGGTCCGGGCAAGCGCGGTCTTCGACAGGGAGACCATAGGAGGAGAGGAGGTCGTGGACGGGATAGTGTATGCGTACGCCTTCGCCGACGCCGACCCTTACAGGTGCGCGACCCACAACAAGGGGATAATGAACGGGGTGATTGCGGTTGCCATCGCCTGCGGGCAGGACATCAGGGCGCTGGAGGCCGGCGCGCACAGCTACGCCTCGAGGAGCGGCAAGTACAAGCCGCTTACAGTCTGGGAGAAGAACGCCGCAGGAGACCTCGTGGGGAGGCTGGAGATGCCTATGGCGGTCGGGCTGGTCGGAGGGGCGTCCAAGACTCACCCGTCGGCAAAGGCGGCGATCAAGATCGTAGGAGTGAAGACAGCCACGGAGCTTGCGGAGGTCATGGGTGCCGTAGGGCTCGCCCAGAACTTCGCCGCGCTAAGGGCTCTGAGCAGCGAGGGGATCCAGCGGGGACACATGAGGCTACATTCGAGGAACATCGCGGTCGCGGCGGGCGCCACAGGGAAGTGGGTCGACGAGGTGGCCGAAAAGATGGTTCAGGAGAAGAGGATAAGGATGGACCGGGCGAAGGAGATTCTCGCCGAGCTCCAGAAGAGCGGCTGAAGCTCCTGAAGTCTTTTACGCGCACCCCGGAAGGCGACCCTGACTTGGAAAAGAGGCAGCTGGTTCCCCGGAACAGATATCTCGCCGTAGCTGCAATCCTGGTTTTGGTGACTGCGGTCATCCAGCTCACCCATTGGGTGACCCTCCCTTTCGCGGGCTGGTTCTGCGGCGGGACGAGCTTGCTCTCGTCCGGGAGCCTGGCGGATTTCATGAAGTCCTACGGTTACCTAAGCCTCTTTCTGCTGATGACAGCTGAAAGCGCGTCCGCACCCATCCCGAGCGAGCTGATCCTGCCCATCGCCGGGGCCCTGGTGTACGAAGGCGCGCTGAGCAGCCTTCCCCTTGCTCTCGGGGTGAGTACGGCGGCGGCGCTGGCTGGCGCTCTAATCGACTACTACCTTGCCTTCGTCCTGGGGAGGCCGTTCGTGTCGAGAGTCATCAAAATCTTCAGGCTCAACCCGGCTGACCTCGACAGGGCCGAGAGTTGGTTCGAGAGGTCGGGGCAATGGACGGTCTTCGCAGCGAGGTTCGTCCCGCTGGTGAGGGCCCTGATCTCCTTCCCTGCCGGGTTGTTCCGGATGAGGTTGAGGTCGTTCGTCCTGATGACGCTCGCCGGTTGCGCAGTATGGAACGGAATACTGCTCTACGCCGGGTTTGCGGCGGGTCAGTACCTCACTGGCGTCTGCGCGGGGACTGGCGAGAACGTAGTTGTTGACGGATTCTCATTAGCAATAGCAGGAATCGCCTTGGGTTACCTGGTGTACTTCGCTGTAGGATCTGATCGAATTCTTGGAGTGAAGGAAGCGCTCAGTCCGAAAGCATCGGGATCTTGACTCCCTTCGTCCTAGCGGTCTTCACGGCTTCCTCGTACCCCGCGTCGGCATGCCGTGCGACCCCTGTGCCTGGGTCGTTCGTCAGCGAGATAGCAATCCTGGAGTCAGCCTCTGGAGAGCCGTCTGCGAGCACGGCCAGTCCGGCATGGATGGAATATCCGATCCCCACGCCCCCTCCGTGATGAACGGAGACCCAGGAGGCGCCAGAGACCGCGTTCAGGAGCCCGTTCAGGATCGGCCAGTCTGCTATTGCGTCCGATCCGTCTTTCATCGCTTCCGTCTCCCTGAAGGGCGAGGCCACCGAGCCGGAGTCGAGATGGTCCCTCCCGATGACGATTGGAGCTGATATCTCCCCCTTGCGGACCATGGCGTTGATTATCTTTCCGAACTTCGCCCGCTCCCCGTACCCGAGCCAGCACACCCTGGCTGGGAGCCCCTGAAACCTCACCAAGCTGTGTGCCTTTGTTATCCATCTAACCAGAGACTTGTTCTCTGAAAACTCCCTTGTGACGACCTCGTCCGTGGCGTAGATGTCCTCCTTGTCGCCTGAAAGCGCGACCCATCGGAAAGGGCCGCGGCCTTCGCAGAACAGGGGCCGGATGTACTCCGGGACGAACCCTGGGATCTTGAACGCGTCTCCTACACCTGCGTCCTTCGCTACCTTCCTGATGTTGTTGCCGTATTCAAAGGTCACCGCCCCGTGTTCCTGGAACTTCAGCATGGCTCGGACGTGCTTTGCAATGGATCCCGTCGACCTGTGGATGTACTCGTCGGGGTTCGAGGCGCGCAGGCTAGCAGCCTCCTCGATGCTCAGGCCCTCGGGGATGTATCCAGCCAAGGGGTCGTGCGCGGCCGTCTGGTCGGTCACGACATCAGGCTTGAAGCCGGATTCGGACAGCTGGGGCAGGACTTCGGCCGAGTTTCCGAGGAGGGCGATGGAAAGCGGCGTACCTGCTCTGGCGGCCGCAAGGGCAGCTTCGACTGCGTCTTTCGTGTCCTCAATCAGCTTGTCGCAATACCCCTTTGCGAGCCTCCTTTCGATGGCCTTCCTGTCGGCTTCGACGACGAGGGCCACCCCTTCGTTCATGGTCACCGCGAGCGGCTGGGCACCGCCCATCTCTCCGAGCCCAGAGGTCAGGACCACCCTCCCCTTCAGGGAGCCTCGAAAGTGCCTCGAGGCGGCCGCCGCGAGAGTTTCGTAAGTCCCCTGGAGTATTCCCTGCGTCCCGATGTACATCCAGCTTCCCGCTGTCATCTGGCCGTACATGGTGAGTCCCCTCTCTTCGAGCTCTCTGAAGTACCTCCAGTCCGCCCACTTCGGCACCAGCATGGCGTTCGAAATCAGGACCCTTGGAGCACCAAGAGACGTCTTGAAAATCCCTACGGGCTTTCCCGATTGGACGAGGAGGGTCTCATCGTTCTCGAGGCTCTTCAGTGACTTCACTATAGCGTCGTACGCCGGCCAGCTCCTCGCGGCCTTCCCCGTCCCCCCATAGACGATTAGGTGTTCGGGGTCCTTCGCCACCTCTGGGTCGAGATTGTTCATCAGCATCCGCAGGGCTGCTTCCTGATGCCATCCTTTGCAGGAGAGCTGGAGTCCCCTCGGGGCGCGAATTACGTGCTTCTGCATTGGTCTCTTCAACCTCGTCTGACGTTATAAGAATTCGGAGCGGCCTGCGAGAAGATGTCGGCATCCTTATGACCGATGGGGAGTCCGGGATTGGGAGACTACATTGGCCTCGGTCGCGGTGATCAACGCCAGAGAGCTTCTCGTCTGTTCGGGTGCAGATGCGACAGACGACGACGTCTCGTCGCTTGGAATCATAGAAGATGGGGCGTTGCTTTCCATCAACGGGGACGTCGCCTGGGTGGGAACCACCGGCGAGTTCAGGCGAAAAAGCTTCGGGAAGGTAGGGAAGGTCATGGACGCGGGACAAGGCGTCGTAACGCCCGGGTTCGTCGACCCCCACACTCATCTCGTTTTCTCAGGGAGCAGGGAAGACGAGCTCGAACGAAAGGGTCGAGGCGAGAGTTACACCAGCATATTGAAGTCGGGCGGGGGCATCCTCAAGACCTTTCGCGAGACGGGTCGGTCTTCTGTTTCGAAAATCGTCGAACAGTCGAAGTCGAGGCTCAACCAGCTCCAGGCGAACGGTGTGACTACGATCGAGGTGAAGACCGGATACGGAGGGAGGCTCAAAGAAGAAATCAAGCTACTGAAGTCGATTGCTGCCCTGAGAAGGTCAGCCGGCGCGGACCTCACTGCTACTTTCCTCGGATTGCACGCGAAGCATCCCGAATTCAGGACGTCGGGTGACCATGTGGACTATGCCATCAAAAGAATGCTCCCGTTCATCGCAGGCCTCAGGGACCGCCCCGCGTTCTCGGACTGCTTCTGCGAGGAGGGAGTCTTCTCCAGAGACGAATGCGCCCGTTATCTGTCAGCATCGAAGAGGCTCCGCTTTGCCCTAAAAATTCACGCCGACGAGTTCAGCGACACCAAAGGCGCATCGCTGGCTGCCGAGGCCGGGTGCACTTCTGCCGACCATCTTGGGTACGCGGACCATGAGGGGGTCCTGAAGATGGCTCGGGAAGGGGTCGTCCCGGTCCTTCTCCCGACGACGTCGCTCTATTCGGGGATCAAGTACGCCGACGCCCAAGCCTTCGTCAAGGCTGGTTGCAGGGTTGCCCTGGGGACGGACCTCAGCCCGAACTCATGGGTCGAGTCCCCCCAGATCGTGATGGCTGTCGCGTGCACGGCTCTGAAGCTCTCGCCCGCGCAGTCAGTGATGGGTTTCACCTCGAACGCTGCTGCGGCGATAGGGAGGAAGGACATCGGAAGTCTTGAGGTGGGGAAGAGGGCGGACTTCGTGGTGCATTCGGTCCCAAGCTACAGGTTCCTGCCGTACAGAGTGGGCGGGCGGTACGTTTCGAAGGTGGTCAGATGCGGAAAGGTGGTCTTTGATGCAGCAGCCGCTTAGGACAAGCCGCCTGAAATCACGACAGAAGCAAGTCTTTCGATTTCATCCGACATAGAGCGGTCTCCGCTCAGGAGGGGGGAGACCTTGCGCAAAGAGGCGCACACCTTCAAGGAGTGGTCAGAGACCCCCGCGATGTCGCTCCCGAGGAAGTTGGAAGCGCATATCATCTCGATTGCGAGGATCTTCGAGACATTACGCGCGACAGCGACAGCCTTCAGCCCTGCGTTGACTCCGTGACTCGCGTGGTCCTCTATGCCTCCAGAAACGTTCGCCGGGTATGCCGACGTCGGGTAGATGTGCTTGGAGTTTTCGGCAGCTAGGGCGGTCGCCGCATACTGGAGTATCATCAGGCCGGACTCGAGCCCGGGCCTGCTCGCCATGTACATGTGCGCAGGCGGAGACTTGGAAAGAAGTACCCCAATCCTAGAGAGCGAGATCACTCCCAAGTAGGAAATCGAAAGCGAGAGCAGGTCCAGTGCCATGGCCAGCGGCTGGGCGTGGAAGTTGCCCCCGTGGAGCAGGGTCCCGTCTTCCATGATTATCGGGTTGTCGGATACGGAGTTCATCTCTTCTACCACGAGCCTCTGGGCGAAGTCAAGCGAGTCTTTCATGGCGCCGTGGACCTGCGGGGCACACCTGATGGAGTAAGGGTCCTGCGGAATGGGGAACTCCCTTATCCTACCGCTTCCCTTGAGGAGCGCACGGATCCGCCTCGCGACATGAGCCTGGCCAGAATCACGCTTCATCCCGACCAGGCGGGGGTCGAACGACTGAGAGCACGCGCCGAGGGCTTCGCTGGTCAGGGAAACGGAGGAGTTTCCTGCCTCAAGAAGGATGCCACCCTGCTCGGTCACCGTGCAGGCGAGCGCGTTGGTGAAGCTCGTCCCGTTGATTAGTGACAGACCCGACTTGGCCTGCAGTTCGATGGGCTTCATCCCCGCCCGGGCCAGCGCCTTCCCCGCATCGATGCACTCGCCCCTGTACTCGGCCCTGCCTTCACCGACCATCGCCAGGGCCATGTGCGCGGACGGAATGAGGTCACCGCTGTTGTGGACGAGCAGTCCTTCAGAGACGAAGTTGTGGCTCCCTTCGACCTGAATGTCGAATACCTGCTGCATCCGGTCGGGTTTGATTGAAACAACCTTGTCGAAGTGGAAATTATCAGACGAAGTGTCGATGTTCACCTTGCCGCTGTACGAATACGGGAAGAAGTTGCGTTTCATCACGGTGAAGGCGAATGATTTGGATGGTTTCCTGTAGTCGTAGGTCTTCCGTCCGTTGAACCAAAGACCCCTCACCTTGTCCCTCGACCGTACTTTCCCACATCTCATCCCGCAAGAGATCGCCAGAACACGCAAATCCTTGACTAGGTTTCCGTTCGGGATTTCGAAGGTTACCGTGTCCTGGTGCCAGACATGACCATCCTTGTGTCTCTTCATTACGTTCTGGGAAGTTGCGTCTGCGTCGATGTACCCTTCAAGAAACGCTACTCGTTGATCAAATGGTAATGAGTAGACCCAGGCGGGTACCCGTTTCTCGAGCGCTTTTCTAGCAAATCCCAGACGTGTCACCGTGCTCCCTAGGAGCTTGCTATGAATTACAATCGAATCGTTGTAACGTGACGGTTCTTTTCCAGTGAGTCGCGCTATCAGTGCAACGTAGGTTTCGCGTTCTTCACAAGGAGGAAGTGCTATTGAGATTGCTTTCATGTTTCTCATCACGTAGCCATCCCCGAGAATCATGCCAAGCAGTCTGAGGAAGTCAGCATTGGTCTCTTGAAGGTAGGGAAGGTCCAGGGGCCTGCTCGTTCCGCCCTTGGGGAGGCTCTTGACTGCAAGAATGAGGTCCCCGGGTTTCAAGTCCTTAAGCGGGGTCCACTTCAGGGAGTAGGCAGCCCTCTGGCCCCTTTCCCTTCGATCGATCACGAGCTTCAGGAATGGGTGGTTGTCGGTGCATACGATTTCCCTTGAATAGGTCTGCAATCTGAATGTCTGCTTGGACCCTGAGTCGATTACATTCAGGATTCTACAGACCTTCAGGTCGCTGCGGAAGTGATACCTGAAGTTGTTGGGGGCTCCGTCTCGGTCGTGGACTCTGACCTTCTCGAGGTCGCCAATGAAGGAGTACACCTTGTCTCCCGGCTTGACTTCGGAAATGGGCACGGGACCGGAAGGATTTGTGTAAACTAGGGAGTCCCCCGGAAGGCAGGCTCCCAGCGAGCCGAATTCTGGGACGTGGGGGGTCACCCCTCTGTTGATCATCTGCATCAGTTGCTCTGCGATCTCGGGTCTGGTGGCGCTATTCCCCCTCAGCAGACCGTTCAAGCGGATGAGCATGGCAGCCCTCACCACGCCATCTGGCATGTGCTTCCCGAGGCCCGCGGCATGGCTCCTGATCAGATTGAGCTGCAGCTTCTTGATGTCGCCGGGCCTGACCCTCTTGTCCGAGAGAGACCCGAACCCGGTGTTGACGCCGTAGACGACTTCCCCGACTGCGAGCTTATCCTCGAGCTTGTCCCGGAACCTCTGCATTCGTCTGATGCTCGCGGGCGAGATCCTGACCTTTTCCCCGCGCACGACTGACATAGCTGACTTCAGGGTTAGCGAGTTTCCGTCAAGCAGCACTGTCAATCAGATACCGACCCCTCTGAGAGCGTTTCATGCCTTCAAATATCTTTAATTTGGTTGCGCGCCCCAATCCAGAACGTTGAGGCGGCCTCCCCACTACCCTGCACCGCGGTACAAAGATCCGAACGACCGCAGGCTGATCGAGATGATCGGCAAGGATACAAGGCCCAGGCCCAACGGGGTCAACATTCTCGGGGTCCCCTTCGACGGAGGGGTCCTTGGCAGGAGAGGGGCGGCAGGAGGTCCCAAGGCGATTAGAGAGTCACTTTCTTTCTTTTCGAACTACAGCTTGGAGCTCGGGATGGGCCTGGCTCGGACGAAGGTCACGGACTTGGGGGACGTGGTCCCGGGCTCGGACGATGTCGTGCGTTTTCATCAGGCGCTCGAACCCGAGGTCGCGCAATCGCTCGTTCAAGGCTCGCTGCTTGTTCTCCTGGGAGGGGACAACAGCATTTCGCTTCCGGCGCTTAGGGCGACCGCCAACAGGCTCGGAGAGATTGGGCTCGTCACTGTAGACTCGCATCTCGACCTGCGCGGGGAGATAGAAGGGAAGCCGACCAGTGGGTCGTCGTATGGCCTTGCGATAGAATCAGTCCCCGGACTCGACGCAGAGAGAGTTTCGGAGATTGGAATCCACGGCTTCCTGAACTCCGCGGATTATGCTGAGAAGGCGAGGAAGCTCGGAGTCGACGTGGTGACCGCCGATAGCCTAAGGAAAAAAGGGGTGACAAGAGTCGCTGAGGAGTCGTTTGCGACCGCCCAGAAAGGGGCAGACGCGGTCTACCTGAGCGTGGACCTCGATGCAGTCGACATTTCGGCCGTTTCTGGAGTGAGCGCGCCGAGCGTGGGAGGGATTGCGGCCGGTGATTTGATGGAGCTCGTCCGAATCCTCGCGCGCAAGGAGAAGACGGCGTGTGCCGACGTCGTCGAGCTCGCCCCGTCTTTGGACCCGACGGGTCGATCGCAGATAGTCGCGGCGACGTGCGTAGTCAACTTGATCGCAGGATTCGCTGGTAGAGCAAGGTAGAAGTTGTAACCTATATCTGCCCCCTAAAGTCAGGCCGTTTCGGTGCGGTGGTCGTCTAGCCTAGTCCAGGACAGTAGCCTGCCACGCTACTAACTCGGGAGACCCAAGAGGGTCCGGGAATTCAAATCCCGGCCACCGCACTCTTGAATTGCGACGCCCGGTCCGGTAGAAGGACTACCCCACTTTGGTACCAAGGGGGAGCTCGCGGTCTGGCGCCAACAGTGAAACCATGGTCTCGTCGAAGGCCGCGAGCAGCATGCATTCGGAAGTGACCCCTGCGACTGACTTGGGTTCCAGATTCACGACAGCGACCACCTGCCTTCCCTGCATCTGGTCCTTCGAATAAAACTCCTTGATTCCTCCGACGCACTGCCTTGTGAAACCGCCGAAGTCGACGGTCATCTTGTACATCGGCTTCCTCGCCGTCGGGATGTCTTCAACCATAACCACCTTGCCGACCCTGATCTCTGCTTTGGAGAATTCGTCTATCGATATGGACACTGAGGGCAGTAATGGCCCGACGCCAATTAAGGCTTAAAGAGCGCTGACCGTCGAGTCGCGAACCGTTGGGCCGGTAGTCTAGTCTGGTAGGATACCCCCTTGGCATGATTGAGTCCCAGAATGGGGGAGGTCGGGGGTCCAAATCCCCCCCGGTCCACCTCTGGCGAACTCCGGGGAGAATGCTTTCGATCATTGATGATGATCTGAGACGGTCAAGTAGCCCAGAAAGCTGAATTAGCGCCGCATAAGCTGGCGAACTGTTGACCTATCTCGGCAAGAAGCTCGCCCTGGCCATCCCCGACACCGTCCTAGAGGAGCGCGAATCTCTGAGGGACAGGACCGTCAAGCTCGGTCTGATTTCCAGGGCATGCTCAATCTACGGCGTGGATCTGGTCCAGGTGTTCTCCGACGGAAAGCGAGGAGGCGACCAGGCTCTGATTCGGAAGGTACTGGAGTATCTTGAGACCCCGCAGTATCTTAGGAGGCGCCTCTACCCGATCGATGAAACCCTGAAGTTCGCCGGACTCCTCCCTCCTCTCAGGATTCCATCCCACAAGCCGAAGGTGCAGGTTCAGAGCCTGGAAGTGGGGGAGACCAGGGAAGGGGTGACAAATTCTGACGGGTCGGTCGACATAGGCCTGGACAGGCACCCCAGGCTCAACAAAGGGCTGGGCGCCAACAAGAGGGTCACAGTCAGGGTGACTTCCAAGGACCCGTTCGAAGTGGAACTCATAGTAAGAGGGGCAGCGACAGGCTACTGGGGTTACGAAGTCGAAGCTGTCTCGTTGGAACATGTCTTCGTCGACCCTAGGTTCCCGCTGAAGGTCGCGACTTCGAGGGTGGGAGACGGGCTCAGGTCGCAAGTTCCTGCTCTCGAGGCCGCACTAAGATCTTCTCCTGGAGTGAAACTCATTTTTGGCTCGCCGACCCGGGGCCTCTTCGACCTGGTCGGCGCAGACCTTCCTCGAAAGGTGGACTTCGTCCTGAATCTGTTTGCAGAACAGCACACCGAGACTGTGAGGACGGAGGAAGCCATCTTCGCCGGTCTCAACGTCGTAAGCAATCTCATATCCTGAGAAGGTTTAAGTGCGGAATCCAAAACGGGGTTTGAGAAAGGGTGTTAGTGTGAAATGGGTCACAGAAAGCATTCTGCGCCTAGACGGGGTAGTCTCGCCTACAGGCCCAGAGGGCGTGCAAAGAGCATGCTTCCGAGGGTCAGGACGTGGCCGACTGTCAAGGCAGAGAAACCGACGATGCTTGCGTTCCCCGGGTTCAAGGCGGGGACCGTGCACGTCATCACAGTAGACGACAGGGCGAAGACCCCCAACTTCGGAAAGCCTCTTTTCAATGTCTCCAGCGTCATATCACTCCCCGATGCGGAAGTGAAAGGGATCAGGTTTTACTCGCACGAAGACGGCAAGGACCTGCCCATCGCGGACGTCTGGGCTCCGACGAAGGCGACCCTCGAGAGCCTTCCTCTCTCCAAGGCGTCCCGCGTGGCTGTGGTCGTCTCCGTAATCCCTAGCGAAGTGGGCCTCTCTCAGAAGAAGCCCATCGTGATGGAGGTCGGAGTCTCTGGGGCTGACCTGAAGGCCCAGGCGGAGTACGTCTTCGGGATTCTCGGCAAGAAGGTCAAGTTCGCGGACGTCTTCAAGGCGGGAATGTACGTTGATGTCCTCGGGATAACAAAGGGGAAGGGGTTCGAGGGACCGGTAACGAGGTTTGGGATCAAGCGGAAGCAGCACAAGTCGAGAAAGAGCGTAAGGGCGGTCGGAGTCATAGGACCCTGGCACCCCGCGGCCGTGATGTACACCGTCGCCAGGGCAGGGCAGATGGGATTCCACCAGAGGACTGAGACCGGAAAGAGGATCCTAATCGTAGGCAACGCCCAGGAAAAGCCGATAACCCCGGCGGGAGGATTCCTGCACTTCGGAGAGGTCAGGGGTGAGTACGCGGTACTCAGAGGTTCTGTCCCCGGGCCTGCCAACAGGTTCGTCATGGTCAGGCAGAGGGCAAGGGGACAGTCGAAGTCTCACGCGCCGCCGCAGGTCGTAGAGGTAAGCACGGTCGCGAGATAGGGGCAGATGTCATGATGAAGACCGAAGTCGTTGGTTTGGACGGGAAGGCAGCAGGGAAGGTCGACTTGCCCCCGGTGTTCGAAGGTCAGCTCCGGCCAGACCTGATCAAGCGGATGTTCTGGATCGTGCGCAGCCACGGGTTGCAGCCTCAGGGAAGAGACCCTATGGCCGGAGAACGTACGACCGCCGAGACGCACAGCCCGCCCACGGGCACCGGAAGGTCGAGGATCCCCAGGGTGAAGGGTGAGAGGTACTCGCGTGGAGGGTTGGCCGGAGGGGTGGCGAGCGTCGTGAAGGGGAGACTCCCGCATCCTCCAAAATCGGAGAAGGTGATTTACCTGAGGGCGAACAAGAAGGAGAGGAGGCTTGCTACCCGGTCGGCGATTGCATACACCGCAGACCTCGATTCCGTAAAGGCGAGGGGACACAACGTGAAGAAGCTCAGCCTCCCCATGGTGGTGAGCGACGAGATCGAAGCGGTGGAGAAGACTTCGGAGCTCGTCTCTTTCTTGGAGAACGTTGACCTCGAGCCTGAACTTAGGAGAATCCTTGAAGGGACCAAGAGGCTGACGGGGAAGAGCAGGCTCCGGGGTCGGGTCTACTCGTCCAAGGTCGGGCCGTTGATTGTGGTTACGAACGACAGAGGAGTAGGGAAGGCTGCGGGAGGGATTCCCGGGCTCGACGTCGTAAGGGTGGAGAGCCTCAACGTCCTGGACCTCGCACCGGGCGGAGTCCCAGGGAGGCTCACAATCTGGACGGAGTCGTCCCTCGGAGCGCTTGCTGCGCCTGACATGGAGGAGGAAGCAAAGGTTGAGGCTTGAGGACGCGCAGAAGATACTCCGTAGGCCGTACGTCACCGAGAGGACGTTCGAGCAGATCGAGCGAGAGAACAAGCTGTGCTTCCTGGTTGATGACAGGGTCACCAAGAGGCAGATCGCCGGGGCGATCGAGGCGCTCTACGAGGTCAAGGTGATGGACGTCAACACTTCGAGGACGATCAAGGGGAAGAAGGCGTTCGTCAGGCTCCTCGAACAGAACAAGGCCGCGGAGCTGGCCACGAAGCTGGGACTGGTGTAGAGATTGGGCAAGAGAATTCTTCAGCGGAGGCGCGGAAAGGCCGGGATTCAGTTCAGGGCGCCCAAGAAGGGTAAGATCGCGCCGGTGCGGTACCCTCTTGCGGACGGGAGCCTCGGGACTGCGACGGTGACCGCCATAATGGACGAAAGGGGAAGGAGTGCACCTATGGCCCAGGTCGAATACGGCGACAGGCGCTTCACGTACCTCCCGGCTGTGGTAGGGCTGACGGTTGGCAGGGAGCTATCGATTGGGCCGGGCGCGACCCCCGATTCGGGTAACGTCCTCCCTCTCTCGGGTATCCCCGAGGGGACGAGGATCTGCAACGTCGAGCTAAGGCCGGGGGACGGCGGAAGGCTTGTGAGGGCTTCTGGCGCGTCCGCCGTACTGTTTTCGAAGGCAAACGGGAGGGCCATACTGAAGCTGCCTTCTGGGAAGAGCATCCTCGTCGACGACAGGTGCAGGGCGACGGTCGGGGAGGTCGCAGGTGGCGGAAGGAAGGAGAAGCCTTTCCTCACGGCCGGGGCAAGGCATCACGCGATGAGGGCTTCGGGAAGGGTCTATCCCAGGATGAGGGGGGTCGCGATGGCCGTCGTCTACCATCCGTTCGGAGGAGGAAGGCACCAACACCCGGGCAAGTCGACAAGCACTTCGAGGAACGCCCCGCCCGGTAGGAAGGTAGGATTAATAGCTCCAAGGAAGACGGGAAGAAAGAGATTGCCGAGGGCCAGCATAGGGGTGGCGAATTAGGTGCCGAAGGAATTCAGGTACCGGGGGCACACGCTCGATGAACTGAACTCGATGTCCACCGAGTCGGTTGTCGCCCTCTTCCCGTCGAGGACGAGGAGGACCCTCAGCCGAAGCGTATCGGAAGAGAAGAGGAAGGTCTTGGAGGACGCGAGGGCCATCAAGGAAGGGAAGCTGGAGGGGCAGATCAAGACCCATGCGAGGGACATGGTGGTCCTTCCCGCCATGGTCGGACTCACAATAGGGGTCCACAACGGAAGGGAGTTCGTCTCCCTCGAAGTCAAGGCCGAGATGATCGGGAGGTACCTCGGGGAGTTCGTGATTACAAACAAGAAGGTCGTGCATGGGACTCCTGGCATCGGCGCCAGCCGTTCCAGCCTCTACGTCCCGCTAAAGTGACTTGCTCGAATTCTGGTCTCTCGCAAGGTCGCTCGCCTTCGCGATAATCTACGGCGGCATAGAGTACAGGTACATCAACAGGAACGAGGCCGGCTGGACGAAAGAGGTCGAAGGGTTCTACGAGAAGCCTGCCTTCTGGAAGATCTCCCCCTACCAGACATACCTGCTCCTCCCCCTCTTCATAGCGGTCGGCTTCACCCTCCCCGTCTCGGCCTGGGCGGCGAACACCTTCCTGATCGCCGTGCTGGAAGACGCAGCCTACTTCGGGTTCAGGGGGAGATGGGTGATGCCGGGGGAGTGGACGACGACGCTCTTCTCCAGCGTCACGGTGAGGGGGGTGGTCATTCCTCTTTGGTGGCCACTCGACCTGCTGATAGTCGGGGCGTTCTACGCCGTCCCCTTCTAGCTCACTGTCGTCTGCGACTGGTCCCTGATGAAGTTCAGGAGGTAGTGTGGCCCCCCTACACCCCTCCCGGTCGCCCCGCTCGCGTTCCATCCCGTGAAGGACTGGGCGCCGGGCCAGGCTCCGGTCGTAGAGCCGCCGCTCCTGTTGGCGTAGGTGACCCCGAACTTGATTCCCTTGAAGAACTTCTTGACCTCTGACTCGTCTTCTGAGAATATCCCAGCGGTCAGGCCGTATTCGGTCTTGTTGGCCTTCTCTATCGCATCGTCGATTCCGTCGTACTCCCCGACCACGACGAACGGAAGGAAGAGCTCGTCGGTGAACAGCCTGTTGTCCTGCTTCAGACCGGTGACTATCGTCGGGGTAACGTAGAACCCGTTGGCACCAGGCTTCCCCGACAGGACCTCACCTCCGGCGAGCGCCTTCCCTCCCGAGCGCTTCGCCTCGGAGACGGCCTCCCTGAACCTCTTTACCGCTGACTCGTTGATGACGGGCCCCATGAAGACCCCCTCTTCGCGCGGGTCTCCTACCGTGATCTTGTCCACGCGCTCCTTCAGTGCCCTCAGGAATGGGGCTGCGGCCCCTTTCTGCACATAGACCCTGGAAGTCGCGCTGCACTTCTGGCCTCCGTACCCGTAGGCCGCTCTTACTGTTCCCTCGACTGCCTTCTTCATGTCCGCCTTTGCGGAGACAATGGTGGGGTTCTTGCTCCCCATTTCAAGAAGCATCGGCTTTGGGTAGGGCTGCCTTGTGAGGAAGCCCCTGTAGAGGCGCATCCCGACCTCCCTCGAGCCGGTGAACGCGATCCCCGCGATGTCAGGGTTGGACACGAACTCCTCCTCGAAGTTCGCTCCTGGACCGGTGACGAAGTTCACCGCCCCTGGCGGCACCCCTCAGTCCCGGAACACTTCGTAGAGCATCAGGCCCGTCAGCGGAGCCTCGCTCGTGGGCTTCAGTATGACCGAGTTCCCTGTGATCAGCGCTCCGAGGGCCATCCCGCTGGCGAGCATGAACGGGAAGTTGAACGGGGATATCACTGGCCAGACGCCGTGCGGTTTCGAGACTACGACGGTGCTCTCGCCGGGACCGCCGGGGCCCATCTTGGTGGAATACCCGTCCTCCTCCCGCATGACCTTCGCGTAGTAGTCAATCGCATCTACCGCCTCCCACGCTTCGGCGAGGGCCTCCAGCCTGTTTTTGCCGACTTCGTAGGTTATCGCCACGGCGATTTCGAACTTCCTTTCGTCTATGAGCTTCGCAGTCCGTTCCATGGCAGCCACCCGCTCCTGCCAGGTCTTGGAGCTCCATTGGTCGAAGCCTTCCTTCGCGGCTGCGATCGCCGCCTTCGCGTGAGCCCGGGTCCCGACCTGGAACCTACCCACCACAATCGAGGTGTCTATCGGGCTCAGATGCTCGAACTCACCTGCCTTGGACCAGACCTTCTCCTGGCCGATGAACATCGGGTAACGAGCGCCGAGCTTCGGCTTGAACGACCTGAGGGCGGCCTCGAACTTCGGGTGGACGCTTTCGTCTGCGAAGAGCGTAGTGTATGTGACCTTCTTGGGAGCCTTCGCCATTATTCCGCGCGGGCTCCGTGCGCTACTTAATGTTTCCCGGCGAAACGGATGTCAACGGCGAAACCGGGCCGGTTACGCTAAGAACTTCGTCATACTCGTTGACGAACGCTGACTTCACCCTGCCGAGGTCGACCTTGCCCCCGAGCCTCTTTTCCATCGAAGTCATCTGGTCCGGGTCGAGGCCGCATGGCCTGATCAGTTCGAAGTATGACAGGTCGGTGTTCACGTTCAGGGCGAACCCGTGGAAGGCGACCCAGTCGACCACGGCTACTCCCACGGAGGCCAGCTTCTTCTCTCCTGACCACACTCCACGGTGCCCTTCCTTCCTCTCTGACTTCAGACCGAACCTGGCCGTCGTCCTGACGAGCGCTTCTTCGATTCTCCACACGTGCCTCCGGACGTCGTGGTCGGCGAGGAGGATAATGGGGTATCCGACCAGCTGCCCGGGTCCGTGGTAGGTGGCGTCTCCTCCCCTCTCCACCTGGAAGACCTCGATGTCCTGAGGCTTGAAGTTCTCCGGGGTGGTCTTCCTTCCGAGGGTGATCACGCTGTTGTGCTCGACGAGAAGGAGGGTGTCAGGTATCTCCCCTCGCGCCCGTTTCGCCGCCATCGACCTCTGGAGCTCGAGGGTCGGCCCGTAGTCGGCCCTCCCGAGGTCCAGGACTGTTGGGGTCATACCTTCAGCTGGTGGATCGGTCGCCCAGCCGCAGACTCCGACGCCTCCATGATCGCCTCCGGAAGTGTCGGGTGCGGGTGCACGGTGAGGGCGATGTCCTCGACGGTGGCCCCCATCTCAATCGCGAGGGCAACCTCGCTAATCAGGTTTGACGCTTCCGGCCCGACTATCTGCGCCCCTAGCACTAGGCCCCCGTCTGCGTTGGAGATGACCTTGACGAACCCCTCAGGTTCCCCGGTCGAAAGCGCCCGTCCGAGCGCCGCGAACTGGAACCGGCTCCTGTTCACCCTGTAGCCAGCTTCGACCGCTTTCGCTTCCGTTAGCCCAGCGCTGGCGACCTCGGGGTCGCAGAAGACGGCGTCGGGAACTACCTTCCAGTCTGCAGCGCTTGGAAGCCCCTTCGCGCACTCCGCGGCTACGACCCCCTCCTTGGACGCCTTGTGGGCGAGGAGCGGGGGGCCCCTGACGTCCCCTATCGCGTAGACCCCTGGGACGCTGGTCTGCATCTTCTCATCGGTGACGATGAAGCCCTTCTGGTCGGTCTTGACTCCCAGTTTGTCCAGGTTCAGCTTCGACGTGGTCGGCTTCCTCCCGACGCTTACCAGGACCTTCTCGGCCTCGACGGTCACCCTCCCTTCCGGGGTCTCGACCTCGACCGTCGCGGTCCCGCCCTGCTTTCTCACGGCTACGACCTTGGACTTCAGGTAGACCTTCCCTCCTCTCCCTTCCAGCTTCCGGTGCACGAGGCGGACGACGTCCGGGTCGCTCCCGGGAAGCAGCTGGTCCATTATCTCGACCACCGTCACCGCCGACCCAAGCCTCTGGTACATAGAAGCAAACTCGAGCCCTATCGCCCCGCCCCCGACTATCAGGAGGCGCTTCGGAGCCTCATTCAGTTCGAGCCCGTCCTTCGACCCGATCACGAGCTTGCCGTCGAACTCGAGGCCAGGGAGCTGAGCGGGTCTTGTCCCGGTGGCGATGACTATCGCCTTCGTGGTTATCTCCTGCCTTCCAGACTGGGTGCTGACGACGACCCTGTTCTTGTCGATGATCTCGGCTTCTCCGATGAGGATGGTCGCCTTGTACCCTTTCAGGAGGGCCTCGACCCCCGAGACCAGCTTCGATATGACCTCCCCTTTCCACTTTTGCATCTGCGCGAAGTCGACGGAAAGGCCAGAGGTCCTCAGCCCGAACTTTTCTGCCTCCTTCACCCGGTCATAGAGCTTGGAGACCGTGATGAGGGACTTCGAAGGTATGCAGCCGTAGTTGAGGCATTCCCCGCCAAGCCTGTCGGCTTCGACCACCACTGTCTTCAGGCCGAGCTGGGCTGCCCGGATGGCGCAGACGTAACCTCCCGGACCTCCCCCGATCACTGTTACGTCGGCTTCCAAGGCTCAGAGGACTTCCGCCAGAAGCTTCTTCGTGTCCTGCACAGTCTGGATGATCTTGCTCGTGAACCTCGCAGCATACGCACCGTCGAGGACACGGTGGTCGAACGTCAGGGAGAAGTAAGTCGTGTCACGGATCTCGATCTTCCCCTCCCTGACGACCGGCCTCTTTGCGATCTTGTGCAGCCCCAGGATTGCCACCTCAGGGAGGTTGATTATCGGGGTCGCGAACAGCCCTCCGATCGCGCCCACGTTGGTGATCGTGAATGTTGAACCCCTGACCTCGTCCAGGGTGAGCTGGCCCTTCCTCGCCCTGTCGGCAAGCTTCTCTATCTCGCCGGCAAGCTCGAAGATGTCCTTCTTGTCCGCGTCCTTCACCACCGGGACGACGAGGCCCTGTTCTGTGTCTGTCGCTATCCCGATGTTGTAATATTTCTTCAGTACGATGTTGCCGTTCAGGTCGTCGAGTGAGGAGTTCGCGTACGGGAACTCCTTCAACGCCGGGACTACCGCCTTGATGATGAATGGCAGGTAGGTGAGCCTGACTCCCCGTTTCTCCGCGCTTCCCTTGAAGGCCTCTCTGAGAAGGACGAGCTCTGTCATGTCTGCCTCGTCAACGTGCGTGACCGAGGCGGCGGTCGCCTGCGACTTCACCATCCTCTCGGCGATGGTCTTCCTGATCCCGCGAAGGGGCACGACCTCCTCGTTCCCGGAAGACGGACGATGCGTTTGGACCTGGGTCGTCGTGGTCTTCGCTCCTGCATTCCCCGAGGCGGCGAGTCTGACGTCTTCGTCGGTGACCCTCCCCTGGGGCCCCGAGCCGTGAACCGCTGAAATCTCCACGCCTAGCTCTCTCGCCAGGCGCCGCGTCGCCGGGGTAGCGATGCCTCCCTGACCCTGCTGTGGCTGGGTCATCGCGGAGGGGGGGTGCCCCTGCGGGGGGGTCGGCTGAGGGGCGGGGGGAGCCGAGCCTTCAGTCTGCGAACCGCCTTCCTCAACGATGACCACGATTGTCTGCCCGACCTTGGCTATCTCGCCCTCTCTGACCGCGATTTTCGAGACGGTCCCACTCCTCGGGGCCGGAATCTGAACGTTGACCTTGTCGGTCATGACTTCTACAAGCGGCTGATCTTCTTTGATCTTGTCCCCTTCCTTCACCATCCACTTCAGTATCTCGCCTTCCGAGACGCCTTCACCGATATCTGGAAGTTTGAATTCCACTGTCGTTTCCTGAGGGGCGCGCCTCCCACTGGCTATTAGCGTTTCCCGAGAGCTAGTAGCGGGCGAGTTCGAGGGCAGCCTTTACGATCTTTTCCTTGCTCGGGATGTAGACATCTTCCAGCTTCGCAAGGGGGACGACCGTGTCGAACCCTGTCACCCTTCTGACAGGGGCCTTCAGGTAATCCAGGGCCTTGTCCGCGACGGTCGCGGCTATCTCCGCCCCCAGGCCGAGGGTCCGGGGTGCTTCATGCACAATCAACACTCTGCCGGTCTTCCGGACGGAAGCAAGTATCGTCTCGAAGTCGAGGGGAGAGACGGTCCTCAGGTCGATGACCTCGGCAGACACGCTGCTGTCCGAATGGAGCTGTTCAGCCGCCTCGAGGGTGGGGAGCATCATCGCGCCGTACGACACCAATGTCAGGTCGCTGCCTTCCCGCGAAACCCTCGCCTTCCCGATGGGGATCGTGTACTCCTCCTCGGGGACGTCCATCTTCGGGGTCGTGTAGTGGCGCTTCGGCTCCATGAAGATGACCGGGTCGGGCGACCTGATGGCGGAAGCGAGGAGCCCTTTGGCGTCGTAGGCGTTCGAGGGGATGACGACCTTCAGGCCAGGGGTGTGGGCGTAGTACGCCTCGGGGGACTCCGAGTGGTGCTCGGGGGCGCGAATCCCGGCGCCGTAGGGGAAACGAAGGACCCCCCTCGGGGCGAACCTCCCGCGCGTCCTGTTCCGCATCCTGGCGACGTGCCCGAAGATCTGGTCGAAGGCGGGGAAGCTGAACCCGTCGAACTGGAACTCTGCCACCGGGATCATGACGCCGATGGAAAGGCCGACGAATATCCCAGCTATGCTGAGCTCGGCCAGCGGGGTGTCGAAGACCCGGTCGGGTCCGAACTCTTCCTGCAGCCCCCTCGTGATTTGGAAGACCCCGCCGTTCTTGCCGACGTCCTCCCCGAAGATCACGACCCGATTGTCCCTTTGCATCTCCTGCCTGAGAGCCATGTTCAGGGCGTTCCGGATGTTGACGCCGGTCGCGCCTCCTTGGACTGAGGGCTCGGAGGGCAATACGGCCGGGGACTTCCCGACACCGAGCGCTTCGCTTTCCTCTTCTGACAGCCGGGGGGTGGGCGATTCGTACATGAATTCGAAGATCCCCCTGGGGTCCGGCGGGGGAGAGGCTCTGTATGCCTTGACCGCCTCGTCCATCTTCCGCACTGCGGCCTCCCTGGCCGAGTCCTTGTACTGGTCGTCCAGGAGACCCCTGGACCTCAGGTACTTTTCGAACCTGATCAGCGGGTCGCGGCGTTCCCACTCCGCGATCTCCTCCGGCGCCTTCAGCTTGTTGGAAACGAGCTCGGCGGTGGTGTGGGGTCCGACCCTGTAGGTCTCGAACTCAATCAGAGTGGGGCCGCCACCACGCCTCGCTTTGTCGACCGCGTACTTCGCGGCCTCGTATGAAGCGATGACGTCATTGCCGTCGACGAGAATCCCTTCGAACCCGTACGCGATGGCCTTCTGGGCGATGGTCTTGGCGGCCGTCTGCCTGTCCCTTCTCACCGATATTGCCCACTGATTGTTCTCGACCCCGAAGACCACGGGGAGGTCGTAGACCCCGGCGAAGTTTAGGGCCTCGTGGAAGTCTGCCTTTGAGGTCCCTCCGTCGCCTGTGATCGCGAATACGACGGACTTGTTCCCCGACAGGCGGTTAGCGAGGGCGAGGCCGGCGGCGTGCGGGAGCTGGGTAGCGACGGGCACTGCGAGCGGGAGCATGTTCAGCTCTTCAGGGATTTTCATCCCGTTTTCATCCCCTCCCCAGTAGGAAAGCAGGAGCTGGGCGGGGAACCCGTAAGCAAGAATGCCCGCGCTGTCCCTGTACATCGGGACGTACCAGTCCCCTTTTTCCAGGGCCCCGACAACCCCGACCTGCGAACCCTCCTGCCCCTTGCAAGGCGCGTAGGTCCCGATCTCCCTGATCGTGGACATGTTGGTGGCCTTTTCGTCGAAGTGCCTGCCGAACAGGAGCTGCTCGTACATCCTCCGCAAAGCCTGTGGGGGGATGTCCGGGTCCTTCCCCCTGATCGAGCCATCAGGGGTTATCCTTTGGTAGAGGACCTCGTCAGATTTCAAAAACTTCAGGTCGGACTCGCTGAACACGCGAGGCCTCACGTCGGCCGATCCTTTCAGGAACTCCGACTCTGTCATTTGGATTTTGCGACGTTTTCGGCCATTTAAGAATGCTGTTCAGCCGCGGTCTTTTTCGACAGCGGACCGGATGAAGAACTCCCCGGCCCTGTAGCTGCTCCTGACGAGGGGACCCGACGCAACGTACCTGAACCCGAGCTCTTCCCCCATCAGCCGATACTTTTCAAACTGGGAAGGCGCGACGAACTCCTGCACCTTCAGGTGCCTGCCTGAAGGCCTCAGGTACTGCCCTACAGTCAGGAAGTCGACCCCAGCGTTCCTCAGGTGTACCATCGTCACGTGCATTTCCTCCTCCGTCTCTCCGAGGCCGACCATGATCGAGGACTTCGTGTGCAGCCCGCCGTCCAGACGCTTGAGGGTCCGCAGGACGGAGAGAGACTGCCAGTACCCGGCCCTCGGGTCCCTGACCGAAGGCGTGAGCGACATGGTGGTCTCCACGTTGTGGGCCACGACATCGGGGCCCGCCGAAACTATCGCGCGCAGCGAGTCGAGGTCGTTCTGGAAGTCGGGTATCAGCACCTCCACGAGCATCTTGGGTCTCTTCTCCTTCACGAGCCTTATCGTCCTTGCGAAGTGTGAGGCACCGCCGTCTGGAAGGTCGTCCCGGTCCACAGAGGTGAGCACCACGTATGACAGACCCATCTGGGAGAGGGCGAACGCGACGTTCTCGGGCTCGAGCTGGTCGAGCGCACCCTGAGGCTTCCCCGGGGTGACCATGCAGAACCGGCACGCCCTTGAGCAGACGTCCCCCATCAGCATCAGTGTCGCCGTCCCTCCGCCCCAGCATTCATGGACGTTGGGGCAGTGCGCCTCTTCGCAGACTGTGTGCAGGTTCAGGGAACGGAAGAGCCCCTTCAGCTGTTGGTAGTCTTCACCGGCCGGAGGCTGGACAGTCAGCCACTCCGGTTTCGCCTCGACCTGCAATTCAGCTGCCGACTAGGACCTTCAGCCTATCAAAGTCTTTGCTCGAAAAGGCTCCGTCGCAGGCATAGCATCCCTCGACCTGGAACCCCGGCTCGAGCTCGCTGTGGAGCGTGCACATCATGTGGTTCACCCGTACGTAGTCGCAGAGGTCGGTCATCTCCCTCATCGCCTCCCTTTGGTCAGGGTTCTTTGCTGAGAGCGTCAGAGCGATCCTGTCGGCCCCCCTAGTGACGGCCGGGTCGGACTCGAAGTTGACCATGACCCCCCTGGTCTTGCGGGTGTAGTTGCTTACCGAAGCTTGGGTGACCCCGAGCTTTTCTGCGACCTGCTGCTGCGTGAAGTGGTAGTCCTCCTGGAGGCGCCTCGCGACCATCGCCCTGAGGGCGGGGAGGGCCGACTTTGACACGATTTCATACGGGTTGATCATGCAATATTACTTATGTTATAATCCGTTATTTAAGGCTAGTCGCCAGCAGAAGGAAGGTTGACGCCGCAGGGAAAGATGCTAAGCATGAAGGACTACTATCGGAAGTCTGCGGTCGGAATTGCAATCTTTGTCCTCGTTTTGGTCTCCGGTTTCTCCGTGCATGGGGCGTTCCCCCAACTCCTAACGCGAGATGAAGCCGCCCTATTTCGGTTCTCGCGCTCTGCGTTTACGCGTGGCGTTGGTGGGGATGGTTCAATCAGCTGAGGGTTTGGAGAAGAATGACCCGCGAACAGCACCAGCGAGTTAACAGGGAGATGAAGTAGCACCAATTGAGTTACCAGAACCAGTCGCCAGGCGACACGTTCGAAACGAGGTCGCCCTTTCGCCCGATTTGACCGCAAGCTTATTGGCGGAGACGGGTCGCCAGGCCAAAGTCTGAGGATGATTTTCTCATCGCGTTCCGGAAAGATGGTGGACGGGTGAAACTCTGACGTCGGAACTGAACGTCTTTGGACTCTTCTCGCCCCCCCTGATACAGGCCCTCAAGGAGAAAGGGTTCGACACCCCCACCGACCCCCAGATGAAACTCGTCCCCCTGGTCAGGGCGGGGAAGAACGCCCTCCTGATGGCCCCCACTGGAACGGGGAAGACGGAGGCTGCGGTCCTCCCGATTCTGGATGCGATGGTGAAGGAGGGACAGTCGAGGGAGAAAGGGACCAAGCTCCTGTACATCACCCCGCTGAGGGCGCTCAACAGGGACATGCTCGAGCGGATGCAGTGGTGGTGCAAGAGGTTCGACATCAGACTGGGGGTCAGGCACGGGGACAGCTCGCAGGCGGAGAGGACGAACATGAGCTTCGCTCCCCCCGACATACTGATCACCACCCCGGAGACCCTGCAGATACTCCTTGTCGGAAGGAGGATCAGGCTTGCGCTTTCGAAGCTCAGATGGGTCGTGGTGGACGAGGTGCACGAGCTCGCCGAAGACAAGAGGGGAAGCCAGCTCAGCGTGGCAATGGAAAGGCTGCGGGACGCAGTCGACCGGGAGTTCCAGGTGGTGGGGCTTTCTGCCACCGTGGGCTCACCCGAGAAGATAGCGCAGTTCCTCGTCGGGGCGGGGCGGAGTTGCGAGGTCGTCAGGGTCCCAGTCGAGAAGAGCCTGTCCCTCAAGGTGGTCTCCCCGAGGGCTACCGGCGATGACAAGATCCTGGCCGAGGCGATCTACTCCTTCCCCGAAGTGGCCGCGAGGCTGCGGGTCATCAGGGAGATGGTCGAGAAGCACAGGTCGGTGCTGATTTTCACGAACACGAGGACGGAGGCGGAGGCTCTCGCCAGCAGGTTCCGTGTCTGGGACCCTGAATACCCAATCGGGATACATCACAGCTCCCTCTCCAAGGCGACGAGGGAGGCGGTCGAAAGGGGGCTCAAGGACGGAAGGCTCCTCGGCGTGATCTGCACCAGCAGCCTGGAGCTCGGCATCGACATAGGCTTCCTCGACCACGTGGTGCAGTACAACTCCCCCAGGCAGGTGACTAGGCTGATCCAGAGGGTAGGGAGGAGCGGGCACAGGGTGGGGCAGGTGTCCAGCGGTCTGGTGATCACGCAAGACTCGGACGACACCCTGGAGGCTGCGGTCCTCTGCAGAAAGGCCTCGGCAGGGGAGCTCGAGCCGCTAGAGCCGTTTTCTTCGCCCTACGACGTGGCCGTGCATCAGGTGGCAGGGCTCCTGATAGAGCAGGGGAGCTGGAACATCGCGGACATCGAGGCCCTGTTCAGACGAAGCTATTCGTACGTCCAGATGGACGGGGAGAAGCTGAAGAAGGTCCTGACCTACATGAGGGAAAGATATCCCCGCCTCGCGTACTACACCGAATCTGACGGACGGGTCTACAGGGCCAGGGACGTGAAGCCGCTGTACCAGTACTATTTCGACAACCTTTCGATGATCCCGGACGAGAGGCAGTATCTCGTCCTCGAGGGGGACAACTTCGTCGGCGCGCTCGACGAGGCCTTCGTCTCGGAGTACGGGGAGGTGGGGGTCAAGTTCGTCGAGGCAGGGAGGTGCTGGAGGGTGGAGCAGATCTACGGGAACAAGGTGTACGTGAAGGCGGAAGAGGACCCGACAGGGGCGGTCCCCAACTGGGTCGGGGACGAGATACCGGTCCCGATGGAGGTGGCCGCCGAGGTCGGCATGATCAGGAGGCGCTACGGCGAGGAGCTCGACGCTGGGGGAGGGGAGGCGTTCATCTCTGAGCTGGCGAAGAAGTATCCCGTGTCGCAGGAAGTAGTGCTCGAAGCCCTGAAGGAGGTGGCGGAGCAGCGCGCCGCAGGCCTCCCGGTACCTTCCGAGAGGCTGGTGACGGTCGAGAGATGGGACAGGTACCTGATCCTCCAGGCTGCGTTCGGGCACAAGGTGAATCGGCTGCTGGCGAGGGTCCTTGGATACCGGATTTCGGAAAGGCTTGGCCTGTCTGTGGCTGTGCATCAAGACCCGTACCGGGTGGTCATCGAGGCGGACGTCACACCCGCAGTTGTCGTGTCTCTGCTGAGAGAGCTCGCCGACGTCGACCTGAAGGCAGCAACGGAGAAGGCCGTCGAGAGGTCGGGGATATTCAAGCGGAGAATTATTCACGCCGGCAAGAAGTGCGGGGCGATCGCCAAGGACGCGGAATACGCCAGCGTCTCGATCTCTGGCCTGATCGAGGCCCTGCGGGACACCCCGGTCTACGAGGAGGCGATGAACATGATATTCCACGACGACCTGGACGTCGAGGGAGCGGCCAAGGCGGTCAGAAGAATCAGGGACGGCGAGGTCGAGGTGAAGGTCATCGAGTACGAGGGCCTCACCCCAGTCGCGAGGATAGGCATAGAAGAGATCAGCAGAAGAGGGGAGATAGTCTCCCCCGAACGGCTGAAGGCACTACTGCGCCAGTCGACACTCGGAAGGCTGATCGACACCTTCCTCGTCCTGGTTTGCACCCACTGCTGGAACTACGTCGAACTGAAGAGGGTCGGCGACCTTGAAGGGGCCGTGAAGTGCCCGGTGTGCGAAAGGGAGGCGATGGGACTCTCGACAGACTCGTACGAGAGCATATTCTCCCTCGCCATGAAGGCGAGAAGCAGGACCGGTTTCGTCGGGAAAAGGCAGAAACAGATAGAGGCGATCAAGAAGTCGGCCGAGCTAAGAAAGGAACACGGACACGCGTTCGACATGCTGATGGCCGGCCGGGGGATACGCCTGACGGACGCCGCCTCGCTGGCCGCGAGGATGCAGAAGGAGGGGAAGGACCTTATCGAGCTCGTGATAGAGGGAGAGAGGGATTCACTTCGGCGAAGGTACTTCGTCGGCCCCTCTTGACAGAATCATCGTCATCAGGGTCTTCTCGTCGACCTCGGCCCTGGTCCGCCAACCGATGTGCAGGAGCGTCCTGTCGTCCTGCTCGAGGTACCCCCGTTTCACGTAGCGGTCGAGGGAGTACTCGACCCTCCACTTCGGGAACTTCTCCCTTAGGAACTGCTCAGTCTCCCGTCGAGAAGTCCGTCCCTGCTTGGAGTTGATGAATGCGATCGTCGCGGCCAGGACGGCTAGGTCGTCGATCCTGATCCCAGACGTCTCGGCCTCGGTTATCGTGGGGGAGTCTCTGAACCTGAGCAGGAACCTTGAACTGTCGTCCGTGCCGTCGACCCCTTTCACTTCGAAGACCTCGAGGCCCAGGGAAGAGACGTCTTCGGAAAGGACCTGCACTATCTTGCGGAAGTCGCGGCCGAGATGACGCTTGAGTTCCCACCCCTTCACCCCGGGGTTCCTCCCCCTCTGTAGTACCAGGACCTGGAACGCCTTCCTGACCTTCCGGTCGAGGAGGGCCTTCTCTTGCGACTCCACTAGGCCTCACCGATGACCGAGATTGCGACCGACTTTGGAACCCCTCCCGCCTTCTCCCTGAGCGCCATCGTCCAGATGTTCCCCGTCAGCGGGTCGGTTCGGAGGGATGCCTTGCCGTCGCTGATCAGGAACGCCAGCAGGTAGGCCCTTAGGACCGTCTGCTCGAAGCTGTCGGAATGGATGAATGCGCGGTAGTCTATCCACTCGCCGTTCGAGCCCGCGGCCAACTCGGCCATGAGGTCCTTGAGCCTCTTGTCGAATTCGTCCCCTGTGAACACTCCGAGTTCGATGAGCTCCTCGTAACCGATCGTCCCGGGCCGGACCCCGTACGTCCCGAACTCGTCCTTGAAGCGCTCCGACATGGTGCCTAGGTCCCTCCAGTAGACGAATGCCTTCTCCAGCCCCTTCGGGGAAATCTGATCGACCTGGACGATCGGGTGCCAGCTCCTGACGAACGACTCGACGAGGGCGTCCTTCGGCAGTACCTTCACCTTCAGCTGTATCAGGAGAGGGTCGATGTAGAGCGAGGAGGCTCTGTGCTTCAGCCACTCGTCTTGTAGCTTGACGATCTGCGCCAGCTCGAGCATCGCCTCGGAGTCGAGCAGGAGCTCGTCGAGGAATTTCCATTCCGGGAGGCGCTTCTTCAGGACCATTATCTTTTCCCTGATGTCGACGTCGAACGGGTTGGCGCTCGACCTTTCCACGCTCTTGCAGAGCTCGATCACCCTCAGGACGTCTTCCAGGTCGCGAGAGTCCGAGCTACTTCAGCTCCCTGACTTCGGAGGGCCCGTGGACCGCCTGGACGGTGATGACGTGGGCGTTCCTGTCGAAGACTGTCAGGATGGAGGGGGTGATGACGATGTACTGCGAGGCTTCGCGCTGCTTCATCTGCGACAGGATCATCTTGAACATGGCTTCCCTGTTCTTTGGGTCCATGTGGATGTCAAACTCGTCCATCGCCCTGAGAGGCGATACGATTCTCCCCTGTAGGGAAAGTATGAAGGCCATGAGTGCGACAGAACGCTCTCCGCCGCTCTGAGTGAACGGGTCGAGGGTGGTCGGCGCTCCGCCCCTGAAACCTACGTACAGGGCTATCCCTGCGTCCTCGATTCCGGCTCCCTCCTCGAATTTGATGAACCCAGTGGCGTCCGAGGCCCCGAGGACCGCCTGGTAGGCGGGGTCGACGGTGTCAATCAGGTTGTCCATCGCCTTCCTCCAGACACCCTTGCGCTGCCCCAGCTCGCCCAGGAGCGCCCTCTTGTTGTCCTGAAGCTGCTCGAGCTTGACCTTCAGCTCCCCGATGTTCCCCGAGTAGTCGTTGTAGATCTTTTCCGCGTCGTTGGGGACGTCCTGCATCTTCTGCAGGTGGGCCGACACGAGCTTCAGCTCCTCCGACACCTCGTAGGGCTGCCGCGAGGTCTCGACCCTCGGCCCGGCGTTCTCGAGGTCGGGGGCAAGCTTCCCCAGCTCTGAACGGTAGTCGCGCGCGCTCCTCTCGAGCTCCTTCAGGTCGGACTCCGTCACTTTGATCCTGTACGAAAGCACCTCCGACTTCACCCTTTGCGACACGTAGCTCTCGGTCGTCCTCTTGATCACATCCTCGGTCCTGCTGATCTCGGGCTGCAGCGAGGACACTTCCCTCTCTATCTCGGACTTCCTCCGCCCTGCGTCCTCCTCCGCCGCGGAGCCCTTGTTTGTAACGTACTCGACCACCTCCTTGAGCCTCTTCGCGGTCTTCTCCGGCCCTTTCGACTGGAGCTCCTCTACGAGGTCGCCTAGGCCCTCGATGTCTTCCCTCATGGTCTTGTACGCCTTGGCGGCCGCCTCGTCCCCGCTCTTCTCGCTCTCGGCCCTTACCAGCGCGTAGTAGAGCTTCCTTAGCTCGACCTGCTTGTCGAGGAGCGTCTGGTGAGTCGCCTCGGCATCGGCCGCTACGTCATGCTGCTGGGACCTGAGGTCTTCGAGGGTCCTCGTCTTCCCCGTGATCTTCTCTTCCGCCGATTCCAGTGCCTTCTTCAGCTTCCCCTCGCTGCTCCAGAGCAGCTCCTTCTCCAAAAGGGTCCGGTGCTCGGCGAGCTTTCGCTTCTCCTGATACCTGTCGTACACCTGCTTCCAGTATTCCAGAGCCTGGTTGGCGTTGTCGATGAGCTGGAGGAGCGAGCTCTCCTCTCCGATGAGGCCGCCGAGCTCTTCCTCTGCCAACAGTATCCTCTTCCTGTATTCCGCAAACCCCACCGCCTCCTCGACCATCCGGAGGCGCTCCTGCGGCGTCACTGCGCCGAGCTCTTCGATCATGCCCTGGTGCATTATGATCAGAAGGTTGTCGGGGTTGATCCCGAATTCCCCGAGGAGCCTCACCACTTCGCTCTTGTCGATCTCCTTGTAGTCAGCTTCGAACCAATACGACCCGTCCTTCCTCAGGTACCTGCTCAGCATGAAGGTGTCGGACTTCGAGTAGGGTATCGGCCGCCTCCCGTCAATGGCTGAATTGTCGAAGACAAGGGAGACCCTCGCGATGTCCTTACCCCGCCTTATGAGGTCGGACAGTTTCCTGGACCTCTCGGTGTACGCCTGACCGAACGCGACTGAGATGGCAAGTAGGACGGACGACTTTCCCGCCCCGTTCGGGCCGACGATGAGGTTCAGGCCGTCCCTGAGCGGGATCCTCGCATATTCGTAGCTCATGAAGTTCTCGAGGATTATCTCCTTCACGTTCGTGTGAGGCAGGGACCTTTCCTTCGAGACTTCTTGAGGGCGGCTGGACAATTTTCTGGATTCGCGACCTCGGCGCGCATTTAGACCTTCCGTCGATTCACTTTCATTTTGCCCTCCCCCGCGAGACCTTAAATGAACGCGGATGATTTCGGGCGGACCTGCTTGGCAGGCTTCGAATCGCTGGCCCCTCCCGTGAGGGGATTCCTGGCCGAGTCCGGGATCACTGAGCCGACCCCTCCGCAGGCAAAGGCGTGGCCTATTGTCGCGTCCGGGGAGGACGTGTTGATAGTGGCCCCGACAGGTTCGGGTAAGACCGAAGCCGCCCTGCTTCCCCTGCTGGGAAGGCTCGTCTCCGAGGGGCGAGGTGACGGCATATCGCTGCTCTACGTGACACCGATGAGGGCCCTGAACAGGGACATGTTCAAGCGCCTTCAGGTGTGGTGCGCCAGGCTGGGGCTCACGGTCGACATCAGGCACGGAGACACCCCCCAGTCGCAGCGAGCAAGGCAATCGGCGAACCCTCCGGACGTCCTGGTGACGACACCCGAGACCGTGCAGGCCGTCCTCCCAGGGAGGAGAATGCGCGAGAACCTCCGCCCCCTGAAGGCGGTCGTCGTGGACGAGCTTCACAGTCTGGTGGAGAGCAAGCGAGGGGTCCAGCTGACCCTGGGGCTCCTGCGGCTGAGGAGAATCGCTCCGAACTTTCAGCTCGTGGCGTTGTCTGCGACGGTCGGGACACCGGAAGTGGCCGCGAGGTTCCTCTTCGGGGAAGGGAAGCACACGGTGGTCAGGGCCGAGACGCCCAAGGAGTTCGCCTTCGAGATTGAATACCCGGTCCCCGACCCGTCGGACCAGTCGGCGGCAAGGAAGACCTACTCCGCTCCTGACTTGGCCGCTCGCCTGTCCAGGATCGACAGGCTGATCGAGTCCCACACTTCGACGCTGATATTCGTCAACAGCAGGACAGTCGCCGAAATGATGGGGGAGAAGCTGGCAAGGCTGCGGGGAGACGTGGGCGTCCACCATGGGTCTCTTCCCCGGGAAGAGAGGGAAAGAGTAGAGCAGGCTTTCAGGACGGGGACCCTGAAGGCCCTTGTCTGCACCTCGACCCTCGAGCTGGGGATCGACATAGGTTCAGTCGACTTGGTCGTGCAGTACATGTCCCCTAGGCAGGTCACCTCCCTGGTCCAGAGGGTCGGCAGGAGCGGGCACAGCATGGGGCGGGTGTCGAAGGGGGTCCTGGTCACGGTCTCCGCCGACGACATCCTGGAGTCGTCGAGCAGCATCGGGGAGGCGGCCGGGGGGAGGATTGAGCCGACGAGGCCGTACGCAAACTCCCTCGACGTGCTGGCACATCAGGTGGCCGGCTACCTGATGGACCTGGAGACCGTCGACGCGGACCTGCTCCTTGGGGAGGTCAGGAAGGCGGCTCCATACAGGACCCTGGAAGAGGACAGCTTCTGGAGGACTGTAAACTACCTAGCGGAGCTCCGGAAATTGAGGCTCGAGGGCAAGAAGCTGGTGAGGACGAGGCTCACCAGGGACTACTATTACGAGAACCTTTCGATGATCCCAGACGAAACGAGGTACCTCGTCCTGGACGTGTCTTCGAACGAATCGGTAGGGATCCTCGGCGAAGAGTTCGTGTTCCTGAAGGCGAAGGTCGGGGTCCATTTCATCCTCAAAGGGAGGGTCTGGCAGATCGAGCAGATCGCCGACGACAGGAAGATTTACGTCACTCCGGTCGAAGACCCGCTGGCCGCGGTCGCGACCTGGGACGGGGAGATGCTACCGATACCCTACGAGCTGGCGAGGGCGACCGGCCGGCTTCGCAGGGAGGTCTCAGAAGCGCTCGACAAGGGCGGGGAAGAGCTCGAAGCCATGTTGAAGGCGATTCCGGGAGACGCCGCCGCGAAGTCCCTTGTGGCTGACGAGATGGAGGAGCACAAGAAGATGGGAGCCCCCGTTCCTTCCGACAGGGTGGTACTCTTCGAGGGGTTCGGAAAGTATCTCGTTGTCCACCTTTGTTTCGGGGAGGCGGTGAACAGGACGTTTGCCTACGTCTTCGAAGAGATCCTGTCCAGGAGGGGGCTGCTAAGGATGTGGTGGCTCGACGGGTACCGGCTCCTGATGGAGCTCGTGGAAGACACGGAAGATCTGGACCTGAAGGGACTGGCGAAGGAGCTCATCGGCATCTCCCCGGAAGAGCTCGAGAGGACCTATGCGGTAGCAGCCCAGAGAAACTTCCCGTTCCCTGCGAGGGTCAAGCATGTGGCAGAGCGGTTCGGGGCCCTGAAGAGGGGTAAGCTCATAGCGCACCCGAACCTCTGCTCCCTTCCGACCAGGTTCGAGAAGACCCCAATCTTCGAGGAGGCGCTGCAGGAGACCGGGAGGGACATGATAGACATGGAGAGAGCCAAGCAGGTCCTGGTGGAGGTAGCGTCTGGGGGTGTCGAAGTGCAGACCTTCCTGGCTGGGAACAGGCCCACCCCGATCGCGTACAGCCTCCTTTACAGATACCTGGAGGTCCCGGAGGCGGTCGCCCCCGACTCGCTGGGGAAGTCCTCGTACCAGAGGATGAAGGCGAGCGTATTCGGGACGGAAGTGAGCCTTGTCTGCGTGAAGTGCGGGACGGACCAGGGCCCGACCACGGTCGGGGAGCTCCCCGAGGAACCTCTCTGCACCTCTTGCCACTCCGGGCTGCTCGTTCCGTGCTATTGGGGGAGCTTCAAGGTGACCGACCTTCTTGCGAAGCGGGCAGCGAAGGGCTTGATGAGCGAGGACGAGAGGGGGGAGCTCGCGAAGGCCAGGAGGGCCGCCGACCTAGTGTTGTCCTACGGGAAGAAGGGAGTGGTCGCCCAGACTGTGTACGGGATCGGGCCGCAGACCGCGTCGAGGATCCTCGCGGAAATGCACGAAGACGAGCAGGAGTTCTACAAGAGCCTCCTTGAGGCGAAGATCCGGTTCGTCACGACCCGGAAGTTCTGGGGAAACTGAAAGGCAATTAACGGGTGCAACCGGGGGCGGTTCGATTTGGTCCTGGCGGGGAAGGTCTTCCTGATTCGCGAGAACTACGAAATGGACGTGCTGGCTGACAAACTCAAGGCGTTCAGGGTGGACACGGAGACGAGCGTCGAGGGGCAGGACTTCAAGCTCGTTTCGGAGGTGAGGGACCTCGCATCGGCGAAGAACACCCTCGAGGGGACTTTCTCCTTCGACAGCGTCTTCGTTGTCGGCCACAGGGGGAAGGCAGTCCCGGTCCCGCGGACGTACGAGGCCCCCTTCACGTTCGACTTCGTCAGAGACAGGTTGTTCCTGACCGTATACGACAAGAAAAGCAGGGCCAACAGCATCGCCAACGAGATGAGCAAGGCAATCTTCCTGGCCCTCGGCCAAGTGGTAGAAGCGAGGATTGACCCCGAGACGATGAAGAAGTTCCACGAGCAGAACTTCGAGGACAGCAAGGTGATCTTTTACGACGACGTGGACATACCTAACATCAATAAGCTGTCGCTCTACGGAGCGGAGCTGGGTGTCACATCGCTCTACAACGACTACCTGACTCACGGGAAGCTCTGGTACATCGTCTTCAAGAGCAAGAAGTTCGGCTATGTCATCGGCCTGACCAGGAACTGTGTTGCGACAGCTTTCAGCAGGATGGAGCTGGCTGAGTTCAAGGACTTCGTGAAAGACCAGGTATTCCCGCTCGTGGCGTAGCGGGCGAGATCGGGATTTAAGCGGGCAAGCGCGCACGGCTCCCGTTGCTCAAGGTGGTCCCCGGTGAGGCGGCGCTGGTGTTCACCGGTTCGGGGGAGGAGGTCTTGCTCATTTCCGACCTCCATCTCGGGCTGGAGAAGGAGCTCGCGAGGAAGGGGTTCAGGGTCCCGTCGTACACCGTGAAGATGGTCGCGAGGGTGAGGGACATAGTCGACGGCCATCCTGCGAAGAAGCTCGTAGTGCTCGGGGACGTGAAGCACTCGGTGGGGAAGGTCGAGGACATCGACTGGGGGGTGGTCCCCTGGTTCTTCGACACCATGCTCGACCTCTTCGAGTCGGTCGAGGTCGTCCCGGGGAACCACGACGGGAACCTGAAGACGGTCATGCCACCGAGGGTGAAGCTCGACCTGTCGCACGGCGCAGTCCTGGGAGAGGGAAGGGGACGGATCGGGGTGGCTCACGGCCACGCCTGGCCGTCGGAAGAGGCGATAGCGAGCAGGAACCTCGTCATCGGGCATTCTCACTTCACTTACGAGATGAGGGACAACCTCGGGGGGAGGTCGAGGGAGGCGGTCTGGGTCTTCGCAAGGTACGACGTCCGCGAGATGATGGGGGGGGCCGGGTACAAGTCCAAGGCGAAGGGGACTGGGAAGCTGACCGTGATGCCGCCGTTCAACGCGATGGTGGGTGGACAGCCGATCAACAGGAGCAGGTCCTTCGAGTTCGGCCCGGTACTGTCGTCGAGGTCGCTCAGCCTCGAAGAGTCTGACATCTTCCTGCTGGACGGGACCCGGGTGGGGTAGGCAGCTTCACATTATCCCGGTGGGACGGGGCTCGATGGAGCGCTTCACGAACTGCTCCAGGGAGGCCTCCCCGACTGCGCCGATGACCGCGTCCATCGGCTTTCCGCCTCTGAAGATCATGAACGTGGGGATGGAGAAGACCTGGTACTTTGAAGAGATGTTCATCTCCTCGTCGACGTTCACCTTCCCGAACACCACCTTGTCGCCGTACTTCGCGGCCAGCTTTTCCACTACGGGGTCCATTACCTTGCAGGGGCCGCACCAGGCGGCCCAGAAGTCCACGAACAAGGGTTTGTCGCCCGAGCTGAGTTCGTCGAAGTTCGCATCCGTCAGCCTTACCGTCGGGTCGTGAGCCATTTCTGAAGACAATCGGAACTCTGACCCGCCGATGTATATTTAAGATTGCGAAGGAAAGTTCAGCACTTCCGAGTTGTGGTCAGAGATATTCCCTAAGCTGGTTGGCAAGCTGCAGAGTTCTGAGAGCAGACCAGGGGAGCTCAAGATGGCTTCAGTCGCGGTCATCTTGCGGGACGGGGAGAACCCCAGCGCGCTCCTGATTCGCAGGGCCGAGCGAGAGGGAGACCCTTGGTCTGGCCAGGTCGCGTTTCCCGGGGGGAAGATGCAGGAAGGGGACAGAAGCGCAAGGGATACGGCGGCCAGGGAGGCCCGCGAGGAAGTGGGGCTCGACCCCGACGGGGACGGCCACTTCTTGGGATACTTCCGCTCATTCAGGACGCACACCGGGACGATGGAGGTGGTCCCGGCCGTCTTTCTGCTGAAGGGTCCAGGCGAGGTCAGGCCGAACGCGGAAGTCTCCGCCTACAAGTGGGTCCCACTCAGAGCCCTCCTGACACCGGGGGCGAAATCGGTTTACAGCCTCAGGTTCGTGGACGAAGACAGGGAGATGCCTGCGTTCAAGGTGGACGACTTCGTGATTTGGGGGCTTACCCACAGGATACTCTCTTCCCTGCTCGACGTCGGCTAGACATTCCGGGTTTCTCGTCGATGCTATTTGGGTCGATCGTCATCGGGCTCAACGCGCACCTGCTGCTCAACTATGTTCGGCTTGATGTGCGCCTCACGTGGTCTGTTGACCTCGCAGAGCTCGAACGGGAAGACTACCCATTTGTCGACGACCTCGAGATAGTAGTCGGGCTCTTCCTTCGACCAAGGCTTCTTGAAGAGGACCGCCGTCTGAAGCAGTCCGGGAGACTGGTCGGAGAGATACTTCTTCACCATCTGCATCGTGTCTCCGTGATCGACCAGGTCGTCCACCAGAAGGACCGACTTGCCCCTGATCGTCTCCGTCAGTGTTGAGAGGATCTTGGGGGACCCCCGCTCAGCGATCCCACTGTAGGACTTCACGTTGATGAAATCAATCCTCGCGTCGAGTTGGTCCGAGACGACCATCGCCACCGGTATCCCTCCCCTGGCGATCCCGACGACAAGGTCGAAGGACTTCCCGGAGGCGCGCACCTTCTCAGCGAGCGCCTCCGAAAGGATGCCGTATTCAGCCCAGCTGATGTAGCGGAACTCCTGCACGGCGGCGCGACGGGCAGAGACGGTAGTTAACCGAATCGCCTGGAGGGCACCTCTGGTCGGGGTGGGATTATTTCCTCGGCTCGTCACTTAGGCGCTCAATTACCTGGGGATTCTTCCGAAGAAACTCCACCAGTCTTTCTATCCTGTGAACCGTGACCGGCTGAACATCGTGTTCGATTCCCTCCGCGTCTTGGTATGCCTTTTCAGGCTCTACCCCAATCATGGAAAGAAACTCGTATACTACGCTGTGTCTCGTTATTACTGAGCGAGCTACCTTCCCCCCCTTTTCGGTCAGTCTCATTCCGCGATAGGGTTCGTGCACCAAATAGCCATCCTTGGCCAACTTCCGTAGCATGATGGAAACGGTAGGCGGCTTGACCCGCAGCTTATCTGAAAGATCGATGGTGGATGCATATCCCTTGTCGTGGATTTGGTGGTAAATGGCTTCCAGATAGTCTTCAACCCTGGGTGTTTCTCGTTTGAGCTGTGTGCTTCGCACCAATAGACGCTCGTCTCTGCGTTGTAACTGTCCCACGCCATAAAAGGCTTGTGAGGTTAGGCCGGTCTAAAGCATTGCGAGACCTCTGAAGAACTTAGGGTCATCAAGTCATGTTAGACTAACCAAACATAAATACCTCTCGCAATTCCCGTTTACGAGAATCAATGCGGTTCCAATGGAGGAGGAGCGAAGGGGCTCGACCGATAGCTGCGGAAGAGCAGGTTCAACGAGCGAAGACCGGCGTCACTCTTCGTGGTTTCATCTTCTGGTTGGGTCCGGCCCTCATGGTATCGATAGCCTACATGGATCCGGGTAACTACGGCACCGACATCGCAGCCGGTGCCGGTTTCAAGTACGACCTGCTCTGGGCCGGCTGGCTTGCTTCAGGCATGGCGATGCTGCTCCAGTACCTCTCGGGCAAGCTCGGAATCGCTTCCGGCTATTCGCTGCCAGAAATGGTCAAGCAATCGCTCGTGCGGCGCAGATATGTCATCCCATACTGGCTCGCGGCCGAAGCGGCAATAGCAGCCACCGACCTCGCCGAGTATCTGGGGACCGTTCTGGGTCTCAATCTTCTGTTCGGAATACCTCTTCTGTACGCGGCAATAATCGGGGCGCTCGACGTCATAATCCTGTTAACCATGATGACAAGGAGATTCCGCCTGGTTGAACAGTACTTCGCGCTGCTGATCAGTGTTCTTGTTATCGGGATCCTTTACAATCTGACGGTGGTGAAGCTGGACCTGGGTCAGGCCGCCTTTCACTCGGTCGTCCCATTCGCAGCGAGCAGCAACGCCTTCTTGATCGTGGTCGGGATGATCGGCGCAACCGTGATGCCGCATGCGCTGTATGTTCACTCTTGGCTTTCGAAGAACAAGATGGACCTCATAGGACGGAAGATCGATACGGGAACGGTGACCAGCTCAATAGCTGACGAGATAAAATCGCCGGGCAGCCACCACCCATTTTCCACGGAAGTCAAGGAGAGAACAAGGAAGATTCACCTCAGGGAAACCATCATAGTCCTTTCAATCGCAGGAGTGGTCAACGCAGGAATACTCCTCGTCGCAATTCCGTTCTATCCAAACGCGGACATCACGGTCAGCCAATTCGTGGGCGGGGTCAGCCAGACATTTGGGGAAACGGTCAGCGTTATCTTCGTTCTGACACTGCTTGCTTCCGGGCTCTCCTCGTCTGCGCTTGGAACAGTGGCAGGACAGATTGTGATGGAGGGTCTGATAGGGAAGAAACTGAACATATGGGCGAGGAGGATAGTAACCAGGGTCATCAACGTGTTTCCGACCACATTCGCAATACTCCTTGGGTTCGACCCCCTTAGCCTGCTCGTTTACAGTCAGGTAATTCTGAGTCTCATGATCCCCCTCCCAATGGTTCCTTTGGTCTATTACACATCGAAGAGGAGGTTCATGGGAGGTTTTGTCAACAGAAGGATCACAATCATCCTAGCGGTGGTCATTGTAGGATTGATTATGGCTTTCAACAGTTACCTGCTCTATAGCATATTTGTTCCTAGCTGAGAAGCGCCCGGTCTATGTCGATTGCCATGGGATTTGGTCGCACTCAAATGGGTCGCGTACCGGAAGCTGTGCCGCATTGCGTTGGCTGACCATGTTGGAGCCCCAAGGCTTTGTTAGAAGTCGAAGTGGGCCGGAAGGAGCCCGCAGCGAAAACGTAGCTCGAAGCGGATTCGAAATCAAGGGTCTGGGCTGCGAGTGACTCGAACCCTTGGCAGAGTCGTTCGATTCCGACGGGACCCGCTCGGTATACCGTGCCAGAAGTGGACCCGAACCCCCAGGCAACACTTTCATTGGGACCATCCCCTAGGGCACAACCAATAGGCATAGGACACTTATACATGCCCGACGTTCATGAGGTCACCCATGAAGAGAGCTGTGGTGAGGGGTCGAAAGTTCACGGTACTGCTCAGAAAAGAGGAAGTAGGTGGATACTCCGTAAGATGCATAGAGGTTCCTGCAGCAATCAGCCAAGGTGACTCGAGGGCAGAGGCGCTAGATAACATCAAGGAGGCCATAGAGCTCTATCTCGAGTCTTTCCCTGACGAGCTGAAGATCATAGAAGAATTAGGCAAAGTGACCGGTAAGAGAGAACTGGTCGAGGTAACTGTCTAGCAAGAGGCTCCCGGTCGTCTCTTGGAGAGACGTCGTGAAGGTTCTTGGGAAGAATGGTTTCAGGATCGTAAGACAGAGTGGTAGTCATATAGCGCTCTCCTCCCTGGATGGCAAACGTAGGGTGATAGTCCCAAGGCACGACGAAATCAAGCCAGGCACGCTGCTGAACATAATCGAACAAGCAGGACTCACGAAAGACACTTTCACAGGATTATGGGACTAGCATCTGCGGAACCGACTGGACCAACTGGTTACCCAGTCGGAAACGGAATCGAACTGGCGTTTCATTGGACACCATGCACGTGGAGTTGAGTGGGTGCAGGCTTGGGCCAAGCACCCGGCCTAACCAGAGCCCCCCTAGGGCTCTGATGCTCTCGAATAGGGAGAAACCCAGACCAATCCAGATTGTCACCAGTGCGAAGAAATATGAGGACGTCAAGGTTGGGGGCCTCAGGACTGTGAGGAGCGCCAGCAGCGCGGTTGCAAAGAAAACCGAGTACACGATTTGAAATGGGAGTACCATGCGGCGCACTCTGACGAAGTTCCCAAAGAGGACCCTGTCTACCATATATCCCTCGCCGGTTTCTCTGACGAGGCCGGCTCCCAAGAGTTTCGAAAGGTGATATTGTGCCACAAATGGGGAACTTAACCCAAGGGATCTTTGGATGTCATTAAAGACGGACTGGCTTGCCCTCCTTGAATAGGAAACGATATACCCTTAGGGTCGTCCCTTTGAGTACGTCGCCCTCAGCAACCCTGCCCACTTCAGCCCCGTCGGTCAATAGCCATCATATTCCATGGCTTCGGCGATATAATCCTGAGTTTAGAAGGCCCAAGGACTCCGTCTCCTAAACCGTAGTGTTATCCACCCGCCCATCGCATAGGACGGCAGTGGTCGGATGAACTTCGAGTACAAGAAGGAAGTCGCAGCAGGAAGCGTGATGGCCGTGTTCGGTGTAGTTATACTGACGTTGATGGCCACGACCTACTTCCCTGTTAGCGCGAAGAACACCAGCTCTACATGTTCTGCTACTAACCCACCCGCGGACCTGTATTCGGGCGCTCCCATTCTGGGTTACACTTACTCTGTGTTCTACAACACTACAAACGGGGGGATATTGACTGTACGAGCGCAGCAATCATGCCAACTGGGCGGGATACTTCCTGAAATCGTGCAGTGTACGACCAAGGTTGGCGCGTACGCGTACCCATCATGTACCGTAGGCCAGCCTGCGGACGAAGCTGTACTCAATGCAACGGCAGATCCATCACTGCGACAAATGATGACCAATGGATACATCAACGCCTTCTACGTCAACGTCCAAACGAAGCTTCTCACACCCTATGCTGGCGTCACCTTTAGCGCAAACTACAAGCAGGCATATTACAATGGACAGCCGATTACAAACGGTACGAGGATCGCGGGGCAGTAACGAAGGGAATCAGAGGACCAAGGCAGCTATTCGTCAAGAGTTAACTCCCCCGGATTTGACACGATGCTTATGCCGCTAAACAGTGTGAATCGAGCCCAGTTGGTCGCAGACAGCGCTGATTGCTCGAAAACAGCAAACAAGGCTCAAATAAAGCTCTGCGGGCCCGACGGGACCCGCACTACTCTTGGTGCTGTAGGTGGTAACGATCGATTGTTCACGCAACTGAATCTTACGCCAAAGTGGACCCGGGAGTGCCATCGGCAGCTCACATAACAGTCTTAGCTTCGAATGTCTTCGATTACGGGTTCCAGAGCTCAGGGCAACATTACAGTGATGGGAATCTGCTTTGGTACGGTGGGTTCAGTGCGTGCAATGAATACTTCCCGCCCGACCTTTGCTAATTATGGCAATCAAGAACAGTCTTGGAGTTTCGGCCCTCGTAATCGCTCTTGTAATCGGGAGCATTGCTGGGTACCTTGCTGGATCGAATAGACCTGTGACAGTTCAGACCTATACCACTTCGAAGGTCGTCACGTTTACTCTCGAGTCGAGGTCCACATACACCTTGTGCACGAGCACCGAATCCTTGCCGGCCGGGTGCTATCGCTTCTTCAATAGTACCTTCGCCATAGAGGTGGACACAGACGGGCCTTGGGGATTGTCCTACCAGAGTTACCTCGGACTAGACGATTCAGCTCCATTGGCCGGGTCGGGGAGCTTTTACGGTCATGGTCCAGCCTTCGAGTCGGTCAGGGTTGCGGGACCAGTCTTGCAGGGCGGGTCCCTCTGCGTTTCTGCTGAGAAGTTGGACTCCACCTCTTCGCGGCTCATCCTAGTAGTGAACCCACCTTCGAATGTGAGTAACCAGACCTCCCTTCCCTATGGCGTCGTGCGGGTGTGCGTGGGCGAAACAATAGGATAGTATCAGGAAGCGGGTCAGGGTTGGTTCATGCCCACAGAGTCGAACCCAAGCTGAGGTCAAGCGTTCGGATCTGTTTGGATTCAATGGGCCGGGGCGGATTCGAACCGCCGACCGTGGCGCGCTCTCGCGATTCGCCGTGTAAGGGCCTGATGGGAATCGCCTGACATCCTAACCGGGCTAGACAACCGGCCCAGAATTCCGCGCGGGCCAGACTGCTATTAAGCGTTGGATGAGAGATAGGGGACGGCTTGCCAGAATCAGATTTAACCAAGGTCCCCCGGGCTTGATGCGCGAACCTTGAAGCCGGAGACGAAGATAATCTCCATCAACGCGAGGGAGGTGTTGGATTCACGCGGCAACCCGACCGTCGAAGTCGAGGTCAGCACGCCGTCGGCGGTTGGGAGGGCGAGCGTCCCGTCCGGCGCTTCGACTGGGACCTATGAGGCGGTCGAGCTACGTGACGGCGACAAGGAGAGGTTTCACGGAAAGGGAGTAACGCGGGCGGTCTCCAATGTGGCAAGAATCATCGGACCGGGTCTGAAAGGATTCGATTGTTCCGACGTCAGGAGCATCGACAGGAAGATGATTCGGATTGATGGAACTGCGAACAAGGGAAAGCTCGGGGCAAACGCGATACTAGGTGTGTCGATGGCGGCCGCGCGGGCGTTTGCCAGGTCGACAGACCGTACACTGCTTTCGGTCCTCAGGCCTGCAGCCACATACAGCCTACCCGTTCCGATGATGAACGTCATCAACGGGGGGGAACACGCAGACAACGGCCTCGCCATCCAGGAATTCGTGATCGAGCCGGTTGGGGCTAGGTCATGCTCCGAGGGGATCAGGATGGGGTCGGAAGTGTACCACTCGCTGAAGAAGGTCCTCGCCTCGAAGTATGGGAAGGGCGCGACGAACGTCGGGGACGAGGGGGGTTTCGCACCGCCGATGACGAGGACCAGGGAGGCTCTGGACGCCCTCAGGAGGGCCGCCAGGGAGAGCGGGTACGGGGAAGAGGAAGTGAGGTTCGGGATCGATGCGGCTGCGTCCACCTTCATGAACCGTAGGACCCGGAAGTATGTCGTGGACGGCCGATCCTTGAGCTCCTCGAAGCTGGAAGACTATTACGCCTCGTTGCAGAACGAGTTCGCGCTCCTGACCCTCGAAGACCCGTTCGGAGAAGAGGAGTTCGACGCGTTCGCTTCGATCACGAAGAGACTGGGAAAGGAGACGAAGATCATCGGAGACGACATCTACGTCACCAACCTGTCAAGGATGCGCAAGGGAATCGCCGAAGAGTCAAGCAACGGAATCCTCGTCAAGCTGAACCAGATCGGGACAGTTTCAGAGACCGAGGACGCGATTCGTCTGGGACAGAGGTCTGGATGGGTGGTGGCAGTGTCCCACCGCTCAGGGGAGACTGAGGACCCGTTCATCGCGCACCTCGCCACCGCTTTCGGCTCCGAGTTCATCAAGGCGGGCGCTCCGGCAAGGGGAGAGAGGGTCGAGAAGTACAATGAGCTGCTGAGGATCGAAGAGGGGCTCGGGTCGAAGGCTCGCTACGCCGGGGTCGCGCTCAGATAGAACAACGAGATACGGGGATGCGCAGGGGGTGGGACTTTCGAGCGGAGGTCCTCGCCTAACAGGCCCCTTTTCTCCTCCACTATTCGAACCAACGAGTCCCGTGAGAGACACAGGCTTAGCAAGCCTGCGCCTTACCAGGCTAGGCTACCCCTGCTCGGTCTCCGACCCGACCGACCACCGTTAAAAAAGTTGAAAGTGGCGGCAGGTCCCCCGGAGTTCACCACCACTCTCCGTTCCCATCTCGCAGGGCGGGGAATCCCCCACGTAGACGGAGTAGCGTGGCCACGTCGCCATAGGGCTGCTCCCTCCCGGACCTCGCCCGATTCGGCAATCAAGAGTCAGGACCTCTCCTTCGAGAGGACCGCCCCTCATGACCGCCCACTCCGGCGTGAGTTCGTCTCCCCCGTCCCGCGCGGGTCGCGAGGAAGGTGGCTTTACCCGAAGGTTGCTGGCCGCTGCATGAAGCCTGTTTCAGCATTCTGGGAGAAGGCTACCCTCCCGGCCCTACCCACCGCCGTCTCTGGCAGTCCTAGCCCCTGTAATTTATGTGCTGCTCTACAGCCGCCTTCATCCTGCAGACGTTGCAGAGCCCCCCGGAGGAGGGGTTTCCGCAGTTCGAGCAGGGGACGGAAGCCTTCCTCGAGGCGCTTCCGTAGTTGGTTATTACGTCCAGGCTCGAGCGGAGAAGGACGTTCTTCATCCCCGAGTGGCCGGCCTCCAGCTCGTCGAGCCAGTCCCTGACCTCGCTCCTCAGCCCTTCGTGCATGTAGGGGCAGCTGACGCTCTGGAGCGGAAGGCCGGAACTGTAAGCGAACAGGGCTATCTCCTCTTCGTAGATCTCCATGAACGGCTTGACCCTCCTGACGGGAAAGCTGTCGTCTTCGTAGGCGGGGTCGAGCCAACCCAGCCTGGACACGTCCCCGTGGAGCAGGTTCATCATGAAGGTCTGGACGTAGTCGTCGAGGTTGTGCGCGGTCGCGACCACGGACACCCCCGCCTTCGCGGCTGCCTCGTCTATCGCCCTGCGCCTGAACACCCCGCAGAAGCTGCACGATGATACTTCGCGGTCTTCCTTCCAGTCGAGCGCTTCGTCGAGGGTGAAGCCGAAGAGCTCCTTGTACGAAAGGACAAGGTGCTCGATTCCGAGCTCGGAAGTCAGCCCCCTTGCGTGAGATATCGCCTCGTCTCTGTACCCGGCCACCCCCTCGTCCACGGATATCGCGACGAGCTCCGTGCCCTGGTCCTGTCTAATCCCGTGGAGGACCTTCAGGAGCGCGAGGCTGTCCTTCCCCCCCGAGACGGCGACCCCCACGCGGTCCCCCCTGCGGACCATCCTGTACTTCGCCATCGTCCTCCGCGACTTTTCCACGATCGACTCCCCGAAGCAACCGACGCACAGGGTCTCCCCGGAATACCTCCTGGTGTAGAATCCTTTCCCGCCGCATTTCGCGCAGACGCTCATCCGACTTCCCGCCGGACCCGTCTTGCTCTATTAAGCGTGAACACTTAAAGCGACACCGAGGTCGGCGAGTCCAAGGATTTGGAGAAGGAATACAAGAGATTCGAGTTCCAGTTCGGTTTCATCCTCCTGAGGACGAAGCGCTTCCACTCGTTGATGGACAGGCTCGGGAGTCTCAGGATATCGAAGCCCGTGGGCTGGTTCCTGCTATACCTGATGCCGGTCGCCGCGGGGACCGGTCTGTTCATCTTCCTGACCAACCTGGCGGCCTTCTTCTCCCCGCGCGTCCACGACATAGGCACGGTCGTCCGTGAGGTCAGCCCCCTGGCGTACCTCGGGCTCCCCGGAGTGAACCCGTACCTCCCACTCGTGGACGGTTGGTTTGCCCTGATAGTCGCCATGGTAATCCATGAGGGGGCCCACGGAGTGGTCGCCCGAAGCCTGGGGTTCCCCGTGAAGTCATCCGGGCTCATCTTCTTCCTGGTGCTGCCCATCGGAGCCTTCGTAGAAGTGGACGAAGAAGCCTTGAAGGCGGCCAAGGCCCGTGATTCGGGAAGGGTCCTTGCATCGGGGGCGTCGGTGAACTTGGTCCTCGGGATCGTCGCGCTTCTGGCTTTGTTCAGCATTGTCGGGACGATGACCCCGGCCGTCCGTGGCCTCGCGGTCACCCAAGTGGGAGTCAACACCCCGGCCGCAGCAGCAAGAATGCTCCCGGGGGACTTCATCGTCAGCGTCAACGGCATTTCATACGACAACACCTCTGTGTTCGCTAGCGCGCCGTGGTACAGGCCAGGGCAGAACGTCACTGTGATGGTCTGGAGGCAGGGCCAGGAAGTCTCCCTCAGCGTTACCCTCGGAACCAACCCGAGCAACTCGTCGCTCGGATACTTTGGGATTGCCCCGCCGCTCGGCTACTCCGACCTGAAGGCGGTCGTGACCACCTACACGAACTCGTTCTTTTCCAGGCCGATAACCTACGTGTGCATACCCACCTTCCCCAGGTGCCAAGGTCTGGCACCCTTCTCTGACCAGCTCTCGGTCTTCTACACTTCCCCCTACGGAGCGTCGCTCGTCCCTCTGGCTGGGGTTATCTTCTGGCTGTTCTTCCTCAACTTCAACCTGGCCGTGTTCAATGCGCTGCCAATCTACCCCCTCGACGGAGGACAGGCCTTCCGGGCAGGGTTGAAGGGTCTCGCGGGAGGGAGGCTGGGAGAGAAGGGACTTTCGAGAATCAGTACGGCGGTCACAATCGCGGTAGTGGTCATTATCGCCAGCTTTCCCCTGGCGGCGTACCTGAACCTCGTCTGAGGCCGAGAGCCCGTTAAATACGCGAAGCCCTTCTTCTCAGGATGCCTGACGTTCAGGCCCCTCCCGACCTTGGGAGCGCCGTCCAACAGCTTGCGAAGGAGTTCGTGGCCACGATGTCAACCGTACTCGGGGTAGTGGATACGACGGTCGTCGAGATCGCAAGGCTCGCATACGTTTCAGTACTCCTCCTCGGCATCCTGCTGTACTTCACTCACGTGGAGAAGAGGCTTGGGAAGGACCTGATCAAAGGAGGGGTCGTGCTCGCGGTGCTCTCTGAGTTCGTGTTCCCTGTGATCGTCAGGCTCTGAGCTGGTACCTGAGGAGGGCCACTATGCCGCCGAAGGAAGATACCTGTTTCCCGAACTCGAGCGACGAGTCTGCCAGGTAAACCATCCCACCCCTCTGTTCCACCGAATTGAGGACGTCCACCAGTTCCTGCTCGCCCACCCCGCTGGCAAAGACGTCATCCGAGACCGCGCAGGACTCGACCGCTCCGGCTTCTGCGGCCTTCTTCACCCTCGGGAGGGAATAGGCGACCTTGCGGTCCCCCGAAGAGACCCTCCTGACGACCTCCCCGACGAGCTTCTGCATCGCCACCACGACCGACCCTGAGGCCAACTTCTGGAAAGCGGGGTCCTTTACCAGCGAGCGTATCCCGTCCGACCCTGTGAGGTCGAACCCTTCGATCGTCACCGCTCGGAGTCTGGTCGTCCTCCCCAGCTGGTTCGCGATCGTGTTCTTCAGGTTACCCGGACCGGCTACCACGATCGAGTCCCCCTCGTTCCCAATCTGGGCGATGAAGGACACCACCTTGGACAGGTAGGGGGCAGCGTCCTGCTCGTGAGACATCTTTCCACCGAGCCCGGACTCAATCGTGGTTAGGACCGCGAGGTGAGAGCCGCTCAGGGTCCCAACACCGGTCTCCCTCCGGTCCGTAGCGACGAGCACGAACCTCGAAGAGCCCTTATTCGACGGGCGGAGCAGCTGCGTGTCAACCCTTGACCACATCTCCTTGCGGATGGTGACAGGGTGGCCCGCAGTCAGCGTGACGGAATGGGAGCCGCTCTTGGTCACGGAGTCGTCGCTCGCCTCCACTATCGTCCCCCTGACCCTGAGCCTTTCGATGCTGCTGTCAAGATGGATCTCCTCGACCCTGAGTGCGATGGTGATGCTGACCCTCTCCCCCCTATCGGGCCTGGAGAACTCCTCTTCCCTCTTCATGACCCTGGAGCTGCGGGTGACTACCGTGTCCCCCTTCGCGACCAGTCTTCGGAGCGTCCAGAGGTCCTCGGAGGACTCGACTATCAGGGAACAGCGCCCGTGTTTGGGATTGAACTCGGTGACTATCAAAGGCAGGGGCTACTCAAGGTCGAGGTCCCTGAACGTGCCTATCCGGACATCGTTTGGAAGTTCGTTTAGCTCTCCGGTCCTGTGCCCGATGATTCCCTTCACCCCGACCTTCGTCGCTGACTCGACTAGCCTTTGGGTGACTATGCCGTCGAATATCAGGTAGTAGGCCCCGCTCGAACTCTCCATCTTCTGGACGAGCTCGCTAATCGGATACCTGCCCACTTCCTGCAGGCCCTGGTCGAGCAGGACAGCTTCGAGGGTTCCGTTCAGGGACGGGTAGAGCTCCCTAGTCTTCATGACCACAGGCTCTTCGCCCTCTGGTTGTTTCTCAGGCGCCCTCTCCGCTCCCCGCTCGCGCCTCCCCTGCGGCAGCCCTTCGAGCCTCTCGGCACGCAGCATGTTGATTACATCTATCGGGGTCAGGTCCTCGACCTCCTTTCCAGGCGGAGCGCGGATCACCCTTTCCACCTTGACGACCTGGGCCAGCTCCTTCTCTATCAGGTCCCCTCCCCTGTCTCCGTCCAGGACAGCGATGAGCCTCTTCTTCTTCCCCAGGTCTATGACCGAGTCCGGGACGCTGGTCCCTTCCAAGGCGACGACGTTTTCGATGCCTGCCCTGAGGAAGAGGACGACGTCCGCCCTCCCTTCAACCAGGTACACAAGTTCCGATGAGTATACCCCCGGGCCTGCCGGCAGGTTCTCCATCCCGTAGTTGATCACCCTCGCCCTCTTGGTGGAGTCTGTTACGTCCTTCAGGACGTTCTCGCCTTCGCTCGAGGTCTTCGAGCTCCACTCCCTGACGATCAGCTTGGCCCTGTCAACTATCTGCTTCCGCTTGTTGGCCCTGACGTCGTCGATGCCCTCCAGGGTCACCCTGGCGCTGCAGGGGCCTACCTTGTCGACGCTCTCTACGGCCGCCGCTATCAGGGCTGCAGTCCCGATATCGGTGGACATCGGGACAATCACCTCTCCCCGCGTCCGGTCGTTCTTGGACTCGAGGTTGATTTCTATCCGTCCGACCTTCCAGCTCTTCTGGAGCTCGTTGAGATTCATCTCAGGCCCGAATAGGCCTTCGGTCTGGCCGAAGATCGCGCCTATTACGTCGGCTCTCTCAACTACTCCGTCTACTTCAAATTTTAGCCTTACTAGGTACTTTACTATACCTGAATCTGGCAATTGCGGTCACTCCTATGTCAACTCGTTTTTTATCGGTAAGCCTTAGCTTAACTTAGAATTCCCCAAAAATTGCGTGGTTATAAACTCTTGTTTTCAGATTCCGGTTCTGTAACTTCTACGGGTGAAAATTCAGCGTGGTTGGAAATCCTATCAGACGCCGATAGCGGAAGGACAGAGAATCCATTACAATTTCGTCAAGCCTCACTCGGCTCTGGAAGGACAGACACCCGCAGAGAGGGCGGGCGTTGGGGTGGACGGAAAAAACAAGTGGATGGAACTATTGATGTAAGCCGTTAAGAGAGGCCGCAATCCTGAGCGGGTATGAGACGGTTCCTCATCGGGCTAATACTCGTCATTCTCGGCTTCTTGGTTCTTGGTCTGAGCCTTGCCTTGGATGTGGCGAATTGCCCAGTTATCGGCCATTGCCCAAGTGTTTGGAAAACGTCGCCGACATGGTATCTCGGATTGACCGTGATAATCATTGGAGCCTACTTGACAATCAGAGGCCGCCACGAGATTCGCAACAGGATGACCCCGAAATACCAAATCACTCGAAGGCAGGCAAACGTTGCTTTCTTGGTCATAGCAATCGTCATCGCAGCGAGCTTAACCCTCTTCGTCGAGGGTCGTTTGAGCATAGTCTGGTTGGTAATGACTCCCGTCATAGCCGTCTTAATCATCGATTTGGTATTACAGACTCATTGGAATCGAATGAAACGCGAGGAGGCAGACCACACCACAAAAGAGACGGGACAGAGATGACGATTACCACCCCATCTGGAACGGGCTGCTCTACCACCCCGCAGACGGGACAGAGCCCTCTTGCGAGGACAATGGCTACCACCCGCTATGATACAGGGTTCAGAATCACCCGCAGAAGTTACAGAACCCAGATTCCGGTTCTGCTTCCTTCAAGGGGGGACAGGCCTCCCCGCCTCCGATGGGGAATGTATGTTCGAGTTGACAAGAGGAAGGTGAAGAAGCCAATAGCGGATAGTATCACAAAGCCAAACCCAATCCAGAACTTCTGTCAATCGATTGACTGAGGAAACAACTGAGTAAGAGGGACTGAAAAGGTGCTCCAGAAAATGAGCAGGACTCCGAGAACAAGTGAAATTTCAGACACTACCGCCAAGACCAAGAGCGCCTTCAATTTCAGTCCTGGGAGCGGTCGGGTTGTGCCTTAATTTGTTTCGGATAACCGCCTACGGAACCCGTATTCTCGTTTCGGTCTCAGAGAACCGCGATAGATTCTCGATGTGGAGGAAGACCCCGCGGGAGGCGAACTTCAGGCGGCGCCGCTCCGCGAGGGACGGCCTGACCCCTTCGTGTAAGAGCTTCTTCACGTGCCGGGCAGCCAGCACCCCTCCCTCTCTGTCAAGGTCCGTAAGCACCACGACCTTGGCCGACTCTCCGAAAGCATCTCTCCCGTGCCTCGTGAAATCAGCGATGGTGGCGAGAGCCCCGAGGTATCCCAGCTCTCGGAGCGCCCTGAAGTCCCGCTTCCCTTCGACCATGACCGCCCACCCGTCTTCAGAGAGGTGGTTCAGGTCGCGAACGAAATCGCGGACGAACGAGCCGAAAGCCTGCAGCCGTCTCGCGTTCTTGTCTATCAATTTCTCTCTTAGCTTGATTGTTGCCCGTCTCTGACGGGCACGGATCATTTCCCGGCTTCTAGCAGGGTCCATCACCGAGCCTCTTCAACGGGCAAACGGCCTTCGTCTGTCGCGTGCCTGGGTAAACCATCTGCTCATCAAAGCGTTGCCGCCTTCGCAGGTGGCCGTTTGGCGCGCTTTAGAACGAAAGCCGTCTGGCACGTCTGAGCCCCCGAGCTATTTTAGCTGTTCGCGGAGGGCACTCAGGTCCAACTCGAACCCTGAGATTGGGACGTTTACCCTGAAGGCGGAGAGCGCCTCAGGTCGGACCTCGCCCACCACCCCGAGCTCTTCCTTCCCAATCCTGACTACCGCAGACCTCCCTGGCGCGAAACTCCAGTGCCCCGAAGCAGTCGCGACCACCTCTTTTCCTGCGAGCGTCCTGCAGGTGGCTTCGAGGTGCATCTTTGCCTCGGAGTAGGTGGCCTGCGAATGGGCGATCAGGCACCCGAGCTTCCAAGATTCCTTGACCCCGCCCTTCGAACGGCTGTACACCCTTCCGATTTCGTAGACCCGCTGAGGGTACTCGGCTTTGACGTTGGCCGAAAGCACGGACATCATCGTAGGGATCAGAGAGTCCCGCAATACCGAGTGTTCCGAGCTTCGAGGATTCTGGACGGAGATTTTCCGGCTCGATTCCCTCGCGAATTTCGAGTAAAGAGAATCTTCGTCCACCAGCTCGTACGTCATAAGCTCCGTCATCCCCATGCCGGACATTATCGTGGAAGCCCTGTCAAGGAATTGCTCGAACTGGTCGAAACTTCCAGGGTGTTCGCTTGCAGGGTAGAGAGGGCCGATCCTGTCGGTACCGTACCCGAGGGCAACCTCTTCGCTCAGGTCGACCGGGTGGAGGAGGTCTATTCTGTATCGGGGGACTTGGACCCGGGTCCCCCTGACCCCCATCCTTGACCTTTCAAGGGAGTCCGCAATCTGCCGCGACGTTAGGTCGAGGCCGATGACCCGCCTCACCATGGCCTGGTCGAGCTTGACCTCGGTCGGCGAGAGGTCGGGGGTCGTGCGTGGACGGGTATATTTCACGAGGGCGGACCCGACCTTCCCTCCCGCCTCCGCGAGTGTCGTCGCGACGATGGCCAATACGTCGTCCCCAGCCTTTCTGTCTGTGCTGGTTACCTCGATGAGCATGCGCTTCGTCTTGCCGGAAACCTTTGTCGCATCTCCGTTTATTATGGGCGGAAAGGAAAGAACCGTCCCGTTCGAGTCGGAAATGACAGGGTAGAGTCGGGTCCCCCCGAGGGCCCCGCCGTAGGTCCTCCCCTCCTCCGTCGAATCCAGAATGCTTCGAATCGTGAATTCTCTCTTTTGGCCGAGGGGGCGGAACTTGAACGAAGATTTCATACCATGATATGAAAGGGGGGGCCTAACTTTGTCGAGGTCGTGAAGCCCAACGGCCACCTTTCGTCTGCGCCTTCCTAGCCCGTTGTGAAGGTCCTCCTGAAGGGCGATGATCTGGCGGATGTCCTCGTCCGACAGGCGGAGCCCCGTCGCTGTCGCGCAGGCGATGTAAGGTCTGACCCTCGAGAGTCGCCCGTCGACCTCGACAGATAGCCCCGACGGCCTCGTGGAGTATGAAGGGAGCCCCACCTCTTTGCCAAGGATCCCCCTCAGCGCCCGGGCGATGCCGAAATCGCTCCCGAAGTCAGGCCTGTTGGGACTGTACTCGACCCTGATGGATCCTTTCTCGACGCTCTCGATGTCCAGGCCGAGGTAAGGGAGCCTCTCCACGACAAGCTTCTTGCCCGCGCCGACCATCCTCGTCAGGCGGGCCGTGTCCAGCCTAACTACCGGCAATCTCCGGTCTGCTCCTTAGCCACGACAGGTCGTTGCCGTACAGTTCCCTCAGGTCGCTCATCCCGAATCTGAGAAGCATCAGGCGCTCTATCCCGGGACCCCAGGCGAGGACGGGGACCTTGACCCCCAGCGGAAGGGTGACTTCCGGCCGGAATACCCCCGACCCCCCGAGCTCCACCCAGTCCTTGGCGACATCAGAATAGCCCATGACCTGCAGCGACGGCTCTGTGTACGGGAAGTAAGAGGGCCAGAGTTTCACGTCCTTCATTCCTAGCTTCTTGTAGAACTCTTTCAGGAATCCCATCAGGTGCCTGACGTTGAGGCCCTCCCCCACCATGATCCCGTCCATCTGGTAAAACTCGTGAAGGTGCTTGTAGTCCAGGTTCTCATTCCTGTAGACTTTGCTGACCGCGAACACGCGGGTCTCCTTATCCTTCGACTCGGACAAGGCCTTCACGGTAAGGACCGTATTGTGCGTGCGGAGGACTAGGCGCCTCGCTTCTTCGACCCTCCAGATGCCCCCCCATCCGCGGCTCCCAGTCCGCCAGCCGTTCTCGTGCGTAGCCGCGACCCTGTCGACCACCCCGGACCTTGCGAGCTTCTTGTCCGACATCCCTTCGATGTAGAACGTGTCCTGCATCTCGCGTCCCGGATGGTCCTGAGGGATGAAGAGGGCGTCGAAGTTCCAGAAGGCCGGATGGACGCTCTCTCCCTCCAGTTCAGTGAACCCCATCGAGATGTATGCCTCCTTCACTTCCCTGATGAAGTCCCGGACCGGGTGCCTCCGGCCGGGGTAGAAGACCGGCGCCTTCGCTTCCACGTCAATCGGGCGGAGCGACTTACCCCTCCACGCGCCGGTGGCCAAGACCGCCGGGGTGAGCCTGTCGAGGTACTCTTCAGTTTGGGGAGGGGCGGCAATCCTCCCCGCTGAAGTGATGCTGACGGACAGCACCGTCTTCTCATCCTGCCTGACCAGCCCCCTCCTTAGGAGGTCAACGAGTATGCGGCTCTGGTCGTCGGAAAGAGACTGATCCTCGCCGTTGCGAACAGCTTCTATCACCGCCTCCATCGCTTTGGGTCCTCGTGAGTCCTCCACCGATACGGCAGGGGGGGAGCTCTTCTGGTCGATCTTGATCCATCCGTGTCCCCTCGCCCTCCCCAGGGCTGCGGAGAACTCGTCGGCGGACTCGAACGAACCCCTCAGGGACTCCAGGGTGACCGCCCCGGACGAGGACTGGACCTTCTCGAACAGAAGGAGTTCGGGGGGGACCTTCGCTCCCATCTCAACACTGGTGGTCTTGGCCTCGTTGGTTTCGACGAGCCCCTTTGAGGACAGCCACGAGAGTGCCCGCCTCACCTGGTCGACCTGGAGGCCTGCTTCTCTCACCAGAGAATCGAAGTCGAGGGACCCGGGGGCGGAAAGGGTCGAAAGCAACCGGCGTTCCAGAGGGTGCAGAGCTGAAGCCGTTCCGCTCATCTTCTCGACGGCGCCTTCCTGCTTTTCGCGATGAGCTCCCTCGCTTCTCCCAACAGCCCGTCCCTCTTCTTCTGTTGCCTAGCGAGGAAGCCCTTGACGAGCCCGGCGGCCTCCTGTTTGCACTCGCCGCACATCCTGATTCCCTTCACGCACTCGTTGTAGACTCGTTCTGTGTGCTCGTCGTCCTCCGCGAAATGGAACCTATAGAGGTCGTAGACTGGGCAGATGTCTGCGCGTCCGCCCAGCCTGCGCTGCTCCTCGACAGTCGCTCTACCCCCGGTGAAGGCGCTCAGCACCTTCTTTGCGGCTGCAGCTGGGGGGTCGTCGAGGGTGAAGGACGATTCGATGGTGCGTTTCGACATCTTCGTGTCCCCGCTCAAGCTCAGCATCAGCCTGTGGTAGATGGCGGAGGGAGCAAAGAAACCGAATTCCCCCGAGTATTTCGCCGCTAGGTCCCTGGTCAGACGGATGTGGGGGTCCTGGTCGGCCCCGACCGGGACCAGGACTGGCTTGGGCCCTCCGAAGTCCGGAAGCTGAGGCATGAGGATGTCCCCCGCCTGTATCAGGGCGGACCAGTAAAGGCCGACCTGCCTCTCGCCGTAGATGGCCTTCAGCATGTTGTTCGTGACCCCCCTGGAAAATATCGTGGCGAGCTTCATCACCCTCATCTCCTCGCTCTGCAGGTAGACGACGGCCCTGTCGGGGTCGAGCCCGAGCGCAAGGATGTCTGCCACGTTCTTGACGGCCATCTTGGAAGTCTCGGCGAAGGAAAGGCCGTTGTCGCAGTAGGCCTCAACGTCGGCAATCGCGTAGAAGACGGTGGCCTTTTTCGAAAGCGACTGGAAGTATACCATGTCGTCCGCCGTCATTTTTGTCCCGAGGTGGAATTCCCCGGTCGGCTTGATCCCGCTCATGACAGCGAAGCGATTGTTGTTGTCGACTGCGTCGAGGATGCGGCCCAGGTCCCTGTGCCCGAAGTCGATCCCCCTGCTCAGGTGGTGACTTGGATTCTTGAAGCGTTTGAGAAGAGGCGAGACAGGCTCGATTCCGAACTCCGCCTGCAGCCTGGAGTAGTCCTTGATCAGGCTCGTGCCCCATGGGTCGAGCGTCTGCCTGTCCACGTGCCGTTGCCTGTATGCTTCGCGTTTAATCCCTTTCGGGGTTCATCGGCGGTTTGGCCCCTCTCTTGCTCAACAAACGGCCTTCTTTGTCGATCTCCCCCCGACGGATGCGGGTGGATGAGATTGGTTTCTGGTCTTCAGCCAGGACGTAGTCGACGACGATCACCTCGAGCGGGGAGTACCCCTTCTTCTCGCGTAGCGAGTTGGCGATTGGGACCCGCGAAGCCGTTTCGCGGGTGACCACTATCGCCTGGACCTCCGGGGACGCTATCCCCGGCCCGAAGTAGTCGTCCAGCTTCGCGATCAGGTATTCCCGTCCGGGGAAGTAGGACCTAATGGCCGACTCGAGCTCGGACACACGCTCATCGTAGGGCTGGTTGGGAGACTTGCCCTCCCTCGCCGCGAACGCGTCAGACGTCACCCCTATGACCACCTTGTCCCCGGCCTCAAAGCTCCTGGAGAGGAGGGCGAGGTGCCCTTTGTGGAAGTGGTCGAACGTCCCGCCTGTCGCGACAGTCCTGTACCGCAATCTTTCACGGCCTCTGCAGCATCAGTTGAAATACCACAGTCGTCTCGGGCGGTCTCCTAACGCAATAAAGGATTTGTGAACTCGAATTGAAGATCCCTGAGCAGTACCGAAAGTCGGGCGAGATTACGAAGGCGGTCCGAAACACGGTCGTCGGGACCGTGAGGCCCGGGATGGGGTTCGTCGAAGTGTGCGAGCTCGTGGAATCGGAGATCCGCCGGAGGGGAGGGCTGCCCGCTTTCCCGACAGGAATCGGAGTGAACCAGGTCACCGCCCACTACGCCCCCGAGGAGGGCGATGCCTCGAAGCTCGGCGCCTCGGACGTGATCAAGGTCGACTTCGGCGTTCACGTCGAAGGCTACGTGACAGACACAGCGACGACGCTAACCTTCGACGAGGGACATGCTCTCCTTCTGGACGTGGCGAAGAAGTGCCTGCAGGTCGCGATCGAGGCCGCCGGGAGGGACCTGCGCGTTGGCGAGATAGGGAGGAGCGTCGGACAGGAAGCGAGCAGGTTCGGGTTCAGGACGATCCAGAACCTCACGGGACACACGGTAGACCGCTACGCCGTTCACGCTGGAAAGAGCATCCCCAACCTGTACGTCCCCGGCCTTCCGTCACTCAGGACGGGGGACGTCTTCGCCATCGAGCCGTTCGTGACCCCCTCATCTGCGGCCGGGTACGTTGTAGATTCTCCGATGACCACGATATTCGCCGTCGCTTCCAGGAAGAAGACGGGGAAGAAGGAACTCGACGGGTTCGTGGATGAGGTCTGGGGCGAGAGGAAGACCCTCCCGTTCACTCCAAGGTGGTATTCGGAGAGGTGGGGTAGGGGGAAGGTAGGCCCGATGCTAAAGGAGCTCGTGAAGCGAAAGGTCGTTCATGGCTACCCGACTCTGGTAGAGGCATCGGGGCGTCCGGTGGCGCAGTTCGAGCACACGTTGGCACTGGAAGACGGCGGTATCGTCGTTCTAACCTGAAGGCTTCGAGCTCTCGGCATAGACGAGGCTTACCCTCGTCGTGTTCCTGCACTTCGTGCACTTCCCCCCGTCCTTGGTAATGTAGTCCCCGACCTGGAAGGCGCGCTTGGTCTTCTGTCCGCAGACAGGGCATTCCTCGATTGAGTAGACGAGGAGCTTCATCTTCTTGTCTGACGCCGGGACCGAGCTCATCATTGTGCGACGCCCAGCGTGTTGCCGATCCCTGCCACTACGACCTCGTCCCCTTCCTTCGTCTTCTCTTCGATGACCCTCTGGAGGACCTGGGTGACCTTTTCGGAGGCTTCGGCGATTTCCTTCCGCATAACCGTAATCGCCTCTAGGATGCTCTGCTTGACCAGGATTGCGTAGAGGGGGACCTTGTTCTTCGTCGCGACGTCCTCTATCTGGAACTTCTCCACCCCTATTCCGCCAATCGCGGCTCCGACTCCCTCCGCGATCTCCCCAGTCTTTTCGCCCTCCAGCTTCAGGGCCGCATCGATCATGATGATTGCCGAAGGCTTGACCCCCATCTCCTCTATCACCTTCTTGATCGCCACGCCGGGCTGCCCGACATACGCCATCGGGCCATCAGCCTTGAGGACGTGGAGAGTCCTGCCCTTGTATTCGGTGGTCGCTATCACCGTGTCCTTCGCGATGACGCGCTTCTCTTTCCCTACCATCAACTTCGAGACTACCACGGGTCCGATTCCGTCCCCTACTGGCTGGCCCACCTTGAACGAGTCGACCGCGTTGAGGAGGGCGTCGGACTCCTGGATTATCATCGGCATGAGCATCTGCAGCTGGATGAGCGTGAAGTAGGAATTGGTCTTTTTACCGAGCAGATAGTAGTGCCGGACCACCTTGTGGATGATGTTGAGCGAAGTGGCGACCTCGAGGAGGTTCTCCGAGATTGAGACCGTGACCGGGTTGTTCTGTCCCTGGCCTACGAGGGCGGTAACCTCAGACCTCACCCTTTCGTTGTTGGTCGTGACCACGTGGTCGATCTTGTTGACGAGCCCCTGCGGGTCGATGCCGACCGGCATGATGGTGACGTAGTCGAGGAACTGGTCCACTCGCTGCGTCGGGTCGTTCGGAGACTTCCCTACGTTGACCAGATAGTCGATCGCCTCCTTCCTGGACTTGTCCTTCATTATCTTGAGCTTCGTCAGCCCCCTTCCGATGTCGTTGAGAGCGAAGTAGACCTGAATCCTCGTCCCGAACGCGAACTGGAACACTATCAGCCCCATGAAGAACACGACGTAGAGGATCGTGTTGACGTCTGCGGGCACCTGAAGCTGGACGCTGGTTATTGAGAACAAACCGTCCTCCAAAAATTTCACCCCTCTGCTCGGACTTAAACATTCCTACCAAAAGTGGTGCATATTGCGGGCAAGGACTTTGGAAAAGGCGCCGGCATCGGAAGCTTCGCGAGGGCTCTCGCACCTCACTAACACCCCGACGACACGCGGTTTGACTTCTCCCCCTCTTGCGAGTCTGGGGTCGGAACGAGTCCAGGTCGGACCCGCGCGCTATGGCCGGCTGGACTCACTGACCCAGGAGAAGGTAGATTAATGTTTCTGGGCCGCCAATCTTTTATTACGCCTCGCCGTCGGATGAGAGGCCATGCAGCGGAAGCTTCTCGACATACTCGCGTGCCCCATCGACAAGCACTACCCGCTGGAGTTGTTAGAATTCAGCCTTCGAGACGAGGTGATCGTCGACGGTGTCCTGCTTTGCTCTCAGTGCGGCCGGTACTACCCGATAATGGAGGAGATTCCCGTGATGCTCCCCGACAGCCTCCGGACGAAGAAAGAAGACCTCGCCTTCCTGGAGAAGTGGAAGTCAAAGCTTCCCGACGGCGTGGTCCACGGCGGAAAGCCCTGGAGCCTTTAGCTTCGCCTAGGGGAACCGGAATTGAAGCAAGGCGCTCAGGCTCCCTCGGCGAAAGGCCGCAGGAACGCGATTATCCTCGGAGCTGCCGGCCGTGATTTCCATAATTTCAACGTGCGCTTCAGGGAAGATGATTCGTTCAAGGTCGTCGCGTTCACGGCGACTCAGATTCCTTACATTTCGAGGAGGACCTATCCTCCCAACGCAGCCGGAAGACTCTACCCCCAGGGGATTCCGATCAGGCCTGAGGAGGAGCTGCCGTCACTGATCCGGAAGCACTCAGTCACCGACGTCTACTTCTCCTACAGCGACGTGTCGGAAGGCTACGTCATGAACCTGGCTTCAATTGCGCAGGCTGAAGGGGCAAGCTTCCACCTCCTTGGCCCGGCCGACACGATGATCAGGTCGACGAAGCCGTTGGTCGCCGTCGTCGCCGTCAGGACGGGGGCGGGGAAGAGCACCATCAGCCGCAAAGTCGCAGACCTGCTTTTGGAAAGAGGCCTGAGGCCCGTGGTGGTCAGGCATCCGATGCCGTACGGCGACCTATCGGTCCTCGTCCAGAGGTTCGAAAACCACGATGACCTTGACAGGTATCACACCACAATCGAGGAGAGGGAGGAGTACGAGGGGCACATCGACAAAGGCATCGTGGTGTTTGCCGGCGTCGACTACAAGCTGATCCTAGACCAGGCGGAAAAGGAGGGGGACGTCATCCTCTGGGACGGAGGCAACAACGACTTCAGCTTCTACGCCCCGGACCTGAACATCGTGGTCGCCGACCCGGTCCGAGTGGGGGATGAGGGGTCATACTATCCCGGCAAGACCAACGTCAGGATGGCCGACATCCTCGTCGTGAACAAGGTGAACATCGTCCGAAAGAAGGCGGCGGACCAGGTGGTCAGGAACTGCAGGGCCCTGAACTCGAGAGTGAAAATCGCGAAGACCCGTTCGGAGGCGGTCCTCGACAAGCCGGAACTCGTCAGGGGCAAGAAAATCCTGGCTGTGGAGGATGGGCCCTCAGTAACTCATGGAGGACTGTCGATCGGCGCGGGTGCAGTAGCCGCCAAGGCTGTCGGGGCCACGCTGGTCGACCCCAAAGGGAGGGCGGTGGGATCGATCAAGGCGGCATACAAGAAGTTCCCGAACCTCGGGAAGGTCCTCCCCGCACTTGGATACAGCGGGCGGCAGCTGAAGGACCTCGAATCCAGCATAGAAAGGGTGAAGTGCGACGCGGTCGTACTAGGAACGCCTTCAGACCTGACGAAGATGATCAGGATCAGAAAGCCGGTCGCGAGAGTCGGGTTCGAAGCCGCCCGGTATGGCCGCCCGTCTTTCGACGAAATCGTTCATTCGGAACTAGACCGGCTGAGAATCGGACGCTCCAAGTAGGCTCTCAACACTCTTAAGCGGCGGCTTTGGAAGCCGACTTTGGGGGAGACGAAAGGTTTCGGTCCTACTAGGTCTCTCAGGGACGACCCCTGAGCTTTGCTGGGCGGTAGAGCCGATTGGTCGAACTCCTCCAATCGGGGGCGTAGCCCAGCCAGGCAGGGCGACAGGCTCCAGTGGTCAAACTACATGTTTGATGACACGGCAGCGTGGATGATTGGGCATTGGAGCTGCAAGGGGAAACCTGTAGACCGACGGTTCAAATCCGTCCGCCCCCATCCCTTCACGACCTCTTTCTGCTGTATTTTCCAGTAACGGCGAGCAATCGAATCCTGCTGCGCATCACTAGGTTTTTCTAACTGAGAGTTGCGTACGGCTAGACCTTGCTGAAGCCCGAAGCTCTTGCAAAAGCGGTGATGGAGAGCGACGATGCATTCGCTTGGGTCATGGTCCTGGACGAAAGGGGCGAGGCGCTCGCACATGTCTACTCCCAATACAAGGGCGGGGGGGTGAAAATCCGGGAGAAGACCAAGGAAAGATTGGGGGCACTGGACGCTATCTTCCTGCAGTCATTCTCGCAGGCGGAGAAGTGGTACGGAGCCATGGAGTTCATTCTACTTGCCTACGGAAGGACAAAGATCCTGCTGATGTACAGCAAGCGCCGGAAGATCTACCTTGCGGCCAAGATATCGAGGTCGGCCATGGCCGAGCTGCTTTTCCGGAAGGTCCGCGCTCTATTGAAATGATCCGGCCGATGGGTCAATCAGCGTAGGCGCCCTCCCCTATCCAGGAAACATCTTCGGAACTCCGTAGACCCCGTCGTAACCTGGCGTGAATGAAAGCCCGCCTTCCCTGGCGGTGACTATCGCCCTTGCGACCGGTGCTTTCGTATGACCTGAAAGCTCAGACTCCGGGGCGTCGAGCAGGACAGCAAACTCGTTCCCGAAGTCCCGAATCAGCTTGTCCTGCTCCTCCAAGACCGCCTTTGCGTATAGCCTGTTCACCCCCGTCGCGAATGATATTATCTCGTAGAGCGGTAGGAGCGTTCTGAACGGTATCGAGCCTTGGGGGACGGCCCCTTCCTCCCTGTCCGCGAGCTCCTCGACCCTCTGAAGGACCCCGATCGTGAGTTTCCTTCCGCAGTTCGGGCACTTGTTCCCAAGCTTCTCGGCATCCCCGGGTGAGAAGGACGTGCCGCACTTCTTGTGCCCGGTGAAGTGGTACTTTCCATAGGCGGGGTCGACTTCGATCGTGTACAGGAACCTGCTCTTGTCCCTCAGCCTTATCGAATCGAACACCTCCCGGTACGTAATGCGGCCAAGGTCGAATACGTTCGCCTCCCTCCCGAGCCGCCAAGGATTCGGCGAGTGAGCGTCGGAGTTGGAGACCTGGGAAACCTCATCGAGAGCGGAGATCCTCCAGTTCATCGCAGGATTGGAACTTAGTCCCGTCTCGATCGCGAAGATCTTCTGTGTCTGGTCCTTGTAGCATTCCGAGAGCGAATCGAAACCTGACTTGCTCCCGAACACGGAGAACCAAGGAGTCCAGGCGTGAGCCGGGATGACGACCACGGAACCGGAGACCGAGGTGACCAGTTCAACGAGCTCGGCGGAGTCGATTCCCGTCAGTATTGGGCGGCCGTCAGAGGACAACTCCCCGTGCCTTTGGAGGAGAGAGTTCATCTGCGAGACCGACTCAAGGTCGGGCGAATAGAGGAGATGGTGTACCTTCCTCTTCCGCCCTTCCTGCTCGTAGACTGTGCTTACTTCGCCGGTCAGCATCCAGGTGATTCCCTGGTAGGAGAAGAGACCCTCTCCTTCCGCGGGTTTCAGCTTCTCCTTGAGCTCTGCAAACCACAGAGGATGTGTGAAATCCCCGGTCCCCAGAAGCTGAAGGCCCTTGGCCTTGGCCCCCGCAGCCATGTGCTCCAGGTCCATGTCCTTGCTCGTTGCCAGGGCGTGCCTCGAATGGAGCTGCAGGTCCGCGACTACGCGCAACGGTTTCGGAAGCGCTCCGTGGTTAATTAACCAGGCACGCGAGGGCGCGAATTGTGACTGAAGAGCCGAAGCCAAAGCACGGCATCTGGTCGCCGGTCCCCCCAAAGGTCAGGCTGTTGATACTCGCGACGGTCCTGAACGGTCTCGCCTTCGGTTATCTTCTGATCTATGTCATGGCATTCCTTCCGGAGGTGGGAGTCAGTCCGGCAGTGGTAGGAGCCATATTCGGAGTCGAAGGCTTGGCTCTGATCCTGGCCGGCATCCCGTTCGCGATGCTCTCGGACCTGAAGGGAAGGAAGTGGTTCGTAATCGCTGGGAACCTGATATTCGCTCCCACGATAATCGCGTTCGGACTTTCAAGGGACATCAACGTCCTGTATGTCGCCGCGGCGATTGGCGGGGTTGGGGAGGCGATGGGTCTCTCGTCCTGGAATGCCTTGATAGCGGACGAAACGGACCTCACCAACAGAGACTCTGCGTTCTCACTCTCATTCGTCGTGGGGACTGCGTCGTTCTCCATAGGGTCGGCGCTCCCGCTTTCGTTCGGCTGGATCGCCGCGATGACGGGTCTGGACACGGTCGCCGTCCACAGCTGGGCGTTCCTGGTGATCGGGGCGGCGAGCTTCGGGTCTCCTGTGGCTCTTTGGTTCCTGCTCAGAGATTACAAGGAGAAGGTCCACTCGCAGAAGACCCAGGGACTGAAGCTCGGGGGGATGGGTCAGACCCTCAGGTTCTCCCTGATCAACAGCATAATCGGGTTCGGGGCAGGCTTGATCATTCCCCTGATCGGGACATGGCTCTGGCTGAAATTCAGCGTCCCCGACGCGTACAGCGGACCCTACCTCGCGCTGGCTGGGCTTACCATAGCTTTCTCGGCTGTGGCCAGTCCGAGGATATCGAAGAGCATCGGCCTCTTCCCTGCAATAGTGGCGACCGCAGGGAGTTCCACGCTCTTCATGCTGAGCCTTGCCTTCGTCCCGAACGTGTTCCTGGCCGGAGGCCTGTATCTAGTCAGGGCAGGGCTGATGAACATGAACGCGCCCCTGATGGATTCTTTCCTCATGGGAATCACATCGCCGCAGAGGAGAGGCCTCGCCAGCACACTGAACGCCATAATCTGGAGAATCCCGAACACCGGGAGCACCTTCATCGGAGGTATCGTTCTCGCTTCGGGAACATTCGACGTCCCAGCCCTGGGGTTGTCGCATCTCGACCTGCCGTGGGTCCTTGCGGCAGGGCTCTATGCCCTGGGCATCGGGCTGCTCTACACGAATTTCAGAAAGATAAAGCCCACGATGTAGGGGCTTCAGAAGCCCGGAGGGAGGTAGCTGTTGTTCAATAGCCACTCCTCGTGGGCCTTGATGTACCGCCACAGGACGTCGGCCCTGTCGTCGTCAAAGTCCCAGGGAGCCACAAGAACGATGTCGTGCTCGCGGATCCAAACCCTCCGCTTCATCTTCCCGCGAATCCTGCAGAGCCGCACCTTCCCGTCGGTGCACTTCACCATCACGTGGTCCCCGCTGGAGATCTTGTTCACCCTCCCGAGGAGTTCCCCCTGTTGAGGGAGGACCAACTCTTTCAGGTTGGACTCACTCAGTACCTTGCGCTTCCCCATTTCACTTTACCCCCCTGATTTTCATTTCCAAGATTTTTCACGTTCCGGCGGCCTTCGCAGAACCGAACCGTCTGGAAATTCACTTGAAACTCCCTATATAAAATGTCTTTGAGAAAGAAGAAGCGTTTGTCTCGCTTGGGTCGTCGATTCTTTCAGAGATACACCCCTGAGGTGGCGAGAGGGCTCCTCGGAGTGAAACTCGTCAGGGTTCTGGGAAAGGCAAGGCTCTCAGGAATCATAGTGGAAACGGAGGCTTACAGAGGCTGGCGCGACCCGGCGAGTCATGCTTACCGGGGGATTACCGAGAGGAGTCGGGTCATGTTTGGTAGGCCCGGACATGCCTATGTCTACTTCATCTACGGTTTTCATAATTGTCTCAATCTCACCACAGAGCCTGAGGGGGTTCCCGGGGCCGTCCTGATTCGTGCGCTAGAACCGTCGGAAGGTGTCGAAACGATGATGAAGAACAGGAAGGCAATTGCGACGGCAGACATCTCCAGCGGCCCTGGGAAGCTCACGCAGGCGCTTTCCATCGACCGGGCGCTCAACGGGGAGGACGTTGTAACCTCGGAGAGGCTCTTCTTGGAAAGAGGGAGGAAGGTCGAACGAGCTGGAGTAAGCTCGAGAGTCGGAGTGAAGAGGGGGAAACGGTTCAAATGGAGATTCTTCGACGCGGAAAGCTCCCACGTCTCGATGGAGATGCGACAGAGATTACAGAACCCATAACTACGTCAGACGAAGAAGCGGACTTTGTTGGGTCGTCGGCTAGGCCTTGCAGGGCGCGTGCCTTCGAGGGGCTAGTCTGGTCTAGGCTTTCAGCCTTGGGACCCTGCGCAAGAGCGCTGAAGACCCCCGGTTCAAATCCGGGCGACCCCATCCTTGCATGACTCCTGATTAACTTCTGTTATCATAGTGTTAAATACAATTGACCCCGACGCGTCGGCCATCTTGCAGGCAGCTCCTAGAAGGGTCAAGACGATCTATTCGGTCATTGCTTCCCCTCAGCGCTTGGAGATTCTCCGCATACTGAACATCAAGGGCCCCCTGACCTACAGCGCGCTGAAGACCCTCGCGGGGTTCAAGTCAAAGAAAGAATCGGGGAAATTCGCCTACCACCTGAGAAAGCTCGTCAAGCAGTTGCTGATACAGCTGAACAGGCAGGAGAGGAAGTACACGGTGACCAACCTGGGGCGGCTCGTCCTCAACCTGACCAGGCAGATCGAGGAACAGTCCCTGGTCGAGAGCGGTAAGCTCTACGTCAGGACGTCTCATCAGACGATGGAGGAGTTCAACGCAAACAAGATCCTCCAGTCGCTGGTGAAAGAGGCAGGAATGCCGGTAGAGCTTGCACAGAAAATCACGAGCGAGACAGAGTCGAGGCTGTACAAGTTCCAGACGCAGTACCTGACCGCCCCTCTGATCAGGGAGATAGTGAACGCGCTTCTCGTCGAGCACAGCATGGAGGAGTACAGGCACAAGCTGACCAGGCTCGGGATGCCAATCTACGACGTCACGGCGCTCCTCGGGAAGGCCGGGGACGACGGAGGGAACGTGGAGTCCCTGGTCCGCCAGACCGGGAGGCAGGTGTTCTCAGAGTACCTCCTGCTGGAGCAGCTCCCTCGGGACGTCGCGGACGCGCACCTGTCGGGGGACATCCACATAACAAACGCTGGTTCGTGGGGGCTCACACCGGACACGGTCTTCGTAGACCTGCTCTCGGTCAGGAGCGCGGGGCTGAACCCGCGGGGGAGGATTGTCAACGCTTCCATGATCCCGAGCCCGGAGAACGCGGAGAGGGCGCTGAACATCGTCCTGGACCTTTCGTCGATGCTGTCGCGGGAGGCGTCCGACGAGGTTACGTTCAAGAATTTCCTGCAGTACCTCGCTCCGTTCTGCAAGTCCAGGGGGAAGAGGGAACTCGAATCAGTCCTCCTCCGATTCCTAGAGACGCTGACTTCGCCCATCGCAGGTTCGACCCTCCCGTCCATCAGTCTAGAACTCAACCCGTACAGGCACGACGAGGTCGGAAGAGAGGTCATGGACAAGACCCTTGACGCTGCCCTAGGCGCCTACAGGAGCTTCGTCGAGGAGACCCCGAGGCCCGACGTGAGACTGCTTCTGGCGAAGCCTAACCGTGTCGATGAGACGAAGACGCTCAAGGACGCCGCGTCGATAATATTCAACGGCGGGAGGATAGCCTTCTTCTCGTCGGACCAGAGAAGGAGCTTCCTGGGCCTCAACGCCAACATCTTGACCCAGGAGTCGCAGGCGGACAACGTCAACGTGCTTCACGGGCTGAGCCTGAACCTTCCGCGGCTCGCCTACGACTCCAACCAGGACGAGACGTACTTCAGGGCGAAGCTCGCCCTTCTCATCGGGACCGCCGCCGACGCCCTCTCGACCCGGAGGAGGCTCATCGAAAGGACCCTGAAAAGAGGACTTCTGCCGGCCCTCGCAGCGGGGTCGGACGCCGTCACCTCGGACACCATGCCGCTCATGATGAACCTAGTGGGCCTCGACGAAACCTTGGCGAGCCTGATACGGGACCCGACCACTGGGTCGAGGAACGAGCTGGCCCTGAAGATCATTGAGACGGCGACGGAGAAAGCGACCGAGAAATCCACGAAGATCGACAGGCTCGGGGTGGCCATGCTGGACCTGGACGGAGCGCAGAGGCTGGCCACGCTCGACTCGGAGAAGTATGGGAAGGCGAACCTACAGCCCTTGCAGAAGGGGGCCTACACGCAGGCTCCGAGGCTCACGCTCGCCGACCTCGAGAACCTGGAAAAGACAGACTACATCACCAAGCTTTCGGCCGGACTGCACGGAGGACTGTCGGTGACCCTGGAGGGCTCGGCCGAGGAGGTTAGGGGGATATACAACCTGATCCTGAACGCGACGTCCAAGATTCCTTACTTCAAGGTGGACAGGCTCATTTCCGTCTGCAAGAACTGCGGCGCCAAGCTCCCGCAGAACGCGACCAGGTGCAGACGCTGCAAATCAGTGGCCAGCGTCCAATATTCGACGGCCGTCTGACAGGGCTAATCGCATAGAGTTCCTGTCAAAAAGAGTTCACAGGGGCATGTCTCATGTCGCAGGGGTGCTCATTCTAAACGCTGCTGGATGGTGAACTTTGAATCAGCCAAGGGTGAAATATATATTGCGGACGATGGGGTCCAGACTAACGTTATGACGTCAATAGTTGAACAACCACGCGACTCTCCGAATGTCGGAGGACCGAAGGGAGAGGTCAAGCTCCCGTCAGAGACCCTTGCCGCGTTCGGAGGAGATGAACTGCGCGCAAGAGTCTTCTACGAAAAGTACGCCCTGAGAGACCAGCACGGCCTGCAGGTGGAGAAGGTCCCCGACGACCTTTGGCGAAGGGTCGCGAAGGAGCTCGCTATCCCTGAGAAAGATGATGAGAAGAGGAAGGAGTGGACGGCGAAGTTCTACTGGCTGCTTCAGGACTACCGGTTCGTTCCAGGAGGGAGGATACTCTTCGGTGCGGGGCAGCCGAGAAAATCTACGCTGCTCAACTGCCTCGACGGAGACACTGAGGTCATCGTGAGAGAAAATGTTGAGACCACAAGACAGCTGCTGGGCCGCAACAACTCGTTGATTTCCGAATCCAAGCAGGTGGCAACCACGGTGAGCAAAGCCAGGATAAGAGAAATAGTGGGCAAGGAGGTAGAAATCCTGACCAAGAGCGGTTGGAGGCTGGTAAAGTTCAGCTCGTACGGAAGACAGCCAATCTACAGAGTCGTCCTCAGGACAGGGGACGAGTTCGTCGCGACCGCCAATCATGAGTGGCCGATATTCTACCACAGCAAGCAGAGGCCATCGAAGGTCACGACAGTCTCTCTGGAGGGAAAGAGTCTCTTCGTCTCCCTGCCTGATAGGCCAGAGACCAACCAAGAATTCAGAGATGGCGTCGTCCATGGAGTAATCTATGGAGATGGCTCCAGGAATTCCGCGGCTACCACCTACGGAGTTTACCTCTTCGGTGGAGACAGGGATCTGGTCGCCCACCTGAGAGGGTACGGGCACTTTGTGGAGTATTCAGGGAAGAACCCGGCGCTCAAAGGAGCAATACACGTTGGCGGCATCAGGTCCAAGTTCAATCTCAAGGAGATTCCGCCAACCGAGGTCTCTGCTTCATACTGGTATGGGTTCATAGCGGGCCTCATCGCGACCGAGGGCCACTGCTCGTCCAATGGCCAGGTCGGGGTAGACCAGGCCAATCTAGCTGACCTGAAAGTGATTCGGGAACAACTTGTGAGGGTAGGGATGTTTCCCAACAAGATCTTCAGGTCGAGAGAAAGGGACCCGTATGATGGAAGGGAAGCACCCCTCTATCGCTTCAACATCTCGAAATTCTCAATCAATGAGGCAGACCTGTTGAGAGGCGACCACAGAGAGAGATTCTCCAAGAGAAGAATCACTGTGAAGGTCGGAAACCATGTGAGGGTCAAGGAAGTCATCCCTCTGAACGAGGAAAGAGAAGTCTACTGTTGCACCGAACCAGAGACACACACGTTCACCATAGGTAACGGAATCCTCACAGGGAACTGTTACTTCTTCAAGATAAGAGAAGACTCGATCGAGGCGATATTCGACTGGTGCAAGGAGGCGGCGCGGACATACAGCTTCGGGGGAGGGGTCGGGACAGACATCTCCGTCCTGAGGCCCAGGGGGGCGCCGGTGAACAACTCTGCCATCTACAGCTCGGGCTCGGTCTCATTCATGGAACTCCTTTCCACGACGACCGGGACCATCGGACAGGCGGGCAGGCGCGGAGCACTGATGATCACCATCAGGGTGGACCACCCGGATGTCATGGACTTCATCAACGTCAAGCGCGACCTGAAGAGAGTGAACTACGCCAACATCTCGGTGAAGATCACCGATGACTTCATGAGAGCTGTGGAGTCGGACGGAGACTTCCTCCTCAGGTTCAAGAACGAGAAAGCCGAGCTGGTCAGGACTGTGAGGGCCAGGGAGGTCTGGAAGTCCCTGATACGCGGGGCGTGGGAGTCGGCAGAGCCGGGGGTGATATTCTGGGACGCCATGAAGAGGGAGTCGACCACGGAGTACAACGGGATGGAGGTCCAGGGGGTCAACCCGTGTGTGACGGGGGAGACACTGACCCGCACCCCAAGCGGCTGGCGACGGACTGATTCCCTTGCAGAAGGAGACCAGATTGTCACAGCATACGGCTCAGTCAGGCCGATAACCAAAGTGGAAAGGACTGAAGGGGTCGACGTGTATCACGTGGAATTCACGGACGGGGGATCGATAGATGTAACGCCCGGTCATGTCTTCCACACCAGGCCTATCCAGTCGAGGGACGCCCAGAAGTTCGACAAGTTCTGGGGTAAGGAACGGAGGGTCGGCGAGCTCCGGGTCGGAGACCTCGTCAGGGTGGGAAAGGTAAATGCGCCTCCCACAGAAGAGGTCGAAACTCACGGGATTCAGGACAGGGACTTCGGGTTCATGATCGGAGCCCTGCTGGGGGACGGGAGCATCTCTGAGGCTGTGGTCAGAAACGGGCAGGCGAAGGTGGCGTCCGACAAGAGGGAGACAGAGTGGAACACTTGCCTGGTCGAGAAGTTCTCGGTGATAGCACCCAGGATAGCAGTCTCTCCCGACACAAGGAGCAACTCGGCTTACGTCTATCTCTACAAGGATGGGACGGACTTCGTCACGCAGCGCACTCTTCTGCGGCCGGCAAAGGCTTCACAGAAGGAGATGCCGATGGAATACATCAACAGCAACATTGAGTTTCACGCAGGGCTGATGGATGGTCTCTTTTCGACCGATGGGGACGTGGATCTGAACCCATCGAATCCATGTATGAGACTCTCGTCCACAAGCAAAAGGCTGCTCGAGCAAACAAGGCTGGTCTTGCAGTTCTACGGTATGAGCCCTAAGATATACAGGAGTGCCCGCAAGGGCAAAGCGACCAAGATTCTAGGTAGAGAGGTAGTCCTCAAACACGATGCCTATCACCTGACTCTCTATGGAAGCGACCTGAAGAAGTTCTCCGAGATGTTCCGGTTGTCGCATCCCGCCAAGCAGGCGAGGTTGGAGAGGGTCAGAGACATGACCTTCGGGTCTGACTCCGATTCGACAAGAATCAAGAGCATCTCGTATCTAGGGAAGGAGACGGTCTACGATCTCTTCGAAGAGGCGACAGACACGTGGATTACAAACGGCTATGTCAGCAGGGGCTGTTCGGAACAAACTCTGGAAAGCTACGGGTGCTGCTGCCTTGGGTCTGTCAACCTCAGCGCTTTCGTGAAGGAGCCGTTCACTGAGCGCGCGAGCATAGACTGGGAATCGCTCACGAAGGCGACGCAGTACGCGGTCAGGTTCCTGGACAACGTCCTGGACTACAACGCGGACAGGCACCCCCTCCCGCAGCAGAAGGAAGCGTCCCTCTGGAGCAGGAGAATCGGGGTCGGGATAACGGGCCTGGGAGACATGCTAATCAAGCTGGGCCTGAAGTACGACGAAGACTCCACAATCGGGTTCGTGGACCACCTGTTCGAGAGGGTCAAGAATGTGATTTATGACTACTCGAGCGAACTCGGGAAGGAGAAGGGGAGCTTCCCCGCTTTCGACGCTGAGAAGCATCTCGCCCAGCCGTTCATCTCGAGGCTCGACGAGAGGGTAAAGGACAAGATAAGGGCTCAGGGGATCAGGAATGCGGCCGTGACGACGGTCCCGCCGGTGGGTTCCGGGTCGATCCTCGCTGGATGCTCGAGCGGGGTGGAACCGGTCTTCGCTCTGTCATACACAAGGCGGAGCAAGTCCCTCAGCGAGGGGGAGTTCAAGGTCTTCCACCCGCTGGTGAAGGACTTCATGGGGGTCACGGGTGTGAGGGACGAGGGGCAGCTCCCGAATTATTTCGTTACGTCCCACCAGATCAAGCCGGAGATGAGGGTCAAGATGCAGGCGACGATTCAGAAGCACATCGACACCGCCATCTCGAGCACGGTCAACCTCCCCCAGGAGATTACCACCGAAGAGGTCGAGCGGATCTACATGCTCGCGTGGAAGATGGGGTGCAAGGGGATAACCGTCTACCGGGAGGGGAGCAGAGAAGGTATCCTCGAGACGGAGAAGGTCGTAAAGAAGACGCAGGCGGCGAAGGCCCCCTTCGAAAGGCCCAAGATGATGGAGGGGAGGACCCTGAAGCTCAAGCTGCCGCAGGGGGGGCTCTACCTCACGGGGAACCTGGTCAACGGGGAGCTGAAGGAGGTGTTCGTCACCCTCGGCAAGTCCGGTGGGGACGAGAAAGCAGACGCAGAGGCGCTCGGGAGGCTCATCAGCCTATACCTTCAGCACGGCGGGGACGTGAAGAGCGCGATATCCACTCTCAAGGGGATCAAGGGGAAGTACGTCTCATGGGACGAGGGGATACAGCTGATGTCGATCCCCGACGCTGTCGCGAAGGCGCTCGAGCTCCTGACAATGAACCAGGTGGTAAAGCAGTCGGACAACATTATGGAGCAATCTCAGACGAGGCGCACATCCATGGGAGGGACCTGTCCCGACTGTCACGAGAATGCGCTCATCTTTGAGAACGGATGTTACAAGTGCGGCAACTGCGGCTACAGCAAGTGTGAGTAGGGGCCGAGCGTCGGGGGAGCGCCGGACTTCACAAATGATTTAACGTCGCCGAAATCCGCGCGTCTCTGCCGTGTCCGAGTCCAAAGGCAATCGGCTTCTCGTCACCGTCATGGTCGTGACTCCGGCCGTAATCGCGCCGCTCGTTATAGCGGGGGTATACCTTGGGTACTTCGTAGGCGAACAGGTGGGGTACTCGAAGACGATTCTTGCCATAGCTTTCTCGACCGCGGGATTCCTGCTCTCGATAGCGATACTTGTGAAAGTGATTCGACGATTGGTTGCGCGCGGCGCGGGGGCTAGGAGCCGACCTTCTTCAGAGCCTCTTCCTTCGCCTTCCGGACCTTAGCCTTCAGCTCCGCCACCGCCTGCTTGTGGGCCGATTCGACTTGGTCCTCCGCCTCCCTGAACGGCTTGTCGACGATGTCCCCGCTCATGCTCCCGCCTTCCTCTCGAGCACCTTTTTTACGTGTTTGAGCCTGGTGAACTCCTCTCTTTCCCTCTCCTCCAGGGTCTGCTGGATGTATCGGATGGAGCCCTCGTAGCGCGGTATGATCATGTACTCGAGCGCGTTGAGCAGTCGCTGCGTCTTCTCGAGCTCCTTGGCGAGCCTGAAAATAGCGTTCTCGAACTCGGCGGCCCGGAATATCGAGGGTAAGACCTTCCTCATCTGACGGGAGGCTCTGTCTACGGCCACGTTGGTGTCGGCGAAGCCGTACGTCATCCCCATTTCCTTCTCGGAAAGTTTGATCGAGGGCACGTCGACGTCGACTATCCTCCTGACCATCACTTCTGCGTCGACCAGAGGCGGGGTGTTCGCGGCAATCCCCTCCAGCCTCATCGGGCCCAGCGTCAGGTACGCGTCGTACAGCGCGAGGTAGGCGTCAGCCAGGGGCTGGGAGATCTCGTCCCTGGCCTGGCTGGCCTGCTGGATTATTTCGTCGAGCCTCTTGAGGAGAACGTCCCTCTTGTCATCGAGGACCTTCTTGACCCTCCGCGCCGTCGCGAGGCGTCTCCTTGTTCCGATGAGCTCTATCTTGGTCGGGAGAACGCTCGACCCTGATGCTACGGACATGTGAGACTACCCGGACTTCTCGTCGACGTAGTACTTCTGGATGAACTCTTCTTTGATGTTGGTCAGCTCGTTCTTGGGGAGGATCGACAGGGTCTCCCAGGCGATTCTGATCGTGTCGTCGAACGTCCTGTTATCGTCGTACCCCTGGTTGAGGTAGTTCTGCTCGAACGCGTCCCCGAACGTGAGATACTTCAGGTCCGACCCCGTGAGCCCGGACTTGCCGACGATCTCCGCCAGTGCCCTGAGCTCGACCGACCTCGCGTATGCGTTGTAGAGCTGGTTCCCGACCTGGTGGTGGTCGGGCCTCGCCTTTCCCTGCTTGATGACGTAGCCGAGCGCCGGCCCCATGAGCCTGCTCAGGCTGGACAGGACGTAGACAGGGGGGTAGATCCCCTTTCTGAACAGCTCCCTCCCCAGGAAGACCTGCCCCTCGGTGATGTACCCGGTCAGGTCGGGGATCGGATGAGTCACGTCGTCGCTGGGCATCGAGAGGATGGGCATTTGGGTGATGCTCCCCTTCTGGCCCTTGATCCTCCCTGCCCGCTCGTAGAGGGTCGCGAGGTCTGTGTACAGGTAACCAGGGAAACCCTTCCTTCCAGGAACTTCTTCCCTGGCTGCCGAAATCTCCCTGAGGGCCTCGGCGTAGTTCGTGATGTCGGTGATTATCACGAGGACATGCATCCCCAGCTCGAATGCCAGGTATTCTGCGGCGGTCAGCGCGACCCTCGGCGTTATAATCCTCTCGATAGCCGGGTCGTCCGCCAGGTTCAGGTACAGGATGCTCCGGCGGATCGCCCCCGACTCAGCCAGGGTCCTCTGGAAGAAGGTCGCTTCGCTGTGCGACACTCCCACGGCCGCGAAGACGACGGCGAACTCCTCCCCCTCCCCGACCACCGTCGCCTGCCTTGCGACCTGGGCCGCCAGGTTGTTGTGCGGCATACCCGCGCCCGAGAATATCGGGAGCTTCTGCCCCCGGACAAGGGTAAGCATCCCGTCGATCACCGAGACCCCTGTCTGTATGAGGTCTGTGGGGTAGTCCCGCCTTTCGGGATTTATCGGCGCCCCGTTCACGTCGAGGAACTTCTTAGCCACTGGCTCGGGGAGCCCGTCGAGGGGCTTTCCTAGGCCGTCGAACACCCTTCCGAGGAGCTGGTCCGACACCGGGAGCTCCATCGTCCGCCCGAGGAACTTCGCTTTCGTGCCGCTGACGGAGAGCCCCGAGGTCCCTTCGAAGACTTGGACGACCGCCTTGCCGAACCCGGTCTCGAGGACCCTCGCCAGCCTCCTGCCGCCAGTGCCGTCGTCGATTTCGACCAGCTCGTCGAAGGCAGCCTTGTCGACCCCATCGACGACGAGGAGCGGCCCCCTAATCTCCGCGACCTTGCTGTATTCCAGGCCCGACGAAGGCTTGCTCATGCGGCCCTGACCTCCTGGACCCCGGAGAGCGACGCGAACTCGTCGAACATCTGTTTGACGAGGGATTCGAGTTTGCCCATCTCCTCGCTTTTTATCGCGAACTTCGCCCTGAGCATCGGGGCTATCACCTGCATCGCCCTGACCTTCGAGAGCGGGACGCCGTTCCGAAGCGACTTCAGGGCCTCCTGGTGGAACTGGACGAACATCTTCATCATCCTGAACTGCTTCTGCGGGCTGCAGTATGCGTCCGTGTCGTCGTACGCGTTCTGTTGGAGGAAACCGATCTGCACCATCCTGGCCACGTCGAGGATCAGCTTCTCCTCGTCCGGGAGGGCCTCGGGGCCGAGCAGGCGGACGATTTCCTTGAGGGCGTCCTCGCGCTGCAGGATTCCGTATGCTTCGGCCCTGACGGAAAGCCATTCCTTGTCGACCCTTTCGTTCCACCACTTGCTCACCGACTCGATGTAGCCCGAGTAGGACGTCATCCAGTTGATCGAAGGATAGTGCCTGGAGTAGGCGAGGCGCGCGTCGAGGGCCCAGAAGTTCTTGACGAACCTGATTGTCTGGGAGGTGACCGGCTCCGTGAAGTCCCCGCCCGCCGGGGAGACTGCGCCGATAAGAGTGATCGAGCCAGTCCTCTGCGGGTTTCCGAGGACGTCGACCCTCCCTGCCCTCTCGTAGAACTCTGCGAGCCTCGAGGCGAGATAGGACGGGTAGCCTTCCTCCGCAGGCATCTCCTCCAGCCTCCCGCTGATCTCCCTGAGCGCCTCGGCCCATCTGCTCGTGGAGTCCGCCACCAAGACCGTGTCGTATCCCATGTCCCTGTAATACTCAGCCATCGTCACGCCGGTGTAGATGCTTGCCTCTCTAGCGGCCACTGGCATATTGCTGACGTTGGCCACCAGGATCGTCCTCTCCATTAGCGGCCTTCCGCTCTGAGGGTCGATGAGCTCGGGGAATTCGACGAGCACCTCGGTCATCTCGTTCCCCCGCTCCCCGCACCCGATGTGGAACACTACCTTGGCGTCAGACCACTTGGCGACTGAGTGGAGGGTAACGGTATTGTGAAGCAGCATGGGCTGGTGCCCACCGACGAAATTGTGAAAGTCAGGGACGGTGATGTCGTAGACGACCTGGTCTCCTTCGATGACGTCGATTGCGTCGATTCGGTCGACGAACACCGATTCCATGGCCTTTGCCAGACTCCCCAGCCTCCTGGAAATGGACTCGGAAGCGCTCACATCCATGACTAGTTCCTGGAATTTCGCGATTCCCAGTCTTTCGCCCCCTCTCACGTAGTTCTCTACCACGTTCGGGGCGAACCCTGACCTGAGTAGGCTGGCGTCAATGGGGACGACGTCCCTAGTCTGGCTCGACCACTCCTTGGGAGCATGCTCGCGTATCTTCCGGACCTTTGCTACCTCTCGGACGGCCTCGAGGCCTGTCTCGCGATAGAAGTTTCGCAGCTCCTTGATACTGCTCACGATGATCCTCCGCCCTGCGCGTTTCCCTTGCATGATTGAATACAACACGCCGAGGCGGCTCAGTGCGTAGCTCATGCCGTCAACCAAGTCCCTGGATTCTGACGAAAGCTCGAGCGTGCCTTCGCTGAACGAGCCGTCTCCGAGGTAGTAGCCTCTTACGAACGCCCCGACAACTGCGGCGGGAGACTTCAGAATCATAGGAGGAACAGTCGCGTTCCTTGACTTGCGTCGTAAGGGGAAACCGAGGCTCCGCACTAGCCTGATAAGGACTGCACTGTGAATCGTCACGCCATCGACCGTGTTGAAGCGCTTCGTGGCTGTCTTGACGCCGAACAGTGCTTCTGCTTGCGTTGCGAACCTCCTCAGAAGCGCGACGTCGTTGTTGAAAAAACGGATCTCATTACCCGCGATCATCCCGTCGGAAAGCAGTATTCCGAGGAATTCGGCGAAATCTTCCGTCATGCCCTTCGGGATCCTTGCGGTCGATGCCCTTCGCTCGAGTGTCAATAGGGAAAGTTCAGGTCTTTCGAGCCCGGCCAGGTCGTAGAGCTTCGCAACGAAGGGAGTGGACAGCCTGTTCGGGCCCCTGACGAACCCTCTGACGGTTGCTCCCGAATACCCGAGCTTTTGAGCTACTGATTCTACTGATCCGTAGAGCGTTACGAGGTGCCTTATTGTCTCTCTCACGGCGTTGACGACGCTGACTTCCACTACCCGGGCGTCGATTGAGTAGGGGTCGATGACTTGGAGCGGGCCTTCGATCGGGATTCTTCGAGGGAGGGCGATGTAATCCCCGGTTCTCAAATCTATTGACGGGCGCTCCTCGAATCTTGCGTCGGGCCTGAAGTAGATGAGCTTGTGGGCAGGGGTCACGACGGCCGTCCTTCCACTCGCCGTCCTGATTCTGAGAAGATTGTCAGTCCTGCCCTTGTAGACATGGGAGATTTCCATCGGAACCAGGGCCTTCCCGTCGAACGCAAGCACTGATACTCCTTTGGCAGGGATGAATGCCTCATCGGCCTGATCGGGGACTCCTGACGCGGCGGCGAACTTCTGGTAAAGCTCTTCCACGGGGATAAGCGTCCCATCGGAAAGAAGAACAGGCGTCCCCGCGGGGACGCATTTGCCCGTCCCGAACGCGCCTGGGATCGCCCCGGTCCCTCCCTTGGCCATTGGAAAGAAAGAGTCCAGGACCCTCTGCCCCGTCATGAGCGGTATCTCCGGGTCGAGCCTCTCCCTGATGGGCCTAGGTGTCCTCACAGGCCACTTGTGGTGAAGCATCAGCTGGTACTTCTTGCCCGATTTGTCTTCTGCGACCGCTATCGTCTCGTCGACCTTGAAGGTCCCTGCCTTCTCGAGGTCCTTTAACTTCGACTTCGGCACCAAAGGCGGGACAAGGATCCTGTGCTCGACCAGGGGCGACTCCTTCACCGTCCCTAGGATACTTCCCCCTTCCGCATCGTCCCCCTTCTTCAGGGACGGGACGAACTCCCATTCCTTTTCGAAAGAGATAGAGTTGGCCGTGACCCCCCTTGTGATGAAAGACCCTGCTTTCTTTGCGATTGCGTCCAGGGGCCTCTGGAGCCCGTCGTAGATCGTCCCTATCATGCCCGGTCCCAGCGTGGTGGACAGCGGCTGCCCGGTCCCGACCACCGGCTCCCCAGGCCTGAGGCCTGAGGTGGATTCGTAGACCTGGACGAACGCGATATCCCCTGTTAGCTTGATGACTTCCCCGATGAGTTTCTCTTCCCCGACCTGGGTGACTTCGTACATCTTGGCCGAGGCCATCCCCGACGCCTTCACCGCCGGTCCGGAAATCCACTCGATCTTTCCTTTGGACGCCAAGATCGGTTCTTCTTGGTGCGTCGAAATTGTGGGGCTTTTAACGTTTAGACGGTTTTCGTCGGGCTAGGTTCCGCCCAGGATGCCGGCGACCTCCTTCCTGAGTGCAGGTCGCATCCTCTCGAGCCTAGACTCGAAGGTGTTGTCGAAACGGACGGAGCCGTCCGCGGACGTCATGACAACCCCTCCTGTAGTTTCGATATCCGTCTCCCCGGCTTTGAGCCTGACCTGTCCCCCGCTGACCCTCCTGACCGCTGAGGCGATAATCCTCCTGTCCTTTTCGTTCCCCCAGACCTTCGCCTTCGGGCCAATCACGTCGACTCCCTCCTGAGTCAGCCTCGTTATCGCCTTCTCGTACCGCTGGCCCGAGGCCTTGGAGACCTTCCCAGCCGCCTCTGCGAAGACTTCTGTCACCGCGGCCTCGAGCGACCTGAGCTGGGAGTTCCTCGCGTCGAGCTCCGCCGCTCCGACTATCTGCTTCTTCAGGGACTCCGCCTGCTTCGCCGCGTTCTCGAGAACCTTCGTAACCGTCTCCGAGGCCTCCTTGCGGGCGGCCTGTATGGCTGCGATTGCCTCCTTCCTCCCCTCCTGCAGCAGTCCGAGGACCTCTCCCTCGAATTCTCCCGAGACCTTTTCAAGGTTGTCTGTGGCAGCCTTGCTCATTGGGGTCATACTCCTAGTATTGCCCTGAGCATCGCGCGATATTCGACCTTCTCCTGTTTGCTCCCCGGACCGGGGACTTCGTAAATCAGAGGGATGGCCCTCTTCGACCGGACTGCCGTCAGCTGATCCCTTATCGGCCCGGCGACATCGTCGCTTACCATGATGAGACCCACCTCCGGGTCTTTGACGAACTTCTCGATTCGTTCGAGTGCCGCACCAGGGGTGTTGACGTAAGCCCCGGTCGCCCCCGAGAGGACGAACCCGGTGACGAACGCCCTCCCCCCGACCGCGACCACCTTCAACTCGGTTCACCCAAGAGCCGCTTTTCGACAAGTTCTACCGCGTCTCCCTTGTGCCTGCTCATCGAGTCCTCGTACTTCTTCAAGCCCGACTGGCCTTTCTTCCTGATTTCAGAAGCCTCCTTCTCAGCCTCTCCCCTGGCGCTCTCAAGTGTCTCCCTGGCCATCGCATGCGCCTTGTCGACGGCGGCCGCCTTGGCCGAAGCGGCCCATTCCACTGCGTCTTTCAACATGCGTTTCTTTGCGTCTGTCGCCTCTGACATCGCTGCGTCGAGTTGGGACTCGAAGTCAGTGAGTGCCTTGACCGTCTCTTCGATCGCCTTGCTCATGTGAAGCGCTTTGCGCTCAGCCCCTGATTTGCGTAATTAAACGTTCGGCGTGCTTTTCTGCAAAATGGCTGACGTCACACCAGTCCAATCCTGCTCTGGCCAAGATTAATAGCAGGAGCCTGGGCTGCGTCAAGAGTTGGCGCGCCCTGTCGAAGACGTCGTGGTGTTTTGCCTCTTGATTCTTGGAACGGCCCTACTGTCAGGAGCGCCCTCGGCCTGGGCAATCGCAAGTGGAGCTCCCAACCTGGGGACGGTCACAGCTGTCCCGTCGGGAGGGACCCTGACCCTCGCGTCGACCTCCGTTACCGTTCCACCGGGCAGCTGGCAGGTTACGGCGATCGACGGCGTTCCGGTGGCCCCGGCAACGCACCTCCTTACGATAGAATTCGGCGGAGTCACCTTTTCGGGCGCCCAGTTCTACCTCTCCATGAGCAAAGATGGTCTTTCGGCGGCCAGCGCAGGGGACGTCAGATACTCGCCGCTGTTCACAGTGTCTGACTTTGCGGCGAACGTTGGAACTCTGAAGGCTGTCTCCAACGTCAACGGGACGTTCTACATTGGAGAGTACGGAGGCATTCCCATCGTGGTCGGACCCACGCCTGTGTTCGTTTCTTCCGCTTACAAGTTCATCAAAGTCTACGACGGGACCACGGTGGCCGCGATCCAGTCCGTAATCCTCACTTCTTCCGCAGCAGCCACGACCACATCGACGGCGACCACTACGGTGAGTTCGGTGTCCACCACGACGGCCTCTCACGCCTCCACGTCGACCGCCACCGTAACCAGCTCTGCTGTCACGACTGTCACCGTGCCTGGCGGCCTGGAGACGACTACGACGACCGTTGTTGAGCCGTCTCTTGTTACGACCACGGAGACTGAGACCTCGACGCTGACGACTATCGTCCCCACCACGACGACGGTGTACACGTCCGCCCTGACTCATGGGACCTCCAGCACATCCGGGGGGAGCTCCGGAATCCCTGAATTCCCGTTCCAGCTCGGCTTCAGCCTGCTTGCCGCACTCGCAGTAGTCTCCTTGTACGTGTTGGCGAGGCGTGGACTCGGCAGGAAGAGTCCAGTCCGACTCTGAAGGGGTCCTGTGTCACGGAAGGAACGGCCTGGTCCGTCTATGACGTCAGTTTCAGGATAGCCCGCGCCACTTCGCCGTCGGAAGCCTCGAGGGCGGCGAGGGCCCGCTCCTTCGTCACGTTCGCCTGCTGCTGAACGAGCAGCACGTCCTCGTCGCTGAAGGTCTTCTTCTCCACTTCTACCTCCTCGACATCTCCCGCCACCTGGAAGACCCTGTTCCCCTGCGCCGTGACCTCGGACACCGAGGCGTTCGTTATGTGTAGTTCCCTGTCCGAGGTCCTGATTACGACTTCCTGGACGCCGGATATTTCCTTCATGTTGATCCCCATCCGTTCCATGGCCCTCCTCGCCTGCCTGTTGTCCATCTTCATCTTCCGAGGCCTTCTCTGACCTTTACCGCCACCCCAGACTTAAACTGTGTCATGAACTTCCCATTGATCACCGCGCTCCCGACCCCGAGGACCCTTCCCTTCGAGTCGGTCACCGCGACCTCTCCCTTCGGAAGGACGTTCTTCCCGGCACTCAGCACGAACTTGCAGAAGACCGACTTCCCGCCCCTGACGAACTCAGCCGCATCGTCGCCGACCACGACGCAGTTGTCGCGGAAGCGAGGACCCTTCGCGAGCGTTTTGGCCCCGAGCATCGTCAGGGCCATGGCCCCGTTGGGTTTCACAGTGGCGAAAAGGTCGTCAGAGATGAACACGAGCTTCACGCGCCCCGACCTGCGGGAGTACTTCACCCGGACGCCCTCATTCGGGATGGCCCTGCTGACTCCTTTGCCGAAGAGGTAGTCGACCATGATGGATATCCTTCTCTGCACCTCGCGGTCCTGCAACAACCGCGGCCGGGAAACGGCGTCATAAAAGCGGAAATGCCGACCAGGCATCGCTTAAGTAACGACCGGTCCGATGAGGGATGGGTTGGCAGACTACACCCTTGTCGTGTTGTTCTACGGGCACATCCTCTCCGCGGTATCCTGGCTCGGCGGAGGGATCCTGACCACCTTCGTCGTAGGGCCCGGGGTCAGGGGCCTGTCCCCCCCTTCAGGGACCGAGTTCATGGCCAAGGTGATGCCCCGGATACTCCGTTTCATCCAGGCGGCGATCGGGAGCACCTTCCTGTTTGGGATACTGTTGTACTACTATCTCGGAATCCAGGACGGCACTTCGACCGCCACTGCAGTCTATGCGGGGGTCGTCGTCGCCCTCGCGACCGCAGCCGTCGTGTTCTCTGTCACGATCCCATCTTTCAGGAAGGTCATAAAGTTGGCCAACGAAAGGATGGCCTCGGGCGGTCAAGGGCCGCCTCCCCCGGAGATGATGAAGTACAGCAGGCGGGCCAGGATAGGCTCGACGGTGGCAGTGTCCATGCTGCTTCTGGTCCTGGTCTTCATGGTCCTCGCGGCGACAGGATACTAGCAGCCGTCCCACACACTTATTCTATCCCGACGGCAGGCCTGCGCAGGTTTGCCTCCGAAGAGCATCAGGGTCCTCAGGGTGGGCCAGCGCTATGTGAGGGACGACAGGACGTTCACGCATCTGTGCCTCGTCTCCAGGGCGCTGGGGGCCGAGTCGATTTTCCTCGAAGACGCGGAGAACGACCTGCTGAGCACGGTCGAGGAAGTGAACAGGACCTGGGGAGGGGAGTTCCGCGTGGTGCTGGGCGAGCCGTGGAGGAAGGTGATGAAGGAAGCGAAGGCAGAGGGGAGACGGACGGTACACCTGACGATGTACGGGATGCCCCTTCAGGACAAGATCCCCGAACTGAGGGCGCTCGACAACATCCTGGTGATCGTGGGGGGGCCGAAGGTCCCCGGAGAGGTCTACCATGAGGCGGACCACAACGTTGCCGTCACCTCTCAACCGCACTCGGAGATCGCGGCCTTGGCGATCGCCTTGCACGAGATTCAGGCCGGGGAAGAGCTTAAGAAGAACTTTGGAAAAAGTAAACTGAAGGTCGTCCCCGCCCCGAAGGGCAAGAGGGTAATCGAATCTTGAAAATAGAGTACGAAGACACGTTTGTGAAGGTAGCCGGGCTGATAGGAGGCCCAGACTACGTGAGGGTGGCGAGGGCGCTCCTCAACAACGAGAACGCGACCGACGAGGAGATCGCATCGGCTACCGGGCTCAAGATCAAGACGGTAAGGAAGTCTCTGTACGACCTGTTCGGTCGGAGCCTGATCACGGGCGTAAGGGTAAGGGACCCTAAGCGCGGATGGTTCGTCTACAGGTGGAAGGCGCAGAGGGATCAGACGGACGGGTTCATCCAGACCCAGAGGAGGAAGGTCCTCAACAGGCTGAAGCAGAGGCTCGACTACGAGGACCTGCATGAGTTCTACCACTGCGGGACCACAACCTGTCTGACGAGGACGTTCGAGGACGCGATGGAGAATTTCTTCAAGTGCCCGACGTGCGGCCGCCCCCTAAACAGGCTCGACAACGACGAGCTCAAGAGCGCCCTTCGCTGGAAGATAGGTCAGCTGGAAGAGGAACTGGTCAAGTGAAGACCTCCTACGAGGAGGCCCTGCGGATTCACCGGAAGTACGGGAGCAGCGACCGAGTCATCAGGCATTGCAAGACCGTGGCCGTGGTGACTATGGTCCTCGGAGAGGAGTACTTGCTCAGGGGGGTGCGGCTGGACCTGGACTCGGCGTACTCCGCGGCGCTACTTCACGACATCGGGAGGAACGTCACCCAGACCGTGAGGCACGGGGTGGAAGGGGCCGAGCTTCTCAGGTCGGAGGGGATGGGCCCCACAGTGGTTGAAATCGTGAGGAAGCACGTGGGGGCGGGGATCTCGGACCAGGAGGCGAAGGCCCTGGGGTTTCCGGACCTCGACTGCGTGCCGAAGAGCGCCGAGGAGGTCATCGTCTGCTTCGCCGACAAGATGGTCGACGCTGACTCGGTCAGGCCGTTCGAGGAGGAGGTGAAGCGATTCCAGAGGAAGGGGCACGACGTCGAGAGGCTGAGGGCACTCAGGGCGAGGATCGAAGCCGACCTCGGGGAGGACCCGGAGGCTCTGATCCTCGACAAGGTTAAAGAATCTCAATAGAGGCGCGGCCTCGATGGCCTCTTGCATCTGCAGGGTGTGCAAGCACAAGGACCTCGAAAGCTGCGGGAAGTGCACGTGCTGCGCCTACCGGCGGGCCGCGTGCATGCCGATTGTGGTCTCTCAGGGTTACTAATCCTGGTAGGTTAGGTGGTGTTCGCGCATGATGGTTCACGTTAGAGTTCCCTCATCTTTGGAGATTCAGGTTGCATGAAAGATCGCACTCCATCGTTCGAGTTCTTCGCCGGTTGCCCCCCTCCGACAAGGCTTCGCCCTCCTCGAAGGATTTAAGGCCGAGGCCTCGGCACCTCAAAAAAGCGAGGTGGGGAAGCCAGGATCATCCCGGCGGGCTCATATGCTCGTCTGAGAGACCCACAGAGCGGTGATCGGGGGCGCGAAAGTGCTCTCGGCCGCAGGTTCAAATCCACCCCTCGCTACTCAATTCAACAGTATTTCTCAACATTCAACCGGCGCAGCTTTTGTCTCGGAGGGCCCCGAAATTACCGATTGGTGCCGTGCTGAGAACGTATTTACAATAGCCAGATGGGCACCAAAGCCATCTTGACCGGCGACTCCACCAGGTCGGTGCACGAGGAGGAGCCCTACGACGAGGAGACAGGCTCCATAATCGCGCCGATCTACGAGACGGCGACCTTCGGATTCACAAAGGCGGAGGAGGTGCCGGCGGCTATCGCTGGAAAGAGAGGCTGGGTCTACTCCCGATGGGACAACCCGACAGTTGTCAGGCTGGAGAGGAAGGTTGCCGCTTTCGAGAAGGGCGAGGACGGAGCTGCATTTTCCTCCGGCATGGCCGCAATATCGACCTCGCTCTTTTCGTTCTTGAAGAAAGGGGACCACGTCGTCGGGATAAAGGACTTGTACGGAGGGACCTTCTCGATGCTGCACAGCGTGCTCCCCGGGATAGGCATCGAAACGGTCCTCGTCGACACGACCGACCCCGATGCGATGTCCGACGCAGTGAAAAAGAACACCAAGATAGTCTACATAGAGAGCCCGACCAACCCGACCCTCAAGCTCGTGGACATCAGAAAATCCACGAGGCTCGCCCACGACAATGGCGCGCTGCTGCTCATCGACAACACGTTCGCTTCCCCCATAAACCAGAATCCGATTGAATTGGGGGCGGACGTAGTGCTTCACAGTGCGACGAAGTTCCTCAACGGGCACGCCGACCTGATCGCGGGGGTGGCGGTCTCTTCAAAGGAACGGGCCCACAGAATCAAACTCACGAGACGCGAATTTGGAGGGACGCTTGACCCGCTCCCCGCCTGGCTCGTCCTCAGGGGTATGAAGACGATGGCAATCAGAGTGAGGCAGCAGACGAAAAACGCGCAGGCGATAGCCGAGTTCCTGTCGGGTCACAGGAAGGTAGCAAGGGTGAACTATCCGGGTCTGAAGAGCCACCCGCAGCATTCCCTTGCGAAGAGGCAGATGAAGGGCTTCGGAGGAATGCTGAGTTTCGAGGTCAAAGGGACGATGAAAACGGCGATGAGGTTCACGGAGTCACTGAAAGTCGGGAGCCTCGCGGCGAGCCTCGGCGGAGTCGAGACCCTGGTGTCTCAGCCGAGCAACATGACTCACACCCAGATGACTGCCAAGGAGAGGGCAGACACCGAGATCCCGGATACGCTTGTCAGGGTGTCCGTCGGTATCGAAGACGAGGAGGATCTCTTGAAGGACTTCGGACGGGCACTTGACTCGGCGTAGGAAAAGTCCTCAGCCACCCCGCTCTCGAATCGGCAGGCATGCCCGGGTTCTCGCGGCCGTATCTTATCAGAGGCTTCGTCAAGTGCCTGTTCGACCTCGGTGATGACGCGTAGGTCCCCTTGACGAGTCTCCTACCCGCTCCGGAGAGAGAAAGGACTTCCAGCTTTTCTGCGTTCAGGATGCTCGGATGGGACTTCGAAGGCTTCCTCACCCCTCCTGATACCCTGACCGAATCCCCGGTCTCCAGCATTGCCGCTGCCCGGCGAAGGTCTCCTGTGGGCTCATAGAAGGCGCAGGGTCGTCTGCCGCTCGGGGTTTCGAGGAGCACGTACACGTGGCCGCCCGCGCCCGTCCCCACGCTGCTGACTCTGCCGTCTACCCATCCGGACGAGAAGGTCTTCCACGAGACCTCCCCAGCGATGTGGGCGTCCGTGTACTGGTTCGTCAGGTAGACCATGTACCCGTCAAGGTCCTCTTCGAAGACGAGGGACTCGAAGCCTTCGGCGACCGCCGACGGGGACTCCCCCCTGACCCCCGCGAACACCGGGTCAGGCCCGTGCGGAGCGACGAGTACCTTCCGTTTCTGATAGTCGTAGTTGTTGAAGGTCGAGGGGAAGGTCTTCAGGTCCATCCGTCTGACCGAGGAGGCGTCGATCGTCCGCCTCGACCCCCACATCTCGCGCACCCTGTAGCTGATCAGCTCGAATGTATGGTCGTAGCGCTCGTCGAAGGCCAGCGAGCTTGCCGCGCCTACGAGGCCCATTCCGTTACCGGTCGTCATCGTCTTGGCACCCAGTTCCTTCAGCAGCCCCCTGACCCTGTGAACGTTGACGACACCAGAAAGGGCCGACCGGTAGAGACGTTCGAGGAGCACGCCTCCGTTTCCCGATGGCAGGAAGACGACCCCCGAGTTGGCGCCGTCATCGGACTGCGAGAGCTCTGACACCTTGGCGCAGATTCTTTCGAAAGCGACATCTGGGTCGTCTGTCTCGATGGGGAGGCACACCGCCGCGTTCCCTCTGGTCTTGAATGGGATGTTCGGGTTAAGCCTGACGAGCCTAGGATGAGGGAGCACGGTGAGACAGTCCCCGAGGTCCGTCGCCAGGCGGTATGCGAGGTAGGTCGTGCAGCCGCCGAGGGATGAGTCGGTGTCGTCCAGGCCGACGAGATAGTTCAAACGCGGGACGGATGCCCTCGGGATATTTTAGGATGGGATTCGGTTGTGTCAGCCTTCAACGACGATCATGGTGAGGGTGCTCCTCACTTTCTCGAGGCGCCTGACGTTCCATGTGATGGTTTCCTTGACCTTCTCCATTGTGTCGGCCTCCACCTGGGCCACGATGTCGTAGACCCCGTAGACCACGAACACTTCCTTGACGTTCGGAATGGCCTTCAGCTTGCTGACGATCTCCTCCTCTCCTCCGAGGTCAGCGTTGATCAGGACGAACGCCTTTGGCACTGGTTTGGTTACCTCTCCTTTCGGAATGCGTCCTTGCGGTATTAAATGTTTGTCAAATCTTTGCCCCAATCTTCAAACAATTAATACCGAAGGCGAAAAGTCGAAGAGGTTGAACATATTCGCCCTGGAGATGGGGCAGGATGACCCGATAAAGTGCACTGCCCGCAAGATGATTCAGATGGACCTGGCGAAGGGGGTTTCGAGAAAGTTCCACGCGTCGGACAAGATCCTGGTGTTGAACCCGTACGGGCACAGGGTTATTTCTCCTCCAGACGTCGGTTCGAAAGGCATCTTGGTCGTTGACTGCTCCTGGAACCAGGCCCAGGAGACTTTCTTCAGGCGGCTCGGGGGGAAACACAGGAAGCTCCCAATCCTGCTGGCCGCGAACCCGACGAACTACGCGAGGCCCGGGATGCTGAGTTCGCTTGAGGCCCTGGCGGCGGCTCTGTACATCCTCGGTGAGGTCGAAGAGGCTGCAAGGTATCTCAACATCTACAAGTGGGGGCCCAACTTCCTCACGCTGAACAACGACCCTCTGGAGGCATACAGGAAGAGCAAGACCGAAGGGAAGGTCATCGACAGGGAAAGGGAGTTCTTCCCGCACCTGTTCGCAGAATAGGAAACGGTTATCTTCACACGGGTTCAGGGAGCTCTCGACGCGAGCCGGTGGACGGGCCACGGGGATCTCCTGGGGAAGTTCCTCCCTCGCAGCAGGACGCACGGCGTCAAGAGACGCGATCCGAGAGGGTCGGCTCCAGAACAGAAACGAGACCCGGCCCACCAAGCGCGATGATAGGGAGACCTTGAGTTCGGTGGGAAGCGGGATGAAACGGCTGACCCGTGCGGAGCAAGGCCAAACGTGGTCGATGAAACGCCTGCAGAAGACCAGGGTAGGCCGCTGAGCTGAATCCCGTCTAGAACAAAAGGAGGACTATGACCGGGACGCGTCGAACGCCCCCCGCTCGGGCCGCAAGGGCAGGGCGGGGGTCCATAGCATTACTTTCCCGCTTGCATCCCACACTTTGAGGAAGTGCCTCATTTGACTGGTCCAAACCCTATTTAGTTAGGCTTCACGGCTCAGGGCGAAATTGGATACGAGTAAAAACAACAGCGAACGGAGACTCAAAGAGATCTTCTCTTCGTTCAACGAAGCTTGGCTGACCTACTGGGAGTCCTACGTTAGGCTGCAGGACCTGCTTTACGAGGGGCTTCGTGCTGGGAGAGAGGTCTCATGGCTCGCTGCCACCGATGAGAAGAAGCTCAGCGAGATCAACCAAGTGCAACGCGAACTCTTTTCCGGGATGCCGCGCAGGCTTGACTACTCCCCGCTCGGGCAAATTACCGGTGATTTGAGCAGCGCACCGAGCAAGATTGCCGACCTTGAGGTTGCCCTGAACCAGGAGTTGGAGTCGTGCAAGAGCCTTGAGGCTGCAATCGCGCTGATGAAGGACAAGGTCAACGCGATGAAAGAGGCCATGCGCACCGCGGGGCCCGCAGAGTCATAGTCAAGATGCTGGAACACCCGCGGGACGGCTTTCATTCGGAACGAAGGCGCGGGGCGGGTTCGACCATGGGGATGTGCACCTATCGAGCGGGAAGGTGTACGTCGCACACACCGGGGTTGACAGTGTTGAGGTGCTCGACGGCGTTTCGCTTCGCCCGATCGTCACTATCCCCGGGTGTAGCGAAGCAAGTGGGATTCTCTGCGCTCAGGAAGAGGGGGTCGTGTTCGCTGCCGCCCGTTGGGCCGGTAAGATACTCGTGATAGGCACCGAGGGCGACAGGAAGGCGACGGAGTTCTCAGCCGGTTCCAAGCCGAACGGACTGGGTTGGGATCCGTCAAGACGCCGGTTGCTGGTCGCCGACATCGGAGACAATCGGGCGAGGTTCTTCGACCACGGGTCGGCCGAATCGATGGGCTCCCTCGAGCTAAGAGGCAGACCGAGGTGGTGTTCGTACGACTGCAAGCTAGACGCCTTCTTCGTGAACATCCGGAACCCGCCGGGGGTTTCGGTAGTTTCCCCGGAGTCTATGTCGGAGCTGAGTTTCATCCCGGTTTCGGTACCGGGTCCCCACGGCCTGGACCTAGCGGAGGGGACTGGGACGGCATACGTCGCTTGCGACGGGAAAAGGCTTGTCTCCGTCGACCTGCGCAAGGCCCAGGAGTCGGCGCAGGTGGAACTCGCAGGAGAGCCCGACGCGATCTGGCATAACCCCCTGAAGGACCGTGTCTACTGCGCAATCGGGAATCCCGGGGTCATCGAAGTCATCGACACTCAGAGCTTCGGCGTCGTTCAGAGGGTTACCACCGAGGAAGGGGCGCACACCCTTGCCTTCGACAGGAAGAGGCAGCGGCTTTACTCGTTCTGGCCGAAGACCCAGAGCGTAGCGGCCTACGCCGAATGCTAGGCAGGCAGCGGGATGAACGCGCAGGGAAGGTTACTTGCTCGTGGCTGCCGCAGGGGGCGGGGTGTCCCTGGCGATTCTCACAGTCGGGGTGGTCATGACTTCCCTTATCTTGGCAGAGACGTCCTTCGGACTCTTGATCATCATGAGGTTGAGCTGCTGGCCTCCCTGAGACCTGATCTCCAGGGAACCGTAGTTCAGCATGCGCCCAACGAGTCCCTGGTCAAGTTCCAGCTCGGAGAACCCGGAGGGGGACACTATCAGGGACTTCTTCCTCGCAATACCCTGTTCCAGCTCGAGGGAGTTTGAACGCAGCACGTACCTGTACGAAGCTCGCATGGTGAAGAGTCCGAGAAGGGATACCAGCCAGGCCAAGGCCAACACGGCGTACACCCATACGAAGAGGGGCTGCGCGAGGACCATCTGAGACATCAGCCCTGCGAACGAGAGAAGGACCGTCGCTAAGACGGCGACGATGACGAAACCGATCGTTCGCAATACGATCCCCGGGCTCACCCAGGGCCTCCCCGTCCAAATGACGTCAGATCCGGACTGCATTCGCGGGGACCCTGAACCTCCTGTCACATATATCAGTCATCGGTCTTGAACGGAGAAGGGCCGGAGGCTGGCCCCGGCCGCCGGCGGACCCGGGAGGGGGCGGCTGGCATAACGTTAAACCCGCGTGCGGGTCGCGCCATCGCCAAGTTGCACAGGTTCGCCCACATGGCGGATGTCCACCTCGGTGCCCACAGGGAGCCGTCTCTGCAGCAGATGGAGATACAGGCCTTTGCCTCTGCCATGGATGCGTCTGTCGAAAGGGGAGCGGACTTCATCCTCATCAGCGGCGACCTGTTCCACGTAGGCATCCCCGACCTCGGGGTGGTCAACGCATCTGTATCGAAGATGATGGAGGTGCGAAGGGCCGGGATTCCCATCTACGCAATCTACGGGAGCCACGACTACACCCCGACGAGTACTTCAATCATTGACATACTGAGCACGGCCCGGGTTCTGACGAACATCTCGAAGTGGAGTGTGGAAGAAGGGAAGCTCAGGCTGGGCGTGACGGAGGACGAACGAACAGGCGCAAAGCTGGCTGGCATTTCAGCGAGAAAGATAGGACTGGAGAGAAAGTACTACGAAATCCTCGACAGGGAAGAGCTCGAGAGACTGGGGGGGTTCAAGGTCTTCGCGTTTCACAGCGGGATCACCCAGTTCAAACCGCCTTCCTTGGCGGAGATGGAGACGGTCGACATCTCGGTGTTCCCGAAGGGGTTCGATTACTACGCAGGAGGGCACATTCATCAGCGGGGAGAGTACAAGGCGCCTGGGTATCAGAGGATAGTCTATCCTGGGCCGCTCTTCACGGGGTACGGGAAGGACGTCGAGCTGACCGCCCGCGGGGAGAAACGCGGGTTCTATCTCGTCGAGTTCGACGATAAGGTCGCCAGCGTTGAGTTCGTCCCTCTGCGCACCTTCGGCGGGGTCTTCAGGGAGGTCGACGTCGGAGGAATGAACGTCGCGTCGGCCAACGCTAGGGTGTCGAGGGCGTTCGACGGGACCGAGGTGAAGGGGACGCTGGTTGCCTTTCGGGTCAGCGGAACGCTCGCCGGGGGGCGCCCTTCGGACCTCGCGATAGGGGAGCTCAGGGACAGCCTGATGCGAAGAGGGGCCGCCCACGTCTACGTCAACCGTGCCGGGGTTTCATCAGCCGAGACCGCGGTGTCAACCCCTGCCTCCCAGGACCCCGCCGAGATAGAAAACAGGCTGTTCGAGCAGCAGGCGAGGAGGGTGAAGGTCTCGCAGAAGAGGCTGGAGGGAAAGGAAGGGGCGAGGATGGCCTCCGAACTGCTCGCGGTGCTGCGAAAAGGGCTGAAGTTGGAGGAGCAGAAGAAGGCCTACGAGAGCAGGATGGTGAGGGAAGGGCTGGTGACCCTCCAGCTGGAGGAGGAGAAGAAGTGATAATCAAAAGGGTCGAGTTCACCAACATAAGGAGCTACTCCGCGGCGGCGTTCGACCTCCCGATGGGGAAGACGATGTTCGAGGGCGACATCGGGACGGCAAGTCGACCATCCTGATGGCCATCGAGTTTGCCTTCTTCGGACTCGGTTCCGAAACGGGCGGGTCCCTCCTCAAGGTGGGGGAGAGGGAGGCTTCAGTGCGGATGGTCTTCGAGGTCGACGGGAAGGAGTTCCGGGTATCCCGAGGACTGGTCAGGAAGGGCGACAAGGTCCAGCAGACCGAGGGGAGCATCCGGACTCCCGAAGGAGAAGTCGACCTCTCCCCATCGGAGCTGAAGGAGAAGATCCTTGAGATACTCAGGTTCAACGAGGCTCCGGACCCGAAGGCGCAGAGTCGGATCTACCGTTATGCAGTGTACACACCGCAGGAGGAAATGAAGAGCGTCCTCGCGATGCCCCAGGAGGACAGGCTCCAGATACTTAGACGCGCCTTTGGAATCGAAGACTACAGGACCGCGGTCAACAACTCGGAGACTGTGGCCAGGGAAATCAAGGCGCGCATCAGGGAGTCGAAAGCAGCGGCTTCGGAAGCTGGAGAGCTGCGGACCAGAATCGAGGTGGAGTCGGAGGACATCGGCGCACAGCGGGAAGACCTGAAGAGGTCGGAGCAGGCAGAAGCGAAGGCAGCCCAGGAGCTCGGCGAGCTGAAGGCCGAAAGGGGGAAGCTGCAGACCGACGAAATGACGTCGCTTTCCCTGACAAGGGAGATCTCGTCGCAGCAGAGAATGATCAGACGGATGCAGGACGAGGGAGAGGCGCTGGCTGACGAAGAAGAGCGGGTGGCCGGACGGTTGCGGCACCTGGAGGAAGAGATCTCTGCCGCTGGCTCCGAGGCACCGGCAGAGTCCGCGGAAGAAGTCGGAGCCAAGGTGGCCGAGCTCGAAGACAGATCGAGGCGTCTTGCCATACTCAAGGACAGGGCCGAACAGAAGGTCGGGGAGTACCGGACCTTGATCGAGGACGGCGTCTGTCCCGTGTGCGAAAAACCCGTCGAGGCCCACGAATACTCCACCCGTGAGACGGCAAAGAAGGCGGAGATGACGCATCTTGCCGCGGAGGCTTCGGCGTGCGAAGCTGAGCTGGCGACAGCCAAGAAGTCCCTCGAGGCCAGGAGGTCTCACGACGCAGCCGTTCAGAGGCGGATGGCGCAACAGGAGGAGGTCGAGGAGGGAAGGAACCTTGCAGGAAGGACGCAGGAGAGGAGGGCGAAGCTCGCGAAAGACGTCGGGGATGCGCGGGCCGTCCTCGACGACAAGAACAAGGAATTCGAGAAGCTCCGGGGACTCTCCGAAAGGCTCGAACGCCTTGACGAATCAATTTCAAGGAAGGAGAAGGTCTTGGACAGTTTGAGGAGGGGCTCCTCCGCGACGAAGGCCAGGGTCGAAGAAAAAGAAAAGGCCCTTGCCGAGGACAGGAGCCGGCTGGCCAAGGCGGAGTCAGCCGAAGCCGAGATCAGCAGGCTCAGCGAATATCAGCTCTGGGTGGAAGACTACTTCGCCCCCACGGTGGGTGAGATAGAGAGGACGGTCATGGCGAACATCAAGGAGGAGTTCGACACCAACTTCAGGAAGTGGTTCTCGATGCTGGTAGGGGACGAAGAGAAAGAGGCCTGGATTGACGACAGTTTCACCCCGGTTGTCTCCGAGGGAGGTTACGAGCAGGAGACCGCGTACCTCAGCGGGGGAGAGAGGACGAGCGTCGCCCTCGCTTACAGGCTTGCGCTGAACACTCTCGTGCAACGGGTGTCAACGGGGATGAAATCCAACCTGGTGATACTTGACGAGCCGACCGACGGGTTCAGCAAGGAACAGCTCGGAAGCGTCAGGGAGATACTGGACGAGATAGCCTCCCCGCAGATTATCGTCGTGTCGCACGAGAAGGAGCTCGAGAGCTTCGCGGACCAGATATTCAGAGTAAGCAAGGCGCGGGGGGAGTCGAAGATCGTTCCGGGGGCCTAGGACTCCTCGCGCCGTTCCGGCTTCGTGAGCTTCAATATCTCCGGGAGGCCGAGGACGACGGACCCCGCTCCCCCGGCCTTGTACTTCCTGTACGCCTTCTCCCAGTCCGCGCGGGCAAGGAGGACCGTCATCCCGACCGTGGCGAGGATCAATACCGCCACCGTCCAGACCTGTCCCTCGCCGAGGAGGCCCGCGAACCCGAAGTAGGCCCTCCCGAAGAACGCGACCGCAGTAGAGAGGATCACCTTCCCCGCGGTGTTTGCGAGCATGAACCGCCAGAAGGGGAACTTCACCATCCCCATCGGGATCATGTAGATGTCGTCTGGGAGCGGGGTGACTGCGAAGACGAAGACCCCCAGGTCCCCGTACTTCTTCAGGAACCGGCCGAGGAACGCGAGGTTGTGCTGTGTCTCGGGTTTGGAGATCAGGTACCCTGACCTGCCCAGCAGGTAGGAGGTCGACTTGCCGATCGCGCCCCCGACCCCGGCAGCGACCCCGAGCGCGACAGGGTCGAGGCTCCCACTGAGAAGGACAACGATGATCAGGTATGGGACAGGCAGAAAGGGAATGACGCTCCCGAGGATTGAGGCCACAAAGACCCCTGAGTAGCCGTACTTGAGGGAGAGTTCTGTCAGAACGGCCGCAAGGTCGACCACGCTCCCGAGAACGAACCTCAAGGCGAGATAAGCTTGCCCCGGAGACCCACCACGCTGTTTAAGAGCGAAAAGGCGCGCTTGAGACCGCCAAGTTGCCCCGCCGGATCACTTGGCTCTCGAACGTAATGCCCTCTTCTGTGACCGGCCTGGAGGAGGACGCAGCCAGGTCGATCGAGGTCGTCGAGGACCCTCCTGCCTGGATGTGCCTTGCCTGCAGGGGAGCCAAGCTGCTCTGCGGCAAACCGAGATGCCCGATCATAGTGAAGGCGCAGTCGATGGCGAAACTCGGTCCCCTCCTGGCATCGCGCGAAGTGAACGGCTCGTCGCCCCCCGGGGTCTTCGTCGGGAGACTCGGGTATCCTAAGGTCTCGATCGGCCCGATGGTCCCGCCGCAGTACGGGGACACCTCGGTCCTTGACACCCCGGAGGAGTGGCTGGGAGTTCCAGTCGAGCAGATAGTCGACTACAGGTACTCCCTGGTCAGGGGAAACACGAGGGCCAGCGTGGAGGAAGCCAGCGACCCCGGACGCTTCCTTTCCACGCTGCAGGAGCTCGCCATGGCTGGGAGGCCGGTAGACGCCGAACTGACGCTGACCAAGCCTCCCCGAAGAATCCTCGCCCTGAGCGAAGACACACAGCCGTACGGGCCCTCGGGTCCTCTGGACAGTTTCAAGCTCGGGGCGGCGACGGCCGACGGAAGGATAGACGCGGCATTCTACGACAGGGACCTGAAGGCCGCCGACGCGGTAGAGACTCTGTACTCAAAGGGGGTCCTCGTCACGAGAATCCAGAAGGCCTTCAGCCTAGGGATGTTCGGGGAACGCGCGAGACGGAGGATCGTCCCGACCCGGTGGAGCATCACGGCCGTCGACAGCTCGATAAGCCTCAGCCTGCTCGAGAGGGTAAAGCACTTTCCTACCATCGACGAGTACCGGGTCTACGAGTTCGGCGTGTACGACAACAAGTACGTCGCCATCTTGCTCCCCGAGCCCTGGAGGTTCGAATGGGTCGAGGCCTGGTTCCCGAACACCACATGGAACCAGTATCAGAGCACCCCGTACATGATCGGGGACTTCGAAGGATACTTCGGGAGGAAGACCTACGCCAGGGTGGGAGGCTGCTACTACTCCACGAGGCTCGCGGTCGCAGAGGCGCTCGAGTCGGAGAAGAGGCAGGCGGCGGCAATCGTCCTGCGGGAGACCTACCCTGGGTACCTGATGCCCCTCGGGGTATGGAACATCAGGGAGAGCATCCGGGCGCTGATGAAAATGCCCTATGAGAGGCATGGAACCTTCCTCACTGCGATGGGTTCCGCCCTGTCCAAGCTCAGGATACGGAAGACGAAGTGGATGAGGGAAAGCGTTCTTATTTCGAGGGAGCTGACCCAGACGAAGATAACGGGCTACAGATGACGAGGAAACTGTACTGGGAGGACATGTACGCCTCGCGGTTCGAGGCCAACGTCGAGAAGGTCGAAGGGATGCGGGTGGTGCTGGACCGGACGGCGTTCTACCCTAGGGGAGGGGGGCTCGTGTCGGACGTCGGTACAATCGGAGGAGCTCTTGTGGTCGAGGTGACGAAGGAGGGAGAAGAGGTGTTTCATCAGATGGAAACGCCCCCGACCCTTAAGCCGGGGGACAGGGTGGAGGGGGTCCTCGACTGGGAGAGGAGGCACAGGGTGATGAGGATGCACACCGCGGCCCACATCCTGAGCTCCGTGGTGAACGGCGAGACAGGGGCCCTGATCACCGGAAACCAGATCAGGCCGGACGAGTCTCGGGTCGATTTCAACCTTGCAGAATTCGACAGGGACAAGATGGCGCACTACATCGAGAGAGTCAACGCGACCGCAGGCAGGGGGGTCGAAGTAGAATCGTTCTTCATGAAAAGGGAGGAAGCCCTCGCCACCCCAGGCCTCGTTAAGCTCGCAAACGCCGCGCCGCCCACCCTCGACGAGCTCAGAATAGTCAGGATCGGGGACGTGGACACTCAGGCGGACGGAGGGGTTCACGTCAGGAACACGAAGGAAATCGGAACAGTGGTCGGGGTAAAGACTGAGAACAAGGGGAAGGACAACAGGCGGCTCTACTTTACGGTGCGATAGCGAAATGCCAGAGCCGGACTGGCAGCTGCCGGAGGTACTCGCGAAAGAGACGGAGGTCGAAGTAAAGTTGACGGTCCCCGGGACAGGAAAGGAAAGGACCCTGCCTGTCTGGTTCATAATCGAAGGACGGAGGCCCGTGCTCCTGCCGATGTACGGCACGAAGACAAAGTGGTTCCAGACCTTCCTGAAGACAATGAAGATGGAGCTGGCCGCGAGGGGGAGGACCGAGGTTGTTGCCCCGAAAGTCATCGACGATGTCACGTATGTCGAAGGTGTGAGGTCGAGGTTTGCCGCGAAGTACGGCGAGGGCGACGTGAGACGCTACTATCCTGCTTCCGAAGTGGCGCTTGAAATAGACCTCTAGGAGACTACCTTCGGCGCGCGACCCAGACCGGCATCCTCTTCGCGGTGCAGTTCCCGCAGAACGTCCTCATAGCCCTGGTGACGTCGTCGAAGACAGTCGTGCAGTGGGACATGCAGACTTGGATTCCGCAGTCGGCGCACGTTGCGACCGCGTGTCCTTTACAGACCGAGCATCTTGCCGTTTCAATTCACTCCAATTTCTTCCAACTGACACAGGCCGGGCCTCGTCGAGCTTCTCGAGATCGTCGGAGCTGCGAACCGTGGGGTGTTGGCTCGATTGACTTCGACGTCGCTCGGGTTAATAAATACAAGCCCTATGTCGGGAGCTTGACCTCTCCCTCGTATTTCGGTATCCCTTTCGAGTCCAGGGAGAGGAGGAACGACTCCGCATCGGACATCTTCACCCAAGTCGACATGGCCTTCGAGTTGCCTTCCGAATCGCAGAGGACGACCGACCCGGTCGAATTCTTTCCCGGCACGATGGCGCAGAGCAGCTCTTCGCCGACCGGGGTCCATTCGGGGTTCCCGATCTTCAGGAACAGAAGAGGGTACGACGGGCCCGCGACCTCCTGCAGGACTTCCACGGCCTTCTGGACCCTGGTCCGACCTTGCTGGACGGCTGCGAAATAATCCACGGCGCCTACCCTCCAAGGTGCAGGAGAATGAAGACTCCGGCGCCAGACAGGGCCAGGCCCACGAGCTGGTTCCTTTCGGGTCGTTCCTTGAGGAAGAGAATCCCGTAGAAAGCCGCGACTGCGCCTCCCATTCCTGAAAGGGCGGCGACGACCGGGAGCGAGTCGGGGCCCAGGAATACGCCGTAGTTGAAGGAAAGAAACCCCACGGATTCGAAGGCGCCCATCGCGAACACAGTCACGGACAGCGCTGCCCGCGACGGTCTTATGCTCGCTCCCAGAGCCGGAAGGACAAGCAGACCGACTCCCACCGCGACCGCCCTCAGCACTATCGGCGGGAGCGCATACCCGGTGAACGGTGTCGCATACCCGACACCCACGTAGACAGTCCCGAAAAGCACCGAAGCCGCGACTGCGGAGCCCAGACCGGATGTCATCCTCACTCGTGAGCCCCCGCCCGCTGACCCTTTGAGCTCGGAGATGCGTGTCGACAGAAGGATGACGCCGAGTATCACCGCCGAGATCCCAGCCCCCCTTGTGAAGGTCAGCGTCGAACCCAGTATCAGGACTGAGAGCACCGTGGTCACGGCAGGGTATGTGTAGGCCACCGGGGCTACGACCGACACGACCCCCCTGTGGAAGGCCCTGTACAAGTAGATGAAGGCGAGGAAGTTTAAGGCACCGACCCCCGCAAGGAGGAGCAACGGGAAGGGGACGATGGTGATCGAAGGGCTCACCCCGGCGACTATCGCCACGAGGAAAATGAGGGTCGTCAGGTGTGAGTAGAGCACAGTCCTGTAATGCCCTACCAGTTCGGATTGGCGCCGCGACAGGTAGTCGGCTGAGCCCCAGCATACCGCGGTGACAAGACCGAGTAGGACCGGAAGGTAGTCCAAATTACCGTCGTCAGGCATCCCGGACTTTAGCTTAAGAGCTGTCCGAGTCACAGACCGTCGTTGAAAATAGACGCGGAGGTCTTCCCCGATTCCCCCGCGGAGATACCCGGCCTCGCGAGGAAGGCGGAGGGATGCGGGTTCGACTGTGTCTGGTTCAACGAGACCAAGCACGACCCCTTCGTACAGCTCGCCCTGGCCGCGGTAAACACCCAGAAAATCCAGGTGGGGACCTCGATCGCCCTCGCGTTCACTCGAAGCCCGACGACCCTCGCCTACTCTGCGTGGGACATCCAATCCCTCTCGAAGGGAAGGATGATTCTGGGTCTCGGAAGCCAGGTGAAGGGACACATCGAACGGAGGTTCGGGATGAAGTGGGAGAGCCCAGCCCCCAAGATGAAAGAGGTCGTCAAGCTACTCAGGGAGGTCTGGGAGAACTGGCAGACGGGGGAAACGCTCGACTTCCAGGGGAAGTTCTTCAAGGTCAACCTGATGACCCCGTTCTTCAGCCCCCCTCCGAACGAAAACCCGCGGATCCCTGTCTATCTGGCGGGGGTCAACCGAGGGATGTGTCGGCTCGCCGGAGAGATGGCCGACGGGTTGCACGTGCACCCTCTCCACACCGTCCGCTACCTCAGGGAGGTCGTGAAGCCGGCGCTTTCGAAGGGGATCTTCGAGGTAGGAAGGAACCCTGAAGAGGTGTCGGTGGCGGCGTCGGTGTTCGCGGCCGTGGGGGCGAGCAAAGGGCACATCGGAAGGATGAGGGAGTCGTTCAAGGAACAGATCGCGTTTTATGCGTCGACCAGGGCCTACCGTCCGTTGATGGAGCTCCACGGCTGGGGGGATGTCGCCGACAGGCTCCGGGAGCTCTCTTTCAGGGGGGAGTGGGGAAGGATGGGGTCAGAAGTGGGGGAGGACATGCTGGAGGAATTCGTGGTCGAAGGGACCTGGGAGAGCATTGGGAAGGAGCTTGAGAAGCGTTACTCAGGACTCGTAGACCGGGTCAGGCTTTACCTGCCTTTCGACGGGGACCCGGTCTGGAAGCAGTTGGTCGACGGCTTTCACGCCTGACACTGATTTCGACCGCGTCGGCTCCGGAGGGGGCCTCTTTGTATGAGCTGCTGTATCCACCCGAATTCCTGACATAGGTTAGGTAGGCGCTCATCTGCGAAGCGAACACCTTCGCGTTGTCCGCGACCACGACACCCCCGGGCTTCAGCAAGCGTTCGCACCCTTTCAGATAGGTGAGGTACTCGTCCTTGCTCGCGTCGAGGAACACCATGTCCAGGCGTCCCCTGAGCTTCGAGATTTCGTCCTTTGCGTCGCCGATGATGATCTCGACCCTTTCGGAGAGACCTGCCCTTTCGATGTTGGCGCGGGCGACTTCTGCAATATATCTGTCGACCTCGATGCACGTGATCCGCCCGTCGTCCCCAACCAGGCGGGCCATCCTGATCGCGCTGTACCCGACCAGCGTTCCCACCTCGAGTATCCTCTTGGGCCTGAATTTTCGCACGACTTCGTCAAGGAAGGCGCCCCTCTCCGCTCCGATGATGGGGAGTCCCCTCCTGGGGGCCTGTTCCTCGATTTCGTGCAGGACTGCCTCCGTGCTCATGGTTCCCGTAGCGATGGAGTGACCTGTAAAGGTGTCGGACTTTCCAACTGATTCCAGGGCAATCTTTTATAGCACAAACTGCAGAATGGTCGCAGAACAGTCTTGTCGACAGAGCAAGTGGATGTCAGAGAGGTGCAGAGGACGGTCTCCAAGGTGGTCGACCCGGAAATCGGCATGCCCATCGTAGAGATGAACCTGATCGACAAGCTCGACGTCAAGGACGGGGCGGTCGACGTCGAATACCATGCGACCACGCAGTATTGCCCGCCGGTCTTCGCCCTCAAGATATCTCAGGACCTGAAGGATGGCTTGATGCAGGTGAAGGGCGTGAAGACGGTAAAGGTCATGGTAACAGGCCACTACTTCGCGGATGCGATCAACAGGCAGGTAAACAAGTCGGCGACTGAACCGGCACCTGCGCCGGCCGACCAGGCGACGAAGTAGCTACAGAGTCAGGGCCGCGGCGAGAGCCCCGAGCCTTGCCTTCTTGATATCGTCTGACCCGGAGAGGATTATCGCGTCCCCGTTCCGGGGCTCAAGTTCCCTCCTGAGGTCCTTCCAGACGGGGCCGGGAAAGTCAGCTTCGCAGTCCTTGGAGCCCCCGGGGACGGTGAACTTCCCCCCTCCCACGACGTAGGTCGTGGTCCCTGAAGCTCCCGCCTTGACCGCTGAATCCCGCTGTTCTATTCCCGTGCCCACGGACTTTCCCTTTCCCCTGACGGCGAGAGCGACCTGGTTCTTCCCCACGGTCAGGTCGGACTCCCCGATGTCGGCCAGCCGGGAGAGGGAACGCCCCAGCACCCTGTCGACCTGTCGACCTTTCGCTGTGAGGTAGCAACCGGAGGCGTTGGCGTCGATGTAGCCGCTGTCTCGGAGTTTTTTCAGGACTGTCCTTATCGCGCCTTCACCCAGGCCCAGTTTCTCTGCCAGAGCTCCTCTCCCGATCGACCCTTCTTCTCCGACGGTCAGGACTGCCAGGATCAGGTGAGTGGTGTCGAACGTCGGGGAAGGCCCCTGGGCCCGGCTTGGTCCGAAGAGCCTGACGATTTCTTGCAATAGGCTCTTGGAAGGAGCAGTTGGTATAACGCCTTTTCTCCTTCGGAAGGGGCTGGATGCCTATGTTATATACTGGCTGGATTATCCAGCCAGCGTGAAGGGGGCAACCGACGTCGCGACGGTGGCCGCGTTCGTCGCCGTGATCGTCGGTTCAGACTTTGCGCTCGCCCCCTTTCCGAACGTCAAGCTCCTGGACCCGGTCGTGTTCGTGGTCGCGTACGTCTTTGGTTTCAGGATGGGGGCCACGGTCGCTGTCATTTCCGAGACGGTCTGGGCCTTCGTCAGCCCTTGGGGGTTCGCAGGACCGGTAGCCCCGTTCCTCGTGGCCGGCGAGCTGATATTCGCGGTCGCGGGCTGGTGGGCCTCCAAAGTATGGGGCGACAGGTCGAAACTGATTTCGGAAAACGCAGTCTTCCTCGGTGCTACAATGCTCATGTGCGCCTTCGCCTGGGATGTAGAAACCAACGCAGCGACAGCACTGATCGCCTTCTGGCCATCAATCACGCTTTGGAACCTGGCGGTGACGGAGGCAATCGGGATCCCGTTCGCAATCGTGCATGAAGCGGCAGACTTCGCTCTTGGAATCGTGTTCGCCCCTCTGGCAATCCTTCTGATCCCAAGACTCCGCGGAAGGGGCCTTTGAAATTGGCAGAAGAAGGCCGCTCCTACGGCATTCTCGCAGTTGCTCTCGCAGCGCTGGTCATCTCGTCGAGCGTCGCGGTCTTGTATTACGAAGACTACCAGGCCGAGGCTTCATCGAACGCCCGCCACAAGCAGGAGCTGATCGCCGCTCTGCGGAGCTACAATGAGACGCTTTCGGTCCTCTCGGATGCCGTGGCGAACCTGAACACGAGCGGCTCTTCTTACATCGACGCTTCCACAGCCCTGGCCTCTCTGTGGCACAGGTACAACGCCTTGGCGTCAGAATCAGGGAGTGGGGTCCCGGCCTACCAGGCGGACATCCTAATAGATTTCGGAAACGGGACCAGGCACTGGTTCAACGGGACGGCGGTCCAGCCAGGATGGAACGGTTTTCTCGCGACCCTCGTCCTGCTTGACGGAAGGATGGGGGCGGTCTGGTACCCCCAGTACGGAGAGCACTTCGTCACTTCTCTCGCCGGGGTAGAGTCGACTCAAACGACTTCATGGTTCTTCTGGGAGCACGGGCAGGCGGGGTGGACGGCGTCCCAGACGGGGGCCGACGGGGTCGAAGTATTCAACGGAACGAGGCTGGCCTGGACGCTATGTGGCTACGATGCACAGTACAATCCGACATGCCATCCCTGAATTGGCTCATTCGGGGCGGTCTAACCGACCGAGAAGAGGGTCGGTGGTCCCCTCAGCTTGGCAACCCTGTGACCGCCGAGCCTGATGTGCCTGCGTCTGCCTATGCTCATTGAGCTCACACGTTCGCCCCACGAAGTTGAATGCCCAAATCAAAGAAACCTGACCAGTGGGTTAAGGACCGGATAGTCCCTGCCGAGGCCTTAAGTGCGGAAAGGGGGGCGGGACCGACCAGGATGGAGCCTGACGATGGATTCAAGGCGTCGGTGGTAATGATGATACTTGACTCGAAGCCGGAGGAGGGGCTTGAAATGCTCTGCAAACAGTACCGGGTCAGCACGCCCAAGCTGGGAATAGGCGTGTTGGAGGGGAGAACCAAAGGGGTGGCTGCGGTATACTCTGTGAACCGCAAGGAGATTCTGGCCGCGAGTAGGGAGTACCTGTACGACCCATTCGTACTGATCCACGAGTTCTATCATCATCTGCGCTCGAAGGGAGGCCGCCACAGGGGGACCGAGAGGCAGGCCGATCTGTTCGCAATCGGCTTCCTCCGGGCCTACCGAAAAGCAGCCTCGGTTCGACCCCGTTAGAGCCCCACGGCTGACCAGACATCATCGTCGTTGTCCAGCGCGGTGTAGCCGCACCGGTCGCACTTCGAACCCGTTATCGTTGCGGTGCTCGTGCCGGTGCCCAGCTTGCGCTCATACTGAACCATCTGTCCCGCCCTGCACCGGTCGCAGATCACGAGAGGCTGCGGCCCGAGTTCGGGTAATAAGAATGGCTGAAGGGCAAGACTTTAGAGAATTGGTCGGGGTGCGAATACTGTTGGACAAAGGAGGGAAGATCGTGTTCAGCTCGAAGCGCACCTCCGAGTCTGAATGCGTCTTCTGTATGATTGCGGCGAGGAAGGAGCCCGCGAACATAGTGTACGAGGATGAAAAGTACTTCGCGTTTCTGGACGCATTCCCCTTTTCAAGGGGGCACACCCTCGTTTGCCCCAAGAAGCACGGCGAGACCATCTGGGACATGGACGAGGGGGAGATCGGGGAACTGTTCAGGACGGCGTCCAGGGTCTCGAAGGCGATCGTCTCCGCGGTCGGGGCAGACGGGTTCAGGTTTGTACAGAACAACGGGGAGGCCGCGAACCAGGTCGTCGCTCACGTCCACGTCCATGTGATCCCCGTGAGGATGGAAGACAGGGGAAGGTTCGCCGATAGGAAGCGGTTCTCCGGAGAGGAAATGCGGGCTACCGCGGGCTCCATAAGGAACGCGATGGGCCCTGCTTGAGCGGACTCCTATTTGTTCACGAAAACCGAAATCGAAGTCAGAGCCGTGGTGGTGTTGGACCCCAGAAGAAGGTAGAAGGTGTACACCCCTGCGCCCCGCGCGTTTTCAAAGCTGGAGATCGAAAACGATACGCTTGCGCGCGTGGCGGTAAAGCTCCAGGTGTCGGCGTACACGGTAATCCCCTGGGTGAACCTTGGGCATGTCAAGGAGCAAGGCGGGAGGACTCCCCCTATGAGCAACCCTGGGTCGTATTCTGATGGGCCTGTGTCGAGTTGGCGGGGGGTCTCGGTCGAGGGGGTCGGGTCGAACGTGACGAGGATCTCTCCCGGGTCCAACCCGGACCGGGTGGTCGTCCCGGACATCGAAACCGTCGAATACGAGTTGACCGCGAAGCTCATCGCGATGTAGTTGTTCTCGAAGTCCTCGACGAAGAAGACCGTGGTGTAGTTGTACGCTACCCCGATGGACACCATGTTGTGCAGGGGGGTCAGGATGTTGTCTCTGTGCCCGTTGTCGCAGCAGGCGCTGTCGTTGTGCATCATCGAGTATTCCAACTCCTTGATGGCGTTTTCCACTTCTGCGGTAAAGGAGAAGCGCCCTGGAAAGTAGGAAAGATACGCGATGTTCTCTGCGACCGCTCCGCGCCCACCCAGGAGGGTGTATCTCATGTACGGCTTGAACCCCTGCGTGTCCCAGTGGCTGAAGTATCCGTAGCGGAGCATAGAGTCGGCGTGCTGTTGCGATACCTTCGACGCGCTCTGTTGGACGGGGCTCAGGTTCGAGCCGGCCCGGTCCTGGTTGATGAGACCCAGCGCGTAGGAGGACAGGGCGTCATAATCGGAGGGGAACGTTATGTTCGCTGACCCGTTCAGAATCAACGGTGAATAGAGGCTGAACGACGAGGTGGTATTTGTGCCGGAGCCAGAAGAGTGTGATGCGAGCCGTGCTAGGAAACTCGAGATTCCATCCGTGATCGACAGGTTGTTTGGGACCAGGAGGACGAGGCCAGCCATGAGAATCAGCGCAACCACGATGAGCGCGGCGGCACCCTTTGAGCGTCCGGCTCCGGTCCCGATAGTGTCTGAGCCGGTCCTGTCATCGTCTGAATAACCCGGCCCCTCGGCGCGCGCTTTCCTGACCCTCTGAATCTTCAATTTCTGAAGGGTTCCGGCGTTTCCGGATATTAAGCAGATTTCCCTGTGCGGTCGTTCAACATGGTGGAACGGCTGTCGAGAACACAGCGAAACGACGGAGGCGAGCCCGTCTGTCGTGACACTTCGGTGCGAACTGGAGCTACGCGGAGAGCCCTTCTTCCTCTCCGGCCTGAGCGAGCACGCCTGCCGGAATCTCCGGGAAGCTTTCCTTCATCCTCTGCTCAGCCACGGCTGCGGCTTCCTCCAACACCTTCTGCGCGTCCTCGTTAGCAGCGCCGAAGTTGAGGGAGAGCCCGCTCGACGAGCTGGCGTCGATGAGCACTGTGCTGAGGAGTCCCGAAATCTCTCCAATCTCCTTGTCGGCTTCAGGCAGGGCGACCGAGAGGGTGTCCTTCATGGACCTGATGATAGACACTGCGGGTGCCAAGGTCGTGGCGATCTCGCCCATTTCGGTGATGGTACCGAGCCGCAGCGAAATTTGTTCGAGGGCGAGCTGTGCAGACGTTACCATCTGCCCCATCTTCCTTACCTCTGAAAGCTCGTTCGCGTAGACTGCGGCATGCTGCATGTCCCGCTTGGCAAGGCTAGAGACGACCGCCCTGAAAATCGTGGAGTCGCGTTGTTTGATTTTATTTACCGTTCCGTCGAGCTGCGAGATGAGGAGGCGGATCTGCCTGTTCGCCTGCTCGATCTGGGGCTTGAGTGGAGACTGGGTTTTGACGCTGTCCCTCAGCTTGTCCAAAAACCCGGGGCTTTCCTCTTTCTTCTGCCACTTACTCGCGAAGCTCATCGGCATCGCTTCTGTCGCGCTCAGTCGCTATATCCCGACGGCTCTAATCGACGTGCCAGTTTGGGCAAAAAATCTTGACGCAAGGACGATTTGATCCCCAGGTCCTCCCGGAGGCGTCTCTGTCGAAGTATGCGGCAACAACCGTCGGTATCAGCGAGGCAGCCCGAGTTCCGGCATGGATAGTCCGTCTGTGGTGAAACCAGTTTCGAGTTACCGCGCGTTCGCCAACCTTAAGACCATCTTGGCCGCTCCGGCCCTTTGGATGAGGACGCAAGACGACCAGATGAAATGCCCGAACTGCGGGTGGTTCGGCCTGCGGGAATCGGGAGAGGGTATCGAATGCAAAACCTGTGGGTACAAGCTCACGCCAGGCCAGGTGGACAAGTTTCGCCTCTTCCGTTTGCTCAGGGAAGAATCAAAGAGGAGCTGAGAGACTCACCCTGGCTGTTTCCGGGGCGCGGCGAATAGCAGAACCGACCAGGTGAACCCTGCGGCGGAGTCATAGACCTTCGTGAACCCTTTCGCCTTGAGCTGCGAAATTATCTTGTCCGCAGAAGGGACGAAGAACCTGAACTTCTTCCCCCTCAAGAAAGCCGGCTGAAAGAAGAGGAATGGCCTGAGAATCTTCGTCAGCCTCCGCCTGCTGTCCGGCAGAGAGATAGCGTAGACTCGACGGGCGGCAGAGCTGGAGTTGTCAACAAGCTCGCTTACGTCTGGGTAGCAGCAGAGGACCGAGTCAAGGATCACGAGGTCCGAGGTCGGGAGCGCGCTGGTCGCGCCGTCCCCCACTGAAAAACTGGCGGTGGACGAAAAACCGGACTCCGAAGCGAGCGCACTGGCAGCCTCGACCATCTTCGGTGACAGGTCGAACCCAGTCGCCGACGATACGCCCCCTTTCAGGAGACCCACGGTCAGACCGCCCCCCCGCACCCCAGTTCGAGGCTCGTCGTCCCGGATATTCCCAATTCTTTCAGCTGGGCCAGAATCATCTTCGTGGCTTTCCCCAGTCCCTTGCGACGGTAGTCCTGCAGCATCTGGCGTGACTCCTCGTCGAAACAGCACGATATGGCGTCGGTCGGCGGGGTCAATGGCATCGCCAATCCCGTCGAAGATTAAAGCGGTTGTGGCGTTCGGAATCGTTTAACTTTGGTCGGACGCAGGCGAGACCGTGTCGGCGACTGTGAAGGCCAGCCCAATCTCCCGGACGGCCGCAATCCTGATCATCGCACTCGGGGTATTGACTCTCGTCGCCGGACTGGCGACCGGGACCCTCGCCGATACGGTTGCCGGGGTCGCGTTCGTGCTCTTGGGCCTCTTCCTCTACAAGATGCTTTACAGATTCGGCAGGAAGATTGCGCGCGAGCTCGACGGGGAAGAATGACCTAACTCACAGGCGATTGCACTGGCCTGAACCTCGCCTTCAGGTTCTTGTCCCAGACTTTCGCGGCAATGAAACCCCCCAGGGTTCCGCTGAGAACCCCCCAGATGATTATCGGGATGTAGACGAGGTTGACGAGCTGGCTTGCGGTCAGGCTTGAGGTCACTGGACCCAGGTTGATGTTGAGAGCGATGACCGCGTAGGCGATGCTCAGGCCGGCTATCGTACTGGCGAGACCGAGGGCGAGCGTCATCCTCTTGATGCTCGTGGTCTCCCCCGTCCTGGCGCGCAGGAGCGTGCCGAACAGGTCGACGAGTACCCCGTAGGAGACCCCGAAGACCAGGTCGAGCGGAAAGAAGTTGACCTTGACCGCTGACTGCAGGAGCCCGTTGACAAGACCCGTGTAGGTCGCGCCCCCCCTTCCAAGGAGCAGGAAGGAAAGCCCGAGGATGGGGGCTTCCACGATGATCAGGTAGTCGGTTATCGGCCACTGGAAGGGACCCTTGATCAAGGCGATCGCCACCCCCAGAAGAGTGGCGGTCATCAGTTTCCGGCGGTCCGTCAACACGCCCGCGCTCTCTCTTGGCTTATTTAACGATAGTTATAATCGCAAACTATTGAGAGACTCGGCCCATATAGTTTACCTAGTACCTAGACAATACGAATAGCCTCGTTCTTGTTGGCGTGAGGGACGAGTCGGAAATAGGTCGTGAACTGACCGCATCGAAGGCAGAACGCCTGGCTTGGCCAAAGCCTATGCCGTCTGTTTGAGAGTCTTGACGTCTCCTATACTGGACCGGATGCTGTTCTTGCGACCAGTCAAATATAGCCTGAAGTGATAGGCCAGTCAAGTGAAATCGGTACCCCTCTTTTTGGTGATTCTGTTGGTGGCCACGCTTTTGGTGTTCATGGGGACGCCGCGACGAGCCTATGCCTGTTCCTGTGCCAGCATTTCTCAAGAACAGGCGTTCCAAGGTGCCAACGCTGTATTCGACGGCACAGTAACCGACATCAAGCCTTCCTCCATCAAGGTGTTTGGCGCTTCAGATTCAGAATCGGTGAGTTTCGATGTTATTACTTCGACAAAGGGATCGGTGGGCGGCGAGGTCGACGTTCTAACGCCGTCCAACGGAGGGGCTTGTGGATACACGTTCCAAGTAGGGCACCAGTACACTGTCTACGCACGTCTGCTCAATGGACAGTTAGAGACAGACCTCTGTGACTACACTCACTCCTATTCTCCCCCTTCATCAATCCAAACGCCCACCCAAACTTCCGTATTGGACGGTCCTCTGATTCTCGTTGGCGCGACGCTGGCGGTTGTGACTGTAGTTTCGATTCTAGTTCTGCTCCATTCTCGAGGAAAAACAGGAAATCCCGAGTGAATTGAGCATTGAACTATCTGCGATATCGTGCCGATAGTTACGATCACCCAGTCGCTCCCGGGTCCTGAGCCGAAGACGCAATCTCGGAGATCGACAGGCCGCTGACTGAGGAATAGTCGTACTCCTTCGCGTCATGACCGGTTACGCAGCTTTCGTCTCTGTGTTTGATCAACAGCCACGACTCCTTGCCCCCGAACCCGGCGGTGCGGACAAGTGCGAACGAACCGCGGAGTTTCTTCCCGTACAGTCGGAATTTCAAGTTCCCCTCCTTTAGCCCATTCCTGGCAAGTTCCTCCGCTTCCTCCTTCGAGGTTGCCTCGCGCCGCACCCCCTTTGCGACCTCGGCTTCGGGGTTGCAGGTCCCGTGGTCCCAGATCATCACTGGTCCAGCTCCGTAGACGCCCTTGGGAATCACGCCTTCAAAGTGCCTGTACTCAAGGTCGTGGTCTCCCGTAGGCATTGCCAGCCGCCTCACAGTCGGGTCGAGTGAGGGCCCCTTGGGGACCGACCAAGACGGCATGACCCCGTCGATTTCGAGCCTGAAGTCGAAGTGAAGAGACGTAGCCTTGTGCTTATGCACCACGAAGACAAGGAATCCCTCCGCATGACCCTTGACCATGCAGGGCTCTCCCCGGCTACGGTCTGATAAATCGAAGGGTCTACAATCTTGATATGCCCACTTTGGGAGCGGGTTAGAGTGACGCAGTACGACGTCGCCGTGATCGGATGCGGTGCGATGGGGGCGTCCGCGAGCAACAGCCTCGCCTCGAAGGGCTTGAAGGTCCTTACAGTAGAACAATTCGGCTTGAACCACAAGCTCGGCTCTTCCCACGGAGGAACCCGGATAATCCGGCAGGCATACGCCGAAGACCCGAGATATGTCCCTCTCGTCAGGAGGGCATTCGAGCTCTGGGAGGAACTCCAGGCAAAAGCAGGGAAGACTCTGATCAGGCTCACCGGTGGCTTGATGGTCGGGTCAGGGGACGGAGGGCTGGTAAGGGACACCCTCACGAGCGCCATGCAGTACGCCCTTCCTCACAGGGTGATGTCGGGACGTGAGGTCAACGAGAACTTTCCGGCTTTCAGTCTGGAGGATGAGGAAACCGCGGTGTTCGAGGAGAGGGCAGGAATCCTCTTCCCGGAAGAATGCGTGTCGACCTTCGTGGGGGAGGCCAAGCTCCTGGGTTGTGACTTCAAGTTTGAGGAACAGGTCTCAGGCTGGAGAGGCCGCAAGGAAGGCATCGAAATCCGAACGGAGAAGGAGACCTACTCCGCAAACAAGCTGGTCTTTTGCTCGGGGGCGTGGACGGGACCCCTAATTCCGGGCGTCGTCCCTCTGGAGTGTGAGAGGCAGGTCCCCATGTGGTTCGACGCCAAAGGGGACCCGAGATTTGGGGCGGAAAGGATGCCCATCTTCGTGGCCGAGGAGGCCGACGCAAGGACATTCTATGGCATACCGGACGTCGGGCAGGGGGTGAAGGCCGCGATGCACCACGGCGGTAAGATGGTCGCGCCTGAAACTGTCGACCGAGAGGTGACCGAGGACGATGTCAGGCCGGTCAGGGAATTCATTTCGCGAAAGCTATCGGGTCTGAACCCTGAGCCGATTTCATCGACGACCTGCCTGTACACCAACACCCCCGACTCCAACTTCGTCGTGGACTTTCATCCTGACGACGAGCGCGTAATGATAGTGAGCGCATGTTCCGGCCACGGCTTCAAGTTCGCTCCGGTGCTGGGCGAGGTGGTGTCGGACCTGCTCACGGTCGGAAAGACCACACAGGACATCTCCTTCCTGGGGATCAGTCGGTTCTCGAGGAAGCCTCTCGCCTGAATCGCCTCGCCCTCGCGACGTCACCTGTCTTTGGAGAGAATGCCAAATCGAAGAAGAGATAGAAAATCGCGAAGGCAACGGTGGCCGCTGTTTCGATGGGATTACGCCCGATGGCCACAACGGCGGCAACGATTATCGCCGCGCCCGACGATGCGACCACCCCGGAGAGAAACATCAGGCTCCCTCGAGAAGGTGAGGACCCGCGCAGCGAAGCCTTGTCCGCCTTCAAGGTCACTATAGGGACCAACCTCGCCAGCGGAGCGAGTCTCGACGGTAGAGCCCTTGCGAGGGTCGTCCTGCCGATCCTCATGTCGCTGAACCTGATTCCCATCAGGCTCCCGGTGACATAGTGGGCAGGACAATGGATCAGGTAGGTCGCGAGCCCCTGTGCCACGAGCAAATACAGGAGGCGGATCGAGGACGAAGGGAGGAATGCCATGGGGATGAGTGAGAGGATAAGAGCAGACAGTTCAGCCGCGACCCCGATTGCGGGTCTCACGCCCAGACTAGCCCGTCCTGCCTGTCATTCCTCAGGTCACGCTTTGACCTCGAACCGAAAGGACCGTATCCTCCCCCGCCTGCGGTCCGCATCTCGAATTCGTCCCCCTTCTCCAGTCTGCGAGTCGACTTGCAGGAAATACGTGATCGTTTGCCCCTTCGGATGATGAACGCCCTCGTGGGAACCCCTGGGCTTCCGCCGTTGAGCCCCCACGGGCGGTGCAATTCCCTGTCTGCCAGGACAGTGAGGGTCGTCTTCCCGTTCATTGCCCTGAACCTGCGCACTAGGCCGGCCCCTCCCCGCCGCTGGCCCCGTCCGGAGCTCCCGGCTCTGAACTCGTATTTCGTTATCATCAGGGGGAACGACCGCTCGATTTCTTCGATGGGGGTGTTCATCGTGTTGGTCATGTTTGCCTGGATACCGTCGACTCCGTCGAAGCGCTTCGACCCTCCAAGGCCGACCCCTATGGTCTCATAGAACGTCCAACCCCGTCCACGGCTGAATCCCCCCATCATCACGTTGTTCATCGAGCCCCCTGCTGCGGAAGGGACAAGGTCGGGAGCAGCCTTCGAGAGTGCACGGAAGAGCAGGTCAGCGTTCCTCTGGCTGGTCTCCACGTTCCCCCCGCCGACTGGCCTCGGGAAAGTGGGGTTCAGGAGGCAACCGACGGGAGCGGCCACCTTAACGAGCGAGAAGGCGCCGTGATTTGCCGGGATGTCGTCTCCAGTGAGCGTCCTCAGTACGTAGTAGGCCCCTGAAATCGTCACCCCAAAGATGGCGTTCAGAGGATAGTCGACCTGGCGGTCGGTTCCCCGGTAGTCGATGCTGACGCCCTTGCTCGAGATTGTTACGCTGGCCCGTAGTTTGAGCTCTTTGCCTTCCTCTCCCTCGAGCACTTCGGAAGCGTTGAATGAACCCTGTTTCAGGTGTGAAAGCCTGTTCCTCATCAGAGACTCCGAGTGCCGGAACGAGGCCGAAGCGGCCAGCCTGTAGGCTTCGGCCCCGTGCTTGGAAACCGTCTGCAGGACCCGCCGTATGCCCGTGAAATTCGCGGCCTTCTGGGCCTTGAGGTCCCCGATCCTTTCCGACGGAGTCCTGGAAGCTGCCGCGAATGCGTCCACCGTCTTCTTGACGAACTCCCCCCGCTCGGTCAGCGGGGCAAGGTCGAGGACGAACCCCTCCTCCTGTAGGGTGCGGGATTCCATGGAGATGCTTCCCGGGACCATCCCGCCGACATCCGAGTGGTGGGCCTTGTTCGCCACATAGCCAACTAGCTCTCCCTTGTGGTAGACGGGAGAGACCACGGTCACGTCGTTGAGATGTGTCCCGGTCACGTATGGGTTATTTGAGACCGCCATGGTGCCTTCGCTGAGTTCGAGGCCCTCGGCCCGGCACTTTTCGATCAGGTTCCTGAGGCCCCACGGAAGCGAGCCCAGATGGACGGGTATGTGCTCCGCCTGCGCCAGGAGTCTCCCGTCTGGGTCGAAGACGGCCGCGGAATGATCCATGCGCTCCTTGATGTTCGGGGAGTATGCGCTGTTGCGGAGGGCCAGGCCCATCTCCTCGCTTGCATAGAGGAGGGAATCGCTGATCAGCCTCATGTCGACGGCATCTGGCTTCATCTGGAAAGCCTCGTGCCGTAGTCTTCGATCCTCCACCGCCAGTGCGGGTTCACGACCAGGGTCGAGTCGTACTCCTCTATGACACAGGGGCCGACCCCTTTCTCCCCCACCACGAGGGCCTCCCTGTCGTAGACCCGGACCGCGGACTCCGTCCCTACGACCCAGGCAGGTCTCCTCCAGGGGCGCACCGAGGCCCTCGTGGAGCTTGATGACAAGAGAGAGACCTTCGCCCTGCTGACGAGCGCGACAGAGCGGATGTTGACGACCTCGAGGGGGTCGTCGGAAGAATATCCATAGAGCTCTCTGTGCCTCGAATCGAACGAGGCCTTCAGGCTCCCGTCGTCAGAATAAGGCAGAAGGAGCTCGTGCGACTGCCCACTGTATCTCGCCTTGGCCGACCTCGCGAAGGAGAACTCGCTGAATCCGTTCTTCTTCATGTCTCTGGCCGCCGCCTGCTCCAATTGCTTGAACCTATTCCCGAGAGACCGAGCCGCTCCCATCACCGGAAGGGTGAAGGTGGTCGCCAGGTCACCCGAAAGGAGGCCGTACGCGGAGAAAAGGCCCGCGTGCACGGGTGCGACAACATCGGTGATTCCAAGGTCTTCTGCCAGGTCGCATGCGTGTACAGGACCCGCGCCCCCGAACGCTACCATGGTGAATTCCCTCGGGTCCCTCCCACGCTCCGCGCTGACGAGCGATACGGCCCTCGCCATCATACTGTTGACGATCCTGACCACGGCCAGGGCGGTCTTTTTGATATCCCTCTGGCGAGAGATGGTAAGGAAGGCCCTCTCCGCCAGCCTAGGTTGTATCTTCATGGCCCCTCCAAGGAGGTGTCTGGGGCTTAATCTGCCAAGCAGCACGTTCGCGTCGGTGACGGTCGGCTTAGTCCCGCCCCTTCCGTAGCAGGCGGGCCCAGGGATGGAGCCGGCACTATCGGGTCCCACGTTGACCTGCCCATCCTCGTCGAGCCAGGCAACCGTCCCTCCTCCCGCGCTGACCTCGGCGAGGTCGATGAAGGTCCCCCTGACAGGATATCCGCTCCCCGCTACCGACCTCCCGCTGTGGGTTCGGCCTGCTGCTTCGAACTCTTCGATCACCTCCGCCTCGCCGTCGATGACAGTCCCGGCCTTCGCAGTGGTCCCTCCCATGTCGAATGAAATCACCCTGCGAAGGGAGAGTTCTCTCGCCAGCCTCCTTGCGGCGACCACCCCCGCTGCCGGACCGGATTCTATCGACGATACTGGCCGGGTCGCGGCTGCGCGGGCCGTTCCCATCGTGCCGTCGGAGTTCATCACGTGCAGAGGGGCCGGGCTCCCCAGCTTTCGAAGCGAGCCTGAAAGTTCCGACATGTATCCGGCCATGAGGGGGACGAGGCAGGCGTTCACGACCGTCGTGCTCGTCCTTTCATATTCCCTGTACTCCCTGTCAACCTCGCTCGAGACGCTGACGTGCCCGCCGAACCCCTCCTCGCGCAGAATGTCCCGCATCTGGAGCTCGTGAATAGGGTTCAGGTACGAATTGAGGAAGCAGACTGCGACGGAATCGAAACCTCCGCGAATCACCCTCCTCGCGACCTTCATGGCGCCACTCCGGTCGAGCGGTTCGAGGACCTTGCCGCTCCCCCCGATTCTGCATGCGACCGTTAGCCTGTCCCTTCTCGGTATCAGGGGCTTCGGCCGCCGGACCTCAAGCGAATAGATCTCGGGCCTGCGTTGTCTCCCGACCTCGAGGATGTCCCTGAACCCCTGGTTCGTGATCAGGACTGTTCTGGCCAGGCTCGAGCGGGTCAGGAGGGCGTTGGTCGCCAGCGTGGTGGCGTGGGAAACAAGGCCGGCTCCCCGAGCATCTTCGCCAAGGAAGGTCGACCCTTCGATCAAGGAGTCGGCAGGGTTCGCCGAAGTGGGGAGCTTCAGCACCCTGACCCCGCGGCTCCCGACCGATATGATATCTGTGAACGTCCCGCCGATGTCGAAGGCGAGCGAGAGGTCACTTTTGCCGAGGTGCCGCAAGCCGCAAGGAACGCGGCTCCTTTCTGCTTTATAGTGACCGCTTGTCGCTCGTCGAGGACGGCGGTTGTTCACCGAGTACCGGGGGATACCGTGGGAGGCGAAGCTGCTAATCTACCTCAGCCTGATCCCCAACGTCGCCATCGGTTTTCTCTACACAGACCTTTCCTTCTTCCTGTCCGACGTCCGCGGGTTCGACCCGGCCGCAGCGGGGACCACCATCGGGGTCATGGGGGCTTCCCTTGTCGTCGCGAGCTTCCCCGTAGGAATCCTCGCGGACAGGTACGGGCGAAGGAGGATGCTCGTCCTCGGGAACGTCTGCGCGAGCCTCAGCCTAATCGGGTTCTCTCTTCCCGGGAGTGTCTCGCTGGTCCTAATGGTCGCGGCGCTCGAGGGGGTCGGGGAGGCGGCGTACGCTGTCTCCGTCGGTTCGCTCCTTGCAGAGAAGGCCGGGAACGAAAAGAGGACTGTCGCGTTCTCCCTGTTCGCCTTCCTCGGATGGGTGTCGGGCGCCATCGGGGGGTTCGCGATTTCATCCGTGACCCTCCTTCAGGGGTTCGGGCTGACCGGGGGAGAAGCGCACATGGCCCTCTATGCAACGGTGGCGCTGCTCAGCCTGTCGACGACCCCGCTGATATTCAAGGTCCGAGAGTCGACCCGCTCCGCGGAAGGGACCCGGAGGAAAGGGCTGCTGCCGCGAAAGTCGGGCGGGGTCCTGATCAAGGAGGGGCTTCTCGCCCTCCCCTTCTACATTGCCACCGTGCTGTACGTCTTCGGGATCAGCCTTTACTGGTTCCTCTTCAAGGACGCAAAGCTTCCCGAAGAATCCGGCGGACCGGCTCAGGTCCCGAGCCAATCGTCGAGCCTCGAGGGGCCGGAAGAAACCCGCTGAAGGTCAGCCACCCTGACCCCGACGAGCCTGACCGGCCTCAGCTCAGACTCGAACTCGTCGAGCAGCCCGTCGACCACCTCCTTCAGGGCCTCCTCGCTGTCGGTGCGGCTGGTGAGGGTCTTCTCCCTGGTGTGCGTCTCGAACCCCCGGAACCTGATCTTGATCCCCCCTACGCGGTAGTGGAACCCGGACGACTTCACGCGACGGGCGAGCTCCGAGGCCGCGTCAGCCGCCTCTCTCCGGACGGCACGGAAGTCTTCCTGGTCCTCCTTGAAGGTCCTCTCCACGCTGAGGGACTTCGTCTCCTGCTGCCTGACCTCGATGTTCTCCTGGCCGTGAATGACCCCCCACAGCCAGACCCCGTTCTTCCCGAACCAGTTCAGGAGCTGCTTCCCGTCTACCTTCTGCAGCTCGCTCACGGACTCGATCCCCTTATCCTTGAGGAAGGCCTGCGTCTTCGAACCTATCCCAGGGATCACCGAGACCGGGAGGGGTCCGAGGAACCCTTCGACGTCCGAGAAGGGCACTACGGTCAGCCCGTCGGGCTTGTTCCTGTCGGAAGCGATCTTGGCCGCGGACTTGTTGGGGGCCACCCCTATCGAGCAGGTGAGCCCGTCCGATTCCCTGACCGCCCTCTTCACTTCCAGGGCCACCTTCTTTCCCGAGGACTCGTCCTTTGCACTCGTGGAGACGTCGAGGAAGGCTTCGTCTATGCTCGCCTGCTCGAACTTGTCGGCGAATCGTCTGAGAGTCGACATCACCTCGGTCGAGACCCTCTCGTAGAGAGACCAGTCGGGCGGGAGGTATCTGGCCTGGGGGCAGAGCCGGTACGCTGTGGAGATGGGCATCCCGGAACGGAGGCCGAATTTCCTGGCCTCGTACGAGCAGGCCAGAACTACGCCCCTCGCCCGCCCCCCCTCGGGGTCTGCCCCCACCACGACGGGGAGCCCCTTCAGCTCAGGGTGCTCCCGGGTTTCGGCGGAAACGTAGAACGCGTCCAGGTCCACGTGCAGGATGACCCGGCTTGCTTCAGGCATGGACTAACTACCCGAGGAGTGTCTGCTGCTCAGACACCCCCGGCTTCCAGTCTTGCTCCATGAGGCCGAGCAGCCTCCGGAACTCGTTGTTCGACTCAGGGCTGAAACCGGCGAAGTGGTTGTTGAAGAACACGTATCCTGACTCGAACTTCCCGGAGTTTTCCCTGACCGCCTCCGCCCACCGCTTCATGTCTTCCGACCTGTCCCGCTGTATCCTGTCGAACTTGTCAATCTCCCTGTCTCCGACCATGCGGACGTAGATGAAGTCCGCGGTCACCTCCGGAGGCGTCTCGACGTACTGGTTGAGGGACCAGACCATAGCGATGTTGTTCTTTCTGAGGAGCCTGTAGACCTCGGGGGTGAACCAGGACTTGTGCCTGAACTCGACCGCGTGCCTGAATTCGGGCCTCAGCTCGGAGATGAACTTCTCCATCACCTTGAGATGGGTCGACAGCTTGACGGAGGGAGGGAGCTGGATGGCGACCGGACCGAGCCGGTCCTTCAGCTTGCTGACCATGCTGTAGAAGTAGGTGAGGGTGGACTCTGAGTTTTCCAGTTTGTTGTCGTGGGTTATCTTCTTCGGGAGCTTGGGGGCAAATGTGAAACCCTCCGGGGTGTTGCGGGACCACTGGCCGATCATGAACGCGTTCGGTATCCGGTAGAAGCTGGAATCGATCTCTACGCAGTTGAACACCCGCGAGTAGAACTTCAGGTAGTCCTTTGCGGGCAGGCCCTTCGGGTAGAACGGCCCCGACCAGTCCTTGTAGGACCAGCCGCTGCAACCTGTCCTGAGGTCCTTCAGGTCCATCGATTGCGAATCGGCTCCAAATGCCCATAAACGTTCCCAATACTTATATCGATGCGAGCGCGCCGAGTTTTCAGAACAGCCTTGTCTCAGGGAAACCCGGACATCAGGCAGCAGGTCGAGGCGAACCGGGGAGGGCTGAAGAAGCTCCAGCTTTTGATTCCCGGGCTTCGCGGCTACAGGTCCAAGGAGGACATCAGGGTCTCGGACGAGATGCTCCGGAACCAGGTGGCGGACAGGCTGGACAGGGCCAAGGGGAACCTCGAGCAGCTGCGGAAGCAGGTCGCCGGGGCCGACGACCTGAACAACCTGACCTCGGTCGGGTCCCTGATATCGCAGGTGCAGCGTCTGAGCGGGGAGGTGAGGCACGCGGCACAGGGATACGCAGGGTGGGTCGCTCCGATTCAGGTCAACGAGGACAAGCTCAACAAGCTGTACGAATACGATTACTCCGCAGTAAGCACTGTGTTCCAGTTCGAGGAGTCCACGACCCCTGAGAGGGTCGGCTACGACGCGGGGTCCCCAAACGACCTGAAGGCGACGCTCGAGAAGCTTTCGAAGACGGTCTCGGACATCAGGGGGACGTGGGCGATGAGGATGGAGACGATTGAGGGGGTAGCCCTCAAGTAGGGATGGGTTTGTTCGGAAAGAAGCAGGACCCGGTCCCGGCTTCGGGAGGGAGCGTCTTCGGGTCGACGACAGTCGCGTGGGACGACCAGTTCAAGCAGGGGAGCGTCCTCTGGAAGGTCCCGCGGAACATTCGCCTCAACGACAACATCGTCGTCAGGGAGGACGAGACGGCCGTCTTCTACAGGGACGGAAAGGTGCTGACTTACTTCGACCAGCCGAACAGGTACGCGCTCACGGACATCAACGCTCCGGTAGTGGGGAAGCTACTGAAGTTCCTGACCGGGGTGCAACAGGAGGCGGAGGTGTTCTACATCCCGAAGAGGTATCTCGACGGGAAGTTCGGGAGCACCCAGCCCTATCAGTTCACGGACCCGACGTTCGGGATAGTCAACCTAAGGGTGTTCGGGGAGTACAGGTGGAAGATCTCGTCCCCTGAGCTGTTCATCAACCAGTTCGTCGGAACTTTCGATGCGGACACATCTGACGACGTAGAAGGGAGGGTGAAGGAACAGATGGTCATACTGGTCTACAACGCCCTGGGAAAGATGAAGCAGGAAGGGCTGAAGGTGACCGACCTGGCCGCGAACCTCACGAACCTGGAACAGATCGTCCTCGCCTCCGGACCCGACCACGTCGGCCAGTACGGGATAGAGATCAACAAGATCTCTGGAATGACCATCAGCCTTCCGGATGAGGTACAGAAGGCGATAGACACCAGGTCGGAAATGCAGGTGCTGGGGGTGAACTACATGCAGTACCAGACCGGGAAGGCAATCGACGACGCTGCGAAGAACCCGTCGGGAGGAGCCGGGGTGACGGCCGGGCTCGGCGCGGGGCTAGGGGTCGGGTACGCTATCGGGGGCCAGATGGCCGGGGGGATGGCGCAGGCCCAGAACAAGAGCTGCCCGAACTGCGGCTCTCTAATCCCGGTCTCGACGAAGTTCTGTCCGAATTGCGGGACAGAGCAGGTTCAGCAGTCGCAACAGGGCCCTCCTCCTCCGGCGGGAGCTTCGAAGTTTTGTCCGAATTGCGGGAGCGCGGTGGCCTCGGGGACGAAGTTCTGCGCCAACTGCGGCCAAAAGCTGTAGGGTGGTCTGGTGTACTGCCCAAAGTGCGGCACATTACTTCCGGATGACGCCGGCTACTGTCTGAAGTGCGGGGCCAAGGTCTCCCTGACCCAGGAGACTCAACCGGACGCGCCTCAGCAGGTGATCGCGCCGTCCGGGGCGACCTCCCTGAAGTGCCCCAGCTGCGGGGCGCCGATCTCCCCGAAGTTTGGGGAGATGCTGATTACGTGCGCGTACTGCGGGAGCGGGGTCACCCTCGGGACGGCGGGGTGGAAGAGCATCAACAAGCATACGATGCTGCCGGTGAAGTTCTCTCAGGAAGACCGGGTGCTCAAGACCGTGCACGACCTGATGGACCGGGGGCTCCTCCACCGGCACCTCCAGGAGTCCTCGAACCTTGAGGAGATGAGCCTCGCCCTGGTCCCGTACTGGCTGGTCCCGGTCTCGGCAAGGACCTCCCTCGTCGCGGTCGACATGGCGGCCGAGGCGGGGCAGATTGCAACGACCGCAGCCATAGCCGGGATTCTCGGGGGTGCGATGGCTGGTGGTAGGCGCGGTGGAGGCGGGGCCGGGATGATGACTGGGGTGCTCCTGGGGACTATGATGGGCGGGGGAGGGGTCGGGGGAGGCCAGGGGAACAGCAGGGCATATCAGATGGACAACGCGTACAACTTCCCGGTGGTGGCGCTGAAAGCGCTCACGGAATACCAGCCCAAGGACTATCAGTTCGTGCTGTCCGAGAGGACGCTCTTCGACGAGTCGAAGGTGAAGGGGATCAAGGTCCTCAACGGGGACGTAGGGGAGGAGGTGGCGAAGTCGCAGGCGAAGACCATGGTCGACCAGCTGCAGTCGGAGAAGGCCCATTCCGCGCATCACATGGTCCAGCAGCTCGAGACGCAGTCAGATGTCGGGGAGGCGGAACTTCTCCACGTGCCGGTCTGGTTCGCCAGATACGACCACAAGGGGAACAAGATCGTCCTGGTCTTGGACGGGAACTCGGGCGGGGTAATCAACAGCATCGGACTTTAGACTCCCGGGGGGCTCCCAACCTAAAATAATCGCCCGCGGGTATGAAGCGGCATGGAACCTAACAAGCAGGGAGTTCCGCTGAACGTCCCTCCGGAAATATGGCAGCCCCTGATGGAAGTCAGGGCCCAGCTGGACTCGCTTTGCCCAGGCGCCCCGACTCCGATTGAGGAGATGCTCCGCGAGGTCGTGAATCACTACAAGCACTGCGGCAAGGCGATGGAGGAGGCCGAGGACTTCTGCAAGAGGGCTCAGGCCTGGAAGAAGGCCTGAACAAACCAATATAGCGACCGCGGGGACGCCGGGCCAGATGCCCACCTTCGACGCAGTGGGAGTCCAGCTCTTCTACGAAGGCAGGGGGGAGGGGAGGACCGCCGTGTTCGTGCACGGAGTCCCGACCGACTATCGCGCCTGGACTGCGCAGACTGAGCCGTTTTCCAGGGGTCGGAGGATGGTGGCCGTCAGCAGGAGGTACGCTTTCCCGAACACCAGGGATGGAGATGTGATGGATTCGACGGTCCAGAACAACGCGTCCGACCTGAAGGTCTTCCTGGAGAAGATCGGCGGCGGACCCGTCGACCTGGTCGGGCACTCCTACGGGGGGTTCGTCAGCGCCTTCCTTGCTGCGGAAAGGCCCGGCCTGGTGCGGTCTCTCGTTTTGGTCGAGCCTGCGGTTTCGACTTTTCTTGTGGCGGACCAGGCGAGCAGCGCGCAGGTCCTTGCCCTCTTGCTGAAGAGCCCCTCGGTGGCGCTCTCGGCTCGGAGGTTCCAGAGCAAGAGCCTCGCTCCCTCGTTGAAAGCCCTTGAAGCCGGGGACCTCGAGAAGGCAGTCAAGCTAAACGTCGAGGGGGTGCAGGATTCCCCGGGCGCGTTCACGGGGTTCAGCCCGGAGACGAGGGAGATGATGCTGGACAATGCCAAGACCATCGCTGAGTTGAAGACTGTCTTCCCGAGGTTCACCGCAAAGGAGGCAGGGAAGATAGCGTGCCCTGCCCTGGTCGTGAACGGGGAGATGAGCGCACTTTGGCTCAGGAAGATTGGCCAGCTCCTTGCGCGCTCGATCCCGAGGTGCCGGTCAGTCCTGGTCCCCGGCGCCAGGCACTTCCCTCACATGGAGAGCCCTGGCTTCTTCAACGACGCGGTCCTGAGTTTCCTGGCTCAGGCATGACCACGGCCCAGAAGTTCGCCGTCATCAGGCAGAGCGTGGTGCTGGAGGCCTCGCCCGAGGAAGTGTTCGAAGCGTACGTCGACCCGAAGAAGCACGAGGCCTTCACCGGGTCCACGGCGACCGGATCAAAGAAGGTCGGGGGGAAGTTCACTGCGTGGGACGGGTACATCACGGGAAGGTACGTCGAGCTCGAGGGAGGGAAGCGCATCCTGCACGAGTGGAAGACCACCGGATGGCCGGAAGGCTACCCTCCGTCAGTCGTCGAGATTACGTTTTCAAGGAAGGGAAAGAGGACGAAGCTGAGCATGGTCCATTCGAAGGTCCCCGAAGAGCAGGTGGATGAGTACGCTCAGGGATGGAAGGACTTCTACTGGGAGCCGCTAAAAAAATACTTTGAGAAATCTTGACGCGGACGCTTATGGCGTTGTGGATGGGGGAGGCATCGAAGCCGGAGCCATCGGTGGGGGTGCTCCCCTGCCGAAGTAGGCCTTGACGTGTGGCTTCCAGAGATACCAGATGATGATGATGTATATGACGAGCCCGACTATGCTCGAGTAGTTCCCGAACGCCAGCGAGCCCAGGCTGGTGACGATTCCGAGTATGTACAGGACGATGGAGAGAAGATACGCCCACCCTTTTCCCGACCACATGCCGTATCCGACGACTATGGCCAGGACTCCGACGACGAGGAGTCCGCCGCCGAACGCCGCTGCCAGGCCTGCGAACTGGCCGTAGCCGAGTGTGCCTAGATATGATGACCCTGCGAGGATGAGTCCACCGCCCAGAAGGGCTATGATCCCGCCAACCATGTCAAGGATTGCCAGGACCGTCACCCCCGTCGGCCGGGGCATTTTTTGCATCATGCACTTTCGCCTTTGCGTCCAAAGTAGATAAGCCTGAGCGTCGAGTTCACGCTGAGTCTGCGTGGTCAAGTGCCCGAAGTGTGAGATGGAGAACCCCCGCCCGGCGACCGAATGGACGGGAGGGGCCAAGACCTCCAAACCGATGAATGTTCAGAGGTTCGTCTGCTCCTCTTGCGGAACAGGCTATGCTGCGTGGAAGGACTCGAAGACTGGGGAGACTAGGGTTATGACATGGAAGAAGTAGGCGCCGGCCTGCCTGGCCTGAACTCGTAGCCGCACTTGACGCAGCGGCGCTGCCCTGGGGTGTCGTTTATCACCTGCCGGGTCCCGCACTGGGGACATTCGACCGTTGCGCGTGAGGGCTTGATGTCGTGCGCGTGCTGCGCCCTGACCCGCTCAATCGCGTCGGCGTAGGCGCTCTTTCTGTAACCGGGCAATACGCGAAGCCGTCAAAATCCCTGTTGAAAAGGGTGTCTTACTGGACTACTTCGAGTGTGAACGTGAACCTGGCCCCAGGGAACTCCCCTGTTCCTACCCTTTCCCAGGCAACCCTGTACTTCTTGGTGACGTTCGCCCCGATTATGCTGATCTCCTGGGGGACGTCGGCGAAAAGCTTCTCCACCTTGGCCGGGTCCTTCGTAAAAATCAGGCTCCGTCTTCGTTTCATCAGGTACTTTACGGCTACGTTCTGGTGGGCGTGCCCTTCCACCGGGATTTTTTCCTTGCCGGTGTCGATTGTGAACGCTCGCCTGGCCAACGATGGCGGATAGTCACTCTGACTAGATAAGCGCTCGTCGCAGGCGGGAACCAGCCTAAGGCTTCTTGATGTTGGTGACTAGCAGCTTGAACTGGAGAGTCTTCCCGGCCATCGGGTGCTTGCCGGTCCGTCCGTACGCCTTCTCCGGCGGGAGGGTGACCTCCTTCGTCTCGTTCACCTTCATTCCCATGAGGGCTTCCTCGAAGCCGCTTATCACCTGGCGGGCACCGAGCGTCACCTGGAGTGGCTTGTAGTCCCTTGCAGGGTTGAACAGCCCGGCCTTGTCGGCCTCCGACCTCATGCTGGTGTCGAACACCTTGCCGCCCGGAAAGCGGCCCACATAGTGGACGCTGACCGTGTCCCCCTTCTGCGCGGATGACTCGTTCATCGGGCGTGCCTCCCCTGCTTTGTTCTATAACGATTCCCGTGGCTGTTGGGCAGTCCTTATCAAAACGCCAAAGCCGCCCCTCGCTGTCTTCGTCTGTCCGTTTCGAGCTCGGTCCGGTCTCCCTTGCGCGCTTCGTTCAGACATCGAACCATGTTCGGGCGTCAGGCGCTTCTCCGTCCGGGTCCGGTGCTAAGCAGAGGCTCTGCACCTCGTCCGTTCGGGGAAGGGTCCTTCACCTTCCCGGGTTCTCCGTCTTCCCGAGGCGCGTTCGTCGGACCGCACCTTGCTCTCGCGGACACAAGGCCGGACTTCGAGTCGAGGGGCAGACCGGAATATTCCCGGCGTCGCGCGTAACCGACTTCGACGCGGTCTGTCGCCCCAACTCTCGACCCAGCCAACAGCGAGAGAGCTGACATCCAGCCGGGGGGAGCCCACTGTTATCCTAGCTTGACATTAGTTGCTCACAAACGGGAGATTTTCCCTTGACCTCCGTATCAACGCCCCGGAAATCAGCCGACAATTCTTGGCCCTTGCTCGAATCTTGTGGAGCACCCGGTTGAAAAGCGCCGGATGGCAAGGCGGGGGGGTGGCGGAATCTTCTGTCCACCGGTCCATGAAGGACGTCGTAAGGAGAGAGCTGGAGCGAGAGAGCTACCGCGTCGTCGAGGAGCCCCTTTACCCGCCCGGGAGATGGTTGTGGTGGGACTCGTACCGGCCGGACCTGCTCGGGTACAGGAGAGAGGGCCAAACAGAGGAGATAGTCCTGGTCGAGTGCGAGACCCATCCGAACATGAAGAGGTTCTCGAGGAAGAACTACCGGAGCGTGTGGTTCCAGCCAGGGCTTTTTCTAATGGGATCAGTAAGGAGGATTCTCGCAGTCCCCAGAGGAGGGCTCAGAGGGGTCGACATGAAGCTCAGAAACGGGTGGGAGATCTGGGTCGTCGGCAGGGACGCCCCAATGGAGAAGGCGCCTGCGATGGACACGACATGATCGGCGGGTCGTTTTCAGAATCGAGTAACTCCCACAACTGATTTATACCAGACGAGGGTCCTATCACTCCACTCGTCCGGCCAGGAAAAGGATGGATTCGCGGGACAGATGAGGCGTCTGGGAAAGCCTAGACGCAAGGTACCGTCCGCGAGCGGGATGGTGGCGCGTAGAGACGGGGCAACCCGGACTTCACGGAAGCCATACCGAGGGCAAACCGGGACGACGGAGATGGAGGCACGCTACGAGGCCGTCGTCGGAGGAAAGCCACATCCCTCCTGAAAGCCGGGCGAGGCAACCAAATATCATATGGGCCGGTGCTGTGTGGCGGGGAGCCGTTCAGGATGATCTTCAGAGACAGGGTGGACGCGGGGAGGAAGTTGGGTGACGCGTTGAAGGACATGAAGGGGACCGATGTCGTCGTTCTCGGCATTCCAAGGGGCGGAGTGGTGGTGGCGAACGAGGTGGCGGAATTGATCGGCGCCCCCCTCGACGTTGTCGTGACCAGAAAGATCGAGGCGCCAGGAGAACCTGAGTACGCCCTGGGCGCGGTGACGCAGGAAGGGGAAGTCATAATCGACAGGCAGGCCGCGGAATCCCTGGGCGCGTCTGAGGAGTATCTCCGGAAACAGATCGCCTTGAAAAGGGAAGAGGTGAAGGACAGGACGAAGAGGTTCAGGGGAGACGCGCCCTACCCTCAGCTGGGCGGGAAGACGGTCCTGATCGTGGACGACGGGATCGCGACTGGGAGTTCGGTCGGCGCCGCAGTGATGTCGGTGAAGAAGCTTGGACCGAGGGAGGTGGTTGTGGCAGTCCCTGTGGCTCCTGCAGGTGCTTTGGAGACGCTGGCCGAGGACGGGAACAGGGTGGTCTGCCTCCACACCCCTGAGTCCTTTCTTGCTATCGGGGAGTTCTACTCTAGCTTCGAGCAGGTAGACGACGACGAAGTGAAACGCATCCTCGAGGAGAGTAGGGCACGAACGAAATGAGACTCGCCCTGCTTTAATACCGATTCAGGCTCGGTTCGGATGATTGGATGTAAGGAGGTTCAAGGCAGACCTCTACGAGCTGGCCGGAAGGGCGTGCAGGGGGGAGGACGAGTCAGTGCGCTCGAAGGTCTTTGGGATAGCCAACATGCTCGTCGGCCTCTACAGGAAGAACCAGGTAAAGATCAACCACTCCGCGTTGGAATTGGTGTGCGCGAAGGGCCTTGTAAAGGAAGGCTACGAAGTGAAGGTAGAGCACAGGCTGGACAGGACCCTGGTGTGCGACGTGATCGGGAGCAGGGGGGACGGGCCCCTCATCGTCGAAATTGAGACCGGATTCATCCCGCCGGAGGCGGCGCTCGAGCCGTCCCTTTACGCCCGCAGCAGGATCGCTAGCAAGATCGCTAGATACAGCAGATTTTCAGGAAAGTTCGCCCTCGGGACGACCCCCTCGTATGTTCTTGACTTCTCCCAATTCTTCGTAAAGCCTCCCCGCCTGAGGACGAGGAAGGAGGCGGTGGAAATCAAGGCGCTCACCGACGAATACTACGACGACCCTCCGATACTGGAGGAGGACCTGATGCGAGCGCACTTGAACTCGGTCTACGTGATCGACGTGGACGCGGCCCAGACGACGGAGGTAGACCCGCGCGGATATTCTGAGATGAGGGAGGTCCTCGCAAAACTGAATCATGGCCACCAAACCTTAAATCGGAACGAGCCTAAACGAGGAGGCGGGTTCAACATCGGAGAAGCGTCGGCTCGCGGAATTGCCGGGTGATTCCTTGGATTCTCATTCAAGCCCAGATGTGGGGAAGCTCGCAAGAGCCCTCTTCGAAGTAGGGGCTGTCAGGTTCGGGAGGTTCACGCTCTCAAGCGGAAAAGCAAGCTCATACTACCTCGACTTGAGGATGATTCCAAGTTTCCCAGAGGTTTACGGAGCCGTGGTCGGCGCCTATGGGTCAATGGTGGACCGGTTGGGAGCGAAGAACTACGATGTCGTGGCCGGGGTGGCCACTGCAGGGGTCACTATCTCGTCCCCGCTCGCCTTCCTTCTGAAGAAGCCGATGGTCTACGTCAGGCGAGAGGAAAAGGGACACGGCCTTGGGAGGCAGGTCGAAGGGGCGCTGCAGCCGGGGTGGCGAGCGGTAGTTGTGGACGACCTGGTGACCACGGGAGGGAGCCTAATCTCCGCCGCGGAGGGTCTGAGGAGGTCGGGGTGCGTCGTTCATGACGCGGTCGTGCTCGTTGACCGGCTAGAGGGTGGAGGGAAGAACCTGGGAGCAGTCGGGATCACGCTGCACTCCTACGTGTCGGTCAAGGAGTTGGTTGACGTTCTCTTCGAGGCAAAGAAGATGACGAAGAAGGACCGCGACGCCGTGATGCGACAGGTCGGAGGTGGCGACAGGTGAGTGCTGATGCAATCAGGGTGGAAACGGATGGTTTGCACCTTCAGAACCCCACTATCCTGGCTTCTGGGGTCCAGGGCACCTCCCTCGGCAGGGTTCTCGACGCCCTGAAGTTCGGGGCGGGCGCCGCCGTCACGAAGTCAATCGGTCCGAGGCCGCGGGAAGGCTACAAGGAGCCTACGCTGGTTGAGGTAGACTCGGGCTGGGTGAACGCGGCCGGCCTCCCCAATCCGGGAGCAGTGAAGTTCTCGGAAGAGCTGGGTTCCGTCAAGGGGAGGAGCCTGCCGGTCATCGTCTCGATCTTCGGGGGGGATGGAAAGGAGTTCGGAGATGTGGTGGAAAAGCTCGACGGCAACGAATTCATCGCGTACGAGCTCAACCTCAGCTGCCCGCACGTGGAAGGGGTGGGGACGGAGATTGGGCATGACCCGGAGGAGGTCTCCAGGGTGGTCAGGGCGGTCAGGAGCAGGACCAAGAAGCCAATATTCGCCAAGCTCTCGCCCAACACTGACAGGCTGGTGGAGGTGGCGGCGGCCGCGGTTGACGCCGGGGCGGACGGCCTGACCGCCATCAACACGATAAGGTCGGTCCCGATCGACATCGAAAGCGGGCGGCCTTCGCTCTCGAACGTCTACGGGGGCCTGTCGGGTCCGGCCATCAGGCCCGTAGCCCTTCGCTGCGTCTATGAACTGAGGGAGGCTTTCGACGTCCCCATCATGGGGTGTGGAGGGGTCGTGACCTGGAAGGACGCGGTGCAGTTCATGCTGGCCGGGGCCAACGCGGTCCAGGTGGGGACAGGGACGTTGGCCAAGATGGCTGTGTTCAACGACATCAACCTGGGGATAATTTCGTATCTCGAACGTAAGGGGCTTTCACGCCTGGACGACCTTGTCGGGAGTGCCCACGGGAAGGGGTCTGGATGAAGGGCGCCTTCAACGACCGCCTGTCGGAGTCCTCGAAAAGAAGCGGAAGCCGCGTAGTCCTGGCGCTCGACTTCTCTGGACCCCACGCGGGAAGGCTCAGAGCGGCAGAAAAGGTCCTGACTGCAACGAAAAAGGAGATAGCAGCGGTGAAGATGAACCACCACCTCCTCCTGCCCTTCGGGTTGGAGGGGGTTCGGGGCTTGGTCAGGGTCTGTCGGAGGGCGGGCCTCCCGCTCATCGCGGACCTGAAGGTCAACGACATCGAATCGACGAACATGAACATCGCCGACTCCCTGCTCGCCTACGGTTTCGACTGCTTCATAGCGAACCCGTTCGTCGGGAAGGAGGAGGGGCTGGGGCCGGTCATCGAGAGGGTCCACGAAAAGGGGGGAGGGGTCGTGCTCCTTGTGTACATGAGCCACAAAGGAGCCGACGAGGGGTATGGGCTGGTCACGGACTCTGGGAAGCCGCTCTACAGGATATTCGCGGAGAGGGCCCGCGATTGGGGGGCGGACGGGGTGGTGGTGTCCTCGAAGTCCCCAGAGAGGATCGCCGAGGCGAGGAAGATAGTGGGAAAGGGGTGCATGATATTCTCGCCTGGCGTCGGTGCCCAGGGGGGAGAGCCCGAGACCGGGGCGGGGGCCGACTATCTTATCGTGGGAAGGTCGATCACTGAGGCGCGGGACCCGGCGGGGGCAGTCAGGAACCTGAACGGGCGCCGTTAGTTTCGCTGCGCTTATCAAATCCGGCCCTCCTCAGGGGGCCTTGAGACTTTGGAACACTGGATAGAAGTCAACCTGCACCTGCCTCTGGACAAGCAGGACGGAGTCCTGCTCGACGTGCTCCGGCCATACGTCGAGAGGCTGCGGAGGAAACGGGTCCTCGTCACCTACCATTTCTTCCGGGAGCCTGAGATAAGGTTCAGGGTCAGGCTGACAACGAGGAGGGCGAAGGATGCAGAGAAGAAATCGGTGGCCGCCCTTGCGGAGGCCCTGAGGCGAAGGGGACTCCTTGCCGAGTGGCACTTCGGGAATCACGGGGAGGAAGGGAAGCCGTACTCGGGTGAGGAGGACAGGTACGGGAAGAACGGCTGGAAGGTCGCGCAGGACTATTTCAACGAGGGGTCGGAGACCGCCCTGCGGCTGATCCGGCTCAAGAGGAGATCCCGGCTGGAGAACCCCCTGTGGTCGAAGGGGCTCGGGAACCCCTGGGAGGGAGCGGGGAAGAACCCGTGGCGGGAAAGGGAAGACAACCCCCTCGTTTACCACTGGAGCAGGTACGTGCACCTGTTCACGAATCAGCTGGGGTTCGACATCGACGACGAAACCAGGCTGTGCGCGAACCAGTCCGAGAGATACAGGCGTGTCTCCGAGGAGCTCGGGATGAAGTGGTAAGGCGTCAGGGCCTCTCGTAATAGGCCCAGATCTTCGCCTGCTGGTCGGTTACGTGTTTCTTTTCCGCGGCGGAGAGCTTCGGATCGGTGGCCCTTTCCCTCGTTCTTCGCAGGGACAGAGGGAGCGACAGGTCGCAGAAGTAGCCCCCTCCGGGGTATCCCGTGTCCTTCCTGACTATGATCGCGGCGAACCCGGGAGCGCCTTCCGTGTGTTCTCCTCTGTCAGCCTCGGAGATCAGCCTTGTGAGTGGTCTTCCACGCGACACCCTGAATTCTTTCATCAGCTGTCCGTAGTTCACCGTCTGTTTGCTTGAGGCGGCTCTCCTGAGCTTCGACCTGACCCTGGGAAGGTCGGAAGTGTCATCCCTACCGCGAGCGACCACGCCGTGGGATTGGGGCATGGATGAATCAAGCACATCGGCTACGCGAATTCCGCGGGGGCGAGCCTTGCAGATAGCGCGGTTATCCGTTTCTTCAGCTCGTCTCTGATCTCCCTGAGCTCCTCCATCGATTTGCCCGTCGACCCGGGGAGAGGCCAGTCCTCGGACTTCCCCTCGGCGCCCACCGGGCAGCGGTCGAGGCACCCGAATGTCACCACCCAATCGGCCCGGACTATCTGCTCCCGGGTGACGAGATGTGGGGCTCGTTCCCGGAGGACGATTCCGATCTCCGACAGCAGCGGCTTCACGCTGGGGTTGACTTCTCCCGCGGGGCTCACCCCGGCGCTCTCCGCCCTCCAGCCGGGCGGAGCCATCGAGTTGAAGATCTTCTCGGAGAGGACGCTCCTGAACGTGTTCTCCACGCAGACGAAGAGCAGCAGGTGCGTGGCGGAAGCTCCCTTCCCCGCAGACGGCAAGGGCAGAGCCCGGGCTTTGAGTCGATAAATAACCTGCGCTTCCGCCTCCTTTTTTGGAGGCCAAGCGTTCGTGTGAGAAAAGTTGTCAGGGAGCGCCGGCGCAAGCATGACTTCGCAGGTCGGACTTGTCATATACCTGGTGGCAGGAAGCGCTTTCGCCTTCGCCACCGGGAACTTGGATGCCTATGCTGCATCGGGGCTCGTCGTCGCGCTGGTACTCGCCGGGTTTGTCTGGCTCTGCTGGAAGAGAAGGGCATGCGCGTTCCTCGTCAGGGCGGCCCTCGCGCTGATCCTCTTGTTCGCCACACCGACTACATTCTCCTTGTCAGATTACCCCCTTGTAATCTGGGAGGCTGGCCTCGGGGCGACCCTCATGGTACTGGTGACTTTGGAAGGGGTGCTGTCCTACGTGGGAACCAGAAAGCCGACGATGCTTAGCTAGGATTCCAGGTTCTTCGCTACCCGGAACTGGTCCCCGACTATCGCCCGCATGTTGAGGAACCCCAGCGGCTTCCCTCCGTCGGTGACGAAGAGCGTCCGTATTCGCTTCTCGGCCATTATCCTGACCGCCTCTGAGAGCGGGGTTTCGGCTTCCACGGCTATCATCGGGGAGCTCATGATCTTTCTAACTGGAATGCTCGATGGGAGGAGGTCGTAAGCGGCTATCCTGTTCAGGATGTCCCTCTCGGTAACTATCCCCGTCGGGACCCCTTTGATCAACACGAGGATGTTCCCCACCTTCTTGTCTCTCATCGATTGAGCCGCCTCGAGGACGGACGAATTTGCGTCGATGGTCAAGGGGTCGGTCTTCACGAAGTTCCTCACCGTCGCGACCTTGGGTTCGGCGGCCTCAAGCCAGAAGGTGAGCGAGTAGTGGCAGTTGGGGCATTCGTCGGGGGTCTTCTCCCCTTCGAAGATGTGACCGCACCTGTAGCATTCCCACCTTCCCATTGTTGGGCAATCTCCGGCCTTCGCTATATTAAGAACACTGGCCCGTGGGAAGTTCCGCCACTTCTTCCGATGCGATGTTCCCGGAGGAAGCGTCTACGGGATGCCTTCGGCTTTCGGCGTGAGGGCCATCAGGGTCCTGACCCTCTGATGGCAGTAGGCCGCCTTGTCCGCGTACACCTTCCAGGCTGTGTAGCTCTCTTCCACCTTCGCGAGGAGGAGGAGGATGTCCGCCGCCTGCAGGTACCTAGAGATTGCGGTCTCCGGAGCACTGTTCTTCTGGTCTTTGGCCGCGTCCGCCATGAGCTGGTCGGCGTACCAGGCGAGCTTCTGTGCCCGCGTCATGGGCGGCTTCGGGGCTGCTTGCATGCTCCGAACACGGGCTCCTGATGAACAAATCTGGGTTGGTCGCATTTCTTAGACGAAGATGACAACCCTAGAGAAGCTGGGCGTTGCTCTGCGGGGGGTGAGTTCAGGTCTGGCCGTTGGTTCCGCGTTACTCGATAACTTCCGGGTGACCGTCGTCTGGGAACGGCTCGTCTCCTTCGTCGGCGGAACCCTCCATCCCCTCCTCGTACCGGAGGAAGAGGAAGACGGGCTCTCCGAGGCGCGCCACAATGAGCCCTTTCTCCGTCAGGCTGTAGTTGACGCGAGGCGGGCGAGTGCTGAGCACCTTCCTCTTGATCAGTGCCTTTGACTCGAGCTGCTTGAGCTTCTCCGAAAGGACCCTGTGGCTGATCCCCTGCAGGCCCTTCCTGATCTGCTCGAAGCCGAGCTGCTTCATGGTGTAGAGCATCACGAGGATCTCCAGGGACCACTTGCCGAAGATGGCCTTCGTAATCTTCAGGTTAGCCTCGGCGTTGTTCGCCATCGGGGGGTCCCGCGACGGTACCCTCGTCATCTCATGAGAGAACTTTGACACTACGTCGCTGAATTCCCGGTAACGCCTTCTGGTGTATTTACCGTCGAACGACATCTTTGAGCGCTGTTCCGCCGCGGACGGGATGTCCTTGCCCACGCCTACCTTCTCTGATTTTCGTCCGCCTTTGTTATTTAATGGTTGAAATGGCTCTGCAAGCGAGGAGTTCATCCGAAGCGGACGTAGGAGCCTAGGGCGACCCCGTACTTCACGACAAACCCCGCCTTCCCCTCGATCGCGAAGTTGGCCGGAGCGTTGGAAGCGTAGGTCGGGCAGGCTGAAGAATAGCAACTGGGGGCGTCGGTGACGACGTAAACCACTATTCCGCCAGACTCGGTCCCGTTGATCCAGATGATGTCAAGGCTCGAATTGGTGTCGTGCATCCAGAACGAGTAGGTTCTGGGGTATGTGAAGGCGAACAGCATGAAGGTTGAGTCGGTGATTTTCGCGTTCATGAGCCCTGTCTCCCTTTCGCCTTCCGTGGTCGCCACCGACGTAAAGTGCAGGGCCGTCCCGTTCACCGTGAACTCCGTCGGGATGTACTTCAGATTCGCGTCGCCCGCGGTCCCTGCGTACAGGTAGGCCACTGCGGATACAATCAATACGGCGGAGAGGACGCCGACCACGAATCTCGTGCCTGGGAGTGCCAACATGGGAGAGGTGGGGAGGGTGGATATATGTCGGAAGCGTCTGTCTTTTCGACCATGTCCGAACCCGAAGGCCCGTCTCTCTTCCCCGCCCTCGCGTTTGTGGGGGTGGTCAAGGCGGTCAGGCAGGAGTACCGAATCTTCAGGTCTGCAAACGGCGACCATGCCGTCATCAGCCCCAGCAACAGGGGGAGCTCTTCGTTCCACATGACGATCGTAAGCAAGGCGAAGGCGGAGTCCCTGAAGAGAATCGCCGTCGGGAAGAGCTTCACCACCGCCTCCCTCGAGAATGACCCCAGAGTCAGAGAGGCGTTCGGGGACGAAAGCGGTCCAGGATGGAGGTTCGACATTCTCCTGGCGTTGTACGCGCTTACGGCGTCAGGACACCTGGATATGCGGAGGTCGGGAAGGAAGCTCGTCTTCACTCCGAAGGGCGAGAAATAGCTACTGCAAGCGTGTCTACGGCTGCTTCGTGCCGCACTTGGGGCAGAAGGCGGTCGAGATTGGCATCTCTGTCCCGCAGTTAGGGCAGAACTTTGTTTGGCCACTCTTCGAAGTCGCCTGTAGTGGGGCAGGCGCCGCCTGGTACCGCGACGTCTCCAATTTTAGCTCGTTGATTGGGCCATTTGCAATGAGCAGCATTATCCCGGTAACTATTCCAGCGAAGAACAGCCCGATAATCGCCCATCCGAGCGAATTGATGCTCTTGAGCTTGGAGATATCTCCGGCCTCGGCCGCGCCCCTCATTTGGTTTATTCTGCTGAGAACCATTATCGACAGAATCAGCGCCACGATGGGAATAATCGCGAAGAACCCAAGAAACGGGATTACCAACAATAGCAAGAATATCAGGGAAGCTATTGCCAATCCGACCACGCTGAGAACGTTGAATATCAGGGCAACCAGCAGGTACGTCTTGATGCTCGACAACTTGGCGGCATTCTGGTCTTCCAAGCCCGGAGTTTGGGCCGGGAAGTTTTGATTTAAGGATTAGTGAAAGAAGAGTTCACGCAGGCATTTCACAGGCGGTTTTTTAAGGAAGGGACCGTTTGTTTCGGCGTATGCCTGAAGGTTTCGACCATCAAATTGGCGCTAGAGACGCAGACGTCGTGCAAGCGATAGAACAGGAAGGACTTTCGACGTTCACCTTCGACGGACTCCGCAGGATCACTGGCTCCCATCCCGAGACCCTTTCCCGAGCCCTGGAAAGGCTGGAGGACGACGGGATGATAGTCAAGACGACGGAAGGGTACTCTACGACAGATAAGGCAAAGGAGCTTGTCGCGCTCCGCCCCGCATTTTCATCGGAGAAAAGACTCCCGGTCCTCCACACCTACCTACCTCCGGGAGTAAGGGCCTCGGCAATTTCCTCCGCGCTGAAAGGGAAGTGGTTCGACCGGATGCGATGGGTCGGGCTCTCGGAGACAGAGGAGGGGGTCGTGCTGAAGTGGGTCACCGACGATGGCAAGGTCCTGATTGACGCCAGGCTCTCAGATGGGGAGCTCGACATTGACGCAAGGGTGAAGAAGGAGGCCGACTTCGCAGGCGCGGTGAGGGCGGCATACCAACTGATGGGAAGGATTTCGCGCCTCTACTCTTCGCCCCGGCCGGGGAGCCGGGTGATGCTCTTCCCGATAGGCTACTACCCGTCAGCGATGTGACCGAGTTCCGCCCGTACCCGCTCAACAAGTAGGGGACTCCCCTTGCCCAACGGCAGGTGATAATGACAAGATGACAAATACAGAAGGAGTCGGGTTGCTGCAGTCTTTTTCTGATGCGGTCGCCGGGCTCGCAGAGAGCGTCTCGCCATCCGTGGTGAACGTGAACGCAGGCAGAAGGGGAGGGACGGGGCTCGTCTGGAGCAGCGACGGGCTGGTAGTTACGGCCAACCACGTCATCGGGAGGTCGGCCGCGCCAACCGTGACCCTCGGCGACGGAAGGGAGCTACAGGCAAAGGTGCTGGGCGCCGACCACTACACGGACATCGCCCTCCTGAAGGTCGAAGCCGGAGGGCTCAAGCCGATAGAGCACGGCACGACTGGGGACCTGAAAGTAGGGCAGTTCGTGCTGGCCCTCGCGAACGCCTTCGGGAGGAAGGTCTCGGCCACATCAGGGATAGTGACGAGCAACACGAGAAGCATGCGGGGCTGGTGGGGAGCCATGATCGAGAGCGCGGTCGTGACCGACGCCAAGCTGAACCCCGGCTATTCGGGAGGCCCGCTCGTCGACGCATCAGGCAAGCTCCTGGGCATGAACGTGGCCTACTTCTCTGGAAGAGGGGTCGCAGTTTCGGTGGACTCCCTTTCCGAGACAGTCTCCAAGCTCTCCAAGGACGGGAGGGTGAAGAAGGGCTATCTGGGAATCGTCGTGGAGGGAATCGAGCTCCCGGAAGAGATCGCGAAGCTCCCCGACGTGGGACAGGACGAGGCTCTTCTCGTCCGGGCGGTCGAAGCGCAGACCCCGGCCAGGCAGGCGGGGGTCTCGATAGGGGACATCATCGTGCGGCTGGGAGACACGAAGGCGACGGACGAGTACGAGCTCCACAAAGCTCTGTCCTCCGAGGTCGTCGGGAAGCAGGTGAGCCTCTGGGTCCTCAGGGGAGGGAGGCTGACCGAGCTGAAGGTGACCCCTGCGGAAGTGGGAGAGTGAACCCGGCGAGCGCGCCGGGCTTCCCCGACCAGAGGGAGCCGCTGTTTCCGCAGCCCATCAGGCCGTTCGACCCGAACCCCCCGATTCGTCCCCCCCTTGGGACGTCTGCTTGAGCGGCGGCGCCGTTTTCTTTAAGGACAGCCTGTCGAGGGACGAGCGCCATTGAGCGAAGTGAAGGCGAAGACCCCCCACGGGGAGGTCACCATCGACCAACTGGCGGAGATCCAGCCGGGGATGGCCAAGATAATGAAAGAGGTTGGCGAGCGCTTCGCCGACACCTATTTCGCTGCGAAAGGCCGGAACTGGAAGCTGGCCGCTTACCATCTCAACCAAGTGAGAACAGCCTTCAAGGTGGCGAAGGTCACGAGACCGAAGTTTACGGAGGACCTGAACGCGTTCGACAGTGAATACCTCCTTCCGATATTCAAGGCGATTCAGGCGACTGACTGGAGCGCGTTCGAGGACGCGTTCGCGAAGGGGATGGCGGGCTCGGACTTCTACCACGACAAGACAGGCCACCCGTACATCAGATTCGTGCTGCCGAAGGAGCGCGTCTCGCTTCTCGAACTCGGCCCCCCCGAGAAGTTCACGAGAAGAGAGAGAGGCGGGAAAGAAACCCCTTCAGGCGAAGGCACGCAATAGCGGACTTCGGAGCCAATCATAGTTGAAAACTTCCGGACTCGTTCCCGCCGAGAAGCTCCCGCGCTGGACCGTGCTATCCGTCACCACCCTCGGCGCTTTCATGGCCGCGCTCGACTCGAACATCGTGACGATAGCCCTGCCGTACATTTCGAAGGGCCTCTCCGCGGGCTATTCCCTCCTGGGCTGGGTCTTGGCGGGCTACATCCTTGCCGTAGCCTCCCTCGTCCTGCAGGCCGGGAAGATGGGGGACAGCTACGGGAAGAAGAACGTTTACCTTGCGGGGTTCGCGATTTTCGGTGTCTCCTCTGCCCTGTGCGGTCTGAGCCTTGACGCGTATCAGTTGATCGCCTTCAGGGTCCTCCAGGGTGTCGGAGCTTCGGTGATGATTGCGACCGGGATACCGATGATCTTCGCTTCCTTCCCTGTGGCGGAAAGGGGGGCCGCAATCGGGGTCAACTCGGTCGCCTGGGCCCTCGGGGCGGTGGCCGGTCCTGTCCTCGGGGGGATCCTCACCCAGCTGGACTGGAGGCTGATATTCTTCGTGAACGTTCCCGTCGCGGCCCTTGCGATACTCGTCGGGTCCAGGAGAATCCCAGGCTACCTGAACTCCAGGAACCCGAACGCGAAAAGGCTGAACCTTGTGAACGCGGGGCTCCTCGGCGTAACGATCGCGGGGGTGATACTGTGGTTGACCTTCTTCGACCCCCGGCCCCTCCCGGTGTCTGCCCTGGCCCTTTTGGCGTTCGTCTTCGCGGAGAAACGGTCGGGGGACCCGGTGATAAACAGGGACCTGCTCAGGAACTCGGGCTTCTTGTTCTCAGTGCTCTCCCTTGCCATAACGACCACCTCCTTCTTTGGGATCCTCTTCGTGGTGTCGTTCTATTTCCAGAACATCGCCGGGTTCTCCCCCCTTCAGGCCGGCCTCTGGGTCGCCCCCCTTCCCATAGCGCTTGGGGTGTTCAACCCGTTGGCCGGGAGGGTGTTTGACAGGCTCAAGAGGCCCGCGGCGGTCTCCATCGCGGGGGCCCTGATCGTGCTGGGCTGCCTCCTCGTGTTGGCTTCACTTCTGGGGAGCGGGACCCCCGGGGTCGCGGTCCCCATCACGCTGGCCGTGGCGGGAGCGGGGGCCGGCCTTGTGTGGACTCCTTCAATCTCCTCGGCGCTCAAGTTCGCGAGCCAGGAGCTCAGGGGGGTGGCGAACGGGACGGCCTTCACCCTCATCTACATCGGGTTCGTGACGAGTGTCGCCCTGGTGGTCTCTGTCTCCACCTCGTCGCTCCCGGCATCGCTGGCCGGGCTCGTGCGCTCGGGGAGCCTGGCAGGGCTGACTCCGCTCCAGTCGGCGCTCTTCGATGGAGGTTTGGTGAACTCCCTGTACGCGCTGGCCTTCGTGGGGGCGCTGGGGATCCCCCTGTTCGTCCTCGTCGTAAGGGAACAGGGGAAGCATTTTGGCGCGAGTGAGTCGCCCGGTCCGTAAGCCGTCAGACCGGAAGCCCGCAGTTTCTGCAAAATTTCCGACCCACGCCTATCCGCGCTCCGCATTTCCTGCAGGCCGCGAGCGAGAAGGTGGGCGGAGGGCTCCCCTGTCTGTAAGGTGGCGGGGGCCCGGCGGTCGGAGGCACGCTTGAAGGCTGGTGCCGTAGAAGGTTCTCCCTGATCAGCCCGTAGGCGGACTCAGCGTCAGAGTTTGGGAGGTCGCTTAGGGCGAGCGGGTCTCCCCCCAGCCTCACCGCACATTTGACAGTTGAACGAAGTATCCCTTTTTCGATGTTGACGTTCGAGATGTCCCGGTAGTTGAAGTCGGTGTAGTCCTTCCTGGGCCTGACGGCGCCGGGGTGCCTGAGGATTATCCTCTCATTGGTGATGATGACGGAGTCGATGTCGATCTTCGGATGATAGATGCGCTGCTCGATCACGAGCTGAACCAGCTCGTCCGGCCCGAGGAGGCTCTTCAGGTCGTCGGGCGTGGACTGCATGGCTATCCCGGTCCCGTTACCTCTTTGACGTTGACGTGAGGGGTCAGGTTGTAGGAGGTGCTGATGTTCGTCATGTCAGCCGTCATGTCCAGCACCACCGTGGTGGTCTTCCCGGACTGGACCTGGATGTGCGGGTGCACGGACACCTTGAGCTCCCCGCTGGGGACCTTGAGGGATACGTTCTCCCCGTTAATCGTCGCGGTAGCCGTGGTAACGTTGAACCTGATCATCGTGTAGTTTCCGGCCGGGATGCTGTTGGACCCTAACAGCATCGTCACGTTCGTGAGCTGCAGCAGGTCGAATTCAGACGCGTTGACATTGAAGTTGACGGTGGAGTTGGCTTCGTTCTGGAGCGAAATGTCGGAGACCGTCAGGTATAGGTTTGTGAGTCCGGGGGTAGGGGCGTCCGTGACCCGGATGTTTAACGTCCCCATCGGCCTGCTCAGTATGGCGTATGCTCCGATCCCCGCTATGACGATGAGGAGCAAGACCCCGACCGCGATTATCCCCGACGTCTTCATTCTGAATCGCGAAGATTGGGAGGTTACGATATATTATACACTGTTTTTGAACGCCAGCGACGCCCTGATGACTTCGTCGGCGTCGTAGCGGTGTGGGTCGAGCTCGAGGCAGATTAGGACGTCGGGGTCGGTTACCCTTCCGAGAATCGCCTTCAGGTCGGCCGACCCCTTCCCGGGAATCAGGTGGTCGTCGCTCTCGCCCGCGTTGTCGCTCAGGTGGATTTCTGCGAGCCTGCTCCTGTACTTGTCGCAGAGGTAGAGGGGGTCGAGCTCGCTCGCGTGCGCGTGCCCGGTGTCCAGAGTGAATTTCGTCCCTTCCGTCTGAGAGAGGAGGGCTTCAAGCGAGTCGTTGGTGCACCCCAACGGGAGGTGGTACTTCGAACGCCCCCTCGCCTGGTTCTCGACGCAGATCGAGAGAGTCCCGTCAGCGACCTTCACCAGAGAGTTGATCATCGAAACCGCGTTGTCGACCGATTCGGGGACCATGGCCTCGTTGTGCACGCTCCCCGGGTGGACTGTGACCAGAGAGGCCCCTAGTTCCGAGGAGAACCTCACGAAGTCCCCCAGCGCCTTCTCGACCGCTCCTTTCACTGGGTCGTAAGGGGTCGCGAGGTTCAGGTCTGTGAACGGGGCATGCATGGTGACAGTGAAGTCGTAGGTCGAAAGGGAGTCCTGCAGTTTCTTCTTGTCCGTCCAGTCGGGGTATGCGTGGGGGATCTCCCCCCACAGCTCGATGTAGTCGAACCCCGCGTCCCCGATGGCCTTCACGGCTGCGACCACGTCCTCCCGGAGGAGGGACCACGTGCTTACTCCGAGTTTCAACACGAGGACTCCGCGGATGTCTGGGTCATGGGGTATGCCGATCTGTTTCAGGAGGTCGGGGCGCTCTGGGCGGACCTGAGCCTCTTCACGACTTCCTTCAGGAGCGGCATTGCCATCTCCGGGTTGGCCTTCAGTATTCCGGAGAACGACCAGGTGGTGAGCGCGAAGCAGCGGGTGGGCTGGACTGCGACTACGTCCGCGGAGCGGGGCATGTCGTCTACGAGCGACATCTCTCCGAAGAACTGCCCCCTCGACAGCTTGGCCAGTACCTTGCCCCCCTTGCGCACCTCAACCTGCCCGTCCAGGATCAGGAAGAAGCCGACCCCCAGGTCTCCCTGCTTGACCACTGTGACTCCCTGCTTGAAGTCGACCTCCTTGCCGTTGTTCTCTATCGTCTTCAGGAGCTTTTTGTTCAGACCGGAGAAGAACGGGACGTTTGCGAGCGCGTCTGTGACAGCGAGGTCGCCGACCATTGAGAATGCGCTGTCGCGTACGTGATTTAAACTCACCGACAATTCAGCCCGGCAAGAGGCGGTCAGGGACGCCTGGAGGCGAAATAGGCTTCCATCATCGAAACGGCCTTTCTGAGGGTCGATTCCTTCTTCGAGTAGCTGAACCTCACCTGGGTCCTCCCTTTCCTCCCGTCGGAGTAGAAGCTCGAACCGGGGACCACTGCCACCTTGCAGTCCTTTGTCATCGCGACGGAGAAGTCCTTGTCCGACGTACGGCTCAGGTTCTGGAAGTCTGCCAGCACGTAGTAGGCCCCCTCAGGGTCGTAGAACTCGAAGCCGATCCCTTTGAGCCCCTTCACGATGAAGTCCCGCTTCTTCTGGTAGGACCTCTGGAGGTCCGTATAGAAGGACCGCGGGAGTCGGAGGGCGAACGCCGCCGCCTCCTGCAGCGGAGCGGGTGCGCACACGGTCATGTAATCGTGGACCTTCCTTATCGCTCCGGTGAGGGTGGCCTCCGCGATTGTGTACCCGATCCTCCACCCGGTTGCCGTGTATGTCTTGGAAACCCCAGAAATCGTGACCGTCCTGTCGGCCATGTCGCCGACTGTTGCGAGGCTGATGTGCTTCCTCCCTCCGTAGAGTATGTGCTCGTAGATTTCGTCCGTGATCGCTATGGCCCCGTAGTCCTGGCAGAGGTCGGCGACCAGGCGCATCTCCGCTTCGGTGGTGACCCTGCCGCTGGGGTTGTGCGGGGTGTTGACTACAATCAGCTTAGTTTGGGCGCCGAAGGCCTTCTTCAGCGGCTCTTCTTCGATCTCGAAGCCCTGCCCAAGGGGGACCGGGACCGGGGTCGCGCCGGCGAGTATGGTCGAAGGGCGGTAGTTCTCGTAGGCGGGCTCGAACATTATCACTTCGTCCCCGGGCTCGGCCAGTGCGATCACCGACGCCATCATCGCCTCGGTGGACCCGCAGGTGACGGTCACGTTCTTGTCAGGCTCCGCCCGAATCCCGTTGAACCAGGCGGCCTTCTCACAAATTGCGCTCCTGAGGTTGGGGGAGCCCCACGTCACTGCGTACTGGTTGTAGTCCTCCTCAATCGCCTTCACAGCGGCGGCCTTTATGTTCGCCGGAGCCGCGAAGTCAGGGAACCCCTGGGCGAGGTTGAGGGCGCCGTATTTGTCTGCCATCCGCGTCATCTCCCGTATGACTGACTCGGAAAGGAGCTTGGTCCTGCTGGACACCAGCGGCCTGCGGGTCTTCTGCGCCAAAACCGGGCGAGGTCAGTTGCTGGAATTAATAACCGTAGAATCAGAACAGCGGGCGACCAAGATTGAGCGGAGGCGCTGGAATCCTCGGGACATCCTGGGCCCTCCTGTCGAACAGGAACGTTAGGGTCTTCGCGGTCACGGGGCTGGTCTCCGGGGTGTATCTGGGGATGCTGAACGGGGTCCTGCAGCTCTTCCCGGTGAGCCTGGGCTTCAGCGTCGCGGCGCTCGGCCTCCTCCAGGCGTTCGGGAACAGGTTCAGCGGGATAGCTGCGTCGGTGGTGCAGCCGTTCGCAGGCCACTACGCGGACATCCAGGGGAGAAGGCGGGTGATAGTGCTTGGGAGCGTGACGACGATATCGTCGATGGTCCTGTTCGTGGGGGCGGGGGTCACCAAAGATTGGGTCGTGCTCTTCGCCGCGTTCGTCCTTTTCGGAGTGTCGACCCTCGGGAGCCCGGCATCGCAGGCCCTCCTCGCGGAGTCAGTGGAGATGGACCCGAGGAAGATGAACGTGGCATACAGCCTGGTCTTCTTCCTCTTTGCTGCCCCTGGGGTGGTGACGCCGTACGTCGCGGGCCAGATGGCAGGGGTCCTGGGGTACGGGTCGATCTTCGTCCTGGCGGCGGGGCTGGAGTCAGTCGACCTCTATCTCTACCTGAAGGAGTTGTCGGAGACGAGGCACATGATGCCGCCGGGCCCCGGCGAGACCGGGAGGGGGTTCTCGTTCAGAGAGTCTCTCAGACTCCCGAAGGGCTTCCTGGGGATCTTCGCGACCCTCGCCTTCGACTCGTTCGCGTTCGGAATCTCATCCTCGATCATTTACGCTATAATGAGCGACGCGTTCGGGTTCGACCTCTCGGAGATCGGGCTGGTGATCGGGGTTCTGTCCCTTGCCATCATTGGGTCGCAGTACCCGGCGACGAAGCTTCTCCTGATCCTGGGCCCCAGGAGGACCACCGCGTTCTCGGAGTTCCTGGGAGTAGTCCTCATGGCCGGGTGGGCGCTGGCAAGCACACTCCCGGAATTCATCGCGCTGTCGGTGGTATTCGGGGTCTCAGTCGCGACTTGGGTCCCCGGGGTGCAATCGATGCTCATGGCGAGCTCCCCTCCGAGGGAGAGGGGGAGCATAGGGGGGAAGGTCGCCGCGTTCAGGGGGTTGGTGGCCTTCCCGGCACCGATACTGGGAGGGCTTCTGTACCAGTCTGTGGGATACCAGGCGCCTATGCTGGCAAGCTTCGTCGGTGCGGTCATCACGGTGGTCATGATCTGGCGGCTGATCCCAGAAGCGAACGCCGGCGTCCCAGCGGCCCTGACTGGCTGAAGCGCGGAGTCAAACCCCTGTCACCCTTATAAAACACGGAGGGTCGTCCTCGAACCGGAGAACACTACGAAGAAATCTTCGATCGGAGCGCTCTTCGTTCTTACCCTGCTTCTGGCCTCTTCTGCAATCGTGATGATCCGCGCCGCCCCTCCGGCGCTCCCTGACCCTCCCGACCCCAACGACCCGGCCAACACGGTCAACGGGCCCCTGAGCGGGGTCTCCGGCGGGCCGTACGCCGGAGGGGTCTTAATCAAGAAAGAGGCCGACGTGGGTTGGACGAAGCCGGTGAACGAGTTCATCGCCCAGTTCGAGTGTACGGGTGGTGAGAGGACGGTCACGAAGGCGTTCCCCATCTCAATCGGGGAGAGCCTCCACGGCCCCATCTCGGGGACGCAGACCCAGGGGATCATCGACGCGATAAACGACGTGAAGCCGAAGGACAAGACGGTCAAGCTTTCGACGACTGTGAGCGGGGACCCGGCCAAGATTACTACCTGGACCCTGACAGGGATCGAGTACACCAGGACGACGTACGATGTCTACGTCATCACGCAGGCGGTCCCCGCGATGGAGCGGCTCGTCGGGTACATCGTTATCGACACGCCGAAGGCATTGGACACGAGCAAGGAGGAGAAGCCTTGCCCCCCTCCCCCGACGCCGATGATTGAGCTGGGGACTGGATACGCGGAAGGGAACAACCCTCCCCCCAACAGCTTCTTCGACATTTTCTTCAACATCCTCCCCGATGACGGCATCCCGCCCTTCTTCGACTACGGGAAGGTGTACATCTACACGGGGGGGGCCCTCTACGGTGGGACTGACGTCCGGCCTGGAGAGACAGTGTCGTTCGAAGTGCCTCCAGGGACCTACACGGTGTCCGGGGAGATCGGGGTCTTCGGCCTCCACTTCACTATCCCCGGGCAGACCGTCTCGCCACCTGCCGGGCAGAACATTGTCGGGATGATCATCGAGGTCACCCTGACTGTGATCGAAATCGTCTGGGTGATAATCATCATAATCGTCTTCGTCATCATCCTGGTGGCCTACTTCATCCTCCGCCGTCTGTTCGGGGGACGCGGAGGGGAGACGCAGCCACCTCAGACTGCACCGACCGAACCGACGACACCCGGTCAGACTCCCCCGTCCGCTGAGGAGCCGGAAGAGGAAGTTGACCGCGGCGGGCAGTCCTAAAGAACCGCTTCAACGTCAAGGTAGTTGGCATTGAAGGTCACGATACCCCTCCCGCGTTACGGAAGGGTCACGGTCGGGCTCCACAGGTCGTTCCATTTCTACTACCTGGAGGTGGGATACACACACTTCGCCAAGTGCAAGGGGGTGGTGAGCAGGTTCAGGAACACGGAGAAGCAGGCGGTCTTCGCGGACTTTGACACCGGGCCCGAGAGCCAGGCCGGGGCCAGCGAACCGAGGAGCCTAGGAGAGATCGAGTCCGACCTGGCCCAGGGAGCCTCCAACATCTCGGGGCTGGGGTCGTTCTTCATCTTCGAGTCTTCCCCTCAGCACTACCATGCGATCGACTTCTCCCTTCAGGACCTCCAGACCACTAAGAGGTTCCTCTCCGGGCTCAGGTATATCGACTACAAGTACGTCGCAGGCCTGATGAAGAAGGGAGAGAACACAATGAGGATCTCCGAGAAGAAGAACGGGAGGGCGCACAGGCCAATCAGGTTCGTGAAGTTCCTCGAGCGGGACCACTCGTCCCTGGTTCATCACAACGGGTTGCTGCAGCTGTACGAGAAGCTACACCCTGAAATCAGGAGGCACTCCGAAGGGATGGCGAGGGACCGGAGCGGGATCGAAGACCTGTACCTCCTCGACTACAAGACGATAGTGTGGTGAAGATGGCACCAAGGGTGTCGGTCATCATGCCGAACTACAACAAGCGGAGATACATCTCGGAGGCGGTCAGGAGCGTCCTCTCCCAGACTCTGGAGGATTTTGAGCTCCTGGTGGTGGACGACGGCTCGACCGACGGCTCGGCCCGGACGGCCGAGGAACTCGCTTCCTGTGACCACAGGGTCGAGGTCCTGAGGCTGAAGAGGCATTCGGGCGCGTCGGCGGCGCGGAACGCGGGGCTGGAGAGGGCTAAGGGCAAGCTCGTCTCCTTCCTGGATTCCGACGACCTCCTGGCCAGGACGAAACTGGAAAGGCAGGTCAGCGAGTTGGGTGAGGGTGACCGTGACCAGGTCGTGTACTGCGACTGGTCCCGCGTCGACGGCAACGGGACCGCACTCAAGCCGTTCAAAAGGGACCACCTGAAAAAGAGCGGGATGATCTTCCCGGACCTGCTCATCTACGGGCTCCCTGTCAATGCCTCCATTATGGCGAGGAGGGAGTGCTTCAGGTCGGTGGGGGCCTACGACGAGTCAATCGCCTGGGGGGAGGACCACGACATGCTGTTGAGGCTGGCTGCGAGGTATCCGTTCAGGTACGTGGACGAGAAACTGTACGCCTACAGGGTCTACGAGGGGAACACGTTCTCGACCGTCCCCAGGGCCACCAGGTTCCACTTCAAGGCTGTCTTGCTGGAGCGTCACATGAACCTCCAGTGGGAGGGCCTTGACCGGGTCACGAGGAGGAGAGCTAGGAGGAGGCTCCTCAGCTACTACTCCGCCGCTGGAGAAAATGGCAAGCTACTGGGAAGCGGAATGAAGAGCGTCGACGGGATCAAGTTTCTCGGCCGCATGGTAATCAATGCGGGCAAGGGCTACGGTGGACAGGCCCCGAAAGTGCACTAGACTTCTTCGGTTGGGTCCTTACCTTCTGATAAGCGGGCGCGGCGCGACGCGTCTCCGCTTCGGGCCCAAGGAAAGCAGGGTCTTCTCGTACGCCTCCCACTTCACACCGAGCTTCTGGGCGACCATCATCTCTATCATCGTCGCGAAGTCGTGCTCGTCCCTGTAGGGGGCCCGCGGGTCGTTTCCCGGCTCCGCTTCAAGCGGGTGTATGTTCCTCCTCCGCTCGGCTTCGAAGTTGACGTCGAACGCGACCACTTCGTGGTCACTGATGCCGTTCTTCTTGCAGAGCTCGTACTCTATCATTTCGTGCAGCGCCACCAGGAAGACGTACCTCTGGTCCTTCATCTTACTGATACGGATGTCCACCGGGGACCCGGGGATCCAGTCTCCGACGGTCTCGTAGCGCTGCTTTCTGTGCGGGACCTGGGAAATCACGAAGTCGACCTTCCGTGCCTTCTTCGGAGCCGCCCTCCGGAGCCCTGCTCGGAGGTTCCCGCTCCCCAGGCTTGGACTCCTCGAGGTCAGAAGGGACATGCTCTTCGGCAAATGGCCCCCCGCGGCACCCTAAGGGGTAGGCTGTCTAATTCCGACTCCCCTTTGGTTAACGAGTTTTCAGTTCACATGAGACGGTTTCCAGGGGACCCGGAAATGGGTTCCTATCACGCCCTTAATATCGGGAGCCCGATGAGAGGGCGAGCAGGAGTGTCTCATGTGAGAGAGGAGCGTTCGGTGGTCTGGAAGTCCCTAAAGCCCCCCGGGTACGAATTTTGCACTGTGGGGAGGGTCGGAAGAGGGTGGCGCCTCTTCGGGGCGCTCACCAGGGAGGTCGGAAGGGGAACGATGGTGGCAAGGTACGACATAGTCACGGACGCGTCGTGGGGGGCGCGCTCCGTGGTCGTGGAGAGCGTCCTTCGGGGTGAGCGGGCTGTCCTGACGATGAGGGCGGGACCGGGGAGGTGGAAGGTGAACGGGAAGCCTGCACGAGAGCTGGACGGGTGCAGAGACGTGGATTTGGGGGCGAGCCCCTCAACCAACATCCTGCCCATGAAGAGAAGGCCACTGCGCGTCGGGGGGAAACTAGGGATCACGGCTGCCTGGGTAAGGTTCCCCGGGCTAAGCGTGGCTCCATTGGAGCAGACCTACACTCGCCTCTCCAAGACCCGTTACAGGTATCAGAGCGCCGGGGGCTTCTCCTCGGAGATCGAGGTCGACGGGTTCGGCCTGGTCAAGAGGTACGGAGAATACTGGACGGCAGAGTGGTAGGGGTCACTGCTTCGGCATGTCGTCGTTGTGCACCAGGGCGGCCGAGTTGATGCAGTACCTGAGTCCAGTAGGCCTCGGCCCGTCCTCGAAGACGTGGCCCAGGTGGACCCCGCAGTTCGCGCAGGAAACTTCGGTCCTCGTCATCCCGTAAGACCGGTCGACGTCCTCCTTGATCGCTCCCTCGGAGACAGGCTGGAAGAAGCTCGGCCATCCGGTCCCCGATTCGAACTTCGTTTCGGAGCTGAAGAGCGAGGTGCCGCAGACGATGCAGTGGAACGTCCCTTTCTCGTGGTTGTCCCAGTACTTCCCTGTGAAGGCCGCTTCCGTCCCTTTGTTGAAGCAGACGTTGACTGACTCGGCGGAGAGCTTGGCCTTCAGCTTCTCCATCTCTTCATTCGTGAGCATCCGATGCGTCGAGCCTGTCTCAGGGTATAAAGTTTGGGTCGTGAATCAGACCCTGATCCTTCTGAAGGCCAGGACGGCCACGACGAACATCGCGACCGCTTCCACTGAAAGGACCCCCAACTCGAGAACGATCGTCGGGGTAATCGCGTCGAAGAGGCCCGCTCTGAAGATGTCGGTGGTGTAAGTGAGCGGGTTCAGCAGGCTGGCGGCCCGGATGGCGGCTGGGGCCAGGTTCGCGGGATAGAAGACGGTCGAGACGAAGAGGAAGATGAAGAAGGCGAACGTGGAGACGATCTGGAAGGTTTCAGAGGACCTGAGGGCGACGGAGATCGCGATGGCGAACGTCCCGAAGAACATCGTCCCTAGGAAGATCGCAATGGCGACGAGAATCGCCCCGGAGGTGGTGACAGAGAGGCTTGCACCGAGGACGGGGAGCGCGATCAGGAAGACCAGCGAGGAGCTTGCCAGCCCAAGGATAAGCGTCGCGAGGATTATGCTCAGGATGTACTGCGCCCTGGTGAAGGGACCCATCAGTATCTGCTCGAACATCCCGTTCTTCCTGTCGAACCACAACTGGGTCCCCGCGTTCGTCCCGGAGTTGATCACAGTGAGGGTGACTGCTCCCGCGGCCAGGAACAGAGGGTAGCTCAGGGTGACCCCGCCGACCTCGAACGGCGGGATGATCCCGCCGAGCCCGTACCCCTGGATGAAGATGAAGAAGAGCGGGAAGATTAGCTCGAAGAAGACCGTGATCCGGTCCAGGTTGGCCCTCAGGTTCCGGTAGACGAGGCGAGCATAAACGTTCATTTTCGGGTCTCCTCGTCCGTCACCAGGGAGATGAAGGCGTCCTCGAGGGTCGCCTCCGCGATGTAGATCGACGAGATGGTCAGCCTGAGCCCTTCCGCCGCCCTGTAGATCCCGGGGATGACAGCCTCAGGCTTCGAAGTGGTCGCCCTGTAGCTCCCCGACTGTTCCTGGGCGAGCTTGGAGACCCCCTCCAGCGCCCTGACCTTTTCTTCCAGGGCAGCGGAGGTCCCCTCCAGAAGGCTGAACTCGACCGCCTTTGTGCTACCGAACCTGCGCTTCAGGTTCTGCGGGGAGTCGACCTGTATGATCCTGCCATGGTTGATGACCGCAATCCTGTCGCAAAGGTACTCCGCCTCTTCCAGGATGTGCGTCGTGAAGAAGATGGTGAGCCCGCCCTTCACCCTCTCCTTGAAGAAGTCGAGGACGTTCCTCCTGACGATCGCGTCGAGCCCGACTGTGGGCTCGTCCAGGAAGAGAAGGTCCATGTCATGGACGAACTCCCTCGCGACCTGCAGCCTCCTGCGCTGCCCCGACGAGAGGTCCGCGCACGGAGTCTTCCTGAACTCCTGCATCCCGAACCTCTGGATGAGGTCGTCGATCCTCCGTTTCCTTACCTCCTTCGGGACCCCCCACACGAAGCCGTAGATGTCCATGCTGGTCTCGGTCCTCAGCCCCTGGTCGAAGCTGTCCTGCTGTTGCACCACTCCTATCCTCTCCCGAATCTTGCGGCCTTCGGAGACTACGTTGAGGCCGAGGACCGTGGCCTTCCCCGAGCTCGGGCGGAGAAGCGTTGTGAGCATCTTGATGGTGGTGGTCTTGCCGGCCCCGTTCGGGCCCAGGAATCCGAAGACCTCTCCGCTTCTGGTCTCGAAGGATATCCTGTCGACCGCTGTCTTCTGGTCGAAGCGCTTCTCCAGGTCAGAGACCGAGATGGCGATGTCGCTCTTCAAACGCCGGGAGACCGATGAGGGAGGTAGTTATGCGTGAACGACGGGCCTCCGCAGGCCCTTTGACGGTTCCCTGCATGCTTTATGTACAATTGTGGGCATGAGGCGACCGTGGAAATCGACCAGATCGCCCTCCCTCCCGATGAAATGCCGACGAAATGGTACAACATCGTTCCGGACATCCCCGGAGGGCTCCCTCCGCCGAAGGAGCCCGACGACGGCGAATCGAGGATGGCGTCCCTGCAGAAGCGCCTGGTGGCCGAGTGCCTGAAGCAGGAGGGGTCGACGGAGAGTTGGATAGACATCCCCGAGGGGATCCGGGAGCTCTACGTCCATGCCGGTAGGCCGAGGCCCCTTTACCGGGCGAGGCGTCTCGAGCAAAGGCTCGGGCTGACCAAGGCGAGGATCTACTACAAGCGGGAGGACCTCAGTCCGACTGGCTCGCACAAGGTGAACACGGCCATCGCGCAGGCGTACTATGCGGCGAATGAGGGGAAGAAGACCCTGGTGACCGAGACTGGGGCTGGGCAGTGGGGGACTGCTCTTTCATACGCCGCGTCCCTGCTGGGCCTGAAGACGGTCGTCTTCTGGGTCAGGGCGGTCTACGATTGGAAGGCGGAGCGGAGGACGCTCATGCAGCTGTACGGCGCCAAGGTCTACGCGTCGCCCAGCGGGGAGACCGCCTTCGGGAGGAAGCTGCTCGCCGAGGATCCGCGCCACCCCGGTTCCCTCGGGATTGCGGTCTCGGAGGGGCTCGAGTACACCGACCTCGGTCCCGACAGGGTGTACTGCCTGGGCTCGGTCCTGAACCACGTGTTGATTCACCAGTCGATCATAGGACTGGAATCAATCAAACAATTCGAGTTGGTCGGGGACTCCCCCGACCTGGTGGTCGGGTGCCTCGGGGGCGGGTCCAACTTCGGGGGCGTCGCGCTACCTTTCATGGGAGAAGTCCTCAGGGGCAAGAGGGAGTGCAGGTTCCTCGCAGCGCAGTCTGAGTCGGCCCCGAACCTCGTCAAGGGGGAATACAGGTACGACTTCGGGGACACAGCTGGGCACACTCCCCTGCTGATGATGTACACGCTGGGGCACGAGACCTCGATGAAGCCGATAAAGTCTGACGGGCTCCGGTACCACGCTGCCGCCCCGATCATCAGCGCTCTGAGGAACAAGGGATACGTCGATGCGGTCGCCTACCCCAACGACGAAGTGGCCGTGTTTGAGGCAGCCAAGATGTTCCTTGAAACCGAGGGCTGGCTTGTCGCAGGCGAGTCAGCGCACGCGGTGAGGGCGGCAATCGACCAGGCGAAGGAGGCGGAGTCAAACAGGGAGGAGAAGTGCATACTCGCCAACATAAGCGGGCATGGGTTCCTCGACCTGGACGCCTACCGCGAGAAAATCAAGCTCGAGTGACCCGCGGATAATCTTAAGAGTCCGAACCCGAGTGGGATTTCCTGATTTGAGCAGATTTTCCACAGCACAAGAAAACTGGAAGGAGAAGCCAGGGGAGGTAATGATGGTAGAGACGTCCAAGCTCTTCGTGGGCAAGGCGAACGTGAGGAAGAGCCCGGGCGACGTCGGAGACCTTGTAGATTCTGTGAAGCAGAAGGGGATCCTCGAGCCGGTGGTTGCCAGGCCGGTCGGCGGGCGTTTCGAGCTCGTCGTCGGGTCGAGGCGCTTCGAGGCGGCGAAGATTGCCGGTCTCAAGAAGATGCCAGCAATGGTGAGGCCGATGACCGACGAGGAGGCGATAATCGTCTCTCTCATCGAGAACGTCCAGCGGCGGGATATCGAACCGGAGGAGGAGTACGATGCGATAAGCACCCTGAGGAAGCTGAACCCCCGCGCCTACGGGACCTCCGAGCAGCTCGCAAAGGCCATCGGCAAATCGAGAAAATACGTGGAAGACAGGATAACCGCGGTCGAAACGGTCAGGAGCATCAGGAAGGATTCAAAGTCCGACATCTCCGTAAAACACGCCCCCGCTCCATCCGAGAGAAGGCACGGGGTGCTTCCGGTCAAGCACGCGACCTTCCTGCACAGGGCCGAGGAGGCTTCTTCGGTGCAGGAGCTCCCGAAACGGGAAAGGGCGGAGAAGCTGAAGGAGCTGGCCGAGACGATAGCCCCGCTTCCCCAGCCGGAGGCGGAGAGCGTCGTGAGCCACTTCGTCATGGCTCCCCAGAGGCCAGTCGAGGACATCAAGAGGGAGATATCGTACCTTCGGGCCGTCAAGCTCGAAATCCTGCTGGACCCGAGGGTGGCCGACGGGCTGAGGAGGGCGGCGGAGGAGAGGAACACTACGATGGAGGCGGTCGCCGGCCTGGCCATCCACTCCTGGCTGCGGCAGCAGAAGTATGCCTAGCCTGTCGCTAGGAAGACGAAATAGTAGAACACTACGAAACCGATCATGATGTTGAGGAACCAGAGCCCCCAGGTTACTATCATCACGGGCCGGAAGTTCTGGACCTTCAGCCTCTCGGGGAAGGCCCTCCATCTCATCCGCAGGACGAGGTAGACACCGAGGAACGAAGTCAGGCTCCCGATTCCGACCATGAAGCCAATCAGGTACCAATGCGGGTTCGCAGTCCCGAAGACGGAGAAGTAGCTGGCGGAGCCTCCGGATCCGTAGTCGAGCCCGGAACTCCCGTAGAACCAGCCGAAGAAGTAGTTTGGGATCATCCAGACCACCGCGCCCAGGCCGGAGACGATGACCGCGGAGGTCATCAGGTTCTTGTGTTTGCTTTCGAACTTGATGCCGTTCTCCGTGCCCTGCGCGAAGGCATCGTGAGTTAGTATCGCGTACCGCAGGCCAGTCAGGATTATCGCCAGGGACAGTATCTGAATCCCCAAGTTAAGCTCAGCGCCGAGGGGGAGGCTGGTCAACGTCGTTCACCAAATGACGACGATGAAAGAGCTAGAGCCGGAAAGAAAGAAGGCGGCGAGCTGGAGCTCGCCGATTCTAGTTTCATGGGTTGTATGGGTCGGAATTCGCGACGCTGAAGTACAGGAAGAGGTTTGTGTTCGTCGGCGAGGTGTCGCTCACTATCGTCACTCCGGGGATGAGTATCTGGGCAGAAGGTCCGCCCAGGGTGGTGTAGATGGGATTGCTCTGAGTGCTGTTCGCCGCTGCGTTCGCTGCCGAATTCGTCGTCATCGCTGCCGTCAGGGCATCGAATGAGGTCAGGCAGTTGCCGGTGGCGCTGGTGAGATTGGAGTTGACCCACTGGTGGCACTCGCCCGTGGCCCCGTCAGGCATGATGTTCGGGTCGAACACCAGCACTGTGATCACATCCCAGGGGATGCTTGGGCCGCCAGCGTAGTTGACCACGTGGTCGTGGGCTGGGGTCGGCAGGACTCCTTCCGGAAGTCCGCCGTAACCCGTCTTGATGCCGAGGTGCTGTTCTACCGCCGTGAAGTAGGGGGAGTAGATGAGCGTTGGGTGGTCGGAGCAGGCAGATTTCGTGCCCCCTGCACCGCACTGTGTGAACACGAGATGGTTGTTGAAGGTCGGGTATCCCTGACTGGTGGCCCCGAGGTCCTGAACTCCGAATATCGAGAGCCCGGCGAACGCAGGCACCAAGATGAACACGGGCGCGGCATTGGCCACGGCTGTTCTGTTTCCTCCGCCGACTTCGCATGCTGTTCTTGCGGCCGCGAGGTTGGCTTCGGTCTGGTTCTGCGCGAAGTTCGACAGGGCAGGGGTGCAGGTGAAGTCTTGCGTGTACAGGAACGAAACGACCTGGTTGTCATAGAAGCCCGCGCTGGTCGTCCCATTGAGGATCAGCGAGATGTCTACGAGGTTGTTCGAGGTCGTGGCCGAGGAAGTGGTATGAGTTGAAGTTGGGGTAGTTGACTGGCTCGTGGTACCTGTGTTGCCCGGCGCGAGGAGGTAATATCCTCCAGCGGCAACCACTATGACCGCCACTAATATTCCTACCACTACTATGGTTGAAACTGCGTGTCTTCGTGAAACGTTTTCCATGGGTCAGGGCCCGACGAGCTAATTATTTAGGGCAATCCCCAATTCTCACCCAAATTGGCGGCCCCCGGCCCCGACACGGCAGAGATTTGGGTCGAATTTGGTAATTCCTTCATATGCAGAGGAAACCGAGGCATCGGCTCATGCAGTGCAACCCCCTGTGGCCCGTAGGGCACAGGTTCCCGACCCTCGAACGGGACCTCAGGAAGGACGTCGTCGTCGTAGGGGGCGGGATGGCGGGCCTTGCTTCGGCCTACCAACTGAAGGAGGCTGGTTATGACGTTGCGCTCGTCGAAAGGGAGGAGGTGGGCGGACCTGCTACAGGGGCGAGCTCGGGGGTGCTCTACTACGGAAGCGGCACGAACCTGGTTCCAGCGATAGGCCTGTTCGGGGAGGAGAAGGCGGGACTGCTTTGGAAGGAAACCGCAAGGGTGATTTCCGACATAGCCAGGATGGCCCGGGCCGGGAAGATAGATTGCGGAATCAGGACCTGCGGGTCCGTCATGGTCGCCAAGAACGCACGGGAAGAAGCGGAAATCGAAAGAGAGTTCTCTGCCGCGAAGAGGCTCGGGCTCCCTGTCAGACTCCTGAAGGGTAGTGAAGTTCACGACTATTACCCGCTTAAGGAGTTCACGAGCGGACTTGCGTTTGACGCGGTAGGCCAGGTACATCCCGCGAGGTTCGGCGCAGGGGTGGCAGTTCTTGAGGGGCTCGAGGTGTACGAAAACACACCCATGCTAGGGTGGAAGAATGAAGGCGACGGGGTTTCTGTCATGACACCTAAGGGGGTGATCAGCTCTTCGAAGGTATTGCTCGCTACCAACATCGAACCGCTGTACGGCCTCGCGGATTATTTCGATGTGGAATCATCGGTGATTCTGGCGAGCAAACCTACTCCCAGAGTTCGTGACGTCTTTCCGGAGGAGAAGATCTTCTGGAGCATGGAAGATAAGTACGACCTCGTTTACCCCAGGGGGGACAGGCTCATCCTTGAGCTCTATGCGCTGGGAGAAGAGGAGGAGAAGCTCAGATACTACTTTCCAGGCGTCGAGTTCGAGCTCGAGAAGCAGTGGGGGGAGGCTTGGGCGAAACCGCGAGACTGGTTCCCCATCGTCGGGCGTTTGGAGGAGGACGTTTTTGCCGCAGTTGGCATGGGAGACCAGGGCATAATAATGAGCTGGCTGACAGGGCTCAAGATCCCCGGGATATTGGAGGGAAAGGGTGACTGGTTTGCGGATATGTCTTCACCCGCCCGCTTCGGGATCGGGAAGGAAGGGAGGGAGGTGCTCCGCAGTTGAGCGCAGATGGTTTCGAGAAGATTGCAGATGTCTCAGAGATACAGCCCGGTGCCATAAAGGTCGCGAAGGTCGCCGGCAGTGAAGTCTGGGTGGCGAACATAGAAGGAGCGTTCTTCGCCCACCCCAACAAGTGCACCCACGCGGGAGGGCCCGTAGGGAAGGGGAAGCTGAACGGTCCGGTGATACAATGCCCCTGGCACGGCTCCAAGTTCGACGTCAGGACCGGCGAGGTGGTGGGGCCACCAGCAAAGGTCCGGCTGCCTTCCCTGGAGGTCAAGCTCGAAGGGAACGCTGTCTTGGTCAGAGTCGTCTAGAGGGTCTCGGGTTTCAGCTCCCTGACCTCGATGCTGCCCAAGGAGTCTCAGTCTCCGATGTCGAAGTCTGGCTTGTTGGTGAGGATTCCGTCGATTTCGTCCATGACCTGTCGAGAGAGGGCAGGAATGAATTCCAGGGAGCCGAGGTTCTCTCTGACCTGCTCCGGCGTCGTCGCTCCCGTGATCACCGTGCTGACGTTCTCATTCCTCCTCGCCCAGGCTATCGCAAGCTGGGCCATGGTGCATCCGATTTCATTCGCAACCCTCTCGAGTTGCCCCACGACGGTGAGGGCTTCGGGGGTTATGACGGACCTCTGGAGCCATTCGTAACCTTTCAGGGCTGCCCTCGAACCGGCAGGGATCCCCTTGGCATACTTTCCGCTCAGGAGGCCTGAGCGGAGTGGGCTCCACGTCGTCGTGCCCAGCCCGATCTCGCGGTAGAGGGGCACGTACTCCTTTTCCACCCTTTCCCTGTGCATCATGTTGTACTGCGGCTGCTCCATCTGGGGCGGGTTCAGGCCCAGCTCCTTGGCGAAGCCGTAGGCACGCATGATGTCCGCCCCGCTCCATTCGGAGGTCCCCCAGTACAGTATCTTCCCTTGGTGGATCAGGTCGTCCATCGCCCGGACCGTCTCATCAATCGGAGTGAAGGGGTCGGGACGGTGGCAGAAGTAGAGGTCGAAGTACTCCAGCTGCATCCTCTTCAGTGACCGCCTGCACGCTTCGTAGATGTGCTTGCGGCTCAGGCCTTCGTCGTTCGGTCCGTCTCCGCCCCAGAAGACCTTGCTCGATACCACTATGTCTTCCCGCTTCCACCCCAGCTTCTTGATCACGTTTCCCATCACGACCTCCGCGTTGCCATGGGCGTATGCCTCCGCGTTGTCGTAGAAGTTGACCCCTAGGTCGTACGCCTGAGACATGCACTTCGTGGCGACCTCTTCCCCGACCTGTCCGCCGTAGGTCACCCAGGCTCCAAGCGAGAGTTCGCTCAGCTTGATCCCGGCGCTCCCCAGCCTCCTGTATTCCATTCATTTCGGCGCCGACGCGTCTCGATATTTATTCTCTGGGGACGGAAGAGTCGGCGATTCGGGCGCTCCCGGGTCTCGCGATTACGACCCTTGCGTCGACCGCCAGGAAACTCCGTCCGGACGCGACGAGCGGGTTGACCTCCATCTCTGCGATGGAAGGGTTCTCGAACATTGCCTTGGAAAATTTTGCCACCGTTCTGGCAAGCGCGCCAACGTCGACCTTGGTGCCGCCCCTGTATCCTTCGAGCACTTTTGCGAGCTTGGTACGCTTGATCATGTCGGTAGCCTCCTTCGAGTTGACGGGCGCGATGGATACCGAGTAGTCCCTGATGACCTCGGCGAGTCTTCCGCCCGTCCCAACCAGGACGGTGGGCCCGAAAGTAGGGTCTCTTGTTCCTCCGATGATGACCTCGATGCCTTCGACCATTTTCTGGACCATGACTCCGTCGAACCGAAGGCGCCGTCTGCGGGCGATTCCCCTCAGGGTGAGGAACGCGGACCTCAGCGTCTTTTCGTCCCGGACGTCCAGAATGACTCCTCCTGCTTCAGTCTTGTGGACGAGGTCTCTAGAAAGGAGCTTGCAGGCGAGTGGGAAGGTAGGCGGAACTCTTGGTCGTAAATTTGTTTCTGATGTGACGACCCTGGATTCTGGCGATGGAATCCCGTAGCTGGCAAGCAGCCTCTCGGTTCCGGGGGCTGAGAGCGTCCCGCGGTGTCGAGCAAGCGATGCGAACCTGTCTCGTACGGAGAGGGAGGCGACCGGGGCGGACCTGTTCCGGAGTCCCCACGCGGCTGCGAGGGAGAGCGCTCTTGCAGCTCTCTCCGGTGTGGGGAAGGATGGAATCCGTCTTGCGGCGAATTCAGCGCGAATCGAGTCGGCGAGGTCGGACCATCCGATGACGGAAGCCACCGCGGGCTTCTTTCCCTCCATGACGTCGGCGAGGCGAGACGCGATGTCGGCGGCAATTGCGGGGGTCTGGTGCGTGGGGAGGACCAGGGCCATGTCGTAATCAGGGAGGAGGAGCGTCGCCTCGGTCAATCTGACAAACTCTTCGGTGGAGGCGGTGGCGGTAAGGTCGAAGGGGTTCGAGAGAGAGGCGTTGGAGATGAAGCCGCTTCCCCTGAATGCGGACTTCAGTGACCTGGCCGAACCCCTGCCGGGCGGGTCCACGTCTAGGCCGGACTCTTCCGCGACCTCTGCGGCAATCGTCCCGACGCCCCCCGCGTTCGTGATCACGGCCAGCCTGTTCCCCGTAACCCTGCTCGGGCTGGAGAACATCACGCATGAATCGATGAGCTCCTGAAGGTCCCTGGCTTCGATGGCCCCGCACTGCCTGAACGCCGCTTGGTACGCCGCATAGTCCCCTGCGAGTGAGGCCGTGTGCGTCAGCGTGGCCCTTCCTCCGGCGCCAGTCCTCCCGGCCTTCAAGGCGACCACGGGTTTGGCCGCCTTGGACGCTGCCCTCATGAACCGTCTTCCGTCCACCAGGCCTTCGAGGTAGATCGCGATGACGCTGGTGCCTTCATCTTCTGCGAAGTGTTCCACGACCTCTTCGACTGACACGTCGAGCTGGTTCCCGGTCCCGACGAGGGCCCTTACCCCAACCCCCCTGGCGGCGAGCTCCTCCGAGACCGTCTCGCCCAGATGACCGCTCTGGGTGATGACCACGACGCTTCCCTTCAGGGGCTTCCGGCTGGAGATGATTTTCCGTCCGTCGCCTGTCGTCTTCGTGGTTTTCAGGAACAGGGTGTCCACCCCCGTCTTCATATCGATGAGGCCTATCGTGTTGGGGCCGAGAATTCTCATCCCCTTCCGGCCGGCGAGATCCTTGATCTCAGCCTGCCGCGACCTGTTCCCGACCTCCGCGAACCCTCCCGGAATCAGGATGGCGGCCTTGACCCCGGCGTTCGCCGCCTCTTTGACTAGGTCGAGCGCGGAGGCAGCCGGGACTGCGACCACCAGCAGCTCCGGAACTTCTGGGAGACTCTTGATGCTGGGGAACGACCGCTCTCCCCACAGCTGGTCGTGTTTCGGGTTGACTGGATAGACGGCCGCCCTGAGGGTTCCGGCGCTTGCGCTCTCCCGCAGGTTGGTGAAGATGATTGACCCGAGCTTGTCCGGGTCAGGGGAGACTCCAGCCACGGCGATGGAGGCCGGGGCGAAGAAGCTCTGAAGTCCCCTGCTTGCGTTCTTGGCCAAATGACCGTCTTCTTGGGCCTGACGGGCAGGACTAATAGCTTGGGCCGTTCCCATCCGTCGGGAATACTACTTGGACCTGATCCCCATAGCCTCGGCCGCTGCCGCGGTCGTGCTGGTCGCCGTCCTTATTCAGATCAGGAGCATGTCCAGTGACGAGGAGGGGTGGTGGACCCGTTCCATCCTCGAGGGCCGGAGGGTTAGGGTAAAGACGGACTGGAACCTCTGCATGGGCTCTGCCAGCTGCACCGAGCTAGCACCAGGGGTCTTCCGGCTCGACTGGTCGAAGAAGAAGTCGGTGTTCGACCCGGCCCCCCTTGAAATGCTCGAAGACAAGGATGCCGCCCCGGGGGACACTTTCAGGGCCGCCCAGTCCTGCCCGTACAGGGCGATAATCATGGAGGATGCGGACACCGGGGAGAGGCTTTTCCCACTGTGAGAGCGCCGAAGCAGACGCCACGTTCTGGTGGCTGGACGCACCATTCTGGGCCTTAGAACTAAGTGGCGGCCCTTCCTACCCTCCGCCGATGCAGCGGGAAGAGAGGGTCTTTGCGAGCGTGCTGGTGATCGCCCTGCTTGCCAGTGCGGCTGCGGTGATCCTGGCCCCGACCCCGGCGAGGACGATAGGGAGGTCGGGGCAGCTCAGCTCCTTCCTGACCTACGACCAGCTGACTATCTCTATTGCAAAGTCGGGGACGAGTTCGTATGCCAACGACTTTCGCTCCGTGACTCTTACCAGCGCGTTCCCCAGCGCAGGCTTGGCCCTCGTCTCGGGGGCTTCGTCAGCTCCGAGCTTCACCACCACCAACATCCAAGTCCAGGGCGTAGACGAGCCAGACATAGTCAAGACCGACGGGACGTACATGTATGTGGTTTCCGGAAGGACAGTGTCGATCGTCCTCGCCTACCCGCCCGAAAAGGCCGGGACCGTCCAGACGCTGAAGTTTGACTCGGACGTCCAGGGAATACTCATTTCGTCGGGGAGGCTCGTGGTGATAGGCAACGGGCTGGTCAACTACTCGAGGTACGGCTACGTCCAGACGGCGGACGTGTTCCTCTACGACGTCGCCAACGCATCCGAGCCCTCGCTGATCAGGCATCTTTCGGTCAACGGGACCTATGTGGACGCCCGGCTGAACGGCGGGTACGTCTACGCTATCCTGCAACAGCCGACTGAGGTCTGGTCGAACGGGACAACGACAGTCGTCCCGGCTACTCTTAGGGACGGAAAGACGACGCAGACAATCGCGCCGTCGGCGGTGTACTACAGCACTGGCTCCCTGGTCCCCTTCAGCATGTATACGATCATCCTGAGCCTAAGTGTGACGGACGGTTCGCACACCCAGAACGCAGTTCTAACCGGGTGGGGGTCCACGATATACGCGTCGACGACTAACGTCTATCTCGCTTTCCCCGACAGGGTCGCCTACCCTGTGTACTTTGGGGCACCAACGGGAATCAGGGCCGTCCCCGGAGGAATCTCGATACTCCCGTTCTGGTGGGGAGGCTGGGGGAGCAACACGACGATCTTCAGGATAGCCTACTCTGATGGGACGACGCAGGTTGCGTCCGAAGGAACCGTCCCGGGAACCATCCTCAACCAGTTCTCCCTCGACGAGAACAACGGGTACTTGCGCGTGGCAACGACGAGCAACAGCATGCTCGGCAACCAGACGTGGGTGCGCGTCAACAATGTCTACGTTCTCAACTCGGAGATGTCGGTCGTCGGTTCTCTTGAGGGACTGGGCCCGAACGAGAACATCTACTCTGCCAGGTTCGTCGGGGACTTCGGGTACATGGTGACCTACGAAAGGATCGACCCGCTCTTCACTATCTCACTCTCCGACCCCGCCCACCCAGCTGTCCTCAACGCGCTCGAGCTGACGGGGTTCTCAGACTACCTCCACCCTCTCGGGAACGGGTACCTGCTTGGCGTGGGCAAGCAGACCATTCCGGCGCCGGCCGAGCAGGGTTACGTGCTCTACCAGGGGATGAAGCTGTCGCTGTTCCACGTCGCCAGCGACGGAAGCTCGACCGAGGTCAGCAGAGTCCTCATCGGCGACCGCGGAAGCGATTCGCCCGTGTCGTACGACCACAGGGCGTTCGTCTACGACCCCGCGACCGGACTCGTCGCTCTGCCAATCACCGTGGCGAAAGTCGACAACAGCTCATACCAGGATGGAGCCCCATACTGGGCGTACGGGACCCCGGTGTGGCAGGGGGCGTACCTGTTCAACTTCTCGACCGGCGGGGGGTTCCAGTTCATCGGTAGGATCACCCAGATCGCGAACGGGACTTCCGTGCAGGATTCGACCGACTTCTACGTCAACAGAATCGTCCTGATAGGGGGGTACGTCTACACGCTCTCCAACAGGATGCTTCTGATTACAGACTTCTCGACACTCGCCGACATCGGAAAGGTCAAGCTGCCGTAACCTCACGACAGTTCTTTCCGGTCGTATGGGAGTATCAGGTCGAGTTCCTTCTCCCTCCGCCGGAAGTCGGGGACCAGCGATGCGACCTTCCTCGTGAACTTCGGGGAGTGGTTGAACTCGGCTAGGTGGGCCAGCTCATGGACGACCACATATTCCCTCAGTCTCTCTGGAAGGGCAGCCAGCTGCCAGCTAAACGAGAGCCTCCCCGCCCGGGTGCAGTAGCCCCACTTGCTGATTTCCCTCACGTCGACCCTACTCGGAGTCACCCCAAGTCTCGGCGCGAGCTCTCCGCACTTCCTGACTGCGTAGGCCGAGCTCTCTTTGAGGAACCATCGCCTGACCAGCTCTCTGCCCCTCCGCCTGTCTTTGGTGCGGACTGCGACTACCCCTTGCTCAATGTGAGGGGCGAGCCTATCCTCCGAGCTCTCCTCGAACACCAGTCTGAGGTAGGCTCCGTCGAAGAGGACCTCGTCCCTTCCCAGCACCCGCCTTGTCCTCGACATCCGTTCATACTCCCGCTTGACCCAGCCGAGCTGGCTCCGTATCGCTTCCTCCGGGTCCGCAGCCTTTCCCCGCGGTAGGACGACTTCGAGGGTCAGGTCGGGCCTGAACCTGAGGTGGGTGTACGCCCTGCTGTTTCCCCTTACGACTGAGTACGGGATCCTCGCCGCCCCTGCTTCGAAGAATCGCAACCGTGAGCGACGAACCTGACTGGATTATACGTTCAGCGGTCAACTTCTGATGAAGGTTAATCTGGGCGCAAGTCTGGGACGGACAGGGACCATGAAGAAACTGGTGATCTCCCAGGCGTACTACGTCGACGCGCCCCCTGAGGTCGTCTTCAAGGCGCTGACCCAGCCGAAACAGCTGACGAAGTGGTTCCTGTCATCCGCCAAAATCAGGCCAATCGAGGGGACCTCCTACACCTTCACTTGGAACGGTGGCTCCAGTCACACCGGGAAGGTGAAACGGGTGACTCCGAACCGGTCTCTTGTGCTGACGTGGCCAGACCGATTTAAGGGAAAGACCTACATTACAGAGGCGAGCTTTTCACTCTCGAAGAAGGGGACCGGAACGATGCTGAAGCTCAAGCACACGGGTTTCAAGGAGGGAGACGACTGGCTCTGGCTCTTCGGAGCCGTACAGTCGGGCTGGGCATACTTCCTGACGAACCTGAAGTCCGTCCTTTCGGGCGGGAAGGACCTCCGCTCCAAATACGACTCCCCCTGACATGCGATGGAGGTTCTGCGATGGAGGTTCTACGATGGAGGTTCTACGATGGAGGTTCTACGATGGACTACTGTGCGGCCGATGCGAAAGGGGTGACTCCGCCACCAGTCTACAGCCTGCCGCCGAGTTCTCTGTGCCGAAAGCAACCCACAAGGTGGTCGTTCACCATGCCCGTCGCCTGCATGTGGGCGTAACAGATCGTGGGGCCGACGAACTTGAACCCGCGTGAGACCATGTCTTCGCTCATTGTTTGGGACTGCCTCGTCTTGGCTGGGAGCTGCCCCAGGTTCCGCCAGCTGTTTATCAGGGGCTTCCCGCCTACGAACTCCCACATGTACGAGTCGAAACTCCCGAATTCCTTCCGTACTTTGAGGAACGCCTTCGCGTTCGCGACTGCGGATTTCACCTTCAGCCGGTTCCTGATGATCCCGGGGTCGGTCAGGAGGCTCTTCACCTTCCTTCCGTCGTACCTGCTCACCCTCCGGGGGTCGAAACCGTCGAAGGCCTTCCTGAAGTTCTCGCGCTTCCGCAGAATCGTCCCCCAGCTGAGGCCGGCCTGCATGCCTTCCAGGACGAGCATCTCGTACAGCTTTCTGTCGTCATGAAGCGGGACCCCCCATTCGAGGTCATGGTAGGAGGCGTAGAGGTCGTCGTTTTCAGGGACCCACGCGCACCTAGCCCGGGTATCCGGCGTCAGCGCCAACACCGTCTCAGGCTCGCGCCGGATTCAGCTGAAGCCATTTTATGCTGCAGCCGAACGGCCGGGTGTCCGGCACCTTGACGTCGCGGGACGAAACCAGGTCCTCGATCGCGTTCCTCAAGTCATGGGTAGTCACCTTTGACGGGTCCCTCGAATCGTCGATCCTCCCGCGGTACCGGAGAACCCTGTCTTTGTCGAAGACGAAAACGTGGGGGGTCGAGACTGCGCCGAACGCGTCCACGACGCCCTGGGACTGGTCCCTGAGATATGGAAAGTTGAAGCCCTTCTGTTCGGCCCTCCTCACCATCTCGGGAAAGCTGTCTTCAGGGTAGGACACCTCGTCGTTGGAGTTGATGGCGACCAGCTGGACTCCGCTTCCGCCGTAGCTTTCCTGGATCGATATCATCCGGTCCTCGTACGCCTTCACGTAAGGGCAGTGGTTGCAGCTGAAGATCACCACGAGGACGGGCTTGTCATTGAACGAGGCGAGGGAATGGTTCCGACCGTCTGCGCCCGGAAGGTCGAAGTCGGGCGCGGGCTCCCCGAGTCCTAGCACGGGAGCAGGACCTTGGCGCCGGGATTAAAACTGAGCGTCTTGCGTGCCTGACCCTCCTCGATGGTTGCGTCTTACGATTAAATAACAATCTCGCGGAGCGGGTTTCGTGAGCGAGGAGCTAGACGGCGCGCGCACCAAGAAGAGGCAGACAGAAGAGAGGGCGAAGCAGTACTACGACAAGATCAGGAAGCAGGAGGCTGAGATGGCTAACCTGCAGAGGGACCTCGGGACCAACCAGAGGAAGCTTTCGGACCTACAGAAACAGAAGGCCGAGATGGACAGGAAGATGGACGACCTGAAGACCACCATAGACGGGACGAACAAGATGATCGGGTCAATTCAGAGGGACATCGATTCACACAAGCAGAGCATAGCCGCCGACCAGATGGAGATGGAGAGGTACAACTCCGAGGTCCAGCAGCTGGACCACAGGATTGCCGGCCTTATGAGAAAGCGCTGAGCGCCGGCCCAGGGTCATCCGCCGCCAAGCGTTAAATCCGAAGTCTTCCGTTCCCGCATCCGTGAGCACGGTAAGCCTCACGGTTCCCGACCTGATCCTCCTCAGCATGACCGTGACGTCGGCGATCGTCGCGGTAAGGGTCCTCTGGAACCTCGCCTCCAAGAGGCACAAGCGGGCGTACGGGGGGCCGGTGAGGTGGGTCTTCGTCCTGGGCACCATTGCAGGGTTCGCCCTCCCTTGGAACGAGACGGCGGGCCTCATCGGGGCGTTCGTGTCGAGCCTGATCCTACTGGTGCTGGCGTCCACCTATTCGCTGCTCGGCTGGAGGACCACCGGGTCGAAGTCACTCGCGCTGGCGTGGATCCCGAGGGAGACTATGAGGGACTGGTTCCTGTACCTCTCGGTGGGGGCGGGCGTTATCGGGGTGGTGACCACCCTGATTTCCCTGGTGGTGAATTCCATAAACGGGCAGGGGCTGTCGAACTATGTCCCCCTCGCGTTTGACACCGTCTCCATCCTCTCAGCGCTGCTAGAATTCACGGTATACATCCCGTCGTACAGCAACATTTTCGCGCTCGTGTACAGCTTCATCGTCCACGCGAAACGGGTCGCCCCCGACTCGGGGGAGCCGTACCTCGACGACCTGGACTTCAAGCGGATAACCGAAGGCAGCCACTACACTGACTTTGAAGTCAGAGACGCCTTGGAGTCCCTGGTGGCCAAGGGATTCGCTTCGAAGATATCCCCAGTCCCGGTCGCGAGGATCGTGTTCAAAATCAGCTCCTACGGGATCAGGTATCTCAGGTCGGTGTGGGAGGAGGTCTTCTTCTCCATGGAAAGGGAGAAGGCCCAGCTAGAGTCGAGGATGCTGTACCTCCATGAGAAGCTGAGGTACACCCCGATGACCGACAGGGTGCTGGAGAAACGGGTGAGAGACGAGCTCGCAGGGTTCAGGAGGGACATCGAGGACTTGGGGGCTTACGGGTTACTTCTCGCCGAGACGAAGAGGACGGACCTCTACGAGAAGGTTTCCGATCTGGAAAGGATGCTGACCCCGCCGAAAAAACCGAAGAAACAGGAGGAGAAGCAGGCAGAAACTGGCCCAGAACCTGACCCGGAATATGACTTCTGAGACGGCTCCCGGAGGGGTGGCTAACTTCGTTTGAAGGCCTGGAGAAAACGCACGAGTTCCACCAGTGTCGGGTTGTTCTCCGCCTTCCGAAGGCGGACGCTGAACTCCTGGTTGTTGACTTTGACGTTAGCCTGCGCCTGATAGGGCGCCCTCGCGAACATCACGGCGGCGAAGTGGATCCTCCCGGCGAGGTTTTCCCTGATGACGTCCTCCGTAGCCGGCATGGGGCTGACCACGAAGGCTATGCCGTCGATCCAGTTCACGGTCGGCTGAATGTGGACGGGAGACGCGAGCATCTGCCTGACTATCTCCTCGAAGAAGCTGGAGCTGTCCTCTTCGATGACCTCATGGACGGCTACGTCCGTGTTCGGGGTGTAGGATACCTTGACCATCGCAGCGAACCGCCCGATGGGAGTATTTCAAACTAGCCTGTCATCCTAGGCGCCGTGCATCTCTCGCAAGACAAATAGAGTCCGCACCTGATAGTCGGGGACCGCGTAGACCATGGCAGGGACTTCCAGAAAGAGCTTGGGCCTGACAGGAATCTTTGCTGGGCTGGTCCTCTTCGCCCTCGGGGCCGCCGGGGCGACGAATGGTGCGGCTCAGATGACTGGGTTGCTAGGCGCCATCGCCGTTGCGGGGATAGTCTTGTCCGGGGTCTCCGCTGCGTACTTCACGCTGTTCTCTGTGGGGCGGGCGGCGGTCATCGTCGGGGTGCTAAGCGGGGTCGTCGGGGCGGTGGTCGCGTGGATAGCCATGAGGACGATGATGAGGCTGGTTGCAGTCTTCTCGGGGGTGGGCCCGACCCTTACCGCGGGAGGCACGACTGCCATACTGCTGACGAGCCTGATGATGAGCCTCCTACCCGCCATGGGCTACGTCCACTTCAGGCGCAGGTTTGGCGGGTCGTTTCCGAACGGACTGGGCTACGGCCTGCTACTTTCCGTGGTAGGAGGGGTTCCCGTCCTCCTCTTGGAGCTGGGAGAGATCGGTGCGATTGCGAAGGTACCTGCCGTCCCGGTCACGTTCTTCTTGGTCGTCACGGTGGTCTTCGGCCTTACCCTGGAGGCTTCACACAGGTTCCTGCCGAGGTTGATTTCCGTCTCCACGACTTTGTCTCCTCAGGTTGCCGCAGCATAGCAAAGACAAAATACGGTAGCCGCGTCACGCGCTCAGTTGCAGCAGGTAGAAAGACGGCCCCGTCCCCGGATAGAGACACTCGCAGACCTGATATTCGGGCTGTCGCTGTCGATAGGCTCGATCGCCCTCCTCGCCAATGCCCCGACGTCTCCCGGGGAGCTGGTCACCCACATCGCGGCTTTCACGTACACGTTCTTGATCCTGATCACGGCGTGGCTGGTGTATACGACCTACATGTCCGTCCTGCCTCATGAGACAAGGTGGGTGACGTTCCTCAACGTCGGCCTACTCCTCCTTGTCGCGCTGATTCCCTATCTGCTCAACAGCGTCGAGGTCGTCAACGAGTCTCTTACGCCGGCAGAGGCCTCCGCCATAAGGGACTTTTCCTCGAGCCTCTTCGCTGTCGATCTGGCAGGGATAATGATCGTCCTAGCAGGATTCGCGCACGTGATCAGCATAGAGGAAAAGCAGCTCGTAGCGAGCGACCTGGTTGCGCTATTCAGGAGCGGGAGGAACCGGCTTGCAATCCTGTCCGCGATCGTCCTGGCCTCGGCCGCGCCCCAGTTCTGGGAGTGGACTCTGTTCGGGAACCCAGTCAGGTTCTACATCTGGTATGCTCCCTTGGTCTCGTACTGGGTCGGAAGGGTGGTGAGCCCTAGCAGCAGGACGTACGGCCAGTCGCGCTGAATCGTCGAATTTGGGGATTCCTTAACTACAAAGGGGGACCCGGATTGCTCTGTTTGCCTTCATCGCGCCCCTTCTACTTGGTCCTGATCCTGATTGCCCTCGCCGTCATCGTGATGGCGTACCTGAAGGTCTTCTCATCCCCTGCGGTCGTCGTGGTCATACTCGTCCTCTACGTCGTCGTCAGCCTCTACAACAGGAGAAGGTTCGCAAGAAGGGCGGCGAAGGGCCCGACGAAAACGCAGCAAACGGCTTGAAAACAGTGGACCCGTTCGTTCCAATCCCCGAGGACGTGATTCCCGTCATGCTCCGTCTGGCTTCGTTGAAGCCGGATGAGAAGCTGGTAGACCTCGGGTCGGGGGACGGCAGGATCCTGGTCGTGGCGGCTCGAGACTTCGGAGCGAAGGCGACAGGAGCGGAGGTGAGGAGAGACTTGGTCCTGAGTTCGAGGAAGCTGATACGGTCTCTGGGGTTGGCCGGGAGGGCCAAGGTGGTCCGGAGGAGGTTCAGGGACGTCAGCCTACGGAGCGCGGACGTCGTCGCATTGTATCTCTCGGGATACGCGCTCACCTTGCTCAAACCGAAGTTCAGGAGGGAACTGAAGGACGGAGCGAGGGTGGTCACCTTCTACTTCGAGGTCCCTGGATGGAAGCCGGAGAGCGAGGTGATGGTCAAACCGAAGGGGTGGAGGAAGGAACACCCGATGTATCTTTACCTCAGGAAGAAGCCCGCCTAGGTCGTGGGAGTCCGGCTGGGGGTACTTTCGGCGAACGGACCGATGTGCATCTTCCAGAGTATGAGGAGGACAATGATTATGATGACGACGAGTATCAGAATCCAGACCCAGAGGTCGACACCGATCCCGGTCGCCGTGGTTGCAGCGCTCTGGGCTGACGTCGTAGGGGAGGTGTGAGCTGTTGTGCCGGTTGTCTGGGAGGTCTGCTGCGTGGTTCCCTGCGAGGGGGTGGAGAAAGAGCCGGTGGTCGAAGTCGATGAGGTTGAGTTCGACGAAGTAGAAGTTGATGAAGTCGATCGGGTCGAAGTCGTCGAAGAGGAGGGGACGCTGAACCCTGTCGGGGTGCTCCCTCCTGAGCACAATGTGGCCTGCCCTCCTCCGAGGGTCACGTTGATTTCATACCTGAGGACGTCCCCGGTGAAAACGGTCGTTGTGTTTGCGACCGCGGCCTGCACCTCGACCTTGACCGCGTTCGAGCAGTCCCCGCTACCTAGTGGGGTCCCTGAACAATTCGCGACGCCCAGTTCGGTGTTGGTTGTCGTGTCCCAGGCTTCGACGTGGCAGTAGAACTCTGCGGGGCCGTAGGCGTAGATGTCGAAGGTGAGCGTCGCCCCCTGATTAATCGTCTGGCCAGTCCCGCCGAAGGTCCCCTCAGGGTTGAAGCCCCCGAAAGTGGTGATTGCAGGCTCGGGGCAGTGATATTGCGTCGGGTTGGAAAAGACCAGACCGTCTTCAGTCGGCTGGAGAGCATACGTGTCGCAGTTGAAGTAGGCCTGAAGGTCCGAACCTCCGCCGGTTGCGCCGACTGGTGTTATGAGCGCTGAGAAAATCGCGGCAAAGAGTAAGAACCCCACCGGAACGGCGACCGCCGAAGGCCTGACGGTCAAGCGGCTTCCAAGCGACGCGCTTCATCTATTAGGCATTCGAGAATATCCCCGAGCCGATTAGGGCCCGGACTTCTAGACTCCTATTTGGGCTTCCAATACTGGGCGAGGCCCAGGCGTTCGAGCATGCTGAGGTACCTCGGGTCGCTCCTCACCCCGTCCAGGACTTGTTCGACGGCGATGTCGTACGCGTACCTGTCGAAGGCAGCGAACGCCTTTTCGAGCCATTCGAACCCTTTGTCGTTCTCACCGAGGGCGAAGTGCATGTACGCTATTTGCGTGGGACTGATATGCTCCTTCTCTGCGACCGGTTCGATTTCCGACAGCAGGGTGTGGCATTCGTCGACCCGCTTCATGCGGGAGTACACCCAGGCCCGAGCTAGCTTTGCCTCATTTGGGGTGATGAGCTTCGAAACCGTGTCGACCGCCTCCATTGCCTCGGTGAACATGGATTTGCCTAGGTAGCACTCGATCATTCCGAGGTAAGTGTACTCGAAGTTTGGGTCCATTTCGATCAGTTTCTTGCCGTATTCGATGCCCTTGTCGTATTCCTTCGCGTAAAAGTAGGAGTTGATGATGTTCGCGCCTATGATCATCGAAAGAGGGCTGAACCCGAGGGCCCTCTGTATTTCCCGATTGGCCTCCTCAGTCCTCCCGACCCACGTGAGAAGCTGAGAATACCACTGGTGGGCAGTCGCGTAGTTGGGGTTGATCTGGATGGCCTTCTCGAACTGAGCCAGGGACCGCGGAATGTCGCGGTCGTACGACCCGTAGACCGCAGCGAGCACCGTATGAGCCTCCACCAGACGGCCGTCCAGTGAAAGCGCCATGAGCGCGCTTTCTTTTGCCTTCGGGAAGTACTTCAAGGGGTCTTCGATGTAGTTCGCTGCCATGACCTGGTAACACTGGGCCAGCCCGGCGTGTCCCAAGGCGAAGGACGGGTCCAGGCGGACGGCTTCCTTGAGCAGTTCGGCTGCCTTGGTCAGGGCTTCGTGGGTCCTCTTGTTCCAGTAGAACATCCCCTTCAGGTACAGGGTGTAGGCCTCGGTGTTCTTGGTCGAGCCGCGTTCCAGCCTCTGCACGTCCTCCTCGACCAGCTTCACCTTCAACGCCTCCGCCACCTTCTGCGCGACCTCGCTCTGGATGGTGAAGATGTCGTCCAGTTGCTTGTCGTAGCTTTGGGCCCACAGGTGGCCTTCGTTACGGGCGTCGATGAGCTGGACCGTGATGCGGACCTTGTTGGCCGCCTTCCTGACGCTCCCTTCGACCAGGGTCCCGGCGTTCAGCTCCCTCCCTATGTCCGATATCCGCTTCGGGCCGTTCTTGTACTGCATGACCGAGGTCCTGGCTATGACCGTGAGCTCCGTCACCGAAGCGAGCGCCGTGATCAGCTCCTCTGTCATCCCGTCCGCGAAGTACTCGTCGTTCGGGTCCGGGCTCATGTTCTTCAGCGGAAGTACCGCCACTCTTTTCGTGTCGAGGCCGACATCGGCCTTCGTTTCAGCTTCCCAGGGCATGATTATCCTGTAGACCTCGATGGGCAGTTTGACGTTCTTTAGGGTCTTCCCTTCGATCCTCTCAAGCGGGTTGTCGATTTTGTTCCTGACGTGGTCGTACACCTGCTCGGAGATGCAAACGCCTCCTGCAGGAGCCAGCGGCTCAATCCTTGACGAGACATTGACGGCGTCCCCCAGGATGTCACCCTGAGCGTGGATGACGTCGCCGACGTGCACTCCGACCCTGATCTGGACCTGCTTTTCATCGGACAGGCCCGCGTTCCTGTCGCGCATTTGACGCTGAATCTCGATTGAACATGTCACAGCCTGTAGGGCACTCGGGAATTCGATGAGGAAGGCGTCTCCGATGGTCTTCACCTCCTTTCCGTTGTACAGAGGGAAGATCCCGCGGAGTATGGCCCTGTGCTCCTCCAGACGCTTCATGGCTTCCGCCTCGTTAGCCTGGGCAAGGGTCGTGTAACCTACGACGTCGGTGAACATAATCGCTGCCAGTCTGCGCTCCGCTTGGGCCTCCATGACTACAGTGCGCGTCTGGAGCACCATGGGATAAAGCCATTGCAGAAGTAGAGGCCCTACCGATGCAGGTCCATCTTACCGACTAGACAGGGGACTCGTTCTCCGTCTATCTCCACCAGCGTCGTTCCAGGATAGTCGAAGCCGTACTTTCTGTAAAATGAGATCCCTTTCGCGTTCCCTTCCGTGACCTCGAGGGTTGCAGACCTAGCTTGCGGGAAGTGCTGCACAGCCGAATCCATGAGCCTAGACCCGATGCCTTTCCTCTGGTGACTCGGGAGGACGTACATCTGGAATACCTTCATCTTGGTCGGGTCTATCATCCCCGCTGAGACCATCCCCACGATTCTGCCCCCGTCTACCCAGCCCGCGTAATATGCCCGCGGATTCCGAAGACCCCTGAGGAGGCTTTCTCTGCTCTGCCAGACGTTGAGTGTCGTCTGAATGACCGAATCCGAAAGGAGTCCGGTGTATGTGTCGAGCCAGCACACCCTGAGGAGCACTCTGAGCTCCTCCACGTCTTTGGCGGAGAGTCGTCGCAATTCTGACAATTGAGCGGCCGCAATGACTTGACCCCTGATAAAAAAAGGAGACACGGGTCGATTGCGGCGTCGCTCGTCGGGCCGGAAACCGTCTTAACTTTCCGAGAGTAGGCCGAAGATGTGAGAGGACGGATTCTCCAGTATGGGGAGCTGGCCAAGTACTATGACCAGATTTACGAGTGGAAGGACTACGCAAAGGAGGCGAAGACCCTGAAGTCGCTCATCAGGAAGTATCGGGGACCACCGGCTCATACGCTTCTGGACGTAGGCTGCGGAACGGGCAAGCACATCCAGTACCTGAGGGACGAATTCGAGTGCACGGGTCTGGATTCCAGCAGGCAGATGCTGCGGGTCGCGCGCCGTAACGTGAAGGGGGTCGGGTTTGTCAGGGGCGAAATGGAAGACTTTCGACTGAACCGCAGGTTCGACGTGATTGTGAGCCTGTTCAGCGCGATTGGATACGTCAAGACCTACAGGAGGCTGGGAGCCACCCTACGGAATTTCGCGAACCACTTGAACGAGGGGGGCCTCGTGATCGTAGAACCGTGGTTCGTCAGGTCAGAATGGACCCCCGGTTGGGTCAGTCTGCGAACCTACAATAGCGAAGACCTGAAGCTTGTGCGGATGAGCTTCTCTGGCGTCAGAGGAAACCTGTCGACCATCGACGAACACATCGTTGTTGCCAAGAGAGGGAAGGGAATCTCGTACTACAAGGATTTTCAGCTGCTTGCGATGTTTGAGAAAGACAGGTTCCTGGAACTGATGAGTAGGGCCGGGTTGAAGTCTCGTTTCATCTCGAGGTCACTCTCACCAGGGAGGGGCCTTTATGTCGGAACGCGCGTTGGTTGAGGCTTAAGAGCCCGGTGGGCATCTCCGACTAAGGCATTTGAAGACCGCTCCCGTCCTCATAGCCGTCATTCTGATTTCGATGGTTGCCGCGGGGTCGTACCTGGGCTGGAACCGGTTGGCGCCCAATACGGCATCGACCTCAACCATACCAACCTCTAACTCAGGCGTCACGCTCGAAGACCTGATTGCCGGAAAGTACGCCACGGCGTCGGACAAACAGGGGACGGGCGGGGTGACGGTCACGGTCATGGGGTTGTACGTTCTTTACGTGAGGGATGAAACAGACGGCGACTGGCACGTCGCGGTGACCGACGGCAGGGTCCCGGTGTTCATCACGGAAGTCATCCCAAGAGACCAGGCTTCGGAGGGGAGGCCATCGCCCGGGACAACGATCGACGAAACCGGAGTCTCCTACTGCGACACCGTTCATCAGACCGAAAGCTGGCACGGGGATACGTGCTGGGAGATTCATCCCGTGACCGCATGGCACCTTTCCAATCAGAGTGTGACCGTCACGACAACTGCGGCATCTCAGGGACTAAACGTTACCATCTACTACGCCAGTGACCCCGTCCCCCGGGGCTCGACCCAGACCATCTACGTGGGGGTGAACGACTCTGATGGCCCGATCCCGGGGCAGGCGGTGTCGATCCATGTGCTGTACGCGTCGGGGATGACCACGCATGATTTCGCCTGCACCACTTCAGCGGACGGCTCTTGCTCGGCCTCTTGGACTATCGGGGCTACCTCGACGCCCGGCACCTTCCAGGTCACCGTCAGCGTGGATGGCGCAGAGTTCTATTCCTCATTCGAAGTGACGGCTGGTTAGGTAGGCTTCAGAACTTCTTCAGGAACGAGCCCACGAGCTCGTTGAACACTTCCGGCCTTGACGTGTTAGCGATGTGGTCCGCCCCTGCGATGATCGTCAGCTCGGACCCGGGGATCCTCTTCGAGATGCCTCTTGCAATCGCTTGCATCCCTTTCAGGTCCCTGTCCCCAACCAAGATGAGGGTGGGCGCCTTTATGGCAGACAGCCGTTCAAACGGGGGAGTATCGGGGGACTTCTGCAGATTGTTGGGCGGGTTCCTGTAGGCGTCCGAATTCTCTGAGGCTATCTTCCACAGCCACTCCCTCGTGCTTGGATTCTGGGCCGGGGCCCAGATGTCGAGGTCCATCCTGGTGGCCTCCTCGACCCTTCCATCCTTCAGCGCACGTTCCTGCTCCTGGAACTTCTTGTCGTCCTCCTCCCAGAGCTTGTCCTCCTCGGGTCCCGAACCCTTGTAGCCACGTATCCCCGGCGAAACCAGGATCAGTCCCCCTACCCTCTCAGGATGTACGGTCGCGAAGTCCAGTGCTATCCTTCCCCCGTTTGACACCCCGAGGATGCACGTTTTGTCGAAGTTCAGATGGTCTAGGAGCGCAGTCAGGTCTTCGTAATCCGAGAAAGCGGCGGACGGCCGGTTTGACCTGCCGTACCCCCTGACGTCGTACCGGACGACCGTGTTCTCCCTGCTGAAGATTCTGAACTGCTCGTCCCACATCCTGCTGTCGAGGAATCCGGCATGGATCATCACCAGTGGTTTGCCCATCCCGGCCGTTTCGTAGTAGATTTTCCCTCCCTTCACGTTCAAGAAAGCCAAAGCCTGACCCATTCCCACCGGCTGCCGCCTTAATGCCTTTGCCCGATACAGGCGGATTTATCCGCCCCTAAGGTTGCCCGGTCGATGATACATCTCTTGGCTGAGAAACAGTCCTCGGGCATCCCCGCCAAGGTCACGCTTCTGATACTTTCCTTCGTCCCGCTGTTCCTCGCCCTGGGGTTCCTGCAGATCATCATAACGGCGTGGCTTGTTACAATAGGGTTCACCGCGGCGCAGGTCGGTGCGCTCATAGCAGCCCAGGGGCTGGCGGTAATCTTCACTTCGATACCTCTCGGGATAGTTTCCGACGTCTACGGGAGAAAATACCTGCTGACCTTCGGCGCGCTCGCGGGGGCGGGCGCCATGTTCGCCTTCTCGTTGACCCTCGACTTCTGGACGCTCCTGACGATCAGCCTGGTGCTTGGTTTCACCGAGGGGGCTGCGATCACCACGTGGAACGCGCTGCTCGCCGACATGACCGAGGGCGCGAGCAGGAACAAGGTCTTCTCGCTCTCGTTCATCATGATCAACGTGACGACGGGGGTGGGTCTCGTCCTGCCGGGGACGTTCCCGTTCCTTCAAGGAATTCTGGGGTTGACAAACATGGCCATTCACAAGGAAACTCTGATGCTCCTCGGGGTCCTGAGTTTCGCCACCCCGCTGATGTTCTACCTCCTCCTCCGGGACCACAGAGAGACGCACAACCCGGGAAGGAAGTGGGGCGGGCTGAGCAACAAGAGCACCATCGTGAAGCTGGGGGTGGTCGGGAGCACAATCGGGTTCGGGGCTGGGTTCATCATCCCCCTCGTGGGGACGTGGTTTTTCTTCAGGTTCAACGTGACGGACGAATTCAGTGGGCCCATACTCGCCTTTTCCAACATCCTGATCGGGTTCTCGGCGGTGGCGAGTCCGAGGCTCGCCTCGAGGTTCGGCCAGATGAGAGCGATTATCTTGACGACGGGGACCTCGATGGCGTTCATGCTGAGCATGGCGTTCGTCCCGCTGTTCGCGGCCGCCGCTGTAATCTACGTCGTCAGGTCCGCCCTGATGAACATGGCCGGGCCGCTGATCGACTCGTTCTCCATGGGCATCTTCCCCGCCGAGCAGAGGGGGCTGGTGAGCGCGCTGAGCAACATCATGTTCAGGTTGCCGAACAGCATAAGCTCGATATTCGGAGGGATAATACTCGGTCTGGGGTTCCTTGAGCTTCCTCTCTTCATAGCCAGCGCCTTCTACATTGTGGGGCTGACCGCCTTCTACCTGTTCTTCGTGGCAGGCGGAAAGTATCCTGACCGGCCACCGACAATGAAGAGCCCTGCGGGCGGTGCGCTAGAACAGTCTCCACCGTAAGAGAGCTGCGGGAAAAAAGGAAGAGGGGAGCAGTCCCTGGTGCTTAGTCTTCGCCACTCTCTGGAGAACCTAGCAGTAACAGGAACTCACTCGATCCGCTCTTGAGGTCGAGTTTGACAGCGCCTTCGCCTGCGAGGGTGGAATTGCCCTGCAGACCGGCGATTCTGATGAGGAAGCTCCCACCAGCGATTGTCCCGCTACCGAGGCCCGCACGGCCTCCGTGGTTCAGGACGAATGAGCCGCCCGTTATGTTGTAGCTGTTGGGGCCGAGCGCGAGAGTGCCTCCCGTTATTGTTAGGGTGCATCCCGTGGCATAGATCTGGCTGACCTGAAGGTCGAGGCTCCCTGAGGCGTTGCCGTGGATTTCATGGTTTGTCGCGTTCAGGTAGTGCCCGGTGAGGTTCGAAAGTGTGAGCGTTTCAGTTACGTTCAGGCTCCTACAGGCTATCGGCCCGAAGTGGTTGCCTTCGTCGTCATGGTCGTCGGGGCCGTTGTTGGGAAGGTTGTTGTTGTGCGTGTTTGCAAGCGCGACGGTCGCTACTCCTGCGATCAGTATGGCGACCAGCGCGGACGCTGCCACCGTGGATGTTCTCATGCGTCTAGTGGTTGGGCGCGAACCCGATATGAGCCAGCATTTTGCTACGGGTGTTCATCGGTTTTGAACGGTATTCTTGATTATGAGGGCTTGATGGCGGTGTAGTATACGACTTCGTCTGCTATCTGGAATCCCGGCCCTTCAGAGACCGACCTCAGCGCCGATATCGCCTCAAACCTGAACCTTGCCAGGTCGGACTCTTCTACCTCTTCGGCCTCGCTCCGCCGGTCGAACGCGAGCATCCTGTCGACATAGTCCTCGGCGCTCCCGTAGTCGATCTCCCTCTGGGCGATCGTCGCCTCTGCTTGGTGATAGCCGAGGTTCCTGAGAAGTCGGAGGGTCACGAGCGGGTCCCTGTACTTTTCGAACCCTTCGGCCTGCGCCGCGTCTGATTCTCTGAGGTCCGCGAGCTGTTTCGAGGGCTCCTTCGTCTGATACTTCTCGAACATCTTGAAGGCCAGTTCCGACACGAGGGGGTCGTTGGGTCCTCCGTGGTTGTAGATGAGCCTCCCTCCAGGTTTCAGGACCCTGAAGCACTCGGCTAGCGCGGCGCCGTAGTCCATGACGCAGCACAGGGAATAGTTACCAATGACTGCGTCGAACGCCGAACCTGCGAGGTCCAGCTCCTCGAGGGCCATCCTCCTGAACTCCAGGTTCCCGGCACCCGCGCGGTTCTTCTTTCCCTCCGCTATGCTGAGCATCTCTTTCTGTAGGTCAACGGCCAGGACGTGGCCTTCAGGCCCGACGAGCTTTGACATCCGAAGCGCTATCTCCCCCGTGCCTGTGCCGATGTCCAAGACGCTCCATCCGGGTTCGACCCCGGACCTGGCGGCGAGCGAGTCGTATAGGTCCTGCCAGAGGGGGACGATCTTGGATTCGAAGTATTCGGAGTGCTTCCCGAAGAGCTCGCAGTTGACGAGGCACGCCTTTTCGGGGTCCAACTGGTCCGCCAACTCCCATAGGCGCCCTAAAAGTCCGCCTGATGCTGATTTCCCTCCAACACTTCGGCTTGGTCCGGGCTTTCAGACCTGAAACAGGGTCTCGCCGAGCCACACCATGGGCTCCTTGACCTGCATGGCCTGTGCCGCGGGGAGGAACTTCGTGAAGTCAGCATTGGTGTCGAATTCCGTGTGCTCGGCCATGCTCGGAACTTCCACGTGAAGGATGTAGTCCCGGACCCCTTTCTTCGTCTCACTCCCATCGGACACGGGAGTGAGAGACGCCGAGATGATCTTCCCTCGGGCCTTGAAGTCCCGCCACAGGGGGAGCACCTCTGCCTCGAAGAGGTGTTCGAACTCTTTGGTCCTTACGGCGCCGAACCGAAGGACTATCGCGTTGGTTTGTGACATGCCCGGCGGGCCGGGCAGCCCAGATTTCACGTTTTCCGAAGGTTGTCGGAGCTCGAAGAAGGCTCGGTGGAAGCGCCGGAACGCGGCGGCCACGAAGCACCGCGATGAGTATCCTTTCCGATTCGTCTTCACCAATTGGGCACGTAGTCTGCAGATTTGGATTGGAATTGCAAGAAGCCCGCATTCTGAGCCGAAACCGGCTGCAGCATAGCTTCATATAATCAGGGCGTCAAGTCGAGCAGGTTGGAGCTTCATCGTGGCAGGATTCTGGGGATAATCCTCGGGATTGTAATCCTAGCTACTATATTTCTAGTTCCGTTTGGGACCGGCTCCCAGGACGCTACATTGTACGGCGCCGTCGGCCCAGTACTATCAGACCTTGGCGGCCTGCAGGCCAGCGGCGATTCGGCTGCGATTGTCTACGGGTACATTTGGGTCGTCGCATTCATACTGCTGGTCATTGCGGGCCTGGTCGGTATTTTTCCTCTAGGGACCGGGGTCCTCGGAGTGGTGGGGATGGCGATGATTACGGCCGCCCCATTCTTGGTCTATCCTAGCGGGCAAGTCGCACTTTCAACAGGGGCAGGGTTCTTCGTTATCTGGATCGCGTCAATAGCCTCTTTGGCTGCCTCGTTCTGGCATTGGAAGAAGAAGGCCGGGCCTGAAGTTACAGTAAATGTTACGCAGTCGCAAACACCAGCCAACACACCTCCAAAGACGCAGGTTCCGCCCTAGTCCAGCTGCCAGATGACATGTTCAAACTCGCGAGCGATGCGACGACCTGGTGCATCCGTACAACTCTGGCGGAGATTCTTGCGAGGCACCTACCATCGTTCGTGGTGGATTACCTGAGATCCGGGGCGCCTTCCCCGCTTTAGAGACGGAGACTTCTTGTCCTTCGCACCCTTGCCGATTGAAATGACCCCGACGGGGTGGAACTGAGCTGGGATTCCGAGAAGCTCTTTCAGCTTCTCGACCCTGAAGACGCCGGAGAATGCAGCGGAAAGCCCGGCGTCGACTGCCCCCAAGAGGATGACCATGCATCCTGCGCCGATGTCGAAGAACCAGTAGGGGGTGGGCCACGCAATCTCCTTCCCTTCTTCGTCGAGCTTGTCCGGCTCGTTGTACCTGTCGTGGTAGATCTTCTCGCTGACGCAGGCAACGATGCCGACCGGAGCCTCCGAAATCCACCTGTGAAACCCCGCCGAGGAGTAGTCGCTCTCCCCCTGCAGTTCGGCGAGCTTCACCTTCGTTTCCTGGTCGGTGATGACGATGAATGCGCTCCCCTGGCTGAAGCCGGCGCTCGGAGCGTGCTGGGCGAGTTCCAGTATCGCATCTATCGTCTGCCTCGGCACCGGGTCGGAGGTGAAGTGCCTTACCATCCGGCGCTTGCGGACGGCTGTCGGGAAGTCCATGGCCGGCGGGTGGAGGAGTCTCCTCTTAGCCTTGCGAGGAACCGCGGGCGAACCTCGTCGAAATCGTAAAGTGGAGGGAGCCTCCCTGTAGCGTCAATGGACAACAAGGAAGTCGTGATTAGAGCAATGACCGAGCTGTTCTTCAACCGGGACGCTACTCATATCGACCGTTACTGGGGGAGCCCGTACCTCCAGCACAACCCGCAGATTCCTGACGGGTCGGAGAAGGATGGCAGGGTTGGCCATGAGCCTGGGACCAGACTTCAAGTATGAGCCAGGCCTGATCGTTGCCGAAGGGGAGTACGTGAGGATCCACGGCCGCTACACAGGTCTCGGGCCGAAGCCGATGGTCGGGGTCGACATCTTCCGGGTCATCGGAGGGAAACTGGTCGAACACTGGGACGCCCTGCAGGAAGGAGTCCCGGCATCCTCGACAAAGAGCGGACGCTCGATGTTCACAGGCAAACCCTCCGCGTGAATCGTCTCATCTCATTACTTTCAGAACGGGGCAACGTTAATTATCCAAGGGGCGGTTTCGTCTCCGACAATGCCGAAGAAGGACATATTCTCAGAGGTCGAGAAGCAGGCGGAGATCGCGACCGCTTCGAGGGCGTCGTGGCGGGGCGTCCTTAGCCTTGACATTCCCACACTCGGCCTCGGCGCCGTCGAATACCACCTCAGGGCGGCGAAGGCGCACGGAGACCTTCAGCCCGTCAAGGTGGTGAAGCTCGACAAGAAGACTGGGAAGGAGGTCGTGAGCAGGGAAGTTCCGAGGATTTACCGGTACAAGGAAGGACCGAACGGGGAGCGGCTCGATGTCCAGGAGGTCTCTCCGGACGAGGCCAAGAAGTTCGTAAGGTACAAGGGGGATTTCCCGGTTTCGGTCAGGACGGAAAAGCGCTACTTCCTGAAGTATGAGCTGGAGTTCACGGGCAAGTGGATTGAGATTCCACTCGACCAGACGCTCGACAAGCAAGAGGGGGAGGAGGTCACGCCGTTCGAGAGGACCACCAGGATTGGAGTGGAGAAGGACGGGTTCGTCCCGATTGAAAGGGTCTCGGAATACAAGTTCAAGGAGGTCTATCAGCTCGCGCCTGACACCGACAAGAAGGTCGCGGAGACCAACTCTAGGGTGACCCAGCTCGCGAGATATCTGGTCGAGAAGGAGATGGCCCTCGTTGCGTTCTTCTCGTGGGGCAGGGGGTACAATTTCTACACTAGCGTCATCTATCCCTATGAAAGAAAAGACGGGAGGCTCTGGCTCCTGATGGGACTGAGCGAGGGGATTCTCAAGCTGGACGACGCGTGGTGTGGACTCGGAGAGTTGCTGTCACTTTCGGTGACCAAATGTCCCTTTTTTGCGAAGTAAATGTCCAGGTCATCTCAGGTCTCTGTTGGGCTCCTCCTAACGAGGATCAGAAGAGGGGTTTGTCTTTGTTTTTCTTTCTAGCTCCATCGTCACCTTGTCTCCAACGACTAGTTTCGAGCGGTAGTAATCACCTAGATTCACTTTGACACGAGTGCAATACTCGGGCCGAGAATAGTTCGGAATCCAATTGCCGAAGTATTCCTCATCTCCGTTAACATGCCTGCGAGGTTTGAACAGGCCTTCTTCAGCCATTGACAAGAACACATGCCCTGCGCTCTCTTGGTCCGCTGTGATTCCCACTATGATGTACGTCTTGGTTAGTACCTTGTTCACTTGATGTCACCGGTAATCCCGACCAAAGCAATTTTTGGTCCGAGATCCAGACCGTAGGCCCGCTGTAGCGGCGCCTTTGAGACATCTATGCAGAAGTAGTTGTTGCATGTAGCACAACGGAGAATCGCTTCTCTACTTGGCTCCAAACTGGTTGGTCCCCTAATGCGCTTGTCCCTAACACGTCCAGTGAGAGCCAAGCCGTATTCATGACATTTTGGATTCCTGCAGCTAAATGAGGCAAAATAGTGCTTCGTTTTACTCTTTGAGGATTGACGTAAACCTCGCAAGAAGGGATCTCCATAACACATATCTTGGACCACGGATTTCGGCAATCCTGTGGACTTCGCTAACCATCTGTTTGTTATGACCTGGCTGACAGGAGCGCCACCCATTGCTTCTATCAAGTTCCTCCGTCTGTGCTCTTTGAATTCCCTTTGGAGGTTTCTTGCTAGTATTCGCAAACCCGCATTGCGTTTCTGAAGAGTACCGTGATTCAGACCAGATTCTTCTGCTACCTTCTTCAAATCGACACGCTCCCCTCTGTTCGCAATAATGGCAGCGGCTTTGAAGGCTGGAGCGAAGTCAACTTTTTTTGCAGCCTGACCATGTAGCCATCTGAATCGCTTCAAGAATTCAGGACAGGACCCCCTAGTCGACCGATTGAATTGCCGCTGGTGAGCCTGAATGAATTCCTCCAGCATTGGTGTGTCACATAGGAGGGTCCACGCCGTGCCAATCAAGTTTAGATTGAAGTTCGCACTTCTCTGCAATACGGCTATTCCCCTCGCATGAGCTAGTCTGCCTTCCTGCCCGTTCAATTTTCCGATGAATCGTGTGAGAAACTCCACAGTGGAGAAGAGTTCCTGAATTGACCCACTCCAACCGAAACTTTTCGGATTGGTAGTGCCTTCGAGCACCTGTACCAGCGCCTTGATGCCAACGCAGCCACTGTCATTCTGACCAGCAGGCACAACTCGGCCATCTAAGTGATTTGCACATCTATGGCATGTTCTAATGTCAAAGGAGCGATTTGTATTGGTAGGCCTGAAGGCAGCTCCACACCGTCCGCATTGGCTCTGGAGGAAGACGTAGTGTTTGAGACATACGACCACGAAATTGAGTCTCCAAATCAACTTGAGATGTGGAACTTCCTCTTCTGCAAAACACAGCGGGCAGAACCTTCGGGGCCCCAAACTGGGAGTTGCCCACAACTTCCAGTTGGATCCCAGTGCTGTCTTGAACGACGAGAAGACAAGGCCTGCAGACTGAGCCTCCTCGATGCCGCTCGTCGCCATTCTGAACAACGCATTTTCACTGTCAAGGAAGTCATAGTTGCAGCCCTTCAAAGAGAGGCCGTGGTGTCGTCTGGCGAGTTGCAAAATGGTGAAAAAGTTGGCGTATGCTCTTCTAAGCACCCACGATTCCATTGATTCGTCTGGAAGCGGCCGTGGATGGATTGGAAACCTAGGGAGTGTCACGGTCGTGACGCTAGTCCTCAATGCCTTGCTCAGTCCTCTGGGTAGTGTTTCTTCTCCGCTGCTAGCTTCAGGTGCTG
>JACQFN010000013.1 GCA_016200045.1 Nitrososphaerota archaeon | reverse complement strand
TGACTGATTAGTCGTCCCACAATCACTCGACACAGCAACTCATCTTCCCCACATCCATGTAGAACGACTGCGCCGCAAGCTTGATCGATTCGGAAAGGGTCGGAAATACGTGCACGGTGTCGATGATATCGTCAATCGTGAGTCTGTTCTTCACCGCCAGTGCTCCTTCGTGTATGAGGTCTGCGGCGTGTGGTGCAACTATGTGGACGCCTAGAATCACTTTCGTCTCGCGATCAGCCACGAGCTTTACGACCCCCCTCGTGTCCCCAATCACGTGAGCCTTAGGCACGAGCTCGAGCGGGAGAATCCCGCAAGCGCACTTTATCCCCTTTCCGTTCGCCTCAGCGTCTGTGAGGCCCACTCTCGCCACCTCCGGATAGGTGAAGACAGCTGAGGGAACTTCGTTGAAATTGATCCTCTTCTTGCTCGAGGTAAAGGCATTCTGAACGGCGGTCGCTCCTTCCTTCGCCGCAATTGTCTCTAGCATCGGCTCGCCTATGACATCACCCGCGGCCCAGACGTGTGACGCAGAGGTCTGCATCTCCCCATTGACGGCTATGAATCCCCCAGCGTTGACCTTGACGCCTGCTCTGTCCAGGCCTAGCTGCTCTGTGTTGGGTGTTCTTCCTGTCGCGAACAGGATCTGGTCACAGTTGACTTCACTCGTCGTCCCGTCAGTGACAAAGCTGACAGTCTTTCTCTTCTCCTTCTGAGTGACGCGAATGATTGTAGTGTTTGTGTAGATGTCTATCCCAATTTCCCGGAGGTACTGTGTGAGAGCGGTCGAGACTTCTGGCTCGTCATCGGGGAGGATTCTTTGATTGCGCTGAAGGACCGTGACCTCTGTTCCAAACTGTGCGAACATCTGCGCAAACTCAAGCCCTAGCGCGCGTCCGCCTATTATGACGAGGGACCTCGGAAGTTCGTCGAGGCTGAGGGCCTCTTCATTCGTCAGGTAGTTTACTTTGTCGGCCCCTTCTATTGGAGGGATGCTTGTTCTTGCGCCGGTCGCAATGATGAACTTCTCTGCGCGCAACGTTTCATCACGAGCCTTGACCTCATTGCGGGATACAAAACTCCCATCCGCTCCATAGTAGGTGACGTTCTCCAGGTTCTTCAGAACGTCCGCATACTTCTCCTTCCTGAACTTCTTCACCATCCTGTTCTTTTCTTGGACGACCTTTCGAAAGTCGAGGCTACCTCTTCCGTAGCTTATTCCTTGGAATGAGTTACTGACGCCATTGTGAAAGAGAGTTCCGACCGTGATTAGACGTTTGCTTGGCATGCACCCGACGTTGACGCATGTTCCTCCAATTACTGTCCCTTTAGTCGCGTTCCCACCCACCATCGCGGTCTTCAGTTTGAGTTCGTTCGCCTTGATCGCCGCGGCGAAAGCCGCCGACCCCTGGCCCAGAATCACAAGATCAAACCGGGAGCTCATGAAGCCTCACCCTCCTCATTTCAGACACGATTTCGCAGCTTTCAATTCTGTCACAGAATTGCGCCGCGTGCTTGTCCGCGGCTTTCAGTATCGGAAGGACCGTGTCCCTGTTGAGTGAATATATCATCTGCCTCCCCTCTCTTCTGTATTCCACGAGACCACAGACCAGTAGGCAGCGTAGCTCATGCGAGACGCGCGTCTGCTCCTGTCCAAGTACTGAACACAAATCGCTCACGTTCTTCTCCCCTTCTGCTAGCGACTCGACCAATCTCAACCGAACTTCGTTGGAGAGAACCCTGAAGAGCAATGCCACTGATGAAGTGTCGCTCCGAAACATATGACTAATTTGTCATATGAGTATATATCTCTTTTCTCCAGTGCAACCCCTGCCTCCTCATGACACGGGTTCGATTCCATACTGGCACGAACCCGGTAAGACCACTCGATACCATTTCTAGCACCGATTTCTGTCCGGGTCCCGTCGGGCCCGCAGTCAAATAGGCTTAGAATGGACTCTACTACGTGGAATTAGCTTATTTCTAGCTCAGATGCTCGCTATCGTCGCTCGGAAGCTATGTAGACCAAGAAGTCCCTGTTTGTCTCCACTATCTCCTTAACTGTCTTCTCCCATTGTTTCCTCTCTTTCTCACTCAACCCTTACCAACTTCTTCATCACGGCCTCCAGTTCATTTAAGGTTGCCCTCGCGACGCCCACCCTGTCGATCACCGATACGAGACCGTCAGCCTTGATATCGATAGAACAGCCGTTGAATTTCAAGAAGGCGGATGCTGCAACCAAGGCCGTTCTCTTGTTGCCCTCGTGGAAGTGCTGCCCGGTAGCAATCCTGAATGCAAGGAGAGCAGCTTTTCTCACCAAGGCGATCTCTCTGTCTTCCTGGTTGTAGTTCCGGACCACTGCGTCTGTCAGTGCCCTGAGTCGTCGGTCATCTTCCTCGTCATGCTCATGCTTCTCGTTTGTTAGTGCCACCACTTCTTTGTTGATGAGTAGGAGCGTAGCGAAGTCGAGATGTCTTATCGCTTTCGTAGCCAAGATCATCTCGATACGTCGCAGATGATTTAACCAATAACATGCAAACAGAAGGAGATCATCAGATTCCTGTGTCCGGTTCGGTCCTTCGTCTATTGCTCGATTGGCTCGAGTTCGGCCCTCCAGGGAAACGTACCCGTCTCGTGTACCCACTTCCTGCACCATTTTTGAAGCGGCTCCCGTCGGGCCCGCAGGAAACAGGCTCCTCCGAGCGTTCCAAGCTAGAATCGGACTCATTTGGGAGAGCATGGTGCAGGTTCCAGAGTTTTCTTTCGTTCTTGTCGACCAACCGACTCTGGCTGAAATCCCGGCGACCGCACAGCAAGCTGGCTTCGAGTCCTTTCGACCATCCAGCATGATGGGCTCAAAGCCTTGTCGCCCGCTCAGGAACTAGGGAAGCCACGGCTCCCAACGGAGAACAACCACAATGATATCAGGCGGAGCTTCCTGCTCCTTGCAGGCACCGAACACGAAATGGCTTCCTTGTACTTACTCAGATGTTGGCCTCCAGCACTTAAGCCTTAAAGAGAACTCTTGATTCCTCGACAAAATCGATTGTCCTTCTGCCCGAGTTGCGGAAAGGAACTCTTAACGGAAGCGTTGTTTTGCTGGAACTGCGGCTACTCACTTGGTACCCGACAGGTTGGACCCACTCCAAGCACGGGCGGGCCTCCCGCATCTCATCAGGGCCCCGAGCATGAAAGGACAAGCGGCCTTGAGAAGCTCAAGAACTCGTTCCTCCTTTACCTGATCGGGGGAGGTCTCTCTGTGATTCCTATCATTGGAGCGGTAGGAGGTCTCATAGAATTGGCTGGCTTCATCTTCCTGATACTTGGTTGGCGTGCCTTGGGCAGGTCGTCATTCCTCTCAGCAGCACATTACAAATCCACTGGTCGATGGCTCGTCTACTCAATCATTGCAGGGATAATCATTGCATTCGTGGGGGTGATTGTTTTGATAATCTCGGTCTTCGCTTCCGTGGCATCGAGTATCGCACCTGGAAGCCCCATTAGCGCGACGGACTTCATCCAAGGAAGTGGGGCTAGCGTTCTACTTGGAGGGCTCTTCGCACTCATTGCCGTTGCCCAGATTCCTCTAATGCTCGCGTGGAATAAAGTACGGTCTTCAATGCGCCTCCTATCAAAAGAACTCTCCCAGCCACGGGTCAGCTTGTCAGGTTGGCTCTTCCTCCTAGTTGCGGTAATTGGGCTCGCATCATTGTCAACCCTTTCGGTCTACCATTACTTGGGTGCGGAGTCAAACGGTACGCCCCTCATCGCATCGTTCGTTTCGACGATTTTCTACGCTGAAGGCCTGGTGACTGGCGTCTTGGTTGTCGTTGCATCCCTCCTCGGATATGCTGGAATCAAGCGAGTCCTAGGAGATCTGTCGAACATGCACTCCGGCTCGACGATGTCGCAAGCGCCGACTTGAAGTGGACGTAATGCTCGCGGACCGCGAGGGATTTACGGCAACAAATGCGTTGACGGTTAACTACTCGATGTAACTAGGCCAGGTTTAGGTCTTTATGGACTCGAATGTTCCTTTCTATTCACATTTCTTCTTCCAAGAGCAAATCGGATCGTGAGTGAGACGATGATGGCCAGGACGACAACTGCAACCGCATTCTGGATTTGATATGTGGTTTCGTCGATGAAGAAATACTCAATCACTCCAAGCAATAAGAAGGCGGCGATGAGCGTCCCACCGATAACGTCGGCTTTCACAGCCCTCAGGCTGACGCGCGACCTCAGGAAGATATATCCTCTTACTCCTCCTTTTGGAAACACTTAGACGGAATTGAACGAGCCACAAGTTTTCGCAAAAGAAGATGGAATGATGAACAGCCAGACGATGGCCGGAAGGGATTCCCAAACTTACCTTGATGATTTTAGGAACCTTCTGATTGGATTCCTTGTGTCACACTTGCTGTGGCAACGATACTGTTAGTCTACTCGGTCATAGCTGGTCCAGAGGGTTGGTATGCGGGGTGGATGGGACTAGGACTCTTGACCATCGCTGCCCTCTTCGCGCTGTCAGCCCTGCTTGTCCGCATTGGAGTGATCATGGAACGTGAAACAAGCCCGATGATTCTATGGAATCGCGACCATTCGATGGCATTCGTCCTGAGACAAGGCGGGATCATCTATTACCCGAGCATCTGGTCGGCCTACTTCGCCTTTTGGGGCCTGGGTGTAACCGTGGTACTGGTGACGAAGCTTGTCATAGGATTCTTCCTCAAAATAGGGGCTATCTTAGGAAACTTCGACCTGCTCATTACCTTTCTTCTTCCCGTGGTGCCGGCTGTCTGGCTGGAAATCCGGCGGAGGAGGAAGGTTAGGAATCTCACGCTCGAGGAAGGGGTCGCCGCTGGTTACGCGAAGCTCATTCCTTGGTCAGAGCTGGCGCAGGTAAGGATGAAGAGGAGGAGATGGGCATTGGGAGAAGAATGGACCTGGGTTTGGATTGAGGCCCGGGGCAAACAGCACAAACTATTGACGCGAGATTCGGATGTTGTAAAAGAATACATCGTCTCCAAGGTGGGTGGCAGGGTGACGGTTGAATGAAATGCCCAGTTGTGGGATCGAAGACAGACTAAGCGGTTCGGGGGTCTGCCGGCCCGAGTGCTAATCGGATGGTGAGGCGCCGAGCCGGTATGCTCCGCGAGGGACAGGGCTATTACCCGGCATTAGGTGTGATTCTACGATGAAGCTCAAGCATTGGGAGGAAGCGCTACGATTGATTGAGGGGAAGAACTTTGCCAACCTCGGTACTTTGATGCTCGACGGTTCGCCTCAAGTCACCCCGGTCTGGGTGGACCACGACGGCGAGCTCATCATAGTGAACACGGCCGAGGGTCGCATCAAACTCAGGAACGTGACCAAGGACCCGCGGGTCGCCGTCAGCATCTTCGACCAGGACAACCCCTACAACAAGATACTCATACGCGGGACGGTCGTGGAGACCACGAAGAAGGGGGCCGAGGAACATATCGACAAGATGGCCATGAAATACAGGGGTCTGGCGAAGTACCCGTGGGGGCAACCCGGGATTTCCAGGGTTCTGATCAAGATCAGGCCTTCGCGAATCTCGAAATGAAGAGGTCTCTCCGACTAGGCTGAAAAGAGTCCACGGCGACGCGTCGGATTTGAGCTTTAGTTTGGACTGGATTGTTCGGGAACTCCTGAATTGCTGAACATGAACGTCCATCTGCTACATTCTGGGAGGACCTCTGGAGACGGGAAGAGGCTTTCCGCCTTTCCAGGGAAGCCCGAGTTCCGCCGTGAGACCGCCTTCGTCGCCGTGTCTGCCATCTCAGAGCAATTCTTCTGCGAGCACAAGGTGGAGAACGAGTTCGCCTTCGGGGAGATTCCCACGGAGACCAAGGACGCTGGCACTGAGCTTCACGACGAGCTCATCCCTCAGGAGGCTGTCACGAAGGATCAGTTCGTAAAGCTGGTCGAGAGGAAGAAGCCGAGCTTCGCGGTCCTTGGGGTCTGGGGGAACGTCGGGGGTCTCCGGATCGTCGGAATGCCCGACCACATTGTGTGGTCTTAAGGAAGACCCCTCTGGCTCGTCGAGCTCAAGACCACCAGGGGCGACCCGGGTTCTCTCTGGCTGGACCAGACGGCCCAAATCCGGATCTACGCCCTCCTGCTGGAACTGATGGGGTTCGACTGCTCCCGTCTCGGGCTGGCCCTCGTCAGATTGAAGACCGAAGGGCTCTCGGAAGAGGAGCGGATGCTCTGGGTCGAGAGAGTCTCAGAGCATCTTCAAGCTGGAGGGGTGGAGGAGCTTGAGGCCAGATACAAGGACGCGATGAAGATGCACATCCTCTCGCATGACAAGTCTGCGGCGGAAGGAAGCGTGATGGAGAAGCGAGGATACTGGACCGGGGAGAGAGAACCGACCTCAAGCACGAGCGTAGGAAAGTGCAGGGCTTGCGAATACAATTCGGTTTGCCCGATGAGCCTGTTCAGGGTTCCTTGAGGGAGGTTTCGTGGGGACAACAAGAAGGTAGGTATCTTCGTGATTGTGACCTGTTCCGAGACAGCACAGGAGGGAATTACTACGTTATGGTCTTTGAGTCGATTCGGAGGGGCGGGCAGTGTTATCTGCTGCCTTGGCCAATCCACCGATGGAACTCATTACCCCAAGAGGAAACCCGACAAAGAGAGCAAGAATGGCTCCGGAGTCGAGCATGAGCTGTGAGACCGTCGGTTGACCTCCCAACAGACTAAAGTTCACTCCTGCGAAGATTGTAACGAGTGGAATCGTGTCTAACGCTCCAACGAATGACGCGAGCAGCCCCACTAGGGGGACTATTGTCCTCATTGACTTCATGCCTGAAACGTTCCAGTAAGACACGAAGATCAGGAGGAGCCCCACGAAAAGTGCGACTGCGGTCTTCCCCAAGACATTCACATATAGGCCTGCATCGGTAGAAAGGCTACTCTGGTATGTCGAAAGAATGAACGCTACAAAGCCAAATCCGACAAACAGTGCACCACTGAAAGCCGCCCACAGTGAAGAACGCCTCGTTTCCAAACTTGGAGTGCCTTAGCCGCCGTGAAAGTGAGATAGATTATTTAAGCATGAGACAGATAAAGTTCTGTAGTTTCACGCGTCTCCCTCTCCTTCACCAAGTTCCCGCTGATTTCACTCTTGCTTTATCGGTCGGACTCGCTTTTGGGGTTTCCTGAAGAGGACTCGACAAATCACCGTCCCATACCTGTCTCGAATCTCTGGAGTCAGCGTATCAGCCATCTGGGTGGACATCAAGCTCCTGCAGTCAATGCTTCGAGCTGATGCTAAAGGAGTACAGGCGTCTCAGGGTTGCGCTCAGGAGGTGACTACATTTCCCATCAAAGTAGTCACCTACGACTGCAGAATCTGACCACAAGTGTTCCCCGCCAATCATTTATGCGACGCGGTGGAAGTCCCGGCGACCGCAACTCTCTTCTACACAGGAACGTGAATGCATCGGTGATGGCTACTAAACCCGTTCCCGAGGGCTTCCATACATTGACCCCCTATCTTCATGTCCGTGGTGCCGCCGGACTTATCGATTTCCTCAAGCGGGCATTCGGGGCCGAAGAGATGGATCGGATGTCAAAGAGCGACGGAACGATAGCTCACGCCCAAGTCAAGATCGGTAACTCGATGCTTGAACTGAGCGATGCTCATGACAAGTGGCAACCCATGCCCTGCGCTATCCATCTCTATGTTAACAATGTTGATGGCGTGTACAAGCAAGCTGTCGGGGTCGGGGCCGAATCTCTCTACGAACCCGTGGACCAAGATTACGGAGACAGGGAGGCGGGAGTGAGGGATCCTTGCGGCAACGTTTGGTACATAGCGACCCACGTTAGAGATACCTAGACCCTGTTCCCCTAATCAGACGGAGATGACCTAGTTGACGAATTTCCGACCGCAAAAGCGGGTTGGAAGTCTTTGCCAGTTAGAGAGTCCAATCGCGACATTTCATCGATTTCGATTCCTTGGAGGCACGAACTCGGTATTGCGTAACCAAGTCCAGCACCAAAAACGCTCCGACTCCCGTCGTGCCCGCACAGGTTCCATACCCGGTCGAGTTGCTATGAGTTCCGCAAAAGATTCCCTCCGCGACGGCAGATCTATTGAAGCTCTCAAACTGAACGAACCTATGGTGGTGGCGCGCAGCTCACAGGCCAGCCCGGCAGTCTTGGTCATTTGGACGGGGGCGGGATCTTGACTATCCCGTCGGTCGTCCCCACCAATACCTCCTTCCCGTCCTGGTTCTTGCAGACGTAACGGATCTTCACCTGCGCCACCTTCTCAATGTGTGAAACGCTTTCGATGATTCGCCTCTGCCGTCACCGTGTCGCCTTCGAATACTGGCCTCAGAAATTCGAAGTTCATGGTCCGTGCGATGTAGTTCAGGTCCCCGCCAAGCTCGGTGGGGAGGGTCGCAGTCAGCAGCCCCTGCAACATCACCCTTCCACTTTCGTCCGGCTTCATGTGATGGATCCCTCTGTCCCCCGAGACCTTGGCGAAGGCCTCTACGTCCTCAGCGACGAAGTGACGGACGAAGCTGAACTTCTGCCCCTTCCGAAGGCCCAACATTGCGGGGAATCCTGGGGCTCCATTTACCTCTGCCGGCATTCCCCTTGGACCCCAGCAAGCATCATTACGAGCATCTTGAAATATGACATGGACCGGAGCAGATGCAAGGCCTTGGCTAGGCATATCCTCAAAGTAGCTCCGAAGTCTGCAAAGGTGGTCTTCGAGAACGAAGCAGTCCGCGTCATCGAAATAACGATGAGAAAGGACCAAAGGATCCCCATGCACTCCCACAACAAAGGTCTCTCCTACTCCCTGAACAAGGGCAGAATCAGATCCATGGACAAACATGGCAAGTCGAGGGTGTTCAACGTGAAAAAGGGAGAGCTATCTTGGTCAGACAAAGGGGATTACCATGCCGTCGACAACCTTGGAGGAATCCTCCGGGAACTTTCTATCGAGTTCAAGGGCTAAAGCCACTTCGACGTTTCCACCCGCAAGGAATCGACCCTGCATGACAGCGAGCCCCGTCGGGCCCGCACACGACGCAAGAACTAGGGTCAACAGAAGCTCTACCCCCATTCTCTCCAGATCTCCAGCAAGCACCCAAGGACAGGCAAGATGATTAGTACCCTTTCCGGAGCCCTCAGACCATGGTCAGCAAGGCCATCTCCTGGCTTCTTGAGCCCGAGAATCCCCCAGTCAGAATGTTCACCCTGACCGACGTTCTCGGCAAGCCCGAAGATTCCGATGAGGTGAAGGGGGCAAAGGACAGAATCCTTTCCTACGGGCCGGTTCAAGAACTAAAGAACGCCCAAGGGGGCATGGGATACTGGCCTCCGGGCCACACGTGCTACACCCCGAAATTCACGTCGACGGTGTGGCAGCTGCAGCTTTTGGGGGAGTTGGGGGTCCCAAAGACGCCCTGGATCGGGAGCGCCGTGGAGCGGTTTCTGGACCAGCATCAGATGGACAATGGCGCTTTCTCATGTCCGAGCACCCTCGAGGAAAGGCGTTACCGAGCGAAACACCCGAAAGCAAAGAGGGACGCAGAGCCGTGCCTGACAGGAAACATGGTGAGGACCCTGATCGTATTTGGATATCTTGGGGACGGACGAATCAGGAAGGCCATCGAGTGGTTCCCCGAGGACCAGCAAGAGGACGGCGGATGGAACTGCGATTACCCAATGCAGAAGCCTACGCACAGCTCGTTCATGTCGACCATAGAGCCGTTGTGGGCCTACTCCGAGATTCCACGCTCCTCCTGGACCAGGAGGATGAAGAGCTCGGTCGATCGAGGCGCAGAGTTTCTTTTGGCCCACCGCCTCTTCAAGTCTCACAGGAACTGGAGTCCTGTGGAGTTCCGCGACTTGAGCAAGGTATTCTCGGGTAATCTGGTCAGCAAGTTCCACTTCCCGATGTATTACTACTATGATGCCCTGCACGCATTGAGAGTGCTGACCCTCCTGGGCTATGGCGACGACAAGAGGATGGGTGACGCAATCCACCTGATGCACTCGAAGCGGACCCCGGACGGAAGGTGGCTCCTAGATGGAGATTGGAGCAGAGAGCGAAACGACGGGAAACGGAGGGCCCTGGCTCCGATCGAGAACCTGAACGAGCCCAGCAAGTGGGTTACCCTGAACTGCTACAGGGTCCTGGCCAAGACCGGCGAGCTCGAGCTCCCTCGCTAATCCCGGAAATATCCGAACCGATCACACTCGGTTTTCGTTGCGAGAATCAAGAGTGGGTCTTGCGGTTTGGGGAATCTGCTGTCTCGGAGACTTCTGGCCGAGTCCGTATGTCGCTCGGCGACTCAATCAGGGCGGAACATGCCAGTTCCCGAGTCTGACGTTCGATTCGGTCCTAGAATGCTAATATAAACCCAGGTCGGCTTTGACCTATGGATAGGTTTCTTGTCGAGTCGCCCCACGACCCAGGGGACTGCAGGAAAGTGGTCAAGAACATCTATGCACAGGGCTATCTGTACAACTGTGACTGGGGATGCAAGGGCGGAGTTCACAAGGCATGGGTCATCATTGAGGCGGAGAATCAGAAACAGGCGCTATGGGTGGTCCCACCCATACTGAGAACCAATGCGACGGCAACCAAGATTGTAAAATTCGAGCCCGAAATGGTCGAAGAATGGAAAGACGAGTAGCGGAACTGAGCCGCGATTGATGAGCCAATCTATACCATCAGGCGGGTCCTGAGTTCAGGGGGACTCTCGAGACAACTGAGGAATCCTCATCTTGGATTCCTGAACTCTCGAGAGGTAGTAGAAGACGTATGCCGCTCCAATCAGCAAAGCTGAGGCAACCTTGGTCGCGAAGACGACGTTGATGGGGTGGGCCAGGTCGGGGAACGGATTTGCTATGGTATCCGGGTTGAGATGCCCGAGGACGGCCTGCGCAGCCAGTACTCCACTCCAAAAAATCAAGTTGTAAGCCAGTTCAAACACAGCGACGGCTCCTACAGAAAACGCGACTAGCTTGAACACATGGACTGTCCCGTTCGACATCAATCGCACCCTTTCTCTTGATAGCTCGAGCACAGTGTACAAGAGGACCAAGGAAGAAACGTAAAGGATGGTGATCGGCTTGGCGTATATTGGAAACAGAGAGGGAGGTGGGAATTCCACGTCGACCAGACTCGACCCGATTACTCCGACGCCCTTGGTTAGAAGGGAGTAGGTTGCATAGATTAGGACGACAGTGATGGCTGCAAGGGAGAGGTATGCCAGCGAGCGGAAGACAAACCTTGCTTTTCCATCTATCGGATAGACAACATCCAATTCGTGACTCTTACATCTTGACATGTGCATGTCATATAAACGAGTCTTCGGGTGTCTTCAGAAGCTAGCATTCATCTTGATTCGGAGGAAGTCCTTCTCTAAGCGGCCAAGTTCACGAGGCCGTCGGCAGCTGAACTTCATCCTCACGAAGTGAATCCTGGCTACTCCGTGAGACTCGACCGTGGCGTTCCTTTCCTGACAATGACCCGACCTCCCTTTTGTATCCATACCATTGTCTCCTCCTTGCGGAGAGTGGATTCCAAGTTCAGAATTTCCCTCACATGCATCGGCACGGCCGTTCTTCCGCCAACCCTGAGCATTGTCTTTTTGGAGCTCGACTGGGTCGTTCCTCTTCTGACCACTATCTCGTCTCCCTCCTGCACCCATAGGATCTTCTCCCTGTGACCCGGCGTTGGTCTTAGTTCCAACACCTCGATTACCCGTTTTGGAATTATCGTCTTCCTGCCCCTTGTGAGGACAGTTGTTCCGAGACTGTGTTCGTCCGTCAAGCTTGCGTGTGCTCCCCCAATCGCAGTACTTAGTCACACGAACCTATTTGGGCGAATTGCAAATGTGACCGTCCAAACCTACGGAATTCAGGCTATGCTTGGCGGGGAACAGGACCGGTCAGACCAAAAGATAGGGGGTTCTGGCACTTGTCTCAGTACGGGCCCAGATTTCGAATGGCGAGGTCCCAGGCCTGAATCCAGGACTGATTCAGACTAAACAGTTATGACGATTTTTGCCCGGGCATGCCCTTCTTCCCAATATCGGATCGCATCAGGGACCTGGTTCAGGGGATAGCTCCTGTCTATCGCAGGGGTCATCTTCCCTTCCTCGACGAGTTCCCTCAACACGTTGAGGTCACTCCTATTCATCTTCGCTATGTGGAAGGCTACTTTCTTGGGGGTGACTTTCGACAGAATCAGGCCTGACAGAAGGCGGGCAATGAACCCGATGAAGGCGCCGCGCGGGGCGGCATTGAGCACAAGGGTCCCGTTGGGGACAAGGGTGTGCCTCAGGACCGAAAGCGAGCGGTTCCCCGCGTTGTCGAGTATAAGGTCGTAGCGCTCCCCACTTCGAGCGAAATCTTCCCGAGTGTAATCGATGACCCGGTCAGCGCCGAGCAGCTTCGCCTGCTCTACATTCCCGGTGCTACACACCGCGGTCACCTCCGCACCGAACGACTTTGCAATCTGAACCGCAAAGGTGCCGACCCCTCCCGATGCTCCGTTGATCAAAACCTTCTGCCCCGGGCGAATCTTACCCCAGTCCCGAAGAGCCTGGAGGGCCGTGATTCCCGCCACGGGCATCGCGGCGGCCTGCTGAAACGTGATCCTTGCTGGCTTCGACACGACTCTATCCTCGCGGGCACAAACGTACTCGGCATATGCGCCGGGGCCCGTGCCGAAGACCTCGTCTCCTGGTCGAAACTGCGTCACGCTTCTGCCGACCGCTTCTACCTGGCCAGCCACATCGATCCCGCGGATCTTTCGTTTCGGCCTGAGCAAGCCTTCCCCGGTCATTCGTATGAGTCCGCCTCTCATCAGATGCCTGTCAACCGGATTGACTGATGCTGCCTTCACCCGCACAAGCACACGATTGTCCTCGAGCGTAGGCTTTTCGACTTCCTGAAGTTCCAACACATCTGGCGTCCCATACCTGGGGCAGACGATTGCCTTCATTGTGCCTTCACTCTTCCTCCGCGAACTCGCCAGATACTTCTAGCTCCTCAGGCATATTTTTTCAACAGCTCCTCTGTCCCGCCGAGCATTTCGTCGAGCTCGATCGGGAGGCCCTCGAGCACGTCGCTGACCTGTTTCTTGGCGGTGTCCGCCAGCAGGGCCCTCAGGTCTCTAGCTAGCGGGGACGAATCGGTACTCTTCGAACCGTCTTCAGCCCTCAAGATTACTCGGCTCCCGACAATGTCCAGGGTGAAAGTCTTGGTGTTCAGCGTCACTTTGTCCTGGGTCACCTTGAGAGTGTGGAGGGGCGTGTAGGTCTCGAGTTCTTGAGGCGAGTACGTGAAGCCGTCCGAGCCCACCTTCAGTTTCATTGAACCGTGCCCTAGCTCAAGCGAACTCCCGTTCCACTTCGCCTTCACCGTGTCGCCCGAGGAACTGATGTAGGAAGTATCTCGCATTCCCTTGACCGACCACCACGTAGAGAACCTCCCGTGCTTGCCCCAGTAGCGTCGGCTGAACCACTTCTCCGAGTCCTCGTCCGCGTCTATCGAAATAGGGCCGATCTTGATCGTCTGGCCCCTGGGACCTCTTTTCACGCTCACCGGTCCGACATCGACCGACTCCTGAAACTGATCCCTGTCGAAGTGAACGAAGGGCGGCAGATCCACTTCGATTTCAGTCTCTCCCACCATCGTAGTCTCCACCTGGGTCTCCCCGATGAGATCGTTGAGCCTCTTGCCCGTGACCCTCGTCACCTGCTCCCCGGTTGCCTTCGTCCCTCTGAAAGGGACCCCGAAGGTCGTTGCCGGCCCAGCAATCCTGGCGTTCACCGTACCCATCGGGGTCTCGAACACAGCGTTGAGGTCGCCCGTGACGACGCACCCGACGGTCTTCCTTGGTTTTCTGACAGGGAGTCCGATCGAGTCCACCTTCGTGGAGAGCTTGGTCTCTCCCATGTCCACGGTCGCTGCCTGTCCAAGGAAGATTGGAGGCCCGGTTGCCCTGAGTCCCTTGACGAGCGGGGAAAACTGACCTATGATTACGGATGCGAGCCCGAAGAAGATCGTGGCGATCGCCAGATTGGGAACGTTCGAGTAGAATATCGCGGGTAACGTATCTGACTGAAGCCCTGCGATCCATCCAAGGAACAATATCAGAATGATCGTGGTCAAGGACCAGAAGGCGATGTTCCCGAGAAGGCTCGAAGCCGCGCGGACATGACCTCTGCTCAGGTTGGTCTTGAGCAGATCACCGAGAAGCCCGAAACCTAGCGCCATGAGCAGGAGAGTCTCAGAATATTGCGATATCCCGAGGATGCTTCTGACGAGCCAGGAGAGAACCAGTATGCCCGCCACCAATTCCATCGTCGACGCAGCTTTTCGGGTCCCTCGAGTGAGCGTCCTTTCCTTCCCTATCTCAATCAATGCTCTCCCCCCCAAGGGCTTCGTTCATCAGTGCGAGTGTCCGAACGAGGAGCCTCCCCCTCTTGGTGAGCTGGTACCCGCCCTCATCCGCATGGGCGACGAGCCCCATCCTGAGGAGGCTCTTCAGATGGTGAGAGACCGAGGCACCCTCGAGGTTCGTCGACGCCTTCATCTCCGAAAAGGTCCTGTCTGAAGAATAAAGCAGCTTGACGATCCTGATCCTCTCGACGTTCGCCAGTGACTTAAGGACGTCGGCGGCAGTGGCCTCCGGCATCCCTGACACGAGGTCATCGACGGCACGCTCGCCTTTCTCCACGAGGCTGGACCTTACGTTGTCTCGTATCAGCCTCACGAGGTCCTTGGCGACGACGGATGAAGGCTCAGTATCGCGAATATCCCCGCGGCCGATGTCGACCCTGATCGACCCTCCGTTCGAGTCGGCGTTGGTCTCCCTGGCCTCACGGAGTGCCTCCCTCACCTCGGCCCTGATTTCTTCGCGAAGCTGCTTGATCTGGTTGCGAAGGTCCCGGTTCAACTCTTTCTGGTCTTCCAAGTAAACACGCCTATACTCCCGCAGCCGAGTGGATATATATTCCTTTACCCCGAGCGGCCCCCTCTTTACCTCATCGCACAATGGGAATAAAGCGAGGTTTACCTCGAGGAAGAGGGGTCAAGAGTAGGATAATCACTCTTATTGCTCTATGCGAGGTGGTGCTCTCACTTGCTGACAAGGCTCTTTGACAATTCTCGTTTTGTCCAGACCGTCGAAATCTGGCCGCCGTGCTTTCCGACGGAGGGACCACCCCAGCCTTTCGACCAGCAGTTCTCCTCGCTTTGCGAACGACTAGAAGCAATGCGGGAAAACTTCGATGTCTTCCACGTAGCCGACCTCAAGAACCCCCGGTTGAGGTTTGCGGACTCCTTGATGACCGCGTCCCACTTGAAACGAACGCTCAGATGGCTTGAAGTCGCTCCTACACTAACGGCCAGAGACAGGAACAGGAAATCGCTGGAGGAAGCAATTGCTTCGACCATTTTCTTCGGAATAGAGAACCTAATCCTCATCTGGGGCGACCCGTTCCAAATTGATGGGCCAAGCTCCAGAAATGTCTACGATGTCCGCGGCGTCTCGGGACTTGTGAAGGTTGCTAGGGAGGTTCAGGCGAGGCTAGGGGCAAGGAATCTTTGCATAATGACGCCCGTCGACCTTGCGAAAGCCGAGGACAAACAGTACGTGCAGATGATAAGGAGGAGGGAGGAGGCCGGCTCAGACGTCTTTCTGTCGCAGCCGTTTCCTGGGGAGATCGTGGAATACATGGCCTGGCTCGAGAAACTTCGAGATGAGGGGGTCAGGTCTCCCATTCTTCACAACGTATTCCCCTTTCGCTCCCGCGATGACGCCCTTGAGGTGTCGCGCAGGTTTGGCCTCAAGCTTCCGAAGCATGCCCTCGACCGGCTGAGGGATGGGGGAGCGCAGGCGGGAGTCAAGATGGCCAGGGAATCGCTGAATCTGCTCCGAGCCAACAAAACGAAGGCGGACGGGGTTTTCGTCTCCTCGAGAGGAGACCTTGAGCTGGCGAGCAAGGTTGTCGAATGATCAGGATTCCGGTTGGCCATGTCCTGAGCACTAGTTCCGGACTGGTCTAACTCCGGCCCAAGGGAACGAAGTTGAGCTCGTCGATGAGATCACCACAACCGAGCCTGTCATCGTCGGGTGTAATGCACAATGATAGCCGAACGTTCCGACTGTCGTAAAGGTGCGCGTAAATTGGCCGCCTGCGTTGATGACGCCGCTGTCGAAGCTGCCCCCGTTAGCCGTGACGGTGTGAGCTTCCAATCCGTCGTTGGTCCAGGTGACCGTATTGTTCACGCCGATGACAACCTTGGTCAGGCTTGGCTGAAACTTGAAATCGATGATCTTGACGTTGACGGTCGTTATCGTGGCCTGTGCCCCTGGGCCAAGCTGCAGGCCCGTAACCACCATAACGACCAATGCGACCCCGGCCAGGATTCGAGTGGCCTTCACAATGATCTTCACTCAAGATTTCCATATAACCATTGTTCAGAATCAGTTCAGAATGTCCCGATGGGCCAGCTTCGGATAGGCCCTTGCTTAGGAACGGATTCCGCTTCTCCAGAAGGTCTCGTCAGCGGTGCGCCAAATACATGGTTTGCATCGAGAAAGGTAAATAGTAAGTTCAGCCTGTTTCAGTGCGGCCCTTGAGGAATCGAAGACACACCGTCCTGACTGCTGCCGTCGCTCTCGTTACGATCCTGGGTTCCTTTCTTACGATAATTCCTCCCCCAGCCGTGGCTGCAGTGGGGTGCGGGAGCACCATCATAGCGAGCACGTCGTTGAGCGCGAACATCGGGCCATGCTCGGGCAACGGCATCACTATCGGAGCCAGCGGCATCACGCTGAACTGCAACGGGCACACGATTACTGGTACGAGCTCGAACACCCAGCAGGGAATTTACCTGAACGGCAGGACCGGGGTCACGGTCAAGAACTGCAAGGTGACGGCGTTCCGGTACGGCATCTATCTCCGCAGCTCGTCTTACAACACGCTCATATCGAACGTTGGGAGCGGGAACCATCTTTACGGGTTCTACCTGTACGCCTCCTCCCACAATACCCTGGGCACTACCACGACCGGGACGGGAAACATAGCAAACAGCAACGCCTACTACGGGTTCGACCTTTACGGTTCCTCGAGCAACTCCCTGACTCTGAACGCAGCCAACGGGAACCTGCACGCGGGGGTCGTCCTGTACCTCTCTTCCAACCTGAACAAACTGACCAGCAACAACGCGGGAAGCAACAAGCAATACGGATTCTACCTCTACAGCTCTTCGAGCAACACCCTCACCTCCAACATCGCGAACGCCAACGGCAACTATGGCTTCTATCTTCAAAGCTCGACCAGCAACACCTTCAGCAAGAACACAGCAGGGACCAACGGGTTCTACGGCTTCTACCTCTACATCTCCAACACAAACACGCTCAGCGGGAACACCGCGAGCTTCAACACCCTGTGCAGCTCTACGACCACTACAGGATGCTCCAGCAATGGCTTCGCCCTCCGGGGCTCTTCACACAACACGCTTTCCTCGAACATCGCGAACAGCAACAGCTGGTTCGGCTTCTACCTCGTCGGCTCTTCCAGCAACACCCTGACATCGAACACCGCTAACACGAACGGATACTACGGCTATTACCTGATCAGCTCAGCCAACTCGAACATCCTCACCTCGAACAAGGCTACAGGGAACCATTACAACGGCTACTTCCTCTGGGGGTCAAGCTCAAACACCTTGAGGACCAACACGGCTACCAGCAACACGCAGAATGGATTCGTGCTATACAGCTCCTCCAACCTCAACACGCTCAGCGGGAACACCGCGAGCAGCAACGGCCACGACGGTTTCACGTCATACGGTTCTTCCAGCAGCAACAAGTACACCGGCAACATCGCGACCGGCAACCACCATGACGGCTTCGACCTCTACGGCTCATCTAACAGCAACACCCTTAGCACGAATACGGCTAGGAGCAACACCTACTACGGATTCTTCTTCTACGGTTCCTCTACCAACTCGATAACCTCGAACACCGGGAACACAAACGGGTACTTCGGGTTCTACCTCTACACTTCCGCGGGCGGAAACACGCTTAGCATGAACAAAGCCGACAGCAATACGAAGTACGGCTATGTCGATATCACTTCAGGCTCGGGAACCTTGGGAACTGCGAATACATATTCTAGCGACGAGTGCAGCTCCAACGGAGTCGGGGGATCGAATCCGGCCGGGCTCGGTTCTCCGCAACCCTAGGCGTCCGCGAATGCTATCGCCAGATCTACAGTCCGCCCTGTCTTCTATCAGACCAGAGGTCGCTTCATCTGACACCACCGCGCCTGATCTGCGTTATTCTTCTACGGCCCCACCGATGGTCTTGAGATGCTTCCTGAATGTGTAGGAGGGGTCAGATGCGCTCTTGTCCAGGTAACTGTCAAATTGAAGTTGATCGCGAAGCTTCCTTCCAGCTCTTATTTCGTCGGCCTGCTTCCGCTCCGTCTTTGAAATGGCATTGGCGGCGGTTAGCACCTCCTCTACCTTCTCGCTTCGAGTGAAGAGGACCCCGTCGTCGTCAGCGAAGACAGTGTCCTGCTTGCTCACCAAGAAATTTCCGAACCTGGCCGAATTGAGCGCCTCAGGACCACGTCCGTCGAGCCTCTGGGGACCCGAAGGGCATGCGCCTTGACTGAAGACCGGGAATCCAATCTGCGTGAGTTCCTCTGAATCCCGGTGGCACCCCCACACTATGACGCCCGACAGTCCGCTTGCCTTGGCTTCCAGAACGGTCAGGTCTCCGATGCACGCCTCATCCATCCTGCCGCCGTTGTCTATTATTAGGACGGCGTCTGGCTCCGCACGCTTCATCGCCTCAAAGAATACATCAACGCTTCCATAATGCCGTGCAGGGACGACCTGGCCTGATATTCGGCTCCCAGAGATGAGAGGTCGGACGTTCGGTGGAGCAAGATCGAACGGCACCTTCAATCGGAGGCAAGCGTCGGCAACGAGCGGAGTTGAGAGCTTGGAGAAGACCGCAGCCACATCATCCCCGGCCATCAATCTCGACGAACCTCCGGCTGGTCTTAAAAGATTCCAAGAGGCCAGCGATGACGAACGACCGGTCGGGCCGTGTTGAACCAAGAGACCACAATCGGGGAACCTTCAAGTAGCTTGGCGCGCGAATTGGCATGTACTTGAAGAGAGCCACAGTTGCGGGCATCCTCCTCGTCATCGTGTTAGTTTCCGACGCCGCGCTAGTCTTCCTCGTCACAAGGCCCTCTCCTGGACCAGGCCAGAGCTCGTCCAGCCAGAGCTCCCAACGCTCGATCACGAACTCCTCCGTGCCTCTTTCAATCTCCCTCGCGCAGCCGAGATTCAAGCTTCAGGACTACGGGGTTCTGAACGTCACGGACCTCGTCGCAGTGACTAACGGCCTGACCATACCGATTTCCATTGACACAATCCGAATTACTCTCCAGAACGTCACGCAAGCTGACGGAACTTCAATCGGACCCCTCCCCTGCGGTTGCACGACGAGCAGCATCGCGGTCAACCAACAAATTTCCGGAGATCAGACTGTGACATTAGAGGCGTTCTTCCCGGGGATCCCAGAGAGTGCTGAAGTCTTCCATGGGGCCATGACCGTGGTGACGAGTAGTGGCGCTTCGTACACTATGGCCTTTGTCTGGCTGAGGTGACCATTATTGGTTGAGTCAGTAGTGCCCCGAAGGTACTCCTCCGGCTTGGTTTCAACTTAGTCTCCCGGCCAGTCCCTGGGCTAGCATCGCATTTTCACCGTCCTCGTCGTGACGGAGGTAACAGAGTGTCTCCCGGGAACTCTCAGAGGTCTCTCGGATCCTCTCCGCCCACTTCTCTATGGATTTCATGTCATACGAATCTTTCCTCAGCCTGTAGTATGCCACCCCGTTCGTGACCCGGAATCTCGGTTTCATTTCCTCTGTCTCAGCGATGCAGAAGCCAGCGCCTTGTCTCTCCAAGAGCCGGTACGTCGACTCCTCAAGCCAGGATTCTTGCCTGAACTCGAAGACCCTGCTCCTTATTCCAGAGGTCCTGGAGAGGAACTCCGCGAGGAGGGGAAGGTCTCGCTTGATGTAGGGGGGCAGCTGAAACAGTATTGGGCCTCGCCTCTGCCCCAACAATTCGAGGGTCTTCGACAGTCCCTCGGCGATTTCAGGGGCGTCCTTGCCCAGCTTCAGTATGTGGGTAATCTGTCTGGGCGCCTTGATAGAGAACCTGAACTCCTCACCCGTCCTGTCAGACCAGCTTCTGACCATCGCCTCCCCGGGTGAAGCGTAGAAGGAACTGTTGATTTCCACGCTCCCGAGGTGCCGAGAGTAGTAGGTCAGGAACTCCTCGCTCTTCGTACCGGCCGGATAGAACTTTCCCTTCCAACCGGGGTAGCTGAAGCCTGAAACTCCCACGAAGTATCGGGCCAACTTTCCCCTCGCCAGTTCTCTTCCGCGTCTGGGAAAAACCTTACACAAGAGAGCGTAGCGGGGCCTGCTGTCCGAGACCCTTAGAGTCTGCTAAAGGGTCAGACAGGCATGAACTTCGTGCTCTTCATCTTATCCTCGGCCTGGAACGCCTTGCTCATCTCTACGACTTTCTTTGCAGGTCCCTGGACGAGGAAGAGCTCAACGCAGATCGAGGACGCCGTCTTGCTATGCACGTGAGTCTTGATGATGTCTTCGTACTTGTGTTTGAGGGTGGTTACGGGGGCCTCCTCGTTCTGGCCGTGGGTGACGACGATTAGTCCGTTGATGTATCCGGTCAGAGAATCTTTGTCGTGGATGTCGTCTAGCATCGAGCGAAGGGCCGCCCTGACTAGCTCCGACCTTCCTGAGAACCCGAGGCTAGCCTGGATCTCATCCATGGTCTCTACCATCTTGTCGGGCAGAGAAAGGCTGACGATCTTCAAGAGGAGGAGTTAATAACTCCCTAAATATAATTATTACGGAACTATTAGTCATTAACAGGCCCCTTCATAACTGGCCATTCAGTGAGCGAACCCGTGTCCGCAGACTGGCCCCTCCTCCTTGCGGGATGCTTTTCCCTCGGAATCTTGCACGGGGTCGTCCCGGACGAGCACACGTGGCCCATCACCTTCAGTTACTCCGTCGGGGCCGCTTCGGGCCGAGGAGGGATAATTTCCGGGTCGCTCTTCGCCGCATCTTTCACGGCCCAGAGGTCGATCATGGCACAGCTGGTTTACTTCGCCCTTTTCCCGTTCCTTGCTTTCTCCGACGCGCTCAATGGCCCCGTCTACGTGGTCGTGGGGGGAGCGATGGCCGCAGCGGGGTATCTGCTCCTGAAGCGGCGGCTCCCCCACTGGCATCCCTTGATGTGGGCTTCGAACCGGGACCTTGCGAAACACGAGGCCGAGGTCGAGACATCGGGGAGGGTCCCCCTCCACTGGTGCCTGATCCATGGATTCATAGCGGGGTTCGGCGTCGATGCCGGCCTCTTTACAACGTTCGTCTACCTCGTTGCCGTCCCAGCCATGCCGGGGGCGCTGCTGGGGTTCGCTCCCGGGGCCGCCTTCGGGGCGGGCACCTTCGCCGTTCTCCTCTCCGTGGGCCTCGTGTTTGGAAGCAGCCTACAACTGGCGAAGAAATGGGGGAGTAAGAAGATCGAAACCTTCGGGTCGCTCGTCGGGGCAAGAAGCCTGTACTTCGGAGGCCTGGTCTTCGTCGCAGCAGGCGTTCTCTATTACTTGGGCTTCGGGGCCCTGGTTCCGGTCGACTTCGGAAACCTAATCGTCTTCCTGTTCATGGTCGCCGTCATCGTTCCCGTAATGCTCAAGACGTGGAGGGAGGTCCGAGCGATGCCGTCGGACGCGAAGGCGACGAATCAGGCTCCTGCCTATCCGTGATGCTTGGCCCTCATGCCGCAAGGGGCTAAATAGGCGGCGGCATCCCAGTTTCCAATTGCAAAGGCAGATTCCAATTGAGCGGTGCGACACGTGCGCAGAAATCGCAGATCGCGCCCTCGACGGGAATGTTCAGGTCTTTCGTGACGCGTCGACAGAATTCCTCAAGCATGTCGTAGACGCTCATGCCTCCGAGGTGCTGAGCCTGCTAGCAGAGCATTACGGACCTATCTTCCTGACCAAAAGGCAGCTGATGTAGGTCAGCTCCTAGCGGTTCTTGAAACCGGGGAGTAAGGCCCGCGAGTCTAGAACAAAAACGGGAAGGGACAGCGGCTAAATGCCGACTGCCCTGTTCACGTCCGCTGCAGACTGGTATTTCCCATGAGGGAGGGTCTTGCCGAACCAGGCCTTCTCTTCCGAGGTGAACTCGGACATCCCCTCACATGCGGCCATGATCTGGTCGCACGAAGCGGGATACATGACGTCGCTGGCGATGTGGGACGTGTATTTCTTCTTGAGGTCAGGAGTCATCTGTTCCATATTTTCAGCGACGCCCTCGGCGGGTTATAAGTTTTCAGGAATGCAAATTACCGAAAACGACCTCAAAGGCAAGCAACGCGTATCAATGGCGGGCTCCCCGATTGTGTCCGTGCCTACCTGCCCGAAATGCAAGAAGCTGATTAGCGATAAGAAGTTCAGACGCCATGTCAGAAGGTGCGGGGTGGTCCACAAGCACGGTCCTCGGCCTCTCGACCACCCGGAAAATTTCTACATGAAGATATGACCTGGCCATGAACTTGGTCCGAATCCAAGCAGCCATCAGGTATGCTAGGAGCCCGAGTCTTCTAACCTGAGAACGGGCTCGGGCTGTTGTCTACAATCAGAATCTCCGACTCCGGTACCAACCGGCCGCAGATGTCGCAGTAGACCTTTCCGTCTTGCCTCGGAATGAGTTCGCCCGTGCAGACGCTGTGCACCATCAACGCCGACCACTCCTGGCTCTGGCAGCCTGCCCTCATTAAAGCACTGGAATTGAACGCAGTGCGATCATTATGGAAGGGCGTCGTGCCATGTTAGCAGATTATATATTCGGGAGAAATCGGGGAGGCCCGGCTGCCCTGGTAGTATAGAGGTCAGTATGCTACCCTGTCATCGGGTAATCCCTCGACAGAGCGGCGGCGACCCGGGTTCGAAACCGTTTCGGCGAAAGTCCCGGCCAGGGCGCCTGCGTTTCACCCTCGGCTCCCCTCCGTTAAAAGGGCCTAGACCCTCTGCCGCCATGGCATTCAGAGAGGGCCACGACATCCACGGCTACGCGGAGAGGGTCGAACAGTACCTCGCGCTGATAGCCAGGTCGGAGATCCCCGACGAGGACAAGAAGGCCCTCACGGAGTTCAGCGAGGTGCTGCGGGCGCAGGGCCTCACCCTGGGAAGGGTGATGAAGTACCTCTACCACCTGAGGGTCTGCGCCCAGAGCGTCGCCGAGCTCTCCCAGGGCACGAGCCTGAGGAGCGCCGACGCCAGGACGATAACGAAGCTCGCCGCCTGGATAAACGGCTCGCCGAGATTCAAGCCGGAGACGAGGAAGGACTTCAACGTCGTCCTGAAGAGGTTCTTCCAGTGGCTGAGGGCACCCCCCGAAGAATACCCCAGGTGGCGGAGGAAGCACATTTACCCGCTGGAAGTCGAGGACCTTCCGACAGTCCTCAAGAGGAACGTGACGAAGCTCCCCTCGGACCTCCTGAACGAGGAGGACGTAAGGAAGATCCTCGGGGCGACAGACCATCCGATGCTCGCCGCCTTCGTCGCCTTCTTGGACGAGATAGGCGCGAGGGAAGGGGAGGCGCTCTCAATGACCATCGGGAGCGTCATCTTTGACGGTACGGACGCGATCTGCAAGCTCCGGGGGAAGACCGGGGAGAGGCAGATCTATCTTGTGAAGAGCGTGTCCATGCTTTCCCGCTGGCTCGACCTGCACCCCTTCAGGGAGGAGCCGAAGGCCGCCCTCTGGCTCAACCTGAGCAACAACAGGAGGCACGAGCCCTGGAACTGCCGCGCGTGCGAGTGGGCCTTGGCCAACCTCGCGAAGAAGGGTGGAGTCAAGAAGCGCGTCTACCCGTACCTCTTCAGGCACTCGGCGGCCACCCGTGACGCGAGGCTGGGGTTCACTGAATCACAACTGTGCCTCAAGTACGGCTGGGTCCTCGGCTCGCGGATGCCGAGGATCTACCTTCACCTTGCCGGGACGGACCTCAGGCAGAAGATCATGGAAGTATACGGAGGGAACGAGGTAGAGAGGCCCAAGCCGCAGACCCTGAGGTGCCCCAGGTGCTCTGCGCCGAACCATCCGAGCCAGAAGTATTGCTTCGCATGAGGTTCGACATCGAGCAGACAAGCCCGTCGAAGATAAGCAACGGCGATTTGGAGTACAACATGGGAAGATTTGGATACACGGAGTTGGGGCCCCAAATACAGCAGGGAACGGACTACTCAATCGAGCTCATCATCGCGTCGATTCTGATGGGTGAGGATGCCAGACGAACAGCCGCAATTCCGATTGTGCTAGCCAAGAACAGGGCCAACTATGAGTTGCTCGCCTTTCTCTCATACCGGCACGGTTTCGCGGAGACGCTTCTCGGGACATTTATCGCCTTGAACACCATCCTACCATCGCCTGGGCTCCCTGACACGATTGCCGCAATGAGAGAAGCAGGCACCCGACCCATTCAATTGGACCAGAATCGCATCAGAGAGTTGATGCGCCAGTACGGCGTTGGTCCGAGGTAGCTTTGCCCCTAAGTTCCAAGCAACTGGTCGGATTCCTCAGGGAGGTCGGAAGTAGCCTCGATCGAAGGATCACGCTGGTGGCTGCGGGAGGCACCGCATTGACGCTGTATCGGCTCAAGGCATCCACGATCGACGTCGACTTCACAGGTCCAAACAAAGACCTGGACCTTTTTCGAAGGACGGTTCAGAAGCTTCAACCTGGCTTCAGAGTCGATACGTGGCCCTCGTATGCACCAGATTATGCTTGACGGTAGGCGAGAGTCACCTGCACTGCGACGGCCTACCATGCGCACTCTCCGTACACAGGAACAATCACTTGGTCGAAGGCTTCAGGCGCTGCAAGCGGCAAGTCCTCGTCGTATGCTTGCACACTGTCGTCAGGAAAGTGCTCGGTGACGTTCACAGGGACCATGAAGGGGAACCTTCTGATTAGGGCCGTCTACGGTGGGAATACCTTCAACTTGGGAAGCGCGGGAACAGTAGCTCTGACGATCGGCTAGGCTCTTTCGTTTGGCCTGGGAACGGATAGCATGCTGCCCTTCTCTATTCCTGTTTGTTGGGGCGCACACCTGAACCGACAAGGACCGGCCAGGGCGTACCAACCAGGACCCTAGGCTTCGCAACCCCATAACGGCTTTATCATCCTGTTCTCCGCTTGGCCGAGGAATCCTTGTCCCAAGGCGTCCGCAGACTCGCGGCCATCATGTATACTGATATGGTGGGCTACACCGCACTCGGGCAGAAGAATGAATCGCTCTCACTAGGCCTGGTCGATGCACAAAGGAAGTTGCTGAGGCCTATATTCAGCAGGCATAACGGAAGGGAGATCAAGACGATAGGAGATGCATTCCTTGTCGAGTTCCCTAGCGCACTGGATGCTGTGAGATGCGCGTACGATATCCAACGGACTACGCGTGAATTCAATATCTCCCTGCCCGATGATCGAAGGGTACACCTGAGGGTAGGTGTTCATCTCGGCGACGTGGTAGAATCCGAAGGAGACATCTCGGGTGACGCAGTGAACGTGGCGTCGAGAATCGAGTCGCTGGCAGATGATGGGGGTGTCTGCCTCACCAGACAGGTCTACGACCATGTCCAGAACAAGTTCGAAGTCCCACTCGTAAGTCTTGGAAACAGACCTTTGAAGAATGTTAGTGCGTCGATTGAATTTTACAAGATGGTGCTGCCATGGAGTGAAAAGGAGACAACTTCATCGTCGAGGCTAGACAGGAAGAGAATCGCAATACTTCCCCTTACAAACATGAGCCCAGACCCTGCGGATGGCTTCTTCTCTGACGGTCTGACAGAGGAACTCATCTCGACGATGTCTAAGATTCACGAATTCAGTGTGATTTCACGCACTTCAGTGATGCAATACAGAAACCAGTCGAAGTCCGTCTCAGAGATTGGAAGAGAACTGAACGCTGGTACGATTCTTGAGGGCAGTGTGCGGAAGGCCGGCAACAGAGTCAGGGTGAGCGCCCAGATGATCGATGCAACGCAGGACAAGCACCTCTGGGCCGAAAACTATGACAGAGATGTCCAGGACATCTTTGCGGTCCAGAGTGACATTGCCAGCAGAGTCGCTGAGGCACTGAAGGTGGAACTTCTAGCTCCCGAAAGAGAGAATATCTCGGATGTCCCAACAAAGAACCCCGAGGCGCACTCACTTTACCTGAAGGGGAGATACTATGCCAGCTTGGGCACACCAGCAAACATCGAGAAAGGTGCAGAATACTTCAAGCTCGCAGCTGATCAGGATCCGGACTTCGCACTTGCCTATGCGAGGCTCTCAGAATGCTATATTGACCTCGCTGACGAGTCTATACCTGCCGCCCAAGCACTTCCAAGAGCGAGAGAGTATGCGTCGAAGGCCGTGGCCCTCAATGCCAAATTGGCAGAGGCACACTATTGTCTTGGGGGGATTGCCTTCCAGCATGACTGGGATTGGACCGTGGCGGAGAAAGAACTCAGACTAGCGATAGAGCTTAACACCAGCTTGGCTGATGCCCATGGGGCCTACGCTACGTTTCTGGGTGCCATGGGCCGATTCGACGAGGGCATTAGGGAGCGGGAGGTTCAGGCAGAACTGGATCCTCTGCTACCTTCTAACGGGTTTGGACTTGCCTATTGGACTGCAAGAAGATACGACAAAGCAAGAGAGAAGTGGCAGAGAAGATTGGAGATAAGACCGAAAAGTGCGTTAACCCATGCGTACCTGGCCATACTCAACGCCCTGGAGTCCAAAGAAGAGGCGGCACTCATGGAAGTGGAGACAGTACTTCGAATCTCCAATGAAGTTCTATTCCAAGAATTCGCAGCCTATGCATACGCTTGCCTGGGGATGGAACAAAAAGCCACTGGAATTCTTCAGGGCCTTCTCTCCAACACGGTCCAAGGCTACGTCTCACCTGTCGCTGTTGCTACCATCTACTATTTGCTTGGAAATGAGGGCAAAGGTTTCGAATGGATGCGAAGGGCGTATGAAGTTCGGTCGGCGGCTCTTCCCTACACCAACAAATGGCCCATTTTGGATAGAGCAAGGGAGGACCCCCGCTTCCTTGAGCTTCTCGGAAGGATGGAACTAAAGTAGTAAATGACAGTCGGCAAAGCCGGACTCGGTTCAGAATACTCTGCGGTCGCCGGGCCTTCCACCCGGGTTCTTCGCTGGTTGAGGCGCCTACATTAGATGTAAAGTCCCGGCCAGGGCGCCACGACTCATCACAGGAGGACCTACCACATCCGAAGGCAACAAAGTCAAACCGGAGCGTTCATCTTGGCCGAGACGTCGCGGGTATCGGCATCGGCAGTTGCCGAACAAGGAATCCTTTTTGAATGTCTGGGGTCCTGCATTCCGCATGAGGAAATCCTCGGCCGCTATCTTGGCCTCAGTGTTGAGTGTCGTCGTCATTGTATCTGCTGCCTTTGCAGTCACCACCATCAACACCAGGCCCATCGATCTGTTGGCCAGAGATCACGCGGAGATTTCCTGCACGAACCCCTTGGTGGTTAGCCTCAAGGCCTTCACACCTACCACGCTGACGGTAATATTCCGGGTCTACAAAGGAACCTCGTCCACACTTCTTTGGACGAGTGCCCCAACGACATACACTGTGAGCTCACCGTTTACCGACGTCAACCTTGTGACGACCATATCGCAACCTCAACCCCTTGTCAGAGTCGAGATGCACGATTCAGTAACGGGACAGCTACTTAGCAAGCTGTTGCTTGAGCCCGACTGCAAGCCCTCCTTGGTGTCGAGGGCCATCTTCATATTCCCGCCTCCACTCGGCAAGATAATCGTAAACCCGCCGCGCTGGCCCACCACAACCGTAGTCGTTCCGGCGTCCAATATCGGCAAGACAATCGAGGTAAGGGTTGTCCTGGCCTCAAACACGGCCGTCAAGATAGGTGACAGCGGGCTGAAGACTATAGCGACCGAAATGGTCCAGCTTCAACTGACGGGGTGCGGTGGAACGATCACGTGTCCGACGGGCCTCAGTCCATTTCCGGCGAACAGCTTCTTCGACGTGTTCTTCTATATTGACGTCGGAGGAGTGGCCGTCACGACCAGCCGGGTTACGGTACTCAACGGACAGCCGCTGGAGCATCCAACGGTGAGCACGACCACTGTCACGGTTACGACCACCGCTACTACCACCTCATCCAGCTAGAGTACGTAAGCGACCAAGAATCGCAGTTCCGGCCGTTCCACAACGCCTCCATCTCGAACTATGCCATGGGATTCCACGAGTGTCTGAAGGCGAAGACAACCCCACTCCACCACCAGGCATATCCTGAATAATGGAGGCCCCAAATGGGCCTAGAGGTTTTCCCCAAGCATTCATTCTTGGTCGATGAGCGTTTCGTCCAGCCTTTCTCCGTATCTCTCAGCGAATGCGACCTCGGTGATCTTCTTCCTGTTCTTCCTGCCCAGAAGCTTCCTCTTGGGGAATCCGAACGCTACCACTATGGTCGGCTTCAGCGCCTCCGGAACCCCGAAGTCTCTCCTCATATCCTCCTCTCTGATTCCGGTATAGACCCCCGAGGCGACGCCGTGGTCCCACGCCGTCAGCTGCATGTCCTGGACCGCCCTCCCGGCGTCGATCATATGATAGCCCTTCGACGGGTCGGTCAGCACCACCACGGCGAAGTCTGCCCCGGCCACCCACCTTCCCGAGGGGCTGTCATCGGCAAGTCGTTGAAGGTTCTCCTTGCGACTCACCAGGATGAACCTCCAGTGCTGTGAATTCTGTCCGCTCTGCGTCAGCCTCCCAGCATCAAGGACAAGCAATTTGGTCTTCCCGGGCACCTTCTTCGTGCCGAACTCTCTCACGTCGAGCTTCGTTCTTACGGTCTGGGTCGCGTCCATGAGTCCACGTCATCCCTGACTAGAGTTAACCTTTCGGACCTGTGAGGCGGGCCATGAGGCAGCCCGCTACTTCCCGCTGCGAAGGTAACTGGGCGACGCGAGGGGAGTCCATGGGGCGGAGAGTGAGCATATATACCAACCTTCGAAAGACGGTGCTGTTGCCTGACCAGCCGACCGGGAGTGCGGCCTCTTGGAAGACCCCTGAAGTCTTGGTCCCGTTCCTTGGACTCCTCTATTCCGGGCTATACCTGATCTATGTCGCGGCCCCGTCGCTGGCCACGGTGGGTTTCAGCGGTTTCGTCGCCATCCTCTTACCATTCGCGATAATCTTCCTGGCGCTTTCATTTGCGGTATGGAAGCAGAACCGGTTCGGATTCCTCGGCGCAGTGCTTCTGACCGGGCTCTTCATCTTCCTCGAGGGTTCGTTCGCCCTAGATGAATTCGGGAACCCGAGCAACTACAGCATGTTCTTTGGCGTCGTCACCGTACTCCCGACCCTCATCATGTCGTTCCTGTATTCAATCCTGGGCCTCCGGATGTTCTGGAAGAAGGGAATGACAATGGGCGCCGGCCGAATGATACCCCGGTCAAGCGTACTAGCGTTGATTTTCGTCGGCTTCATGCTCGGAGGCCTGGTTATCGGAGTCTTCGCAGGGGCGACTCAGGCGAGACTTCTCAACGCCCCCGGGACGGAGGACATCAAGATCGTGCAGGGAGCGGCGAATGAGGGGAACGCTGCGGGGTACTACTCTCCCGCGAACTTCGCGGGCGACCGTCGGGGACACAGTCACGTGGGCCAACAAGGACGCAGCGTCACACACCGTCACGAGCAATACCGCTGGTCTCTTCGACTCCGGCAACATGGTCTCAGGGGATTCGTTCTCCCATACATTCTCGCAGGCAGGAACCTTCAGCTACGTCTGCACCTACCATCCCTGGATGAAGGGGAACGTAACGGTCTCTCCCTAAGACTCTGGGCGTTCACCTGAATCTCTTCCTGTAAGCCGAGTAGATCGCAAGGTCGTAGAAGATCTTTGTAAGACCACCCGCGTAGAGCAAGCCTGACACAGTCCCGACAGTCAACAGACCAGCCGCGACCGGCCCGCCCGCGAACGCCCCGGCAGTCCTCGCAGTGTTGGTCACCGCGTACGCCGCAACTCTCTCCCTCTGCCCGAAGATCTGGGCCATTAGGGCCTGTCGTGTGGGGACGTCCATTTGTGAGAAGCTCTGCCTGAGGAACAGGAACCCCACCGATACCACCAGCGACCCGGCAAGGGGAATCATGATCAGGAAGGCGCTAGAGGTCAGATGCGTGTATACCATCGTCCTGAGGTTCCCGATTCTCTCCGCGATCGCGGCGGCGAGGTAGGTCGACGCAGCAGTTATGACGCTCGCGACGAAGAACACGGGGGCGAGGGTCGTCAGCGAGAGCCCGTACGCCACTCGGAAGAACGTCGACAGGAGGTACTGCGAGACGAACGTCCCCCCGAACGCGTCGAGCGAGAAGAGGCCGGAGAGCAAGCCTGCCTCTCGCCGAGATTCCGGGCCGAGACTGGCGAGCCCAGGTTTGTCTCCGCCCTTCACGTCTATCCCTCTAACCTTCTGGTAGAGGCCGAACAGCAGCACCCCCGCGAGCGCGAATCCCAGAAAGAGCGCTCTGAAGGCCCATATGTTCCCTCCGAAGAGACCCGGCACAGACGAGGTAAGGGTTCCCGCGGCCGCCGAAGTGTATCCAATGAGATTGTACCTTCCGAAGGTTCTGACCGTCTTCGTCGCCGGGACTAGCTCCGGGAGGGCCCCGGCCTCGACCGACTGAAACGGTCCAGCTTCGGTGCCGCTGGTGCTGATGTTTCCTACGAGGCATGCGATCAGTATCGGGAGTGGTGACTCGGTCTCCGCAAGAATCACCCCTGAAGCGACCATGAGGAGGCTGAACCCTTGCAGCATCCTCCTGCGGCTTATTCTGGTGTCGAAGTAAGCAAGCGCGATGTTCGACAGAGCGCCTCCAGCGAGAATGGCGGTCAGGGCCACACCCTGAAACGCCAGGTCGTACCCGAGGGTCGACAGGTAGAACGGGATCACGATGCTGAGGAGGCCCGAAACATAGACCCGGGAGCCTTTAGCCACATACAGTGGGAGTGGTCCCCGGTCGCTCGACTTCTCCGACAAGGGGCCTACTTCGGGGAGTGTTCGAGGCTCGCGGCTCCGGCCATCCTCGCCTTGCAGTACTCGTACAGGGCGTCGTACGCGGGGAACTGGAGGCGCATGTTCTCGAAGTCGTCCCGGGCTATCCTCCTGAACCCGAGTGCCGCAGCCTCCAGGCCGGCAGACTCCACGGGGGCGTCCGGGATCTTTGCGTCCGCTCCCCTGACGATCTTCGCCAGCTCCAGGAGCGCAGGGTCGGTGAGCCCGTACTTCTTGATGATGGCGTCGAAGCTGACGAACTCCCTGTTTCCTTCCTTGTAGTGGGTCAGCTCGACCCCGGCCGCATCGAACGCGATCGCCCCTTCGCGCTGTGCCGTCTCCTTGACCATTTCCGGAGGGACGAAAATGAAGTCGGCCGCGGGGTCGACGAACCTCTTGATCAACCACGGACACGCAATCCTATCGACTTTCGCCTTCTCTCTTGTTACCCATTTCATTTTGTCTCTTCGTCCGGTCCACTGACGCGTTATGTAAGCGATTCGCCGGACTTCTTTCCCGAGTAGGCGCCGACCACCCCCCCGGTAAGCTTCAGGTTCTTGACGGTCCGGACACCGGTACGAGCAAGAAGCTTCGGGAGCCGCTCTTGCCAAGTCGCTCCCTCTACTATTCTCGGAAGGTTCCTGAAGGTGGTCGCCGCGCTGTTTCCAGCGAGCGAGAGGAGGAACCCGGCGATCCTCATCCCGCCGTGAAGATAGAGAGCCAATACAGCAAGCCAGGGCCCTCCGGGCCTGACGAAGTCATAGAGCGCAACCTTTCCGCCGTCCTTCAGGACCCTCGCGATCTCATGGGCGAACGCAACCAACTCGACGTACTTCGGGACGTAGCAAGACACGACCACGTCGAAGGCCTCCTCTCTGAAAGGGAGGTACTCCGCGTCCCCGCGGACCAGCAGCTTTACGCACCCCAGCTTCTTGTCCCGACCCGCACTGAGCATCTCTTCCGTCAGGTCGAGTCCCATCACTTCGCAGCCGGACCCTTCCAATCTCTCTTCGAGGAGGCAAGTCCCCGCGCCGATGTCCAATACCCTGTCTCCCCGGCTCAGGGCCGCATTGTCCGCTATCCACCTCTTCCAGTATCTGTCCTGGACGAGGGTCGCCAGGTCGAGGGTTCTTTCGTAGGACTTCGCCAGCCCCCCGAACATCTCCAGGGCGGTCCGGTGCAACCCGGGGCCTCGCTCGTCCATGATTCTTGGGAACAGTCCTTCCCTGGCCTTATCCTTGGTGGCTGTCCCTTCGAAACGGTCATTACGTTCCCAACGACCAGAGGAGCGATTGGACGAAGCGCCATCAGGCACAAGGGCAAGTGAATGGTACGTACCCAAGTTCGGCCCCCGACGGTTCAGGCTGCTCCTGGGTCTCACCTTTTTTCCCTACACCCTGATGAACGCAAGCTACACGGTGGTCGGGGCGCTGCTCTCGCCTTCGGCCGTTCACTGGGACAGGGTAGCCGCCCTAGCCGCCGTCTACCTCCTGTCGGTCGGGATCTCCGCGCACGCACTCGACGCCACGGCCCCCAACAGGCCCTGGGGAGAGTTCCTTACGAGGCGCCAACTTTACGTCGTCGCCGCGAGCGGACTCGTCCCTGCGTTCGCCCTCGGCCTGTTCTACGCAATCGTGTATGCCCCGTTGCTGGTCGCGGTCGGGGTGGTCGAGGCCTTCTTCCTGTTCGCGTACAACCTGGAGCTCTTCGGCGGGAGGTTCCACACGGACCTCTGGTTCGCCTTCAGCTGGGGGTTCCTTCCAGTCGTTGCGGGATTCATCCTCCAGACCAACCAGGTTGGGGCCGGCGCCCTGGCCGGGGGTCTGTTCGGTCTCTCCACGGCGTACGTCGAGATAAACGCGTCAAGACCCTACAAGGCGATCAAGAGCCTCCCCACAGACCTGTCCTGGTCGGACCTCGCGGCCGGGTACGAAAGAATCCTGAAGGGGGTTGTCGCCTCGGTCCTCTCGGTCGCGCTGTTTCTCTGCGTCTACAGGCTCATCTGAAAGCCGCGGTCACCCGACATCCAAATCCAGATAGCAGGTCTGGTACACCGACCCGTCAGTCGCGGTCACGGCGAGCACATACTGCCCCGGCTTCAGGGCAGGGTCAGCTGAGACCGTCACCTGCAGAATGACGTCGTCGAAGTGCGACCCCGCCGGCACGCTCGGCGGAAGGATGACGGTCTGGTTGACCGCGACCGAAATGAGCTTGGGAACGGACGTCGAAAGCTCCGAGTCCGAAACCTCGACCCTGAGTTCCTTCGGCATCGTCCTGCTGACCGCCACCTGGAATATCGCCTGGAAACCCGGGGTCAGCGTCGCGGTCCTTGACCCGCGTGGGGTTACCCCGAACCCAGTGTCGACAGTAGAATTGACGAAACCGATGTAGTTGCCCGTGATCGAGGTGAACCACAATCCTCCCTGGCCCGTCGCGATGGTGAGGTCGTTCTGGACCAGCGTCTGGTTCACCGAAGCCGGGTCTCCCTCGCCGTATTCCGTCAGCTTTCGGGTCGCCGGGTCGATGACCCCTATCTTGTTCCCGTAGTGCTCGTTGAACCATGCCTTTCCCCCAACAGCTTCCACGAAGTAGGGAAGGGTGAAGTTCGTGTATCTAACCGTCGAAGTCGGCCAGACCGACCACGAACCGGAGCTGAGGCTGTAGCTCAGGATGTTCGAGGGCCCGTGCTGTACGACCCAAGCCACGTCCCCAGAGACAGACACGCTGTCGGGGTCGTAAAGCGAGAATTCACCCCCCACCTGGTTCGCCACCATCCCTGTCGGCCCCTCAGAAACGTCGAACCTGAAGAGCCCACCCGCCCCGGAAGGGCTAAGCGGGTCAAGGGCCACGAAGAACCCAGAGGTCGAATTCACGAAATCGAGCTGAAGAGGCTCCTGCCCGCACAGATGCCTGAAGGTGAAGACCGACAGCCCAAGGCCAGGGTTGAGCCTCCCTATCCTCCCCGGGTTAGAAAGGGAGGTGAACCACAGGTCCCCCCCCGGGGAAGCTGTAAGGGTGTACGGCGAGTCCGCCATTCCGGTCAAGTTGACCCTCTCAACCCCTCCCGTCAAGGGGTCGACCCCCACGAGCTGGTTCCTTTCCATGTCGGTCGCCCAGACCTTTCCCTCCCAGATCACGATACCCCATATCCCAGTCTTGTAGTTGCCGGGGTCCCCGGAGTAAGCCGCGGGGTTGGGCCAGGGATACTCGACGAGCGTCCCGTTCCGGTCGAGGTGGCCCACACCTGGAACAGACTCCTCCCCGAACCACACGGACCCGTCAGGTGCGGTCGTTATGCCGTTCGCCCACCTCATGGGACCGGGGAGGGCATACTCTCTGACCGCGCCGAACTCCGTCAGGTTTGTCTTCGATGTAGAACGATTCGTCCCCGAGACGACGACCGCCGGAGCCGACTCGGTCACCTCCGCGACCCCGGTCGGCACGCATGAGCCTGTCGTCGACAGGCTAGACCTCCCCTTCGGAGACGTCACAAGGGTATACGAAACGAACCCGGCCACGCCTATGACGGCCAGCACTGCAAGTGTGATGACCGCATTCTTGGGCCGCATGTTCACAGGCCCCTTGCTTAGGAAAATGCCTCGAACTGTTTGCCGAGTGAGCCGAGCGCTATCTTCTGTTCCAATATCTCGTTGGCACCTTCGTAGATCATTGTCACCCTAGTGTCCACCAGATGCCTGGCCGGCCTGTTCTCGAAGGAGTATCCGTTGGCTCCGAAGACCTGGACCGCCCTGTTCGCAGAATCGAAGGAAGCCTTTGCGGCGAAGTACTTGGCCTTGGTTATCGCCAGGTCTGTCGCCTCCCTTAGCTCGAGGCTGGACGGGTTCTCCTCGTACTTCTGCTTCGTGAACGCAGCCTTCAGGAGGAGAAGCTTCGCCGCGTCCAGGTTGGTGGACATCAGGCCGATGTGCCTCTGGACGAGCTGGTGCTTCCCGATGACCTTCCCGTGCTGGAACCTGACTCCGGAGTACCTCACCGACTCATCGAGGCAGTCCTGCATTACCCCGACGCATCCGGCCGCGACGCTCAGCCTTCCGTTCATCAGCCCTGAGAGGGCGACCGACATACCCTTCCCCGGCGGGCCGAGCAGGTTCTCCTTGGGGACCTCGACCTTCTCCAGGTAAAGCGTCGAAGTGTCGGCCGTGGGGAGACCCAGCTTCTGCCCGATCAGCTCTGCCCTGAAACCCGGTGTTTCGGTGTCTACCATGAAACCGCACATCCCCTCCCTCCTCCCCTTCGGGTAGGCGAACACCAGGACGTACTTCGCGGTCGAGCCCAGCGAGATCCACATCTTCTGCCCTGTCAGAAAGTACTTCCCCTCCTTCTCCTCAAAGTAGGTCGTCAGTGAGGCGGGGTCGCTCCCCGCGTTGGGCTCCGTAAGCCCGAACGCCAAAATCGCATCGCCCTTCGTGGCCGGGGTAAGGATCCTCTGCCTCTGTTCCTCGTTCCCCCAAAGCTGGACCGTCATCTGCCCTAGCGCCATGTGGACCGAGAAGAACGTCCTCAGCCCCGTCCCTTCTCTCCCGATCCTCTCTATCGCCAGGGCGTAGGTCACCATGTCCGCACCCTGCCCGTCCCCGTACTTCCTGGACACGGGGAGCCCCAGCAGGTGCGCCTTGCCGAACATCGGCTTGACTTGGTCGTTTATCCTCCTCTCGAGGTAGCATTTGTCTTCGACTGGACGGATCTGCCTGCAGACCCTGTCGACCTGCTCCAGAATCAGGGCCTGCTCTTCGGAGACGTCGAAGTTCATCTTCGAGAGGTTCATGTAGTCGTCCTGCTCGAGCAACCTAATCCCTCCTCCTCTCCCTTTCGACCCTTCCTCTTACGTGTTCCACTATTTCCTGGAGGGAGCTCCCCGGGCCGAACAACCCCGTGATCCCAAGTTTCATCAGCTTCGGCTTGTCTTCGTCCGGTATGATTCCCCCGCCCACAACGGCTATCCTCTTCCCGCCAAGTGCGTCGAGTCTCTTCTTCACCTTGGGGAACGCGGTCATGTGGGCACCGTTCAGCAGCGATAGGGCGACGACGTCCACGTCCTCGTCTACCGCCATCTGGGCCACTTCCTCGGGGGACGGAAGGAGCCCGATGTAGATCACTTCCATCCCCGCGTCCCTGAACGCCCTCGCCAGGACCAGGACCCCCCTGTCGTGTCCGTCCAGCCCCGGCTTGGCGACGAGGATCCGTATCTTTCTCGTCGACCGCCCCATCTTCGGCATTCCCGAGACGCCGCGAACCCCTGAGTTAGAAAAAGGTTGTCGGCCTCGACGGTTCACCCGAGCCGGAGGACCATGACCTGCATCGTTGACTTCATCCTCCCGACCTTCTCGACCGACTTCCTGGACATCAGGAACCCCGCCTTCTTCAAGAGTCCTATTGCCTGGGCGTTCGTCTCCTCTGGCCTGACCGTCACCAATCGGCATCCCCTTTTCTTCGCGACCTCGACCGTCTTGCGGAGGAGTCTCGTACCCACCCCAATGCCTCTTGAGTCCTGAAGGACGACGAACCCCGTCAGCTCCGCCTCCCTCCCGGAGGTCGACCGCAGGCTCGCGAACCCTATTACCCGCCCGCCTTCTTCGGCCAGGACCGTCCTATTGTTCGGGCTCGCCAGCCTCCTCGAGAGGAACTCCTTAGACCCGATTACTCCGATCGCTTCCTCATTCGCACCGGTGAACCCCATCGCGGCCGGCCCCGACTCCTTCCACGCACGGATGAAGAACACGGAGAGCCTTGGGACGTCGTTCGCCCTGGCTGGCCTGACCTCGAGCCTGCGACCTTCGGCCCTCCCCGAGCGTGCTTTCGCGTTCAGAGTATCTGGGGCTCCTTGTAAGTTCCCCAGACCTCTCTTCCCACGGAGACAATCTCCCCGAGGGTGGCGTAGCTCATCACCGACTCCATCATCGGATAAATCGAGTTCACGTCTTCCGATTCGAACGCCCTCCGCAGGCTTCCAAGGGCCCTGCCAACCTTTGCCCTGTCTCTCTCGCGCTTGACCTTCTCGAGCCTCTCGACTTGGCTCCTCTGCGCCTTGAAGTCGATCTTCAGGGTGTCGATGGGCTCCTTCTCCTGCACCGCGTACTTGTTGACCCCCACGATGTTGTCTTCCCCTTCCTCGACCCGCCTTGACAGCCTGTACGAGTTCTCCGCTATCTCTCGCTGAAGGTATCCCGACTTCACCGCCTTCAGGAGGCCTCCTGCGGCCTCGATCCTTTCAAAATACTTGTAGGCCTCCTCCTCCATCTGCTCTGTTAGCCACTCGACGTAGTACGAACCTCCCAGGGGGTCGATCACGTTCGGGACCCCTGTCTCCTCGGCGATCACCTGCTGGGTCCTCAGCGCGACCTGCACCGCCTGCTCGGTCGGTAGGGCCCAGGCCTCGTCGTACGAATTCGTGTGAAGCGACTGGGTCCCCCCGAGGACGGCCGCCAGGCCTTCAATCGCAGTCCGCACGATGTTGTTCAGGGGCTGTTGCCAGGTGAGCGAAGCGCCTGAGGTCTGGGTGTGGAACCTCATCAACAGGCTCCTCTTGTCGGTGACGCCGTACTTCTCTTTCAGGACCGTCGCCCAAATCCTCCTAGCGGCCCTGAACTTCGCTATCTCCTCGAAGAAGTCCATCGTCGAGTTGAAAAAGAAGCTGAGCCTTGGAGCAAACTCCCCTACCTTCAGCCCCGCCTCCTTTCCGAGCTCCACATAGCCGAAGCCGTCTGCCAGCGTGAAGGCGAGCTCCTGGACCGCGCTCGACCCGGCCTCGCGTATGTGGTAGCCGCTTATGCTGATGTAGTTCCAGAGGGGCATTTCCCTCGTGCAGTAAAGCATCAGGTCCCTGACGAGCCTCAGGTGCGCCTCGGGCGGGTAGACCCACTCCTTCTGGGCGATGTACTCCTTCAGCATGTCAGCCTGGACAGTCCCCCTCAGCCCGGCCACTGGGACCTTCTGTTTCCGAGCCACCCCTGCGTACATGCACGTCAATACCGTGGCTGGGGCGTTGATAGTCATCGAAGTGCTCACCTTGTCGAGGGGGATGCCGGCGAAGATGACCTCCATGTCGCGCAGCGAGGAGACGTTGACCCCGCACCTCCCGACCTCTCCGTGCGCCCGCTCGTGGTCGCAGTCGTATCCGTAGAGAGTTGGCATGTCGAACGCGACGCTGAGCCCAGTCTCGCCGTGCCCGAGTAGCAACTTCAGTCTCGCATTGGTGTCCTCTGGAGCCCCGTACCCGGAGAACATCCGCATCGTCCAGGTCCTCCCCCTGTACATGTCGGGGTAGACGCCCCTGATGTACGGGAAGACTCCGGGGAAACCTTCGGCGGCATAGTCTGCGTCCTTCACGTCGGCGGGGGTGTACATTGGCTTCAGCGGAATGCCTGAGGCTGTCTGCCTCTCCGCCCCCGCGCCCCCGCCTGTTTTCATCCAAGGGCCGAGCACCTTCTCCTCCCACTGCTTGGCTCCCTTCCTGGCGTCCTCCAGCGCCTTTGCATCGTAAAGCGTCCCCGGCTCAGCCCGCTTCTCGATCACCGACGCCGCCTTTTCCTTCCAGTACGAATCCCGTCCTTCTCTCAGCAAGGAGATTCCGACCTGCACGCGGTCGGAAATAAAGCATCCCGTTCAACCGATAAAAGTGGCGCAGGCGACGGCGCGTCGAATGGTAACGAAGGCCGACGCCATCGCAAAGGGAATCGCCCGGGGCGACAGAGGGGCGGTGGCGAAGGCGATATCGGTCGTGGAAAACGACCAAGAGGCCGCGAAGTCGCTCATGCGGCTTCTGGGGGCACCCGGCAGGGCGTTTGTCGTCGGAATAACCGGACCTCCCGGGACCGGGAAGAGTACTCTGGTCGACCGGCTCATCGGCGCGTACAGAGAAAAGGGGTTCAAGGTGGCCGTGGTGGCTGTGGACCCCACGAGCCCAATCACGGGCGGGGCACTGCTAGGCGACAGGGTCCGCATGTCAGAGCACTCAGGAGACAGGGCCGTCTTCATCCGGAGCATGGCCACGCGAGGCTGGGTCGGAGGGCTCTCTGCCGCCACATCACAGGCGATAAGAATACTCGACGCAGCCGGGTACGACCTAGTCTTCCTGGAAACCGTGGGGATCGGGCAGTCGGACATCGAGGTGGTCGGGCTCTCCCACGCGGTAGTCGTAGTGTTGATGCCCGGCATGGGGGACGAGGTCCAGATGTCGAAGGCAGGCCTGATGGAGGTGGGCGACGTCTACGTGGTCAACAAGTCCGACCTCGGGGGAGGGGACGCGCTTATCGTCAGCCTCCTCTCGATGGTGAGAAGCTCGAAGACCAGGTCTCCGGCCGTACTCGCGGTGTCTGCCCTGAAAGGGGAAGGTCTTGACAAACTTGCGGATGCGTTGGAAAAGCTCCGGTCGAAATTCGAGGGTGGCGACCGCGAGATTAAACTGAGGAGCGTCCGGGGACTAGTGCTGGACGCAGCGAAGGGAGCGCTCATGAGGAGGTTCTCGGCGTCCTCCGTCTTGGAAGCGGACAGACTGGCCGCGAAAGTGTTGGAAGGAAAACTGACGGTAGAGCAGGCGGCGGACAAGCTCGTTGGCTAGGACCCCCTACCGATTGGCTATGGGGACATATCGGAGGTCCACGGCCCCTAGGTATTCCGCGTCCGGCCTGATCAGCTTGTTCTCGGCGACCTGCTCATTGTAGTGGGCCATCCACCCGAAGACCCTCGCAGCAGCGAAGATCGGGGTGTAGAGCGGGATTTCGATCCCGAGCAGGTAGAAGATCGGAGCCGCGTAGTAGTCTAGGTTGGCGGGTATCCCCTTTCTCTCCCACATCTCCTTCTCGATCGATTCGCAGAGCCTGAAGAGCCGGTCGTCCGGCCCCCTCCGCCTCAGCATCTCGCGGAGGTACTCCTTGCAGAGGACAGCCCTTGGGTCGAACTTCTTGTAGACCCTGTGCCCGAAGCCTATGACCTTCCTTCCGTCTGAGAACGCCTTGTCGAGATACCTCCTGGCTTTCTCGGGCTCTCCCACCTCAAGCAGCATCCGCATCGCACCCTCGTTGGCGCCTCCGTGGAGGGGACCCTTCAGGGCCGCAAGGCCTGCCGTGGCAGCGGCGTACGGGTCAGCAAGTGTCGAAGCAACGACCCTTACGGTGAACGAGGAGGCGTTCAGGTCGTGCTCCATGTAGAACATCAGCACGCGCTCGAAAACCCAGAGGTCATACCCTTCGTGGACCTTCCCGGTGAGCATGTACAACAGGTTTGCCGCGAACCCAAGCCCCTCCCTCGGGCCTCTGGGCTTCTCCCCGGCCGGGACCCTCCGGCAGTTGGCGGCCAGGACCGACATCTTCGCTTCAAGTGAAGCCTGTACTGCGGCCACGGTCGACCGCCTGTCGACGCTCCCCAGAGCCGAGCACGCGGTCCGCAGGGCGTCGATCGGGCGGACGTCCTTTCCAAGCCTCCTCATGATTTCGTAGACAGCGTAAGGGACCCCGCCCTCGGCCGCAAGAGTGGAAGAAAACTCCGACAGCTGAGAGCGGTTCGGGAGGGTTCCGTTCAGGATGAGATAGGCGGTCTCTTCGAACCCGGCGTTCTCCGCCAGTTCGCGGATGGGGTATCCCCTGTACACGAGCGCACCGTCAGAGTCGCTCTTCGCAATCCTGGTCTCGGCGACGATAACGCCAGCAAGCCCCCTGGGCGCGCGGACCTGCACTGGCATGAGCCTCGGCGCGTCGATTTCTTAGTATTAAGAACGTGCCCTTCCGACGCGTCTTGCAGCGTCCAGAGCCTTCCTGTCGGCTTTCTCGTATTCGTCGTACCCGATCAGTTCGTTGAACTCATCCCGCGTCATGAGGGTGGAGAGGATGTCTTTCTGGCTCCCTTTCGACTCGAGCGTCTTCAGAGCGGACCCGACCGATTTCATCATAGCCCTGAAGGCGGTGACAGGGAAGATCACTACGCTGTAACCCAGCCCCTCGAACTCGGAGGCGCGCATGTACGGGGTCTTCCCGAACTCAGTCATGTTCGCCAGGAGAGGCATCCGTATCTTCCTCCGGAACTCGGAGAACTCCTCCCTGGACTCGAGGGCTTCCGGGAACAACATGTCGGCACCCGCCTTCTCGTAGGTGCGGGCACGCTCGATCGCCCCGTCCAACCCCTCCACCGCCCGCGCGTCGGTCCTCGCAATCACGAGCAGTTCGCCATCGGCCGCGTCCCGGGCGGAGACCAGCTTCTTCACCATATCGTCAGTGGTAACAAGCTCCTTCCCCTCAAGGTGTCCGCACCTCTTCGGCAGGACCTGGTCCTCCAGCTGCAAGGCAGCCGCGCCGGCGGTCCTCATCTCCTTCACCGTCCTGATCACGTTGAGCGCTTCGCCGAACCCTGTGTCTACGTCGACCATGAGCGGGACTCCTACCTTCGAGGTGATGTCGTTCGCCGCCTTCGACACTTCGGAGAGGGTGGTTATGCCGAGGTCGGGGAGCCCGAGAAGGTTCGAGAACCCGGCACCGGAAAAGTAGAGAGCCTTGAACCCCGCCCGCTGGGCGGACATGGCGACCGCGGGGCTGAAGACGCCCGGAGCGACGATGATCCGTCTGCCTTTGATCATTTTCTTCAGGGCTTCTGTCCGGACGGCCATCTTTCTCGTCGGAGCGCCTGGCCGCTCCGTCTTAAGTGTCTAACCTGATTTGCTACCTTCATTACCCCCGCAACGGCCCGACCCGCTCATGGAGAGCGGCGCGACACACGAAGCTCCCTCCGCCTGCCTGCTAATTCACGGAGCCGGCGGGAACCATCTTCTCTGGAAGAGGGTCGTGAGCCACCTGAGCGGCCCGAGGAGCGCCTTAGCCCTAGATCTGCCCGGACACCCCTCAGGGCCGATCACCTGCCAAAGCATCAAAGACTACTCCGAATGGGTGCACGAGTACATCGCCAAAGAGTCCCTTCCCCCGGTCTCGGTGTGCGGGCACTCGATGGGGAGCGCGATCGCAATCACTCTGGCACTCGACCACCCGGACGACGTCTTGGGGCTGGTGCTAATCGGGGCGGGCGCGAAGCTCGGGGTGGACCCGAAGATAATCGAAGGGCTGCGCGACCGGCCGCTGAAGGCTGTCGAACAGCTCATCACCCCGATGAGCTTCAGCTCCGTGAGCCTCGAGATGGGCAGGGAGGCGAGGGCCGCCCTTTCGGTCTCCAACCTCCCCGTGTTCCTCAACGACTACTTGGCCTGCTCGGGCTTCGACGTCAGAGAAAGGCTGATTGAGATTAAGCATCGGACGCTCCTGATATGCGGGGAGCAGGACAGGATGACCCCCCCGAAGTGGACGCAGTTTCTTCACGCCGGCATTGCCTCCTCCGATGCCTACTTCGTCAGGGACGCCGGACACATGGTCCCGCTCGAGAAGCCGGAAGCCTGCGGCCGCCTTCTCCAATCGTTCCTCTCAGGGTTCAGTCGGTGAGCTCTTCCCCGCCCCTGCCAATCCTCGCGATCTCCCCGATGAGGGCGATCAGGCCCTCCTGTGTCGTCGAGGAAACGGGGTACAGGTCGGTCCCGAAAGTGAGCTTCTTCAGTGTCCTGAACAGCTCGGAGTACAACGAGTATTGGTCGCTGTCCTTCGTGGATGACAGGGCGTCCTCGAAGATGGCGGCGTCCTTGCTCCATTCCCTGATTCGCTTTACCCCTTCTCTGGCTATGTCCCTCTTGGTCAGGACCGAAATCCTCGGGACCTTCATCCGGAGCCCGACCGATGCTGACAACAGCGCGAGCGACAGGAAGTTCGCAGGGGTGTGTGCGAGCAGCGGGTCGAGGAGGAACAGCAGGACCTTCGAATCGGCCTTCGTCTCTCTTACTATGTACTCCCCGCTCTCCCTGAAAGCGAAGAGCTCAGTCTGGCCTGGCGTGTCCACTATCACGTACTCAGGCTTGTATGAATCGACCTCCTCCTGGATCGAGGCGAGTTGCGTGGCCACCATGTCTGTCGCGAGTATCAGCGCCCCGTTCGGACCGAGCCCGTACCTTTCCATTATGTCTCGCAGGTCCAGCGTCCGCCTGACATCAACGTCTGGCTCGTAGGGAAGGGCCACGACGCCCGGGTCGAGGTTCACCGCGATTGCGTCCTCTCCCCTGCTGACATACCACTCCTTCATCGAGTGAGTCAACAGAGACTTCCCGGACCCCGCGGTCCCGGCCATGAATATCATGTCCGTGCTGGTTAGACCCCTCTGATCGCCCTGCCGCGGGCCGATTTGACGGTTCCTCCCTCCGCGGCCGCGGCGCGAAGGATTGCGGAAGCCACCTCCCTCACCTCTCTTTCGGTGTTCTCTTTGCTCGGCCCGGTGACAGCTATGTCCAGCTCGATCCTCGAAACGCCCTCCCTGACGCCTCTTGGGTGGGACTTGACGTAGGCTCGGGGGTGGCGCCCAACTTCTCTTGCGAGAATGGGGGCGAGGGTTGACTCGAATATCCCCTCCAGCCTTATCGTCGCTGAAGACCTGTGGACTCTGCCCACACTCTCTCTGACCGCCGGCTCGACCGACTCCGCGAACATCTCTCTCATTTCGAGAGGCACCCCGGGGAGGCAGAAGATCACTGTGGTACCACGGGTAATCCTTGCTCCTGGGGCTGTCCCCTTCGGGTTGCGAACCGGAGTGGCGCCCTCCGGAAACAGGGCCATCTTCCTTCGGGACCCGGTCATCTCGATCCCCTTCAGGCCCCTCCCGGAGTAGTGTTCCCTTATCATGAGCAGCGCAATCCGGCTCGTTTTCAAACGGAGACCGAGGCCATCGGCGACCCCCCTCAGGGTCATGTCGTCATGGGTCGGGCCCAGCCCGCCGCAAACAACGACGAAATCCGGCCTCCGGTCCAGAGAGCCTCGGAGTGCGGAAGCAATTTCCCCGAGCTGGTCGTCGACGGTGGTCAACTCGTGTATCATCGTCCCGATTCCTGCGAGCCGTCTTCCGACCCATTGCGCGTTGGTGTTCAGCGTCCGGCCGATGAGGAGTTCCTTCCCGACCGCTATCATCTCGAATCGGAACAAGCCCGCCCGACCGAAGGCCTCAACCTTAAAACGAGTTTGATGCCTCGGGGCCAGATGGCCGTCCCGAGACAATATCCGACCCGGCCCCTGGTGGGGGCCGGAGCCGTCGTCCATAGGCGGCACAAGGTCCTCCTGATCCGAAGAAAGTTTCCTCCCAACGAAGGGCTCTGGGCGCTCCCGGGGGGACTCGTGGAAATCGGGGAGAAGGTAGAGTCTGCGGTCCTCCGCGAGGTGAAGGAAGAGACCGGACTCAAGGTCAGCCTCGAACGGCTGCTCAACGTTTCCACAGAGATCCATCTTGACTTCAGGGGGGGAGTGAGGTACCACTACGTCCTTGTCGATTACGTCGCGTCCGCGCGAAAGGGAAGGGTCAGACTGAATCCAGAGTCCTCGGCCGCCAGGTGGTTCTCAGGTCCCGAATCGGAGTCCGCCCCGATGAGCGACGGGACCAGGGCCGCACTGAGAAAGTTCTTCGGGAAGATGGGCAACCTTTCCAGTAGGCGCCGACACGGCAAGCGCTCCCCAAAGTTCTAAGAAGCTACTTTTCCTTGTCTCCGCTGAGCCACCATTCGAGGTAGTCCGACTGCTGTCTGGCCCTCTTCCTCCTCTCGTCATCGACGGGGGCCCTCTGCTTGTATCTGATGTCAGAGAGTTGGTCCCTTGTAAGGAAGGCGCCACAGCTCTTGCAGCCGAACCGTTTCAGGGCGGCATCGTACAGCATCACGCCGCCGCATTCGGGGCATTGCTGATCCATCTATCTTGGATTCTCCTCCTCCGCCCGTCCTTAACTCTTGTGTATCATCCCAAGAAAATCGTCTTCGTTAAATAAGAAGGAAATGAGGAGCAAAATCCGAACAAGCGATGGGAGACAAGCTCGTTCTTCCCGGTCCTGCGTCTGAGGACCTTGGAAAGGCCGTTGCTTCAAACCTGGGGCTGGAGATTGTCGCCGCCGAGTTCAAGGTGTTCCCCGACGGGGAGACGAGGTTCACGAGCGATCAGAAGGTCTCGGGGAAGAGCGTCATTATCGTCCAGTCGACATATCCGCCGATCGACCAGCACCTATTCCAACTCCTGCTTGCGTCCCACTGCCTGAGCCAGGAAGGGGCGCGGGTGACCGCGGTCGTCCCGTACCTTGCTTACGCCCGGCAGGACAAGGCGTTCCTTCCCGGAGAGGGAGTCACGCTGGGTGTGGTGTCCCACCTGATGCGGTCCGCCGGGGTGAGGCGCCTCGCCACGGTCGACATTCATTCGGTTGAGGGGCTGTCGCTGTTTTCATTCCCGGCATACAGCGTCTCCGCGGTCCCAACTCTGGTGGGGTATGCGAACGACCACCTGAAACTCAGCGACCCTGTCGTAATCTCCCCCGACTTCGGGGGCTCGAAAAGGACCGAGGCGTTCGCCGCCCTCTACGGGGCGAAGTTCCTGAAGTTAGAGAAGTCGAGAGACAGGGTGAGCGGGGAGGTCAGGATGAAACACGGGACGCTCGACGTGAAGAGGAAGGAAGTCCTGATCCTCGACGACATCATCAGCACCGGGGGGACGATCAGGGCGGCCGCCGAAACCGTCATGGATCAGGGGGCGTCGAAGGTAATCGCGCTTTGCGTTCACGGCCTCTTCGTAGGGGACTCCCTGCGCAAGCTCGAAAAGGCCGGGGTGAAGACAGTCGTCGGGACAAACACCGTCCCAGGCGAACGCGGGGTGGTCGACGTGTCGGAAGCGATAGCGTCGCACCTGAAGACGCTTGAAGAATAGGGCGCTGGTGCTGCTCTCCGGCGAGCGCACTTCTATCCCAGAAGCTGAGGCCAGGGCGCTGTTCCTCGCCTACGATTCCGACTCGACCTTCGAGGCCCCGGAACCCCGCGTCCTCCTTGTCCGGACGGACGCAGATCCCTTCCTCGTCTCTTCGCGGATTGCCTTCGCGCGCAGGGTCGGGGTACTGATTGAGAGCCCTTCGGAGGTCACGGAGACCATTCGCGACAAGAGAGTCAGGGTAAGAAACTTCAGCCTCGAAGTTGCTCAAGGGAGAAAACTCGTCGAGCCTGGAGAGCTCCTTCGCGGAGTGCCAGCCCAGATTGATCTCATCAGACCGGACTTCGAGTTCACTCAGGTCAGCGGCATGACGAACTACCTCGCGCTGACAAGGCCGTTGGAAATGCTACAAGGCTGGGCGAAGCGAAGACCGCGAAGACGTGCCTTCTTCCATCCTTCCGCTATCTTTCCGAAGCTCTCGCGGGCCCTCGTGAACCTCTCGGGGTGCAAGGCGGGGGACGTGTTCCTTGACCCGTTCTCCGGGACAGGGAGCCTACCGATCGAAGCGTCGGCCGTCGGCGCGAGGGTCGTCGCGTCGGACCAGGTCAGGAAGATGGTCTCAGGGTCACTGGCGAACATGGAACACTTCGGCCAAGAGTGGCTCGGGGTCGTCCGTGCCGATGCATTCTCGCTCCCCCTCTCGCGGGTGGATGCCATCGCGACGGACCTCCCTTACGGAAGGGCGTCCAGCACACGAGGCCGACCGTCGTCCGGGGTCGTCAAGGAAGCACTTGCCGCCCTTCCGCTGCTTCTCTCCCCGGGCGGAAGGATGGTCGTGATGCACGCCAGCAATGAAAAAGTGCTCGGGACGAAGAAGCTAGCTGTGGAGGAAGAACACGACCTTTACGTTCATAAGCGGTTGACGAGGACAATCACCGTGGTCGGGAGGAGATAGGTTCGGTAGACCTTACCGTCACGTTCCTTGGGACTAGCTCGGCCGCACCCACCATGGGGAGAGGGTTGCCGGCGATCGCGATTCAGAGAGAGGGGGAGGTCGTCCTGTTTGACTGCGGGGAGGGCGCCCAGCGGAGAATATTGAGCGAAGGCATCGGGCTCAACAAGGACACCACCGTACTGATCACTCATCTGCACGGCGACCACGTCACCGGGCTTCTGGGACTTCTGCAGACCATGAGCCTGGCCCAGAGGCGCAAGCCCCTGAGGATCGTCGGTCCCAGGAAGCTCAAGGACTGGCTCAAGGCCACATCTGAGATCCTCGAAATCGGCCTCACCTTCGAAGTGGAGTTCTTCCCAGTCAGGCAGGGGGTCGTCCTCAGGACCAAGGGGTTCGTGATAAGGGCGACGCATGCATTGCACTCCGCCGAAGCCCACTCCTATCTCATCGAAGAGCGAGGACGCCCGGGGGTATTCTATCCCAAAAAAGCGAAACGACTCGGAATCCCTGAAGGCAAGCTTTGGTCAAGGCTCCAGAAAGGAAGAAGCGTACTGGTCGGAGGCCGGTCTGTCAGCCCCAGGGAAGTCTCCGGGCCAGTCCGACCCGGGAGAAGGGTCGGTTACTCCGGGGACACGCGCCCCTCCTCGAGGCTTTCCCGCTTCTTCAGCAGATGCGACCTCCTCATTTTCGACTCCACCTTCGCCGGGAGAGACAGGCAGAAGGCTGTGGAGAGGAGGCACAGCACCTGCGTCGAGGCGGCGGAAGTCGCCAAGAAGGCGCACGCAAGGAAGCTCGCCCTCACCCACTTCAGCGCCAGATATGCGAGCGTCACGCCCCTCTTGAAAGAGGCGCGTGCGGTCTTTCAGGAAACTGTGGCCGCAGCCGACGGGATGAAGGTCTCCGTTCCCTATCCGGAGACCTGACCCGCCAGCCAATCGATAACTTCCTCTATCTTCCTCGAGGAGACTGTGAGCAAGAGCGGCCCCAAGGGGGACTCCCGTTCGCTGTTGCAGAGCGCGACGATGCCCACCGCGGCGGCCTGCCGGTTCAGCATTATCGTGGTCGAATCTCCCATCATCGCGGTGAGCATCAGCCGCCTGGCCGCTCCCCTGACATGCCGGTCCCTCAGCTGGTCGTGCACTATGCTCAACGAAGCGAGTTCGTCCGACCTCATCCGCACGAGCCTCATCGTCTCCTCCGTACTGACGACCGTCCCGCCCAAGACGCTTCGCATCGCCTTCACAACCTTGTCCACATCCTCGGAAGCGGAAACGGCCGCTTCGAACCTGACGGAGACCTGTATGTCAGGGGGCATCCAGGGAGACCCACTTCTCGACCGCTTCTACTATCTGGTCGGAAAGCGACTGGGTTGTCGCGTACTCGTTGAGGACTACCTGGTCGGCCAATGATATCGGCCTGCCGACGCCGACCTGCAACTCCCTTTCGTCTCTCGTCTGGAACATTTCAATTGAAAGCGGGTCGTCTCTGCGTCCCCTTTCCCTCAGCAGGACGTACCTGCGGTCCTTCGAGGCGTGTACCGCCACCAGCAGGACCTTCGCCGACCTCCGGAACACCTCGACCTCCGCCATCGACCTGATCCCGTCCACGACTACTCTGTCCGACTTGCTCTTGCGAATGTGTTCCATGCAGAGCTCTGCCACCGCGGCCTCCCCCCTCTCCTTCCTGAGCGCTTTCATGACCTCCCCGGTGTTCTTCGCGTCGGGCTTGAGACCTCTTTTCTTCGTCTCCTCCCTTATCACGTCTCCCATCACCACCCGCCTCCACCCTTTCGAGACGAGGGCCTTGGCAGCAGTAGATTTTCCTGCCCCGGGCATGCCTGTGATGGCTACGATGCGCAATGTCCTTTCGTCCCCCGACTTGGGGTTATAAGCCAACCATGAGGAACTTGGGCGGAGAGTTCAATGCGAGCCTTCGTGGCACTCGAAATCCCCGACCGCAAAGTCATGGAGTCTATCGTCAGGTTTCAGGACGAGGTCAGGGCGACGGGGGCTGACGTCAAGCTCGTCGAAAGGCAGAACCTACACTTCACGATCAGGTTCCTCGGAGAGGTCACCCCCGAGCAGGCGTCAGAGGCGGACAGGCGGCTGAAGGAGCTCGGCATGAAGGGCGAGGAGGTCGAGGTAAAGGGAACGGGCGCCTTCCCCGGCTCAGGCCGGCCTAGCGTTTTGTGGGTCGGGGTCGCAGACCCTGACGAGGAAAAGGTCTTGCGTATCGCCGCCCGGGTGAACGAACTGCTTGACGGACTCGGGGAGAGTGACGACCGCCCCTTCCGCGCCCATCTCACCCTGGGACGGGTCCGGAGCCAGAGAGGGTCAGGCTCTCTGACCGAGCTCTTGGCACAGAACGCGGGGCGGTCCTTCGGGAGGGTGAGGTTGTCCGAGTTGAAACTGAAGTCGAGCCAGTTGACCCCGTCGGGACCGGTGTACACAGATGTGGGAGCATACCCCCTACCTTGAGCGGCGTCTCTGATGCGCTGAACAAGGCTTCGAGACTCGTAGCACCTACCAGACGCGAGACCCGGCACCTCGAAAGAATCTCCGAACTCCTGCTTCGAAAGGCTGGGATGGCCGCGTCTCAATTTCCGGAGGTCAAGGATGTCGTCCTCGGAGGGTCGTTCGCAAAAGGGACCTGGATCCCGGGGCATGTCGACCTCGACATCTTCGTCCGAATCGACGCTGGAACCCCGGTAGAGAGGTTCGAGGAAGTCGGACTGGGCGTAGGGCGGTACGTGACAAAGGGATATCCCCGAGGAAAGAAGTTCGCGCAGCATCCGTACACCGAAGCCCGGGTCGAGGGCGTCAGGGTCAACATCGTTCCGTGCTTCGCCGTCAGGGCGAAGGAGTGGAAGAGCGCGGCAGACAGGTCGCCCTATCACGTGGAAGTAGTCAGCAGGCTGCCGGAGAAACAGAAGGGAGAAATCAAGATCCTGAAGCTTTTCATGAAAGGGGTAGGTGTGTACGGGGCAGAGATCGAGGTCCAGGGCTTCAGCGGTTACGCCGCCGAGGTCCTAGTGATGCAGCATGGCGACTTCCCTTCAGTTCTCAGACACTTCGCGGGGACGGGACGTCTGAAGGGCCCGCGCATCTTCTCCCTTCCAGACCCGGTGGACAGCGGCAGGGACCTGGCCATCGCCGTGTCGGGCGAGAAGTACGGCAGGATGGTCCTCGCATCCAGAGAGTTTCTAAAGGCGCCCGGCATGAGCTACTTCCGGGATTTGAAGGGAAGGAGCAGGTCTTCAATGAAAGAACACGTCGTCGCGGTGTCCTTCCAACATGCCCGACTCAGCGAGGACGTCCTCTGGGGAGAGCTGCGAAGGACCCTGAGACATGTTGTCCGCCACCTCGAAGTTCGTGGGTTCAGGATTGCCCGGTCTATTTGCGCATCCGACAACTCGGGCTCGAGCGCATTCCTGTTCGTCCCGGAAATCGCATCCCTGCCGACCCTCGAGCAACGGGTGGGCCCCCCGGTAGACCGGGGGAAGGACGTGTCCGCCTTCCTTGCTTCGAACAAGCAGGACGCGCGACTGGTCTGGCTCGACGACGACGCAAGGGTCAGGCTGATGCGCGACAGGGAGTACACGGACCTCAAGACGCTCCTGAGTGACATCGTGAAGGGGAAGACAGGGCCGACCGGTGGCTCGGAAGAGGTATCAGCTGGGCTCAGAAAGAGCGCCAGGGTCCTCGATGGAACCGGACTTTCAAAGGCGGCTAGGTCTTCGAAGTGGCTTGACCGAGGGATCGGCGAGATTGTCAGCGACGTCCTCGGAACGAGCTGAACTCGCGGAACTCATCAGGACGCCGTACATACGCGTCCTTACGTATCCGAAAATCTCACTGCGAACAGCCAAGGCCAGGATCAGACAGCTCGAGCGTCTGGGGGTGGAGGAACTCGTATTCGAAGGCCACACAAGGATAGGAAGGCTCGGGATACTTGGGCTGGGAACCGTCGGTGTCGTGGTCACCGCCATCACTAAGAAAGGAGAATCTGCGCTGAAGATCAGACGGACTGACGCCAACCGGGAAGACATGGATAACGAGGTCAAGATGACGAGGCTGGTGAACCGGGTCGGAATCGGGCCCGAGATTCAGAGTGCGACCGACGACTTCATCCTGATGACCCTCATTCGCTACGAGGAATTGGAAGAATGGGTTCGGGGCCAAAAAGGAAGAGGGACGAAGCTGGTGGTAGCTTCGCTCCTCCATTCTGCCCTCAACCAATGCCGCAAACTCGACATATTGGCGGTAGATCACGGGCAGCTGAACAACCTGAGAAAGCACCTGGTCGTGGCGGACGGGAGGCCCTGGATCATCGACTTCGAATCCGCAGGGACAAACAGGAGACCGAGAAATGTCACCTCAGCCGCCCAACACCTGTTCGTTGGCGGAAGCGTCTCGCCATACCTGAGAAGGCTGATGGGGATAAGGTCGCTCGATGTCGTCCTAGACGGGCTCACGGCGTACAAACGCGAGCCAACAGATTACATGTACTCCAAGCTTCTCGAACACCTGAAGCTCGTTCCGAATGAGACCCTGCGGTTGGCGACCGGGTCACACCGAGGGCCTAGGACGCCCTCCGATTTTTCACCGCCCAAGGTTTAAACCGAGAAGCACTTCGGGTCCCTTTCGCGGGGCCGTCGTCTAGCTTGGCAGGATACTTGCTTGGGGTGCAAGTGGTCGTGGGTTCGAATCCCGCCGGCCCCATTCAAATCAAAGTCTGGCTCCTGTTGAGACGGTCATGAGTCATCTTTCGTTCAACCTCAATGAACGACGAAGGCTCCCACGTCCAAATCGGTGGGTTCAATTGACAAGTTGGGTCATCTTCGGGCGTAGAGAGCGAGCAATTGGCCCCTAGCCCAGTGGTAATCCTATTCGCCAGCCTCCTCGTCGTTGCCCTGGTACGGATTTCGAGCCTCTGGGTACTCTCGATCGCCTATTCCTTCCGAAAAGCGAGCGCAAAGCCTCCATCGGGGAAGTTCTCGGTCATCATTCCTGCGTTCAACGAGGAGAAGACCATTCGAGGCTGCGTCGAATCCCTCGCCAGTCAGGACTACCAGGACTACGAGGTGATAATCGTCGACGACGGCTCGACCGACAGGACCCCCGGAATTGCGGACAGCCTGGGAGGAAATCGGGTCAGGGTCGTGCACCAGCAGAACAGGGGCAAAGCAGAAGCGCTGAACGCCGGGATCGCCTCGTCGACCGGGGAGTTCATCGTGACCGTCGACGCAGACACGCGACTTTCCACCCATGCGTTGAAAGAGCTCTCCGCGAGATTCGCTTCCTCCCCGCGGCTCGGCGCGCTCGCAGGGAACGTGAAGGTCGAGAATCCGCGCGGGTTGATCAAGCGGCTCCAGTCTGTGGAGTATGCTGCTGGACTCGGATTAGCAAGGAAGGGGCAATCGATGCTCTCGACTGTGATGATCGTGCCCGGCCCCGTTGCCGCTTTCAGGAGGGACGTCCTTCAGGGTGCGAAAGGGTTCTCGAGCGAGACGTTCGCGGAGGATTTCGACATGACTCTCGCGATACTCGAAGCGGGCCACGACGTAGAGTACGAAGACAGGGCCGTAGCGTACACGGCAGCGCCCGCGAGCCTGGAAGACCTGATGAAGCAGAGGCGCCGCTGGTACCGGGGGATGATGCAAGTCCTCTCCAAACACGAAAACATGCTGTTGAGGAAGAGATACGGCGTCGCAGGGATGTACGGCCTTCCGTACGTCTGGTTCGACACCTTCTCCCCGGTGATCAACATGTTCCTCGCCATCTTCGCCGTCGTGGCCGGGTCAATCAGCGGAGATTGGGCGACCATCCTGCTCGGACTCTCCGCTTACTGGGTCATCCAGGTCCTCCTCGTCGTTACCGCTGTCGGGCTCGACAGGGAAAGGAAACTCTGGCAGGTCGCCCTGAGCCCTTTGATGCTCTTCTACAACTCTTTTTTGGACGGGTTGAGGACTGCGGCGTTCGTGGAGGAGGCCCTGGACATCCGCATGCGTTGGGAGAAGCCGAAGAGGTGATACCTTGCTCGCCATACTTTCAGATTTCTCCCTTGTCGGCATCGTTCTGGCGGTCACCCTCGCCATCATACTCCTCGCAGGTGTCGCCTTGTACGTCGCGTTCAGGGTCAAGGAGACTCTTGGGGACGAACGCGGGAGGGTTGCGCGGACCGTCAAGGTCGCCTTCCTCGTCGGAATGCTCTTTCTCTCAGGGGGAGTCTTCTTCTTCTTCGCTTCGGGGTTCGGTCAGAGTCAGGGTGCTAGCACTGGTGTCTCCGTAACGAGCACAACCCCGACGACCGGCTCAACGGGCCTCACCACAGGGGCGACGTCGTCCATGACTGTCACGACCACCGCGACCGCGACTGGCCAGGGGCAGGTAAGCATGCAGGTGTCGTACCCTAACAAGGTGAAGACGAACGCGACCTTCACGATTTCTTTCCTGATTGTCAACAGCGGGGGTGCCAGCGCCTCGTCCGCCACCATCGACGTCGGGAGGCTTTTCAGCGACTTTCGATTCCAGTCCTGCACCAATCAGGTCTCGGGGAACTACATCATCATCGGTACGCTTCCTTCGGGGTCCACGGTAGTCAACCTTGTCCTGCAGGCCCCATCTCGTCCGGCGCAAACGAGCAGTCAAGTGACCTTGACATACGTCTATTCTCAGTCGACAGCGTCGACTTGAGCCACGGTGTCCATCCAGGTTTCTTCCGGAGTCGCCTGACGCTTCGGAGCTTAAATACCAAACCCGTTCATGCCCGATTCCAGGAAACAGCCATCTTGATTTCGATCATGTGGCCAGACATCCTGGGCGTACTTGCGGCTACCATCGCGAGCTTCGTTATAGGCGCCGTCTGGTATTCGCCCCCCGTTTTCGGAAAGATGTGGATGACCCTCCTGAAAATGACCGAAGAGGACGCAAGGAAGCGGAGGAACAAAGCGATCGTCGTCGGGTTCTTCGCGAACCTGCTGACGGCATACCTGCTCGGAGTCTTCGTGCTGTTCGCCGGCGCTTCCGACCTTGTCGCCGGCGCTGAAGTGGCCTTCCTCGCGTGGCTCGCATTCGCATTCTCGTACCACCTGACAGGGTGGGTGTTCGAGAACAGGCCTCCGAAGCTCTTCGGAATCGACGTCGTCCACTCTCTCATCATATTCCTTGTGATGGGAGCGATACTCGGGGTCTGGGGATAGAAGGCCCGTCAAAAACATCCCGAAAACACTTCCGTCCCGCTTGGGCTGGCCTACACCTCCCGCCCTGTTCTGGGAATCAGTATCTTGCGTTCCGCAGCTCCTTGAAAGGCAGATAGAGAACGGCGGCTATGGCGGAAACGGCTAGCCCGATCGCCACGAACACGAAGGAAACGGACGTGGCGCCAGCCAGCACCCCGAAGAAGATGGCCGCGACGGGCGCGGCCATTCCTAGCAGCGCCCTCAGGACTGTCCCCGCCCTTCCCAGGAGCTCCCCAGGGACCCGAGACTGGACGAGGACCTGGATTGGGAGGTTCAGCGCCCCCGAGATTGCCCCGATGGCGAAAAAGATCAGAAGGGCCACGTAGGCCGAGTCGACCAGTCCCTATGGCCACGGTCATCGGCCCGACCGCGATGACCCCGGCGAACAGGAGCTTGCCGACGTATGCGCGGAAGTTTATCCTGCCCACGACGACGGACCCCACTATGATGCCCAGGGAGAACGACGCGAGCGCAATTCCGTAGAGCGACGCGTCACCGCTCAACTGGTTCCTTACATACGGAGCAATCACGACCGTCAGCCCCGCCCCAAAGAAGTTCACGAGGAGCCCGAACACCGTGAGCTCGAGGAACACCCTACTGCTCCGGATGAACGAAAGCCCAGCCCTGAATTCCTTCCAGAAGCTGGGCTTGTCCTGCGACTCCACGATTCCCCCGGACTTCGGCCTCCCGTATTCCTTGAGGATGAAAGCCATGACCGCGGCGGCGAGGAAGAAGGTCAAGCTGTCGTAGACGATTGCGGCGGCTGCGCCGACAGCGACCACCGCGACCCCCCCGATTGTATAGCTCGCGAGCTGGTTGGAAGAGGTGCTCAGGGTGAACAGCCCGTTCGCGACCCCTAGGTTCTCCCTGTCGACCAACCTGGGGATCATTGCGCCGCCCGCCGCCCTGTAGAACTCAGCCCCTGAGTAAAGCAGGAGCACGAGGACAATCAAGGGGGAGAACGACAGAAAACCCAGGAGGCTCAGCGCGGATATGAAAGCCGTGATCACTCCTTGGAACACGTTGCTCCACACGACTAGGTCCCTCCGGTTCAGCCTATCCGCGTAGACCCCTGCCGCAGGGCCGACGAGGATGGTCGGTGCCAGGACCGCCGCCTGCGTCAGGCCGACGAGGCCAGGAGAGTTCGTGCTCACCAGAACAATCCAGAGAAGCGCGACGTCGAATATGCCGTCCCCCGACTGCGATACCACCTGTCCGAGCCACAGGGCCGTGAAGGACCTGTTGCGGAAGAGCGCCCTGTAGCTAGGTCCGCCCCCTCCCGCAGCCGATCCGGCTGGCGACTCGGAAGAGGGCTCCTGGGTCTCGGCCATCTAGGCCGTGGTCACCGATGACTTCGCAACGGCGGCCTGAGCTGCGGCGAGCCGGGCTATCGGCACCCTGAAGGACGAGCAGCTGACGTAGTCCAACCCCGCTTCGTGGAAAAGCGCGATGCTCCGCGGGTCCCCGCCGTGCTCCCCGCATATCCCGACCTCAAGCCTTGGATTCGTCTTTCTGCCCTGTTCCACCGCCATCTTGACGAGCTTCCCGACCCCCGCGACGTCGACAGAGTCGAACGGGCTCCTGTCGAGTATTCCTGTCTCGATGTACTTTGGAATGAACTTCGCCTCGACGTCGTCCCTGCTGAACCCGAAGGTCGTCTGGGTGAGGTCGTTCGTCCCGAAGGAGAAGAAGTCAGACTGCAAAGCGATGTCTCCAGCCGTAAGGGCTGCCCTGGGAGTCTCGATCATCGTCCCTACTTGGAAGGGCATCTTCGTCCCGAGCTCGTGAAGGACCTCGGCCGCGGCCTTCTCGATGACGTTCCTGAGGAATCCGAATTCTCCGACGTGCGCGACCAGTGGGATCATGATCTTCACGGTCGGGTCCTTTCCCGTCTTCCTTGAAACTTCGACCGCGGCCCGGAGGATCGCCTTGGTCTGCATTTCGTAGATCTCGGGATAAGTCACGGCCAGGCGGCACCCTCTGTGCCCGAGCATCGGATTGTGTTCTGAGAGCTGCCGGACCCTGGCGAGGACGGCCTCGGTAGCTTGGATTTCATCGGCCGAGGCGCCGTCTTCCTTCATCTTCTCTATCTCCAACAGGAGCTCATCAACTGGCGGCAGGAACTCGTGTAGGGGGAGGTCCAGGAGCCTGATTACTACCGGCCTTTCCCTCATCTCGGAAAAGATGCCCGTGAAGTCCGAAAGCTGGAACGGGGAGAGGCGGTACAGGTGCCTCTTCCTCTCCTCGGAGTCCTTGCTCATGATCATCTCTCGCACTATAGGGAGCCTGTCAGGGGCGTTGAACATCCTCTCGGTCCTGCAGAGTCCGATGCCTTCCGCGCCGAACCCGAGCGCCTTCGCCGCCGCTTCGGGGGTGTCGGCGTTGGCCCAGACCCCGAGGCGCTTGAATCTGTCCGCAATCTGGAGGAGTCTCCAGAACTCGGGCGAAGGCTCTGGCTCTATCGTCTTGACCTCGCCCCTGAATACGTTCCCACTCGTCCCGTCGATCGTGATTACGTCCCCTTCCGCGACCTTCTCGCCCCCTCGTGTCACGAAGGACATACCATCCTGGGAGATCTCGACGTCTCCGCAACCAACGATCGCAGGCTTCCCCATCCCTCTGGCGACCACTGCCGCGTGCGAGGTCATCCCTCCTCTGACGGTAAGGACCCCCTGCGCCGCGATCATTCCCTTGATGTCTTCCGGGGTCGTCTCGGGCCTGACAAGAATTATCTTCTCACTCTTCCCGATTTCAGCCGCTTCGTCGGTGTCGAACACCACCTTTCCAGAGGCGGCGCCGGGAGACGCGTTGAGCCCCTTCGCGAGCGGCTTGTCAGCAGGCCCCGGGTCCAGCCTCCTGTGGAGCAGGGCGTCGAGCATCTCAGGCTCCACGCGGGAGACGGCCTCCTCCGGTCGGACCAGCCCCTCTTCCACCATGTCGACTGCGATCTTCACTGCTGCCTGGGGGGTCCGCTTGCCATTCCGCGTCTGAAGGAGGTAGAGCGTCCCCTTTTCGACCGTGAACTCGAAGTCCTGCATGTCCCTGAAGTGGGACTCGAGGGTCCGGGTCAACTCCAGAAGCCTCTGGTGTATCGCGGGTTCTACGACGCTGAGGCTCACCGGCGTCCTCGCACCCGACACCACGTCCCCCCCCTGGGAGTCCGGGAGGTACTCTCCGAACAGGTCTCTCTCCCCCGTGGAGGGGTTCCGCGTGAACCCGACCCCTGAACCAGAGTTATCGCCGAGGTTCCCAAACACCATGGTCTGGACGTTGACCGCGGTCCCAAGGTCGTCGCCAATCCCGTAGTACCTCCTGTACTCCTTCGCCCTAGGGTTGTTCCACGATTGAAGGACCGCCTCTATGGACATCTCGAGTTGCACGTGAGGGTCCTGGGGAAACTCCCTCCCGCTTCGAGTCCTGATGATTTCCTTGAACTTCTGGGCCACTTCCCTGAGCTCCTCGGCGGAGAGCTCGATGTCCATCTTCACCCCTGCCCTCCTCCTCCTTTCCTCGAGTTCCCTTTCGAACAACTCGCCGTCCACTCCAATCGCCACCTTCCCGAACATTTGCACCAGCCTTCTGAAGGAGTCGTAAACGAACCTGGGGTTCTCCGAATGCCCGGCCAGCCAATCAGCCGCCTCGTCCGACAGACCAAGGTTGAGAATCGTGTCCATCATCCCCGGCATAGAGTACGGCGCACCCGACCTGACGGAGAAGAGCAACGGGTTCGGGGTCCCTCCGAACTTCCTCCCGGTCCTCCTCTCGACTTCCTCGACCTTCTGTCTGACTTCATGCAGGAGTCCCGACGGGACGTTCCCTCCTCCGCGATAGTACTCCTTGCAGACGTCGGTCGTAATGGTGAATCCGGGGGGGACCGGCAGCCCGATCGAGGTCATTTCGACCAGACCGAACCCCTTCCCCCCCAGCATGAACCTGTCCTGCCCCTTGGCCTCCTCGAACGAAAGGACCCTGTTCAACCGCTTCCCCGACAGCCCGACTCTGACCCATATTTCTAAGGTTAGTAGAACCGCGGCACGGTCCCGTTCGCCCGTTCGAACCGGGGGCGATTCAAGCGTTTCGTCATGCCTCCTCGACTTTCCTCTGGAATAGGGGCCAGGGTGTCATCTCATCGGACATCCTGAGCGCCATGGTGAAATCCGCCGGGAGGTAGACGCTTCCGCCGTCTCCGAATTTCACCGAGTAGCCCCTCTGGGAGAGGGGGAAGAAGGCTGCGACCGCGATCGCGAGTGGAACGAACGGAAGTATGGCCGGAGCCGCTCGGGCGGCGGTAGACGAAACCTGGCCGGCCAACCAATCGGACAGCGCGCGAACGTATGGTTCCCCGGGCGTCCCGCCAGTCCCTGCCCACAGCCAAACGGCGGTCATCACTGCGCCAAGGGCGAACACCAGCCAGGGCCTTCTTACCACGCGGGATGCTCCCCGAAGCTGGTCGAAGGGGATTGCGATGTTCTTCCTCGCGCCCCGCGGAACGACGACGAGCTTACCCGTAGTCACCGCAACCCTGTATCCTTTCCTGACCCAGGCTTCTATGACCTTCTCGCCTGGCTCGATAGAGTCCTGCGATGAGCCTTTCAGTTCGGCAAGCCTCGCGTTGAGTCTCTTCAGGAGCCGATGTATGAGGTTGGGCATCGTGAAGTCCGAAGCCGATTCCATTGCTTTCCTTCCGAGCCTGTCGTGAAACCTCGGGTCGTCTAGAAGCTTCCACACCGCCCGCGCCGCTCCTGCCACGTCGTCAGGACCGCTCACGACGAGGCCGTTCGTCCCGTCCTTCACAAGCCAGGCCTGCCCGCCGACCCCAGAGGTGACCACCGGCGTTCCCGCGAACATGAATTCGATTTGGGCCATCCCGAGGGCCTCGGCCCTGCTCAGTATTACGTTCGCGTAACTCTCCTCCGCCAGCGCGGGAACGTCTTCTTCAGGTATGGTCCCCAGGACAGAGATGTTGGCCATCTCGAGAGTCCGCCGCTTCACGTTTTCTGCGTATTCTCCTTCGAGAGTCCCCGCGATGACGAAGTGGAAATCCTCCCTCTCCTTCAGGGACTCGCATACGTCGAGGATGCGCCCTACATTCTTTCTTTCTTCGACAGTCCCCAGAAAAGTTAGCAGCTTCTTGCCGGGCGGTAGCCCGTATTTGGAGCGTATGTCGGCGGAGCCCCGGCCGGGGAACGAGACCAGGGTGTAGTCGACGCCACCCGGGAACAGCACCAACTTGGAGCCATCCGCTCCCGCCTTCTTCATCGCTTCCTCCTCGTACGGTGTCGTCACAAGGACGTAGTCGGCGGCCCTTAGGATCACTGGAAGGGTGACAGAGTTCCACGCCTCCCTGTAAGTGCGTTCGTTCATGTCGTAGTTCCCCTCGGTCGGCTCCTGGAAGTGGCTCATATGGCAGAATATCACCGGCCTCACCGGCGCACCCTGCTTGATCTGATTCCGCACCCATTCGACGTACTTCGCGACGTCCTCGGGCCCGTTCCACAGGGTCGAGTGCGTTATCAGGACGTCCAGCTTGAGCTCGGACGCGACCTTGGTGAGTACCCCAGGAAAGTCAACGAAAGATATCCTTCGCGGAGGCCAGCTTGCGAACCGACTGTTGACGCGGACGGTCGGGATGCCCGTCTTCTCATCGTAGGTGAGCAGATAGCCGAGCTTCTGGATCTCCTCTTCAGCCGGGACCGGCTCCCGGTCGTGGTAGACGCTGGTGATGAGGTAGGATTCGTGCCCCTGACGTCTGAACTCCTTGACCATACGCTGAGCGACAAGTTCCTGGCCCTTTGACAGGCTCGTCTGATACATAATAACCCCCACCTTCATTCTTCAATCGCGCCCCCTTGGATCGAACGTAGGGCATCCTAGGCGAAAACCGGAGTCCCTCTTCCTGCATCGACGCGAGGAATTTTCCAAGCTCAACTCTTTTCACCGCAAGCGCGCATTACCGCGCGCCTACCCCATGCCCGCGGTCCACGCAGACGGACACTTGATAGGCGGAAGGCCCTATGGTCTGAGGCGGAATCGCCCATAAACATAGCGGCACCTTAGACCCCGAGCGTTCCGTTCAACTCTTTCAACGCCCTCCTTTGTCCAGTCCCTCCGCAAGCATGTCCACATAAAACCGCCCCGTGTCGACCATCCCATGCGGGTCCGTGGGTGCAAGGGTGCCGTCGTGGTCTGCGAACTTCCTTCATCCCCAACCAGGATCAGCCTCCCGCCTTCTTACCCGAGAGACGACGCAGGCCGTCGCTGTCCAGCCTGTAGACGTACCAGTCATCCATCCTCTTGGCCCCCAGCTTTTCGTAGAATCCAATCGCCTTCCTGTTCCAAGTAAGGACCGCCCACTCCATGCGACCGCACCCTCTTGCCGTCGCCTCCCTGACGCAGCTGTCAAACTAGGCGCCCCCTGTGCCGCGTCGTCTCTTCTCTTCGGGGACGAAAAGGTCCTCTAAGTACAGCGTCGGCCTGGCCAGGAAGGACGAATAGGCGAAATAGTACAAGGCATACCCCGAAATTCTCCCGTCCGCGAGGGCGACCATGAGGTTGACGGCCTTGTTCTCGAAAATGTCCCGTATGATCCTCCGCTTGGCCTCACTGTTGGGCTCCGGGAGCTTCTCGAACTTTGCAAGGGCTAGCAGGAGTTGAAGGAAAGGCCGAGAATCCGACCTCCTCCCTCTCCTGACGACGAGTCGCATGGTCGGTCATTCGCATGGCTGACATAAATCGCGTTCGCACCCTTCCAGTCGGGAAAAAAGAGACGGACCAGGAGCTAATGCCGCTGCTCCAGGTCCTTCATCATCTGGTCGTACTGTTCTTTGGTTATTTCGCCGCGGGCGTAGCGCTGCCTCACGATTTCTCCGGCTTCCCCGTGGTGATACCAGTACCCCCTCCTCCAGCCCCCGCCCCAGGGCCAAAACAGCAGCCTGGCGACGAGGAAGATGAAGAGGAAAAAGAACAGTAACCCGAACGGGAAGAAGAATGGGTAGCGTCCGCCGTAATAGGGCATCTGCATCGGATATCCGAAAGCCGCCGCCAGCCCCTCGAACGCGAAGGCAAGCACCAGGATGATTGCCAGTACCACGAGGATCAACCCTAGCCCTCTTCGCTTCAGTCCGGTCGTTCCGATTGTGTTTTCCAGGTTTTTCGCCTCCTTGAAGGAGGTTCGAGAGAGGGAGACTCTTAAGAATATCGGAAAACCGATTCGACCAGGCGCACGGCCCGAAGTATAAATATCGATAATCCGAGTCGAGACCCTGTGTGGCCTTTCAGGTTTGCTATGCACCGGAAGCGGGGTCTCCGGATGATGGTCATCGCCTTGTTGGAGTCGTCTCCCAAGAACGGGGTTGAGGTAATGGACGGGATCGAGGCGATGACTCGCGGGTGGTGGAGGCCTTCCCCGGGGTCCGTCTACCCGCTCCTTGACCAGATGGCGCAGGAGGGCCTCCTCCGCAAGGCAGAATCGGGGAGGTACGAGCTCACCGCGAAGGCAAAGGTGGAACTCGAGGTCTCGTTCGGACCGAGGTTCAGGAAGCCCCGGACGGTGACGGACGTCGTCGACGAAATTAACTGGCTGCTTTCATACCTCGAAGACGTCGTCAGGACGGGGTCGAGGGAGTTGGACCCACACAGGGCGAGGGTACGAGACTTTTCCAAGCGCCTATCTGAACTAGAAGGCAACGCGTCCGATGCGAAGGAAAGTCCGTAAGTTCAGGGACGTTTCTTTTCCGGTTCCCTAAAGGGTCCTTTCTCTTCGAGAAAGGATAATACTCCGACCCATGGACGGCAGGCATAATGGGTCTGAAAGAGTGGATCATCCCCCAGGACAAGGCTTTCTTCGATTCCCTCGAAAGAGAGTCTACCAACGTCTTGCTTGGGGCGAGGAAGCTCGAAGAGGCGTTGAAGACATTCGACAGGCTAGAAGAACGGCGCGCCGAATTCAAGCAGATAGAGCACACCGGGGACGAAATAGTCCATGAGATCTATGAGAAGGTGAACCGGAGCTTCATCACCCCGATAGACCAAGAGAGCCTCACCAAGCTGGCGTCCCTCTACGACGACGTCTTGGACTACATGTACGCTGTGATGAACAGGCTGGTTCTATACGAGGTGGCGGGGCCAACCGAGCCAATGAAGAAGTTCGCCGGCGTAGTCAGGGCTTCGGTCGAGGAAATCCACGAGGCGTTCTTCTCGATGAGAAGGCTGGACAGGGCGGAGATCGACAAGCGCTGCATCGAGGTGGACAGACTCGAAAACGAAGCCGATGTGCTCCTCAACGAGACCGTCGCGTCGTTGTTCAAGAGCAGCGACGTCATCAACATCCTGAAGCTCAAGGAAATTTATGAGCACCTGGAGACGGTGACGGACAGGTGCGAAGATCTCAGCTTCGTTCTGAGGGACGTCCTAATCAAACACTCGTGAGCGGGCCCTTGATTGAGCCCTACGTCATCGGGATAATAGCGGTCGCCTACGCGTTCGACTTCGTCAACGGGTTTCACGACGCCGCGAATTCCGTGTCCACGGTCATTGCAACCAAAGTGCTCCCGCCCGTGGCTGCCGTAGGCATGGCAGCTTTCTTCAACTTCATAGCGTTCGCCCTCCTTGGCGTGAAGGTCGCGACGACGATAGGAAACAAGATTATCGTCCCTTCGGTCGTCGACCCCAACTTCGTCCTTGCCGCACTCGTCGGCGCGATAGCATGGGACCTCCTCACGTGGTACCTCGGCCTGCCTTCCAGTTCATCGCACGCCCTCATCGGAGGACTGATCGGCGCTGGCGTAGCCAAGGCAGGCTTCGCTTCCATCCAGTGGGGAGGTCTTCAGACTACCCTCACGTTCCTCCTGCTGTCTCCCCTGGTAGGGTTCATCCTCGCGTTCGGGCTGATGGCGGTCCTGATTCGTGCCTTTTTCAAAGTCTCCATACACCTGGTGAACAGGTACTTCCGGAGGCTGCAGCTCGTCTCCTCCGCCGCCGTCAGCTTGAGCCACGGTTCCAACGACGCCCAGAAGACGATGGGAGTGGTTACCGCTCTTCTTGTGTCGACAGGGTATCTCAGCGATTTCTCGGTCCCCCTCTGGGTCGCGGTGTTAGCGGCCGCCGCGATAGCGCTCGGCACCTTCTTCGGCGGGTGGAGAATCGTGAAGACGCTGGGATTCCGCATGACGAAGCTGGACCCAGTGCACGGTTTCTCGATAGAAACTGCGTCGGCGGCCACAATCATAAGTTCTTCGTATTTCGGGATACCCGTGAGCACGACGCACGTCGTTAGCGGAGGGATCATGGGGTCAGGGGCGACGATGGGGGCGGCAACCGTCAAGTGGGGGGTCGCTAGGAGGATAGTGTGGGCCTGGATCATTACGATCCCGGCCTCCGCGCTCGTGGCCGGCCTCTTCTGGGCCGCCATCTCCCTGGTCTAGTCGATTCCTTCACGAGTCCGGCAATACTTTAAGCGGAGTGACAGAGTTGGAAACTCGAATGCGTGCGGCGCGTGTCCCAGGCGAAGCGGCTATCCGGGCGGTCAACTAGCGATGGGCGTCATACAGGACTCCCTGAAAGAGGCGATGAGGGTCTTCCCGCAGGGAGTCACAGTGGTCACGGCCAGCACCCCTGACGGGCCGAGAGGTATTACGGTGAGTTCGTTTGCCAGCATCTCCCTCATCCCCCCTCTCGTCATGGTTTCGCTCGCGAAATCCTCTGTGCTGCACGACGTCTTCATCGGCTCAAAGGCGTTCGCAGTAAACTTCCTGGCCGACGACCAGAAGTCGGTTTCGGACCGGTTCGCCGGGCGGGTCGAGATGAAAGACAGGTTCCAAGGGATGAAGTACAATTCCGGGGAGACGGGTTCCCCCCTGATCGACGGGGTCCGAGCCGTCATAGAGTGCTCCAATTGGAAGGTCATCGAAGGCGGGGACCACTCCATGATTATCGGAGAAGTCGTAGCGGCGAAGACGATGGGAAGAAAGAGGCCCCTTGTCTATTACACCCAGCAGTACACGACGACCGAAATGCCCGACTACCCGGCCCCTCCGTCGGACATGGTCTGGTAGCCTTAGTGGGCCGGCGTCAGAGGGTCCGGCCTGTCAACGATCTTTGCCCGGCGCACCTTGACGAACCCACTCGCCCCGAACGACCTTACCTTCATCGCGTCGTTGAACCAGCTGGGGGGGGAAGGGGCTCCCCAGAAGGTCTGCCTCTGGGGGTCGTTCAGCTTCCACCGTATTGGCTCCCAGTCAGGGTCGGCGCTCAGGTAGTCCCCCGTGTAGAGCTCGAGCCTATTGCCGTCGGGGTCCCGCAGGTAGAGGAAGAACGCGTTCGATATCCCATGCCTCCCCGGACCCCTCTCCATCGAGCCGACGTACCCGGTCGCGCCGAGGACGTCAGCACAGTCCATGATGGACTGCCTGTCCGCCACGGTGAATCCGGCGTGATGGACCCGAGGCCCCTTCCCGGTCATAAGCGCGACGTCGTGGCAAGTCTGCTTGCGCCTCAGCCAGGCCGCCCACAGCTCGGGCTCGGAACCCTCCGTCTCCGTCGTTTCAGTGCAGACGAAACCAAGTGCGCTGGTGTACCAGTCGAACGCTTCCTCGACGCTCGGGACCGCCAAGTTGAAGTGGTCGAGCCTCATCACGCTCCCTCCCCTGTATTTGTCGAACCTCTGCAGCATCCACGGCTCCTTCTTCATGTCCGCGTAGAACTCGACGGGGAAACCGAACGGGTCATGCACCCTGAGCGCCTTCCCTACGCCCTCCTCTTCGCCATCGGACCACCAGAACTTGCATCCTCGCTTCTTCATGAGGACCCCCAGGGCATCGAGGTCACCGTCGTCGGCGACCCGGAACGCGAAATGGCCCACGCCGGGAGCGTCAGACCTTGTCAGTGTCAAAGAGTGATGCTGCCTCTCCTCGAGCCCCCTGAGGAAAACGTGGCGCGAGTCAGAGTCTGTGACCACGAACCCCAGGACGTCGGCGTAGAACCTTCGTGCACGCTTGAGGTCGGTGACCAGGTATTCGATGTGTCCTGCGCGAACGATGTTGAAACCGGTTCGCCCCGAACTCATTCCGGTCTTTCCCGGCGAAGGAAGTCCCTTACCCGTTCTTTGTACGGCTCCTTGTTGTACCACGCGTAATATGCGCTGGCCATCCTGACCGGGTCTCCAAAGAAGAACCTCTCGTACAGCTCCTGCCTTCCGCCGAACGAGCTTCCAGCCACGTCCCAGGCGAGCTTGAAGGTCTTGATCCTCTCCTCGGCGCCGACGCCCTTGCCCTGGTAGTACCTGTCCACGTCAGCCCTTGCTTCAGACTCTAGGATCCCTTCCGGAGGGATCGCCATGAGTCCGCTGGCACCAATCTGTTTCAACACGACAGCCAGGGTCGGGGCGGCTCGCGGCCACAGGTTGCGCGCGGAATTTATCGGGACGTAGTCGGGGGTCATCATCCCCCAGCGGTTGACTGCGGCGTTCGCCTCGCTCGACCTGAGGAACGCCTTCATCGATTCCGCGATGAGGAGGATTTCCGTCACTTTTTCCTGGACGTGCGGGAACTGGTCCGCTCCTATAGTCTCGGCCACGATGGTGGCGAGTCCCGCGACGAATTCCGCCTTCGCAATTTCTCTCACTGTCGCCTGCTGCGCCATGAACACGATGGCGTCGGTCGCCTCGCTGACCTTGTTCGCCCGCTCCGGGTCCTCGAGAATGAAGACCCTGTCCCAGGGCACGAGCACGTCCTCGAAGACCACGACGGCGTCTTGTTCGTCGAACCTTGAAGCCAGAGGATGGTCGTACTGCGAGTCTGAAGCGAACGACTCACGGCAGATGAACTTCAGCCCCTTGGCGCTCACGGGGAGCGCGAATGCGATCGCGTACGGCATGTCGTCCTGTCCAGACCTGATCACCGTCGAGGGGAACACCATGATTTCGTCCGCTATCGGGAGGGTCGCTAGCATCCTCGCCCCCCTGACCACGACTCCTTCCGAGTTCTTCTCCAGCACCCTCGCCGCCGTGAACGGGTCTGCCTGCTTCGAAGGGCCCACGCTTCGGTTCACCTGCGGGTTGATGAGGGTGTGGGTCAGAAGGAGGTCGTTTTCCCTGACGTATTCGTAATATCCTCTGATGTTGGTTGCGTAGTCCCTCCCCTCCGTCCCGAAGAACGCGGATGCCCCTGCCATCGCCATTATTGAGCTGTTCAGATAGTCGGGCGTGCGGCCGAGCATGCCCCCAGAATGGTCCGCCCAGCGCTTCATCATGCCGGTCCGCTTCGAGACATCAGCAGGGGTCTTAGGTTGAAGGAAGCTGAGCCCTACCCTCTCTTCTGTTGTCGGGGAGGGATACGTCATCAAATCGGCGTTCGACGGCTCGGACTGGATATCGTAGAGCTCCGAAATCGTCTTCGCGATCCCTGAAAACGCAGGATGCTCGGAAACCTTCCCGGTTATCTTTTGGTTTCCATACCAGACCGTCCTCGGCGTCCGGTCAAGCCTCTCGAGGAAGGAGCGGCCCTCACGCGCCCCCAAGCTCAGGAGACTCCTTCGGAAGGGGACGAAAGGTTTGCCCTCACCGCTACCAAAGGGCTCGGACCTCCCACTCTACTTTAGCTTTCCCCCGTTCCGTCAGGCTCAGCCCGTCACAAGGGTGTAGGCTCCGACGGCCGCGACCACGAAGCCCAGGAGCGCGTCGTTGTACGTTGGAGGGATCCTCTCGAAGGCGCGGGCGAGGCCCTTCGAGCCTATGAGCAAAAGGACGGGGAGCGTTACGACTGAGACCACCCCGAAGACGAGCGCCGCGTCGAGGGCGAGACCAAAGCCTTCGGGCATTGCTACAAGCAGAATGGGAAGGATCGTCAGGTCGGGTGAGAGGGCGGCCCCGATGAGGGCGAAGTGCCGAAACCTGAACCCCTTTTGGGTTCGAGCCTGAGCTTCGGCGCCTTCGCTCTTTACTTCACGGCGTTTCCGCGGCGCAAACTGCCAAAGCCCATAGCCGACACCGGCCACGATCATTACGACCCCCGTCGCCTCTGCGATCAGCGTAGCGGCCGAACCAGCGAACAGCAGCCCCGCGCCCACGACGAGCAGGCCGAGCGCGACGGAAAGGATCGAATGACCAGCCGCGGTAGCGACGCCAACATAGAGGAGCCTCCCGGTCCCCCATCCGCTCGTCCTGCCCACCACGCAGAGGGTGACCCAGTGGTCGGGGGCCGAGATGTGTATGGCTCCGACAAGTGCGGCGGCAATCAGGAGAGTTTCGGGGTCGGCCATTCCTACCTGATGGCCACCGGATTCCGCAGCACACCTATCCCCTCTATTTCGAGTTCCAAGGACCCTTTCTTCCCCGGGAGGATGTATTCTGTCGGGTCGAGTCCTCCGAGGACTCCAGGGGCCCATCCGACGCTCCCGCACGACACCAGGTCCCCTGGCTCAAGGGTCAGGAACCCGGAAACGTAGGACACGAGCTCCTCGGGGGAGAAGATGTACTCGGAGAGCCGACCCTTCTGGACGAGAGTCCCCTCGAACTTCGTGGTCATCATCGGATCCCTGGTCTTCGCGAACTCGTCTGGGGTCACCACCCACGGACCGGTCGGGCAGAATGTGTCGTGATTCTTCGAGCGGAACAGCGGGCCCCTGAGCCTCGTCATCTCCAGCCTCCCCGTCGCCCTGTTCCTCCTGACTGCGTCGTAGGCGTCTGCCTTCGAGTCGCTGGGGCAGGTCACGTCGTTGAGTATCGTAAAGCCGAAGATGCCCGCGCGTGACTCCTGCTTCGACGCGCGCGCCAGCGTCCCTCCGATCACCGCTGCGAGCTCCACCTCCGGCCTTATCCCCTCGGGAGGGGCAATCACCGTCTCACCGGGCCCGATCACCGTGCTGGGCGCCTTCATGTCCAGCCTGGGCCATTCCAGCTTCGCGTCCCCTCCGAGCATCCCATGCGTGTTCACGATGGCGGCGACGATCTTCCCCGGCCTCCGGACTGGGGGGCCAATGACCACGTCAGAAATGGGATGTGATACGCCCCCGTCGTCACTGCCTAGAACGCCGCCCCCCCGCAGGAGTGCGATCAGGCTTGCCCTCGACTTTGGTTCAGTCACAGCGTCCGCCTCGACGAGGCCCATCCTCTCGTCCTCGACCCGCTCGTTCCGCAGCCTGAACGCGGCGACCTTCACGGGGGCCAGCCGGCATGTGAATGCTTTATACTCTTAAGCCGCCCCGCGGACATATGATCGACCATCCCTTCGTCCCCGGGGACTCTTCGGCGATCGAACGCGGCCCTTGGCATTATGGTGCTGACTACCTGACCGCCTACTTCCGCGCGGACCGCTCTAAGCTGCAGGGCCTTGTCCCCCATCCATTCCAGGTCGGAGACGGTACCGGCATCGCCTACGTCTGCGAGATAGTATCGGTCAGCGACAATGGGGCGGGGATGGTCGCAGACAGGCCCGATCGGACCGTCTACTCGGAGGCGGCGGTGGGGCTCAGATGCACCTTCGGAGGTCGGCCCGGGGTCTTCTTTCCTGTCATGTGGGTCACCACCGAGTTCTCGCTGATGAGGGGTCTGCTCAACGGGTACCAGAAGCGACTCGCCGACATGATAGCGATGAGCAGGCTTCACCCGCTCAACCCAGGCCTCAAACCGGAGGGGCCAGGCACCTCGCTTTCAGGGTTCTGCATGAAAGGAAGGGAAGTGACCGTGTCAGTGAAGGTCGAAATCGAAAGGGCCGGAACGCCGGAAGACCTCCCCCCGTTCGGGACCACCTTCGGATATCGCAGGTTCCCCCAGACCGATCCCACGCAGGGCTTCGTCGACGAGCCCGTCGAGATCCTGAAATCCAACAGCACGGTGTCGAGGGTCTGGGTGGGGAGTGGGGAGGCGTCATGCTCGCTCGGCATCGGTGACCTGACCGTGACCTCGGGAGCCGCGTACAGTTCGGGGTTCACTATATCCGGCTCCAAGGTCCTTGCGACAGGGAGCAATCGTTAAATCGCGTCAGACATCGTTGAGAGAGGTTTGCAGGCAAAGAACGAAGTGAAGACCTACTCCAACTACATCGGCGGCAAGTGGCAGAAGCCCTCGGACGGATACATCGAGAGCAGGAATCCGGCGAACGGGGACCTCGTATCAAGGGCCGCCCGCTCGACACCGGAGGACGTCTCCTCCGCAGTCGAAGAGGCAAGGAAAGCCTTCGACTCGGGGGCGTGGAGTTCCAAGCGGCCCTCTGAAAGGGCGAAGGTCCTGAGGGAAGCGGCCGAGGTCGTAAGGAGGGAGATCGGGGGCCTGTCTGTCCTGCTCACCCTGGAGAACGGGAAGCCGCTGGCCGACGCGAAGGGGGAACTCCTGAACGCCGCGAACGTCCTTGAGTACTACTCGTCCGCCGCGAGGCATGTCGTAGGCAAGGTACCCAGATACAGCGGCGCGGACATCAGCCTGGTTGTTCACGAGCCGGTCGGGGTGTGCGGCCTCATAGTCCCCTGGAATTCGCCGATTTCGCTCCTCTCGTGGAAGCTGGGACCCGCGCTCGCCGCGGGGTGCACAGTTGTGATCAAGCCATCGGCGAACACCTCAGGGATATCGATGAGGTTCATCGAGCTCCTCGCTTCTATAGACGGCGTCCCGCCAGGGGTCATCAACGCGGTGACAGGGCCGGGGGACAAGGTGGGGGCGGAGCTCGTCAAGAACGGGAAGGTGGACAAGGTCTCCTTCACGGGGTCGACTGAGACGGGGAGGAAGATAATGGAGATGGCTTCGGCCAACCTGAAGAAGGTGAACCTCGAATGCGGAGGGAAGTCCACCGACCTGGTCTTCGACGACGCGAACATGGAGGCGGCCCTCCCTGGTGCGGTGTGGTCGATATTCAGGAGCGCAGGACAGTCGTGCAACGCAGGCTCCAGACTCCTCGTCCAGGACACCGTCTACGACGACTTCATGCGGAAATACAAGGAGGCGGCGGGGGCGATCAAGGTGGGGGACGGGATGGACCCGGCCACCGAGATGGGCCCTCTCATCTCGAAGGGGCAGCTCGAGAGGGTCCTCGGCTATATCGATTCTGCGAAGGAAGAGGGTGCGAGGCTATCGCTCGGAGGGGACAGATTGGTCGACGGCGAGTACGCGAAGGGGAACTTCGTCCGCCCCACGATATTCGAAGGGGTGGAGCGGAAAATGAAGATTTTCCAGGAGGAGGTGTTCGGGCCAGTCCTCTGTGTCCTCCCGTTCCGCGACGAAGACGAGGCCATTGAGATTTCAAACGACTCGAGGTTCGGCCTCGCGGGAGACCTCTGGTCAAGGAGCCTCCCCAGGATAATGAAGGTCTCTCAGGGGATCAGGACCGGTACTGTCTGGGTCAACAGGCATCTGAACCCGGGACCGGAAGTCCCGTTCGGAGGCTACAAACAGAGCGGGCTCGGCAGAGAGACAGGCATGGAAGGGCTGATGGAGTACCTTCAGACCAAACACATCAGCCTTCAGCTGACTGAACAGGGCGAGCGGGTCCGAAGATAGCTCCCTTCAGCTTCTGGTCTCGCGAATCTCGACCCCCCTCGCGGAGAGCTCAGAGAGGAGCCTGCCGACCAGCTTTCCTTTCACCGCGATCTCGGGAGGAAGGACTCCCTTTCCCTGGATGGCCCCTGACCCCACCATCTGGGCGACTATCGACCCCGTGTAGCCCGTGGTCTTCCCCATGGAGGTCACCCCGCGCTCTTGGTCGTACCTGTCGACCATGTCGAAGACTATCTTCTTCTCGCCGGCCTTCGCTATCACCCTCATCACTGTCATGTCCTTGGCATCGCCCTCGGCCAACTTGCCCCCAAGAACTGCCCAAGACATCTCGAGGGGAGAGACCATCGCGCCCCCGAAGCTGAGCTTCTCCTTCGAGAAGTACCCTGAGTCCATCAGGACGTTCATCTTCGACACGTGCCCCGGCCACCTGAGCGTCTTCTCGTCGAGGACCCGCATCCCCCCCATTGTGTATACGAGGCTGGCTAGGCCGTCAGTGCAGAACGCCTCCATCTTTCCCACCGGTTCCGGAAACTCCACAGTTTCGAGAGTGGAGAATGGCTTGACCTTGACCACCTTCCCGTCCCTGAAGACGCGGGCGTCGTCGATGTACTCTCTCAGAAGTCCGACTATCGAAAACACAAGCTTGTAGTCGAAGGGCGGGAGTGGGTTCTGAGGGACGCCCCCCACGAGTATGTGCCCCTCATCTGCGTCTATTTCCGCGACTGCCTTCGAGAGAAGTATCCCTCCCAGGCCCGGGGCTACGCCGCACCCAGGAATGAGCAGGGCCCCGTTCCTCCTTGCCTCGGAGTCGAGCTCCATCTGCTCGTCTTCGAAGGCTATGTTGACCATCTTAGTCCCGCTGTCGACCGCAGCAAGGTCTGCCTGGTGGACGACGCCGTGAGGAAGCGCCGATACGACAACGTCGAACCCCTTCAGGAAGTCGGCGGTCTTCCTCCTGTCCTTCGTGTCGCGCGTCTCGACGGAGAGCTTCCTGCCACCAACAATCTGTTTCAATCTCGCCAGCCTCTGTTCGTCGATGTCTGATACTGTCACGCTGTCGACCTCGGGAGAAGAAGCGAGATCTCTCGCCATCACGGAGCCCATCATCCCGGAACCCAGGACCCCTGCCTTCACGCTGCGACGGGTCGCGGAAGTCGCTTTAAGACTTCGGTGTGCAACATCTTATTTAGACCGCGAACTTCGAGCGGTCAAGATGGACTTTCGGAAGTCTCTGGACGAGCGGGTCGCCGAATTCGCCACCACTCAATTTGTCTCGCTTTCTCCGGAGGACACCATCGTAAAGGCTGCCAACCTGATGAAGTCAAAAGGAACGACGGAAGCGCTTGTCATCGCAGGAGGCTCACCCGTGGGGATAGTCACTGAACGCGACATCCTGTACAAGGTCGTCGCCCTCGGCCTCGCTCCGGGCTCCACGAAAGTAAGTGAGGTCATGACCGCTCCGGTCGAGACGGTCGACGGGGCTTCGAAAGTAGGGGATGCAATCGCGAAGATGACGAAGCTCGGCGTCCGCAGGCTGGGGGTCACGAGGGACGGCAAGGTCTTCGGGCTCGTCACCCAGAAGAACCTGGTAAGCGGGGGACCGGACGTTCACGTGCCCCTTCCTGAGCTCGCCCAACCCGGCGTCCTTTCCTGCCCCTATTGCGGCGCCACCATGAAGGACAGGAAGGAGCTCTCCAAGCACATCGACCAGGTCCACCTCGGACTTGGACTCCTCGAGGGTGACCTCAGCAAGTGGTAGACTAGGACGCGGCGAAGAGTTCCATCGTCTCCCCCACCCAGAGCATCCCCATCCTCAGGTTCTCTATCCCTAGGTTCTCGTTTGGGGCGTGGATCGCGCTCTCCTCTGAGGATACACCGATGTCGACGGAAGGAACTTTGTAGCGCCTCGTGAAAAGATACAGCGGGCCCGTTCCGGGGGAGCTGATGTCGACTCTGGGTTTCTGGCCGTACGTGGTCTCTGCTGCGCGGATGGCCGCCTGAGCGAACGGGTCGGTGTAGGGGGTCCGGGCTGCCGGCTCCATGCTTTCGAGTATGATCTCCACGTCCCCGAACCCGTTGGCAGCGAGGTATCGCCTGAGCTTCTCGAGCAGCTCCGCCGGGTCCTGTTCAGGGACGAGTCGGAAGTCCATCTTGCAGTGAACCTCCTTTGGGAGGACCGTCTTCGAACCGGGTCCCTGGTATCCGGACCATATCCCTGCGATGTTCCCGGTGGGCCTCTGGACGAGCGCCTTCTTCACCTGCGAGGGGGTCATTTGGCTGACGTAGTCCTTGGCCCCGTGGATCCGTCTGAAAGACACCTCGTCGAAGGGCTGCTCGTCAAGGACCCTGACCTCCTCCTCGCTGAGGGCTTCGACGGCGTCGTACCATCCGGGGACCAGTATCCTCTCGTCCTTGTCCTTGAGCATGTTCAGGAGCCTCACCATCCTCCAAGGGGCGCTCGGGAGCACAGCCGCGTAGCTGCTGTGGGCGTCCGCCTCCAGCGACCGGAGGACAAGCTCCAGGTAGATCATCCCCTTCACCCCCAGGGTGACCGTTGGCCTCCCCGTGGCGTCGACAGTCCCGAACTCCCAGACGACCGCGTCGGACTTGAAGAGCTCAGGGTTGTCTTCTATGTAGTGGTGGAGATGGACGCTCCCGGTTTCTTCCTCGCCTTCGAAGCAGAACTTCACGTTGCACGGGGCCTCGCCGACGGTCTTTAGATACGATTCGACGGTCTTGAGCCTCGAGACCAGCTCCCCCTTGTCGTCGGCAACCCCTCTTCCGTACAGCTTGCCGTCCCTCACCTCGGGCTTGAAGGGCGGGGACTTCCACAGGTCGAGCGGCTCTTCTGGTTGGACGTCGTAGTGATTGTAGAACAAAATGGTCTTCTTCGACCTCGTCGACTTCAGTTCACCGTAGACCAGAGGCGCCGCACCGTCTCTCCTGAGGACCTTGGTCTCTGCCCCGATCTCCACCAGCATCTTCTCGACCAGGACAGAGCATTCCTCCACCCCGTCGTTTCTGGCGGAAACGCTCCTCTGCGAGGCCAGCCGGATGACGTCCCTGGTGAACGAATTCACGTTTTCGTTGACGTACTGCGCGAACTTCTTGTTGACCGTTGTCTCAGGGGCTCCGCTGTCCGCACCCGCCGAAGAGGGGAAATAAAGGTTAGAACGAGATTAGACTGGCCAACGGGAAAGCGTCTCCCCCAGGGGCCGCTCCCGAGTCAACGGCCTAGCCTCGTGCGGTTGAGAGAGAGGGAGTTGCCGACCACGCTCACCGAACTTAGCGCCATCGCCACCCCGGCGAGAATGGGGTTCAGAAAGCCCGAAGCAGCTACCGGAATGAGCACTGTGTTGTACGCGAACGCCCAGAAGAGGTTCTGCCTTATCTTCGACATGGTCGCCCTGCTGAGCCTTATCGCCCCGGCCACGTCTCTGAGGTCGCTCCTGATGAGGACGATCCCGGCTGTCTCTATTGCCACGTCAGTACCGCTCCCGATCGCGATTCCCAAATCAGCGCCCGCCAGCGCCGGCGCATCGTTGATCCCGTCTCCCACCATCGCCACCACGTGTCCCTCCCCCTTCAGCCTGGCTATCGCCTCCGACTTCTGGGCCGGGAGCACCTCGGCTTCGACGTCGTCTATCCCCACCTCCGCAGCTATCGCCCGGGCGGTCCTCCCGTTGTCACCGGTCAGCATCGTCACCCGGAGCCCCAGTTCCTTGAGCGCGGCGACCGCCTCCTTCGCTCCCGTCTTGACCGTGTCCTCGACCGCGAGCACCCCCGCCACCCTGCCTGCGGCCGCCACCACCACAGCGGTCTTCCCCTCGGCCTCCAGCTTCGAAACCACCGCCTCTGCCTCCCCGAGCCCGACACCTGCACCGGCGAGCAGCCTCCTGCTCCCCACCATCACCTGACTCCCCTCCAGGTCGGCCCGGACTCCCAGCCCGGGCTCTGCGCGAAACGCCTCAGGCTTTCCGAGGGATATCCCTCTCTCGTTTGCTGCGCGGACCACGGCGAGGCCCACAGGATGCTCAGACCCTGACTCTACGGAGGCTGCAAGCCGGAGCAACTCGCCTTCTGAGAACCCAGACAGAGGGACAAGGTCGACCAGTTCGGGCTCCCCCTTGGTCACGGTTCCCGTCTTGTCGAGCACCACCACGTCGACGTTCTTCGCCTTTTCCAGGACCTCCCCTCCCTTGACGAGTATCCCGTTTGACGCGCCCTTCCCCGTCCCCACCACTATCGCGGCCGGGGTCGCGAGCCCGAGGGCGCACGGGCAGGCTATGATCAGCACGGCGATGAAGGCCGTGAACCCGTGGAGTGCCCCGGCGCCGGCCATGTACCAGAACAGGAGAGACCCGACCGCGATCAGAACCACGATTGGGACGAAGTACGACGCAACTCTATCCGCGACCCTCTGGATTGGCGCCTGCGCGGCCTGAGCGGCCTCCACCAGTTTGACTATCTGGGAGAGCGTCGTGTCGCTTCCCACCTTTGTCGCCCTTACCCTGAGATGCCCGTCCCTGTTTATCGTTCCTCCGAAGACCTCGTCCCCCTCCGCCTTGTCGACGGGTATGCTCTCACCTGTCAGCATCTTCTCGTCCAGCGCGCCCTGGCCTTCGGTAATGACACCGTCGGTCGGAACCCCGTCCCCCGGCCTTACCACCATGACGTCCCCTACCTGCAACTCCTCCACGGGCACCGTGACCTCGGCGGACCCTCTGATTACGACCGCGTTCTTGGGGTTGAGGTTGAGCAGCTTCCTGACAGAGTCTGACGCCCTCCCCCGCATTTCGTGCTCCAAGAGTTTGCCGAGGAGGATGAACCCGATGATGAGAGACGAGACGTCATAGTAGGTCCCTTCCGGGAAGAACCCCGGGACGAAGGTTACGACCGCGCTGTACAGCCAGGCGGCGCTCGTACCAACAGCGATGAGAGTGTCCATGTTCGCCACCCTGGCCCTCAGGGCGTGCCAGGTTCCCCTGTAGAACATCGAACCGGCCACGAGCTGGACCGGGGTAGCGAGCGCGAACAGGACTACGTTCTGAGGGAGCGGATTAGGAAGGGCAACGAACCAGGTCAGCAAGAACACCGGGACGCCCAGGGCAAAGCTGAGCACAGTCAGCCTCCTGAGCAGGGCGATCTCCTTCTCGGGTGCGACGAATGTCAGCAGACACGTGTCGCTGCAGAAGTAGAAGGTCGTCCCCTTCCTCGAAGTCTTCAGGGCTTCCCCGCTCTCTTCCACGTGCATCCCGCAGATCGGGTCCTTTGCCATGCCAGTCAGGAACGATGCCAAGGTCGCCTGGTGTTAAACAAATCTCCCACGGAGGTAGTCCGGCCTGCGAAAACAAAGGAGACTCAAATAATCGCGGCCGACCCCCGGAGTCGTTGCCCAAGAGTAGGACCAAGGACGACCCCTCCGTGAAGGCGCTCGCCTACTCGAGGTTCTACGGCGGGAAGGTCGGAATCTCCCCGAAGGTCCCGGTCCGGTCGTTGCAGGATTTCTCGATCTGGTACACGCCGGGGGTGGCCGCGGTCTCGCGGGCGATAGCTGCCGACCCGGACCTCTCATTCGAATACACGGGCAGATGGAACACCATCGCCGTAATTTCAGACGGTACCAGAGTGCTGGGACTGGGCGACATCGGCCCCGAGGGCGCGCTCCCCGTCATGGAAGGCAAGGCGTTGATCTACAACTACCTGGGAGGCGTCAACGCATACCCTCTACCTATACGTGCGAAGGACGAAGACCACCTAATCTCTGTGGTCCGCGCCCTCGAACCATCCCTGGGCGGGGTGAACCTCGAGGACATCGAGTCTCCCATATGTTTCGAGGTCCTCGACACGCTCACGCGGGAGATGGAGATCCCCGTCTGGCACGACGACCAGCAGGGGACAGCGGGCGTGGTCCTTGCAGGTCTCTTCAACGCCCTCGAACTTACGGGGAGAAGGCTTCGGGGGACCAAGATAGTCCTCTTCGGCGCGGGTGCCGCAAACGTGGCCGCTGCCAGGCTTCTGGTCAAGGCCGGGGCCGACCCGAAGGACCTCGTCGTACTTGATTCGAAGGGAATCCTCCAACCCGAGCGTGATGACATCGACAGCCTTTCACTGAGGAACAAGTGGAAGTACGACCTCGCCCTCTCCACCAACGGGGAGAGGAGGAGTGGCGGGTTGAAGGAGGCGCTCAGGGACGCCGACGTGCTCGTAGCGGCCGCCGGCGTCGGCCCCAACCTCGTCAAGAAGGAAGAAGTCAGGGAGATGAGCAAGGACTCGATTGTTTTTCTGCTCGCCAACCCGGTCCCCGAGATGCTCCCGGAAGACGCCCTGGCGGCCGGGGCCGCTGTCGTGGCAACTGGCCGCTCGGACTATCCGAACCAGGTGAACAACAGCCTCCTGTTCCCGGCGATCTTCAGGGGTGCTTTGGACGTCAGGGCAAGGAGGATCACGGACACGATGGTGATTTCGGCCGCCAAGGAGCTGGCGAGCTTCGCGAAGCGCAAGGGAATCAGCAGACGGCGGATCCTGCCTTCGATGGTGGACTGGCAGGTCTACCCCAGCGTAGCCGCCACCGTCGGGGAAGCCGCGGTGAGAGAGGGGGAGGCGCGAAAGAAGTCCTCCAAGGACGAGCTACTCAAGACCGCAACCGAAGTCATCGAGCATTCGCGAAAGACCATGGACACCCTCAGGAAGAGCGGGGTAATCATTGAGCCACCGGACTAAGCCTTTAACGAGTCGGAGCGGACCGGGGGCCGTGCCCGGGGTCAAGATCCGACCAGCGACGGAGGGGGACGCATCGTCTGCGGCAGACCTCATAGTCAGGACAAAGCGGCTCAACAACGAGTTCGACCCAATGTTCGCCGTCGTCGAAGGCGCGAGGGCGCGCGCGGAGAGATACGTCGTCGCCTCGCTGGACGCAGACGACAGACTGCTCCTAGTCGCGTCCGAGGGTCCCAAGGTGGTGGGGGTCCTGAGGGCCGAAATGAGGGAGAGGATGTTCTATGAGCCCAGCCCCGAAGGGTTCATCACCGACTTCTACATCCTCCCGGAACACCGCAGGAGGGCGCTGGGGCATGACATGCTAGAACGCGCCACCCGCGACCTCAAGAAGATGGGGGCAAGGGTCATCGTCGCGGAGGTCCCGACCCAGAACGAAATCGGGTACAAGTTCTACACAAAACGCGGCTTCCGCTCACTCGTCCAGCACTTCGGGAAGCAGCCCTAGTAGTCCAGAAGGGTGCCGAGCTTCCTGTGATGGCAGGGGCCCCTGAGCATTCCGCACCTGTAGCAGATGTGATTGATCCCCGTGCAGAAGTTAGTGTGACTCTGGGTCTTCAGGCAGTATGTCTCATCCGCGGTAGCGATGACGCGCACTTCAGGTTGCTCTGCTGTCTTTCGTATATAACCTTAGGCCGAAGACGTATCGTCGTTCGACATTAGGCTAATACTTGTCAGAGACCTCGAGCTTCAGTAGCCCGTCTCCGTTGACCTCCATCTCGGTCTCGAAGGACTTCTGGTCCTCGACGGAAACGCCCCCGCTGACCGTCCACCCCCTGAACGACATCCCTCCCCCGACCTCCGCCCTGAGCTGGTGGACCGATTTCACCGCGAAGGTCCTTGTCCTCCCCGTGAAGTCCTTCCCGTCTACCATTATGCTTGCTTCCCCTTTTGCCGGACCCTCAAGACGGACCTTCCTGGTGTATCGGGCATACAGCCTGCCGAGCGCGACCCCGAAGACGAATGTCCAGGCGACGAGGAAAGTCCCTAAGGCGGCCGACACGAACGGAGTGAAGGATACCCCTGCTATCCCGAGGAGGACGAGGCTCAGTCCTACGAGGATGGCAGCCGTCTCTCCCTTTGGCACCGGTCCCCTTCCGGGGAGGGAGTCGTAGTAGACCCCGAACAGGCCTGAAAAGCCCAGGGTGACAAAGAAGCCGGCGAACCCAAGGTATTCCGGGAATATCGAGACCACCCAGCCGAAACAGTCATCGGCGCTAGTCATGTTTGCTGCGGCGACGGGGGGACAGATCCCAGTATAGTTCTTCGAAATCACAGACAGCGCGTCCGCCTTGAACGCGAAAAGCAGGGCGACGTTGAAGAGGACAAGCCCGCCGATGTAGAGGACCCCGGCCAGGGTGCCTGCTTTGACTCCCGCGAAGAACGAACCCAACTTGCCGGCCTACTACGCGTTGAGCGCGTCTAGCACGTCTTTGTCGTGGCCGTCGACCTTCACCCTGCGGAAGATCCTCTTCAGCTTCCCGCGCTCGTCGATTAAGAACGTCGACCTCTCGGTCCCCCAGTAGGTCCTTCCGTAGTTGTTCTTGAGTTTCCACGTCCCGTACATCTTGTGGACCTCGAGGCCCTCGTCGCTGAGGAGCGTGAAGTTGAGCGAATACTTCTCGATGAACTTCTTGTGCGACTCGAGCGAATCCCTGCTTATTCCGAGGATGACCGCGTCCGCACCCTCGAACCTCCGAAGGCTGTCCCTGAACGCACAAGCCTCCTTTACGCACCCCGGAGTGTCGTCTTCCGGGTAGAAGTACAGCACTACCCTCTTGCCTCTGAACGAACTGAGTCTGACCTGCTTCCCGCCCGTACCCGGCAGCTCAAAGTCAGGCGCAGGGTCTCCCTCATTCAGCTCTCCCTTCTCGACTTCCATCGACCGTTCGGTCTTCACGCCCCCAATAAGACTTATGATTGATGGAATCCGAGTCGCACCGTTTGTCCATCGACGTGCACGTCCATCCTTGGACGAGGGCGTTCATGAAGAAGAACGGCCCGATCATGAAGGCGTGCGGCTTCTTCAAGCTAGACGTTTCGAAACTCCCGACCTCCACGGAGGACCTGCTGGAGGAGATGGACGAGGCGAAGGTCTCGAAGGCCATCATCCTCGGACAGGACGCGCACGCAACGCGCAACCCGCACTTCAAGAACTACACCATGAAGAACGACGCCCTCCGAGAGATATCCAGAAACTCGAGGGACAGGCTGGTTCCGTTCGCGGGCGTTGACCCCAATGCGGGGGAGGCGGCGCTGAGAGAACTGAAGAGGGCCGTCAATGAACTCGGTTTCAAGGGGCTGAAGGTCCACAGCAGCGCGAATTCAGTCTACCCCAACGATCGCCGCAAGATGGACCCCCTGTGCGGGTTCTGCGAGGAGGCCGGGGTCCCGATTCTGTTCCACACAGGTACCACAGGGCTGGGGGACTGCGACATCAAGTTCAGCAAGCCGGAGCACCTGGACGAAGTAGCCCAGAGATTCCCCGACCTCAAGATTGTCATGGCGCACTTCGGTTGGCCGTGGCCCGACGTCGCGATGGCGGTTGCCCTGCGCAATCCGAACGTGTACCTTGATTTGTCCGGGTGGAGGCCCAGGTACATCCCGGCCGGCGTGCTTCCCTACCTGAATGGAATCCTCAAGGACAGGTTCCTCTTTGGGACCGACTACCCTATGATGAGGCAAAAGGAGTGGTTGGACGACTTCGAATCCAGCATGAAGCCAAGGTTGAGGCCCGGAGTTGCTGAGAAGCTGCTGCGAGGGAATGCGCGAAGGCTCCTCTCGGCCTAGGGCAGTATCAGCTGGGCTGCCTTCAAGGGTTTCCTTCCCGTGAATCCGTCGCTCGACTTGTGCCAGAACGACACCTCCGATTCGCCGTACCTCCAACAGAGGAGAACACTTTCACCGTATTTCTCGGCAGGGAAGTCGATCAGGCCGTAGTCCAGGTCCTTCACGATGACCCCGAGGTCCTCCAGTTCCGAGATCTTCTTCGTCATCCCTTCCACCAGAGAGTCCAGGAGGGCCGCTGACTCGGCGACTTCGCTGGTCTTGAACCCCAGGAGGTTGTAACGCTCAAGTTCTGCGTGCAGCTTCGTGACCACCTTCTTCCTCTCGATGAGCTCTTTGATCTTGGGTTTGATGTCCGAGAGGAGTTTCGAGGCTTCCTGGGGCGTGAAGAGATGTTGGATTCCGTTTGTAGGAGACGTTATTCGATTCGCCTTCCTCAGGCTGGGAGGATTGGATAAATTCTTTCCGAGTGGAAAACATACGACCTTCACCATAAACATTGTTAATAACTCGCGGTTAAATCCCATTTTCGTTGTACACGAAAAGAGGAGACGGAGGAGAAACCTCCCTTTTCGGAGCGAAGCGGGTCCCCAAGGACTTCCCGCTCGTTGAGGCCTATGGCACCATCGACGAGCTGAATTCGCTCCTCGGGCTAGTCATCGCCAAGTCGAGAGACAGGAGCATCGCCTCATCCCTGAGAGAGGTCCAGTCGACCCTCTTCATCGCCGGTGCCGACGCAGCCCGCGAGTTCAGACCAGACTCCCATCCGAGGATTGCGAGGGCAGACACGGAGAAGCTGGAGGAATCGACCGATTCCCTCTTGGATCGCCTCCCGAAGCTAAGGAATTTCATCGTTCCCGGCGGGAGCGAGGCTGGAGCGCTGCTTCAGCTCGCCAGGGCGGTGTGCAGGCGAGCGGAGAGGAGACTCGTAGCGGCCTCCAAGGTCGAGGCTATCAACCCCGAGCTCGTCCCTTTCTTCAACAGGCTTTCGTCCTACCTGTTCAACCTGTCCAGGCTGGCCAATAAGAAGGCAGGAAGAAGAGAGACGATCTGGAAGGGCTGATTCAGTCCAAGTTCACGGAGACGTTCTTGACCCTAACGTAAGAGGACATTGCGTCCATCCCCTGCTCGGAGCTGTTCCCGCTCTTCTTGAACCCCCCGAAGGGAGTCTGAGGGAACGTGAGGGGCTCTTCGTTGACGCAGACGATTCCCGCCTCCAATTCGCGGGCCATTGTGTGGGCCTTCCTAAGGTCGCGGGTCCATACCCCGGCCCAGAGCCCGTAGTCGACGTAGTTCGCCTTCATCAAAGCGTCCTTCTCGTCGGAAAAAGGCGTCACCGTGAGGACCGGGCCGAAGATTTCTTCCATGGCGACCTTCATGTCGTGCGAGACATCGTCCAAGATCGTCGGCGAGTAGTAATACCCCGACCTCAACTCCTCCTCGTCGGGGACCTTCCCCCCAGTCGCCACTCTTGCACCCTCCTGAACCCCGGACTCCACGTTGTCTGACACCTTCTTACGGTGGGACTCTGCTACGAGCGGCCCCATCGCCGTGTCGGCTTCCATCCCGTTCCCGAGCCTCATCCCCTCGGCCCCCGAGACAAGCTTCTCCATTATCCGGTCCTTGACCTCATTCTGCACGAGGAGCCTCGAACCGGCCCAGCACATCTGGCCGGCGTTGGTGAATATCCCATTCATGACCCCCTGGGCGGCCCTCTCAATGTCGGCGTCTGCGAAGACAATCGTCGGGTTCTTCCCCCCAAGCTCGAGGACGGTCTTGGCTAGGCTTGCCGAGGCCATTTCCATGATTTTCATCCCTGTTTCCACTGAGCCCGTGACCGCCACGAGCCTGACGTCTTTGTGTCCTGCGAGCGCCCCACCCAACTCCTCGCCCCCTCCGGTGATCACGTTCAGGACCCCGTCTGGGAGGCCTGACTCCTTGCAAAGTTCGGCGAATTTCAGGAGGGTGAGGGGTGTGAACGAGGCTGGTTTCGCGACCGCGGTGTTCCCTGCCGCGAGAGCCGGGGCCAGGCTCCTGGCGGCCATCACGAGCGGGTAGTTCCACGGAACGATGTGCACGGTCACTCCGAGAGGCTCCTTGATCGTGAAATCGAAACGGTTTCCGGGGACAGGGATGGTGCTCCCCTGGATCTTGTCTGCCAGTCCTGCGAAATACTCGAAGTGACGTGCCGACATGGCGATGTCACCCTTCGCCTGCCCCAGGGGTTTTCCGTTGTTCGTGGTCTCCAGCTTCGCGAAGTCCGAGAGCCGTTCCCTCAGCGTCTGGGCGATCTTCAGGAGGACCCTCCCGCGCTTGCTCGGGTCCATCGTCCTCCACGCGGGGTCCTCGAACGCCTTCTTCGCCGCGTCCACCGAGGCCCTCGCGTCCTCGTGGTCCCCTTTCGGTGCGTGGGCAAGTACCCTCCCGGTCGCCGGGTTGAAAACCGGATAGTTCCTGCCCGAGTGGGACTGGGTCCATGCCCCTCCTACGAACATCTGGTAGCTGGGAACGCTTTCAGACTGCAACTCTGCGGTCTGGACACGACTGGCTGGTGATAACTCTTCTCTTCACAGGAGCTCGAACGCGGTCGATATCCCCTGTCCGACGCCGATGCACATCGTCGCCAGACCGTACCTCGTGCCGGTCTTCTTCATCTCATGAAGAAGGGTGGTCGCTAGTCTGGCCCCGCTGCACCCCAGGGGGTGACCCAGGGCGATAGCCCCGCCGTTGGGGTTCATCTTCTTGGCGTCGAATTCCGGCATCTCCTCCATGCACGCGAGCACCTGCGCCGCAAATGCTTCGTTCACCTCCACGAGCCCGAACTCCTGAAGCCCCATGCCGAGCCTGTCGAGGAGCTTCCTCGTGGAAAAGACGGGCCCTATCCCCATGAAGCTCGGGTGCACGCCGGCCGTTGCCGAGCCCAAGACCCTGGCGACGGGGGCGAGCGCGAGATCCTTTGCCTTCCCTGCCTCCATCAGAATTACAGCGCTGGCTCCGTCGTTTATCCCGGATGAATTGCCCGCTGTCACGCTCCCTGAAGCCCTGAACGCTGGCTTCAACGACGCAAGCTTCTCGATGGTGCTATCAGCCCTTGGACCCTCGTCCGACGAGACTCCCTCCGCCGCATCCTTGGTCTTTACCGGTACGATTTCATCCTTGAACCGGCCCGCCTTCTGGGCGTCCACCGCCTTCCGGTGGCTGGCAAGGGCGAACTCGTCCTGGTCCGTCCGCGAGATTCTGTACTTCTCGGCAAGATTCTCCGCGGTCTGTCCCATTGAAAGGGGCGGGTATTCCGCGGGGAATGAGGGGTTCACGAACCTCCACCCGATGGTGGAGTCGACAAGGGTCATACTCCCCCGACCGTAGGCGTGCTCAGGTTTCAGGGCAACTAGCGGCGCACGGGTCATGCTCTCGACCCCGCCCGCCAGGACCACGTCGCCTTCTCCCGAGGTTATCACCCGCGACGCTGTGGCAATCGCTTCCAGGCCGGAGCCACAGAGCCGGTTCACGGTCGCAGCGGGCACGGTGTAGGGGACCCCTGCGAGCAGGGCCGACATCCTCGCCACGTTCCTGTTGTCTTCCCCCCCTTGGTTGGAGCATCCGAAGTAGATGTCATCGATCGAGGACGGCTCAAGCTTCGACCTACCAAGTGATTCCCTGATGACGAGGGCACCGAGGTCATCAGGACGGACGGACCGAAGGATTCCGCCGTACCTCCCTATGGGGGTCCTCACCGCATCGACGACAACAACGTCTCGGTTCATCTCCTCACCGACTTCGTGAGCTCCTTTTCTTCTTTGCTGAGCTGAGACGAAGGACATCACCGACAATCACTTGAAGTGAGCCAACCATATTAACGAAGAAAACCGAGTCCCCGAAGATGGAGGAGCCGGCTTCACTCGTCCGTGACCCCGACTTCATGAAATTCTGGGTCGGCCAGTCGATTTCAGTGTTCGGAGCGCAGTTCTCCCCGCTCGCAATTGGTTTCATTGCGGTGAAAATTCTAGACGCTTCAGACACTCAACTCGGCTATCTCGCCTTCTTCAACACCATCCCGTTCCTCACCATAGGGCTGCTGGTCGGTGTCTGGGCCGACAGGCACAGAAGGCGCAGGATAATGCTCATGGCCGACTTCGGTAGGGCAGCCGTGCTCTTCTCGATCCCCTTCGCTGCGGTCTTCTACGCGCTCAGCATGAACCTGATCTACCTGGTCACGCTGCTGGCGGGGATCCTCACCGTCTTCTTCGAGATCGACTATCAGTCGTATGTGCCGAGCCTAGTCCAGAAGTCGCAAATTGTGGAGGCCAACAGCAAGATGGAGACGTCTCGCTCAACGGCGCAGGCCGTGGGACCCAGCGCGGCAGGGTTTGTCGTGAACAAGTTCTGGGCGCCCCTTGCGATCTTGGGAGACACAATCGGGTACCTCGCTTCTTCGTTCTCGTTGCTGCTGATCAGGCATCCGGAAACCGTTCCAGAAGCTACGGTGAAGAGGTCGACATGGCACGACATCAGGGAGGGTCTGGGTATCGTCTTCGGGGACAAGAGGCTGAAGGCGATTGCGGCCACGACCGCGACCTCCAACCTCTTCTCTAGCGCCTGGGGGGCGATTCTGATCAAGTACATGCTAGACGATCTGCACATGTCAATCGGCGAAATAGGACTTGCTGGGGGGATCGGGTCTCTGGGAGGAATCTTGGGAGCTTTGACCGCGAGTCGTGTAATGAAGGGACTTGGCGTAGGACGGACGATCCTCTTGGGAATCAGCCTGAGCTTCGTCTCGGTAGTCCTGTATTTCATCCCTCCCCAGAGTGTGGCAGACGCAAACGCCCTGTACGTGCCTTCTCCCGCCTTCTTCCTGGTAACCGCCTCCACGTTCGTTCTCTCCATCGGAGTACTGCTCTACAACATCCCACAGGTCAGTTACCGGCAGGCGCTAGTTCCGAAGGAGGTGCAGGGAAGAATGAACGCCACGATGAGGACGCTAGTCTGGGGGACTCTTCCCATTGGGAGCCTGCTAGGCGGCGCATCAGGGGACCTGATTGGAACGCAGGAAACCATCGGCCTCATGGCTGCCCTCGGCTCTTTGGCATTCCTTTGGATTCTTTTCTCCCCCGTGCGGGGGGTCAAGGAATTCCCTCACGGCTAGGTCACCACGCCTAGAGTCGAGGCTTCGATCCCGCGGTCGGCCAATTCTCGCAGGAAAAGGTTGATCCCTATCGAGTCCCCGGCCACGTGCCCGAGAACGACGAGGTTTCCGCGACCATTCTTCCTCAACTTGAACAGCTCGTCCAGGTCGACATGGAGATAGATGACCGTGTCGATGCCCGCATCGAAGTAGGCTTTCGCCACAGGGTAGCCCCCGTTTGTGCCTGCGGCAAACACCAGGACCCACTTCCCGAGCCTATTCCCTGGCTTCCCCAGCCTGACCTCGATTCGGGTCTTCGCTCTCTTAAACTCCGGTATCCTCTCGAGGTCGGCGACCAGTCCCCCCACCGTCTTCGCCTTGGACTTGCTGATGGCGGTGAGCAGGAAATCGCGGGTCATCTGGTCTATCGGCAGATGGATGTTCATGAAAGGGAGTCCGACCATTCGTGCGACATCGACCTCGTGAAGGTAATTCCCGGGGTGGGCCCTGATTTCGGTCTTCTCGACGAGCTCCCCCGTCGCCTGTTTCGCGACCTTCGCAGGCACCCCCTTCTCGGCCATGAACTGCGCGTGCCGGTAGACCACCTTCGGGAAGGAGAGCCTCGCCGGGCCTACGGGGTGGTGGGCGATCAGTAGGTCGTACCCTCTTTGTTTCGCCAGTAGGATCTCGGGGGTGCCTGCGTCGATCGCGAAGAGGACCCTTTTGATCCCGGTTCCAGGGACCCAGATGCCAGAGTCCGCGGGAATCGATTTCATCTTCGCCATGTCGAGGGCGATCCGCATTATTGCCTCTGCGTCCAGAGGAAACACCTACTGCCCGCTGAACGTGGCTTCACGCTTCTCCAGGAAGGCCCTGACTCCCTCGACGTGATCCTTCGTCCTACCTGCGACGTCCTGAAGGTACGCTTCGTATTCGAGCGCAGAGTCCATGTCGACCACTATGGCCCTGTTGAGAGCCCTCTTTGTGAGGGCCAGCGCCCTTGTCGGTCCCTTCGCCAGTTTCTCTGCAATCCTGTTCACCTCCTCCGCGAATTTGTCCTGAGGAAAGACCCAGTTCACGAGCCCGAGGTTCAGGGCCATGGTCGAGTCTATCGGCTCTCCCATCATTCCGACCTCCATCGCCTTTGCGAGCCCGAGTATCCTTGTCAGCCAAAAGCTCGTCCCGGAATCTGGAGCCAGCCCCACCTTGATGAAAGCTTCATGAAAGGTAGCCCTGTCGGATGCCGCCCTCAGGTCGCATGCCAACGCCAGCCCGAGCCCCGCCCCTGCGGTGACCCCGTTGACTGCCGCGAGGACCGGCTTGTCCATCTTCCTGACCCTCTGTACTATGGGGTTGTACTTTCGCTTTAGGGTCTCCCCCAAGAGAATGGGTTTCCCGCTTTCATAGAATTCTCTGTTCGTGTTCAGGTCCTCACCCACGGAAAACGCCCTTCCCTCACCGGTGATCACGATGCATCTCACACTAGCCGACTTCTCGCCTTCTTTCAGCGCCTCCAGCAAGTCCCCGCCCATCTGCTCGTTGAACGCGTTGAGCTTGTCCGGACGATTCAGGGTTATCCATTGGACCCCGTTCTTTTCCTGGGTCTTGACCGTCTGGTATTCCATCCTACTTCCCCTTGAATTCGGGCCGCCTCTTCGCCATAAAGGCCTTCATTCCCTCAGTTTTGTCTTCAGAGGCGAAGAGCAGGTAGAAGAGCTCCCTTTCGAAGTCAAGAGCGTCCTTCAGCCCCATCTCGAACGCCTTGTTCACCGCCATCTTGGCGAGTCGGATTGCCACGGGCGACCTCGTCGCGATCTCGTTCCCCACCTTCTTGGCCTCTGAAAGGTAAGCCTCCTTCGGGACCACCCTGCTCACCAGCCCGAGCGCCTTGGCTTCCTCCGCCCCAATCCTCTTCCCGGTCAGTATCATCTCCATCGCCTTATACTTCCCCACCGCCCTAGTGAGCCTCTGCGTCCCTCCTCCTCCGGGCATCACTCCGATGTCGATCTCAGGCTGCCCGAGTTGCGTCGTTTCCGAAGCGATCAGCACGTCGCAGCTCATCGCCAACTCCAACCCTCCCCCAAGCACGAACCCGCTCAGGGCTGCCACTACAGGCTTCGGGTACCTGCCCACCTTGTCCCACAGGGGGAAGAAGTGCCCGGTCATCGCCATCTGTATCGCAGTCATGTCGGCCATCTCCTTGATGTCCGCCCCTGCAGAGAACGCACGCTCGCTCCCGGAAATGACCACGCATCTCACCCCATCGTCTTTCTCGAATTCGTCGAGCGCGACGATCAACTCGGTCACCAGCTTGGCGTTCAAAGCGTTCATCGCCTCCGGACGGTTAAGGGAAATGCACCCGAGCGCCCCCTCTTTTGAGACGACCAGGGTCTCGAAACCCATGCGTACGAGGCCGACCTGAGCGAATAAAAAAGACTACCTTCCCCGTCGTCTCGCTCGATGCTTTTAGGAGGGCATGAGAGCGCGGGCGCGAATTGGGAAGCTGGCACGAGCAGAGGCTCAGAGTGAGGTATGAGGAGACAGACACGATGCAGGTCGTGTACTACGGAAAGTACCTCACCTGGATGGAGGTCGGGAGGGTCGGCTTGTTCCGAGACATCGGCCTTTCGTACCGAGACTGGGAGTCGCGCGGGCTAGCGATCCCGGTGGTCCAGGCCCACGCCGACTACCTGTCCTCAGCGAGGTTCGATGACGAGATACTCGTCAAGACAAGGGTCTCCACAATCGGCAAGACCAGCATCAAATTCGAAAACGAAATCTACAAGATTCCGGAGATGCTGTTGCTGTGCAAAGGTCATACTGTCCACGCGCTCGTGAGTAGCAAGGGGAAGCCCTTGCCGTTCCCCGCCGACGTGAAGTCCGAGCTCATTTCGTCTTAGTCGAGCCGGGGGCCCCCCACTCGTAGAACCCTTTTCCCGACTTGCGGCCCAGCAACCCCGCCCTCACCATCTCTCTGAGCATAGGCGACGGGCGGTACTTCGAGTCCTGAAACTCCTCCATGAATACCTGGGTGATGTTGTAGGTCGTGTCGAGCCCGACGTAATCCAGGAGCTGCAGTGGTCCCATGGGCCAGTTGAGCCCGAGCTTGACAGCCTTGTCTATGTCCGCGGGGTCGGCGACTCCTTCCTGGGCGAGGAAGACCGCCTCGTTCAGCGCAGGGACCAGGATCCTGTTCACTATGAACCCCGGGGAGTCTTTCTTGCACAGGACGGTCTCTTTTCCCATCTTCGAGGAGACTTCCCGGACAAAGGCGACGGTTTCTTCCGACGTCCGCTTCCCTTTGATGACCTCGACCAGGGGCATCAACTGTGGCGGGTTGAAGAAGTGCATCCCGCACACGCTCTCGGGGTGCCTGGTTACGGACGCGAGGAGGGTGATGCTGATCGAAGACGTGTTGGAGGCGATGACCGCGTCTGCGGGGGCGGCCTCCGTCACCTTCCTGTAAAGGTCGAGCTTCAGGTTGGGCTCCTCTGACGCCGCTTCGATTACGAGCTTGCTCCCTTCGAGGGCCTTTCCGAGGTCCGTTGTGGGGGTTATCCTTGAGAGGGCGGATTCGGCTTCCTCCTGTGTAATCTTCCCCTTTTCGACGAACTTCGACAGACTCCCGCGAACCATTTCGATCCCGCGGTCGACGAACTCCTGCTTGACGTCGAGGAGAGACACCTCATACCCGCCGACCTGTGAGGCGACCTGTGCGATCCCGTGCCCCATCAATCCGGCCCCGAGGACCGCTATCTTGCCGACGCTTCGCTGCATAGGCCAGTCCGAAGGCCGGGTCGTTTTAACCCTTGACGCCCCGCTGGAACAGTATCAGCGAGAATGACCGTCTGAAGCCAGCCCTCCGCAGCGCCCCAATCAGCGGGGAACCCTGCGGTATGTAGGCCAGCTTCCAGTCGGCCTTCCCTTTGGAGGAGAAGATCCCCTTCGCAAGTCCGACGGCTGCCTTCGGTTCTCCGCAGAGGAAGCAGATCTGGCTCCAGACTTCGTTTCCCTCCTTTCCGGGCATGGCAATTGCGACCGCGTCCTTGGCGATGAAAACCGAACCCTCTCTTATCCTGCGGGCTATCACATCAGGGGTCAGCGATATCGCTGTGAACCCGTCCCACATGACCCCCGCTCCCTGAACGAACTCCTTCGAAAGCTCGACAACCTTCCGGACAGCAAGCAGGTCTTTGACCCCCGCAGCCTTGATCGCCATCCGACCCAGGGGCTTGACCCCGTCCGGAGGAGAGTAAACGCTGATTCTCGAAACCTCGTTGAAACGGATGCGGGCGACCTGCCGGTGCGCCTGTCGGTTGCGCGAGTTGCTCGTGAGCCGGAACACTGTCGCACCTTTCGCTGAGGCGACCTTCATCGAATTCTCCCCCAGCATGGAGGCCAGTCCCCTTCCCCTGTAGTCAGGGTGAATCCTCACCCCCTCGAACCAGGCGGACCCGTCTTCCAGGAACCTCACCCGGTTCATCCCCACAGGCGTCCCGCCGACCTCCACTACGAACATCCTGCCCCTCCTGTCTGACATCCATTCGGCCCATACGTGAGGGATGTAGTCGTGCCCTCCCCAGACATTCTTGATGAAGCTCATGAGCGGTTCCCTGTCAGAGTCACGCGCGGGCCGGACGATGGGCCTCAACGAAGGATGATGGGCGTTAGTCGAGGAAAAGCGTTGCCCTCTTCAGCTTACGACCTTTCTGAAGAGGTAGAGGGTCGCGCCGAGCGTGACGATGGCTATCAACCCGATCACGCCTACCGCCGTCAGGATTGAGCCTGCAGAGAAGTAGTTCGGGAGCGAGAGGTCTCTAACGGCGTTCACCGCGAAGCTGATGGGGTTCACGCTGGACACGGCTTTGATCCACTCGGGCATCGCGTCAGTCGGGACCAGTGAGGTGCTCATGAACAGTAGCGGGAACGTGAGAAACCCCCCGATCCCGAAGACCGTCTCGGCACTCTTGGTCCTTAGCCCGATGGCGAGGGAAATACCCGACCACGCCAGCCCGAAGAACGCTATGATCCCAAGCATCGCAAGTATCCCCGGCAGCCCGGTGTCCACCGAAAACCCGAGACCGTAAGCAAGGACCAGTATGATCAGAGACTGGGCAGTCACCCTGAACGCATCGCTCGTCAGCCTCCCGAGGAGTATCGCCGACCTGTTGACCGGAGTCACCAGCATCTTCTGCAAGAACCCGGAGTTGAGGTCGTCGACGATCGATGTCCCCGACTGCAGGGCGCTGCTGAACGCGTTCTGCAACAGGATCCCGGGCGTCGCGTAGCTGAGGTACGTTATCCCAGCGGGAAACAGGCCCGGCGCGGCAGTGAACCTGGCGAAGAGCTGGGTGAAGAGCAGGAGGAAGATTATCGGCTGCAGGAGCGAGAAGAACAGCAGGATCGGGGTCCTGACCAGCTTCCTGATCGACCTGACGAAAAGGTACCTGGTGTCGCTGAAGAAGGTCATTGCCTCGCCGGCCTCCTTGCAGCGAAGCCCATTCTCCTCATCGTCTGTCTAGGCGAAGCCTCCTCGGGCCTGATTCTGTGTCCTGTGTGGTGAAGGAAGACGTCGTCAAGCGAAGGGCTCGACATGCTGATCGACTTCATCTTGATCGCGTTTTCATCGAACGACCTCACGATGTCCGCGACGATGAACCCTGCGTTCTTCGCATAGACCGTAAGGCCTCCGTCTGAGTCCAGAACCTCGGACACACCCCTGACCTTCGTTAGCAGCTCCTTCGCTCTTGCGCTCCCCCCGTCTCCCTGCTCCGAACCCTCAAGCGACAAGGTTATGGTGTCCGTCCCGACCTGCCCTTTCAGCTCGGTCGGGGTCCCTCCCGCGACTATCTTCCCGTGGTCGATAATCGAGAGGTCCGAACAAAGTTTGTCCGCCTCCTCCATGTACTGCGTTGTCAGGAAGATGGTTATTCCTTCTTTGTTGAGCTGGTCGAGGTACTTCCAGACGGCGGACCTGGACTGCGGGTCGAGCCCCGTCGTCGGCTCGTCGAGGAACAACACCCTCGGCCTGTGGACGAGCGCAGATGCGAGGTCGAGCCTCTTCTTCATCCCGCCCGAGTAGTTGAGGGCGCGCTTGTCGGCCGCGTCCGTAAGGTCGACGAGCTTGACCAGCTCCTCCACCCGCTGCTTGAGCTCGGTCCCGCCCATCTGCTGCAGGTGTCCCTGGAGCATCAAATTCTCCCTCCCGGTGAGGTCGTGGTCCACCACCGTTTCTTGGCTCTGGACCCCGATCAGCTTCCGTATGCCGGCCGCGTCCTTCTCGACGTCCAGCCCGGCGAGGTGGACCCTCCCTGAAGTCTTCCTCAGGAGGGTCGTTAAGACCTTGATCGTCGTGCTCTTCCCGGCGCCGTTCGGCCCGAGGAATCCGAAGAACCCGTTTTCCTCTACCTTGAACGAAATGCCGTCGACTGCCCTTGTCCCGTCCCCGTACACCAGCACCAGGTCCTCGACGCTGATCATGTCCGTCATAGTTTCCGCGCGAGTCTTGGGTGTCCAATATATAAGAAATGCCTGCCTCCCGCTCCCTCCGCTGCAGCCACGTTCCGAATTCTCCGCGAAAGCATAAGAACAATCGGCGGACCCCGCGGAGCAGCCGGGGTGGCAGAGTGGTTAATGCGCGGGCCTTGAGCGCCTTCCTGGACAGCCCGTGACCTTCGGGTCGCGTGGGTTCGAATCCTACCCCCGGCGCCTTCGGCACCGGTCAGAGCGAAAGTTCCCGACCGGTCCTCCCGCCGAGGAGGACGGACCTCCCTCTCCGCCTGAGGAGGAGGTCGACCTTGAGGACCGGATAGAGGAATGGCTCGAAGCTGGAAATGTCCGCTCCCTCCCACACTCCCTTTACCGCCTCCCTCTGAGCCCCGGGGGACAACTCTGCCTCCCTTCGTCTCCAGCGGAGCAAGCTCCACCGGGGTGAACTCTGACGGCTCATCTGGGAGGTCAACAAGGCGTCTGAACACCGCCTGTTGCGAATCGAAATCGCTCTCACGAGCCTCTTTTCTTCAAGAAAGGTTGAGGGCCCTCGACACGGTTGACTTCGACTCCCCGAGCCTGCCTGCGATGTCGACCGCCGAGTACACAGTGAGGTTCCTCGAACCGACGCCGATGGCCGGAGCCTGGCGCCTTACCACATGGCCTTCGAGAGAGGAGGGGGACAAGGTGTGGGTGGATGGCAAACTCGAGGCCGGGGGGCGGGTGACTGCTACGATGAAGGGGCTCTTCGCGGCCGTCAAGGAAAACCATCCGGCATTCCACCGGTGGCAATGACCTTCGGTCTCGGCAGACTGATAAGCGCTGGGAGCCCCGCGGGGGCGGCCTTCGACCCTGAACTCCATAAGCAAGCTGCGCGAAGAATACGAGTCCGGGAAGGCGGACCCGGTCACGGTCGTGGAGGACGCCCTCGAGGTCATCGAAAGGCTCAACCCGCGGTTCCACTCGTTCATCACAGTCCTTCACGAGTCCGCGGCGGCGGCAGCGAAGGAGTCCCAATCGAGGCTGGCGCGAGGGGCGGGAAAGGGTCCGCTGGACGGGATACCGGTCTCCGTCAAGGACGTCCTGTACATCAAGGGGGTCCGATGCACCGCGGGGTCGAAGATACTATCTGACAGCATCGCCCCATACGACGCTCCAGCAGTCAGGATGCTGAAAGACGCAGGGGCCGTGATTGTCGGCACGACGAACATGCACGAGTTCGCCGCGGGAGTTACTTCGGAGAATCCCCACTTCGGGCCGGTCCGCAACCCCTGGGACCCCGCCAGGGTGGCGGGAGGCTCCAGCGGAGGGTCGGCCGCGTCCGTTTCCATGGGCATGTCCGTTGCTGCCCTGGGGACCGACACGGCATGCTCGGTCAGGATCCCCGCCTCCCTCTGCGGAATCGTGGGGATGAAGCCGACCTACGGTCGGGTAAGCAGGCTGGGGGTCATTCCACTCGCCCCGTCCTTCGACACGGTAGGCACGCTGACATCGACTGTACGGGACGCAGCCAGCGTGCTGCAGGCTATCGCCGGGCACCAAGAAGGGGGCTCGACGACGGGCACGACCCCTGTTCCCAGTTACTCCGAGGGGCTCGCCGGAGAAAGGCGGACCTTCAGGGTGGGGGTACCGCGCGGCTACTTCGCGTCGGGTGTGAACCAGCAGGTCCTGGAGTCCTTCTCCAAGTTCCTCGACGACCTCAGGAGCCTCGGGTGCAAGCTCGAGGACATAGAGCTGGAGGGGGTGCAGGAAGCCGCGGCCAGGTTCTATCCCATCCGGCGAGCGGAGGCGACCGCCTTCCACCTCGGCTGGCTGGACAAGACGCCAGAGCTCTACGGCGAGGACGTGAGGAAACTACTCGAGCTGGGGAGGGGCGTGTCGGCGGTAGATTACATCGCGGCGCTAAACGCGCGGCCCAGCCTCATCGAGGCCTTCTCTAGGTCGATGGGTGGGTGCGATGTGATGGTTGTCCCCTGCACCACTGTCTCCGCGCCTAAGATTGGGGAAGGGTCCGTCTCCATTTCAGGGAAGCAGGTCGACACCTACTCGGCCCTCAACCGCCTGACGCTCCCCTTCAACGTGACAGGATTTCCCGCGATGTCTGTTCCGATGATGCCGGCAGAAGGACTTCCTATCGGCGCCCAGATAGTCGCCAGGCCGTTCGATGAGCCTGTAATCTTCGCAGTTGGGGCCGAGTACGAGGAGGAGTTCGGACCCTTTCCTACTCCTCCGCCGGCGTAGTCACCGGCCGTAAAACGCGTTAATAGCGGGCGCCTCCCGCACCCCCTGCGTTTGCAGGTCACATGGTCGGTGGGGGCCGTCGTGGCGGTCCTCCTTTCAGTGGCATCATACCTCTTCCAGCTTCCATTCGCGCGCGGGATCGGGGAGACCATCGCGCTGATCCTCATCCTGGTCGGGGTGTGGACGATAGTCGCGGCTGTCTTCATCATAGAGAAGAAGGACCGGGCCTTCTACGGCGGTTGGGGCGTGCTGATGGCCCTGCTCTCGCTCTTCGCCTATCTCCAGCCGGCCTACGCGCTCGGATTTCTGCTGATCGCAATCGTCCTGCTGATCGTCGCGATGGTCTTCGCGGGAAGGGGGAAGGGAATTTACACGGCTTCGACGAGCCCACCCAGCCCCTCAGGCGGGGCCCCGGCGGCGGTCTACCCGGTAAACTGCTGGGAGTCGTCCATCAGAGGCTTCCCCAGCGAAAAAACCCACCTGACCCTACCGGGGAACTCCACCCCCTCGTAGGGGGACCATCCGCACTTGCTCAGGATGCTCTCCGACCTCACCTTCTCGGGGGAGCGCAGGTCGACGACGGTCAGGTCTCCTCTTTTGCCCGGCGATATCTCGCCGCGGTCCGAGAGTCCGAAGAACTGGGCAGGGCTGGCCGCCCCCGCGCGCGCGACCGTCCCGGGGTCGATGCCTTCCTTCGTGATCAGCCAAGAAACAACGTGGCCGTAGTCGTCGAGCCCAGGTACGCCGGCGAGCTGCTCGTCCCGCTTCTCGTCGAGCGTATGAGGCGCGTGGTCGGTCACCAGGAAGCTGACGGAGCCGTCTCTCAGACCCTCGATGAGGCTCCTCCTGTCATCGGGGCTCCTCAGAGGAGGGTTCGTCCGGAGCAGCGGGTTTTTCGCGAGGTCCCTTCGGTCGAAGTACAGATGGTGGAGGGCCGCCTCGCAACGAAGGGCCAGGCCCCCTTCCCTGGCTTCCCTGACGACCCTTATCGAATCGCCTGTGGACAGATGACAGAGATTCCCTTTGGCCCCGTTCGACCTCCTGACCGCATCTGCCGCCTTCCTGACAGACTCGACCTCCGATTCTGGAGGCCTCATGTCAGCATAGGCGTCGGGCCTGCCGCCGTCGGAGAGCCTCCCCGAACTCTCATCTATGATGGACTGGTCCTCGCAGTGGAAGCTCACCGGCTTCCCGGTCGAGCTGATCGCCGAAAGCGCCTGGCCCAGCTCTTCCTCAGGGAACGGCTCCTCCCCGGTGGTCTTCGAGAGGTACAGCTTGTAGCCTATGGCCCTGTCTCGCAGGCCCGCGATTTCTCCCAGCCGGCCCCCGCTCACCCCTGCGTAGAATCTGACGTCGACCACCGCCTTCCCCTTCGCGAGCTTCATCTTCTGTTCGATGGCCGAGACTGTCGTCGTCGGGACAGGGTTGTTCGGCATGTCGAATGCCGTGGTCACCCCCCCATGCACGGCCGCGATCGTCCCGGTCCTGAAGTCCTCCTTCCGCTCCCACCCGGGCTCTCTGAGGTGAACGTGGCAGTCTATGAAGCCCGGGAACACGAGACACTCGCCGGCCCTGACGACCCTCTCGCCGCTGAGTCCCTGCTTCTTGACCTCTCTGACCATCCCCCCGCTGACCCCGACCTGTCCCTGCTCGAGCGACCCTGGCAGGACCAGCTTCCCTTCGACCACGAGGTCGTGCTGCATTGCGTCACGCACTTACGAGGTCGGGGATCCTCTCGAACTCCACTGTCGTGTCGCAATAGTGGCACTGGAGTAGCCGGTCTCGTTTGAGGGTCACGAATTTCGAGACCACGGGCTCCCTCCCTGAGTTTGATATGCAGTTGACCTCCGGGCACTTTATCCTCCCTTCTATCGTGTCAGGTACCTTGGACGAGTATTTCGAGACCTTCCACTCGTTGATGTAGTTCACCGTGATCCCTGGGAAGATCAGGGAGAGGATGTCCGCTTCCTTCTCGTCCACGTGCCACCTGTCTATCTTGATCACGTCCTTCCTCGCAAGGGTCTTGCTGTCAACGTTCTGGAGGATCGCCACCGATATCTCGGACTGCATTCTGGCCAGCTTGTCGAGCCTGAGGACCTTGGACACGGTCTGGGCCTTCCAGTCGGGGATATGGTCGACCACCGTCCCTTCTTCTATCTTCCGCACGAGCATCCCCTTTTCGGGGTCTTTCTCTTGCATTCAGTCCGCCCCTCCAATGACCATGTTCAGCAGGGCCATCCTGAGCGGGAGGCCGACCGCTGCCTGGTTGAAGTATCGAGCGAACTCGGTGCCGTCTATCTCGGAGGCCAACTCGTCGACCCTCGGAAGGGGGTGGAAGACCTTTAGCGAAGGCTTGGCCTCGCGGAGCGTCTCCAGATTGACCTGGTAGAGCCCCCTGACCCTCTCGTATTCCGTCGGGTCCGGAATCCGCTCCTTCTGTATCCGCGTAACATACAGGACGTCTAGGGTGTTTGCCACGGTCGCAAGGCTGGTTTCCCTGCTGAACCTCGTCCCCCTCTGGTTGAGGAACAGTTCCACCTCGGGCCTGATCTGGAGCGCGTCGGGGGCGATGAAGCAGATCTCCACGTCATAGTTGGAGAGCGCGTATGCGAGGGAGGAGGCCGTCCGCCCGTACTTCAGGTCTCCCAGTACCCCTATCTTCAGGCCGTCCAGCTTGCCGAAGTCTCTCCGTATCGAGTACAGGTCGACCATGGCCTGAGTGGGATGCTCGCGGCTCCCGTCGCCCGCGTTTATGACAGGGACATCGGTCGCCTCCGCTGCGAACCTCGCCGATCCCATCATGCTGTGCCTTATCACGAAACAGTCCGTCTCATAACCTTCGAACATCTTGATTGTGTCATACAGCGTCTCGCCCTTGGAAACAGAGGACGCGGCCACGTTCGAGAACCCGGACACCTTGAGCCCAAGGTTCTCCGCTGCGATCTGGAAGCTGGAGTACGTCCGCGTGGACGGTTCGAAGAATAGCAGTGCAACCATCTTCCCCTGAAGGCCCGCGTCAAGGCTCTTGGGCTTCTTCTCGAGAGCGTCCACGCTTTCAAAAACGTGCTCGAGTTGGTCCCTCTTGAAGTCCCTGATGCTGACGACGTCCCTGCCCAGGAAATCAAAGTTCTTCGCCATTCAGGGGGTCTCCGGCATCAAGTCAAGTTCGAAGGATAGAAAAGGAGTCCGAATGTGCCCGAGCAGACAGAGGTCACGAAGACCGACCATCCGCATCGTCTCGATACCCTTAAATCGGCAACGACCGACTCGCCGCTTCTTAGAGTGCATGAAGCGAGCTCTAAGGACGCATTTCTTCTTCTGCAGGACGGGTCGATCTACTTCGGCCGTGGGTTCGGCTCGGGTTCGGACTCAGTCGGCGAGGTGGTCTTCAACACAGGCATGGTGGGATACCCTGAGTCCCTCACGGACCCCTCCTACGCAGGCCAGATACTCTGTTTCACCTACCCGCTCATAGGGAACTACGGAGTCCCGTCCTACAAGGAAAGGGACGCCTTCGGCCTTCCGAAGTCCTTCGAATCGGGGTCGATCCAGGTGAAGGGCGCGGTCGTCCAAGAGGCCTGCAAGACCCCTAGCCACTGGTCGTCAGAGAAGACGCTGAGCGAGTGGCTCGCTTCAGAGGGGGTCCCGGGGATAGAGGGGGTCGACACCCGCGCGCTCGTGACCAGGCTCCGCGAGGTCGGAGTGATGATGGGAATCATAGCGAACGGCCAGGACCTTGACCAAGCGGACCGATTCCGCGACCAACTGAGGAAGGCCGCGGGGTACGACACTATCCACCTCGTGCGGGAGGTTTCGGTGAGGACCCCCGTCGTCTACGGGACGGGTGACAGAAGGGTGGCTTTGATCGACTGCGGAGCGAAGCTCGGGATAGTCAGGAACCTCCTGTCGAGGGGGTACCAGGTCGTCAGGCTCCCCTACGACTCCTCATATTCTGAGGTGATGAAGCACGACCCGCTGGGGGTCGTTGTGAGCAACGGGCCGGGGGACCCGAAGCTGTGCGTCGAGACCGTCGGCTGCGTTGAGTCGTTGATCGGATCTGACGTCCCCACCCTGGGGATTTGCCTGGGGGAACAGATTGTCGGGATGGCCGCGGGGGTCGAAACGTTCAAGCTGAAGTATGGGCACAGGGGCCAGAACAAGCCGTGCATCGACCTCTCCACCGCGAGAGGCTACGTCACCAGCCAGAATCACGGATTCGCCCTGGACCCGAATTCTCTCTCGAAGACGGACCTGAAGGCCTGGTTCGTCAACGCCGACGACCACACCATTGAAGGAGTCTACCACCGGTCAAAGCCGTGCATCGCCGTCCAGTTCCACCCTGAAGCGCACCCCGGCCCCTACGACACCAACTTCGTCTTCGACAAATTCGCAGAATCGATGGGACACCCCCGAAAAAGAGGTGAGGAGATTCGAAGCGTGAGCAAGTAGGCCGTGTACTCGTAATCGGGAGCGGGGCAATCAAGGTCGGAGAAGCAGGCGAAAGCTGGTAGAACCAGCCGCAAGTTCGACTACTCCGGCAGCCAGTGCCTCAAGGCCCTGAAAGAGGAAGGGATCCAGTCAGTGTTGGTCAACCCGAACATAGCGACGATACAAACGAGCCGGCAGTTCTCCGAAAACATCCGGTTCGTGCCGGTTACCCCCCAGTACGTGGAGGAGGTGATAGAAGAAGAGTCCCCAGACGCGGTCCTCCTCGGCTTCGGGGGCCAGACAGCCCTCAACTGCGGGATCGAGCTCTCCCGCTCCGGGGTGTTCGACAGGCACGGGGTGAAGGTCCTCGGGACACCCGTGCACGGAATCGAAATCACCGAAGACAGAGACCTCTTCAAGCAGACCATGGTGGAGATCGGGATACCCGTCCCTAGGAGCAGAGCCGTCTACTCCCAGGACGAAGCGAGGGAGGTTTCACGTGACTTGGGCTTCCCTCTGATGGTCAGAGTCGCGTTTACCCTTGGGGGGAAAGGGGGCGGGGTCGCCAGGGACGCGCGCGAGCTCTCCGAGATAGTCGAGCGAGGCCTCTCCAGCAGCCTCACCCATCAGGTGCTCGTCGAGGAGTACCTTGGGGGATGGAAGCAGATCGAATACGAGATCATGCGCGACGGGGACGACAACAGCGTGATCATCTGCAACATGGAGAACATGCTGGGGATGCGGGTCCACACGGGGGATAACGTCGTGGTGGCGCCGTCGCAGACGCTCACGAACTCTGAGTACCACATGCTGAGGAGCGCGTCCCTCGCGGCCGCAAAGCACTGCGGGATAGTCGGGGAGTGCAACATCCAGTTCGCCCTCCACCCGGAGTCCGAGAGGTACGGCGCGATAGAAATCAACGCGAGGATGTCCAGGTCATCGGCCCTCGCCTCCAAGGCCACCGGCTATCCACTCGCGTACATCGCCACCAAGCTCGCGCTGGGATACTCCCTCACCGAGCTGAAGAACAAGGTGTCCGGGGTGACGACGGCACTGTTCGAGCCCTCGCTTGACTACCTTGTCGTGAAGATGCCTAGGTGGGACACGGACAAGTTCGACGGCGCCTCCCGCAGGATTGGAACCTCGATGAAGTCCATCGGGGAGGTGATGGCCGTCGGGAGGGGGTTCGAGGAGACCATCCAGAAGGCGGCACGAATGCTGGGCCCGAGGCACGACGGGGTCGTCGCTCCTTCCCCGGCGAGAACGAGGGAAGCCCTCGTGGAGAGCCTGGAGCATCCCACCGACACGATAGTGTTCGACATCGCGGACGCGCTGAGGGGAGGCCTCTCCGTCGAGGAGGTGAGCTCGAAGTCCGAAGTGGACCAGTGGTTCGTCACCAAGCTCAAGAACATAACCGATTCATACGCCGAGCTGGAAAGGCTCCCCCCGGACTCCCTCCCGGAAAAGTTGGTCCTTTCCAGAGCGAAGACGATGGGGTTCTCAGACAGGCAGATAGGAGAGCTTGTCGCACTTGACGAAGACAGGGTCAGGGAGGCCCGGCTGGCCTCTTCGGTGGTCCCTGTCACGAAGGTGATAGACACTCTGGCGGCCGAGTGGCCGGCCAAGACGAACTACCTCTACCAGACCTTTGACGGCGCGGTCGAGGAGGCCCCGCCTAGCGGCAAGAGGAAGGTGATCGTCGTGGGGGCCGGACCCTACAGGATCGGAAGCTCGGTCGAATTCGACTGGGGGACCATGAACATGGCGTGGGCGCTGAAGAACAACGGAGTCGAAGAGGTCATAGTCGTCAATTGCAACCCCGAGACAGTCTCCACCGACTTCGACATGAGCGACAGGCTGTACTTCGAGGAGCTCACGGTCGAGAGGCTCCTCGCCATCTACGATAAAGAGAGGCCGGAAGGGATGGTGCTCTGCGTCGGAGGGCAGACCCCCAACGACCTGGCCGTGGCGCTGGAAAAGAGGGGGGTCAGGGTCTTGGGCACGTCCTCCCAGTCCGTGGAGGCGGCCGAGGACAGGGGGAAGTTCAGCGCACTCCTTGACAGGCTCGGAATCCCCCAGCCAAGTTGGGGGAGCTTCAGGTCCCCCGCCGAAGCCTCCGAGTTCTGCTCGAGCGTGGGGTACCCAGTCATCGTCAGGCCGTCCCACGTGCTCAGCGGGGCCGCGATGCGCGTCGTATGGGACCCGACGGACCTCGAGAGGTACGTCCTGAAGGCCCTGAGAGTCAACCCTGACTACCCGGTCACGGTCAGCGAGTTCCTCGAAGAGTCTCGCGAGGTCGAAGTCGACGCGGTCTCGGATGGGAAGACCACGGTCATCGGTGCGATAATCGAGCACGTGCAGAACGCCGGGGTCCACTCAGGGGACGCGATCATGTCGATCCCCACCGTCTCCATCACCAAGGCGGCCAAGGAGAAGATCAGGACCTACACGAGGAGCATAGCGCGCGAGCTCAAGGCGAAGGGGCCGCTCAACATCCAGTTCCTGGTCAAGGGGCGTTCAGTCTATGTGATCGAATGCAATCTGCGCGCGTCCAGGTCCCTCCCCTTCGTTTCGAAGGCCACTGGAGTGAACCTGATCGACCTCATCGCTCCCGCCGTCCTTGGCGGGACCCTCGAGCGGAAGACCGATGTCGAAGAGCCAAAGGAATTCGCGGTGAAGGCGCCTCAGTTCTCCTTCCTTCAGATGGAAGGGGCCGACCCCCGACTAGGGGTGGAGATGCGCTCGACCGGAGAGGTGGCGTGCTTCGGGGGCACTTTCAAGGAGGCCCTTTCAAAGGCGTTCATTGCAACTGGGCACAAGTTGCCCGGCGGGGGAGAAAGGGGGATCCTTCTTCTCGAGGAGGCTGGGGATTCTGCACTGTCAGAGCCGCTCATCGCGTCCTTCGCAAAGAAGGGAATCAGGATTGACTCCCTTTCTTACGACTCCCCTCCTGAAATCCTGGAGCAAACGCTCGCTTCGATATCCGAAGGAAGAGTATCGTTCGTTCTGTCGTTCAACACAAACTCTAATTCGACTAGCCAGACCCTCCAGAAGGTGAGGCGGAAGGCAATCGACCTTCAGGTCCAGACCTTCACCACTGTGGAAGAAGCCGAGGCGGTGCTGCTTTGCATCTCCTGACAGGGAATCATCTTGCCGCTCGATGAGATCGTCGATGTCGTGGACGAAGAAGACAAGCCTGTAGGGACGGCAACCATCCGCGAGTGTCTGAGGTCAGGGCTTCTTCATAGGGCGGTGGCCGTTCAAGTCTTCCGGCCGGGAGGGGGAGCGCTCCTGCAGAAGCGGAGCCTAAGCGACCCGTGGCATCCGGGAAGGTGGACCCTTTCCTGCACTGGGCACGTCAGAGCTGGGGAGTCGTACCCGGAGGCGGCCAGGAGAGAGCTCTCTGAAGAGCTTGGCCTCGCGGGAAGGGTGAGGCCTGTCGCGAAAATGCTCCTCCCGAAGATAAGGAGCCACGGGCATGTCGAGTGGGAGCATGTGACGCTGTTCTCGTGCCAAACCGACCGCCCGGTCACCCCCGACCCGGTCGAAGTCGCAGAGGTCCGGCTCCTCCTCCCACGCGACGTCCGGAAGATGCTGAACGGCAGGAGGCTCACCCCGGACGCAAGGCTCCTCTTGGCCGAATTTTTCCGGCTACGGGACAACCCTGGTTCCGGCCGCTCCCTCTAGGATCCGCAATGCCTTGTTCAACGGACCTATCGCGGCCGGCTTTCCGCCCCATTCGACGAACCTGACGCAGGCGGTCACCTTGGGCCCCATGCTTCCTGGTGGAAACTGACCGGCCGCGAGCATCTTCTTCGCCTCCGCCACGGTCATGACGTCGATGTCCCTCTCCTTGGGGGTCCCGAAGTCCGACTTCACCTTGGAGACGTCAGTCAAAATGAGCAGGGAGTCCGCCCTCGTCGACTCCGCGATCTTCTCGGCACAGAGGTCTTTGTCCACTACCGCGTCCACGCCGAAGTACGCCCCGTCCGGGGCCTTTGCGACCGGGATCCCTCCCCCTCCACCGGCGATCACTATGGCTCCCGACGCGAGCATCTTCGAGACCGCGTCAGACTCGACGATGGATTTCGGGTCGGGGGAGGGGACCACCCTCCTGTACGCCTTCTCGCCCCTGCCGACGCGCTTGAACAGGAACCCCATCTCCTTCCCGATCCGCTCCGCCTCACGCCGGTCGTAGTAAGGTCCGATCGGCTTCGATGGCGCTCCGAACGCTGGGTCAGCCAGGTCGACCAGGACCTGGGTCAACAGAGAAACCACGGGCCGCCTGGAGCCGAGAGACCTGAGCGAGTTCCCGAGCTCCCTCTGGATGATGTATCCGATCTGCCCCTGCGTCATCGCGTCTATGACGTGGAGAGGCATCTCGGGGACCTGACCGGTAGAGCTCTGCTGGACGGCGATGTTTCCCGCCTGCGGGCCGTTCCCGTGGGTGATCACCAACTGGTGTCCTTCATCGATGATCTTCACCAGCTCCTCGCAGACGAACCCGACGTTCTCGACTAGCTCCGAATAGGTTCCTCTCTGCCTTCTCTGGGCAAGCGCATTCCCTCCGAGGGCGACGACCACCTTCAACTGGCCCGGCAGGTCCCCCTAGGCTTAAAAATCGTCCACCGCCTCTCGTGCACGTGACCCCCATCGAAGAGCTTTCAGAGGCCCTTTCCGGAAAGTACCGCGCCATCGTGGTCGCGGAGAGGGACGTCGACCTCCGCCCGACCTCGGGGGCCAACTCGCTCTTTCTCATGAAGATCGCCGAAGGTTCGCTCGCTTCCGGGGGGAGAGGAGGAGGGTTCGGGGAGAGGCGGGTGGTCCGGGTCTCTCGGTTCGATTCGGACGGAAAAACGTGGGAGAGGGTGTTCGAAACGGAGGACGAAAACGTACTCCAGGGATTCGAGGTGCCGTACCACGTCTCCAGGATCCCCTTCGTGCTGGCGGACGGGACCGAGGCGATGGGATACGGTGTCGTCGACCCGCCCCTGGTCGCCGATTTCTCTAGAAAGGCCGGGCCCGCGAAGTGAACCCCATTGGGGGATTCAAATTATTCCCGGACTGTCCCGAGTGTTGGGACCTTGCATGTCAGCGAGGAGATAGAGCAGGTTCTTCATCCCAAGCCCGGTCGGGTTCGATTCCCGTCGGGCCCGCGAGATAAGCTCAAAATGAACTTTATCAGGCTGGACTAGCTGCAATTGAGCTATTCGAGGCCCATGTGAACCCGGGCGGTCGTCTCGGGGACCGCATCACGGGACATTTCTCGTCAGTACTTCCCCTGAAACGGGCTGGGTCTGTCATCTGCATCCTGTACTTTGGGCCCCTTCCACATCGGCTGCTTTCGACCCTGTTGGTTACTCCTTATTGGGCTGACGCGGTCCAAGGAAGAGAAGTCTTAGTGGCGAACATCTCCAGAAATGGCATGGCGCTTGCTGCAGTGTTGGTGGTGAACGTCCTTCTAATCATCCTCTTGACTCCACTCGGTTTTGAGACCCGCCCACCATCCGATTTGAAACCCGTCGGCTATGTAGCCATCGGTACCATTTTTGCAGGTCTCATATTGGACTTGGCGTCAATTGGTCTTCTCTTCAGGAGAGTCCGATTAGCCTCTAAGCTGGCGGTCGTTGGCTCGATCCTCTTCTTCCTACCGATTTTCGGAGATCAAACTGGGTCCTTCTTCTCGCTGCCAATTCCTCCTACGATTAACACCCTGGAATACATCTACGTCGTCGTGCTACTCGTGACTCTCTTTCTCGCCTCAAAGGTCTACAGAGAGATTAAGCCCGCTTCAAGCAGATGAGTTCTCGGAAGTCCACCACGCAGGCGGCTTATTACGCTGCCAAACAGCAACGGCCCTTGTTCCCCGCGTCATACAAGAGCGGCCAACTTCCAGAGTAATGATTGCGATAAGGATGAGTTTCGATTTAGATTTGGTCTCCCAGGAGCGAATCGTTCAGCCCCATGTCTGGCTACTTCAACGGGTCCGGTGGGCCAAAGCTCAAGGAATTTCCGACTAATTTCTTGGTCCGAAGTCCCGGCGACCGCACTCCTATGTAGTCTCAGATCGCTGAGCTCATGAGATGCTTACTGTATCTGTCTTGTATGCAGTCGACCAAGGCAATAGCGGTCGATGGAGACTCCGTCCAACAATTCTTGAAAGGCTTCAGGACCGAGGCTTTCAGATAATCGTAATCCTGAACACTGCAACAACCGAGGCGAACTCCAGTAACGCAATGGCGAATAGATATGGCAGGACTCCCTCGGCAAAGAAGGACGCCATCGTGAAATAGGCAAAGACTGTCATGGCGTTCTGCAGGAAGAGTGCAGAGGCGAAGATTAGGAGACCGGCGGTATATACGGCCCTGCTCCTGCGGAAAATCCTACCGTAGAGATAAAGCAACCCCAACAGCAGTGCTGGGTTTAGTGCTGCAAAAAGAATCGCCAAATCCATGAGCAGGACCATCTTCATTCAACGATGAGACACATCCATCGCGTTTAACTCTTTGTCCAAATCTGTTCCAATTCGATTAGGCTCGTCCAATGGATAAATAGACTGGACCCGAATAAACTACAATGCAGGACGACCCGGAGCTCCGAGGCCTGCTTTGGTTCCTTCTGGGGGGCACGAGGGGAGGCGAGAACAGGGCCAGGATACTCCAGAAGATTCGGGTCCGTCCCAGCAACATGAATCAGTTGGCCAACGATCTCAATCTTCAGTACAAGGCTGTCCAGCATCACATCAAGGTGCTTCATCGGAGCTCGCTCCTCATTGCGAGCGGTGAGAAGTACGGAATGACATATTCTCTAAGTTCCTTGATGAAGGGGCATGTTGACATCTTTGACGAAATATGCACAACGCTCGGATTCAAGCCCGAAGAGCATGCATGACCACTCAAGTCTGACGTTGACGCCAGCTACACCGGGAATCCAACGCAGGATTTGGTCGGAAGGGCGAGCGAAGCCGTAGCCGAAGAGTTACTCGGTAGATTGGTAGGAGATTTGGAATTGAATTGGAGCTAATCTGGACAAATCGCCAAATAGCTTAGAGCCGTCGCTCATCCCATGAAAACAAGATTCAGTGGGTCAATAGTTGCTCTCGCAGTCCTTGGAACGCTCTTCGCTCTTCCAATAAGTGCGACCTTCGCTGCCCAGCCAGGATTCGTCTTTCCAAGTGGATGTTGTTACCACGCG
>JACQFN010000011.1 GCA_016200045.1 Nitrososphaerota archaeon | reverse complement strand
TGTAGTGCGGGGGGTGGGATTCGAACCCACGAACCCCTAAGGGATGGGAGCCTCAGTCCCACGCCGTTGACCATGCTGGGCGACCCCCGCACAATTTGCAGGCCGCCCTTCATCAATTCTAAAACCCTTTGCAGTAACAAGACTTTAACGGCTCTTGGGCGCGGGTCGCGACCGTGCCGGCGTAGCTCAGTCTAGCAGAGCACGCGCCTCGTATCCATTGGCTGAGAGAGCGCGGGGTCGAGGGAGCAGAGCCCTCCGCCGGCTTTCGAATCAAGTCACATCATGTGGAGGGTTAAATCCCAATACCACGTGGATGGCCGTGCAGATTCAGACTCTGAGTTAGAGGAAACTGCCAAGAAGTCAGAGAGATTCAAGACTTTTCGGCTTCGGACTCACCAAAGTTGAGTTGCGTGGTGTCGTTCGCCTTCGTCCTCGGGTATTACCAGCCACTGTTCGTCGCGTTGAGCATCCCGCTCCTGTCGGCTACCCCCTTCGCGATCTCACGCAGCCTGTCAAGGGTCTTCAAGGATGGATGCGTCTACGTCAATCCGGCCTCGCCGAAGTATAGGTCAGGCTAGGACGTGCCGAACGTCAGCCCGATCTGTCTCAGCCACTTCCGGTATGCTACTGCTATCCTATCTGACCGGAGATGCAGCTCGACCTGGAGGTCCAGCGGGAGTCTCTCGGGACGTTGCGATTCGACCACAGGCACGTCCTGTCCCGTTATCTTGTCTTGATAGGCCCTGAGCTCGGCGTCCGGGGTCTCTTCGGAGTAGTTGAGCGCGATGCACATCCATCCGATGCAGCTGGTTTCGTCGACCGGCGTTACGTTCAGCTGAATCGCGAAGTCGCCCTCGTCCGTACGCTTCACGAAGTATGCCGTGAAAGGGCGGACGACCCTGTACGTGTAGTTGACAGATTTCCCCTTCCCGGTCCCGTCGGGGTCGGGCTGCCATACGATGACGTTCTTCGCTTCGATGCCGTCCGGCCGCGAATCGACTTCGTATTCCTCGATTTCCGGATGCGCCTCGTCCCCAAGGAGGCCAGCGTGCACGAACGGAAAATGAGCTACGTCGAGGAAGTTCTCGACCGCCCTGGTCGCGCTCGCTTTGTAGTGGTAGGGACCGCACAAGATCTTTCTGAACGAGGGGTCGTCCCATTCCCTGAAAAGCGGGAGGTCGGCCGCGGGGGCGCCGAGGGACGCCCAGACATGCCCGTAGCCTTCTCTCGTGGCATATGTCTTCACGTGCGCGGTCGGGGGAGGTGTCTGCCCGGGGTGGGAAGGGAAGCGGACGCACTGTCCTCCCTCGTCGTATGCCCAGCCGTGATAGCCGCACGTCACCTTGCCGTCCTTGATGGAGCCAAGTGAAAGCCTGGTCCCCCGATGTACGCAGAGGTCGTCCCACACCTTCGCCTTCCCCCCGTACCTCCACAGGACGAGGTCCTCTCCCAGGAGCCTGGCCTTCATCAACGCGCCGTCCACAAGTTCGGAGGAGCGGCAGAGGACGTGCCAGTCGTTCTGGAGGACGGGGTCTCTGGTTACGGAATCACTCATCTTTACTCTGGCGGCAGTTCCTTGTACGCCAGAGAGATATCAATCCCGCGCCCCTTGTTATACCGGCTCGAACCGAAGTAGATCAGGGCGCCGGCGATGACTGACCCCGCGATGAAGTAGTAGGTCAGCGGGTGAAGGGCCCACACGTCTGGATAGGCGATGAACTGGTATGACAGGAACCCGAAGACGAAGACGTTCAAGATCCCGGCCAGCATGAGGATCCACTTCGTTCCCCCGCCCTCTTTTCTCATCCCGTGGACGGCAGCGGCCAGTCCGACGAAGATGAAGTAGACCATCGACGCGAGTATCGCTCCGAAGAGGGCGTCGGCTCCCCCAATGCCTCCGGTGCTGTATGCGAAGGCCGCGAAGGCCACAAGGACGATCGTGATTATGAGGTCGACCAGGTGCGCCGTGATCGGCGAGCCGAACCGGGTGCTCACGTTGGATATCCTAGCCGGGAGGAACCGGTCGAACGACTGAGCCAGAAGGTACCTCGAGATCACGATGACTCCGTATGCGAGGACGCTGAGGTTGGACAATATCCAGCCAAGGCCGATGATTCCGGCGACGACGCTGTTCCCTGAAACCCCCATGGCGAGTGTCCAGAAGTTGAAAGAGTTGTTGAAGACCATGGTCGGGTCGGTGTATGCGTTGTTCGTGAAGTCCTGTCCGGCGACAAGGTACATCACCCCGATCGAGCTTGTCAGAAAGATGAAGACCAGCAGAGCGGAAATCGGGACGTTCCATTTCAACGCTGACCTGCCCTTGATCTCGCCCGCGACTGCCGGGGCAGCGTTGAGCCACGGATAGACGAAGGCGGCCATGAGTGGGAGCATGAAGACCGTCGCCCCGAGGCTGAACGCGCTGGGGAATTCGGTCGCGACGTGGTGGTAGGTGTTGGTTCCGTTGAAGGACATGTAGCTGTGGTTGATGAAGTTCTGTACCCCGGTGGAGCCTCCCGCCAGAAGGACGGCCATCGCGAGGACCAGGGCGAAGAAGCCGAAGATGGTCAGGGCGGAGACTAGCTTGAACCCGGCTTTCGGCTTCACGATGTTGATTCCAATCAGGACAGCGAAGATCACCGCGCCCACCACGAACTGAAGAGAGGGGATGGCGCCCGGCACCTGGCTTGGGACGGCGAGGCCGAGGAGGTTGGGGTCGAATTCGAAGAAGAGGCCGACCGCGCCTATCGAAAATACCGTGGACAAGACAATCAGGGCGAGGTACGCCGTCGTCTCGAGGGTGTATCCCATGAACGACAGGACGCTCCCGATAGGGCCGCCGAAGACCCTGCTCACCCACACGTAGTCGCCCCCGGTCCTGGGGAAGCGACGGGACATTATCGTGTATATTGTAATCTGCGGGAACGACAGCAGGAACGCCATTACAGAGAGCACCACGAGGTTGACGCCCCCCGTGTCCTGGCCTGCCAAGAACATCGGGAACAGTCCCGCTATGCCGATGACCCCGAGCAGCGCACCGACGGACATGTTGCTCATGTTCATCGCGATGCTGTCGAAGAAGGAGACGTTCTTGACCAGACCGGTGCTCTGTCTGACGAAGACGGCGGGTGGCATTGGGGCCGCCTGCTTTGTCTGCTGAGAATCGCCCAACGAGAACGACAAAAGATTTAGGATATTTAATGCTGTATTTGCAGAATTATGTTAATTCGCAGGGGGCTGCGAATTCTAGTAGCCTATTTCCGAGCTGGGGCGCAGATGCCTCATGGACTTCGTCCGGCCGCACCGCTTGCACTTGTAGACTCCCCTACCACGCGGGTTGTAGTCCCTTGTGTCCACAACTGCCTCGTGTTCCGTTCTCATCATGCATCGCTCGCAGTACCGGTATTCCGCCAACCAAGGACCTCCGCATCGCTCCCATTCCAAAAACCTTTATCGTGAAAACCCGTTCTCGACGGCAAGTTGGACCTCGTCTTGCTCGGACTGTTGGTCGTAACAGTCGGAATCGCAATCATCTGGTTGTCGGCGTTCCGTTCCTCGAATTCGTCAGGGGACAAGGTCAGGGGCGGGGGCGTCGTGCTGATCGGACCAGTCCCTGTCATCTTCGGGTCTGACGCCGAATGGGCGAGCACTGCGATACTGCTGGCCATTCTCCTATTAGTCGTCGCCTGGATCGTATTCGGTGGACTGCGTTGAGGCCCTTGGCTCTGCTGGGAATCCTAATCGTGTTAGTGGGAATCGCTTTGATCGGTATGGGGCTCTCCGGGAATGCAGGCGCATCAGGAGGGGGCTTCATCCTGATAGGGCCGTTCCCCGTCGTCTTCGGGTCGGGAAGGTATGGCGGGACCCTGGCAGAACTCTCGCTTGTTCTGGGAGTGCTGATGGTGGCCCTCCTCCTGCTCCGGGCGCGTCGGCCCTTCGGCGCCGGACGGTCCTGACCCCCTACGAGATGGCGCAGGCCCCGAAGTCAACCGCCCCGAACGGGGCGACCGTGGAGTTCTGATAGGAACTGAACACGTCAGACGTCATCGACACGGTCAGCTGTCCGCTCGAGTTGTCCAGTTTCTGAAAGTGGACAAGGATGCCGATGCCTGAGTCGTAATTCCCGTCAAATGAAATCTCTCTATCGGATACCCCATGACCGCTCCAATTGACCTTCGCGAAGCCCTCGGAACACGGACTCCCGTACGAATAGGTCCCGTTCCAGTAGCCGGAGTAGGAAACTTCCAGCCTCACGTTGATCGTGTTCTTTGTCTTCGACCCTGACCCTGTCGAAAAGTGCGCCAGGAGTGCGAGAAGCGCGACAAGGACCAGAAATGCGGCTAAGGTAGTGCGTCTTACTGTCGGCCTGGCGAGTCTCATCTTCGGATTCGGCCGAAAGCGAGGAAATGTCTATATATGTAGAGGCATAGAATGGGGAAGTATGCAAGAATTACAGCCGTTGGTGAGGTTCACTCCGGTAGCACAGGAGAAGCTGAACGAGGTCCTTCAGGCGGAGAACGCGAAGGATTCGTTTCTGAAGATAGATGTTTACCAGGGCGGGGGATGCGCGTGCAGCGGAGGATACCGGTATGCGCTCAGCCTCGAGGAGAGCGCGGGGGAGTCGGACATAGTTGAGGACGTCGGCGGACTGAAGGTCCTGGTTCAGAGGGAGAACGCCGACATAATCAGAGGGTCGAGGATCGACTACATGGAGAGCCTTCAGCGCACAGGGTTCAAGATCGAGAACCCGAACGTCCATGCGGACGCGTGCGGTTGCGGCGGTCACTGAGTCAGAACGATCAAAGGCGCTTGCCAATCGCCAGCACCTATTTCTTCCATCCTCCCCGACTAAGGCTTAAGAGCAGACGGCAGTTCGCGCCTCTTCGTTGAAGTACGTGGAAGGTTCCAGGAGAGTCTTCCTCGACACCGGGACAAGGTTCCCCCGGGAGATGGTCTGGGCAGTGGGCGCAGTAAAATTTTCAGCGGCGAATGCGAACGTCAAGCTCGGACTTCTTGACCCCGAAATCGGACGGGCGATCCAGCGTGGGGCCAAGGAAATGATGGCCGGGAAGCACGACTCCAAGATCACCGTGGATGTCTTCCAGACGGGCTCAGGTACAGGGCTGAACATGAACGCGAACGAGCTGTTGGCGGAATTGGCGGCAGGCCTTGTGAAGTCCAAGGTACATCCCAACGACCACGTCAACATGAGCCAATCTTCGAACGACGTCGGCCCGAGCGTGGTCAGACTGGCGGCGGCGAAAGCGGTGCACTCGCAGGTCGTCCCAGCCTTGGAAAGGATCGAGTCCAGCCTTAAGGCGCTTGCCAAGCGGACGAGTTCTGTCTACAAATCAGGAAGGACGCATCTCAGGGACGCCCTCCCAATAACGATGGGCCAGGAGTTCGGCGCGTACGCTGATGCGTTCGGTCGGGACGGGAAGGAGGTGGAAGCAGGGCTTCAGAGGCTTTTCGAGATACCGATAGGCGGAACCGCCGTAGGGACGGGGCTCAACGCTGACCCGAAGTTCGGTGCCATGGTTGCGGCGGAGCTGGCGCGGGTGTCTGGCCTCCCGTTCGAAGTGGCGAAGAACCGTTTCAGGGCGACAAGGCTGCTGACAGACGTGCTCTCGATGAGCGCCGCCCTCAGAAGCGTTTCGTTAGACCTCTACAGGCTTTCTCAGGATTTGCGCCTGATGTTCTCCGGTCCAAGCACCGGGTTAGGAGAAATCGACATACCTTCACAGGAGGAAGTGGCCGGGAGCAGCATCATGCCCGGAAAGACGAACCCGGTCACACTTGAGAGCTCGCTGCTCGCTTGCGCCCAGGTGCAGGGTCTCGATGCGGCGAACTCGGTAGCGGCGTCGCTCGGCGAGTTCGAGCTTGCGATGGGGGTGCCTCTATTGGGGTACAACCTGGTGACGCAGTCGAAGTTGCTTTCCGAAGCCCTGAGCAAGGTCTCGGGGCTCGTGGTGGACAACGTGGTCCCGATGCGGGAGAGGGCGCGAAGGTACGCAGAGAGCAGCCAGGCCCTGATTACCGTCATCTCGCCCAAGATCGGATATGACAAGGCGGCTGCGGTGGGGAAGAGGCTTGCGCGCGGCCTCTCCATTAGAGACGCCCTCAAGGAACTGGGTTTCACCCAGAAAGAGATAGACCTGATTCTGGACATGAAGGGCCTCGTAAAGCCCGGCATTCCTTCGAAGAAGCTCTAAGATAGTTTTCTGGATGGAAACTGGGTCGTTTTCATCGCCTAGCCTTGACCCCTATCTTCTCTACCAGCTTCCCGAGCTCGGAGTCGTCCGTAGCGTCCATCCTTAGGTATCGGAGAATCTCATTGTCGTCCAGCCCGACTCTCCTTGCTTCGGCGACGGTGTACCTGTATGCCTCAAGCTCCGTAGGCCTCTCCACGTACTCGAAGGCCTGGTCGTAGAGCTCCTTACCCTCCAGAAACTGCCTGACATGGACGAGGACGTGGATGACGTCGAGGTAGAGGAAGTCGAGCTTGGCGCCAGAAAGGTGCCTATAGCCTATGCAGATTGTCCCGGTGTCCCTGTCGAGCCAGAGCCCTGAGTCGTTCGGCTCGATGCGGAGCTTCAGGTGGCGCAGGATCTTGGTCATCTCCGCCTTTGACCCGAAGATCTTCGACAACGAATGCGAACCTTCCAGGCCTGTGAAGACCTCCGTGAGCTTGTATTCGCCCACCGAGAGCCTTCTAGTGACACGGAACCCTCTAACCCGCAATTCCGAACTGAAGGAGTTTACCGCCAATCAAAAGGGGCGTGCTCAAAAAGACATACTGCCGCGGTAAACTTTGGTTCACGCTTTTTAGTGATGGGATGACACGAGAGCCACAGTCCAAGACCAGTCAAGAACTGCGGACGGAAAGGGAGGTCCGGAAGTACCTGGACGAGCTGGGTAACTCGGAGGCGGTGTCGAGGACAGTCAACGCGGCCTGGTCGTAAGCCTGCTTTAGCTTCTGCAGCGACAGGTCAACGTAGTGCTTCGCCAGCACGCTGGCCGGGGAACGCCACGAAGGCTGCTGCAACACTTATAGGAATATCCATCAAGTTGTGGTGGGATTCCACGACCAGGATAACAATAGGAACGTTCAACGCCGAGAACCTCTTCCTCAGGTACAAGTTCTTCTACGAAATCACGCCTAGGAAGGGCGAGACCCAGGACCAAGCCAAAAAGAGAATCGTCAAGCAAGAAGCCAAGCTACAGGACCTCAGGGAGAACGGCGGCTACATCGAGAACATCCAGGCCACGCTGGAGGACAAAAAGGAGATCAAGGCGGGCCAGACCAGCCACACGGCCGAAGTAATCACCGCGAACAAGCCCGACGTCCTGGCCATGCAGGAAATTGAAGACATGGAGGCTCTCAGGGACTTCAACTCCCAGTATCTGCATTCCTTCTACGATTACGGGATGCTGATCGACGGCAACGACCCGCGGAAGATAGATGTCGCCCTGCTGAGCAAATACCCCCTGAAGTATGTGAGAACGAACATCTTCGTGCCGGACCCAGTTACCAAGAAACGGCTATTCTCTAGGGACTGCCTCGAAGTCGGGCTCTCCCTCGTGGAGGGAGCCGACACAGTCCTCACGCTGTTTGTGAACCATTTCAAGTCCCAACTCGCAAAGTCGAAGGCCGAAGCGAAGAAGGCATTAGAGAAGCGGGGGAGGCAGGCCTCGTGGGTCGCGAGCATGCTTCAGCAAAGGTACGGCCAGGACCTGCAAACAGGTGACTTCGTAGTCCTCGGCGACTTCAACGCCAACTTCGACGCCGATGAACTCCAGCCCCTTCTCCAGTTGCCCGGTCTAAAGAACGTCGTGCAGACAAGTCCTTTGGAAGTCCCCGGGCAATCAGCCGTCTCGGATGAAGACAGGTGGACACACTACTTCGGCGGGGACAAGTCGACCTCCCAACTCGACTACATCCTCCTGTCGCCTCACCTTGCCGGAGGCTCACAGAGCGAGAAGGTCGTGATTGAGAAGAGAGGCCTGGCCGATTACGTCAAGCCCTACAAAGGCCCGAGGTTCAAGGGGGTCGGTCCGGCCGGCACCGAAGCATCGGATCATTGCGCTGTATTTACGGCTCTGAACGTCGGCGCAAGCTAGAAGGTACTTCTGCCTGAGGAGGCGCAATGAACCCCACGCAGCAAGAAATCGACTCACCAAGCTGGTAACCCGGGTTCAAATCCCGGCGGCAGATTAGAACTTAGGATCTTCCCGAATAGTATACCGATAGCTTATCGCTCAAGTCCGCCCGCCGCATTTCCTCGTCCGACTTCTGACCGAACCTCTTTGTTCCAGGCCCAGCTGATTCATTGGGGTCTCCACTCAGTCTACGCTCGGCCCCGATTGGACTGATTTACCTGCCCTTGTCATCACCTCAATAGTGCATTGCTAGGAAATGAGTTTCCAGACTAGGAGGTCTAGGCCTCTTGTGGCCCGTGGCCCTCTCACGAGGAGGGAAGCATTCTGAGTCGGAGGCCTTCCTAATCATTGGTTTGTGAGGTGAGAAGAACGGTCTCCCGAACTCATACTTCTTCAGGGGAGAACTACGTTGCCCACGAAAGTTGCCCAGTTTGCTAAGAGGGTTCTCGGCCCGCCGGAGATGTACTCGTTCGCGAACCAGATGCTCCCATCAGGGGCTGCCACGGCGGCAGAGTAGTCGCCCCATCTTGCTGTCCTAGAGACCCCGCTTGGGAAACCGAAGTTGTAGTAACCTGTGAACCCGTCCTCAGGAGCTGCTCCCATCGCAGCGATGTGAACTGGGCCTGCGCCGCTGACCGCGTCGATGACGACGTAAGCGGCCGTTGGGAAGAAGTCAGATCCTGACAGTGTGAAGGCCATGACGCCTTTGCCTGCCGAATTCACTCCGATTGATGGGAACATGACATACTCGTTGTTGACGGCGACATAACCCTGTTTCGCTATCGAGCCGGACAGTGTGCCGCCGGATATGGACGGCGTGATTATGAAGTATGCGATCCCGTTTACTGCCGGGCCATTCTGCGTTTTGATTACCGTGTTGATTCCGGCGAACAGGTTCCCGCCGGCGAATACGACTTGGTTCATCCGGTCGTCGTTCGTAGAGATGAATTCGAGTTTCTCCGCTGGCTGGAAAGAGCTTCCAAGCGGTGTTGGGCCGTCCTTCTGGACGGCATTTGTCGTGCCGGCTGGGGTTCCCCCGTAAAGCTCGGTCTGCACGACTGCCATGCTGAGGCTGACACTTGGGGAGGAGGTCGCGAGAGAGTCCGTGCCAGTCAGGGCCCACAAGGCGATGCGGTTGTCGGTTGCGCTGTTGAGCTGCAACGCGCCCAGGAAGTATTCTGCGCTGGGGGCGAATGAGCCGCCCGGCGGGACCGTTGCGGGCTGCAGAGAGTACGTCGGACCGACGTCGTTCGGAATAGTGTAACTCCCGGCGCTGATCTGCTGCAGATTTGTAATTGTCCCAGATTCCAGTCCAGACTTTGACATCGCGTAGATCTGCGCCCCGTTGAAGCCGCTCACGAACAAGGGAAACTCGTTCGTGCTGACATAGAAGCCGTTCGCATCCGCTCCGATCAGCGGCTGGTCTCCGAAGCATGGGCAGTTCGGGTGGGAAGGCGTTCCATCGGTCCCGTCGTTGGTCACGTCAATGCTGTAGAGGAACCATTTGCCTGTCGGGTTGCTCGTCTTGCTTACCGCGAGAAGCTGATGCGCGCTTGGGAGAAAGTTGCCGGTGCTGGGATCCTGACTGATCGTCACGAGCGAGATGAACCACCTCGATGAGGCGCTGTCGAAATAGCACTTCGGGTCGGTGGCGAAATCGCCGAAGACTGGGTTTGCGCCCCGGATGACCTCAGGGGCGAGTTGGAAGAATTGATTGAGCGGTGTGGGAGCTGTCAGTTTGGTCCCTGCGGTGTCATATACGACCAGTGCGGTATTAACGGCCTCGAGAACGTAACTCGAACTCACGCAGAGACCCTGGTCGGGTGGCTCGAGACTGAACTGAGTGTTGGCGTAGACGCCTGTGCCGGCCAGCCTTTGGTCACGATGATTCAGCCCGTTGAACCCACTCAGTCCCGGGTTGGTACTCGCCACCGCTGACCCAGGCGTCGATGGGATTTGGTCTGCAGAGGTTCTGACAGGCTGGAGGCCAGAGAAAGGAATCAGCTTATTGACCTGATACGTCGAGGGAGGGGGAAGCTCGCTCGCAGTATCTTGATCGACCTGGAAGCTCGTGGTTCCAGAGGAAAGCGACAAGGGGGCACTCGTTCCGTACATCGAAATCTTCTGGGTGGTAACCTTCGAAGTTGGATTTGCGAATGTCGGGACTGCGCTTTGGAACACCAGGAGAAGTATGATTGTCGAAATGATGATTGCTTTCTGGGCTCCAGCCATCAAGTGGAGGGCAAGACTGTGATACGCTCTTTATACTTTCCTATCATGGATTCTGGTCGGTTAAAGTACATCCTTGTTCCTTGGGGATGATGCATGGACATGCGAATTCTGCGTGTTTCCCTACTTTGAAATGGTCCAACTCCAGGGCTCGGAGAGTTGATTTTATGGTAGGAAGGACGTGGATCAATGACGAGGGATGTTCTATCTTGCTAGCTCATTGCCGGTAAGAGCCCGTCTTTTGAGAGCAAGCGGGCCCGGTGGGACTCGAACCCAGACCGGGCCACCCATGAGCGAGTGTCGACATGGGACCAATCCTAGATGGATTTCTTTCAATCGGGGGAAGCAACGGCGCTGGTTCATTGCAAATCAAGCTCGCGCCTGGGGTTCCCGCCCCCGCCAGCTCGACAGCGAATTCCAAGACCTGGGATTCGGTCAAGCTAGACAGCCTAGCACCGATCAAGTTCGAAGTCACTCACCCCACCACGACCACGAGCAGGACTGCGCCCCCGCCACCAAACTCGTCGTCCTGCCCGGGTTCTCAACTTGGCTCGGAATTCCGATTTTGGTCAGTCCAACACGATCAAAACTGCTAGGTCAAATCCAGTCGACCCCACTCGCCCAATTTTGACGCATACCACCCGACCTGGGTGTATAAGGTCACGGGCCTGACTTGCTCACCCTTATAGGAATCTCATAAAGACTTTACATTGTGTTTCCCGAATCCTCACAACCGGGGATGTTGCGTTGATCGCGTCGCTTAGCGGCATCAGGGGGGTCCTGAATTCCGACCTGAGTCTGGCAGACGTCGCCAGGTTCGCGGGAAACTTTGCGGATGCGGTCGGCTCAAAGGAGGTCTTGATGGCCAGGGACACGAGGAGCACCGGGCCCACGATGTGCAGGGCGCTTGCGGGAGCGATTGCCTCCCGCGGGTCCACGGTTGTCGACTACGGGATCATCTCGACCCCCGCGCTGTTCAGGGAGAGCAGGCTGACTGGAAGACCAGCAGTCATGGTGACGGCCTCCCACAACGAACCAGAGTTCAACGGGCTGAAGTTCCTGGAGGCTGGGAGGGGGATTGGGCCAAGGATGCTCGACGCTGTGCTGAGGGACGAGGGGAAGACGACGAGGGAGTTCCAGGGGGGGAGGGTCAGGTCGGCCAAGCGGACCTCGTATGCAGACGACTTGGTTTCGAGGTTCGGCGAGAAGTCTTGCGATGGGGTCAGGGTGGCGCTGGACCTGGGGGGCGGCGCTGCGATTTCACACGCGGTGAAGCTCATGACGAGGCTGGGGTGTCAGGTGGTCTCCGTGAATGACGCGTACGGGGTCTTCAGCAGGCGCGTTGACCCCGTTTCCGACGACCTCAGCCTTCTTTGTGACATCGTGAAGAAGAAGGACTGCGACATCGGTCTCGGGTTCGACTGCGACGGCGACAGGCTGGTCGTGGTCGACTCCGCGGGGAGAAAGCGCTCCGGGGACTTCATGCTCGCCTTTGCCCTTATGGAGGTGCTCGCCGAAACTCGGGAGAAGAACGTGGTGGTTTCCGTTGACACTACACAAGCGGTGGACGACGTCGTGGGCAAGACGGGAGGCAAAGCGTTCAGGTCCAAGGTGGGCGAAGCAAACGTCGTTTCCATGATGCAGGAGAAGGGCGCGAGGATCGGGGGAGAGGGAAGCAGCGGCGGCTTGATCGACGGGGGTTTCAACTATTGCAGGGACTCCATGCTTGCTGCCCTCCTGATCATCGGCGCGCTGAAGAGAAACGGCCGGAGAGCGTACGGCGCAGTCCCGGCATACCACCAGTCGCGGATGGCGATGAAACTTCCCAGAGCCAAAGCTGCGAAGGCGCTTAGGAAACTGGCAGCGGGGCACAGAGACACCGACGGCACCGACGGTGTGAAGATTAGACTGTCCAGGAAGTCATGGGTGCTTCTTCGTCCCTCCGGCACTGAGGATGTGGTCAGGGTGTCGGCCGAGGCCGAATCGCAAGAGAAGGCCGCGAACATCGCAAGGTCGTTCTCGGCAAGGCTGAAGGAGATGAGCCGGTAGCACGCCAGACGAGCTTGGGATAATCCGGTCGATTATCGGTGGTTCGAAGGCGCACGCTCCGCGCCGCTCTTTCGAGTTGGACGACGTCGTCGTCGTCCCCGCGAAGAAGGGAAAGGTAGTGCTGAAGGTGGACATGCTCGTTCAGCGGACCGACGTCCCCGCAGGGATGAGCTACAGACAGGCGGCAAGGAAGTCTGTGGCGATGTGCGTCAGCGACTTCGCAGCGAAGGGGGCGAGGCCCGATTCGTTCATGATTTCCCTGGGTCTTCCTCGAGGAGTCTCCTCTGCAGACGTCCGTCAGCTGTCGCGGGGCTTTCGCGACGCCGAACGAGAATGGGGAGTCGAGCTCGTCGGAGGCGACACCAACGAAGCCGGGGAGCTCGTGATTGACTGTGCCATGGTGGGGTTCGGGACCGGGATCGTCGGAAGGGGAGGGGCAAAGCCAGGGGACGTGCTCGTCGTGGGGGGGCGCTTCGGCCTGCCACCCGCAGGGCTGAAGCTCCTGGCTGATGCAGCCAGGGCGACGGACAAGTTCCGAAGTGCCGCAGTTTCGAGCGCTTTGCAACCCAGGCCCAACCTCCACGCCGGGCTTGCGCTTTCGAAGTTTCTGACCTCGTCGATGGATTCTAGCGACGGACTTGCCAGGAGCCTCCACGTCTTGGCGAGGGATAGCGGAGTGGGGTTCGAGCTGGATAGCCTGCCGGTGGCTGAAGGGGTGAGGGAATTCGCCGCGGGGAACGGGGTCTCGTTCGAAAGCCTCGTGCTGTTCGGGGGCGAGGAGTACGTCATCGTGGGGACGGTCGGAAGGGACTCTTTGAGCGGCGCAAGGAAGGCAGCCGCCAGGGCGGGAACGGAGCTGTTGGCGATCGGGAAGGCGACATCGAGTCGAGGAGTGGTGGTGTTGCGGAGCAGGAAGGGTAAGACGGTAATACCGGACAAGGGGTGGACCCACCTAGGATGAGGCGACCTTCGCAGCTCTCACGTACTTCTTGACGAGGAGTTCCGCCTTCTCCTGACTCTCGGATTCCGCGAAGATCCTGACGATGGGCTCGGTTCCGCTTGGTCTGACCAGCACCCATGAATGCTCGTCGGTCCAGACCTTCACCCCGTCCGTCCTCTCAACCTCCCCTTTCGCCTGCTTCTCAACCGCGCTGATCAGGGCAGGTATTTTCTTGCGGTCCACCTGGACCTTCGTCTTCGCTTGGTGAAATCTCGGCACCGAGAAGGCGAGGGCCTTGGAGAACGCCATCCCCTTAGCAGCAAGGCATTCGAGCATCAGGGCCGCCGTCATCCCCCCGTCTCTTACCGAAATGTGCGGCGAATAGATGAACCCGCCGTTCTCCTCGAACCCGAGCAGGGCGTTTCGTTCGAGGATCATCCGCGAGACGTCCACGCTCCCCACCTTGGTCCTCACCACTTTTGCTCCCCTCCTCTTTGCCACCTTTTCGATGGCCTGCGTAGAACTCACCGGGGTCACGACGGTGCCGTTGGGATTCCTTTCCAAGAGGTAGTCGGCAAGGAGAGAACCCGACTGGTCACCCCACAACATTCTGCCCGTTTCGTCGCAGAACATCGCCCGGTCCCCGTCTCCGTCGAACGCGACCCCAAGGTCGGCAGAGATGGAATTCACGGCCGCCGACAGGTCTCCGAGGGCATCTGGAGTCGGTTCCGGGCCTCTTCCCGGGAAATTCCCGTCCAAGACGGAGTTGAGCGTGATGAGCTTGCACCCGAGCGACTCGACGAGAGCTGGAGCAGCGGCGCACTGCGCCCCGTTACCCAGGTCCATGACCACCGTGAACTTCCTCTCCGCTATCATCTTCCTGTTCACCTTCGACACGATCCCGCCGAGGTAACGCCTGATGACGGACGGATCAGGCCTCGCCACCCCGACGGTCTTCCAGTCGGCCTTCGATTGCGAGCCGTCGAAGAATATCTTCTCGATTCTCTGCTCATCGAGCCTCGGGACCTCCACCCCGTCATGCGCGACGACCTTCAGGCCGTTGTACTGCGGCGGATTGTGGGAGGCTGTGACCATCACTCCGCCCTTGTAGCCTTCGTCCCTGATGGCGAACTGCAGCGCCGGCGTCGGGACTACCCCCGCCTCGGCTATGTCTCTCCCGGAACTCATCAGGCCCGATGCGGCGGCGTTGGCGAGCGCGGGGCTGGACACCCTCCCGTCCTGCCCGACAAGGACCTCCCCTTCGTCGAAGTATGTCCCTATGGCTTCAGATAGCTTGATGACAAAGCTCAGGTCGTGGGAGACCCCAGGGATGAAGCGGACCCCGTTGGTCCCGAAGAGCCTCTCCTGAGAAACGGCCAAGGGTCGCATTTGGCGGTCAGCGAATTAAAACCCTTCCAATCTATGGTCAGTTTCGCGGGTCTTGAGACGTCCCTGGCCTCCAAAAGCTTATGTCGAAACGCGAATCGGCACTGTTCGGGCCCGTAGCGCAGATCCATGCTCGAGCGAAATACGGATAGCGTGGCAGCCTTCTAAGCTGTAGTGAGCCACCTGCTCGCAGAGGTCGTGGGTTCAAATCCCACCGGGCCCGCACTCATATAGGGTTCAAATCTTCTTATACATCGCTTACAGTATCTATCCTGTATGGGATTCAAGAGCGAGTACGGCCAGCTACTCGAGGATAGGAACCTGGCCAGGTGGTACAGCAATCTCTCGAAAGGCAGTATCATAGTTGCCCAAGTCTACCTACGACGGCTTGGAAGCTTCTGCAAACAGTTGGGGATCTCGCCCGGGGAATACGTCAAGCTACCCCTCCGGAAAATGGAAGACGTCGCCCAGGACTTCATTGAGGCCATGGAGAACGCGAAAAGTGAAGATGGCGGCCAGAAGTTTGCACCCAGCTATGTCCAGAGCCATTTGAAGGCCGTAAAGAGCTGGGCTGAATGGAACAGGAAAGGCCTCCGGAGAAGAATCAAGATTGCGAACCTTGGTCGAAGGCCTTCTCTCAGCGAGGAAAGGGCGCCCACGAAGGAGGAGCTCAGGCGTGTTCTGTACAACGACAAGACCTCTCTCAGGACTAGGGCCTGTATCGCCCTGGTCGCATTCGCGGGGGTCCGCCTCGAGGTCCTTGGAGATTTTCTCGGTAGCGACGGATTGAAGATTGCCGACTTCTCCGAGCTAGAAATCAAAGGGAATAAGGTACATTTCACGAAGACCCCTGCCATGATCACGGTCAGGGAGGAGTTGAACAAGTCCAGGCACCGCTACCTCACGTTCTTGGGAGAAGAGGGGTGCGAGATTCTGAAACAGTACCTCGAGGCCCGAATCAGGGAAGGCGAGAAGGTGGTCCTCGGATCTGCCGTAATTGGAACTTCACCTCTTCAGGCAGAGAAGGCGAGACGATTCGAAATAACTGACAAGTCGCAATTTCTTCGCACAACCAAGATTGGAGACAGCATAAGAAAGTCCATGAGGAGGGTCGAACTTCCGTGGCGCCCCTACGTCTTCAGGACCTACTTCGATACGGCGCTGATGCTTGCAGAGAGCAAAGGCCTGGTCAGCCACGCTTACCAGCAATTCTGGATGGGACACAAAGGAGACATTGAAGCCCAGTACACCACCCGCAAGAATCACTTTCCGGAGAAAGTCATTGAAGACATGAGGGAGGCCTATGAGAAGGCCCAGGAGCTCATTCAGACTACGAAGGCGGAAGAGACCAGCATGGAGAAATTCGATAGACGCTTGGACCAAAGAATCCTTGAGATGGCGGGATACAAACAGGACGAGATTGAGAAAATGGTGCCTGGAATGACCGACGAGCAGATCATGAAGGCTGCCAGGGAGAAGTTCTTTGGGTCCATGGTTAACAACGGAGCCAGACAGAAGGTGATACCCATCAATGAAGTCGAGAGTTTCATATCTAACGGATGGGAGTATGTTGCACAGCTGCCGGACTCGAAAGCGATATTGAAGCTTCCACTCTGATGGCTGTTAAGTTGTGCCCCTTGTTTTAGCCCGAATTTGATAACGGAAAGCCTAAACTATTATCCCGGCCTCATAAGAAGCGTGGGCTGGGCGGACTAACTCGATTAATCGTTATGAAAAACGGGAGTTGCTCGGTATTGTTGGTGGAGCCTAACGCAAATTGCCTGGTCTCGAAGAGCTCGAAAAAGAACTTCCGTCTTACATTGCGCAAATCAAAGCTACCAGGAGTCAACCCGGCAAAGAAATCGTCTTCACGCGCTTCATTGAACGAGTTTTTGGTATCAAGCCAGAAACGATCACGATGGAGGTCCCCATATCCAGTAGAGTACTTGTCGTCCGTGGTCGCGTCGACGCTGTGTTCGGCAATATCCTGATGGAGTTCAAGGTTGACCTAAGAAGGGAACTTGATGACGCGAAGGTGGAGCTTACGAAATATTTCCAGGCCTACTATGAGAAGATGCCAGACCGTTCGTACATCGGGATAGCTCACGATGGGCTATCCTTCCTCGTCTTCCAACCAATTTTCGAGGTGCAAGAAGCAACTGGAAAACCATACGTCAAATCCATCCGCCAGACTGATTCCCTTAGCCTCGAAAGAGAGCAAAACCTCGAGAAGATATACTTGTGGTTCGACTCGTACCTTTTTGTCACCGAAAAGGCCATTCCGACTTCAGATGATATCAAGAAGCGACTTGGAACGGAGAGTCCGACATTTTATGGAATACTTGCCAAATTCGAGTACTTCTATGAAATTGCAATGAAACACAAACATAATCGAGTGAAGTATGACAATTGGGCCAAGACTCTTGAAATCGTCTATGGAGACCGAGTTGATGGCAAACTCCTCTTTATCAAACATACGTATCTAGCCACAGTGGCTAAGCTTCTCGTCCATCTAATTGTGACCAAGCCGAAATCGGTCTCGAAAACCGACGTAAGAGCCATCATCTATGGAGACACTTTCGCTCAATATGGTATCTCGAACTTCATCGAAGAAGACTTCTACACCTGGGTGCTCGACAAGGATGTACGTCCACAGGCAATTGAACTTCTTTTCTCACTCATGAAGGAGTTGATGGTCTATGACTTGGAGAAGGTGGACGAAGATTTCCTGAAATCGCTGTACGAGGAGCTTGTCGACCCAGAAGTCAGACGCGACTTGGGTGAGTACTACACTCCTGACTGGTTGGCGCAGCTGATCATAGAGACAATCCTGACAGAGAACCCGAAAGGCAGTATTTTGGACCCGGCATGTGGGTCGGGTACGTTTCTCTTTTCCGCCATAAAGAAGAAAATCGAGTTCCTTAAAGCAAAACAAAACACCCCAGCGGAGATACTTGAGCATATCACTTCGAATGTTGTCGGTGCTGATGTGCATCCTTTGGCGGTGATAATAGCAAGGACAAACTACCTCTTGGCTCTCAGGAACCTCCTACTGCAAAGGGGGAGCGCGCGGGTCTTCATACCGATTTACCTCTGTGACACACTGCGTATCCCCCAAGTTTCAGTCGACATAGGCTCACCTGAACCCGCCTACAAGATTGACGCGATTGGAAAGACAGCCTTTTCCCTCCCCACATTCCTCATTTCCGACCCGCAATTGCTGGATCTCGTCCTAGACAGAATGGGCGCTGCGGCGAGGGAGTACGAGAAGGTACGGGAGCAATATCCGAACGCTACTAAATCTGCTCGCTCGGGTATCGAAAGGGGATTTGAGGCGTACACTAAGACAATCTTCAAAGAGCCTCTAGTAGTCGAGAGTTGTGTCATCAATTTACGAAGACTCTTAGACCTTGTCGAATCCGATTCTAACTCGATTTGGAGTTTTATCCTAAAGAACGTCTACAAACCGGTAGCCCTCTCCAAGAGGAAGTTCGACTTCGTGATTGGAAACCCGCCTTGGATAACCATACATTTCATGAAGAACCCCGACTATCGCAAGTTCTTGATACGAGAAAGCGAAAGGCTAGGATTGGCAGATGGGCAGGGTAGCCACCAAATCCCAAACATCGAACTTGCGACGTTGTTCTTCCAGGAATCTGCGGGGCTATACCTTAAGGATGGAAGCATGATTGCTTTCGTTATGCCAAAGAGCGTTCTCTTGTCCCAACAGCATCGCGGGTTCAGGAAATGGGAGAAGCATCACCTTCAACCCATCGAGATTTTCGACCTTGAAGGAGTGAAACCACTCTTCAATGTACCTTCATGTGTGGTAATGGCGAGGAAGACAAAATGACTGATGACGTAAAAATCAGAATCTTCACCGGGCAGCTTTCGCGAAAGAATGAATCGTGGGAACAAGCCAAGAATCAATTGAAGACAACCGAATCCACTTTCAAATCGCCGGAGGTCTTCACGAGCACCGTAGGTAAGGTAAGCCCATACCATGCACTGTTTGACAAAGGAGCTGACATCTACCCAAGGAGACTTTGGTTCGTTAAAATCGCAGGTCATGAGGTTCTGGGCTTGAGCCAAGAGCAGCCATTCGTTCAGACAGAGGAGGCCGTGAAGGGTAAACCTCCGTGGGAAAGTGTTAGAATAGCCGGAGCAGTGGAGAGAAAATTCCTGTTCGCTACCGCGCTCGGGGACGACCTTGTACCTTTCGGCATCTTACACTACAAGCCAATTGTCCTTCCAATCTTGGTTTCTAATCATCGGGTGTCCATTATAGAAGGGTCGCGTCGGGCCAGAAGCTTGGGTTATCCAGG
>JACQFN010000010.1 GCA_016200045.1 Nitrososphaerota archaeon | reverse complement strand
TTGAAGGAGGTCGGAGACGACGGGGCTGTCGGCAGGAAGCTTGGCACGGACCTTCTCCTTGAAGGAACGCAAATCGACAGTTCCCTGGCCAAGCAGCTTCATGGGAACTCAAGCCATGGCCAGATTTAACGGCGGCCGACTCGCAGTGGCCTGCCAGTACCGGAGTGGCACTTCTGGCGCCGTTTTTGATACTAGATTGCCAGCTGGTACTCGCTTAGGAATTTTCCTCCCATGCCACTGTCCAACGTGCATTGCCCAAATTCTGCCCCAAGTCCCCTGTTTGGTGATGCGCATCCCTCTGTCTTGCGTTAACCAAGGTGCAGTTGAACAAGGACCAAAATCAAAATGCCAAAGGCCAAGACAGAGGCGTCCCGGACGAACCACCTCTTCCAGTCGGCCATTCAGCCCGAGAAAGAACCACTAGAGTTGCTCACCCGGTTGACCGTACCTGTCGAAAGGTTGGCCTTTCTCGCTGCGCTTTGCTATCACAATTTGACTGAGGCCAAGGTCCCTTAGTACCTCCGTCCTAACTTCGTCAGGCGCGAGATACATCTCGGTTCTCACATATGCCAAGTACACTGCCTCAGCTATAGGGTCTTCCGCCGAGAATTCGTTTCGGTCCCCCAAGTTGGACATGCTGCTCTTGAGGCTTCGGGCGAAGGGGAGCTTCCGCGTGAGCTCCTTTGAACGGCTTCGGAGCTCTTCAACATCTGTCGACGGCTCCGGGAGGGGTACCCGGGCGGGCTTATCCGGCAGGAACTGCTGCATGTAAGCGACCGGAGAGGCAGAAAGCGCGGCCCCGATGAAGTCCTCGTCTACGCCGTTCTTTCGAGCCCAAGAGACCATTCCCGCCTCCATTGGAGAGTTAACTTTGTAAGTCCTAAGACGCTTTGCTTCTCTCCCCCAGGAGGGGTCAGCATACGCGATGTCGAATATCTCAGAATCTTTCGCCCTTGTTACGTCCCGTCCTTGCTTTATCTCGGCCAGGACGTAGGAGATACCAGCTTTGACCATGGAATACTCCGCATCAAGCTGGTCGAACTGCACCAGGAACCTGGGCAGCTCCTTGTCCGCTGCCTCCTCGGCCGCGGTCCTCATCAGTCTCAGATTCGCCTCCACGTCGGGGGAAGACTCTCCCCAAAGCATCCTATGCGGCCTCTCTGCGAGCGCCTCGTCCCGCTCCGCTATCGACCTGATCCCGAGTGTTGGATCGATATGGATCGTGCGCGACTTGCCGAGGAGAATTGACTTTACGATTCTGTTCATCTCAAGTGTCAGCACCCAGATGCCATAGCTTCGCACGCCATGGACCCATCGGGCACGAGACGGCTCCAGCCACGGACGATACCTTTCGTCGGGACCGAGGATCGTGCTCAGCGCCTCCACTAGGGCGTCAACCTGGCCTTCGAATTCCTGATTCCACACCAGCTTACTGAAACCTTCGACGGAGTCAACGTGATGGTGCAAGAACTCGTTAATGGAACTCACTTTCCGGTCGAGTTCCTCGTCGGGACGGTAGAAGAGCACCAGGTCGACGTCGCCGGGGTCTTCCTTGGGTCGTATGAAGGAGCCGTAGACCCACAATTCAGCTATCCGCAACGGAGTCTTCCCCATTTCGACCTTCTTGACGACCGCCTTCAGGTTCTTCTCGAGGAGCAGCCGCTTCTTCGACAGTGTCGCCTCTTGCTTCAATCAGTTGTACTTCCAGGGGTACATCCGTTTGTCTTCAAGGTACTCATTGTAGAAGTACAACCAAATTCCAAGACCGGTGAGGATGACGAGGACTCCCGCTGTGAGCACTACGTAATCGTGGGTCTGAGCGGCGCCGTAACAGATTATCGCGCCTGCGAAAATCAGTGCGACCTCGACGGACACCCTGGAGATATTGAGAGCAAGAGACACTGTTTCTTCACGCCACCGGCTTTGGGGCGAGACTTGATCCCTCTTTCAAGAACCTCCCAACTGCCCTTAGAAGCTCCCGGTCGGTTCTTGCGTCATTGGCGTCCCCCAGCATGATCATCGGAGCATAGCGGAGCCCTAGGTAGGACTTCAGAGGTTCTCCCTTCAATTTGAGAAAGTCAGGGTCTGCTTTCACGACGGGCCCAACGATCCCTATCATCTCGTGAGCGTTCTGTTTCGTAATCGACTCTGGGTCGGATAGGTTGCCCTCTTCCAGTTCAACGTAGAGTGCCCCATTCCTCTTCCTGCCTGACACCTGGACGAAGTTCCTCATCAAAGTCTCCAGGTGTGCTCTGTCGTAGGTCTTGGGAAGAACCTTCCCTGCTGACATTCTTGCGAAAAAGTTCCAGCCTTCTATGGCCATGGTGTGCGAACTGATGGCGAGAAGGCCGAATCTCCTGAGGTTGAAGTCATGAAGGCCTTCGCTTGGTCGCTTAGCCTTCAACTCAAAGTCGACTGACTCGCAGGCGAATTCGATGCTTCGCGTGAATTGTTCGGCTGAAGTGACGGCAAGGAAGTAGGACCTTGCCCACCTTCCCTCTTCGAAGAGCATGATGGCTTCCTCAAGTAGCTTCCTGCTGTTTCCGTATGCGGCCGCAGAAGCTTCTGCTGAGGTGGTCAATTCATACCACGCCGGTCTCTTGAAAATCAGCCAGTAGCCGATTAATCGCCAACGGCGAAGGACCCAAGGCGACGTGAACCATAGGGCACATTATTTGAGGCTAATGCGGGACCTATGGTCCACTTGAAACTGACACACTGGCTTGGCCGCCAAGCATGGGGGCCCGGATGCCGCACTCCACCCTGACCATGGCAAGGCGGAGGCTTCCCGTCCTCAGGCTTCCGCGGAAGCGGAATGATGCCTTTGCGTACAGCTCGGGTACGGGCGTTCCTTCGGGCAGCCTGAGCCCGGCAGGGGTCAAGGCGAGAGCGAATTCCCCGCTGGCCTTCCCCTTTACCCCCGTACGTGAAACGTAGGCTTCTCCTTCTACATTCCAGTCTGCCCTAGCGATTGAGCGCGGAATCACCTGGTCCAATGCGAAACCCGCGGCGGTGGCCGCCTCGTCCCCGTATCTCTTCCTCACTGCTTCCACGGCGGCTCCCTTCACATCATCCGCCACGGTCTGCTCGACCGGGAGTTTGAACTTGAGCAGCTGCCCGGCGTCGCGGTACTTTGGCATCCTTCGAATGTATGGTCGTGAGACAAGGTTTGAACGTCGGGTCATCCGCGGAGCTACATGCTGGTAGCCCCATCGCCTCCTCGGGCGGATGAACACGCGGCGGCGGCGGATCGTCCTCCAGGGGCTCATATCATCGACACCTCAAGGCCCCCCGGAAGGGGCTGGTGCGGTCTCGAACGAGAACCCCATTTCGACCGTATCCAGACATTTTCCGTCTTCGGTCAGATAGGCACCTTTTCTCACACCTTCCCGGACAAATCCTGCTTTTTCGAACAGCCACAGGGACCTCTCGTTGCCAGCAACTACAGAGAGCCCGATTCGGCGAAGGCCGTTTGCCCTCGCGAGGGCAATCCCACTTTTCAGCATCGCCCTGCCCAGTCCGACGCCGAGATAGTCTTGGTCCAGATAAACCGCAAGCTCACCGACATGATTCATCCGGGGCGAGAGGTATCTGATGATCTGGAGGTGGCCCACTATCCTGTCGCCGGTTTCGGCAACAACTCCTATGAAATGCTGGGGATTGCCAAAGAAGCGCTCCACACGGGTCCTGTCGTAGGGAGGGAGCGCCCACCTGAGAATCTCAGGAGATAGAGCCTCGTAAAACCTTACGAGGTTCTCCATGTCGCCCGGCCCCATCCTCCGGACGTTCACCTTCCGGCCATCCTTGAGCTGGACCTCACCTGAAGAGGGCGTGTTCTCCCCTATTGCAGCCTGTTGGGCAGGCTCTCCCGCTGCGGCATCCTGCCCCCCGGGAGAACCGGCTGGCGGAACAGGAGGCATGGGCATGGTCAACTCCGGGGAATCCTTTTCTGCGGGCACGGCAGGGACGTCCTGGCGGGGGGGCCGAAGGACGGCAACTGGCTCCGGCTGGGTGCTTCTTGACTCGGGATTCTTCGGCTCGGGTGTAGGAGGTTCGTCATGCCTCTTGGTTGGCCGTCGGCGAGCTGGTCCTAGCCTGACACTTGCGGACTGGCGCCCAAGCCTAGATAGCAGTTCGTCGGTTCCGACGACAGGCCCGTCCCTGAAAGTTGGAAGGTCGAAGGAACGGCGGGATTTGTGATGCTTGGCCTTGACCTGGTGGGGTCTCGCCTTAACGCTGGCCCAGAAGCTAAAGGTTTCAAGCGGCAACGACAAAATCTGCTTCCTGAATATCTCGAGAGACTTCTCGAATGCTTTGTTGACTTTGATCAGAGGACTGCTCCCTCCCCCTTTCCTTGCATTGCTCCGGTGCGCACTCCTGTGTTGCTTGTCTCCGTTCGATAAACGCCGGGGTGTGGACCTCCTGCCCCACTTCCGCCACCACCCTCTTATGGATACTACCGCATCTCTCAGAATCCCGTCCCGGCCCATGAGTTGCAGGCGGTTGATGTACGGGACAGCCTTTGTCGTTTGTGAGTTCCTTGCAATGCCCTTCAGGACTCTCGCGAGTTTTGCTATGTCACCGTGTTTCTGTGGAAACCATGGAGCGTCGTCCAGATCGAGCCAGTCCCGGAATGTCATGGACGTTTTCGCATGGGATTTCTGGCGGCGCATCCCCGACACGATTCCTCGCATCAGGTCCGATTCGCTGCTCTTCCTGCTCAGGTAGCCGAATGCCTTGTGGAATTGCTCGTAGTAGTTGCCGTGATCATAATAGTAGTCGAGTGACGGCTTTATGGTCGGGTCCTTTTCAGAGAGTTCCTCCAGGAAGAGCCTCTTTCGCCTAGAAACTGCTCTCTTCGATTCCCACCTGACCCTGTCTCCGCCTCTTACCGCAGATGCATGGAGTTTGAGAACCCTGCCGCCCCGCCCTACGGCCAGAGGGTCGTCTCCCCAGTATCGCGCCCCGCGGTTTGTCTTTATGAGATACAAGGAGACGCCAACCTCAGCCTGCAGCAGGGTGTCTGTAGGGGCAAATCAGGGCGTAGTCGCAATCCGAACAGATTCTCGCCGAAGGCTTCGGCGGGAACTTCTTGCCGATGATCTTCGAAACCTCCCCCGCAACCTCACGCCTGGTGGCACCGAGAACTGGAGCGGATATGTCCACCTCGCTCTTCTTGTTCTCGTCGAGGTGGTGGACGTACGCCTTCTGCGGGTCCAGTCCTAGGGACTCGAGACAGGCGATTGCATAGAATCTGAGCTGTCTTTCGTAATCAGCTGTGTATACGCTGTCGTTCCGCTCGGTCTTGAAGTCGATTATCTCCACCTCTGTCACAGTGCCCTTTTCGTCGACCTTCTTCAGGAGGTCGATCTGGCCGGCGATGAGAGCGTCGTCGAGGGCGAATTCGAACTTCTTCTCCGTTTCAAGAATCCTCACGAAGTCGCCTTTGTGGAGCCCCACGTAATTCTTCACGATCCTGATCACGCTCGTCT
>JACQFN010000012.1 GCA_016200045.1 Nitrososphaerota archaeon | reverse complement strand
TGCTGCGTCCGAGGGCAGCTAGGGCAGTGAGGAAGCTCCAGCCCTCCATCAGGACCAGGGTCCTCGAATCTATGCAAGAGCTTTCGCGCGCGCCCGAGATAGGTGAGCAGCTCAAGCCCTCTCGATTTTGGAAGAGCCGTGCCGGAGACTACCGGATCATCTATGAAATAGACAGACATCTAAACCATATCATCATACTCTTCGTCGGGCATAGGAAGAACGTCTACGACGAGTTCTCGACGCTGATTTAGAGCATGATCGGTACCTTGAAGTGTTTGAGTTCGGGTCTATTTCCGGCTCGGTATACCGTGCAGGTCCGGTCGGGCCCGCAATGTTTCTCTCCAAGGTCGTTCAGAGTCGGATTACAGCTTCGTCATGATAAAAGCGACTGAACTCCGAAAGGGCGCAAACATGTCTTAGGACTCGGTGCGAGGGCCTTAAGTGTGGGAGCGTCCCTCTGGCCTAGCTAGGATGAGGGCCAGTAACCTCAACTCAACCGACACAGACGCTGGGTAATTGCCAGCACGGCTCTGGTCACCGTCGGAGTTGGACTCTTCACCTTCTTCTCGGGAACGGAGAGTGCTACATGCCGGTCAGGCACGTTCAATAGTCTCCGAGGACCTCTTCAGATCCCTCCGGGTGCACGTGTAGACAACAAGGGGCAAGTGGCGGACTGGATGGGCTCCGAGGTCGCGAAGTATGCTCACTACATGGTACTGGGCAAGATTGTAGGCATAGCGAACGTCACCACGGGCGGGGAAGGGTCCGTTGTGTACACCAACTTTGGATTCAAGGTCAATTATTCCTTGATCGGAGACATCCCGACTGGCAGCATGCTACTGATCAGCCAATGGGGAGGCGTGGCCAACACGAGCCTAGGGGATTACGTCAACGACACCGTTGCGGGATTCCCCCAGATGAGGATCGGTTCGACCTACATTCTTGCCCTTGGTACCCCGTACACCCTCTCGGGCACAACCGCTTTGCCCTTCGACGGAGCACACTGTTACTATGGAATCGGTCCCAATGGCATCTTCGTCGTCATCGGCGGGTTGGTATATTCACTGCGCTACGTCCCCGCGGGATCGAGTAGTTGGGATTTCAATGGGGTGAGTATTTCGGAATTCATGGAAACGTGGAACCGAGCAGCCACTTCACAATACCAGTCAACCGTGTGGACTGCATCGACCACATCGCACCCTCAGTCCCAGTCGACCGCATGGATGGTATCGTCGACATCGTCGGGATAGGCGTGGATTGACGAAACCGTAGACGTCCAGGGTTCAGGTTCGGTTCAGTGGAGAGTTGAACTCGCACACGTACCCACTTCCAGCATCATTCTTGAAGCGACTCCGGCTGGCTCCACTGGGCTCTGTTAAAATAGCGACCGCAGAGTGCCTGTCCGTTGAAGGTACTGGTGACCGGCGCGTCGGGGATGGTAGGCCGGAACCTCGTCTCATACCTCGAGGAGCACGGGATGTCCACCGTGCCCACCGACCTTTCGGGGTGGGACCTGTCGGGGAACCTTCTGGACAAGGACTTTGTCTTCAAGACGCTCGCCGAGGCGGACTTCGACGCAGTCATACACCTGGCGGCTATCACCGAGATCAAGAAGACCATCGAAGACCCGCGGATGTGCTTCGAAGTGAACTGCGTCGGGACCCTGAACGTGCTGGAACTCGCCAGGCGCAAGGAGGTGAAGAGGATCATCTGCGCCTCCTCGGCAAACGTCTTCGGCGCCCCGAAGACGAACCCGGTCTCAGAGGACTCCCCCTTCGACCCCAGAGTGCCTTACGATTACTCGAAGGTGATCTGCGAGAACCTCGCGATGAGCTTCCACAGGACGAAGGGGCTCCCTGTTTCCATCACGAGGAGCTGGCTTCTCTTCGGGGAGTTCGACCAGCCATCGAGTGCCACGATACGCTTCATACGGGCTTGCCTGAAGAACGAGCCCCTGACGCTCTTCAACGAAGGGAGGGACACGACCTCCCCGTCTCACGCTGTGAACTACGCGAAGCTGGCCATGTCCATCCTCACCAGTGAAAAGGCGGTGGGTCAGGCGTTCAACTTCGGCGGGGAACGGGCGGTCTCGGTGCGCGAGCTGGCCGAGACCGTCAGGCGCCTTACAGGTTCCAGCTCAGAGCTGACCCTCGCCCCTCCGAGGAGCGAGCTCGAGAAGGAGCCTCAGATCAGCTATCCCACGACGGACAAGATGAAGAGCCTCCTTGGTTACAGCCACGAGCTCACGCTGGAGGAAGGACTTTCGCGGACGATCGAATGGGTGAGGTCCGGGGCCTAAGCGGTAAGAATCAGCTCTATCTTCACGTCTTCCGGAATCCGAAGCTTGGTTATCTGTCTCATGGTCCTGTCGTCGGGCTGCACGTCGAGTATCCTCCTATGGACCCTCAGCTGCCAGTGGTCGAATGTGTGGCTCCCCTCCCCGGTTGGTGCCTTCCTAGTGGTGATCCTGAGCCTCTTCGTCGGGAGCGGCTGCGGCCCCTTGACCTTGACCCCCGTCTTGTCCGCGATGTCGCGGATGTCCTTGGCCACCTTCTCCAGCTCGGGCAGGTTGGTGCTCGTGAGTTTGATCCTGGCGAACTGCGGCATTTTCTGGAATCCGCGCCGCCCGACCGTATTTAGGGGTTTGGCCCAAATTCAAATCGGGAAGTGCCACTTCTTCCCCTTGCCGTATTCCAGGACCTGGATGCTCTTCGTCTCGTAATAGTGATCCAGCCCCTCGACTCCGAGCTCCCTCCCGAAACCACTCTGCTTGAAGCCCCCGAACGGGACCTCGGCCCTCGAGATTGGCGGGGAGTTCACCCATGTCGTCCCGGCCTCGATTCGCTCCGCTGCGTGGTACGCGCGCTCCAGGTCCTTCGTCCACACCGAAGAGCCGAGCCCGTACGGGGTGTCGTTCGCTCTTTCCAGAGCCTCCTCCAGATCCTTGACCACGAATATCGGGAGCGCCGGCCCGAAGCATTCCTCCTTCGCCATCTTCGAGTCGTAAGACACATTCTCCAAGAGCGTCGGGGAGTAGAAGTTCCCCTTTGCGAGGGCGCCCTCCTTCGGAACCTGCCCCTTCACCACCGGCCTGGCCCCCGAGTTCTCGGCATCTTCGACCATCCCCTCGACCTTCGCCCTCTGCTCGGCTGTATGCACCGGGCCCATGTGCGTCCCCTTCTCCAGCCCGTCCCCTATTCGAATCGCCCTCGTCTTATCCGCGAGCCTCTTCACGAATGCATCAGCAATCGACTCGAACAGAAAAAGCCGCTTGACTGAAGTGCAGGATTGCCCGCAGTTCCTGAACCTTCCCCAGGCCGCGCCTTCCACGGCGAGCTCCAGGTCCGCGTCGTCGCACACTATCATCGGGTCCGACCCCCCCAACTCTAGGGTGAGCCTCTTGATGCTCTTGGCCGAACTCTCCATTATCCTCTTCCCTGTCGCGGTCTCTCCGGTGAAAGCTATCTTGGAGACCTTCGGGTTGTCGAGGATCTCCTCCCCGACGACCCCACCGGGCCCGGTCACGATGTTTACCGCTCCCGGGATGACTCCCGCCTTGAGGAGGAGCCTTGCCGCCATTAGGTCGGTCAGAGGCGTGGTGCTAGCGGGCTTGACCACGAAAGTGTTCCCGGCCGCCAGCCCCGGAGCTACCTTCCACCCCATGAGCGAAACCGGAAAGTTCCACGGAAGGATCGCTCCTACGACCCCGACGGGCCTCTTCGTGACAATGAAGAACCCCTCCCCCGTGGAGAACGGAGTCTGCGCGCCGCGCTCCCTCCCGATCAGCCCCGCGTAGTACTCGAAGGTGCTGGCGAAGGAATTGACCTCGCTCCTTGCCTCCCCCATCGGCTTACCCTGCTCCAGGACGAGGCTGATGGCGAGGTCTTGCGCGCCGGCCCTGATTGTCTCGGAGACCTTCAGGAGTATTCGAGACCTCTCGATTGGCGCGACCTCCGACCACTTCCCGAACGCCTCCTTTGACGAGTCGATCGCCCTCTTCGCGTCCTCCCTCGTCCCCTTCGGGACTGTACCCACGACCTCCCCATTCGCCGGGTTCTTCACTTCGAACGTCTCTCCGCCCGCGGAGTCTGTCCACTCCCCGCCTACGAGCATCTTCACATTCAATTTGAGAACGGACGCCTTTTCCTTCTGTTTAAGACTTCCCGGATCCACGACGAGGCCCTGTCTCCCTTGGCAAGGCCAGGTTCAGCACGATGACGGCCGATGGCCACGCTTCAAATATCCCGCTCCTTATGTGAAAGTGTTTGCGTGACTCGCTTCTCGGGAAAAAGAGGCTGTTCCTCTTTGACCTGGACGGGGTATTCTACAAGGGCAAGGAGACGAGGACGAAGATCGGCGGGAGTAGGGCGGTGCGCTCCCTCAGGGAGAAGGGGAAGAAGCTCTTCGTCCTTACGAACAATTCGACCGACTCGGTGAGCACGGTCCATCGACGGCTAGTCGACTTCGACATCCCTGTCACCAGGGACGAGATACTGACCAGCGGGCTCCTGACCGCCGAGTACCTCAGGAAGAAGCACGGGACGGTCTCGTACTTCCTTGTCGGGGAAAAGGGGCTGGATTCGGAGATGAGGCGCGCAGGGCACACCAGGACTCGCGGGGACAAGGCGGATTTCGTCGTAGTAGGGCTGGACAGGAGCCTGACCTACGGCAAGCTGGACCAGGCATCCAGGCTTGTGATGGAGGGGTCGTCGCTGATAGCTACGCACACCGCCAGGCTGTACATGTATCGGACGGGCCCCGCCATTGCGACCGGACCGATAGTCAAGGCCATCGAGTTCGCGACGGGTAGAAGAGCCGTTGTAATTGGAAAGCCGTCCCCGCTGATGTTCAGGCTCGCGCTCGAGCGCGGAGGGTGCGCGAAAGCTGAGGCTGTGATGATAGGAGACCAGGTGGAGACGGACCTAGAAGGTGCTCGGGGGGCCGGGATAGACTCCGTGCTGGTCCGCTCGGGGGTCGACACTGAACCCAGGGGAGTCAAGGTGCTGGCCGCCATTGACAACGTGGACGACATCGTTCCGCTGGTCTGAATTCGAGTTCAGGACTCAATCCTGCAAAGGACTATGCTTTTTCGACTGCCTCGGCGGTAGACGACCGGTAGACCCGGGGCAACCTTAAATTGGTTCGCTGAAGTTCTAGGTTCGGTGCAACACCTCTCCAACCGCGCTCCCGCGAAGTGCGCCATCTGCGGAGAAGCCGAGAGCACGCCGGGAACGTTCCCGATGGTAGTCGGGGTAGGGAGGGTCTGCCTCAGCGACGGGATGAAGAAGGTGAAGTGCGAAGCCTGCGGGGACGAGGTCAAGCTTCTGACATCCGCGAAGCTGCAGGGGAAGACCCTCTGCCTCTCCGACTACATGAAGGGAATCGAGAAGTTCAGGCAGCACCTCGTCGTGAACTTCGACGAAGACACCGAGCCGGCGACCTCCATTCTGGCCAGGGCTTACAACGAGGCCCCGGAAGGTTACACCCTACTGACGGTTCACAGGGGAAGGAACAGCACCCATCTCTGGGAGGCCGAGTACGAGAAGACCGAGGTCTTCCAGATGCGCTGCAGCTAGCGGCCAACCCACGAACTCAACTACTTTACACACCACCGCTTAATCGAGTCCTGACCTCCCTCATCATGGCGAAGGGCGTTGGCAAACGAAGAAATGTTAGTCCTCAACCGCCTGCTGAAACAGATAGAGGACGTCAAGCTCGGGCTGGACCCAGAGGTGCTGGCTGGGTGGTACAACAAGGTGGCTGACGACGCCAAGACGGAAGCCCCTTCACACTTGGTCGACTCGATCGACGTGGTCCAGGACCCGATACTCCCGATGAAGTTCGAATTCAAGACTTCGAAGAGGGCGGTGAAGTACGTCCTGGAGGCGATAGACCGCAACCTTCCCGACATGCCAACCGCGACGAGGCTGTACTTCCAGAAGCTCTCCGAAATCATCCAGGCAGAGATGCTGAGATAGGTTTCCAGTACCCTTCCCTGCATGCAGGGACGCTAGTCCTTCGTGCCTGTGAACGAGTAGACTATGATGAGGAATCCCACGGCCTGGCTCGCGGCCTGCGCCGTTTCTGCCGCGACCAGGTCCCCATTTGTGTTGAACAGGACGCCGGCCATGACTGCGCCCGCCGTTACGAAAGCGAAGCCAAGCCCGAGCATCAGCATCGCGCGGCTCTTGGTCCTCAGGAAGGCCCTCACTGCGTAGAAAACGACCGTGCCCCCGAACGCCAGGATAAGCCCCTGCGCTGCGTCTAGGTAGATCAGATCCATCCTTGCCGTCCACCCCCTCCCGGGACGATTAAAGCATGGGGCTCGATTCTCAACTGTGGCAATCACTTCGTCACCTTCATCGTAAGCCAGAGCCTTCTCAGCTTCTCCGCGACGTCCTCGTTTATCACCGCCTCGACCTTCATCATCCCGTCTTCGAAGCTGACCGTCACCGACCTGTATGCGGCCCTCAGCAGCTCGTATTTCTTCCCGTCGCCGGTCACGATGATCTTGTCCACGACTATGATCTGAGAATCTAGAAGCTCGTGGACCCTCCGATAGCATGTGCTGAGGGGGATGTCGTTCTCGCGGCTGATGTCGTCCACGGACTTCGAAGTCGGGATGGTCGACAGCAGGATCTTGCGCGAATATTCGTCCGCCAGGCCCTGCACCAGCGCCTGGACTTCGGTCGGGTCGCTTATCTGCAGGCTCTGCCGCCGCCAGGAAACGTGAAGCGTAGGTTCACGAGTCTCAACCGCGAGATAGCTTATTTGAGGATTAGGAGCGGTGCTTTAGAAAAGGGGTCAGGAGCAGGCACCTACTTCGTCCTGCTTCTGATTATGTAGCCTAGGCCACCGAGGACGACCCCGAGAGTGGCCATCCCCACAAGATAGCCTATCGGATTGACCCAAGGAGACAACAGGTTCACGTGGGCGTACCCTATTGCAGTGCCGTTGGCCACGCCGTGGACTGCGAGGTAGCTGCCTCCGACATAGCCCGCATACATGAGCGACCACGTGGACGCAGCCACTCCCACGTTCATCAGGACGTAGTGAAGCCATGCGAGAACGTTTGTCAGACCTGAATAGACCTTCCCCTGTATGTCCTCGATGTAGTAGTAGAACAGGGCCGTAACGGCGACCCCGATGACTCCGACTAGGATGTAGAGGATGTACCCGAAGGTGAACCACGAGCCTGCACTCCCCAGCGCTATCATCCTTGACGGAGGCACAGACCCGAACAGCTGGTACCATGGGTTGACTAAGAAGAGCGTCCAGAGTACAGCGAAGAGTCCCTGGACTACCGCAGCCCAAATGAACCTAGGCATCCATTTTCCCTTTGGCGGTTGCATTTTTCTGTCGTTACCTCGTTCATCTCTCCCAAGACGCACGATATTTAAGATGCTGAGACAATTTTCGACGCTGAGAATCAAAGGTGGCAAAGGGTGTCAGGCCCCGGAGACAGACATTCCTCACGCCCTCACCGCCTAAGCCAAATAGAGCGGCCGTCGGGCACGGGCCCGATTGGCCATTCCGGCTTACAGGATTGTGATAGACTTTGTGAGCGAAGGGGAGGTGGCGAACCTCATCAAAGGCTTCGTCGAGATCGGGGGGAAGAAGGTAAAGTTCAGCGGGGTGGCCTATGGAAGGTTCGGCGGCCAGAATTTTTCTCCTCAGTTCACCCCCTCGGCGAGGAAGTCCATCTCGACTGTGGTCGACGATTTCGAAAAATTCGAGGAAGACATGCAGCTCAGGCTGGTCAGGGGGGAGTTCGACGCAGAGCCGAAACCCGGCGAGCAACACCGGCACCAGCACATGGGGACTTAGCCAAGGAGTCGTGGGGGCCCTGAACCTTCTTGTCGGCGCAACGGGATTTGTTGGAGGGCACCTGGTCGAGTATCTCTTCCAGCAGGGCGAGATTTCAAAGGGAACCTTCAGGAAAGGTGCCCATCTGAAGGTTCTCGACACCAATGGGGTCCAGGTCATGGAGTCCGACCTGCTGGACCACCATTCGCTTCATGAGGCAGCCGAAGGAGTGGATACGATATTCAGCATGGCTTCCCCGATGCCCGGAGAAGAAGAGGACTTCGAGAAGGTCAACACCGAGGGGGTCATGAACCTCCTTGAAGTCGCCCAGGAGATGCAGGTCAAGGCGATAGTGCACCTGAGCACGGTGGACGTCTACGGGTTCGGGGCGCGCTCCGTGAGGGCCGAGACCCCCATCGAGCCTGACGGGGAGTACCAGAGCGCAAAGGCAGGCGCTGAGAGGGTCCTCCTCGAATTCGCAAGGCGGAGCCCGTCGCCAAGGGTCGTGATAATCAGGGCAGCGAAGGCCGTCGGAGCGAGGGAACCGACCTTCGTGGTGCCGATCCTCCAAATGATCGAATCCGGAAAGGTCGTGGTTCCGCGCTCGCATCCGATGTCCTGGAGCCATCCGAGGGACATAGCACAGGCCATGCTGAAGGCGGCTGCGAATTCCTCGCTCCACACCAAGACCTACCTCGTGAAGTCGTTCGACTCGACGGCCGAGGACGTTGCTAGGGCGGTTCTAACCTCCGAGAGGTCCACCGCGAGGTTGGCGACAGAGGGGGCGTTCACCCGGTCGAAGGTATCGCAGTACGCATCCGCCCAACTCAAAGCCTCCCTGCGGTTCGAGGACCAGGCGTCTTGGGCAGAGCTCGGGTACAAGCCCGAGTACGACCTCGGGAAGACCGCCGAAGACATCGCACAGTGGCACAGAAGAGAACCTTGGGCATCAGAAGCAAGCTGAGCATTCAGCAAGTACTCTCCGAGATCCGTTCGATGGTCTACGGTTCGGGGGACGAGCGGGCGACCGCCCTCGCCGACCTGAAGAAGACCGAGGGGGGAGACCCCTTCAAGGTCCTGATAGGGACTATCCTTTCCCAGCGGACAAGGGACGAGAACACGACCAGGGCGACCGAAAGCCTGTTTTCACGGTTCAGTTCTCCGGAAGAACTCGCGAACGCGAATCCAGCGACCGTGAGGAGGCTGATCCGCCCCTCGGGCTTTTACAACATGAAGACGAGGAGCATCATCAGGGTCTCAAAGCAGCTCCTTGCGGAGTTCGGGGGCAAAGTGCCCGACAACATGGAAGACCTCCTCAAACTCCATGCCGTCGGGAGGAAGACGGCGAACTGCGTCCTGGTGTACGCCTACAACACCCCCGCAATCCCGGTCGACACCCACGTCCACAGGATCTCCAACAGGCTGGGATTGGCCTCCACCAAGACCCCTGAGGAGACCGAAAAGGTCCTGACGAAGACCGTTCCGAGGCGCTACTGGCTGGACCTCAACGACCTGTTCGTCCGGTTCGGACAGACGAAGTGCAAGCCCATCGGGCCCCGCTGCGGCAGCTGCACCCTTTCGAGGTCTTGCCCGTACTTCAGGAATGTCGTCTCTCCGAAGACGAAGGGTTCATAGACACGGATGCAGGGTCGCGGGCCGTGCCTTCGTTCGAGGAAGCGAGGAAGAAGGTGGGGGAGCTGGTCGCCGCAAAGGGGTTCGGCAACACTCCGTCTGAGATTCCCAAGAAGCTTCTGTTCGCCTTCATAGAGCTCGGGGAGGCGGGAGACTCGTGGAAGAAGGGAAGGCCGAAAGAGGAGACGATCGAAGAGCTCATCGACGTCATCTTCTACGTGCTCGACGCGTCCCGGCTCATAGACCCTGCAGCGGACCTGGACCTCGCCTTCGAAAAGAAGCTCGCCAAGAACTATTCCAGACCGCACAGGTACGGGGAGGGCTTCAGCGACGAAGCCGAGCGGCCCGCTAGCGGCTCCTGACCCAAACCAGCACCTTATCGCCGTGGCAGACGTACCCGTCGTACGACGCCCCCTTCGCGTCCGTGACCGCTTCGACCTTCTGCATCGGCTTCCCGCACTGCTGGCACCTCCTGTCCGACGGCTCCTGGACCACCTTCTTCCAGTCGATCATGTAGTACGTCCAGTAGATCAGGTCCCCCGCCTTGTCGATCTTCAACCGGACTTCCGGGCCCCCGCTCCCAGAAAAAGCTCTTGCGAATCGCGACGGTTAAAGAGCCGCCCCTCGGGGAGGGAATCATGGAGGGGCAGTTCAGCAGGTCTGTGGAAGAGGTGTCGTCGATGGTCGGACTGGAGGACTCCGAGCGGAAGATCCTGGAGGACGCCGACGCCGCGGCCACGGAGCTCATGACCTCGGAGTTCGAGAAGTACATCGAGAGGAAGTACAACCCGGAAGTCCCCGAGGTCCTGAAGAGGCACGGCCTGATGGGGGTTCCGATCTCCAAGAAATACGGCGGAAGGGGGGCGCGCCAGCTGGTGCAGTCCCTTTTCCTCGAGCGGATGGGCCAGGCAGGGCTGGGGGTCGTCACCTTCGTCGACGTCCACCAGTGTCTTGGCAGCCTCACGATACAGGACTGGGGGAGCGACGAGGTCAAAGAGAGGTACCTCCCCGGCGCAGCGAGGGGGGAGGTAATCCTCGCCTACGGGCTGACTGAGCCAGAAGCGGGGTCTGACCCGGCTTCCCTGAAGACGACCTACAGGAAGGACGGGGACGGTTTCAGCCTCACAGGCTCGAAGTACCTCATTTCCAACGGGTCAGTGGCCACCAACATGATAGTATTCGCCTACCCCGAGGAAGGGGGGAAGGGTCCGAGCGCGTTCATCGTAGACACGAAGGAGAAGGGGTTCGAGGTCGACATGAGGCTCGAGGAGAAGATAGGGCTCTTCACTTCGGACACCTCGCTCCTGTCTCTCGACGAGGTCCACGTGGACTCCGCCGACCTGCTCGGCGCCGAGGGGAAGGGGTTCTCCGTCGCCTACTCCGCCCTGCTCAACGGCAGGATAGGCATCGGCTCGGGGTGCGTGGGGGTCATGGAGGACTGCCTAAGCCAGGTCCGAGAGAGGGCGACGTCCCGCGTCCAGCACGGGAAGCTCATCGGGAAGCATCAGCTCATCCAGAGGCACGTCGCTTTCATCGAATCGTCTCTCGAGGCCTGCAGGTGGCTCGTCTACAGGGCCGCCATGAAGAAGGACGAATACGAGAGGAACCCGAACGACATGGCCCTCCGGGGGGAGTCCGACAGGCTCTCGGCAATCGCGAAGTACATGGCCTCCCGCTGCGCCTTCGAAGCCGCGGACAGGGCCGTTCAGGTCTTCGGAGGGTTCGGCTACTCGATCATGTCTCCGGTCGCAAAGCACTTCCTCGACACGAGGGTAGCAAGGATCTACGAGGGGACCGACGAGATAATGGAACTGAAGATAGCCTCTTCCGTTCTCGGCAGAGACTTCGAAGCCTACCGGTGACCCTTATAGCGGGCGCGTCGGCCGGCGGCCAGCGTGCAACTTCATCTCGACGGGACCAACTCGATCAATGCGACCTCTGAGAAGGTGTTCAGGCTCCTCACCGACACCGGGTTCCTCGCGAAGACCCTTCCAGACGCGGAAGACGTCAGGGTGATCGACGAGACCCACCTGGAGGCGAAGATCAGGGTCAGGGTGGCCGTCGTCTCAAGCAAACTGAAGGCCAAGATGTCAATCGCTTCGGTGGACCCACCGTCGAAGGCGGAGCTCCAGGTTGAGGCTACGGGGAGCGGGAGCAACATTGCAATCAAGAGTACTTTTGTGCTGGCCGGGAGCTCCCCGACCACGATGAAGTGGGCCGCGGACGCCGAAATCACCGGGGTGATGGCGGGGCTGGGCTCGACCCTCCTCAGGGGCTTCGCGACCAAGAAGGTCGCTGAGATATTCGAAGGGATAACCAGGGCGATCGAGTCGACCGCCTCCCAAGGCTGAGCCGCGTGGTCCGAACCGGTCCCGTCACATTCGACCGGGCAGTCGCCCTCCTTCGCAGGAACTGCGTCGACGAAGGGCTGAAGGCCTCTTCCGCCTATTACAACCAGGTCTGGGCGAGGGATTCCTTCATTTCGTTTCTCGGGGCGAACCTGCTTGCTGACGACCCCCTCCTGGAGTGCGCCAAGAGGAACGTCCTGACTTTCGCGAAGACTGCCTCCCCTCTCGGCCAGATAGCGAACTTCTACGACCTGTCCGCCGACGCCCCGGAGTACGGCTATTCGGGGTCGACTGACTCGTCGTCCTGGTACGTGATAGGCTTGGCCAGCCTCTTCAGCGCGACCCGCGACAGGTCGCTGCTCCGAAAGCCTCTCGACGTGGCAGGGAAGACGTACAGGTGGCTGAGGCACCAGGACGCCAACAACACGTGGCTGATAGACTCGCCTCAAGGGGCGGACTGGATGGACGCGGCCATCCAGAGGACGGGGAAGACGCTCTACAACAACACCCTGTTCCTTATCGCGACAAGATGCATCGACTGGCTCCTTTCCGAGTCCGGCGGGAGGATGGAATCCCCCTACAGGCTGGACTTCGGCTCGCTACTCCAGCGGTTCAACGACGTGTTCCTCCCGGACGACCTGAGCCCGGACAGGCTCCGTGGTTACTGGCCCAGGCTGGCCCTGACGCTGAAGGACGGGCGCCTGACCGGGTTCCACGCGAGGCACTACCTGCACTACGTTTCGTTCTACCGAATGGACACGAGGTTCGACACCTTTTCCAACGTCCTGTGTGTCCTCTCCGGGCTGAGCGAGGCGAAGACGTCTCTTGCGATCCTCGCGTCCGCCAGGTCCAAGGGGCTCACCCGGCCGTATCCAAGCAGGGTCTTGGACCCACCCTACCGGTCGGAAGGGGCAGGTTTCGACAGGACGTTCGACTCTGTCCTGCCTCCGCAGCACCAGAGCGGTCCGTATTCCTATCACAACGGAGGGGTCTGGCCTTTCGTCGGGGGTGCCCACGTCGCGGCCCTGTACCTGATGGGGGTCGAGGGCGCCGACAGGGAGCTCGAGAGCCTCTCGAAAGGGAACGCGGTCTTCCGTCCCGGCGAGACGACGGGGTTCAACGAATGGATCCATGGCAAGACGGGGGAGGCCCTCGGGCAGTACGGACAGTCGTGGAGCGCCGGGATGTTCCTGGCCGCCGCTTTCGCTTCGAAGGGGAAACACCTCCTCGGATTCCTAAGGTAACTCACCTCCTACCGGACGCCGTTAAATAGAATCGGACCTGAAAGCCGCTCTCGAATCAGAATTGCCAAGGCTTTTCTTCACCACCGACGTGCACGCCTCAGACAGGTGTTTTCGGAAGTTCCTCAACGCGTCGAGGGTCTACAAGGCTGACGCCCTGATTCTCGGGGGGGACATCACGGGGAAGGTCCTGGTCCCGATAACAGAACGCCCCGACGGAAAGTTCGAGCTCAGACTCTTCGGGCACGATGAGACAGTGGATAAAGAGAAGCTGGCCGAGACCAGAAGGCTTCTCCAGGACGCCGGCCAGTACTCGTTCGTCGCATCGAAGAAGGAAATCGAGGAGGCAGCGGCCGACCCCGCAAGAGAAGAAAGGGTCTTCAACGACGCCATGCTTTCGCTCCTTTCCTCATGGCTCGAACTCGCGGAATCAAGGCTCGCGGGGACCGAGGTCCGATGCTACATCTCCCCGGGAAACGACGACAGGCCCGGGGTCGACGGTCTTCTGAGAGACTCAGGACACGTAGTCAACCCCGAGGGACGGGCGGTGGAACTCGAAGGCGGGTATGAGATGATCACGTTGGGGTACGCGAACCCCACTCCCTGGAAGAGCCCACGCGAGGTCAGCGAGTCGCGGCTCGGGGAGATGATCGAGTCCCTTGTCACCAACCTGAAGAGGCCTGAAACCGCGGTCTACAACCTGCACGTCCCTCCCGTGGACACGGAGCTCGACAAAGCCCCCGCCGTAAGTTCCGATTTCGAGTACGTGAAGGAAGGCCTCGGGATAAAGTTCATCCACGCCGGGAGTTCGGCGGTGAGGGAGGCGATAGAGAAGCACCAGCCGATCCTAGGGCTTCACGGGCACATCCACGAGTCCAGGGGGTTCGTCAGAATCGGGAGTACCCTTTGCCTGAACCCCGGGAGCGAGTACGCGGACGGAATCCTTCGGGGCGCCATAGTGAACCTTGAAGGGGGGAGGGTCAATGACTTCCTCCTGACGAGCGGCTGAGTCTAGGTGAACTCTTTCTTCTCGAAGAGATACAGCCCGACCAAGGCAGTGACCACAAAGTACGCAGCTAGTATTGCAAGGCCCTCGGGAATCGTCGGGACGAAGACCGTCTGCCTGAACGGGCCCTGCCCCGCCGTGAACGTCGTCGGATACGGGACCGTGAGCACGCTTGGGATTATCGATCCAGCGTAGACGATGGAGAACCACGGCTCTATCCCAGCCACCGCAGTGAGGATGGTGTCAACTATGTTGAACACGAACAGCAGCATTATCACGATCATCAAGACGGAAATCGCGCTGCTCTTGAACAGGGAACTGAACATGAAGGCGAACGCAAGGACTGCCACGAGGTCGAACCACGCGAAGAGAACCGACTCGGCGAACTCATAGGGGACGGAGGTCCCGAAGAAGTACACGCCGTTGCCCAGAGCAATCAAAGCGAAAATCGCCAACATCGTGGTCGCCGCGATCAGGGCCGCGAACCACTTGCCTGCGTAGACAGCTGACCTCCTGATGGGGTTGGGGACCAGGAAATACCCCGTCTTGTTCTGGAATTCCCCCGAGATCGCGTCGCCTCCGAAGAACGCGACCGACAGGAGGGTGACGAGCAACACGAAGTTCCCCCACCATGCGGTGTAGAACGGGAGCGATGGGTTCCCCGTGGTGGGGACTCCGAAACCGAAGAAGGCAGGCCTGTAGTATCCAGCCGCAAAAGTGAGGAGCCCGCTCATGAGGAGGACAATCGTCAGCATGACGTAGAACCTCCTCGATCTGAAATAATTCAGGAACGCATACTTGGTGACTATTCTGACCTGAGCGATAGTCGAGATCCTGGCCGTCTCGACGGAAGGGCCGGGATTCACTGCTAGACGGTCTCCTTGATCAGCTTCAGGTACGCTTCCTCCAGGCCAGACGACGTTTCTTTGAAGCTGACTATTCCCTTCCCGAGTCCGGCAACCTGCTCGAAGAGATTCTCCTGAGCCTCGAGCCCCCCAGCAAACTTCACGATCAGATGCCTTCCGTTCGACTTTCGCACTTCGAGGACTCCCTCCATCTTTCTGATTCTTCCCGCCGGCTCGTCGTCGACTTCTCTTGAGAAACCGACCTCGACCATCCCTCCCCCGTCCGAAAACTTCGCAGTGACATTGGAGATCGTGTCGTAGACCAGCAGCTTTCCGTGGTCGATCATGGCCACTTCGTGGCAGACGTCGGTGACTTCGCTTAGCAGATGGGAGCTCATGAACACAAGCCTGTTCCCCAAGGACTTTACGATGTCCCTTACCTCGCTCATCCCGCGCGGGTCGAGCCCCGTGGAAGGCTCGTCCAGAATTATGACCTGGGGGTCGGTGAGCAGCGTAGACGCAACATTGACCCTCTGCTTCATCCCCTTCGAGAAGCTTCCCACCTTCTTGTCCTCCCACTCCTGCATCTTGACCCTCCCCAGGGCCTCGTCGATGCGTTTCAGTCTCTCTCCCTTCGGCACGCCTCTGAGCTCCGCCAGCATCATGAGCGCTTCGCGGGCGGTCAGGGCAGGATAGATCTCGGGTGTCTCAATGAGCGATGCGCAGGAACCAAGGGCCTTCTTCTTGTCCTCCCTTATTTCGACCCCGTTTATCATCGCCTTCCCCCCTGTGGGCGAGATCAGGCCCGTGAACATCTTCATGGTCGTGGTCTTCCCGGCCCCGTTCGGGCCCAGGAACCCGACGCACTTCGTCCCCTCGAGTTTGAGATTCAGGTCGGAAAGCGCGGTGAAGGAGCCATACCGCTTTGTCAGTCCCGCGGCCTCCATCGACGGGGGCATTTGAACGGCCGAACTGTCCAGCGGTTATAAGCAATCCGCACTCGGGAACGTTCGGGCAGTTCCTACTCAGCTTTAACCAGCGGCCGTACCAATCCGCGGCGGCAGTGCGGACCCGCAGAACCAAGATAGTCGCGACCATTGGGCCAGCGACCCGAAACCCGAGGATAGTTCGCAGACTCGTCAGGGAGGTCGACGTCTTCAGGATCAATTTCTCGCACGGCGACCCACTGAGCCATCTCGAGGAAATAAGGACGATCAGGGCCGAAGCTCGAAGTGCCGGACGGATGGTCGCGATCCTCCAGGACCTTCCGGGACCCAAGGTGAGGGTCGGGAGGATGAAGAACGGCTCCGCTGACCTTGTGAAGGGGTCGTCGTTCGTGCTGACGCCTTCTTCCGTCGAAGGGAATGAGCACATCGCGACCGTGAACTACCCGGAGCTCCTGCTCTCCCTGAAGAAGGGGGACCTCCTCCACCTCGCCGACGGGCTGATCAGGCTGAGGGTCGAAGGAAGCCTCGAAGAAGGGGTCAGGTGCACGGTTCTCAACGGAGGGGTCCTCGCCTCCGGGAAGGGGGTCAACGCGCCCGGCGTTAGACTCAAGCTAAAGGTTCCGACCCCGAACGACGTCGAGCACATCAGGTTCGGAGTCCGCGAAGGGGTCGACTTCGTCGCCCTTTCGTTCGTCCGGAGCGCGGCCGACGTCAGGGGAGCCCGCAGGTTCGTCGGTCGCGGGGCCTTCCTCGTCGTGAAGGTGGAGCAGAAAGAAGCCGTCAGGAAATTCCGCGAAGTCCTCGACGAGGCGGACGGGGTGATGGTCGCAAGAGGAGACCTGGGGATAAACGTGCCAATCGAAACCGTCCCCCGCATCCAGAAGGAAATCATCGCAGCCTGCAACAGGGTGGGGAAGCCGGTGATAGTCGCCACCCAGATGCTGGTGAGCATGGTCAACTTCCCGGTCCCGACAAGGGCGGAAGTGACGGACGTGTCCACCGCCATTCTCGACGGGGCTGACGCGGTCATGCTGTCCGATGAAACTGCGGTCGGGAAATTTCCGGTGGAGTCGGTCCAGATGCTCGACAGGATCTCTCGGTCCACCGAGGCCTCGCTCAGGTCGGCCCCCCAGCCTCCGGAGGCGGTCCGAAGGGAGGACACCGCGGAGTCGATCGGAAGGGCAGCCTGCAGGCTCGCCGACTACGTCAACGCGAAGGCGATAGTCGCCCCGACGCAGACTGGCTCAACGGCTCGAAGGGTGGCCATGCACAGGCCCCGCCAGCCGATAGTCGCCCTCTGCACCGAGTCCAGGGTAGCACGGCGAATGATGCTCTACCGGGGGGTCATCCCCCTCGTCTCAAGGAGGGCGAAGACCGTTGACTGGCTGTTCGAGAGGGCCGACTCCGCCGCGAAGGAACTCGGCCTCGCGAAGAAGGGGGAGAGGATCGTGGTGACCTCGGGCACCCCCGGGATGAAGGGAACCACGAACTTGATCAAGGTTTCAGTAGTAGGGAGCAGGGCCTAGGTCAGTCGCCGACAAAATCCAGTAGCGTGGGGGCCCGCCCCGCGCGCTTCCTGACGGGCTTGTTCTGGGACTCCTCTATCAGTTCCCGCATCCGCGTCTCCTTCCGCATAGAGCTGTAGTAGTATGACTCGTCGATGGTCCCCTCTGCCAGCAGGATCACGGCCCGCCCCTCTATGGTCCTCCCGGTGCGCCCCCGCCGCTGAATGAAACGTATCTCCGAGGGGACCGCTTCGTAGAAGACGACGAGGTCGACGTCCGGGACGTGAAGACCCTCCTCTCCTATGCTGCTGCTCACGAGGATCTTGAATCCCCCCGCCCTGAACTCTTCGAGTGTCCTTGTCTGTTCCGCCTGGTCCATCCCTTCGTCTCCTGCCCGGTCTGACTGTCCCACAAATCTCCTGGCGGAGTGGCCGCCCTTCCGCAGGGTCGCCACGACCTCCTCGATCGTGTCCCGGTATTGGGTGAACACGATCACCCGAGAGTCGGGTTTCTTCCTGAACTGCTCCGACACTATCTCCGCCACCTTGAGCATCTTGGGATGCTCGACGCCCCTGGCCTTTCCCGCCTCCTCCTCGATCCTCAGCCACTTCGGGTCCTTGACGAGGGACGAAACTGCCTTCCCCTTGTCAGGCCTCTCCTTCACCCTGTCGAGGTACCTCACCAGGGTCGGCGCACCCTGCGTCTCGATGACCTCGAGCGCATGCAGTATTACGACCGCCTGCGCCTGGTTCATTATCGCACCGAAGATGTACCCTCTCTGGCCCCCTGTAGCCTGGGCCGAGCGTAGCCTCGCCGAAATGGAGGCCCGGGCTTCGAGTATCGCCTTCTTCGAGACTCGGTTGGTCCTCAGGAACCCCCCTGCCATCAACTTGTTTACTTTGTCGTTGAACAGCTCCCTTATCCTCAGCACCAACTCGTAGTACTCGTCGGGGACCGCGACCTTGACCACCTGGATCGCCGTCTGCTCGACGTAGGGCCTCACGTCAGGGCTGTCATCGGTCCGGGCCTCGACCCTTTCGATGAACAGGTTCCTCTTGATCTCGTTCACTCTCTCCTTGGACCCGCCGGGGGACGCTGTCAGGCCCAAGATCAGGGGGTGGCGGGCTCCGGCCCTGTAGGCCTCGGCCAGCTTCGTGTACGTGTAGTCCTTCACACTCCTGTGCGCCTCATCGAATACGGCGAGCGCTACGTCGCGCATGGTCACCCTACCGAGTCTGACGTCGTTGTAGACGGTCTGGGGGGTCGCGAAAATTGCCCGTGCCTTCAGCCAGAGTACTTCCCTCTCGCCGGGGTCGACCGTCCCGGTCAGGACGGCGAACGCGCTCTCTGGGAGTTCCAGATTCTTCCTGAAGGTGTCGTAATGTTGCAGGACTAGGGGCCTCGTCGGCGCGAGGACCACGACCTTTGACCCTGGGTGCTCTTTCAGGCGTACTGCCGCCACCATCACTGCGATCATCGTCTTCCCGAGCCCGGTGGGAAGGACCACCAGGGTGTTGGTGGAAGCGGCGGTCTCCGCGATCTTGGACTGGTATTCTCTTGCTTCGAAGCCGGCTGAAAGCATCCTTCGTGACCGCTGCCAACTTCCGGGATGTTGGACTAAAAGCGTTGCCCGATTCCGGGCCTGACCCGCGACTCAGGTCCTCCCCGAGACCTTGGCCCTGGTTTCGTTCCAAGCCTCGGTGAGGGTGTTCACTCGGGCCCTTTCGACCCCGGCCTTCTTGCAGACGTTGTCGAGGATGGCCGAAGTGACCAGCTTCGAGCCGTTCCCGAAGACGTGCGCCAGGGCGGTTTCGTAGGAGGCCGGGTCAGCGAGGGCGAGGGTCCTGTCGAAGTAGAAGTTCATGGCTCTGGAAGTGTTCTCTCCGAACACCCCGAGCAGGGCTTCGTCGACAGACGATAGTATGACGTGCTCGTAGCTTCCCTTCACCGCAGTAACAGGCTTCCCCTTGGCGAACCCGTAGATCCTGTACCCGACGAACAGCGAGAGGAACAGCATTGAGACGGAGTGTAGCTCTAGCCCCACGTCAGAAAGGGAATCGATGTCGATTATTCCGAGCGAATAGAGCGTCCTGGGAATCTCCGCCAACGCGAGGACTGAGATGAAGATGAGCATCTCGAACTGGAAGGTACGCCGGCTTCTGATCTTGGAGTTGAGGTAGGAGATTAGGATGAACGAGCCGACGATCAGGAAGAGCGAGATTAGCTCGGCGAACGCCCCCGCAGTGCCGGCCTCAGACGCGTAAGAGAACTCCGCCATGCTACTCACTGTACCTCCAGAGCAAGACGGAGAATATGAAGAAAAGCAGCCACCCCGCGGGCTCGACTATGACGCCAGAGAGGTCACCCAATGCCTCGAGCCCTGGCATCGAGCCGAGAACAAAGGTCGCGTGATAGAGGCCGTGAATCAGCAGGAACCCCGAGAGGAGACCGGCGAGAAGCCTGAGCTTCGGTTGCTTGACCGTTCGCGCGAGGAAGAGGGACGGAATCGCCACGCCAAGGACGAGCGCCCCGTCCAGGATGTTGAGCGCTATCTGTAAGTCCATGAGAGCCTGCTCCGCATAGAGGGTCATTAAAGCCTCTCGAACCTCGAAAACGGTGGGGCTGGCTCTTCTCTATCTCGCCGAATCGGGTTGACCTAGGACCTTCCTAAGCGCCGGCAAAGGGAGGGCGCCGTTCTTGAGTACGTCGTCGTGGAACCTCTTCACGTCGAACCTGGAGCCCGGCCTCGCTTCGGCTTCCCCTCTGAGCCTGACCAGCTCGAGCTGGCCGGTCTTGTAGGCGAGCGCCTGACCTGGCCAAGCTATGTAACGGTCCACTTCGTTCACGATGTTGTTCTTCGCCAGCGCCGTGTTTTCGAGCATGAAGGCGATCGCCTGGTCCCGTGTCCAACCCTTCGCGTGCATGCCTGTGTCAACGACGAGGCGGCAAGCGCGCCAGGAATCGTACGACAACACCCCGATTCTGTCGAGGTCGTCAGTGTAGAGACCCATTTCCTCCGAGAGTCTCTCGGTGTACAGCCCCCAGCCTTCGACGAAAGCAGTGACGCCGCCGTACTTCCGGAAGGCCGGCATTCCCTCAAGCTCCTGGGCGATGGCGATCTGCAGGTGGTGCCCTGGAATGGATTCGTGGTATGCCAACACCTCCGCTTCGTATCTCGGCCTGGTTTCCGGGGCCGAGGTGTTGATGTAGTACCTCCCAGGCCTTGACCCGTCTGCAGCGGGCTGACGGTAGTACGCTATCGTTGAATGCTTCTCTTCGTGCTCCTCCATTCTGACGACCTCGCATCGGGCCTTCGGGAGGCGCCCGAACCACCTTGGGATTGCTTCCTGTGCCTTTCTGAGGGCCCGCTCCGCCTTCTCGGCAACCTCGTCTCGGGTCGAGAAATACAACGAACGGTCGGTCCGAAGCCTGTCGATCGTCTTCTTTCTGTCCCTGTCCCCGAAGACCTTCTCGCCGAGACTCTCCATCTCCGAATTAATCTTCGCTACCTCCCTCATCCCAGTCCGGTGAAGCTCGTCAGGGGTGAGGTCAAGCGACGTGTGGAAGTTGATCAACCGGGCGTATGCCTCCACCCCTCCCTCAAGGTACATCAGACCAGGCCTGTCGGCCCCCCGGGCCTTTGGAAGCAGTTCGGTCCTCAGGAATCGGGAGTATCTTGCGAAGGCAGGATAAATAGCATCCTTCGTAGCCGACCTCACTCCTTCGCGGAATGCCCGCCTCTCTTCCTCCGACCAGCCTTCGTGGGACTCCCTCAGGGGGCGAAGGAACGCCCATTCATCTTCGGGCTTCCCCAGCAGGTCATCAGTCTCCTCCAAGACTTTCTTCACTTCCACCTCGACTGCAGTCTTGCCAGACGCGAGCCCCTTCCTCAGGTTCTCGATGTGAGCGTCCATCAAGGGACCCACAGCGCTCCATCGCATTACAAGCGAACGGCCCTCAGCCGGACTCCTCACAGGCTGGAAAGACTCAATGTTCTGAAGCTGGACTTGCCAACCTTCCAGAGGGTCGACCGTCCAAGACTCCAGGTGACAGCCGATGAAGTCAATCATCCCCCCGAGCTCAACCGAAAGCGCGGCCCTGGTCAGCTGTTCCGGGGCTGCGAGTGCCTCCCCGTCGAGTTCATCGCACTCCCCCAGAATCGTCCGGTAGTCATCCATCGCCCGCGAGATTCCTGACGGGGTGATGTCGGGGAGTCTGTCGTCGAATCGCCGGTCACCGAGGACCGTCGAGTAGAGCGGGTCGTTCCGCATTCGGACCTCCCAGTACGCTTCTGCCAATTCCTCTAGGCTCGATTTTTTCTTTGCGCCTTCCATCTCTCTGACATCTACGAGCATCTAGATGGCCTATTTGACCTTGGCATCGGTCTGTTCACTTTCTGAGTTCTGACCGGTTTCGGGTCCGTCCTTCGGCAAACGTTTTATTCCGAACCTAAAGGGCGCTATTCGAAAGACCATGCCTCATTCAGGTAGAAGACTTGCCGCAATAATGTTTACCGACATCGTGGGGTACACCGCCCTGAGCCAAAGGGACGAGGCCCTCTCTCTGCGGCTCCTGAAGAAACACAGGGAGCTTGTCAGGCCGGCCATAAACAAGCATGACGGCCACGAGATCAAGACGATGGGGGACGCCTTCCTGATAGAATTCCACAGCGCTCTCGACGCGACTGAGTGCGCAATCGAGATTCAGAAGACCCTCCACGAGTACAACAAGAGGGCGGGAAAGAAGCTGCTTCTCCGGATCGGGATTCATGTCGGCGACGTCGTCCATCAGAAGGGGGACGTCTATGGGGATGCGGTTAACATCGCGTCGAGGATCGAGCCGCTTGCCGAGGGCGGCGATGTGTGCATCTCTGAGCAAGTCTATGACCAGGTGCGCAACAAGATCCCGTACGAACTGGTCAGGCTCGAGTCGCAGAACCTGAAGAACATCGCGTTTCCCATCGACGTCTACAAGGTCAGGCTTCCGTGGACCAACGTGGTCTCAAGGTCCCCGGACAAGCCAGCCCACCCTGCGGTGAGCCTCGTAAGGAAGTACGAAGCGAAGGAAGTGAGCGGGAAGCGGGAGTCCATGGGGAAGCTGGTCCTGAAGTTGACCCTGAAGAACAACATAGTCGTGGTCACCCTGAACAACGACCCTGAAATCCCGAGGGCGCTGGCGAAGTTCTCAGGGGAGGTGAACTACGCGAGAGGGGAGACTCTCCACATCGTTGCCGGGATTGAGACAGTCAAGGTGGTGACCGACTCGAAGAACCTCGACAAGCTCAACGCCGCAGTTCCAAAGAAGCACATCCTCAACGTGATGAGCGGGCTCGCAGAAATAGTCGTGTCCCTGGCCGATTCGGTACTCAGCCTCCCGGGGGTCGTTGCGACCATCACCACCCACCTTGCGAAGAACGGGATCAACCTCATCGAGTACATCACCACCAGTCCGCACGCGATAGTGGTGATCGAGGAGAAGGACGCTCTGAAGAGCTACCAGCTCCTCGAAGACCTTACGGTGGGCAACAAGCCTCTCGTCATCTAGGACAGTCAGGCCCGAAAAGGCTCATTTTCTGAATTCGGCGAGCCTATTCTCTATTTCATGCCATCTCGGGTCCGAGAGGAATTGCCTTTCCAAGTTATGCATTCCGAAAAAGAAAATCTTGCCATCTTGCTCGTCGACGGCCTTGTTCAGCCACGAGAAACCCTCATCGGAGCGACCCAAGGCCAGCATTGCGCTTGCGACCTCGGCGGGGGAGAGAAGAGGGCCCTCCTCCTGCATTGTTTCGTCAAGCATCCTCGTCGCTTCGGACGGCTTTCCTGCTACCGCGTAGATCCACGCCAGGTTTATCTTGTCCGCACCCTTCCCCCCCATGAGCCTTAGGGCGGTTTCGACGTCCCTGATGGCCCCGTCGAAGTCCTTTTGGGATGAACGCCCCCATGCACGCATCATGAACCCGGTGGCGTAGTCAGGGTTCAACTCGACGACCCTGTCGAGCACTCCCATACCCTCCTCCTCCCTTCCTTGGTTCGTGAGGACCGCTCCGTAGGTGATGGCGATGGGACGCGAATAGGGATCCAGTTCATGCGCGCGCCGTTCCATTTCAAACGCCTCCACTTCCAGACCCAGCCCGCGTTTGACGAATGAGAGCCAGTGGGCCGCATATGCGTAGTTCGGTCTGAGCTCCAGAGCCGTTTCCAGTTCTTTCTCCGCTTTTCTGAAATTCCATGTATTTTCCATTATCAGGCCCAACGACGCGTGGGCCTCGGCGAGCGACCCATCCAACGAAAGTGACGTCTCCGCATACTCCTTCGCACGGTGGTGGCCGTCGGCCCGAGGCATTGCTTGCAGGTCGACCAGAATGGAGTAACAGTCTGCCAACCCCGAGTAAGCCGGGGCGAAGTTGTGGTCGTTCTTGATTGCCTTTTCAAAGTGGACGATAGCCAGCCTGACGGCATCGGGGGTCCTTTCATTCCAGTAGTATCTCCCCTTGAGGTATTCAGTGTACGCATCTGGGTCGACGGTCGTCTTTCTGGCGAAGCTCTCCTTCACTTCCCCGAGCAGCTGGACCTTCAGCGCTTCCGCGACCCTCTCGGCGATGTCCCCCTGGATGGCGAAGACGTCAGTGAGGTCTCTGTCGTAGCTCTGCGCCCAGAGGTGGCGGTCGTTCCGCGCGTCGATAAGCTGCGTGGTAATCCTGACCTTGTTGCCCGCCTTCCTCACGCTCCCTTCGAGCACTGCCCCCGCGGACAGCTCCCTGCCTATCTCTCCGATCGGCAGGTTGGTGTCTTTGTACCGCATTACAGAGGTGCGAGAGATGACGCTGAGTTCGCCGATCCTAGACACTGTGGAAATCAGCTCCTCCGTCATCCCGTCAGCGAAGTACTTGTCTTCCGGGTCCCCGCTCATGTTCGCCAGGGGCAGGATCGCCAGCCGGCGAGGGTCCATATTAGCGAATTCTGGTTCTGTCGTTTTCGAAGCCACCTCGACCTTATAGAGCTCTACCGGATACTGGATGTTCTTAAGGTCGCGCGTCCCGATCTTTACCATCCTGTTCGGCACCTTTCTGACGACCTGGTCAAAGACCTGCCTCGTAACGCAGATGCCTCCTACGTCAGCCAGAGGCTGGACCCGGGCTGCGACGTTGACAGCGTCGCCCAAGACGTCCCCTCCGGAGTGGACCACGTCTCCCACATGGATTCCGATCCTGATCGATATCATTTCGGCAATCTTCTTTCCTCGGTTCGCAGAGGTCATCTTGTTCTGTGCCTCGACCGCGCAATTCACAGCCTCGACCGCACTCGCGAATTCCACCAAGAACCCGTCTCCGGTGGACTTCACCACCCTTCCGTTGTAACTGCCGAACACCTCCTCCATCAGTCTCCTGTGCTCCCCCAGCATCCTCAAAGTCCCATCCTCATCCTTCCCCGCCATCGCAGAGAACCCTACCAGGTCGGTGAACATTATTGCGCCCAGGCGCCTTCCTTCCTGCCCCGTCGAGCCCACTTCAGCGCCACTTTGAAGTCATACCACTTTAACTTTAGGCGTCGGGACTCCCGTTCCACCTGAGAGCCTATTCTCCATCATGCGCTTGAGGGCCCGCTTGTCGTATCTGTACTCCCTGTCGTTGTCCAGCTCCCGATAGAATTCCGCCACGGAGGCTTTCTTGAACAGGGTCTTCTCGACCCAGGTTAGAGGGTCCCTCGTCTTCTTGAAGGGCAATTTCATCATGTAGAATGGGTAGTCTGAAGCTGCGGGCAGTATTCCGACGAACGGGAGAAAGAGACTGACGACCCTGCAACCTGCCCTCAGTTCCCTCTCGAGAAGCGCGACATCCTCTTCAATTTCCTGGAGTCCCGAATAGACGATTGTCGCCCCGGCCAGGTCTGACTCCATGAAGTCCTCGTTCCTGATTTCTATTCTGTCCGCCAGTCCGAGCTCCCTGACCGAAGCTGCAGCCTTTGCGGCCCTTCCCCTGTGAAGCTCGATCCCGACCGCCTTCTTCACTCCGAACTCTAAGACGGCGACGATGCACAAACTACCTCTGCCGCATCCTAGGTCAAAGAATACATCCTCCTTTGAGGCCCGGGCCAGACGGAGTATCTTCCGGATGTGCCTGCCGCTCTGGTAGTCTTCCGGACCCAGCCTGTACAAGCTCCTGCCCAGAAGTTCGTGGAGCCAGCCATCAGTTAAACAGGTCTGTCGGGACCTCTCGCGGCGACCCTGCAGCCAACGAGCAGGCGATTACTTCCGCAAAGATGCGGGGGGTGGGATTCGAACCCACGAACCCCTGAGGGACGAGGTCCTAAGCCTCGCGCCGTTGACCAGGCTGGGCGACCCCCGCGCAAATCGCTGCCGGTTGAATTGAAACTATAACGGTTTATCTGTACGACCGCTTGGTCTCGGCGGCCGTCCCAGCGTCAAGGAGCAGTTTCTTGTTCCTAAACAGACTAGCCCAATCAACCTTGTAGATCGCAACCCCTACCAACAGAAAGACAACTCCGAGGGCTATCGTTGCCTGAGTGTCGTTGAACCCGAATGCTCCTCCTATGTCGCCCAGGATGGTGACCTCGATAGCAATCTCGAAAGTGCTCTTGATTGACTTCGCCAGTAGCGTTACCGCGGACATCCTGCCGAGGGAGGCTCGGGTTGCCCCCGCGCCGATGAAAATGAAGTCATCAAGGGGCAGGACTGGCAGCAGGGCCGTTGCGAACAGAACAAGATAGAAAACACGCCTCGACGAGTTCCGCCCGATCAGCTGCACGTTCCTGTTCCTCGTCAGGGCTCCGCGGAACCCGAAAGCCCCGTAGTACATGACGACCTTGGCAGCCGTCGCCCCAACCGCAGAGAACCCCACGACCAGGAGGAAGTTGGACGGGGACTGCCCGAGCTGTATCAACTGGAGGGTCGCGAAGAGGGTGTATGATGCTCCGAAGAACGGCGAGACGTTCGAAAGGAATGCCACCGCCAGAATGAGCAGGGCGGAGACCAGAGGGTCCAACCGAGAACCCGAGAAGAGTTTCTACGATATTTATGGGTGGGCCGCGAGCGAGCGCTCCAGCCGGGCGATGCCAGATAGGGACGACTTCAGAGAGTAGGTGACTCGCGGTCTTCCTCAAGGCCCACCCACCGACTATCCGACACCGACGGTCCGAGTGCGCTTTCCATGATTCTCCTCTCGGCTCCTCTCAGGATCTCGCTCAATGTCGATGGCTTGACCCCCGCCACGTCACTCAGCTCAGTGAGGCTTATTCTCCTGGGGAACTCGAAGAACCCTCTCGAAACAGCCGTGCACATTATTTCCTTCTGCCTGTCGGTAAGGCTAGGCCTTTCCTCCATCGGCGATACTTCTTCGATCCGGGCATCCACCCCGTCTCGCGTCATCGAGGAAAGCACCCGGTTCAGATCGCTCGATCTTCGCACAATGAACTTCCAGGCAGCGGCCTCCTCGGTGGAGCTGAGGGGACATTGAAGGCAGATGATTGCCGAGTCATTCAACGCTCGACACACGGCGGGCCTGTCCGTCACCACCAGCAGGGGACAGGTGTCACCTGACCCTTCGCCGGCTATTATTTGTCGAACTCCTTCAATCTTCCTCATGCCTGCCAAGACTCTCTTCTTCGCACTGGAGTCTCCTTTGAGTTCGAATAGGAGGGTCATTCCCTTTTCGTTGAAAGGCCTGCAGTCCACGAGGGTGAGCCTCATCCCAAAGCCCGTCGCTGCTTCCTGAAGCCTGTTTTCTGTCCTAACCTTGAGCGTGATTTGGCTGAGCATGTCCCTGAATCGCTTAGGGTCTGGCTCTGGTATTTAATGCGCCAATGCGATTTTCAATGTTGAGAAGGTCCCCATCCGAGCTCGCCATCCATCGATTGGGGGAGAGCCACCCACCTCTCTACCTAGCAAGCGTTAAATCGGCGGTCGGAAACGCGCGAGGCTCTCAAGGAGAGTGCTGTGATGTTTGGACCAGGTAGAACAGGAGGATTCCCACGAGCTCAAGAGGGAAGTGGGCGCCTGGGGCTCCTTCTCGATGGGATACGCCGACGTAGGCGCTGACATCTACGTAGTCCTCGGAGTAATCGCGTTCTTCGCCGGGGTCGCATCCCCGTTGGCATTCGCAATCGCGGCGACGACATATGTCTGCACTGGGCTCTGCTACGCGGAACTCGCCACTGCTTACCCAGTTGCCGGGGGAGGTCAGTACTACTCGATGAAGGCGTTCGGGAAGCTGCACGGTTTCATCGCAGGGTGGGGCCTGATGCTCGCCTACACCGTCGACATCGCGCTCTTCTCCCTTGCGACGGTCGGCTACCTCGGCGTGATAACCCGGGGACTGTCCGGGAGGAACCTCCTCGTGGTAGCGCCGTACTACGAGCTCACGGCAGTCGCGTTGATACTGCTCCTCGTCATCCTGAACATAATCGGCATACGCTATTCGTCCCGTTTCAACGTCGCAATAGTGCTGCTAGACCTCGTCACCGTGTCGGTCTTCCTTCTCTTCGGCCTCCCCTCGATCGTCGCATCTGGGGCGATATCGACCTGGTTCAACTCAGCCGTTCATTCGGTTCAGTCAGGAAACTTCGGGCAGCCCGGGTATCAATCCTTCGCCTATGCAGTAGCCCTGGCCGCAGCTTCCTTCATCGGCATCGAATCGATCTCGCAGGCTGCAGAGGAGACAAAGCGCCCTTCTAAGGTGATACCAAAGGCGACGAAGGCCGCCATCGCCTCAGTGGTCGTCGTGGCCGTGTCTCTGTCGCTCCTGTCCGTGAGCATCGTCCCGCCGGCTACCGTGGTGGGCGAGTCTCAGGCCCCTGCGGTCCCGCTTGCAAATGCGCTCCCGGTCATAGGCCCGGCCTTCGCCGTCTGGATCGCCATGATGGGGACCCTCGTCTGCTATATCTCGACGAACACGGGGGTCGTCGGCGTCTCAAGGGTGACCTTTTCCATGGGAAGGCTTGGCCTGATGCCGAAGGGGTTCGCCAGGGTCAGCTCCCGCTTCAGGACCCCCTACGTAACGATCGTGCTATTCTCCTGCATCGCGAGCATCCTCTTGCTCGCGAGCATCGTCCTTCCCGGGACCGACCTGCTGAGCCTAATCATCTCCATCTACAACTTCGGGGCCCTGGTCGCGTACATGTACGTGAACGCCGCCGCCATGGTCCTGAGAGTGAAGGATCCCGAGAGAAAAGGCTGGAAGATGCCCCTGAACTTCACAATCCGTCGCCAGGGGAACGAGTACCAAATCTCCATCATCCCGATCATAGGGCTGGTCTCTGCCGCGATAGTCTGGATAATCCTCGTCGGCCTCTCTTCAGTGGGAAGGTTCGTCGGGGCCTTCTGGTTCGTCGTCGGAATCGCTGGCTACCTTATCTATCGCAAGGTCGTGGAGGGACGCAAGGCAGATGCCTGAGAGCGAGGCACCCGTCGAGTGGTCATGGAGCGACGCCCCACTCGTGCTCCCGCTCGCTTACCAGCCGCGGGAATGGAACGCAGTTTTCATCGCCTTCTACATAGCCGAGTACTCGGGGTCGAGGGTATTCATCACACACGTCCTCGAGGGTGAGGAAGACCACGCCTTCGAGGAGCGCCTGAAGAAGGACATCGAAGACCTGGCCTCCACTCTGGCCGTTAAGTACGAGTACGTGGAGGTTATGCCCTCATCGCAGCCTCCCGGGGTGGAGGAGATAGCGCAGGCCGTGGTCCGCACTGCGTCAGAAAAAAAAGCGCAGGCGATCGTGATGTCCGCGCACAGGGAGCCGCTCTTCCGGGAACTTTTCGGCCGGGTCTCCGACCACGTTGCCCGCACGTCGCCGTCGAAGGTGGTCCTCGTCGAGACGCCTCAGGAGGGGGTCGCCATCCCGAAGAACCCGAGAAGAATTCTGATTCCCGTCCTGAAGGAACCACACCCCGACCCCTACATTATCGCAGCCGCGCTGACTTCCTCTGCTTCCGTCGCGGACGTCGAGATAACAGCTGCCAAGGTGATCCAGCTTCCTCCTACGCTCCCACTCGACGCCGTTGACACGGTCCACTCCCTCAGGAAGGAGGAGAGGGAGTTCTCGTTCTTCACTAGCCTCGCGATCAAGACGCTAGGGAGGTTCATCAACCCGAAGATCCTCCCCGTGAGGGAGGTCGGGGGGGACGTCGCCCACTATGTCCGGGAAAGGGGGATCGACGTCTTGGTCATGTTCAGCAGCAGGGAGACAGGTTTCTACAGCTTCCTAACAAAGGACGAGTACGGGATCGTGAGCAGGTCTCCGTGCGTGGTGATCGTCACCCTCCCCGCTTCTGGGCAGACTGAGCGGTAGCCTCACTTCGCCGCGCGCTTGCGCTTCAGTTCGTCCTTCTTCATCTTCTTCTGCCTCTCTTCCTTCCTCTTCTGGTCGTACCTTCCCAGGGGGGCTTCCGACTCGACCCATCCGTGATTGATCTCGAACGTCCTCCTGACTATGGACTCGGTCTGAGGGTCCCTGCTCGAGAACCTGACAGACAGGTTCCTTCTGTCGAGGACCTCCCACTCGAAGCCCTTGTGTTTCTTCAGCTCTTCTATGGCCTGCTCCATCGCATACTCGTTCCCGAAAAGGCCGCGGATTTCCCAGACTCCCATGCGTGGACGGCGCGAGCGAGCCCGATTAAAATCCTAGCCCGTCCGAGGGTTCAGCTGTTCCCTGAGCTGGTCGGGAGTCGTGGCCGGTAGCTTGCAGGTGAAGTTCTCGCACACGTACGCCACTGGTTTCTTGCCTGGGCTCCTCCCCTCCAATAGGGGGGTCGCTTTTGCGAGCGCGGCGGCGTTCTTCTGCGTCGCCACGATGGTCGCCATCCCGGGCATGAATGTGGCGCGAACGATCGCGGTCATTTCCTTCGCGGATTCCCTGTCATTCGCGGTGATCACAACTTCCTTCTGGCCGTTCACCAGGAGGTCGACCGCCCCCAGCATGCACGAGTGTCCAGCCGGGTTGTCCTCCATCTTGGAGGCGAACAGCTTCAAAGCATTGGCGGCGAGCTCCCTCAGGGCCGAGTCCCCGATCACTTCAGCCAACCTGATGAGGTTGTTCACTGCGACCGAATTTCCTGAAGGGGTGGGGCCGTCGTAGTCTTCCTTCCTTCTCCAGGGTGCTTCTTCCTGTGATGAATAGAACCCTCCATCCTTCTTGTCATGAAAGACCCTGACCATGATGCGCGTGAGCCTCTCCGCTTCCTTGAGCCACCTTGGGTCGGACGTCGCGTCAAAGAGGTCGAGGAGGCCCTGCACGAAAAACGCATAATCTTCCAGGGTCCCGTCCAGTCCAGCCTCCCCTCCGACGGACCTTCGAAGAAGGTTCCCTCCCCTGGAGTTCACCTTCAAGACAAACTCTGCAGCCTCTGCCGCCTTCTCCAGGTGCTCCACGTCGCCTAGCACTGAGCCTGACATAGACAGAGCCGATATTGCGAGCCCGTTCCAGGAAGTGAGCACCTTCTCGTCTGTCTTGGGCCTGGGCCGTTTGAGCCTCGCCTCGTAGAGCTTTCTCTTCCAACCTTCGAGCTTGGCATAGACCTCGGCTTCCGACCCTCCGATTCGCTTCTCCAATGACTGGGACGCGTCAGCGTGGAGGATTGTCCTTCCTTCGAAGTTTCCCCCTCTGGTAATCCCGTAGAGAGAGCAAAAGGTCCCGGCGTCGCTCCCTAGGATCCTTCCGATTTCTTCCGGGGTCCACGTGTAGTAGACTCCCTCCCCCTCGGCTGTGTCCGCATCCTGCGCGGAATAGAAACCTCCCTTGTCGTCTCTAAGCTCCGAGATCATCCAGCCGATCGTCTCGGAGGCCACCCGCGCGTACTCCCTTGCGCCGGTGACCTGGAATGCCTCGATGTAGACCTTGGCCAACAACGCGTTGTCGTAAAGCATCTTCTCGAAATGGGGGACAAGCCAAACACGGTCGGTCGCGTACCTGTGGAAGCCTCCTCCCAGATGGTCCCTTATCCCCCCTCTCGCCATCTCGTCCAGGGTCTTCGTCGCAGCCCTCAGGGCCAGCTCAGTCCCGTTCCTGGAATGATAACGCAGCATGAAGTCGGTCGACAGAGGCAGAGGGAACTTCGGGGCCCCTCCGAACCCCCCGTTCCTTTCGTCGAAAATCGACGCGAGCGCGGTGTACCCGCTTGCGAGGATGTCCTTCGTGAGCTCCCCCCCGCTTTGTTTGCCCTGCTCCAGCAGAGCCTGAGAGACCTGTTCGGAGCTCGCAAGCGCTTCGTCGCGCCTTTCCCTCCAAATCCTCGCCACGAACTCCAGCACCTGCTTGAAGCCGGGCATCCCGAACCTCGGCTCGGGAGGAAAGTACGTCCCGCCGTAGAACGGCTTCAGGTCGGGGGTGAGGAAGACAGTCAAGGGCCAGCCTCCGCCACCAGTCATGGACTGGACTGCGCTCATGTAGTAGGAGTCCAGTTCCGGCCTCTCTTCCCTGTCGACCTTTATGGGGATGAAGTTCTTGTTGATGATTCGAGCTGTTTCTGCGTCCTCGAAGGACTCTGATCGCATCACATGACACCAGTGGCATGTCGAGTAGCCGATGCTGAGCAGGATCGGCTTCCCGTCGTTCTTTGACTTGTTCAAGGCCTCGTCACCCCAGGGCCTCCATTCTACCGGATTCATGGCGTGCTCGAGCAAGTACGGGCTCTTCTCGGTGACCAAGAAGTTCGGCTTCTCTCCTTCGACCATCTGAGGACCGCGCGTTCATTCCGATAGTTGAATCTTACCCGGCTCCGATAACGCTAAACCGACCCATCGGGGCGGTCGAACTGGGTTTGCAGTACAAGTGGACCGTCCTCACTGTCACGACGGTCGGGGTGCTCATGAGCGGCATCGACGGGAGGATCGTCGTGATCGGCCTCCCTACCGTGGCGGCCGCGCTCCACGCCGACGCCGAACAGGCGATCTGGTTCACGCAGGCATACACGATTGGGAGCACAGTCTCTCTGCTTTTCATTGGAAGGGTCAGCGACATCGTGGGCAGGGTCAGGGTCTACACGATCGGTTTCACGATTTTCACGATTGGTTCGACCCTCACCTCCCTCTCTTCCACGCCCAACTTCTTCATCGCTTCCAGAATATTCCAAGGTGTCGGGTCCGCTGCGCTTTTCGCCAATTCCGCGGCGATAGTCACTGATGCGTTCCCCTCCAACGAGCTTGGCAGGGCCTTAGGAATCAATTCGGTGGCCTTCCGTGCCGGTTCAATGCTCGGCCTCACCCTGAGTGGGCTCATCCTTTCGGTGCTCGACTGGCGGTTCCTATTCTACATCAACATACCAGTTGGAATCTTCGGGACCCTGTGGGCGCGCCGCCGGCTGCACGAGGTCGGCATGAGAGAGAGGGGCGTCCCGATGGACTGGGTCGGGTTCGGCCTCTTCTCCGTATTCATTACCAGTCTACTGCTAATGCTAACTTTCGGGGCGTACGGAATCGCCGAGGTTCGGGGTGTAGCCGCTCTCGGGATACTCACGGCCCTCTCCTTGAGTGGGTTCGTTGTGTACGAGCGGAGGACCCCCTACCCGCTTCTCGACGTCGGACTCCTTAGAATCCGGGAGTATGCCGGCGGGGTCACCACGCAACTCCTCAACGCAATGGCGTGGGGGGCCTTCATCCTTATCCTGAGCCTCTATCTCCAACTCGTCAAGGGGCTCTCCCCGATCGAGGCGGGAGTCTCGATAATCCCCTTCGACATCGCCTTCCTTGTGTTCGGCCCGGCGAGCGGGAGGCTTTCGGACAGGTTCGGGACGAGGCCCTTCACGACCGCAGGGCTCGCGGTGGTGACCCTGTCCCTCCTACTCCTCTCCACGATAGGGCCTGATACGCCGTATGCGACACTTGTCGCGTATCTTGTCGTTGGAGGAGCGGGGATGGGGCTCTTCGTCTCCCCGAACATCAGCTCGATAATGGGGTCGGTCCCTGCGCACCGCAGAGGTGTCGCCTCTGGCCTTAGGGCGACCTTCTTCAACGTCGGCTTCACCATGAGCTTCAACATCGTCATCCTGATCCTGGCGTTCTTCCTACCCTATTCGCTAATCACAGGCATAATCGGCTCGGCTGGGTCGGGTATGGCGACTGTCTCTGACAAGGCTGCTTTTGCGAACGGGCTCGACAACGTGTACAGGGTCCTCGCCATAATCAACGCTGCCGCAATCCTCCCCTCACTGCTGAGGGGGGAGAGGGTGAAGGCTCAAGGCGTTGGTGGGAACGCCTCAGATTCAAATACGGGGGCGGAAGGTTTGCTCCCAGTCGACTAAGATTGGCAGCCAGCGCTGAAGTACTGCGTGACAAAGTGGAGACTCCGTCTGGGATTGCCAACGGCTTCAACGTCCTTAGGCTTCAGGGGCTTGGGCACGAGGTCGAAAAAATACCCTATTCCATCAGGGTCCTGATTGAGAACGCTGCGAGACACTCCACAACGACGCACGGCGCTGACGAAGCATTCGCCGCTCTCGCTGACTGGCCCGCTTCTATCGGGAAGGAGATGCCGTTCATGCCGTACCGGGTCCTTCTGCAGGACTACACCGGAGTGCCGCTCATAGTCGACCTAGCTGCGATGAGAGACGCCGCAAAGAGCGCCGGCCTGGACCCCAAGGCCGTCAATTCAAAGGTGCCCGTGGACCTCGTAATCGACCATTCAATTCAGGTCGATGCCTGGGGGAACGACATGGCGTTCGGGGTCAACCTCGAAAGGGAATACGAGCGTAACTCGGAGCGATACTCACTCCTGAAGTGGGCGCAGTCCTCTTTCAGGAACATGAGAGTTTTCCCGCCCGGGAAGGGAATCTGCCACCAGTTCAACCTGGAATACCTCTCCAAGGTCTTCGCCACTTCGGACGCCGGGGGGACTCTGCAGGCTTTCCCCGATACTTTGGTTGGAACCGACTCCCACACAACGATGGTCAACGGGGTCGGGTGCCTCGGATGGGGTGTTGGCGGGATAGAGGCCGAGGCGGTGATGCTCGGGGAGCCTTACCATATGCAGATCCCGAAGGTGATGGGGGTCAAGTTCGTCGGTAGCCTCAAGGAGGGAGCCACTCCGACTGACCTCGTGCTCACTGTCACGGAGAAGCTGAGGGAGAAGAACGTCGTCGGTGCCTTCGTCGAATACTTCGGGGAGGGGTACGGACAGCTCTCCGTCCCCGACCGGGCGACGATAGGGAACATGTCCCCCGAGTACGGCGCCACGGCCGGGTTCTGTCCTGTCGACGATGTGACGCTCGCGTACCTTACAGGCACAGCCCGTTCGGCCGAGCACGTCGAGTTCGCAAGGCGATACGCGAAGAAGTTCGGGTTCTTCGTGTCCGGGGCCGAGCCCGCTTACTCCGAAATACTCACGATAGATCTGGACAAGGTCGAGCCCTCGATAGCAGGGCCGAGGAACCCCGAGGAAAGGCATGCCCTGGGGACTGTGCCGTCCTTCGCCAGGGCCCTCCTCGACCAGCGCCTCGCGCGGCCTCCCTCTGGGGGAGCAAGTGCGGGGACTCAGAGGAGCCAGCTGATGCTTGAGGAGGACGGACCCGTCCATCACCCTCTCCAGGACGGGGCGATTGTGATCGCGGCCATAACCAGCTGCACCAACACCTCGAACCCCACGGTCATGGTGGGGGCGGGACTCATTGCTCGCAACGCGATAGAAGCAGGACTCAAGGTCAAGCCTTGGGTGAAACCCAGTCTGGCCCCTGGGTCGACAGTTGTCACGGACTACCTCGAGAAGGCTGGCCTCCTCCGGCACCTCGACACGCTCGGGTTCGCCCTCGTTGGGTACGGGTGTACCACGTGCATCGGAAACAGCGGTCCCCTCGCACCTGAGGTCGAGAGTGAAATCAAGGAGAGAGACCTTTACGTGGTGGCTGTGCTGTCTGGCAACCGGAATTTCGACGGGAGGATCCACCCCCTCGTAAAGGGCTCGTTCCTCATGTCACCGATGCTCGTTGTCGCCTACGCGCTTGCCGGGAGGCAGGACTTCGACTTCTCCGGCACCCCGCTCGGGGTAGGGAAAGACGGGAAGCTCGTCTACCTTAAGGACCTCTGGCCCCGGATGTCAGACATTCGGTCCGCTGTTGAGAAGTCGCTCAGCCCGGACCTCTATTCGAAGCGCTATGCGGACGCCATGAAGGGGGACGCCCGGTGGGACTCTCTCAACGTGTCTGGGGGAGAGGTCTACGCGTGGGAACAGGGATCGACATACATCAAACACCCTCCGTGGTTCGAGACCGGGCAGTCCAAACCTGCCAACAAAGACATCATCGGAGCAAGGGTTCTGGCGATCCTCGGGGACAAGGTCACCACAGACCACATCTCGCCCGCAGGAACGATCCCAGTAGACAGCCCGGCCGGGGAACTCCTGAGGGGAGAGGGGGTCGACCTCGCCCACCTTAGCACGTACGGGAGCAGGAGAGGCAACCACGGCGTCATGGTCAGGGGAGGCTTCAACAACATCCGTCTCCGAAACGCTCTCTCCGGAGGAAAGGAGGGTGGATTCACTACGCACTTCCCGGACGGTAAGCCCATGTCGATCTTCGACGCGGCTGCAATATATTCGCGGGAATCGGTTCCCCTCATTGTCCTCGCAGGCAAGCAGTACGGGGCGGGGAGTTCAAGGGATTGGGCGGCAAAGGCGCCGAAGCTCCTTGGGGTCAGGGCGGTCATAGCCGAGACCTATGAGCGGATACACAGAAGCAACCTCGTAGCAATGGGGGTGGTCCCGCTTCAGTTCAGAGAGGGGGAGAGCGCCGCCGGTCTGGGGCTGGCCGGGGACGAGGTCTTCGATATCGTAGGTCTCTCGAGGATGAGAGGTCAGGGTGAGTGGGCAGACGCGACCGCAACGGGACAAAAAGGGGTCAGGAAGTTCCAAGCGCTCATCCGGGTCGAAAACGAAACGGAGATGAGGTACCTGGAGATGGGCGGGGTCCTCCCCTACGTCTTCTCGAAACTGGCCAAGTCTGTGCATTAGCGCAAGCGTTTTAACGGCGGGAAATTCCTGAAAATTCATGGAGAAGGAGCTCTTCGTCTACTTCGACGGGAAGTTCGTGGAGAAGTCCAAGGCCGTGGTGTCGGTGTTCGACCACGGGCTCCTGTACGGCGACGGTGTGTTCGAAGGGATAAGGGCTTACGCCGGCAGCGTGTTCCGGCTAGACGACCACATCGAGAGGCTTTACGACAGCGCGAAGGTAATCCATCTCAAGATACCCATATCCAAGCACGAACTCTCGGAGGCCGTCGTTGAGACGCTCAGAAAGAACCACCTGAAGGACGCGTACATCCGGCTGGTGGTCACACGGGGAGAGGGGGACCTGGGGGTCGACCCCGACCTGTGCAAGGAGCCTACGCTGTTCATCATCGCGGAGCCCATGGCCACGGCTCTGGGGCCGAAGGATCCGAAGGTGGTTAGGACGATCATCTCATCCGTCAGGAGGGACTCCGTGGAGGCGACTTCTCACGAGATGAAGTCGCTGAACTACCTGAACAGCATAATGGCAAAGATAGAGGCGAACAATGCGGGGGTAGACGATTCCATTCTGCTCGACAGCAGGGGCCTGGTCTCGGAAGCGAGCGTCACCAACGTATTTCTGGTCAGGGACAGAACTGTCTCCACCCCGTCGTCCGCGGCAGGCATTCTCCACGGGGTCACGAGGGCACGCCTGATTTCGCTGTGTTCTGACCTCGGCCTAGATGTCCGCGAGAGGGACGTCACCCCGTTCGAGCTGCTGACGGCAGACGAGGTCTTCCTTTCTGGGACGAAATCGGAGATCAGGGCCGTAGGTATGATTGGGGGGATCAAGATAGGCTCGGGAGGAGTCGGACCGGTCACCAAACGCCTGTATCAGGAATTCTCAAAGCTGGTGTTGAGGCCGGAAGAAGGCACGCCGATCTATGTGACGAAGACGGTAAGCGCCTAATCGCACCACAGATCTTCGCCCGGGCATTAGACCCGCACAGCCTCAGAGCTCCGGTGTCCCAAATTCCACGTGAAGTACACCTATGAGATGGAGAGTGGACGTTGATTCAAGGAGCGGTTTCGGGCGACTCTTCCTTCGCCCCATATGGGCTTAGACGGAAAGACGCCTGCACAGGTGGCGGGGTTGGACTTGGGCTTGGATGGAATCAGATGGAAGACCTAATCAAGAAGGCCGTTCGGGCAACCACCTAACAGATAAGAGAAAGGCAGACTTACGAGATGTGAGGCTTTGTCGGAAAAGGGCCCGCAGCCGACCTTCAGACACACACTTAGGACTTGGTATCTGTTCTCAGTATTTCTATTAATTGTCTGCCCACCATTGGCAATATACCTCGGCCTAACAGACTTAGGCTTGTTCACTGTCCTTAGCACTCCGAGCCTCTTCGCCATTGCCTCCCTCTGGTCAATCTACAGGTATAGGCGAAATCCGCTACAGGAGATTCGATTCTTCAATGATTATTTTGAGGTAACAGGCTGGAAAGTGAACCTCAGAGAGAGCTACGACAAGATTGAGAACTTGACAAAGTTCAGGAAGAACTTCGGAGACTTTTCGACCAACACCCGCGTCTCATTCTCAATCGGAGATTACCCATCCGCGATTGTGGTTCCAAATCGCTGGAATCGGAAGCGTGGATTCGACCTATACACATGGCTTCAACAGAGGACGCAAGTTCCAAAAACTTCACCCATGCCCTGAGTTGCACCACCATAACCCGAAGACCCGACATCGCACCAGAGTTCGTTTCGCGGAACAAAAGAGAAGAGAGAACAAGCGTCCCAGTTCCTTGATACGCTCGAAACTGACTTGCTGAACTCAAAAAGAATCCTGAGACCATGCTAGACCATGTAGCCAAATGCAAGCTTCCCGATGGAACCCTTCCGACCGATATGGGAATTTCTTTCAACTGGGAACGCAAAACCGATTGGAACAGAAGACTTAGCACCG
>JACQFN010000007.1 GCA_016200045.1 Nitrososphaerota archaeon | reverse complement strand
AGGGCAAGGCAACACAGCCCGCGGACAACGGTCCTTTATCGGCGGGGGCTTGCAAAACAGCATAAACAACACGGGCGAGATGCACAAAACTCAGACCTCACTAAAGCTTCGGTTTTGGTTTCGAAAACAGGTGGAGGTTGGATTCCCGGAAGGAGGGTGCACTGAGCGGCAACGGCGGGTGAGGTTTGCGAGCGGGTCCTGGTGGAACTGATGGACCATTGCCAAGTCATCCTGGATCGCGCCGGCTGTTTTCTTCGGACTGGGTGAAGCCCCTTCGTTTTTCTCCTCCGGTTTGAAGGTAACCGTCTGGAGTCAACAGGAGACGCGCCCTTCGATGAGCAAGCGGAGAAACCAGGGAGCGGAGTTCGCGAAAAACTCCACTCCCCATTCCCGGGCTCGTTGCACCTCCTGGCCCGCCGCCGCGGCGTGCGCAAAAGCAGAAACGCGGCACTGGCGCGACGCGGGCTTCTTCTGGAAACGACCTCTGAATTGAGCCAAAGCAAAGCTCCCTCTGAACCGAACGTCAAGAGCCTCTTATTCACAAGCGCAGGCTGGCCTCGGGCTGCGGGGCGGGGTGGCCCGATCTGCCGGGTTCTAACCCAGAAAGTCTCCCTCCACTTGCAAGGAAAGCTTCAGTTCGCTCCGGCGGCCCAAGCGCAACTTCAGCCTGCGCCCGCTCCCGTCGGGCAGTGGCGGCTCTTGGGCATTGATCTGTTCGAGCACCCCACCAATAATCCGCCGCAACTGGGGCGAGTAATTGACCCGGGGCATCAGATGCACCACGATCTGCTGGGTCTGCACCTCCAGCACCCCGCAGGCCTGGGTCAATTGTCGGAAGTAATCGTGGTCGTCCCGGTAATTATCATAGGCTTTCTTGAAGGGAGCCAAGGCCGCGTAGAACGCGTTGCGCGCGATGATCCGCAACAGGTCCATCAAACGCTTTTGGCTCGGTTCCAGGCGCACCATGTTCTGTGCGATCAAACTGTCCAAACGCGAGACCTTCTGCTGCGCCTGCTCCCACCTGGGCTCCAGCTCCGCCAGTTCTCGACTCCATTGTTCGATCTGCTCTCGGCGCTCTTGACGCAGAGCTTGGTAACGGGTCTGAGCTCGACGTAATTGCGCCCACTCCTGGTCGGGCACCGGATGACTCTGGCCCTCCAACCGTTGGATTCGTTCCTGGCGCCGCGCCGCCTTATGGTCGCACTGTTCCTGGACCAACAGCAGTCGAGCTTGGCGGGCGCGGAGCTGGCCTCGTTGCTCGCTCAGCGCTTTGTGTTCGCCACTGCGCACCTGCCGGTCTTGAACCTGTTGGCGCAACTGTTCGTACGGGATGGCCCGGTAGCTGGTGATTTGGTTAATCCCAAAATGCTTGTCCAGATACTTAAAATCGTTTTCCTGAATCCAGCGGTTGAACATCAGCCGGAGGATCTCCATGGCGGGCCGGCTCAGGTCGTCGGTCAGAATGGCCACCTGAATGGTTTGGCCTTTGGGATTGGTCGCGCGCACCACAAGCTGACGCAGCCGGGGGTCTTTGGGCCAGGGACGATCCACAAACTCCAGGTGATACCAACGCACATCGTCCGCCCGGTTGCGAGCCCGCTCGATCACCATTCGGCCACTGACTCCACCCGCCGGCCTGTCTGCGTGCTCCGCACAGGCAGGCGGCCAGCTTTGCTCCCCGTAGCCCTTCTCCCACGTGATCAGATGCAGGTGGGGGTCCGCCAGGACTTTCTCGAAAACTTCAATTCCGAAAATGCTCCGATCCACCACGAAGGTCAACCCGCGCTCGGGCGGCCAGCCCAGCACCGCCCGACACCGGTCCACCACTCCGAAGAACCGTTGGCGCAGGTCGGCAAAATTATCGGTCGTTTCGAAATAAAGCGGCTGGCCCGCCACCGTGTGCACAAAGTCGCTGTGGAGCGCTTTGTCCGCAAAGCGAATGGCCGGACACCATCCTTTGAGCACCGGCTGCGCTCCGGTGTAGTGCTTGGTGTGCGGATCAAAATAAAAGTCCGTTTGTCCTTCGGCCCCAATCTGCCGAGCGTTGAAACCCAGCAGCGCCGCAAAGCTCGCTTCGGTCGCCACCCGCTGCAACTGCTGGCGCTGGGGATGAGCAAACCGGATGATCGATCCGAGCAGCCGCTCCAAATCTTCCCCATTGAGAAACTTTGTTTGCTCGATGTTCAGTGCGCCCAACAACAGACTGGCCAACCACTGTTTGAACATCGGCTCGGGCGGATCGAGCACTGGCGCGATGGACACAAGCGTCGGCGCAAACAGCAGCACCCCGGCGTGATCACACCCCAGCGTTTGCGGCGAGGCTTCCAAAGCGGGAGTCGGAGAGGCCAACGGCTCAGAAGGCAAAGCCACCGTCCTCGTCTCGGAGGGCGCCACAACCTCCAGTCCGGCGCGGCCACAACCGCAAGCACTCTCCCCGACCGACGAGCTAAGTGCTTGAGCAGACGGCTGGGTTTGCTCCCAGTCAGAGACCCTGCTTGCGGTTGTGCCCTCCCCTGCCGCAGCCTCCGCCTCTTTGGCCCAAGCCGGGCCCAGCGCCCAGGCCGCAGGTTCAGCCTGGGGCAAACCCTCCCCTTGCTTCAGTGACCCCACCAGCGGACGCAGCGCCACCGTGGAAAGCTTGACCTGAAACACCGATTGAATCTCCCGGCTGATTCGGCCACTGATCCCGTAGGTCCCCTGGGCGCTCAACGCCGACCAGCGCGCCCGCACATAGGCCTCAATCTCGGCGGTCAGCTTGCGTTTGGCCCGCACTCCGGCCAATACGCGCACCAACTGCCGGGCATCGCCGCACCGCAGCGCCCGCCCCCACCCCTGCATCGTTTTGGGATCGACTTGGAAAGTCTCCGAGAGCACTCGACGGTTCAGCCCCGCGTTGTAGAGTCGGCCGACCAGCATCTTGAAGCTCGGATCCTCTCGATCGGCTGACACCACTTCCAACAACTCCAAGCCATAGTAAACGTGCAACCGCTCTTCCTCCTCCGCATAGACCGTGAACAGCGGATCATAGGCGCAGCCCGGCAGGCACAAGCCCCGGGGACTACGCCGACGACTCTAACCGCCGTGGCCGCTCAGTGCACCCTCCTTCCGGGAATCCAACCTCCACCTGTTTTCAAAACCAAAACCGAAGCTTTAGTGAGATGTGATGTTCGATGTTGGACGTTCGGAACGTGCGGTGACGTTTACAGATGAAGCCAATCCCGGCTCTCGTTCTCGGTGCGAACAGGCAATCTTGCGGACGTGATATGAGAAGCCGCGAAACCGGACTCTCTCAAGTGTCGCCTTACGGCAATGCGCCGATGAAGCCCGACCGGCCTCGCGTGCGATGCCTCAACCAGTGGTTAGGGTTGGGAGCCGATGGATGGTAAAATAACAAGTTGTACGGCGCAGGACTCAATAGGCGGGCGAGCCAGGGAGCAAGAATGCCACGGCCGATGATGTTCTGGCCGTTCCAACTTCCCAAAACGATCACTCTGCCTGGCTTTAAGTGATTGATCAAGCGACCAAGCCAGACTGGAATATTAGGGGGATTTGTAGGAACGACGCCGAAGTTAGGATGTATGTTCGATGGACCGGCAGCCCTGGTCCCTATCCGAAACCACGGCCAGACGTTAAAGATGAAAATCCGTTTTTGGCCGACGTATTCGTCCAAGGAAAGGCAGTAACGATGAGCCTTCTCGTTGATAGCGTTAAATAGGCGATACGTAGATTTATCCTTTGCTTCGACCGTTGGCCAAGCAAACACATCTTTTACTTCATCTGCTCCCCAATCCCTTGTTGGAGTAATGGAATTTGTGATTAAAGCATCCGTCAGGGGACCATTATCGCTAGCCAGGATTAATGTTGGATTCTCCACTTTAGATTTGTGATTGGCCCAGCACGAGAGGCAAAAGTCGGACCACCCGCCAAAGAGGATCGAAAGACCGCTCATTCCGCGGGTTTGAAAACCGCAGAGTTGCCAATTTATTGGGCTTGGCAGCGCATGCCCAGCCTTTGCGTTTGCCAATGGATTAAGCGCGGCAAAATTGAGACCGGTGAATGTGGCAGAGGTAATGGTAGTCCCCGGAGGCAGTTTCCCAGCCAATCCCAGTGGCGCCGACGAAGGCGGTATGCCATTCGTCAGGTAGTTAATCGCGGATGGGATCCGTCCACCTGGCAAAGGAGGCGGTACAACGGCTCCCAATGCGATTTGGCGAGCGAGGTCGATCAGACCGGGCCCAAAAGGGGCTGTTCCAAGGTAATTCCAGATTGTTGTGCGCATAT
>JACQFN010000009.1 GCA_016200045.1 Nitrososphaerota archaeon | reverse complement strand
GGGATTGAGGGAACTCCAATCGATTGAAGAAGGATCCCAATGCTCGCTCTTGGCTCGGTTATAGAGTAGTTCCAGCTCCTTGTCCTCGTCGTACCAGTTGAATGGGTAGGCGTTGGGTTGGGGGATGTCAGGCGGTTCCCTTATCGCCACTCCAGGATCGCTGACGGCTGTAGATGCCTTGAAGATAAAGTGTTGTGGCGGCCGCCACCTCTCTAGACCTCGGCTGCAGCCTCTCGGTTGTGGTTCTCAGAGCCCATACCAGGGCCCTTTCTGGCTGGGTGGCAGTCCCGGCGTGCACAGGACTTCATGGGGTTTGAGCCAGGCTCTCCGATGGTCGACAGTCAAAGATCCAACGTCCCAGACAAGTCGACTTGTGTGATCGCCTCGTCCCTAGCCGAATGTCAGAACTCTATCAGACTCTACAGTGAGGTCCACCATGTCCTGCATTGTGGAAATTGGACACAATTGAGTGCCACCTCTCTTCCTAATCTTCAGGCAGGTGCCGCATGTGAGGACTACTCCTCCCTTATCCACAAATTCATTCATCATATGCTTGACATCAAATCTGTCATCGTTGATTTCCTCACACTCCACGCCCTTTCCAAGCAGGAAGACCTTCACCGAATGCTTGTTCTCGATGGCCTTCACCCCGTACCTGAATGCATTCCACGCAAGCTCAGGCTCGTTCGTAGAGATCACAAGGCCAAGCTTCATGAGTCATCATCCGCCCCTTTCATCTTTCAGTCAGCTTGACCTCAATACATTCATATATATGCATATAGGGGGCAATACGATGCGAGACAGAATGACCGAAATGCATGCAGAGGTCTGCAAGACTCTGGGAAGTCCAGTCAGGATAGAGATTCTCGAGTCTCTTCGCGATGGAGAGAAGACAGTCGGTCAGCTTTCGGAGGAGCTCGAATTGAGACAGGCTAACGTTTCACAGCATCTCGCGGTACTCAGACAGAGGCAAGTGGTGACAACCCGCAGAGAGGGTACAAGCACCTACTACAGAGTATCGAACCCCAAGATCATCCAAGCGTGCAAGCTGATGGGGGAGGTCCTTCTCGAGCAGCTGAAGGAAGCACAGAGCCTGACGGTGCTGGCCGGCAGGACCCGTTAGGAGATGGCAGGACATGATTGGAGAAGATAGGCCCACCGCAGCCTTCACACTGTCGACAGTAGGCTTGGCCCTTCAAGCCTTGGGCGGGCTTCTCCTTGTGTATGCCCTCTCCTATTCCTCGGCCCACGGCTTCTACGGGCCAGGGATGATGGGACCTTGGATGATGTTCGGAGGACCTTGGATGTTCGGGTTCTTCTCTTACTGGTTCCCCCTGATTGCAGTCCTTGCGGGGATAGAGATTACTCTGGGAGTGCTTGGTGTTAAGTGGATGAATACCGCGAACTTGAGCAGGGTTCGGACAGGGTCGGTCTTTGTCCTGGTTGCTTCAATAATCGCATTTCCGACCATGTTCGGCTTCATGATAGGCTCCCTCCTGATGCTGATTGGGAGTGTTCTTGGGTTGACCTGGCAGCCCCGAACGAGATGAGGTGGGTCCCAAATCATGAAGGATCCACATTCGGTGATATTCGCGGTCGGCCTCGTGCGATGTCTGCGCTCTCACTCTCCGCCCCGACAATCTTGAGCGGGTAGCAAGCTATCGCATATCTGTAAATATTGAAGCCTCTTCCCGTCCGGCTTGGCGTGACCGGTGAGAAGGTCCTTGTTCTGGGAGGTGGCGTCGGAGGCCTAGTTGCATCGAGCATACTGAAGGGGAAATTGGGCAGAGAAGTCAAAGTGCAGCTCATCGAACGAAAAAAGGAGTTCCAGTTCCCCCCATCATACCCATGGCTCATGTTAGGAATGAGGAAGCCCGAGCAGGTGCAAAGGAGCCTTTCCTCCCTCATAGATGTCCTACCACTCTTGCCGTTAAATCAGAACCCTCTCTCGTCGTCCATGCTAAGCTCGGCGATGCAGAAGATTGAATCAGCCATAATCGCAGTGGTGCTGGGGCTCGCCATCCCGTTCATCATCACGTTCCTCGTGTCAGGAGGACAGACATCATCTTTCCTGTTGCCGTGTGACAACCTGAACGCCGGAGTCTGTACCGTCGGGACGATTTCTGGGAACACCATCAGCCTACCCGCAATCCTTGTCGACACCGCGAACCTGGTAATCACCCTCCTGGCTGGCATCCTGATCATGTTCGCGTCCATATTCGGAATCTGGGGGGCGATAGAGTATCTGGGTGCCCGCGGGTCAAGCAGGGGCGGCGTGTAGCATCTTAGCAACCTCAAGGTCTGGATTCTTTTCTGTTTTAGCCGATACGAGAGCTATTCGCCGGTGCAATGACTGGTGGGACTGTGGGCAGGCATACGTGAGTCCGCTTCCGGCTATCGCAAGGTTTCCCGTTACTTCTTCTACGCCCTTGTCGTCTTCGGCCTTATAGGAACTGCAACCGGCGTCTTCGCCAAGAGCTCGATACAGCAACTCCCGCTGACCGTCGTTCTCTCCAACGTCAAGGTGAACTCATACGACATCTATGGGGCTTCGTTTGTCGCGGCTGCTGCTACGGTCAACGTCCAAGGCACGTGGAGCGGTGGCCCCATCCACTTCGGAGGCTGGGTGTATGTCGTCGGCCATATCACAGGCCCGTTCGGCGGGGGCAAGACCACGGCAAACGACACGATCGACGCGGGGAGCTTCAGCCCGTCTTCGCTTAACTATCCCACATCTGCAGTCTCCAACCTCAGCTATGTCGGGCAGGGACTTCAGCAGCCGTCACAGATGGACTACTTCACCCTGGTAGTCAACGCCTACAACCAGAACAACACGCTGATCGGGACCTCGGGCTCGCAGATCGGAGTCACAAACGGGAATCTCTACATCCTCGTGGTCGAGCTCCCACTATTCCAGGTTCCCCAGCTGGGAATCACTTCGAGGGCATCGGTTCATCTTCGGGTGATTTCTGAGGGCGTTTCAGCGCGGGTGATAGGGCTTCAAACCAACGGAGTCCGTCATCCGTAACCCAAATCTTCCCGTCAATGCCAATCGCCTCTTTGACCCTGAGAAAACATCGGTGGTATGCGGTCTCCTCTTCGATTAGGGAGAGTCCGCATACTCCGCATTTGGGTAGACCCGTCATTTCTTCTCGCTGTTTCCCGTTTTGAAGAGTTCGCCACTGCTTACAATGTCCGCCTTGAAGGCCGGGGCTGTGAAGTGCATCTCTGCCGTAGGATCTTGGCTTAGTTGCCTCAGTATCTGACCGATTGATGCCGCCATCAACGCAGCGGCTGAAGTCGGAAGTCTGATTTCGAAGCGGAGTTCGCGCACAATGTGCTTCGGGTCTGTGACATTGTCCTTGCGCTCCAAGTCTATGTGTTCGACGTAGAAAGTCAAGATTGCCTGCTCCCTCGTTATCCTGAGAATCACCCCGTCCGCAGGATTCACAGAATAGGCGGGACTTTGAGTGTAGTCTGTCTTGGTTATTGAACGCCCTTCCATTCTAACCAGACACCTCTGATTGTTTCTTGAGCTTGGAGAGTTCGGACTTCAACCCATCTTCCACAAGTTGAGAAAGTTCGACACTGTGTTGTATGGACGCGATTTTGGCGGACTTCCAGAGTTCGGGGTCTACCTTGATTGATGTCTTTGTTTTCTCGGCTGTCGGTTCAGTTTTCTTCATGGGCGGTCTTGGAATCTGGTGGTATTAAAGGATAGAGGGAAAGCCCGCCATACCCATACCCTTTAATACCTATACCACCATACCACCAGATATGAGCCAAGACGAAATCCGCGCAGAGATGGGCGACGAGGAATATTTTGAAAGACTCGAAGCCCGAATCAACAGACTTGAGATGAGCGAATAGATGACCAACATTCACTCAGGCTCAGTTTCGGACGCTCGGATGATGAGGGGGATCGAGATTGCGAAGTCCGCAATCACAGAGAACGTGGACGGGTCATTCTCCGTTCCCTCTCAGACGAGGGACGATTATTCTTACACGGTCAAGGTCTTCGGTGAAGCTTGGGTATGCGACTGCCCCGACTTCACTAACCGAGCCGACATCATAGACTCCTGTAAGCACTCCTTCGCTGTTAGGTTCTGGATTGCTTCAAGAATCGAACTTCAGTCCAAGCCCAAGCCGAGGGTCTTCTCTGAGGACTCTGTTCAATGCGAGAAGTGCGGTTCAATCAGGGTCGTCAGATATGGTCATTCAGACGGGAAACAGGTCTTCAAGTGTCGTGATTGTGGAAGGAAGTTCCGAGATGGTCTTCTCAAGAAGACCCGATACTCACCAGAGACGATAACTCTCACACTAGACATTTACTTTTCGGGACTCTCGCTCCAAAAGATTGCCCGAACCCTGAACGACCACTATGACATGACCCTCGGGAAGGCCACGGTCTATCGGTGGATTCAGAGATACGTCCCCCTCATCTCTGAGTATGTCGGTTCCCTCGCTCCTCAACTCTCAGAGACTTGGCACGCTGACGAACTGTTCGTCAAGATGAAGGGTGGCGTGAAGGACACGCAATACGGGCAGACGAGCATGGCCTACCTCTGGAACGTGATGGACAGAAAGACGCGGTTCCTAATCGCCTCGACCCTCACCAAGCACAGGGACGTTGGCGGGGCGGACAGAGCGTTCAGAGAGGCCATGAAGAACGCCCACGAGAGCCTACCCGAACAAGTGTTCACGGACGGCGCGAAGGCGTATCGGGACGCAATCAAGTTCGGGCTGAAGGGAACCGTCCATGTCGCGAAGGCGGGGGTCGGCAAGCCTCACGCGAACAACAACAGGGTCGAAAGGCTGAACGGGACGCTCAGAGAACGGGTCAAGGTTCAGAGGGGATGGAAGACCATGAAGACCCCACTCGCGGAAGGCCAACGAATCCACTATAACTTCGTGAAGCCCCACCAAGCGTTAGAGGGGCAGACTCCCGCACAGGTGGCGGGAATAGGGCTCAAGTCCAAGAACAAGTGGATGGAACTTCTCTCAGAGGCCATCACCCGAAGTGAAACGGGGGGAGAAATCACCCGTTAGCGGAACAGAACCACTTCGAGCAGCCCTACATTCAAGGCCCTCTTCGCGACCTTCGACCAGCTCCCTCTCGGGGGCTACTACATGCTGCTCGCCGAGGTAGCGGTGATTTTCCTGATAGGAGCCGGCATGGTAAATTTCATCCTTTACCTGATTGGAGGGGTCGGCGAGAAGGGCAAGGGTAATACCCGAAGCAACCTGGCCGGCCTCGACAGCATCTTCGTTACCCTCCTGATGATATTCCTTCTTCCCTTCGCCTACAACGCCATCGCGGGGTTCGCCAACATCCTCAACCAGCAGATAATCGCGGGGCCGAGCAGCCCCTACACCACATACAACGTCAACGTTGCAACCGTCAGCTCCAACTTGGCATTCGGAGGGGATTTTTTCACCGATATCATCGGGTGGATTGCGAGCATCATCGTGTGGATCATGGAGTGGATGCTGGGGACTGCGCGCCTATTCCTGATCGGGTCAGTCATAGTGGCGATGCCCATAGTGCTTGTGCTCAGGAACATCAGGTTCACAGCTAGGTTCGCAGGGACCATCGAGGACACTTTCTTCGGCATCATATTCGCGTCTGTGATTAGCGCGCTGTTCCTTGGCCTGGCGGCGAACATCCTCAACAACTACGGCGGGTCAATCTTCGCGGCCGCCGGGGTGGAGAAGAACTGGGTCGCCCTCGCCGCGCTCCTCGGGGCGATTCTTGCCCCGACCGTCTTCGCCCCGCTGACCGGGGTCTTCTTCCAGACCATGAGCCAGGTCGGGATGGCGTCTGCGGGGACGGCGATAGCGATTGGAGCAGGAGCAGCAGGGCCGGCAACGGCGGGAATGTCAGGCGGGATCTCGGCGGCAGGCCAGGCGGTGTCGGGGCTACCGCCGGGGGCAGGTTTCTCACAGAAGGCGGGAGCGGCAATTGGCGGATTCGGAGGGGCCTTCGGCCGGGCGGTCCCTCACATTGCGCAGAACATGGCGTTGATGGGGACGGTCGGGACGCTTGGGGGCATGGGAGCGAGCAGATCGGCGGCGTCAATCAACAGGGCGATCGACATCAAGATGCCTGCGCAGACCTCGCAAAGCATAGTGACCTACAGAGGAGGGATGCTTGCGACCGAACTGAAATTACCTCTTGAAATGAAAGGGATTGTTGGCAGAGCTCTTGGGGTCGGAGTGCCACATGAAGAAGTCAGAGTGCTTGACGCACAATATCACGAGAATCTGTCAATGTTTGAAAGTGCCCTCAGAGCGAAAATCGATAGACTCAGGGTTAGATAGTCAGGTCACGCCTGATTCCGCGAAGTCCGGCAGGCGTCAAGAACTGGCGAGAGCGGGTTTCCTCTCGCCCGGACGGTACTTCCAATGTGACTTCAAGTAGCTCTTGAACTTCTCCGTCAAGAATGGGCCATCTGTCAGCTTGAATCT
>JACQFN010000008.1 GCA_016200045.1 Nitrososphaerota archaeon | reverse complement strand
GTCGATCAGCCTTACGAGTAACGGGGCCGCCACAGCGACCGCCAGGCATCCCAGTGGTGCCACACCAATAGCGACGAGTCCGAATGTCATCGCGTATGCCAAAAGCGGTAGCAGAGATGATATTACGGTCGCCCTCTTCCTCCCCAGGACCACAGTCAGGGATCTCTTGCCCGATTCCTTGTATGCGTCGTAGAAGATCAGGTCGTGCGACATAAGGATCCCGGCCGTAAGCACCCCCGACGGCACTGCGAGGAGAAATGGAAACGCGTCGACGTGGCCGCTCAGGACGTAGTAGACCCCCAGAGCCGGTATCGGTCCGAAGCTGAAAAGAATCGAGACCTCGCCCAGCCCGAGCCCGCGATAGTCTAGCTTGAGCGGGGGGGCCGTGTAGAAGTAGCTAAGGAGGATTCCGGGAACCGCGATGAGCAGGGCGTACCATCCCACCAGGACGGAGAGAACCAGGCCGATGAGAGTCGAGACCCCGTAAAGGGCGTAGGAGACGGCGAGCCCCTGTCGAGCGGTGATGTACCCCCTGGCCATAGGCTTCCAGCCTGGCGAGTTCGGAGGGAACATCCTTTCGGCCACCTGGTCCGTCCCGTACAGGAAATCGTAGACGTCGTCTATCGCGTTGGCGGCCAGGTGCAGGGCAAGCGAACCCGCGAGAGCAAGGACGAAGAGCCAAGCGTCGAAACCGAAACCCATCCTCCAGGCCGCCGCCGCCCCCAGCACGACGGGCGCGACCATGATCGGGGTGAACTGGACTCGCAGGAGCCTCGGGAGCAACCCCACTGACGACCGGTCGGTCAATTTCCCCACTTCGAAGGCCCGAAGGCTTCCATCGCGTGCGCTACGTTTCCTATCGGCATCACGATCGGGAGGGTGACCCCGGCCCTGACGTATTCGTCGATTCGTCCTCTGGCAGTCTCCTCGTCGCCCACGATCGCGAGCGCCTCGATGGCTGCCTCGGGAATCAGCGACTTCGCGCGGGGCACGTCGCCCTTCTTCCAGGCTTCCTTCATGGGGCGGAGCGCGTCTTCTGTGACTCCGTAGGGCGCGAGGACATCCGGCCTGACTACCTCGGCGAGTTGATAGACGAAGAAATAGAAGTCCCTGACCACATCCATGGCCTTCTGCGGGTCCGGGTCGACGGATGCCATCATGTACGACGCTCGTTCCACGCCTCTGCCTGCGTGTTCCTCGCCTCTCTTGACGTTGGCAATCATCCTCTCCGTCCCCCAAACTGTGTTGAACGCGGGCGAAAGAATCACCCCGTCTGCGACCGAAGCGGCATACGCCTGTGTCTTCGGAGACAGAGATGCCACGAATATCGGGATTCTGTCCTTGACCTCGAACCCCAACGAAAGGTCCTTCACCTTGAAGAATTCTCCCTCGAAGTTCACCTTCCCTCCGTTCCAGACCATCTTGACGACCTCGATGAACTCCCTGATTCTTCTGAGAGGCCTCGTTTTCTCCACGGGAAAGATCTGGTGTCCGATCAGAGGAACGGTCGGGAAGCTACCGAGCCCTACCCCGAGGTTGACCCTTCCCCCCGACAGCTCTGAGAGAGTGGCGAAAGTGGTCGCCGCCGCCACGGGGTGCCTGGTGAACGTGTTGATTGCCCCGGAGCCGACCCTTATCCTCTTTGTCGCCGCAGACATCGCAGAGATGTAGGTGACGACGTCCCTCTGGTACAGGCTCTCGTGCATCCAGATAGAATCGTAGCCCAGCGAGTCCGCCTGGGAGGAAATCCTTGCTGCGTCGGCCACGCTGAGTACAGGGTTGAAACCCAGCGCGACCCTCATATGCCTCGTCGAGGCCGTTGTCGTTTTAAGGGTTTGAATGCGTCACCCTGGTGAAAGCTTGGCAAGAAGGCCCGTAATGTTCTCGACTTCGTCGATGCGCCAGAGGGCCTCGACAGCTCTCCGCGCCCCGCGGGCCCCCATCCTCCTTCTGGCCAGGCCGATGAACTTCCTGTCGACTTCCTCCCTGCTCATCGGATTGAGGGGGTGCCCGCGGGGGACGTCCACCTGTGAACTAATCGTCTCCCCGCCCGGAATCGAGGCGGTAACCCTGTTGGGCATTCCCTTTGCGGGGTAAGACGAAGTCAGCCTGGGGTCCTCCCTTACCCGGACCTTCGAGACGAAGGCGAGGTTCCTCCTGTCCTTTAGTTCGGAGTCAGAATAGGTCGCATTGTCTATCGTCCCGTGAAGGAGCGCCATTCCGACGATGAAAGGGAGGCTGTGGTCAGCCGTCTCCTTCGTCCCTGGGCGCCACTTCTCTTTGTCCTTCCCGAGAATGCTGAACCCAGCCTCGTGCGTCTCCACGAGGACGTCCCTGATTCTCCCGCTTCCGTGCGCCCTCCGCCTGACGTCGAGCGCCGCCCAGATCGCGGTCTGGGCGTGATACTCGGCCGGCCAGTACTTGACGTAGGTCTCGCCCACCTTGAAAGGACGCCCCTTCCCGCCGAACCTTCCTACGTCGAGCCTGAACTGTCCCGACACCTGCTTGAAGAAACCCATCTCTCCCTCGAATATCGGAGCAGGGCCTGTCATCCCCTCCCTCGCCAACATTGCGGAAAAGACTCCGTTCCGAGCTGCGTTCGCGAAAGACGCTCCCTTCCACATCGACAGCTCTCCGGCCCTCACCTGTCGCATTGCGATGTGCCCGTTCAGGGCGATTCCGACCGCTTCGGAAGCCTGTGCGGGGCTCAAGCCCATCAGGACAGACGCCGCGAGAGCAGACGAGACGAGCCCGTAGTTCACGTGGTCCCACCCCCTGTGCCGGATGTCCGCAGCGTCGCAGAGCCTACACTGGATCTCGTAAGCCGCCACGGCCGCCGCCATCAGTTCCTTTCCGCTACGCCCTTCTTCCTCGGCGACCGCCAGGCACGCGCCCAAGTTGTCGCTCGGGTGGGCGGGTTCCTTCGATAGATAGGTGTCGTTGAAGTCGAAGTAGCGGACCATGAGACCGTTGACGAAAGTTGCGAGCTCAGAAGAAGTCCGGTACCCGGTTCCCAGCAGGGTAGATTTCCCGGCCGGCCTGATCCTCAGCGCCACCTTTCTGGCGATCCTGACCGGGGGCTCGTCGAATGCCCCGAGGGCGCACCCGACTGCGTCGACCATCCTCGCCTTCATTTCCTTCACAGTCCTGCCGTCCAAGTGCGAGTACCTGAGGGAGCAGGCATATTCGGCGAGCCTCTGGGCGAGGGTCACGGCATCGGCCGTGGGGACGTGTTCTTTTAGAATTTCTTCTCCTCTCATCAGAACAATTAAATCGCGCCCGAATGGAGCAGCCCCGAGCAGGTTTGCCGCTTTTCCTGGAGGAACATCGACAGCTCCTGAGTTTCAACTATCCTGGGCGCGGAGACCTCGTCGAAGCGTTGGAATCGGTCGCGGGCTTCCTCGAAGACAAGGTCATGCCTATGGCGACGAAGTTTGACCAGCACGCTGCGAAGATCGAAGAGACCAGGAAGGAACTCCTCCGGCAGGGAGTCTGCCAGATGCCGTTCCCAAAGGAGCTTGAGGGCCTGGGCCTCCCCTTCGGCGCCTACGCCCTCGCCATCGAGCTCACGGGCGCCGCAGACGCCGGGATAGCCCTGAGTATCGCGATCCACAACACGGCCGCTGAAGGCATACTTCAGTTCGGGAGCGAAGGTCAGAAGCGCAAGTACGTCCCTGACATAGTAGCGGGGAGGAAGGTGGCCTCGTTCGCTTTGACGGAACCGACGTCCGGGTCTGACGCGAAGGCGATGGGAACGAAGGCGGCAAGAGACGGAGAGGGATTCGTGCTCAACGGGTCGAAGGCGTTTATCACGAACGCGGGGGAGGCGGACGTGTACTTCGTCTTCGCCGCTACCCCGAAGGGACCGTCGAGCTTCATAGTCGAAGGTTCGAACCCGGGGTTGAGTTTCGGGGAAGACCTTCCGAAGCTCGGGATGAGGGGCTCCAGGACGTCGGAGGTCAGGTTCTCTGACTGCAGGGTTCCAGCAGAGTCGCTGGTCGGGGAGGAGGGGATGGGGTTCGAGTATGCGAAGAAGATGCTAAACGGAAGCCGGATCGTGATGGGGTCACTCTGCGTCGGGATAGCCCAGGCCGCCTTCGAGAAATCCATCGAATACGCAAGGTCGAGGAAGGCGTTCGGCTCGGCGATTTCGGAGTTCCAGCTCATCAGGGAGAAGGTCGCGGACATGAAAACGGGAATAACTGCCGGGCGCCTCCTGTGCCTGCACGCGGCACGGGTCAGGGAGTCGGGCGCGGACTTCGGGTCCGAAGCCGCCCAGGCGAAGGTCTTCTCCACGGAGATGTCCCTAAGGGTCTGCGATTCGGCCATTCAGGTCTTCGGAGGGTATGGATACACGACTGACGACGTGCACAGGCACTGGAGGGACGCCAGGCTCCTGACGATCGGGGAAGGGACCTCCGAGGTCCTGAGGATGCTGATCGCTAGAAGGGAACTGGCGCGCTCCCTATGAAGATCGCCGTCTGCATCAAGCACGCCGTAGACGAATCCGAGCTAAAGATGGACCCGGGAGGGAGCCCCATGATCACGGGCGCAGCCGGGAAGATGGGGACATTCGACAAGAACGCAGTCGAGGAGGCCGTCAGGCTGAAATCCTCCGGAGGAGGGGACGTCACGATATTCACGGTCGGGCCTGCGGACGCACGCAAGTCGATGAAAGAAGGGCTCGCGATGGGAGGGGACAGGGGGGTGCTCGTGACCGCGGACCCCGTGCGAATCGACTCTCTCTCTGTGGCGGGGCTCCTTGCGAAGGCGGTCCAGCGGGACGGCTCTTTCGACCTCATCATCTGCTCTGAAGGCTCCTCGGATGTCTACACAGGGCAGGTCCCACCGATGCTCGCAGAGCTCCTGGGGTTCGCCTACTTTGGCTACGCGAAGAAGCTGGAAGTCTCGGGCTCGCGGATCAGGGTGGAACGTTCCCTCGAAGAAAGCGTGGAGGTCGTGGAGGCGCCTCTCCCAGCTGTCGTATCAGTCGTCAGCGAAATCAACGAGCCGAGGTATCCGACGCTCATCCAGATAATGCAGGCGGCCAAGAAGCCCTTGGAGGAGGTTCCTCCATCTGCGCTAGGGGTCGAGACCGCGCCCAAGGTAGTGGTGAGGTCGATGTCGGGGCAGGGCTCGAACAGGAAAAAGGTGATGCTAGATGGCACCCCCGAAGAGGCAGCGGCCAAGCTGGTCGACGCTCTTCGAGCCGAAGGGGTAATCCCAAGATGACTCTCACGGTCTGGGCTTATTCCGAATCCGGACAGGTTGCGAGTGAAGTGGCCGCAGCTGCACAATCTCTCGCTGGGACCGGGAAGGGAGATGCAGTGGAGGTCATGGTCGGAGCCATGAGCGATGCGGGCCCCCGACTCCCGAACGCTCTGGTCCTGAGGGGAATGTCAGCCTCGGAGAACACTCCAGAGTCGACGGCCGAGGCCATCTGCAGGGCCACTTCAAAGGGGATGCCATCCGTGATCCTCGTTGGGTCGACGAGGAACGGGAGGGAGGTGGCCGCAAGAGTCGCAGCCCGGCTCGGAACGGGGTGCATTTCGGACGCTTCAAAGCTGACCCTGGAGGGAGAGTCCCTGATCGGAGAGAGGTCTGCGTTCGCGGGCAAAGTGACAGCGAAGGTCGTGGCGCCGATTCCCTGCGTGGCGACCGTCAAGGTCGGGACCTATCCAGCAGCCGGAAAGACAACAGCCAACTCGGTCTCTGAGATGGACGTGGGAGGATTCTCGCCCAAGGTGAAGGTCCTAAAGACAATCAGGAAGGATGCCAGGTCGGTCAACCTGAATTCCGCCAAGATAATCGTGTCTGCCGGGAGAGGGGTCAAGAAGAAGGAGGACTTGGCAATAGTGGAATCGCTGGCGAAGTCTCTCGGGGGGGCGGTCGGTTGTTCAAGGCCCCTGTCCTCCGACCTGGGGTGGCTCCCCGAGGAGCACCACATCGGCCTTACCGGGGTCACGGTGAAACCCGAGCTCTACCTGGCCGTCGGGATCTCTGGCCAGCTTCAGCACATCGCCGGGATGAAGGATTCGAAGGTGGTCGCCGCAATAAACACGGACAAGGACGCCCCGATCTTCCAGGCGGCAGACTACGGCATCGTCGGCGACCTCTATCAGGTGATCCCGGCCATCGAGGAAATCGTGCGCAGAAGGTCCTAGGCGTCCTCAGCCCCGGCTCGAGCCGCTTCGAGGAAGGTCTTCGCGCCGGCAATCATGAACCTGGTGTCCGAACCGAGGCCGACGAACCTGAAGCCCATACCCACTGCCCTCTCGGCCTCTTCCGGAGTCGCCGCAAGCACTCCGGCGACCCTCCCAGCCCGGTCGCACGATGATACGACCGACTTCATGGCCGCGAGAACCGACGGGTGGTCTCTGTCCGCCCCGAGTCCCAGCGACACGGTGAGGTCGGTCGGCTCTACGAACGCCACGTCGACCCCCTTCACTGATACGATTTCATCAATCCGAGAGACCGCTTCCTTCGTCTCCACCTGGAGGACCACTAACGTCCCCTGATTCGCGCCTTCTAGGTATTCCTTGAAGGATTGGCCGTAGTTAGACGCTTTTCTCGGGGCCACCCCCCTCGTCCCCTCCGGGGGATATTTCGACAGGCGGACCGCGTCAGCTGCGCCGGCTGCGGAGTTGACGAGGGGGAAGACGACCCCATGCGCTCCCATATCAAGTGCAGACTTCACATGGTACTGCTCGGCAGCCCCCACCCTCACGATGGGACAGACCTTCCTCGGGTCGATCGCCTGGATCATCGACGAGAGAGCTTCAACGCCGATAGGCGCGTGCTCCATGTCGAAAACGAGCCAGTCGAACCCGAGGGTCTCGAGCACGTCAGGGACGTCCGGGTGCCCGATGGTGACCCAGGCTCCGGCGAGGACCTTCCCGTCTTTCAGGCGCTGCTTCAGGTCGCACTCCATCGCTCGACTCGTCCGCGCCCGCCGCACAAGCCTATAAAGAAAGGTCGGGTGGCTTGAATTCAATGGACGCGGGCTACCTCGCCTCCTATCTGCTATCGGCGGCCAGCATCGGGGCGATCTTCCTCGCCGTCGCGTATCACTCAAGGAAGGCGGGAATCGGCCTAGGTCCCTCGAGGATAGCCGGGCTCACCAGAAGCGAGGCGGCGCGGCTCAAGACGGGAGACGCGGTCTTTCTGATGCACGTCTCGATCGCCCTTGGGGTCGGGCTCTCTGTTTTCGACGCCTTGGTCAACCCCTTTCTCGGGTCCGTTCCGATTCTGAAGACCGTCTTGCTCTACGCATCACTGCCTCTGCTCGTAGGCCTCATCGCTGCGTTCGTCTGGAGGATCCAGAGGCTCACGAGGAGCAAGTCTGTGGAGAGTGAACTTCTGAAGACGTCGCGCGGATTCACGTCAGCCTCGACCCGACTGCAGATAGTCCTTATGGCAGCGATCCTGCTGACGACTGCAGAGCTCGTCCTCGAATGGATTTCCGGTGGCGACACCTTCGCCGCCCTGATCGGGGCCGCGAGGAACGGGCTCGTAGCGGCCTACTACTCCAAGCCGACCGTCAACCTGATTGGGAGTTTTGACAGGCCGCCGTCCGCCGTTCGTACGCCGTTCAAGCTCGCAGACGTCCTGAGCGGAACCACCGACCTATCGACCGTGCCAGTCGGAATCTCGAAACTCTCGCAGTTCGACCCCATGGAGAGGCTGTCATACGATTCGTGCGTCGAGATTGGTGCGTGCGAGGCGTCGTGTCCTGCGACCGCGGCAGGGAGGCCTCTCTCTCCCAGAGTCCTGGTAAGGAAGCTCAGCCTCGCGGGCGCAGCGAAAGGGAGCGCCGACCTAGACCCATTCGGAGTGGTGGACGAAGAGGAACTTTGGTCCTGCACTTCCTGCGGCGCCTGCGTGAGCAGCTGCCCCGTCGGGGTGAACCACCTCGACATCGTCTACGACCTCCGAAGGACCATGGCCAACGCGGGGAAGGTCGACAAAGAGAAGTCCGCTCTTCTGCAGAACCTCGCAAAGAGCCAGAACCCGTACGGCTTCAGCCCCGCCTCGCGGGGAGACTGGGCCGCCGGTACAGGGGTCGACACCCTTTCAACAAACCCGAACGCGGAGTATCTCTACTGGGTCGGGTGCGTCGCCTCCTTCGACCAGAGGGCGCAAAGAGTGGCGAAGGCAATGGCCAAGATATTGCGAAGCGCAAGCGTCTCGTTCGCGATCCTGGGTCGGGAAGAGGCGTGCAACGGAGACCCCGCCAGGAGGATAGGAGACGAAGCGCGATACCAGGAGCTCGCCTACCAGAACATCGAAAAGCTGAACTCGAGCGGAGTGAAGAAAATCATAACCACCTGCCCTCACTGCTACAACACCCTCGGAAACGAATACCCGAAGTTCGGGGGGGAATACGAGGTGGTCTACCACACACAGCTCATTTCCGACCTCGTGAGGTCCGGGAGGATCGCCATCGACCCAGAGAGGGCCGGGGAGATCTCCGTGACTTTGCACGACGCCTGCTACGCCTCGAGGTACAACAGCATATTCGACGAGCCAAGGGAGGCGCTGAAGGGGGTCTCCGCCCGACTCCACGAAATGCACAGGAACAAGGAAAAGACGTTCTGCTGCGGGGCAGGGGGGTCCAACTACTGGTACAAGGTCCCCCAGCAGAAGTCGATCGCCGCCATCCGGACCGAGGAGGCCCTCGGCACAGGAGCGAAGACCATAGCGACCGAGTGCCCGTTCTGCCTTTCGATGTTCGACGACACTACCCGGGTCATGAACACCGGGATGGACGTGCGTGACGTCGCAGAGATAGTCGCCGAACGCCTCGCCTAGTCCGGGGCGACGGACTTCTTCCTTACGACCTTTCCGCCCCCCGCCGGGAGCGACCTCATGACGTCTTCCAGCGAGACCGCCCAGTCGTCCCTTTCGCCCGCCAGTCCCTGGAGATCCTTCCTAACCTTCTTGGCCGTGTCCGACCCCTTCTCTCGATGAGGCCGGAGGACGACGTATCCGACACTCCTCGAGGCGACTGCTTTCTCGGGACCAGAAAAGATCCTTCCCCCCGCCTCGACCCCCACGGCGATCTCCACGATGTTGCGCGAGACGTGGTTCCTCTTCCCTTTTACCAGGAAGCTCCCCTTCGCCAGGTACTCCCCGCTCGGCGCCGAAGTGCCGATCTGGTCTGGCTTTACCCAGTAGGCGTCGGCCACTCCGAGTCCTGTCTTCCACGCGCTGCTGAAGGAGGCGGTCGCCTGTGCCACCTCCTTCACCTCCTCTTCGGTCTGCTCCTTCCCTCCCTTCAGGATGAAGAACGGGGACCCGAACAGGTCTGCGTGATAGACGACGTCGTTCGCGTCAAGGTGCCTGCGCACCAGAATTGTGTTCGACTGGGCGTCCCTTCCGCCTATTGCGAGCCTCCCTCCGGTGGTCACGAACCAGCGGAACTTCTCGTACCACTCTCCCTTTCTTTTCCTGATCTCCTTTGTCGGGCGGGCCTTCCTTTCCTTGGCCTTTGGGAGCTTTCGTTCGAGCCTGTCCGCCGCCTGGCCAGCCTGTTGAGCCGTCAGCTTGCGGGCCTTCGCCGCGTCATAAATCACTGAAGCGACGGCGGCGCGCGACCGCGGGACTCCCCTGGGTTCGACCCCCGAGGACTTCAGGAGCTCCAGGGCGCTTTCAATCGAGGCTGCGGCTCCGGCCTGGTCCGCCATCTCCCTGATCCTCTCGGCTTCTTCGGTGAGAGACTTCTGCGTTTCTCGCAGCCGGGAAATGCTGACCTCGAGCTCCTTTCTTGCGACTTCGTCCTTGTCGGGGGGGGCCGAGACCCCCTGCACTGCGCGTCCCAAAAGCAACCTGTCGCAAAGAGCTGAAAGCGACTCCGCCCGCTCGGTGACCTCCGCGCTCGTGGGCCTCACAGCGAATATCTCGGCTCCGGCCGGGGTCTCGGCGAGACAGGGACTGGGGTTGCTCCTCGCTTCGTCGACCAGGTCGACCATCACCCTTGCAACATCCTCTTCCCTTCCCAAGAGGGCCGAGGCGGGCTCGTCTTCTCTGACGGAAAGCCTCCCCAGAACCTCCCTGACGTACTTACCCGGGAGGGCGACCCGCCTTCCGATTGCCCTTCCCGCGGTCTTCTCGCCTGCTATCGCCTTTGAAACGTCTGCCGCAGTCACTGTGGCCGGGCTTGACCTCTTCGGTGCGGGAATCGAGTAGGTCGAGCCCTTCACGACTCTCCTCCCCGCGGTGCGGACCTCGGCCTCTGCGAGTTCGATTAGCCCACCTTCGTCGGCGACCAGCACGTTCCCCGGCGGCATCATCTCCACGATCAGTCGCTTCGGAGAGTCCCTCTGCATGAGTGTCAGAACGAAAATTCTGTCAAGGTCCGGCTGAGAAGCGTCGACGAACCTTGCCCTTTCGAAGTGGGACCTTAGCTTCGAGGTAAAGGGACTCGTCTCGGCCCTTTCAGAAACTCTGTCGGAGACCCACACGCCATGCTCTGGAGAGGCGACCAGCCAGACGTCAACTCCCCCTGGCTTTCTGAACCTGATTATCTGTGCCCTCCCCAGAGAATAAATGTTATTAACGTAGGCTCCGGCCAAGGCCGAATTAATTTCTTTGGCGAGCAACAAGACCTCCAGGCCTGACAGCTCTAACACGAAACCACTTCCGCCTCAGGCATTTGATAAGCTGTATTGGATAAGGGTAGGCTTCGGGGTCCTCGCGGGAGTCCTGGCGAACGTGTTCTTCGTCGGCGACTTCACCGTGGGCTTTGACATAGGCCTCGGGTTGTACCTGCTCACCTTCGTCCTGGCCAGGTACAGGCTATACCGGGGGTTGGCAAAGGAAGACATCAGGAAACTCTACACGACTGGGCTTCTGATCTACATGGGGGTGTTCCTGGTGACTTGGATCCTGATATTCACGCTGAAGTTTGCATCAACCTAGAGTAGCTCGCGAGGGTCTCCGAATACCCCAGGTCAATTTCGTCCGCCATCTGACTGGCGCTGATGGACTGGGCGGCCCTCAGGACTCTGCCCTGGTCCCACGACTGCATCGTCCCTTCCTTCGACTTGAGAAGACTCGTGTAAATCCCCGTGACGGCAAGAAGCGCCCCTCTCTCCCTGTCCGTCCGCACCCCGGGCGCTAAGGAGTCGATTATCCTCTTCGCGCCCTCCAGGTCGGAGTTCCTCAATGACTGAAGAATCGATGCTACCCCTTCGTTCACGGCTCTGCTCGTAAGCACGGTCTCTCCAAGATATTTAACCTTCCATAAGCTAGAGTCCCAAAATCATTCGACCAATTGTCGCACAATATTCAGTCGATCCCTATGGGGCCGAGCGTCAAGCCGACTGCGTCCCCGCTCCCCAGGCTCGTCGCCTCCAACCCGCTTCCAGTCCTCCGCAGACGGACTGAGTCGTGGACGAGCTGGTTGACCGTCGTCCCACCTACAGACACCTCCGAGTCCCCAGCCCCAAACGTGACCCTGTTCGTGAGGACGTAGGCTCTCCTCCCGACTTCTGCGTCCCTCGCCATTTCACTCAGGTGCACCCCCAGCGCCTCCTGCCTGCCCATCATGTTCGCAGACCCAGGGAGGTCTAGGGAGAAGTTCCGCGTCAGAGTGTCGACGACGACCAGCTCGCACGGCGAAGTGACCCCCCTGGTGCCCATCCTGCGTATCGCATCCACCTGTTCGGCCGCCGAGCTTGTCCGCAGGTAGACTATCCTTTCCAGCGCCCCTGAGGCCTCCCATCCTCTGCGTTCGGCAATCGACTCCACCCTTTCCGGCCTGAAGCTCCCCTCTGTGTCGAGAAACGCCACCATCTTCCCCTCCCTCGCCCCCATCAGGGCCGCCTGCATGGCGATCTGGGTCTTTCCGGTCCCGCTCTTCCCGAAGTACGCGACGACCCTTCCGACACGGTACCCGCCCCCCAACAGAGCGTCTAGTCCCCTTGAACCGGTCCCGATGAACGGGGCAGACCGCGCCTCAGCCAGAGCCTCCACCCCGCTCAGATTCTTTCCAGACGACAGACCGACCCTCTCATTTGCCGAAATCACCGATGTCTTTTTAACTGTGATTCGTCGCCCTGCGAAAAAGTCCGAAGTGAATCCTCAACCGGTTCCTACTAAGAGACCACTCAACGTGCTTCAGAAAGCGATTTCCAAACAGGTCTCCGTGCGGCTGAAGAACGAAATCGAGTATCGGGGGAAGATGTCCAGCGTCGACCCGTACATGAACGTGATTCTTGTCGACGCGGAAGAGCAGGAAAACGGAGCGAAGAAAGCGAACTACGGGAAGGTCGTCATAAGGGGAAACAACGTCCTCTACATCAAGATAGAGGACAAGCTCTAGGGAGTCCCTTCCTCCATGCAGAGGTCTCTTCACGTCGAGGAAATCAAAGGGTACGGAGTCAAAGACTTCGAGGTCGAGATCGTCGAACGGAAGGGGAAAGGACATCCTGACAGCCTCATCGACGGTGCTTCCGAAGCCGTCTCGCTAGGCCTCTGCAACTACTATCTCGACCACTTCGGTTCCATCCTCCACCACAACGTCGACAAGGGAATCCTCGTCGGGGGGAGGGCGACCGCAACCTTCGGCGGCGGGAAGGTGATCACCCCGATCTATCTAATGGTAGCAGGGAGGGCGACCGAACTCGTCCCGATCCGCGGCAAGAACGTCTCGGTCCCCGTGGAGGAGATCGCGACGAATTCGATCAAGGGGTTCATCAAAGACACCATGAGGTTCCTCGACCCGGACAAGCACGTCAAGGTCGAAACCAAGATCAAGCAGGGCTCTCCAGACCTCGTCTCCGTCTTCATGAGGAAGGGGGTCATGCCCGTATCGAACGATACTTCGATCGGGGTCGGCTACGCCCCGCTGACCCCGACGGAACGGCTCGTCCTCGGAATCGAGCGCACCCTGAACTCAGCCCAGTTCAAGAAGCGACACCCCGAGGTCGGGGAGGACATCAAGGTGATGGCGCTCCGCCGGGGAAAGAAGGCGGATATCACCGTCGCTGCAGCTATGGTCGGGCCCAAGATCCCGGACGCAAGCCACTATGTCAGCGTGCTGGAGGATGTCCAGGAGGAGCTGGACAGGCTCGCTTCTGGCGTCGAGCTGGAAGTGCGATACAAGCTGAACGCCGGGGACGATATGAAGCACGGCAGCTACTACCTGACGGTCACCGGGACCTCGGCTGAACAGGGGGACGACGGCAACACGGGTAGGGGGAACCGGGTCAACGGGCTGATATCCCCAATGAGGCAATACTCGATGGAGGCCACCGCGGGAAAGAACCCGGTCAACCACACGGGGAAGATACTGAACGCGGTCTCGATAATCGCATCAGACCGCATCGTCAACAAGGTCCCCGGTGTCTCAGAGGCCTACGTGAGGATACTGAGCCGCATCGGGAGGCCGATCGACCAGCCCCAGATCGCGAGCGCGGCGGTCGTCCTGGAGAAGGGGACGAGGAGGTCGGCGGTAGCCGGGGACGTGGAAGCGATACTCGACGAATCCCTGGACGGGATAAAGCGGGTGACCCAGCTCATCCTGCAAAAGAAGCTGGACCTATTCTAGCCTGGAAGCTTCTCCCGCGGCGTACGAGTAGGCAGTCCCTTCGGAAATCCCTGTCCCGTATGCCTTCCTGAAGAACTTCACGACCGTTTCGACGTCGTGTCTGAGGAGCTCTTTGCAGTTCGGGTGGTCAGAGCCTACCGCCTGGGGCCAGTCGATCAGCCAGACTCGAGCTCCGTCCGTAAGGACGTTGTATTCGCTGAGGTCGGCGTTCACAAGCCCAGCTTTCATGAATGCCTTCCGGACAGAAGAGATGACGTCCTCGAGCGACTTTTCCGGGTCGACGAGTTCCGGCCGCTCGGAGAGCCTTATCCCCGAGAGATGCTCGAGGAGGACCGTGCTCCTGTTGTGGCCGTAGGCCCTGGGGAAAGTGTTTCCCAGCCCCCTCAGTCTGTTTAGCGCGGAGTGCTCGCGCCTTGCTGCTTCGTAGTTGACAGTGATCCATGTCCGGATCTTGGCCTCTTCCATGAACCTCTTCTTCCGGACCCGGGTGAAGCTCGTCCTCCCGAGCTTGAAGAACTTCAGCGCGAACAGCGAACCTTCTTCGTTCACCGCTTCGTATACGTCTGACTCCTTCCCCTTCGCAATTATCGCTCCGAGGGCGTACACCAGGTCTTTCTTCACGTACTCCTTCAGGGCCATGAGCTCGACTCCTTCCTTCGCCAGGGAGAACCCGGCCCCCTTCCTTTCGATGAGCTCCTTCCGGACTAGGGCGTCGGCGGCGAACCTCACCCTTTCCACTGGGAGCCTGCTCATGCGGGAGAGCCTCCCGTAGTCCGCCGTCCCGTACCCGGAGGCCGCCTTCTCCAGGCCCGCGAGCGTGCGCCACTCTTCGTCCTTGAGAGACTTCACGAGCCTTGCGGCTTTTTCGACGGACGACACGCCTACCTGAAACCTTCCCGCACGCCTTCCACGTACGCCCCCCAGTAAGGGTCATCGCGAGGCAGGGTCCCGAGCTTCCTCCCGGTCTTCGCCATCACCAGGCCTTCTCCCTTTTTGACCTCGCCGATCCTGCGCGCCTCCCTTCCCGACCTCTTCATCCCTTCCACCACCCTGCGCGTGTGTTTCTCCGAGCAGGTGAGGAGCAGAGCCCCTTCAGATAGTGTGGTGAGCGGATCGATTCCAAACGCACGGCAGACCTCCCTGGCGTCGTCGGAGACAGGAATCAGGGCAGGGTCGACTGAGAAGGCGCATCGAGAAGCAGACGCCATTTCTGCTAGTCCCCCCAGGACCCCACCCTCGGTCGCGTCGTGCATGGCGGTCACCCCGCCCCTGCCGAGGCCGAGCCTGGAGGCAGCAATGGCGTCCTCGACCGTCGAGCACTGGTCTATCATCTTCATCGCCCTCTTCGCAGCCGCACTTCCCACCATTGCGGCCAGTCTCCCAGGGAAAGAAGCTGCCAGGTAGGCCGACGCCTCGATTCCCGCCGTCTTAGTCATGAGGATCGAGTCTCCAGGCTTCGCCATCGAGCTCGTTACGTATTCATCGTCCGCCCCGAACCCGAACATCGTCCCCGCGCCGACCACCGTGAGCCCAGCACCCGGGTAGCGGCCTGTGTGCCCGGCGACAATCGCGCACCCGAGCGACTTGCACACCCTCCCGACGGCCTTCAGGTACTCCTCCTCGACCGCACCCTCCGTCTCTGGCGGAAAGTTGTACGCGAAGGTCGCGAATTGCGGGGACAGGCCGGAGGTGGTGAAGTCCGAGGCTATCAGGTGAACGCTCAGCCAGGCAGACTTGCTTACTCCGACCTGGGGGACGAGCGAAACTGGGTCCGTCGTGATTACAAGCACCTTCCCTTCGCCCGCCCTTATCACCGCGTTGTCCAACCCTGCCCCCGGGCCCGCTACCACCTCTGCCGACCTTTTGCCAAGGTTTTGGTACACGACCCGCTCCATGAGTGAAAGGTCTGCCTTCCCGAATTTCAACCACTTGACCCGGCTTTCCCCTGCTAATTGAACCCGAGTCTTCTGAACGCAGGCCTAGCGACCCCGATTATCGCCAACGCGACCGGGATGAAAGCCAGGTCTACAACGGTGACAATATCGGCGGAGGCGTAGGTGAACGCTGTGACCACATCTGTCGGGGCCCCCCCGTTGTAGCTGAAGAGTCCGTAGTAGTAGAAAGCCCAATCAGGTAGGAAGAAGGCAATCGTCTCGAACATTGTCGATGCCACCATCGCAGTTATGAGCGTCCCTCGTCCTTTCCCCTTCGCCCAAGAGATGATGAAAGCTTCCGGGACCCTAGCCCAGACGATACCGAATGGGTAGATGGGAGAACCGCCAGGCTTCGTGGCTATGTTGAATGCCTCGCCGATGAAAGAACCTATCCCGATCGCGGAGCCAGATGTCCACGGGTCCACGAGCGCGCTCAACGCAAGGTAGATGGCCGGGGCGAGGGTAATCTCGAACAGGGGAGGGGGGACTGGAATGGAAAGGACGGAGGTGAAGACAGCGATGAGAGCGGCGAAGACGGCGACGACGGCCAGCTTGACCGAAGGCCTCGGGCGTCCGGAGACCGCTGGGCTGACCGTCTTACTCACGCTGCTCGTTCTCCCGAGTTCCTTATAAATCGACTAATAGGCGGTTTATACCGTGCATCCTCCTGACGAGGTCATGGTGAAGGACTTCCTTCCCTCAGTCCGCCTGGTCGTCAGCAAGAACCTGAGGACAAAGGGGGTCTCTCAAAGCAAGATTGCTTCCATGCTCGGCGTTACTCAGGCTTCGGTGAGCTTCTACCTTGGTTCGGGGACGGCCAAGGCTTACGCTTCGCTTGGTTCCCTGGGAATCGAGCAAGAGGAAGCAGACAGGTACAGCTCTCTCATTGCTGAAGACGTGAAGAGGAACCCGGTGGACGGCGTCCAGACCCTGATGGCCCTGTGGACGGGAATGCTCGGCCGAGGTGCCGTTTGCCCGCGCCACAGAGAGATGTACCCGTCGCTGGCGGAGTGCGACGTTTGCATCAGGCAATACGGCGGGAGTGTCGGAGGGTCGGCGGGGGCGGCGGAGGATGTCGCACGGGCGGTCGCGACGCTCGAAGCCTCCGATCAGTTCACGAAAGTAATGCCGGAGGTCTCGGTGAACGTTGCGTGCGTCGTCGGTGAGGCGAAGTCTCCCTCAGAAGTAGTGGCGATTCCTGGTAGGATCTCGCGGGTAAAAGGGAGGGCCAAGGCGCTGGCGGCCCCGGAAGCCGGTGCATCAACTCACCTCTCCAGGGTCCTGCTGCTTGTGCGGGAGCGAAAACCCGCCGTGAGGGCCTGTATGAACATCAAGTACGACCAAAGGGTGGCGAGGATACTGAAGGGACTCCGACTGAAGGTCCTCGAACTCTCCGAGTATCCCACCAAGGGGGTGCCCGACCCCACCCTGAGGGCGCTGAGAACGAAACTCGCTAGGACCATCCCAAGCTTCGACGTCGTCGCCGACCGGGGAGGGGAAGGGGTGGAGCCGAACCTGTACCTGTTAGGAAAAAACGCCCAGGACGTGACCGGAGTCGCCCTTAGAATCTCCAGCCTCTATTCAGCGGGTAAGGGCTGAGAGTTTCCCTGGGGCCTGGAAACGCGCCCTCCCTCTGGCTGCACACGCGCCTACGAACGCCACATAGATTGGCTCCGGCCTCTCGGGCCTGCTGATGTATTCGGGGTGATACTGGGTTCCCATGTAGAACGGATGACCGTCCAGCTCCATGATCTCGGCCCTCTTGCCGCCGTCGCTGAAGGCAGTGTACCGCATCCCCGCATCAGCGAACTCTCCAAGGTACGATTGGTTGAGTTCGAACCTGTGCCTGTGCCTCTCCCGAATCTTCTCTCTGCGGTAGATCCGGAAGGCACGGCTTTTCCTGTCGAGGAAGACGTCGTGCCCCCCGAGCCTCATAGTACCTCCCAGGTCTGTAACCTTCTTCTGTTCGGGCAGGAGGTCGATCACCGGGTCGGGGGTCTCCGGGTCCACCTCTGTAGAGTTCGCCCTGTCGTGTCCGAGGACATGCCTCGCGAAAGACACGCTCGCCAGCTGGAATCCGTAACAAAGGCCGAGGAAAGGAATCCCGGCTACCCTTGCGTGGTTCGCTGCCAGCATCTTCCCCTCGACCCCGCGGCTCCCGAAGCCCTGCGGGAGGACGACCCCGTCGTACGACTCGAGGACCGACAGCTTCGACCTGTCAGCTTCGAGCTCCTCCGATTCGATCCACGATATCGCGGGCCGGACCCCGTTGACCGCGCCGGCATGGCTGAGGGCCTGGTTGACGCTCACGTAGCTGTCGGCAAGACTGGCGTACTTGCCCACCATGGCGACCTTCACGACCCCGGCAGGATGAGAGAACCTGGAAGCCACCTTGTTCCATTCGGTCATTCCCGGCCGAGCCCTGACCCCGAGCTGGGCGCGGATGGGCTTCAGGAGCCCCTCTTCGTTCAGCACCCTCGGAACCTGGTAGATCGAGTCGACGTCCGGGTCGGAGACCACGCTCTCGAGCGGGACGCTGGTGAAGAGCGAGATCTTCTCCTTGGCCTCCTTCGGGAGCGACCTGGTTCCACGAATTACTAGGACGTCCGGCTGGATGCCGATTCTCCTCATCTCCTGCACGCTGTGTTGCGTGGGCTTCGTCTTCATCTCCCCGACAACGCTCAGCTCGGGCGCGAGGCTCACGTGGAGGAACAACGTCCTTCCCTGTCCCTCTTCCATCCTCATCTGCCTCAGCGCCTCGAGGAACGGGAGGCTCTCGATGTCTCCGACGGTCCCCCCGACCTCGACGACCAGCACGTCGGCCCCAGAGTCTTCCGCGACTTCCCTTATCCTCCTCTTGATCTCGTTCGTGATGTGCGGGATTATCTGCACCGACTTGCCCAGGAACCTTCCCTTCCTCTCGTCGTCGATGACCTTCTTGTACACCTGCCCGGTGGTGATGTTGTTCTCGCGGGAGAGGTCTCTGTTCAGAAAGCGTTCGTAGTTCCCGAGGTCCATGTCAGTCTCCCCCCCGTCGTCCGTGATGAAGACTTCACCGTGAGTTATCGGGTTCATCGTCCCGGCGTCGAAGTTCAGGTAGGGGTCGATCTTGAGGCATGTGACTTCCAGCCCGCAGAGCTGCAGAAGTTTCGCAACGGAAGAAGTCGTTATCCCCTTGCCGAGGCCGGACATGACGCCCCCAGTCACAAAGAGATACTTCGGCATATTGCAACAGAGTGGGTTCCTTAATTAAGCGTTTGGAGTCACGTAACCAGTCGGGTGGTCGAAACAAGGTCTGAGATGTCCACCAGGGTCTTCCCCACCCTGTCGAGCGTCCCCAGGGCCTCCACATGGACGTGCCCTTCTGCACCGGTCAGCTCCGCGATTCTCGCGAGGGTCGCCCCCACGTTCGCCGACAGCTCCCCTAACCGTGAGTAAGACTCGGCAGTCCCGCCCGCCCTCCTCGTCAGGAAGGCCCTCGTCGCGAGGTCGTCCATCTCTATCAACATCATGAGGACCTTGGAGTAGTTCTGCGCGACGGCCTTCCGAACCTTCGCCCCGGAGAGGTTCTTTGAAAGCCCGGCCAGCGCGTCCCCGACCCCTTCAAGGAAGCTTGCCAGCACCCTGAAATCCAGCATGTCGACTGCTCCGAGGCGGTACATCTCCGCGACCTCCGCATGCAGCGTCGCAGACCTTATGATCCTCACAAGGAGGAAGTAGAGCCTGTCCACTTCGTCGTCCCTCTCCGCCACGAGCGAGAGGAGCTTGCGGTCGTCCTTCATCAGGGCCTCTGCCGTGTCCTTCATCATCCCTTCGAGGATCCCTGACAGCCTCCTCACTATCCGCTCAGGGTCGATCGCCGACGATTCCAGAAGGAACTGGACCGTGATGTGTTTCGAGTCTTCCTCCATGATCTCCAAACCGATCAGCCTGCCGAGCGTCTCCTTCAGGAGGGCCCGCTCCTCTCTTCCCATGACCTTCCCTCCGACCCGGATCACGTCGTACCCCACCAGGTAAGCGCCGGTCAACTCGTTCAGCGCCTGCCTGATTCCGTCCCCCACATATTCTATCGAGAACTCCCTGGGCTTGTCCCCAGACTCCTCTATCGGCTTCACGATCAATCTTCTCCCGGAAAGCTCGTCGACCGAAAGTGTCGCGCCCTTCTTCACTCCGTTCTTCTTCGCCCAGGCCTTCGGCAGGCTAATCAAGAGCGTCCCCCCTCCCATTTCGAGGACCTTTCTCGCGTTCACGCCTCTAAAGAACGGCGGGTATCTCTATATCCTTTGTTCCCTTCCACGATACGGGCCCGAAGGCTTCAGGTGGGGACCGGTCTGTTCACTTGCTTGTTGACGGCTTCGGCCAGGTAGTGCCCCCTCAGGGTCACCTTCGCATCTGTAACACCATTGACCGACAGGATTCCCGCCTTGATGTCGCTCGCTATCTTCAGCGCGAAGACCGGGGGACAGAAGGGGGCCGTCAGGTGGAATTCCACGTCCACGCTACCTCCATTCACGTTGAGCTTGTCGATTAGTTTCAGGTCCGTGATGGGCTTCCCGAGCTCTGGGTCGATTATCTTCTCCAGCCTCTCGTTTATCGCTGAGACCTCGACCTGAGACAACGGTGAATGTTGCTGTCCTGCTTATTTATCCGTTTGGAGCTCTACCTACTCCCTGCATTGGCCAAACCGATGAAGTCACGTCTACGACGAGCTCGATACCGCGATTTTCCAGCGGTGTCGGCGTGACATCCGTCGCCGTGAGGCTGAAGGTGGACGGCCTGGTCCACGGAGTCTTCTTCCGTGCGACAATGGCCTCCTTAGCCTCGGACAAAGGCGTCTCCGGCTGGGTCCGGAACCTGGCTGACGGCTCTGTCGAGGCGATGCTGGAAGGGGAAGAGGATTCGGTGAACACCGTTGTCGAATGGGCAAGGCGAGGCCCGCCTCGAGCGCGGGTCGATGCGGTCAGGGTGGAGAAAGCGTCTGTCAGGAAGCTGAGGGGCTTTCGAATCGTCGGCTGAACCATTGCAAGCGTTTTAAGGACTGGCTCGGTGGCCGCGAAGCAAGGGCTTGAAGAAGGTCGCGGTGATCAAAGGCGACGGGACCGGACCGGAGCTCATCCGGGAGACAATCTCCGTCCTCCGGGCGGCAGGGACGAAGGCCGAGTTCGTGGATTGCGACGCGGGAGCGGAGTGGTGGGACAAGAACGGAGGCCCGAGCTTCATTCCCGACGGATCCTGGAAAGTGATAGAAGGTTCGGCATGCTGCCTGAAGGGACCCACGACCACCCTTCCGATTCCGGGGACTCCGAGGAGCGTCGCGGTCAGCATCAGGCAGAGGATGAACCTTTACGCAAACGTCAGGCCTGTCAGGACATTCTCCGGCCAAGAGGGACCTCTCGGGAAGGTCGACATGGTGCTCGTCAGGGAGGCTACCGAGGGGCTCTATGCTGGGATTGAGCACAGGCTGTCAGACGACGTGGCCATCGCGGTCAGGCTCGTCACGAAGGAGAAGTCGACGAAGGTTGCACGGTTCGCTTTCGAGGAAGCGAAGCGGCGAGGCTGGAAGAAGGTGGTCGCGATAACCAAGGCCAACATCCTGAAGGTCACCGACGGCCTCTTTCTTGATTCCGTCCGGGGGGTCTCGAAGCGATACCCGGGGATCGACCTGGAGGACCTTTTCCTGGACAACTTCGCCCAGCAGCTGGTGAAGAACCCGCAGAGGTTCGACCGGACGGTCGTGGTCGGAACCAACCTCTTCATGGACGTGATGTCGGAGGAAGCAAGCGGCCTCATCGGGAGCATAGGGATGGTCTATTCGGCGAACTTTGGGGACAAGTTCGCGATGTTCGAGCCGGCGCACGGTAGCACACCGAAGTACAGAGGGAAGGACAAGGTCAACCCGACCGCGACCGTCCTTTCAGGAGCGTGGATGCTCGATTACATCGGAGAGAGTAAGCCTTCGAGGGCGATCTTCTCTGCTGTCCGCAAGGTGGTGCAGGAGGGGAAGGACGTCACCTACGACCTTGGAGGGAAGTCTGGGACTCGTGCGATGGCCAGGGCGATTATCCGGAAGCTGTAGGCTTGACCGTCCTTCGCGACACCGCCTTCAGCACAGGCAGCGCGATCAGGATGCTCGCGACCACGTAGATCGACCTCTCCACCGGATAGGCGAAAAAGAAGTAAGACACCGACTTCGCCCAGGAAGCCAAAGTGAGAGTGCCGAACCTAACGCTGATGTTCTGCCCTAGGAGAGTCCCGGCGAGCTGCCCGGTAAGCAGGGCGGCGAGCGTTCCCGCTGAGACGATCACCGCACCCTGGTTCGAGACGACTCCACGTTTCTGAAGGATGAATGCCGCCGCCAGCACCCCAACCGCCAGAATGTGGAACCACGCGAAGGGGACGGAGGCCCCGCCAACGCTTACGAAGAGCACGGAAATCGGGTCAAGGAAGAAGGCCAGGATGACGATGGCAGGAACCGCGAGTGCAGCTTTCACCCTCCCGGAGAACGAGAGCCCGGAGACGAGGGCCACCGTGGCGTCCGGGACGAAGTCAAGGGGGAGGGGCCCGAGCAGGAGGATTGCGGGCTGACCAGAGAAGGCAACAAACAGGAAGGACCCGAGCGTCATCGAGGCCACCCCCAGCCCCGGACCGAGGAGCATCCCGGTGAGCGGAGCCAGGACCTTGTTCGCCCGCAGGTAACCCCCAGTCGAAAGGGGGAAGACGGGGATAAAACCCAGGACAAAATAGACGGCGGCAAAGACGGCTGTGAGGGCAACCTTCTGGCTCGTCCTTCTGCTCGCGAGCAACCACCCTCCTGACACCTGTCCCCTTATTAGTTTCAGACCACGCCCTCTTTCACCGTTCGCGCACGACTAATGTTTTTAGCGAGTCGACGCCGACGCCGACTGTTTGGCTACTCCCGAGAAGGACGTCAAGAAGGCTGCCGAACTCAAGCTCTGGCTCGAAGGGAGGATAGCGGAGCTGCAGGAAGAGCTGGAGCGCCTAAGGGAGACCCTCGGGTACGTCGATGAGACCCTCCGGGCCACGACTTTCAAGCCGGCGATCGAGATGATGGCCGAGTCGGAGGAAACTCCCGACATCAGGGAGGTCAAGAGGGACAAGGGGGGGCAGCTCCTGGCGAGGGCGGCAGTGACCCCCGACGGCGTCTCGATAGAACCAGTTGAGGGAGTGACGCTGAAGGCAGCAACCCCTCCGTTCAAGTCTTTCCTAGTCACGAAGATACTCCAGGGAATGAAGAACAAAGACCAGGAGCTGATATCGGGAGGGAAGCTCGCTGACGGTCAAGGGCTCAGGTTCGACCTCGAGGAGGCAAACGGAAAGATAGAGAGGCTGATCATCGAGAACTACAGAGACAAGGCCCGCCTTGCGGAGATCCTGAGCACAGTTTCCTGGACGTTTTCCAGGATGCTGGAAAAGTAGTTACATCTCCCGAAGGACTTCGGGGAGGGTAGGCCCGACCGCCTCCCTTGACCTCACGTACAGCTTCGCAGCGGCGTTCGCGAACCTCATCCTCTCCTCCTCTGGCATCCCAGAAATACTGCCGTAGATGGCGCCGGCGTCCCACACGTCCCCGGCTCCGGTCAGCCGTCTTGCGTTCAGGGCGCGAGCCCCTGACCAAAAGGTCCGGGTCCCGTCGCTCGTGCATCCGCCAGCGCGCGCGTGAAGGTCGAAGCGGACCCCCAATGACCTGGAAAGGGCGCGGCAGGTGTCGCGAGGACCGGAGACTCCGAGTTTCAGAAGCCTCGCCGTTGTTGACGCCTCCTCCTCGTTCATGCTGACCCAGTCAGCGAGGCCCTCCGTCGCGACCCTATCCAGGTAGACCTTGAACTCCGCAAGGCGCTCCCGGAAGTCTGCTGGGTCGGTGAATATCGTCGTCCTCTTTCCGAGCCTCTTCCTGAGTCCCGCGACAAGTTCAGTTCCTTTCCTGTTGGCGGCCCAATTTACCGCGCAGACGATCGGGGTCTTTTTCAGCGATTGCCAGTCCGATTGATCGAGTTCTTCTGCGCCGAAGGATCCCGCGCCACCGTTTTCTCCGAGCATCACGTTCGTCTTCTCTTCGAACGCCACCGTTAATCCGGGAGGGCGAGGCTTGACCCTGACTTCCGCCTCGAGTCCTTCGAACGCTCCCCTGATCATCCCCTCATGTGCAGGGTCGCTGTGAGTTATCAGCAGGGTCTTTACGCGAAGCCTGGCCAGCGCATGGGCAAGGTTGACCGCGTTCCCTCCCCTTATCTCAGACTGAGATATCGCGTGCATCCCGCCTCCTCCGGACCGGGCCATCTTCCTGACGGAACGGAGGAGTGGATCGAACTTTTTGACGTGGACGAGCCTGTCGATGAAGAAATCGTGCATCACGGCGACTTCGAAGCCGCGGGCCAACTCACTTCAGGATCTTCAGGCTCTTCACCATCTTGAGCTCGTTCAGCTCCGCGATGGCCTGCCCGGAGAGCTGCCCCTCCACGACCATTGTCATCTTCGCGTCTGGGACCATCTCTGGGTCGTCTGCGATAGCCTGGCGCACCACCATGCCGTGCCTGGAAAGTATCTCCGCCACGGCCGCCATCACCCCCGGGGACCTCGGGTCAGACTCGATCACTACCGCACTGTATCCCAGCAGCGAGACGAGGTTGACGAGGCTCGCCCCCATCGGCATCGTCCTCGAGAAGATCGAATAGAGGTAGGGGTCCCCATGAATCTGCTGGACCGTCTGTTTGACCACTCTCCTGTCGACGTCGACGGCGTTCGCCACCGCCGAGTAGTCCACTTCTATGTCTCCGACGTAGATCTTCTCGTTCTCCCCCACCCTCAGCCCGCATTCGATCATCTTCCTGACTACGTCTGGGCGGACGACCTGTCTCGCGAACTGCTTCCTAACGCTCTGCCACATCGGGGACGAGACGTTTGCGTACATTATTCAGCGTTTCTGTGCCTCCGTCTCGGCTCTCTACTGGCATGTGACTATCCACCTACTATTCATGTCAATCTTGGAGTGGTGGAGATTGCAGAAACATGACCTCTCTGGCGGCGATACTCCTACTCAGGCTGCGCGCGACTTGGATGGCGAAAACGGCTCCTTATCGCCGACGAGACCTCGACCTTGAGACAGCGTTCCCCTTAGAGTTTGGTCGACCGTTCGCAATGCGTATAGGAAAGGCGAGCTTGCCTCCCGGAGATGAGAAAGGCGTTTTCGCTGGGTCTGGCGTTTTTCCTAGTAGCTGGCACTGTTTCCCTCCTCTTCCTCGTCCCAATCGTTCCAATGGGGCAGGTGCTGGTCATAGATTGCGTCAATAGAATCCCACGGTGCTCAGAAGGATACACCTCCATTAGAGGCTCTGTTACCTTCTGGCTGTTCGGCATAGGGGCTGTCGATATCGACTACCCGGGAATCTATCAGTCCAATCTGAACCATAACTACACAGTTGAGATAGACTGAGTCCCCGTCCCCAGACGCGAGTCGCTTGGTCGCACGTATCGCTACCGGGTCCAAGACCCACGAGGTCGGGTGGAATCGCAGACTACTTTACGGGTGAGAACACGCAGTTGGAATGGCAGAAGAAGGTGCCCGTCTCGGTGATGTTCGTGTTCATGGTTATCGTGTGAGTGGCACTTGTGCCCGTGTACGAAATGGAGCCCGACCCCGTCCAACCGAGGAAGCTACATCCTGTGCCGTATGACGCAGAAATGGACACTAGGGAACCCTCGGCGTACCAGCCCGAAGACGGGTTTATTGTTCCACATTCGCCATCACTTTGACTGACGTAATTCATCGTCAGGTAATAAGACATGGTGACGCTGGTCATCCAAGTCCCCCAATGGTTGTTTGTGCCGTACTCCCCCACGACACGGGCCGTTTTCCCTCCGGGGTCCAGCGCAGCGCCGAAATAGTCTCCCCAACTACCGTCTACTGAAGCGCCCGTTCCAGTTTTCACTACTTTTCCTTGCTGCATCGAACCTGAAGGGTCGTTGAAGTGTCTTCCCGTGACCACAACCCCGGGATAGTAGGCGAGACTGCTGTACCCCATGACGGCGCCAAGACCGCCCTTTGTATCGATGGTCAGGGCAGGGTAGAAGGAGTAATCAGACGTTATACCGGCCTCGATATCCTGCAGTCTATTGTGGGCGGGGAGAGTGGATACCTCGACGAACCTCCCGCAAGAGACAGAGTTAGCGCATTCGTCGTTCAACGCGAACCAGAGATTATTCTGATACCAGGCTGCGGATACGACTCTGTTGTCCATATAGTTGTTGACATTTGACCCGCCTGGTTGCAAAGGTAGGGGAGGAGGATTCGGAGCAAAGTACAACTGAACGGTGTAGTTGGATGTGGAGATGGGAGATGGAGGGACTCCGGAGACCACAATCACGGTAGCTAGATCAGAGACCCCCGAGGCGTTTACGCTGACCATGTACATGACGTTGCTCGAACTAAGGTGCTGTGCAGGATAGATGTTGTTAACAAAGTTCTCCCTGGGCGTTTTGGCACTAAAGTGGGCAGGGCCGAAATTCACAAGGTCCTGCTTGTTCACTATCCAATACTCCGGTCCAAGGATGCAGGTGTCACAACCGCATCGATATTGCGAGATCGACAGCGCGAGTACGTAGGTGTCTGTGCCCATTAACGGTTGGTCGGGACAGTTGTTGTTCGCAGTTTGGAACTTGTAGATTGCACACGCGAAGAAGGCCCCGTCAATCTGACATGAATCAAGTGAGACGTCTCTTACATTCTGGTCGAGGGCTGATGAAAACCAAAGGCCACTCGCAGTGTCGAAGATTATTTGGGGGTCGGAAATGGTATCCCCGCATGGAAAATTGAACCAAACGCATAAGCGGATGGGACCACCAAGAAGGGACCCTCCGGTGTTGTATACTGCTATCTGAAGGTTTGCCATTTCGACAACTTCGGCAATCCCACTCTGGCCATTCCCACTCGCAACTACGGAGTCGCCGGGAGCTGCCGGATAAGTTGCACTCCAAGAAAGTCCGCTCCAACCCGAACCCGTAATGACTGGATTGGCAGGTTGCGATTGGGCTTGTTGTACGGCACCAGGCTCTTGCGGCCGAGAGCTTGTTGAAGATGTCCCTTTGGGGACGACAGTTGGTTGGCTCGAATTTAGTATTGAGTACATAGGTCTCGGTGAGAACCCAGGAGGATCTGCACCCCCATGTTGAGCGCGGTATTCGTCCACTGCCAAAACTTGCCGGTCGATGCCCTGGTGAAACGGAGCGCTCGGAACTTCTTGAACGGATTGACTGTCTATGCTCGTCGAATTCGTCAAGACTGGCTTGGCGATATCTCCCGCCCCAGCGGCCCTTGTGTCCCCGGCCCGGGTGGTGGAGGGTAGCCCTAACGGGCCGAGTGCCGATATCGCCAGCAGCAAGCCCAAGGCAAGCGGGGAGAACTTCCCCATGAAGTTTGCATTGTAACCCATGAAATAAGGTTGTCCCGTGTGACTAGCTTCGGGGCGAGATTAGGGAGGGGGCCGCCAAGAGAGGACGAGAAGGGCGGAGAGGCCGGCATAGGCAAAGGTTGGAATCTGTCGAATTGCAAATCCGGTTCCACACAAGAGCATAATGAAATACGAGACAAGGCGACGATGCACAGATAAGCGCACAAATACTCATTAATGGCGTGAAATCACCTAGAGTGATGAGCCTGACCCCGCTGAAATCGGTCCTTTCAATCGACGAACTGCCAAAGTCCTACTACAACATCCTGCACGACCTTCCCGCACCCCTCCCCCCTCCTCTCGACCCGAAGACAATGCAGCCTGTCTCGCCAGAAGCGCTACTCCGGCTCTTTGCGAAGGAGTGCGTAATGCAGGAGGTCTCGACAGAGGAGTTCATCCCGATACCCGAGGAGGTCCGAGAAGCGTACGTCCGCCTGGGCAGGCCCACCACACTACAGAGGGCCATACGCCTCGAGAGGGCACTCAAGACGCCGGCCCGGATTTACTTCAAGCGCGAAGACCTGAACCCTGTCGGGAGCCACAAGCCGAACACCGCGGTCGCCCAAGCCTACTATCACAGGAAGGAAGGGACGACGCGGCTCACCACGGAGACGGGCGCTGGGCAATGGGGGAGCGCCCTCGCCCTCGCGGCCTCCATGTTCGACATCGACCTGACTGTCTACATGACAAGGAGCAGCTATCTCCAGAAGCCGTACAGGAAGGTGCTGATGGAGGTGTATGGGGCCGAAGTCCACGCATCGCCCAGTCAGCGGACCAACGTGGGCAGGAGGTTCCTCGAATCAGACTCCAACCACCCGGGAAGCCTGGGAATCGCCATCAGCGAAGCGGTCGAGGACTGCGTCACGCACGACGACACGAAGTACTCGCTGGGGAGCGTCCTCAACCACGTCCTGACCCACCAGTCGGTCGTGGGCCAGGAGGCGAAGCTGCAGATGAAGGAGTTCGACGCGGACCCTGACTACCTGATCGGTTGCATCGGTGGCGGGAGCAACTATGCCGGCCTGGCCTATCCGTTCCTCCGCGAAAAGCTCAAGGGGAAGTCGGACGCCGAGTTTTTGGCGGTCGAACCGAGGGCGGTCCCTTCCACGACCCGCGGCGAATACAGGTACGATTTCGGGGACACGGGGGAGATGACCCCTCTGGTGAAGATGCACACGGTCGGGCACACCTACCAGTGCCCCCCTATCCACGCCGGGGGCCTGAGGTACCACGGAAAGGCCCCCTCGCTCAGCCTCCTGATCGACAAGGGGTTCGTCCGGAGCACTGCGTACACCCAGAACGAGATCATGGAGGCAGGGCTACTTTTCGCCCGCACCGAAGGCATTGTCCCTGCACCCGAGTCGAACCATGCGGTGAAGGGGGCCATCGAAGTTGCCCTGGAATGCAAGCGGAAGAACGAGAACAAGGTGATCTTGTTCAACCTCAGCGGCCACGGTCTCCTCGACCTGAAAGCCTACGATGACAAGCTGGCGGACACCCTCCCTGACTTCGAACCGGATCTTTCGTCTATCAGGGGTGCGCTGGAATCGGTCCCGCTGGTGCGCTGAGAGGCAATACCGCCCCTCGCCCAGCACCGGGGCGGAGAACGCTTACTCGTAAGCGCGAGTGATTTTCACGCCGTCGGCGAGGATCCAGGGACAGAGCGTCGGGGTGCTGACCTCCCACCACTCGACCCAGTCCCTCTGTTTGGACAGCATCTCGACCGAGGAGAACATCCGCTGGAGGTCGTCCCCGGCCCTCATCCCCTTCAGCGGCTTCGTGACCCTGCCGCCTTCGACGAGGTAGGCCCCGTCTCTCGGGACGGTCGAGAACTCCCCGGTCCTGTAGTTCTTGAACCTCGTGTACCAGTTGCTCGTCAGTATGATCCCCTTCTTCGTCTCCTTCACCATCTCGTCATAGGTAGCGTCCCCTGAACCGACCTCAAGGTTCCACGGATGAGGGGTGACGAGCCCGGCGCTCCCGGTGCTGGGGGCCCTCCACTTCTTGGCCGTCGTCAGGTTGTGCAGGTATGACTTCAGGACCCCCTTCCGGATTATCTCAGTCGTCTGTGTCGGGGTTCCCTCATCGTCGAACCCCCTCCCCCCGAGCCCACCCTTCACCCATCCGTGGTCCGTAAGGGAGACCGATGCCGCCGCGACCTTCTTCCCGAGCTTGTCCGCAAGGTACGAAGTCCCTGCGTCGACGGAAAAGGCGGAAGCGGCGTCGCTGACGCTCTCGATCAGGTTCGAAGCGACCTCGGGACTCAGGATCACCTGATACCTCCCCGGCTCCGGCTCCGAAGCCTTCACCATCCTCTTGGCGTCCGCCCCGGCTCTCTCGCCCGCTGACTCGGGGTCGAAATCGGCCAGGGTCGAGGAGCACGAAAGCCCGTGCCCGCTAGCGTCGTTCTCGGCGAAGGACCTGATGTTCAGCTTGATTGAAGTCCCCGCATCCGCGCCGACGGTCCCCGACGAGGTCAGGATCGTGGACTCCGAGGTCGAAGCCTCTATCACGCCGGCGGACCTCTTCCCGCCTGCCTTCAGGGACGCGGATATCGCAGCCTTCGCCAGCTCCGGGAGCTCAGACCCTGCCTGGTCCAACTTCCGGTCGAACCCGGCCTTGTTGGGAGAGAACTTCCTCGCTTTGTCCGGGAGCGGGACATATTCGGATTGGGCCAGCCCCTTCAGTGACGAAAAGAGGTTCGAGACGAAGCGCCTGACGTTGGCGGGGTCGAGGTTCGAAGTCGCGGCTATCGCCCTCCTCTTGCTCTTCGCCACGTATACCATCATCTCCGCCTCCTCGACATGGTTCACGACGGTGACCGAGTTGTTGGCGAACCTGATCATCCTCTGCTTGCCGCTCGCCGTGAGCGCGATAGCGTCCTCCGCCCCCAGCCTGGTCGCCTGCTTGAGCGCGAGCTCGTTCAGGCCCTGAAAGTCCATCCTGTCATCTCGCCCCCAACTTGATCCCTGACAGAAGCGTCTCTGGGCCCCCCGTCCAGACGGGTGCGCCCTGCGAGGGGTCCCCCTTCCCGCAGGTGGCGGCCTCGAACTCGAGCCTGTTGCTCCTGGCCTTGACGCTTCCCCACAGCCTGGGGGTGGTGATCTCCAGCACGGGTGCCTTCACCAGCCCCTTGACCTCACCACGCTCTATCAGGTATGCCTCGAGTGCGACGTATCTCTGGTTCAGCCTCTTGTCGTCGATGTTCCATTCCGTGAAAGTCTTGAAGAGCACTCCGTGTTTGACTTCTTTCATCAGCTCGTCGGTGGAGTAGTCCCCAGGCTCGACGAACGTGTTGGACATTCGGATGATGGGCTCCCTGTCGAACGCGACCGACCTCGACGCACCGTTGCTCGACGTCCTGAATTCGGATGCCGTGACGCGGTTCTGGAGGAACTCGTTGATGACCCCGTTCTTTATCAGCTTCCTCTTCTTGCCGACCACCCCTTCGTCGTCCACCGGTGTGAACCCGTTCGAGTTCGTGAGCGTCGGGTCGTCGCTGACGTTGGCTTCGTCGCTCCCAATCTTTCTCCCGAGGCTCTCGGCCTTCAGGTACGATTCCCCCGCCTGGGCTCCTTCCCTCCCGAGGACCCTGTCCGCCTCTTGAGGATGCCCTACGGACTCGTGGGCCGCGATTCCTGAGAGCTCCGGGCTGAGGACGACGTCGAGGGTGTCGGTCGGGGGCTTCTGCGTATTCCTGATGACCTTGCCGAGCGTCCGGGCTTCCTCCTCCACCTTCTCGACCAGCCCGATTCTCTTGACAACCTCCAGCCCCCCTGTCTCCCCCTGCTGGATGAACCTCTGAGCGGTCTCCCCGTCCTCAACAGCGGTGAGCGACCCGAAGAAGTAAACGCGCGGCAGCCTCCCCACCACCCGAGCCCCGTCGCTGTTGATGTAGAACTTCTCGTCGAGGTCCGCCCCGAGCGCCATGACCCTCCCAGGTATCTTGACTCCCGCCTTCCCGTCCGATATCCTGCCTTCGATTTCCTTCAAGACACCTCTCATCCAGGCATCGGTCGCGCCCTCCACCTTCTGCTTCTCCGGCGGAGCCCACTTCGTCCTTGCCGGTTTCGACCGATCGAGCCTGATGGGCTTCACCAGGAGCGAGGAAGATGACTTTGCCAGCCTGACCGCTCGCCAGGCCAGGTCGGACACTGTCTTCGACTCCATCGTGTTGGTCGCCGCGAACCCGAGCGCGCCACGCGAGAGCACCCTCAAGCCGATGCCATACCCTTCTGCGAAGAAGGAAGGCTGGGGCTCTCCGTTCTTCATTATGAACTGCCTCCCCTTCGTCCCCTGGACCCGCGCTTCGGCCCATTCGGCGCCGCTGTCGAGCGCCCTCCTTATGGCGCCCTCTGCGAAACCCTCGGCCTCCGCGGGGTTCAACGCCCGGGTCGGCCTTCCAACATATTTCTGCCTTGCCTCTACAGCCTTCTGAGGTCAGAGACCATCCGGTCAATCACGTTGAACCCGCTCTGCCAGAATGCGGGAGACTCCATGTCAACGCCAATCTCAGAAAGCACCCTACCTGGGGATTCCGAGCCCCCGTAGGAGAGCATCCTCAGATACCTGGGGACGAACGCCCTGCCTTCCTTCTTGTAAAGGTCGTAGAGCGAAAGGCTAAGCAGGTTCCCGAACGCATAGGCGTAGCAGTAGAACGGGGTGTGGTAGATGTGCGGGATGTAGGTCCACTCCCACTGGAAGTCATCCGTGACCTTGACCGCGTCGCCGAACTGGCCCCGGAGGTTCGCCAGATATCTCACGCACAGGTCGTTCACCGTCTCCCCCCTGCTCACCGCGTCGTGGGCCGCGTTCTCGAAGAGGACGAAGTTGGCCTGCCTCCCGATGGTGGCGTACATCGACGAAATCTTTTCGAGCAATACTGCGCGCTTGACAGCCGGGTCCTTCTCTTCCCCCATCAGTTTGTCGAAGAGGATCATTTCTCCGAAGACGGATGCGGTCTCCGCCAGCACCAGCGGGGGATGAAAGGTGAGGACGGAATGGCCCGATGCGAGTTGGCTGTGTATGGCGTGCCCCGACTCGTGGGCGATTGTGTAGACGTCCCTGGACATTCCCGCGAAGTTCAGGAAGAGGTAAGGAACGACCTTCGGGGTCACGCTCATGCAGTAGGCCCCGTTCGTCTTTCCCCTGCGGGGGGTCGCGTCAACGTGGTTCCGTCGGAAGACGTTCATCGCATAGTCGGCCACCTTCGGGTCGAAAGTCCTGAACGCGTCGAGGACTCTCCTGACGGCATCCGCATATCCGACCGTCCTCTCCTTGTGAAGAAGGGGTGCGTAGATATGGTACCTCGTCATGGGTCCCCGACCGAGCAGCTTCGCCTTCACCCTGAAGAACCCCTGGAAGACGCGCGCGTTTCGCCGACAAGAATCGAGAAGAGTCTCGACAGCCCCGTCCCCGACGTCATTCTCCAAGTTCCGGGGCGAGATCGGCTTCGCGTAGTGTCTCAGCTGGACGTTCTCGTTTCTCCAGTCCCTGACGATGGTCCTGTATATCTCTCCGAGCAGCTCCCCGTTCTCCGCGTATTTCCCCAGGAGGGCCTTGTACGCCGCCTCCCTAAGGAACGGATCCGGCGACGCGAAGAGCCTGGTCACTTGGTCCACCACCAGTTTCTTCTCCCGACCAGGGGCGGGCCCTTTGGCCCCCTTCCTCGAAGGGAGGACGAACGAGAAGTCGGAAACGAACTTGTCGTAATGGTGGGCCCAGCCGGCGAAACCGGTTGTGTTCTTGAGCGTGACGGCCTGCTCGACCTTTTCGTCGAGGGTGTGCGGCCTCAGCTTCCGCCAGGTCGAAAGGAAGTACCTGTGGTCCGGGTTGTCCTGGCGGAGCCTCGCGGCTGCGCTTTCATCAAGTGAAGTCCACCAGAGCCTGAAGAACAGGACCCGGTTCTCGACCGACGCCCTCAGGTCCTCGGCCCTGTCCAGTCCAGCTTTTGCCTCTCCGTCCCCGGTCTTGACGCTGTATCGCATGTACGCAGTTTCCGAAACGCGGTTCAGGTCTTCGAAGATCCTCTCATACATGTCGAGCGCGGCCCTCATCTCGTCGTTCGAGAAGGTATTCAGACGGGTCCTACTCGACTCGAATTTCTTCACCTTCGATTCAAGTCCTTCGAAGATCCTCTCGAGCCCCGGGCCCTCGAGGGCAGGGAGCGCGTCGGCCAGGTCCCACTCTCCGGGTTCGAAGAGCTGTCGCTGCAACGGGCGTGGCGAATTCGGGCTTGTATTAAGTCATCCACGCTAGAGGCCGATGGGCTTCGAGATCGACGGGACTTCAAGGCGCCACTTCCCGAAGCCCCTGAAGCCCATGAAGAGCTCTGGATGCTCGGTGTGGATAGGGACGACCTTCTTCGGGCTGACCCCGCGGACCATCCTTCCCACATCGGGCATGGGCGCATGGCCCGAGGCGTGGAGCTGATGGTAGCTGAAGCCCAGATGGTCGGTCCAGTTCCTTATCAGCACCGCTTCTTCTTCCCCCTCCTCGTTGTACGCCTCGGTCGCCGCGTGGATGTAGGTGCCCCCGCTCTCGGGCTTGATGTCGATCACCTCGGGGAAGTTCCATGCGTCTAGGTGGAGGAAGGTCTCACCCTCCCGCTTCTTGATGTCGGATGCGGAGACCCCGTGGTCGAGGAACCTTCGTTCCCACTGACGGTAGTCCTTGTCGTCCAAGGTCCCTGACCTCTTCCTCCTGACGTAGACCAGCACGTCCTTCCCGACCCTTGGCACCGAGATGCCCCCGTCATCTTTCAGCTTCTCGAGCAGGGCGGCCGTCTTCATGGAGACCACGAGCTGCCTTCCCGCGGCTGAGGCAGCCTTGTAGAACGTGTTCACCCTGTCTATGTCGTTCCCCCTGAAGGTCGACAGGACCAGCTTCTTGCTTGCCTTGACCATTTGTATCGCCTCCTTGAGCACAGAGCTCTCCGTCGTGTTCCCGCGGCGGTCTTCGGCGGAGACCCTGGTCCCCTCAGTGAGCAGGAGGTCCGGTGAGGAGTGGTGGGCAGCATCTATGAAATCCTCGGTCATCGAACCCGCCCCTCCGTGGAAGCGGAAGTCCCCTGTGTAAGCCAGGGTCCCCTCAGTCATGTGGACGATGAACCCGTAGGCTCCCGGAATCGAATGGTCCACGTGTACCGGGACGAACTCGATGCTTCCTATCCTAAACCGGTCCCCCGTTCTGAACGTCTTCAGTTTGTGGTCGTCGAGCGGTGACCCTCCCGTTTCGCTGTTCGCCTGGTGCAGAAGGGAGGCTGTCTGTCCGCAATACACCGGAATTTCTGGGTCCACGTACTCGACCCTCCCCATGTGGTCCCAGTGGTAATGGCTCAGCACCACGGCGTCCACCTTGGGGTCGGAGTGTTTCAGGACCGTGTTCTGGAGGGCGTCTTCGGAGTACAGCCCTTCGATCTCCGGCAGGAGCCCGAACTCGAACAGGTCACCCGCCCCGTTCACCCCCCTAGGCTTGATGACAGAGTCGAAATAGGCGGAGCCGTCAGAGAACCCGGTCCCGAAGTCGAGAAGCACCTGAGTGTCCCTGTCCTGAAGCAGGAACTTGTTACCCCCAATCTCCCCGACTCCACCGTAACAGGTCAGCTTGGGAGGCAACGGAGTCGCGAACCGGAGATCTTACTTAACGATTGTTCCTTGCAAGTGAGTCGGGCGGGGTTCTGGTGCGTCTTCGGGTGATGGCGTGGGGTGGTGCAGGTCGGGAGATAGACGTTCAGAGGCATGGAAACGGACAAATCGGCTCAGGTTATGGCCGACGGAATCCGAGTCAATTACAATTTCCTTCGTCCGCACATGGACTTGGATGGGAAGACCCCTGCTCAGGTGGCGGGATTGGAGTTGGGTTTGGACGGAATCAGGTGGAAGCAACTTATCAAGCAAGCCACACCGAAACTACAACCGAGGTCATAGGTAGCATTCACTCAAGAGCCGCAGTCTTGGTATGCCATGTTAGCTAGTCGGTATCCACCGCATCTGTCGTAAAGCGCACCGACTCTGAACCATAGGAATGTGACTGACTCGTATAGTGTCCACGGTCTGCAGTTGGAAGTTATGTGGGTGATGGAAGTGGGTGATTGGCAAGGTGGGTAAACCGTCGTGGGATACACTGGAATCAACACCAGAAATGATACTGCCCCAAGTCCGACAAGGACAATGACGGCCACGGCTTTCCTCTTCATGCGGCAGCGACAATACCATGCTCATTATTTACGAGTTAGACCCTGAGAAGTACCATAGCAGACCAAATTCATCCCCATCTCCCGAGTTGCACCGCTTCGGAAGAAAAATGGCAATTCTCCCTAAGACGCACCAGAGCCTCGGGCGGCAACGGATAAATACAAACCGAGGTGAAACGAAGGAGAGGTTGTCGATTCAACTCCCGTTGCAGGCGGCGGGCTCTGACACCCTTCCCGCGTTCGCCCTATTGGCAATCGCTATCACCGTCGCCGGTCTCGCCATAATCATACTCTTCTGGAAGAGGAAAATCTAGATCCGTTGACGAAGGGGGTGATATTCGACGTGGACGGGACCCTCGTTACGCTCGTGTTCGACGCGAAGCGGACCCGGCTGGACATGATCAGCGAGCTGTCTCGGTTGGGGTTCGATACCAAGGGCCTGTCTGAATTGTCGACGACCCGAACGATCATCGAAGCTGCCAAGATGCAGTCGACTTCAGGGTCGGACCCGGTCGGTTTCGTCGAAGCCAAGAAGAGGCTCTACGCGGTCCTCGACAGATCAGAGCTCAGGACCGTGGCTGAAGCTAGGGTCTTCTCCGGCGCCGCCGAAGCGCTCGGGAAGCTCAAGCGGATGTCGCTAAGGCTTGCCGCCGTGACCAACAGCGGGCGTCTGGCGGCCACCGAAGCCCTGCGCCGATCCGGACTTGAGAACTATCTCGAATTCGTCATCACTCGAGACGACGTGGGTGAGATGAAGCCAGACCCGGAGGGCCTCAAGTTGGCGATGCAGAGGTTGGCCCTGCCCGCCGGAGACGTTATCTTCGTGGGTGACAGCCTGATGGACGTCGAGACGGCCAAGCGGGCGGGGGTCAGGATTGTTTCGGTGTCCACCGGCAACTACTCGGCCGAAAGGCTGGGCAAGGAGGGCCCCGACCACATTCTCGGTTCTGTGGCCGAACTCAGCAGCGTCGTCGGCGCCTAGCCGCTTTCCGGTCGCCGTCTGTCGCAGAACCCATAAATGGGACTTTCGATTTGGCAAGTGACAATTCCGATGTCCGACCTCCGCCGGGGCGGGGCCCCCTACTACATCGTGGGACTTCCCGAGGAGCCCGTCGAAGCGTCAGAAGCGAAGATGAAATTCGAGAGACTTTCTTCGGAGCTCGTGAAGGTCTTCCCCTTCATTCAGGAGATCAGGGCGGTCGTGAAGTCCAAGAAGGCGTCTAAGACCCACGCCCGATACGAGGTCTCGGTGGAAGTGTACACTCCACGAGAGAGGCATGCATTCTCCGAGACCGGGTACAACCTCGCAAGCGTCTTCGATTCGATGGGCCCCAAGATGAAGAGGCTTCTCTCCTCCAGGCAGTCCAAGGTCACAGCCATGCACGGCGACACGCTAAGGAAGATCTCCGATTAGGCTCTACCCGGCCTGGCGCGAAAGACGGTCGTTCTGCTCCTTCAGCTTCTCCACCTCCTCACGGAGCCGGGACAGCGTGGCGGACGTTTCCGACGCAGCCGAGAGTTCGTAGAAAGCCTCGAGCGCCCTCCTCCTCACCCTGGGATCCCTGTCCTTCTTGGACGCCTCCGTGACTGCGGCCAGCATCCTCTTATCCTGGACCTCTGGAATCAGGCCTGCGACCACGTACAGCCTGACCCGGAGCTCCTTGTCTTTCAACAGCATTCCCTGCAGAACCGGGACCTCCTCGTCGAGGATGCGTCCCCTCGCCTTGATCGCCCTCATCGCGCCTATCCTCACCCTTGTTGGCTTCCCGTAACGAGTCGACTCGATTATCATCGACGGGATTTCTTTGTCCCCGAGCTTCCCCATCGCTTCTAGGCACGCCTCAGCGAGCACTTCGTTCGGGGTGGAGGACTTCATCGCCCCCTTCAGGTGAGCGAAGGCCCCTTCTGGCCAGGCTTTGGCGAGCGCGAGGGCCGCCTCGCACCTCACGTACGGACTTTCGTCCGAGGCAAGCATCTCGACGAGGAGCGACCTCGCCTGTTCGGTCTTGAAGTGCCCGAGCGCCTCAGCGAGAGCCCGCCTGGCCCTCCTGTTCTCGGGGAGCCCCACTTCCAGGAGCGCCTTCAGCGCGCCGTCGGTCCCGATCTCTCCGAGTGCCTTCAGCGCAGCGGCGTTGACGTCCCAGAACTGCTTGCGTCGAGCCGCCTCCTTGAGGGGTCCGATGACCGACTGTATCTTGGTCTCCCCGAGCGTGCGTGCCGCTTCCGACCTGCTCGCAGCGTCCTGGCTCAACGACAGCTGATTGACGAGGAGGTCTACCCCCTTCCCGAACGTCACCTTCTTCAACAGCCACTGCTCCGGGTCGAATTCCACGATCGTGGGTCTCGAAGGCAGTTCGAAGCTGAAGGTCTGTTCTGTGCCGGTAACCATGACCCGCTTCTTCATCCTCCTCCCCTCCGAGTAGAACACGATGTCGCACGGGAGCTTGAACCTCGGCGTGTCCATGTCGAGGTTCTGGATCTGCTTGACCGTCACGGCGGCAGACTTGGAATCGGGGTCCCACGCGTAACCCACCTCGAATTCGGGGAACCCCGGCTTCATGAACGACTGCTCGAAGAATTCCTCGAGCGACCTCCCGCTCGCTTTCTCCATGGCCTTCCTGAAGTCGTGAGTGTCTGCATTTCCAAACGAGTGGGTCGCAAGGTACCCCTTGACCCCGTCGAAGAAGGCAGGGTCACCCACCAGGTATCTCAGCTCGTGCAGCATCCACTCCCCTTTCTCGTAGGTGGTGTAGTCGAACACGTCGTCGGGCTCGCAATACCTCTTCTCCACTATCGGCCTCCTGTAGCTCTTCTTGTCCTCGTCGAAATACTGCTCCGCCCTCATCGCCATATCCCATCTGAACTCGTCTGCTCCTCTCGTCCTTTCGAGGTAGAGCCCCTGGAGGTATGTCGCGAAACCCTCGTTCAGGAACGCGTGCGACCAGTCGGAGCACGTGACAAGGTCTCCGAACCACTGATGGGCCAGCTCGTGCGCCACGAGGTTGACCGGATTTACGTGAGGGGTGCTATAGGTCGTCTGGAAGTCCGCTTCCGACCCGGAATCAGGGTAATAGTTCGTGGCCAGCGTGGTTGCGTTGAAGTTCTCCATCCCGCCGTAGATGAAGTCCTCGACCGTCGTCTGGGCGTACTTCTTGTAAGGGTACTTCACCCCCGTCACTTCCTGGAAGACCTTGATCATCTGCGGAGTCTCGCCGAAGTACCTCAGGGCGTCCTGTCGTTTGGACTCCGGGAAGTAGTAGTGGAGGGGGACCCCTTCAGATTCCTGCTTGATCTCTCCGAACCTGCCTGCGACGAACGACTTCAGGTAAGTGGGGTGAGGGATGTCTTCCTTCCAGTGGAATGTCGTCCAGTCAGAGTCTTCAGTAGCCGACACAAGGACCCCGTTTGATATCACCTTGAACCCCATGGGGACAGTTATCAGCATCTCGCTCGAGCTCTTGTCGTCAGGAAAATCTCTGCAGGGGAACCAGTACCGAGCGAGTTCTGTCTCATTATGGCTCCAAGCCTGGACCTCCTTTTCCGGATGTTCCTCGTCGGGACCGGTGAAGTAGACTCCCTCTCCAGGGACGGCGGAGTACTCGACCGATACGCTATGGGTTCCCGAAAGACCCTTACCGGGGAGGACGACCATCTTCCTACCGTCGACCTCGAATTCACAGGCATTGCCGTCGACCGCGACCGACTTCACGTCAAGTCCGCAGGCATCAAGGACGACCCGGCTTAGTCCTTCCCGCACAGGCCTAATCCTCAGCGTGCACGTCCCCGAGATCCCTCTCTTTGCGAAGTCGACCTTCAGCTCGATTCTGATGTGCTCAGTGTGAAAGTCCTTCGACGGAGGGTAGTGGGGAGACGATTCGGGAAGTATGAAAGTCTTGTACGAGGGCAACGCAGACCGCAGAGCCGGCCGGAACCCCTCAAAAGACTTTCGAGGAACTGACGACATAGTCTCAAATAAGTCTGGATGGGCCTTAGGTACGATGCCCCGGATTGTGTACTTCCTGTTCAGTCGGAGGAGAAACGAACGGGTTTGGCCTGGTGCAAAGTAAGTAGCCTCACCGCGGCAGTTTCAACTACGCTGAGACGCTCCAGGTTCCCGCTGGCCAGGGACGAAATTCTCAATCTAACCGAAAGGGTAACCCTCGAGGGTTGGGAGCTTCAGTTCTTCCTGAGCCGGGCCCTCATGAGGGAGTCATACCCGGACCTGAGGGCGGTCATGTCCGACCTTGAAGAGTGGCTCGACCAACAAGTCTAGAGGTAGCCCCAAGAGAGCAGCCTGTCGCTGTCGTGGGTCCATCTCTGCCCAATGTCGTTCCTGTAGAACATGTTGGGAATCATCACGTTCTTGACGTTCTGGTACGCCCTCTCGATTGCGTCTGACATCGTCGGACCCGAGCCGGTGACGACGAGCGCGTAGCCCGAGTTGCCTGCGATCCTCCAGTCCCCCTCCTCCAGCTTCACCTCCCCGATGTGGATTCCGTCCAGGTTCGGGCGCTTGAACAGGATGGTAGCGCCCTCTGAGTATTTCTTGAACGCCTTTTCGTCCTCGAACGGCCACGGAGGAATCGTGACTACTACGCCAACCTGGTAACCCTTCTTCGTCTTCAAAGCAGTTTCTTCCCCGGAGGCTAGTTCATGCAGAAAGGTGCCCCACTCGCTGGTAACCCCTTCCATGTGGATGCTGATCGTTGGGTAGCCGAACCTCGAAGTGTACTCCAAGGGCCATATTCCTTTGGGGTTTGCTATGCAGTTGATATCGATGTAGCCGACGTAGCCGCTTGCTGCGAGCTTCTCCTTCATCTTCAGCAGAGTCCTCTCGAAGACAGGGTTACTCTTTACCCAGTAGCTGTGAGTGTTGCCGCACCAGTATGGCTTCCCGTTCCTACGTACGTACATGATGTGATTCTTTACTTCGGCGCAGTAGACATCGCCGTGATAATCGACGGAAGCAATGTCACGACTGTCAATCCAGGAATTTAGCTTCCTTACCCGTTCGATTACCTCGAATTGGTCCCTTGAAGCGTCAGCCCAGTGGTCGATGATCCATACACGTCCTCTTCCGGGTCTTCTCTTGACGGTTCCGAGCCTTCCAATCTTTAGAAGGAGTTCTTGGACGTCCCCCGCCAGTCTTTCGGACGAAGTGTAGAAGATCCTAAATCCGTTCTTCATCTGAGTACCATCTCCGAGCGCGTACCAGTCGAGGAAGATTGCTATCTGCCTAGGGCTCAGAACCTTGATGAAATTAGGAACGGACTTGGTAGGTGCTTTCCCGAACTGCGAGAGGAATGAGACTAGCCTCCGATCATGGCAATCGAACTGGGCTGGTCTTTCGCTGAAAGTAAAGGGGAGGCGACTCAACAGCTTCCTAATCCGGTCCCGTTTCGGGGGCACCTTCTGCGCAATTGTCACGTTGGCAGAAGTGCTGCCAACGGTCGCGGATCCGTCTGAAAGCCAGATGCCCATGAAGGCAAGCCAGTCGTCCATTTCAATATGGACATCCATTGACCTATGGAGGGCCACCTGCCGACCGTCGCGGTGAGCCGAGACCACTCCCGGCAGGACAAACTCACTTTCTTCTCTGCCCAGCCAGACCCCTATCCGAGGGAGTACTGATTGGGCTTGAAGTTCGCGAGCCTTGACGAAGGCAAACCTGTCTCGGCCCTTCTTGTAGTCCTGCTGGGACTGCACGTACATGTTGTGGTCTGGCGTGACCATGATGTCGATGGCATTATTTCTGATGGAGACAAGCTTCTCATGATGGGAGTACCTCATTACAGCGTCTGGAACACTGTATTCGATTTCCCTGGTCTCTGGATTCAGGGTACAGATGGAGTCTGATGGAATTAGGTCCCTGAACCGCTTCCAACCCTTTTCGGTGAGCACTTCAGTTTGTTCGTCGTAACATCCCATTTCTCCGGTACTCGGACCCAGCTCGGATGGAAAGAGGCGTTTGTGTTCGAAGTTTACATTGATAGGATACATGAAGTCCTTTCCGTTAAAGAAGGCCCCGACCGCTATCTCGACCCCTTCCGCATACTTCTGGAGGAGAAACTGCTTGATTTTCTTCGACCAGTTGTTTTTGTAGTGTTCCAAGACTTGCAGGACATCCTTTCCGTCGACCTCCTGTCCGATGAAGAGAAGCTCCTTCTCATTCTGCGCCTTCCCGCTGGGCTTGAGCACGTATCGGTCCGGGTTCGCCTTCACGAACTCAATGGCCTCGTCGAACGAGGTGAAATTCCAGCTGGGGAGTATGTCGACCCCTGAGAGATTGAGCTCCGACTGGCCGTACTCCCTGTCGAGCTCGAGCTTGTCGGTGTACGTCGACCCTCCTACGACGAGCTTCCCTTCCTTTCTAAGCTGTTCCGCCTTGGACCCGAACCCTATGTCGTCGAAAACGACGACGTCCGCCCAATCCTTGAGGGGCTCCCATTCTTCCACCTTCTCGAAGAATCCGAGCCCGACATCCTTCTCGCCCTGGTCATGGCAGTACATCTTGACATCGTGTCCCTCCTTGGTCAGCTGCCAGGCGAGGTCGGCGGAGAGGCTCTCGTGGGTGACGAAAAGAAACTTCATCGGGGTGTTTTCTCTCTGATGCCCGTTAATATCTGTTGGCAGGATGCGGCGAATCTTGACTTGGCCTACGGTGTAGTTTCGAAACTCTGCGGAGGTTCATCCATCGTAGGCTCTCTGTTCGCCATTATCGTAATCGCTGACGAGGTGAAGATGAATACCAGGTACGCGACCAAAACGAAATCGAAATAGACGAGCAGCGTCGAGGATGCAAGACCAAATCCGGCCAGGAGAAAGGCAGATGGATAAACCGCCGAAATCGACAGAGCGTAACCCCCGATGAAAGGAATCGATACGTGGCCGTGAATTAGGCGTGAGACCTCCTTCCAATACGTTCCCTTCTTTGAAGTGAATGAAGCGACCTCAAAGTACGGTGCGAGCACTAGTCCGAAGACGGAAAGGATCATCACGTATGCGTAGGACGTTCCCCATGAGGCGACCGTTTGTGGGTCGTAGATGCGGAAGAAAATCGCGGGGTAGAGGGCAATCGAAATCGCGTTCAGCACGAGAGAAACGATTCCGGCCCTGAGGTCCATCGTCATCGGAGGCTATCTTGGAGGTCTTTTAACGCTGTCATCGGCTTCTCGCCACAGCCCAAGATTCGTCAAAGTCTCGAGCGGGCCCGGTGGGGTCCGCACACAAACAGGTCCGGAAAGTGGATTCTTAACTCGAAGCCGTCAGAGTCTGGAAACCACTTCGTTGGAGCCGTGCGGGAGCGATATGGGAAGCTGAAAGACCAGGACCCTCACATCAGGTTACCACTCCGTTCTGACAACTTCTGAGATTTCTCTATCCTTTGTGACTACGACCGCGCCTGACTCAAGGGCAAGAGAAGCGATCATCGAATCGAAGTATCCCATACCTTTCTCCTGTAGCCTGATGGCAGCTCTTAGGGAAGGCAATGAATTACACGACAGTTTGTCATCCGGAACAGAGTAGGAGAGCCATTCAAGTGCGTTCTCGCGCTCCTTGAGAGTGTAACTTCGTCCTTTCAAGACGAGGTCAAATTCGAACGCGCAGGAAACAGGAAGAAACGTCTCCGAATCCCCAGAAAGTGATTCCAGATGGCGCAGAGCCTCCTTGTGCAGCCCGTCCTTCGGATTCAGCGCACCAACTAGTACTAGCGTGTCCAACAATCGTTGCAATAATCGTTCACTTTGCGTAATCCATGATCAACCTGTCCTCCTTGTGTTCCTCCTCCTTCCATCCAGTCAGTTTCTTTGCCGCAACTTCCTGCACCTTCTCAACTAGGACGGCGGAATCCCTGAGCTCGACGATCCCCGGTCCTCGGACGTCTGCAACTAGCTTCGTCCCCAGTCTGATGCCCGCCTTCTCTCTGACCTTCTTAGGCAGCACCATTCGTCCTTTTTCGTCAATCGTGACCGTCTCGATCATACCGTTACGACTTGAGGCCCAATATTTGAACCTTGTGGGCCGCGTAAATAGGAATACCCAATCTCTCCGATTATGGGAATGACGTTCGAAAGTGGAACTGGTTGATTTCAAATTCCGTTTGATAAATGGGCCCGGTGGGATTCGGACCCACGATCTTCAGCTTCGGAGGCTGATGCCCTGATCCGTGCTAGGCTACGGGCCCGAACACGCCCCAGCGCCCTCTCTTAACAAGGGTTGGGGGAACCAGAGCTTTTAACACTCCAGCATCAGGAAGAACCCACGTGAAGTTCCGAGAGTTTGAGGAGGAGGTGGGAGGCCTGGTCGCGAACGCAACGAAAGACCTGGGCCACGACGCAGACCCTGAGGTTGGGCTCCCTCCGAATCCTTCGTACGGGGACCTCTCCAGCCCGGTCGCCATCAGAATCGCGAGCAAGGAAGGGAAGAAGCCAGCGGAAACCGCCCTGAGGCTGGCTGACAGGATCACGGCCTCAGTGGGAAAGACAAGCTACGTCTCATCCGTGACGGCACATCCGGGCGGGTACCTGAACTTCACCCTCAAGTTCCCACAATTCATGCTCGATTCAATCGGAGAAATAGCCGGGTCGGATGAGCCGGGGAGCTCCGCCCCAACCGGGGCTTCAATCGCGGTCGAGCACACCAACGTGAACCCCAACAAGGCGCTCCACGTCGGTCACGCCAGAAACCTCGTCATGGGAGACTCACTGGTCCGGATTCTGAGGCACGCAGGGAACACGGTCCAGGCGTTGAACTACATCGACGATTCGGGGGCTCAGGTCGCGGACGTCATAGTGGGCTTCAAGTTCCTCGGGATGAGCGACGACCCGCCCGCGGGGACTAAGTTCGATGCTTACTGCGGCGACGTCGTGTACTCAAAGGTGAATTCCGAATATGCCAAAGACCCGAAGCTAAAGGAGAAACAGTCGCTGGTCCTGAAGGAGATCGAGAGGGGAAAGGGAGAGGTCGCCGAATACACGAGAAAGATAGTGGACAGGATCTTGGCTGCGCAGCTTTCCACCTGCTGGCGGATAGGAGCTTCCTATGACCTGCTCAACTGGGAGTCGCAGATCGTCCACTCGGGGATGTGGGAGAACGTCTTCGAGAAGCTCAAGCGCGACGACTACGTCAAGCTCGAAACGGAGGGCGAGAACAAAGGGTGCTGGGTAATCCCGGACTCGGAGACGGGCGAGCAGAAGGTGGTGGTCAGGTCGGACGGGACGACGGTCTATGTTGCGAAGGACATCCCCTACGCAGCTTGGAAGATAGGCCTCGTCGAAGACCCCTTCGGCTACGAAGTGTACGAGGGAAGGCAGCCTGACGGGAGGGCCCTGTACACTTCTCGGCTCGAGAAATCAAAGGTCAAGATCAATTTTGGTTCGGCCGACCTGGCGATATCCGTGATCGACACCCGTCAGAGCTACCTGCAGAGGATTGTCAGCAAGGTACTTGACAAGCTCCAGGCCGGCGCGTCAAAGAGATACAGGCACAGGAGCTACGAAGTCGTCGCCCTGTCCAAGAAAACAGCAGAGCAGCTGGGCTTCGAGATTAGCGGAGACTTCGCCCAAATGTCTGGGCGGAAGGGGCTGTACGTCAACGTCGACTCTGTGCTCGCGGCCTTGAAGGAAAGGGCGGAGACGGAGACGAGGAAGAGAAACACGACAGAATCAGAAGATTGGGTTCAGGACGTGGCGGAGGCTGTCGCCGTTGCGGCGTTTAGGTACGAGCTTCTGAAACAGGACCCGGACAAGATGATTGTCTTCGACATCGAGGATTCCATCCGCTTCGACGGCGACACCGGGCCCTACCTCCTCTACACCTACGCCCGGGCCAGGAGGATACTTGCCAAGTCGACCGGCAGACCATCCATCGACATCGCTTCCGCATCCAAGCTCACCAAGAGAGAGGAGCTGGCTCTCGGGAAGAAGATGTCGATGCTCGACATCGCCGTGGGGACGGCGTCGGAGTACTTCTCCCCTAAGGAAATCGCCCGGTACTCCCACGAGCTGGCCGTTGCGATCAACGACTACTATGAGAACGTTCAGGTGAACAGGGAGGAGGACGAGGCGCTCCGGGATGCGAGGCTGGCCTTGGTCGACGCCTCGAGTAAGGTCCTCGCCCAGGGGTTGCGCCTGATGGGCATCGGATACAGGGACAGGATTTGAAGGACGGAAGGATTCTGCTTGCCGCTTTTGATATGGACGGAACCCTGCTGGAACAGGACAGCAGCTGGGTGGCGCTTCACAAGCACTTCGGGACCACGAAGCACGGCGAGGCGTCGCTGAAGCTCTACAGCGAAGGCAAGATAGACTACGGGGAGTTCATGAGGAGAGACATAGGTTCCTGGCCTCCAGCTGTCACCAGGGACAAGGTCGACTTGATCCTCTCGAAATACAGGCTGCGTCCCGAGGCAAAGGAGACGGTAGCCGCTCTGAGAAAGAGAGGGGTCGACTCGGTAATCGTCACCTCCGGGATTGACATCCTCGCGGAGAAGGTGGCTTCCGACCTTGGGATCACCAGGTGGGTGGCCAACGGGCTGAGGTTCGACAGGAACGGGATGGTCCTGCCCAATGGGGTCGGGAGGGTCGACCCCACGCGCAAGGATGTCGCGTACCGGAAGATGCTTTCCGGCCTGGGGATTCCGCCTGAGAGGACGATCGCGGTCGGTGACACAGCCTACGACATCACTTTCCTGAAGTCGGCAAGGAAGGGGTTCATGCTTGCACACTCCACGAGGGTGAATGACCCGGAGATAATACACATAGAGAAGCTGACCGACATACTGGCACACCTGTAGGGAGCGTTTTTATTTGCCAACCGAACCGTGATTTGATGGCCAGATGCCAGAGAAGCTTCTCCTGATACCCGGACCAACCAACCTGTCCAAGAAGGTGAGGGACGCCATGGCTGGGCCCCAGATGCCGCATGTGGGTCCGGAATTCTACGAGTCGTTCAAGGAGATCGTCTCCCTTGCTAGATACGTTTTCAGAAATGAAAAGGGGTTCCAGTTCGTGTTTTCGGGCTCAGGCACCATCGGGATGGAGACTGCCGTCACGAACCTGGTCTCCCACGGTGACAAGACGCTGACCCTGAGGACGGGATACTTTGGGAAGAGGATGCTGATGCTGAACCAGATTCACGGGGCAAGGGCTGAATCGATTGACTACAGAGACGGGGTCCACGCCGACCCCGACGACCTGAGGAAAAGGCTTCGCAAGGAGAAGTATCGAGCCGTGTTCGTTACCCATGTCGACACGGCAGCCTCGGTCTGCAATCCGATCAAAGAGCTGGTCGACGAGTGCGCCAAGGCCGGGGTCTACTCGGTGGTCGACTCGGTGTGCGGGGTGGGAGGGGTCGAGCTCGATTTCGACAGGCTCGGGGCCGACATTGCTTTCACGGCCTCGCAGAAGGCCATCGGAGGGGCTCCCGGCGCGGTGATGGTGGCCACCTCGATGAGGGCTCTGGAATACATGGAGAAGAGAAAGGAGCCGATTGAATCATACTACATGAATCTGCTCCGGTGGAAGCCGGTCATGGAAGACCCGAGGATGTATCTCGCGACCCCCTCGATTCAAGTGCTCCTTGCCCTGAAGGCGGCCCTTGAAGAGGTCAAGGAAGAAGGGATCGAGAAGAGATGGCTCAGGCACCGCGACCTGGGAGAAACCGTCAGAGCAAACGTTGCGAGTCTCGGGCTCGACTTTGTGGCTGAGGCAGGGTACCGGGCGAACACGGTCACAGCCTTCTGGGTCAAGGAGGGGCTGGCCGGGGGCATCCAGAAACAGCTGTCGAAAGATCATGACATCGTAGTTTCAAGAGGGATCTACGAAGACAGGGACAGGATGATCCGGATAGGGCACTTCGGCATCCTTACGGTCCCAGCCCTGGAGAAAGCCCTGCGGTCGATGGATGATGTGATCGTCAGGCTCGGCGCAGCAAAATCCCGGCTTCAGGTCGCCAACCCCAAATAGACATCTCGGAACGTTTTATTCGGAGCGCAAACGGGGCGTGATTCACGCGCAGCCCGGTCGTCTAGTGGTCAAGGATGGGGGCCTCTGGAGCCTTCGACCTAGGTTCGAATCCTAGCCGGGCTACCTCTGTGCAGCACCTAAGTATGGCTCCTATGTAGAACGAACTGAAAACCCATGCTAGTCGAGGAATCCGGGCCGATGTCTGAGTTCTTTGGGGGGACAAGGAGTCCCGTCACGATGATGGAGGCGTGCCCTCTCAATTGTGCTAGACGGGCAATGGCCTTGGCTAGCCCTTGATGCCAAGTTCTGCCAAAAGTCTCATGAAACGTGGAGAAGAACGCAGTTCTTCGAAGACCGGTCCGGCGACCTGACTCCTGAAGTCAGGGACGCGCTCTTCGAATGCCGTCTCTAGCCACTTCAAAGATTCCTCTCTTTCACCCAAGCCAAGATACACCTCGGCTATGTTGAGGGGATTGATTTTCTCAACAGGTCGGAGTCCTTGAAGGTCCTCCAGTATTTTGGCTGCGCCTTTGCGATTGCCCGCTTTTCCGAAGGCATAACCAAGATCTGCTTTCAGGACAGGCAGGTTCCCGCCCAGCAGCACCGCCCTCTCCAATTCCCTCACTCCATGAGCAACCTCTCCCATCCCTACGTAGATAACGCCTAGGTATGCATGGAAGTTGTAGAAGTTGAAGAACTCTGGGTCCAATTTGGCCGCCAATTCGAGCTCGCGAATCGCCTTGCCGGATTTGTGCGCATACCAATACGCCGAGGCAACGGTTGTCCGAATCGCCTTCGATAGAGGGTCGAGCTCAAGGGATTTCCTTGCCTGGAGAATGGCCTCCTCGTGGCTTCCCTGGGCGCTTAGCAGTAGGCTCAACCATTGATGGGCAGTAGCGTAGCTGGGACTAAGCTCTATTGCTTCTCTGAGTTCCTCCTCCGCCCCTGCCCAATTCCAATCGATCTCATGATAGATTCCCCAACCGAGCGAGGCGTGGGCTTCTGCGAGGTCGTTGTCAAGGTCCAGGGCTTTCAGTGTGAAGTCTCTCGATTTCTTCCGGCCTGTCTTCCGTTCGAAGTAACCATAACTGGTCCCCGCATAATAGCAGTCCGCCAGACCCGAATATGCGAGGGCATACTCGGGGTCATCTTTGACAGCTTTTCCAAAGTAATAGATGGCTCTCCTAATGCCTTCTTCCGTCCTCAAGCTCCAATATCGCCTTCCATTCAGGTAAAGCGAAAGGGCTTCGGTGCTCTTGGTGGGGATGCTTTCGATTCTTCCTAACTCACTGGGCTGAAGACTAATCCTCAACGCTTGAGCAACGCGCTTGGCTATGTCGGACTGGACCTCGAAAACGTCACCGAGGCTCCTGTCGTAACTCTGCGCCCATACGTGCTCGTCTGTATTTGAATCAATCAGTTGAGTTGTAACACGGATTCGGTTGTTTACTTTCCTGAAGCTCCCTTCTAGAATTGACCCCACCGAGAGTTCGGCTCCAATTTCTCCGGCGGTTTTTGTCGTTTCCTTATAACGCATGGTGGATGTACGCGAGATGACACTTAGACCACCCATTCTAGATAGTGTTGACATTATCTCTTCATAGATGCCGTCCGCGAAATACGAGTCCCTGGAATCAGGGCTCATGTTTGCGAATGGTAGGACCGCAATTCTCGACCGCTCCAGTACCGGCCCGGATTCTCCAGTCTTTTTCTCCCCCATCACCAGGCTGTCGACATACGATTGGACCGGCTTTCTATCATAGGCGACCCTGAGCCTCGTTATCTCCCCGCCCCTTCCTCTCTCCCCGGGAAAGATCCTTGGCTCAACGACACCCTTCCTGACGAGTTCGTTTACGAACCTGTTGAACCCTTCCCCCCTTCCATACATGCTCCTGAGCGGTAGTCCGATCTCGCGAGAGGCCTCAACCAACGTTCTCCAACCCGACTTCTCCAGGACGTAGCGCCTTCGCATGTAGTCATCAATGAACGACTCCACTAGGTATTGGAAAAGGCGTCTGGCTCGGGATGACGTAATTGGCACCGGTGATGAAGGGACCCCGTCCTTCTTGTGAGCATTCACCAATCCCCTTCGAAGTTCATTCTCATTCTCATCCAGGAACATTCTATTCCTTAGGCCACTTCTCCTTGCCGTCCCTGTTCTAATACCCTTTTTCGAAGCACACGAGAGCTCGATGTTTCCGCAATAAGGAAACGCCTATCTTCATCCTCCTACGTTAATAAAGGGTGCGAGTCGGAGAGTTTCTTTGATTCCAGTGGCATGCCATACCCTGAATGTAAATCGAGACTTCGACGAGCCCTCGCTTGCGTCTCTCGACTTGATTTCCCCCCCTTAAGTGCCGCAAAAATCACTATCTAGTTTTCCCACGTTCACTAATGGCATGAAGTCTGTCCTTGGTTCCAGGGACCGCAGATGGATGAACGGCTCGTCCGTGGCGAAGGCTTCTTTGATGATTTGCTCCGTTCTGGGACTTGCCTTCGCGGCCGTGCCTCCTGCCTACGCGAGTCACACCACCGCACATGGCTACGTTGGAATCAACAACGGTCACAAATACACGTACTACAGCAGTGGTATAGTGTGTACAACGACGACCTGCGGTTCGGTTACAGTGACAATAACCTCATCACATGACGTAGCCAGATTCCAAGAGTGGTGCAGTGTTACGCTCCCCCATGATTACAGCGTAACGATCGGGGTCGACACATATTATGCCTTTGCCCCCGGTTGTTCTGGTCCTGGGCCTTGGGTTGTGTGGATTTACGCGACTATAGACGCGCCGAATAGCCACGGCAGTGATGTCACCGTGACCGTGCACGTCACAGCCTAATAGTAGGTCCGGATTTCTCCTCAATCCGCTTATTGCAGGAAAAACTCCTTTGATGACAACGCGGCTCATCTTCGGCTCTTTCCGAGATACGCAGGGCTTGCCTCGGCAAAGAATCCACTTTCCGGACCCATTCAAGTTTGGTTCCTACCGGGCCTATCCGGTTGAAGTTGCCTGAATCTCGGCCGAGAGACACTGAGACGAATTAGCATTAACATGCGATAGCGTAGCCGGGCTAACCTCTCACAAGACACTGTGCATCGGATACAAACCTGAAGTAGCACATCAAATGCAGACCGCCTGCTCTTGGCGGTATGCCTGTTGCGCTCGATGTGGGGCGCAACTGCGCACGGAATCCATCAAGAGATCTGAGTCCCAAGAGTGATACCAGGTGACGATGATCCGAAAAGTTCGAATCCGTCACACCAACAGAAAGGTGCGAGAGTAGTCGAGGAGGCCCTTTCAGGCCGCCGTCCCGACCTGCGCGACAGAACCAAAGCCAAGAGAAGCCTTAATATTCGGTGGTATGCGAGGCATCCTGGTTGCAGTCCCGAGCAGTTGTGGCAGTGGTTCTCCTGACTCTCACGCTCTTCGTTTCTCCGGTCGCCTTCGCGGCCCCGCTTTCAAATGACAGGAACCTGAGTTTCAACTCAAAGAGCCTGAACTGGAGCGGTTACGCCGTGTTGGCGTCCAGCGGAAGCGTCACCAGAGCCACAGGTTCATGGACTCAACCTGCGGTGACATGCTCGGGCGGGAGTTCGTATGCGGCGTTTTGGGTTGGCATCGACGGCGCGAATTCCGGTACCGTCGAGCAGACCGGGACCCTTGCTTTGTGTTCCGGTGGGTTGGCCAGCTACTCGGCCTGGTATGAATTTTACCCCGCGGCTTCCGTTACGATTTCTGGATTCGCAGTAAACCCGGGCGACGCATTCTCAGCCACGACTTCGTACTCCGGTGGGGTTTTCACCTTGACTATCCAAGACGGCACGACAGGACAATCTTTCACGAAGAGCGGGACTGTGAGCGGAGCTGCGAGGTCTTCCGCTGAGTGCATAGCCGAAAGACCGTCGATAGGAGGGAGCATCACAAAACTTGCCAATTTCGGGACCGTGAGCTTCACTGGCTGCTCTGCGACCGTCGGTGGTACTTCGGCGGTCTTCAACGTCTTCTCTGGAAATACTGCGATTGACATGGTGGGACGCTCGGGCAGGCTGCTCGCCGCGACCTCTGCCATGACCAGTGGTGCTTTCACCGTAACGTGGAAAGGCTCCAACTAGGCCTCTGACGGTGCACAAATGCCGCGAAGTCAAATGAATTCTCCGCAGTCAGCTAATTGATGAGAGCCGCAACTACTGGACCAGGGAACGGTGAGACTCCCAGCATGGCCGCATGCGCTGTCTCCGACATGGGGCTACCGCTCGCGGACTTCGGAGGCGCCACATACCAGGGATGCAAGGCGACCCTGGGTGGTTCGACGAAGCCAATCGGCGGCTTCGGGTCACTCGTCACCCTTCTACGGGTCACGTTGGTCAGCGGCGATGGCAACACGATTCTGGCTCAGGCCGGCAAGTTATCGCCTACAGGGAACTTCCGCGAGACCTACGAAGCTTCAGGGCCTAGCTGACCCCCGATTCAGAAGATCGCACGAATCCTCATAGTTTGCCGCTAGGACAGCCGGTCAGTGGCCTTCCCCACACAGGCCCAGCAAGGGCCATTGCGACAAGTCAGCTCGTTTGGAATCCACGCCAGTCTCAAGCATCCTGACCCCCACAATGGATTTATCCTCATCACCTATGCAACTTGAGAGATAGGTTGTCCCAGGGAACGCGAAGGCTCGCAGCCATCATGTTCACGGACATGGTCGGCTACGCGTCGCTGGCTCAGAGGAACGAATCGATATCTCTCACAATGGTCGACGAGCAGCGTCAGGTAATCAGGCCAATCCTCTCCCGGCACAGCGGAAGGGAAGTGAAGACGATGGGCGATGCCTTCCTCGTGGAATTCCCCAGCGCTCTGGACGCCGTCAGATGCGCCTACGACATCCAGAGGGCAATCAGGGAGTTAGACTACTCCTTGCCTGAGGGACGCAGAATCCAGCTCAGAGTGGGGATCCACTTGGGCGACGTGGTGGAGTCTCAAGGCGATATCTCGGGTGATGCGGTGAATGTCGCCTCGAGGATCGAACCCCTCGCGGAAGTTGGAGGAGTCTGCATGACGCGTCAGGTCTACGACCAAGTGCAGAACAAGTTCGAGCTGCCGCTGGTAAGCGTAGGGTCCAAGATTCTGAAGAGCCTGAGCACGCCGGTTGAGGTCTACAAGGTGGTCCTCCCGTGGGACAAATCCGAGGGGAGCGAACTCAGCACAACCGTGCTTGACAGGAAGAGAATCGCGATCCTTCCGTTTGCCAACTTCAGTCCTGATCCGACCGACGGCTACTTGGCAGACGGGATGACCGAGGAAATCATCACGCGGGTCTCTAGGGTACCCGAACTGAGCGTCATATCCAGAACTTCAGTGATGGGGTACAGGAACAAGGACAGAAGGGCTTCAGAGATAGCGAACGAGCTCAAGGTCGGCACGCTCCTAGAGGGAAGCGTCAGGAAGGCAGGGAACCGGGTGAGGATCACGGTCCAGCTCGTCGACGCGGGGAGCGACAGACACCTCTGGGCAGAGAGCTTTGACAGAGACCTTGAGGACATCTTCGCGGTACAGACTGAGGTCGCTGAGAAGGTCGCCTCTTCCCTTCAGATCAAGCTGACAGATGAGGATAGGGAGCGAATCGAGAAGGGAGGAACGCAGAGCGTGGAGGCCCACACGCTCTACTTGAAAGGAAAAGCCAACCTTTGGCGCATGGACGAGGGTTCCCTCAGGACTGCAATCGGCTGTTTCGAAAAGGCGCTCGCGCTGGACCCACGATACGTGCTGGCGTACTGCAGTCTGTCGACAGCGTATTCGAGTCTGGCCGGACTTGAACTGCTACCCCCGGAGGAGGCCTATCAGAACGCGGAGACCTATGCGAGGAAGGCCTTGGAGCTCGACCGGGGGGTTGCGGAGGCTCATGCCGCCCTTGCGGGCCCGCTCATGAACAGCTATGACTTCAAGGGTGCCGTGGCAGAGCTCGAGAAGGCGATCGAACTCAGCCCGAGCCTTTCTGAGGCATACTTCTGGCTCCCGGGCCTGTATATATTGCAGGGAAGGATGCGAGACGCCCAAGAGGCGATAGACCGAGAGTTGCGCTTGGACCCTCTCTCCGTACACACCTCGGGGAGCGCCGGGACCTGGTGCCTCATCCTCGGGGAATACGAGAAGGCTGCGACGCTTCTGAAGGACGCGTATGAGCTCGACCCGAGCGCCTCGCTTTATCTCGACAATCTCGGCATGGTCCACATTCAGCAGGGACTCTTAGAGCAAGGACTGGCAGAGGTGAAGCGGGCGATGGAGATGGGGGGATCCTTCCAGACCGACCTTGCGTACGCCTACGTCAAGGCCGGGAAGCACGAAGAGGCAAGGAGGCTCCTCGAGGCGTTGCAGAAGCCGGGAGGTGACGGTCACGTCCGTTCGACAATTTTGGCCGGAGTCCACGCAGTGCTCGGCGACAAAGAGGCGGCCCTCGAATGGCTCGAAAGGGCCTACGGCGAGCGCGCTGGATACCTCCCGTGGACGACGGTCGATCCGGCGTTCGATAACATCCGGGGCGAGCCAAGGTACCTGGCGCTGGTTAGGAAGATGGGGCTGTCGCAGCCTTCACCAGCAGTCCCGCAGGAGTAGACGGACCCTTAACAGGTCGCAGCCTTATAGCACGCGAATCCTGCTGAGCGAGCAGATGTAAAATGCGCGGGGCCGTATTCACAAGACACTCTAGCTCCTCCCTGGTCGCCTTCTTGTTGGTCTGCGCCGCATTAGCCTCGATTCAGCACGTTCCGGGAAGAGCGAATGCGACTTCGGCCCTCGAGCTGAGCACATCCAACGGGTCGACAAACTGCCAGGCGTACCTTTCCGGGCCAGGAGTCAACGGCACGGCCTGGGACGCCACCTCCTCGACCTGCACTGTGGTGCCCCAAGCCAACTTCGGTCCAACGGTCTGCATCGCGTCCACTTCGGGTGGCTGTTCGGGATTCGCGATAGACGAATTGGTTATTGACGCAGGGGTCACGGTAGTAATGCAGAGCCAAGGCAACGCGAACGCTGCAGTGCTCTGCGTCTACAGCACGCTTGTCAACAACGGCACGTTGAAGGGAGGTTCAATCTGCGACTATGGCACAATCATAAACTACGGCGTGATCGTCATCCCCGTCGGGAGCTACTTCATGACTCTCCCTTACAACGGACTCGGCGTCTTTGAAAACCGCGAAGGAGGGGAGGTCGTCAACAACTACAACTTCGTAGACGCAGGCACCGTGGTCAACGAAGGAACAATATTCAACCGAGGTCAGTTCGGGAACGACAACCAATACAACGGAACGTTCACCAATTCCGGCACATTCATCGGGAGTGCGCCCTGCTTCAGCTACGACGGGTGCCATACCTGGGTGGGGATCTACAACATAAGTTCCTCTGGCACGACCGTCGACCAGACGGTGGGCACAGGCGTGTCAGTTACGATCACCGGGGCATCAGGCACGAACGTAGCGGTGATTTCCCAGAACCAGACGACCGCCGCACCCAGCGGCCTGGGGGCCCTGAACGTGTCCTCCGCGATATTCTATGACCTCATGATAAACGGGATATCCACGGGAACAGCCCGCGTCTGCATTTCGAGCCCCCGCGTGACGCAGGGAATGGCTGGCGGGATGCAATACTGGAATGGCACCATCTGGGTCTTCGCCGCCGATCAGGCAATATCCCAGTTCACCCGGACCAACACTTACCCCCCCAACGGCACGTTATCAGCCTCGATTTCGTCGGTCATAGTTCTCTGCGGCGACGTCCCGGTCTCCGCCCTGACAGGGACGCCGCTCGGAGCCGGAACCCCCTCGGAGACGCCTCAGCCTACGACGACCTTCCACTCAGAAACGACGGCTCCGAACTCGGGGCGTTCTTCAGAGTCGAGCGGCCCTCCAACTGCCACCAGCGAGGGCTTGTCCACCACAGTTCCCGCGACTGCTTGGACGGGAAATCCGGCTTACCTTGGGGTAGGAGTCGCCCTCGTGATTGCAGGGCTAGCGTCTATGGTCATCCTGCGCAGAAGAAGGTAGCGCCTCAGGAAGTTTCTGGCCGCTTGCATAGAAGAAATGGGTTGGGGTGTTCATGACCCTGACCCTTATTCCGCTCCTCATGAAGCACTCTCCGATCTCCTCGGACGAGTAGAAGTGCTTCACCACCTTGAACTGCCTCCCGTCGTCCAGGGTCCTGGTCGCGACTTCCCCGCCCGGTCGGTCGAGCGTCTCGTACTTCATTGCTTCCCTCCGCTGGTCCACGAAGAAGACCCTCCCCTCCGGCTTCAGACACTTGGAGACCTTGGATGCGAATTCGTCAAGCTTCCAGCTTGGCACGTGCGATATCCAGAAGGAGAAAGTCACCGCGTCGTAGGCCATGTCGGGAAGCCAACCGTAAAAGTCAGCGAGAACGAACCTGACCTTGGGATTCGCTTTGAGCCTCGCCTTGCTCCGCTCGATCATTTCCTGAGAAGAGTCGAGAGCGGTCACCGAATTCGCATTCTTCACCAACACATCCGTCCAGATCCCCGTCCCGCATGCGACCTCAAGCACGTCGCCATCAAGTCTCGCGGCTTCGAGGGCTTCGATGACAGTCCTTGCCTCTGAGAACCAGGATTCATCGGGTTCGGAACCACCTTCATAGTTGCCCGTCCTATTGGCCCAATCTGAGTACTGCGCCGCCCTTTGGCGATAGTATTCCTTTGTCTCCTCAAGCATCCTACTGAGCTCGTTCGGCTCGTCCCCCGTCGTTCGATTTTCCCTCTGCCAGCCGTCCCAGAAGGGGATTAATTTGTAGTATGATGGGCACAGGGTGCGCGGACCTCGATAGTCAGGCGTCGCACAGACATTGGAAATCCCTTAACTAAAGGTCTCGAGGCACTAGCCGCGTTGGCTTCCGAGACCTCGACTGCACAAGTCGCGGGAGGTGGCGCGTCGTTTGACCACCGAACAACTAGGATTTCAGGGAAGGTAAGGAACTCCTACCAGAATGGAAAGATGATTACGGTTACGACACAGGTCTTCGGCGCCGCCAACCCAGCGGGGACCCATCCCATGGGCCCTGATGCGATAGGGTATTTCGACATCAAGATTGTCGGAATCGACGACGGCATTGCGTGGGCCTGTATCACACCCGATTCCCCCAAGCAGGGCAGGAAGATGAGGTACTGGAAGGGCGGCAATTGGGTGGATGCACAGAACGTGACGGTCAAGGGGATGACGGTGTGCGGCGACATTCCAGTCCCCGACCTCGCCGGCACTGCGATTGTTATAGGGACCTGACCCGACCCCTCGTTCGAATTGAGTCGACGTGTGAACCGGGCTCTTGTGCCGCCATCGCAACCCGTTTTAACACGTGAATCTCTCCGAGAGCGACCGCCCTAAAATGCCTGAAGGCGACCGGAGACTCGCCGCGATAATGTTTACTGACATCGTCGGCTATACCGCCATGGCTCAGGAGGACGAGTCGGGCGCCCTGGAGCTGCTGAGAGAGCACAGGACGCTCGTCCGGCCAATCTTCTCGAAACATGCGGGTAGGGAAGTAAAGACGATGGGGGACTCTTTCCTCGTTGAATTCGCGAGCGCCCTGGCCGCGACCGAGTGCGCTGCCGAAATCGAGGGAGAGCTTCGCAAGCTCAACGCCGGCAAGAAGAAGGCGCTCAACGTCAGAATTGGCATTCACGTCGGGGACGTGGTCAGCGAGGCCGGAGACGTGTACGGCGACGCCGTCAACATCGCGTCACGCATAGAGCCTTTGGCGGAAGACGGAGGGACCTGTATCTCCCAGCAGGTGTACGACCAGGTCAGGAACAAAGTTCCGTTCGCCTTCTCTCGCCTCGAGGCTCCAGACCTCAAGAACGTGTCAATCCCCATCGAAGTGTACCGGCTCGACCTTCTGACAGAGCGTAGCCGGGGACCGGAACTCAGGCCGAGGGCGACCAGGACACTTGCTGTCCTTCCGTTCGCGAACATGGGCCCAGACCCCGGCGACGATTACCTGGCCGACGGGATGACCGAGGAGCTCATTTCGACGATCTCCAAGATCGAAGAGATTGGCGTGATCTCGCGCACTTCAGTCATGGGGTACAAGAAGGGCCAAAAGCCAGTCCGGGAAATCTCAAGAGAGCTGGGAGTCGGGACCGTTCTCGAGGGGAGCGTCCGGAAGGCCGGAAACAAGGTCCGCGTCACCGTTCAGATGATCGACGCCATACGCGACAGGCACATGTGGGCAGAAAGCTACGACAGGGGACTCGAGGACGTCCTCGAGATCCAGAGCGATATCGCCAAGCTGGTCGCGGAAGCCCTCAAGGTGAAGATCCTTCCCCACACCAGCGTCAAGCTGGAGAGCCGCCCCACCAACAGCAGCGAGGCCTACACCCTATATCTGAAGGGGAGGTACCACTGGAACAAACGGGCGCTCGAGGACGTAACGACTGCCATCGACTACTTCAAGAGCGCAGTCAAGGAGGACCCGAACTTCGCCCTCGGGTACGTCGGGTTGGCCGACTGCTATCGCGTCTTGATCAACAACTGGGGGGTGGATCCACCAGGAAACAACGAGAAGGCCAAGGAGATGGTAGCGAAGGCCCTGGAACTAGACCCGCAACTTGCGGAGGCTCACGCCTCCCGCGGGTTGGAGGCCTTCAGCGACCACGACCTGAGGATGGCCGAGACGGAATTCCGGAAGGCGACCGAACTGAAGCCGAGCTACACCAGCGCGCACCAGTGGTACGCCCAGCTGCTCATCGCGGAGCTAAGGTGGGACGAGGCTCGGCAGCATATCGAGAAGGCTGTGGAGCTTGACCCGTTCTCCCAGATCGCGAGCCTCGTCCACACTTTCCTGTACGAGGCCAAGAGGGACTACGCAGCCGGTCTGGGTTTCGCCAAGAGGGGGGTCGAACTCAGTCCGGGGAACGCGGGGATGCACTTCGAGCTCGCCTGGTTCTACGGGAGGCTCAACATGCTGGACGAGGCAAGGCGAGAGGTCGACCGGGGGGCCGAGCTTGCGAAGGCGTCGTTTCCGTTTGCGCAGGTCACCGCAGACGCAATTGTGGCATACCTGGGAGAAGACAAGAGGACGGTCGAAAAGCTGTTGCCGGAGCTCGAGGCTCATGTGGGAAAGACCTACAACGCGGTCAGGTTCGTCGCCGACCTCTACTTCTTCCTCGGGCAGGCGGAGAGGGGGTTCGAATGGCTGGAACGGTCCTACGAGCAGAAAGAATTCGACCTCTTCTACCTCAAGAGCAACGAGTCGCTGGACGGCTTCAGAACTGACCCCCGCTACCTCGACCTACTGAGAAGACTCGGACTGGCCGGAGCCTGACCGGCGGCTTCCTCTGCCGCCGCGATTCCCGGCCTGACCTGATGAGATGCACGGAACTAGAGCGCTGGGTGAACAAAATGGTAGCAAAGTATAATTATCCAATTGGAACCGCTATACTTAGCATGAGCCTTGAGGCAGTCGCCTTAGAAGTAGGAGCAAGTAAGGCTGGGATGACCAATGTGAAGCCCCCGGTGGTGAGAGGGCATTCCGGGGTCGAGCATAAATTCAGCTTCTTGGCATCCGACGGCTCTCGCAATTACGCGTTCGACCTGTATGATTCGGTGAAGGAGATAGAGGTCCTGAAGACCTACATCAAAGAATACGATACTGGGGTGTCCGCTTTCCTCGTGTCCCAAGGCAAACCGACACCTGGGGCTCTCGCCCTAGCTTCAGAGTATCGCATGAGAATACTCAACCGAGAGACGATCGGCAGCGTCTTCGAACAGAGAGTAGTCAAGACGGTCTCATCCTAGTCCAATCCAATCCTTTTACTCTGACCGGCCGAAGCCAGGGCAAGGCCATGAGTCATGTCCGCGTGTCTTACGAACCGAATACTGCCGCCCTGACCTTTTCAGCCATGGCGGCCGGGTGGGCGTTCTGCCAGACGTTCCTTCCCACTGCTACCCCGGTCCCCCCACCCTTCATGACCCCCCTCACCTGTTCCAGGAAAGCGTCGTCAGTAGGGGCTTTCGGGCCCCCGGACATGAATACCTTCATCCCGGCCGCCGACCGTACCGCCCACGAAAACGAGTCGGGGTCCCCCGTGTACTTGATCTTCACAGCGTCTGCCCCGAGCTCGAGACCTGCCCTAGCGGCATATGCGACGACTTCCTTCGTGGAGTCGTTCGCCACCGCTCCCCCGCGCGGGTATATCCAAGCAATCGCGGCGATCCCCCTCTGATGGGCCTGTTCCTGGATCCTGCCGAATTCAGAGAACATCTCCGACTCGAAGCCGCTTCCCAGGTAGATGGTGTATCCAACACCTTTTGCGCCAATCGAGATCGCGTGGTCGACCGAACAGACCTGTCTCGAGACAGGCTCTCCCTTCGGAAGGCTCGTCTTCCCGTTCAGCTTGACAATGAGGGGCAACCTTCCGTCGTAGAACCTCTCCGCGACCCCCTTCTGGAAGACCACCCCGTTGAACTTGCCCTTGGCCGCAAGTTCCATGACAAACCTCGGGTCGACGTTTCTGTCGTCAAAGTCGACCGACGGGCCGTGCTCCAGACCCTGGTCGTACGCGAGCAGGACGCTCTTTCCTTCCTTGAGGAAAGGCCCCATCCTGTCCTGTTTCACGAGACGAATCCCTTACGACGTTATTTAACGATATTTGGCGAAATGGGCCAGATTCCCATCGAACCACCATCACGCCTAAAAGACGCACCCCACAATGGCTCTCGTTTCATGAAGCTGGATGAGTTCCTTCGGCTCAACGCCCCGGAAGACCTCGCGGCGCTCACGTCCTCGATAGCCACGGCCAGCCTGACGGTCTGGGAGAACATTCCCAGGAAATCTGGGGTCCTCGAGGCGGTGAATCCATCGGGGGAGGTTCAGAAGGCGATCGACGTGTTCTCCAACGACGAGTTTGCGGAAGCCATCCTTTCGACCGGAGCTGCAGGGGAGGTCGCGTCCGAGGAAATGTCCGACGCGATGAAAGGAAAAGGGAAGATCGGCGTCGCCATGGACCCGCTGGATGGGAGCTCCAACGTAGAAACGAACAACCCGCTGGGGAGCATCTTCGGCTTCTACAACAAGCCGCTTCCGTGCTCCGGGAGGAGCCTGGTCGGGGCGGTGTACGTGACGTACGGCAACATGATCACACTGACTCTTACATACGGAAAGGGGGTACACAGGTTCGCGGCGGTCAAGGATGGGCCAACGCTTGGCTTCGAGCTCACGGGGATCGACCTGAAGCTCCCCGAGAAGCCGGAAGTCTATGGAGTGGGCGGCGCGAAGAAAGACTGGACCCCTCGCGTCAGGCGATTCGTGGACTCCCTTGAGGAGAGGGGGATGAGAATCCGTTATTGCGGCACCTTCGTGGGTGACTACAACCAGGTGCTCGCGCGGGGCGGAATATTCTCGTACCCGGAGACGACAGTCAAGCCTCGAGGGAAGCTCAGGGTCCTCTTCGAGACGGCTCCGATGGCGTTCATCAACGAGCAGGCCGGAGGTTACGCTTCCAGCGGAGGGGGGAGCATACTCGACGTCGAGCCCGACTCCTTGTCAGCGACTTCCCCTGTCTACATAGGCAGCGCAGGCCTCGTCAGGGAACTGGAGTCGGTGTTTTCTGGGACCGGATAGCGGAGTCTAAGGGAAAATTCCGAGGGTCCTGATCGCGTCCGCGACCCTCCCTACTCCCACCATGAGGCCCGCCGTCCTCATCGACGTCCCGTGCTTCTGTGATGTCTGGTAAACATCTGCGAAGGCTCCATTTATCTTGTGCTCGAGCTTGGAATTGACTTCTTCCTCGGTCCACCTCACCCTGTCCAGATTCTGGACCCACTCCAGGTATGACACGATGACCCCTCCGGAGTTCGCCAGGATGTCAGGGACGAGGAACACGCCGTTGGAATCGATAACCTTGTCAGCCTCGGGAGTGGTAGGGCCGTTGGCGCACTCTGTAATGACCTTCGCCCTGACCCCCTTCGCGATGTCGGGCGTGATTGTATTTTCGAGGGCCGCCGGGCACAGAATATCCACGTCCAGCTGCAGCAACTCTCGGTCCGTTACCGGTTGGGACCCAGGGAACCCTACAACAGACCCGGTCCTCTCTTTGTGGGCGACCAGCTTCATGGCGTCCATCCCGTTCCTATTGGTCACCCCTCCCTTCGAATCGCTGGCCGCAATCAGCTTCGACCCGTAACCCTGGAGTATCTCGGCGTAGTTTGCCCCGGCGTTCCCGAACCCTTCGACGGCGTAGGTCGCGTTCTTCAGGCTCAACTTCTTCACCTTCGCTGCCTCGACAGTGCAGAAGGCCGCCCCCCTCCCGGTCGCCTTGTCCCTTCCGAGCGACCCGCCCAGGGAGACAGGCTTTCCTGTGACCACCTCAGGGACCATGTACCCCTTCAGGGTGCTGTAAGTGTCCACTATCCAGGCCATGACCTGCGCGTTGGTGTAGACGTCGGGTGCGGGTATGTCTCTGTACGGCCCGATGAAGTCCGCGATCGCTGCGGTGTACCTACGGGTCATCCTTTCCAGCTCGCCCTGAGACATCTTCTTTGGATTGCAGATGACCCCCCCCTTCGCTCCCCCGAACGGGATGTCAGCTATGCTGCACTTCCAAGTCATCCAGGCGGCGAGGGCTTTCACCTCGTCCAAGCTGACGTTCGGATGGTACCTTATTCCTCCTTTGGACGGGCCCCTTGCGTCGCTGTACTGCACTCTGTACCCGGTGAACACGTGCGTCTCGCCCGTATCCAGCCTAACGGGGAGCGAGACCGTGACCTCCCTTTTCGGGTGCATCAGTATCTGGTGGATGCCGTCTTCGAGCTTCAGATGCTCAGCTGCTATCCTCAGCTGCTCGAGAGCGCTGTCAAACGGGTTGGGTTTGTCTTGGCTCGACTGTCTTGCCACCGCTGTCCGATTCATTGCTTCGCCACTTTTCGTATCCTATATACGCTTGACGAACTCAATCACTTCAGAGGACCGGCGAGCTCCAGAATCTTCGCCCCCCAATCACGGGCCCCCACCACGCTGCTGGACACAAGGACCCCGTCGGCCCCGAGCTCCACCGCCCTCCTGACATCCTTACCCGACAATATTCCCGCCCCGCATAGAATGCGGCCCCTGAACCCGGCACGAGTAGCCGCAGAAACGGCCCCCGTCACCAGTTCGGGCCTGTTCATCGAGACCGGGACCCCGGACCCGATGAGCTCTGGAGGCTCTATTGCGATGAACTCTGCCCCGAGGCGAGCGAACCTCGTGACTTCCGAAGTGGTCTCGGCGCACAGGCACACCCTCAGCCCGAGCCGGTGGACCTCTGGGATCGCCTTCCGGATCTCACTTGCCGTCATCCTCGCCTCGCTGTGGTTCATCAGGGTCCCCCTCGCACCCGCTGCCTTGACCGCCTCAGGGACGACCGCTCCGGTCGACTTTTCCCCCCAGGCAGGACCGACCGACTGGCTGAACACCGGGACCTTCACGCATGAGGCGACCAGGGCGAGCGTGGGAGTGGGAGGTGCGACGATTATTTCGACCTTGGTCCGTCCGGCGACCCGCTCCGCCTCCAAGGCGAGCTCGACTGCCCCGTCACCGAGCACCTTTGCGTAATTCTTCAGGTTCAGGATGAGAACTCCCAGACCCACCACCGCGACCGGGGCGGCCGATGGTCTCTAAAAGGGTCGTCGCAGTTCTTGCTCTGAATGGGGAGAAGTTGGCTAGAACCCGTCCTCGTCCGAGTCCTCTTCCCAACCGTCTTCGTCCAAGTCTTCGTCCAAGTCCTCGTCGAGTTCTTGGTCCTCTTCAGACATTTGAACGGGCAGCGCGATTCCAATTATCCTATTAAAGCTCTCGGTGAAGCGAAGTGAAAGCGTTGGGTACCAAGGTGATGAAATTCGACGATCGAGGCATCACGATTGCCTCGAGGATCGTGAAGCATGGCGGGTTGATCGTCTTTCCGACGGACACGCTCTATGGACTTGGCTGCGACCCGCGAGACGGCCGGGCCACGGAGAGGCTCCTGTCGGCAAAGAGAAGAAGCGGGGGAAGCCCTATTCCCGTTCTGTGCGACGGCTTCGATTCGGCAGAGGCCCTGGTCACGCTTGGCAAGACCGCACGCCTGCTCGCACACCGACACTGGCCCGGCCCCCTAACGATCGTCGCACCGATGAAGGCTGAACTGGCGGAGGGAATCCACCAGGGCACGGAAAGCGTCGGGGTCAGGGTCCCAGATTCAAGGATGTGCCGAGCGCTGATAAGGAGCTGCGGAGGCCTGCTCACCGGGACAAGTGCCAACGTCTCCGGAGAACCTCCCTGCAGGACCGCCCTCTCCGCCCTCCGAAGGATGGGAGACTTGGTGGACCTGATACTCGACGGGGGAAGGCTCGACGGCCCCCCCTCGACCGTCGTCAAGGTCGTCGGTGAGAAAATCATCGTTTTAAGGCGGGGGAAGGTCGGGGTGAAGGACTGAGAAAGTGAACCTGGTTGTGACCTCTGCAAAAGGGCTAGAGGCACGAGCATCCGCAGAGTTCAAGGAGATTGCCCTGCTTTCGGGGGTCAGAAAGTTCTCTGTGGAAAGGTCAGCGTACGACGGCATCCTGGAGGTGGAGGCCGAGAACCCGAAGGCGCTAGTTGCTTTCCTTTCTGACTTCATCAGGGCCGAGCCCTTTAAGGTCCGGTTCATCATGCGCGTGATTCCCGTAGACGGAGTGGTCGATACCAAGTTAGACCAGATCTCCAAGGCGGTCAAAGACCTCGCTCCGTCAATTTCGTCCACCGAGACCTTCCGGATCACCATCGAAGCGCGAGACTCCCCCTACAGCGACAAGGAACTCATCGACGCGATCGCCGACGTCGTCGACAGGAAGGTCAGCCTCGATTCACCGGACAAGATAATCCTCCTGCAGATTTTCGGCGAGTACACAGGGATATCAGTCCTAGCTCCCCGTGACATCCTCAGCGTCCCGAAACTGAAGAGAGCGGTCTAGTACTTCGAAAGGTTAAGGAGGGCAGCTCGCTCGATCCGGTCGAGCTCCTCGGCGTTCAGGGGGTTCCTCGACAGCCTTCTGCCTGCGCTCCCCAAGGCCCGCGCGAACATCCCAATCCCGGCTCGAGGACCTGCGAATACCGCAATGTATCGTTCGCCGCGCTTGGCCCCCACCCGCTCCACCGCCTCGGTGATCTGATTGGTCCCAGCGATACGAAGCAAGAGGTCGACCTCCGGCTTTCGCGCGAGTAGCCGTCCAGACTCCATCGCCGCAAATGTCTGCGCGGCCAGCATTTCGAAAAAGAACTCATTCCGACCGGCGTCTGCCTTCACCGTCTGAACCAGGACCCGCCCACCCGACCCTCTCGTTTCCCTGAGCTCCGCCGGGTCCCCCCGGGACATCACTTCGAAGCATCGCACTTGGAAACGCATGTCAGCCGCCATGGGAAAACGGGATCAAGACGACGCTCTGACCCGACACAATCGCCTTCTTGTCGGACGTCGGGACAAAGGCCTCCCCGTCCTCAACCATGACGAGAGTATTGAAGACTGTGAACCCCGGGTCCGCCAGGCTAGACATGGCCCCGACCCTCCTGACTAGCTCGGCGGCACCGACTGACGCCTCGTCAAGCTCGACGACGCTCCTCCCGACGCTCGTCCTGATGTGTCCGACCAGGCGGATGGTAATCATCTGAAGTCGAGGACCATCAGGCTTTCCTTATACCTTCTTCCTTCGTAGACCGAGTTCGCCGGAAGCAGCCTTCGTCTGGCCTTGCTGAGGCGGGCCCTCAGGGCCGACTCGGCACCACCCCCGAGCTCGGCCACCGGGAAGTTGACCCCGACGGGCCTCCGTTCGATCGTGTGGAGAGAAGTCTTGCACGGGAAAAGCTGGCCAGAGACTGCGGCCCTGACGACGTCCTGTTTCCCAAGTCTTTGTAACAAGAGCACCATGGCGCCGTCATTGAGCGGGGCGTCGATTTCGTCCTCGGGGACAAAGGACCTTCTCCATCCCGACGTCGACGACGCCTCGTCCAACCTTCTTACCATCGACAGGCCTTCTGCGAGGGTCGCGCCTTCTCTGGGGACGAGGCATTCCCCCCCTGTCATCACGAGCGCAGGATGCTCTCTTCGATCAAGAGACGACAGGGCCTTCGTGACGCTCTTGGATGACCAGAATCCTGCGCTTCTTGCGACCTCGATGAACTTTGCAGCCTCTCCCGCGTACGCCCTTGCCCAACGATGGAGTCCTATGGAAGACGAGGAGTAGTCGACAGGGCTGCAGACGACCTCCTGAAACCCGAGCTTCCTGAACGCGGCGATCCTGTGCATCCCGTCAAGGACCACCCCCCTGTCCGAATCGACTATGACCGGGTCCCTCTGCACCCCCGAGCGCTCGATGTCGAGGGCCACCTGATCGACTTGCTCGCCGATCGTCTCTTCGTGCGGGAGGAGCGACGAGACTTGTCTGACGGTCACCTTCACCTCTCCCTCGTGGGACATGGAGTTACTCGGCCTGCTCTTCTGTTTGGGTTGTTTCGGTCTCTTCGGTGTCTTCCTTCAGAGCATTGGCCAGGTATCCGGCGATGTGGTTCCTCAGTTGTTTGGACGGAATGAGCGCTAGGTCTCGCAAGGCGACCTTGTTCTTCGCATAGTCTGGGCCGAACGACTCTGGGTGTCGTTCCAGCAAGATTTCTGCGAGCCTTCTTGTCCTGTCCAATTGGGAAAAGCCCCGAGTTGACTCGCGTTTAACCTTTCTTGGGACCGAGGTATCTCGCCGCATTTTCTGCGACCATCTGCCTCGTTTCCTCGAACCCCTCCCCCAGAACCTCGGCGAGCCTGAACACAACGGATGGGACGAGGCAGGGGCCCTGCGCTCCTCCCAGTTGCCTGTAGGTGACGGGCCCGTCAGTCTCGGTCAGCAGCAGGCCGCGGTCGCATGCCCTGGCGATCCGTTCAAGCTTCCTGGAGCGGAGCAGCGCGGGGCCCAAGGACACGAAGATCCCCCTGTCCATCACCTCGGAAAGGAGCTCTTCCCCCTCAAACCAGTGGAAGAGGACGGGGCCAAGAGTGAAAGACTCGACGGCATCGAGGGACCTCCGTACCGCTCCCCGCGAGTGGACCTGGATTGGCTTCCCTGAGCCTTCGACCAGGGCCAACTGGCGTTGGAACACGACGTCCTGCGTAGCAACAGGGGACCCAGGCCCATATCCTGGGTCGAGCCCGACCTCGCCAAGCCCGTGAGACTCCTCCAGAGCGGCAGGGAGCCACTCCAGGCCAGGTGACCTTCCTGCTTCCGAAGGGTGCACCCCGACGAACCCCAGGACCTCATGCGGCCACCGCTTGACCATCGAGAGTGTCTCGATCGAAGTGTTCCTGTCGATGCTGACGGCCGACAGCAACGTGTCCGTCAGTCGGGCGAACCCGGCCACCGACTCCGGACCGTCGTAGTGGCTCAGGTGAACATGCGAATCGACGAAACGCACGGCTGAGCCTCCCTTCAGCGATATTTCAGCCCACACGTCCTACGGAAGTCCCAAAGTGCGACGCAGGGGCCTCTTACTTCGATTTTTCTTCTTATTTCGAGAATAGGGGTGAATGAACGCTCAGAGAGACCGAAAAGGAGCCGTTGTAGTGGTAATTCCTGCCAAAGGTTTTTTAATACGCCCCGTCCTACGTTTGAACCGATGTCCAGTTCGGAGTTCGGCCTAGCGGCTGTCTACAGGGTAATCAAGAAGGCCGGTGCCGAGAGGGTCGGGGACGACGCCGCCATGGAACTCAGGACGGAGCTGGAGTCCCTCGGCCTTCAGATTTCGAAAGCGGCGGTGGAGCTCGCGGCACACGCCGGAAGAAAGACGGTCAAGCCCTCGGACATCAAGCTGGCCGCGAAGTCCGTGCTGAAGCAGAACGCGTAGCTTGGACCCAGTCGGCTGAGTCGCCGTTTATATTTGATGTGCCGCAGGCCGCGCCATCCTTGGTTTCGCCGACGGTCCCTACCCCTGGCAAGCTTACCCTTGTCGAACGCCTGGCCGGCCTGATACCACTCCCATACTGGGCTGCTTGCTTGGTCCTCGCGGTGCTGATCGGCCCGCCTCTGCAATTTTTCTCCTTCCTCGCCGACACCGGGAACGTTGACAGAGCCTTCGCCTTGACATTCAACATAGCCGCATTCGGTACGGGTTACACCATCTCGACCTTCCTGGGCGTGCTAACTCAGTCTGCCTGGCTCCTTACCCTCTTCGTGGTGTTCTTCCTGCCAAGGTTCATTAAGAGAAGGATTCTGGGCTACGAGTCGGGTCTCGTCAAGCTTTCGCCCGAAGGAAGCGAAGGAATGTCGAAGTACTTCTCGGGCATATACAGCATCCGCCCAGTCCTGATACTCACGGCCATCATCACCCTGATCTCGATTCCTTACCTTCTACTGCAGGCCGGGCTCGTCCAGGGCCCTTTCTCTGTCGTCTATCAGATCTACAGCAACCTGATCGTGAGCGTCATATTCTCCGAGTTCATCTGGGTCTACTTCCGGGCGCTATGGGGTCTTTACAAGCTTGGGAAGGAACCGCTCGTCCTGACCTCAGACGAATCCGACCTCATGCTGGGTCTGAGGCCAATCGGTTCGACTTCTTTTTCGCTCTTCCTCGCGTACATGAGCGTGATCGGCCTCAGCTCTTCGGGGATAATGCTCACCCCCACACCGGACCCCACATCTCTTGCGGCCCTTGTCGTGTTGGCCGTTCTAAGCGGGGTGATGTTCGTCCTTCCCCTGAACAGCATCCACAGGAGGATGCTCGACACGAAGAGACGGAAAGAGGGGGAGCTCTATGCAGAGTTCGCCAGGCTGTCTGCCCTGGACCACGGCGCTGAAAGGGAGATCGACCTCCTCAGGAGCATGAGGGACGTCCAGTTGCTGCAGATACGGCGGGAGAGGCTTTCGAAGACGCCGACGTGGCCCTTCGACACCGTCGTGTTCGGTCGGTTCGCTGCGATTATTCTTTCGGTCACTGCGATCTTGCTGTCCAGAATGATCGCGGTCTTCTTGCGCATCTTAACTTCCTCTCAAGCCCTCACCCGCCAAAGCTTATTTTGACGCGGAAAAGGGCGGCCACTCGCGCCCCGGTGGTGTAGCCCGGTCAAGCATGTTACCCTCTCGAGGTAGCGACGCGAGTTCAAATCTCGCCCGGGGCAGGCCTGTCACATGAGACAGTCCGAAGAGTGCGAAAATCACAGGGGCATTGAACACCGAGGAGCAGGGCATTTGCGTCCGTACTAGATTCCCAGGGAGGCATCCGACTTCAGGTTCGAATCCCACCGGGCCCGCACCTATTCAGGTTCTTAAATAGGATTCCATAAATAGAACAGACGTGCAAGCACTGGAAGTAGAGCCGTTGACAGAGTTCTTCGAGGCGATTCACTCTCCAATCACCAAGGACAGGTACGAGAAGAGGCTGGACCTTTTCTTCCGAACGATAGAGACGAAGGGTCCTGACCTCAGGACCCGGGCGCGGAACTTTGCGACGAGGGCGAAGGCAGACAACCAGTGGGCCACCCTGGTCATCAACGACTACATGCGGAAGCAGAAGGAGAGGGCGGAGCGGAAGGAAATCTCGGAATCGACCGTCCCGAACTTCTTCAAACCCATCAAACTCTTCTGCGAGATGAACGATATCATTCTGAACTGGAAGAAGATTTCCAGGCGAATCCCCAGGGGGAGGAGCTACGGCCAGGACAGGATCCCGACGGTCGAGGAAATCAAACAGATTCTCGGCTACCCAGACAGGCGGATTAAGCCCTCAGCTCTCCTGATGCTTTCGTCGGGCATGCGCCTGGGGGCTTTCGACTACCTCCGCTGGAAGGACATCGAGAAGATAGAGAAGAACGGCCAGTTGGTCGCTGCCAAGATCAGGGTCTACGCTGGCACACCTGATGAATACTACAGCTTCCTTACGCCCGAAGCTTACAATGCTTTGGACGAGTACACACAATTCAGGAAGAGTCACGGCGAGAGAATGTCTGGCGACTCCCCCGTCCTTCGGGACCTCTTCCACCCCGACAAGCTGGGAAAGGGGGAACCCCATCTCCCGAAGCGTCTCAAAAGCACTGGCGTGAAGCGGATGATAGAGGACGCCCTCAAGGGGACCGGGATACGGAAGCCCCTCGAGAAGGGGAAGAAGAGGCACGAGTTCCAGGCCGACCACGGTTTCAGGAAGTTCTTCAAGAGCGTCTGCGAGAGGCACATGAAGAGCCTCCACGTGGAGATCCTGTTGGGGCACGACACAGGGCTTAACGAGAACTACTACAGGCCCAGCGAGGGCGAACTTCTGAAGGATTACGCTAAGGCGCTGCCTGACCTCACAATACTCGAGAAGGTAGGGCTCCAGAAGACGGAGGACGTAGAGGACCTGAAAGCACGGGTCAAGGTCCTCGAAGAGGCTATGCGAGAGGCGCTTCCCCTGTTGAGGGAGGTCAAGAAGCTGAGGAAGGAGGAGCTGGAGAATCTCAGAAGGAAACGGGGGAGCAAGATTGGGTAAGCCTTCGGGGTACGACGCGCTGGCCGCCGGCAACATATGGCAGAACAGGGTCGCTGAAGCGTGGGCGGCGGAAGGATACGAGGTCCAAGTCGGTTGGGGCCACAACCAGCCGGACATCGTGCTTCCCATTGCAGAGGTAGTACCTCCAGCCGTCGTCTCCGTGAAGACCTTCTTTCTCGTGCCCTCGAGCCAAAGATACGGCCCTGAGGGGAAACACTCCTATGCGTCTGGAAGAACGATATACCGGAGGGAGGTGATTGCCGAGATCAACTACGCGCTGACGAATGGTGCATATATGCTGATACTGACCGTCATCAACCAGAGGAACGGGGTGGCGGAGCACGTACTGCTCAACCCAAAGACCTTCCAGGCGTACGCGACCTCACAGAGACTCAACGACGACAGCGGAGATACGGAGCTCGTGATCTGGGACCTGGACACTCCAGTGTGGCTAGAGGAGAACAAGGAACTAGGCTGGGAGAGGATCACCAACCCACACTTCGACAGCGAAGGTCAACAGATAGACTACGACTGACACACTCGAATTGTCACTCCCTTCTCTATTGGCGGGGCGAAGGTGACAGTGTGACAGCGGCGGAGGGGCCATTGGTGGAGATGGTTGGAAGTCCTGCGGGTATGGGGTAATGAAACGAGAGACAAGACGAACAGGTCAGACAGCAAGTCAGGCAGGCGGAGTACGGATAAGAAGTAAATAGAACGAAGGGTGTAACAGGTTACGGTTTGTCAAAGTCGGCGAGAAGACTCTTGGCCTCTTCAATCGTAGCTCGAAGCAGAGCCTTCGACTCTGGAGCTGACAGTATGATTCTACGGGCTTCATCCTGCTGACCTTCTGGCATTCCTGCTATCATCGGAATCAGTATGGTAATCGCTTCCCTCATCACCTTCCGAGGATCTGTGGAAGTAATCTGACTTGCAGCCAGTCCTAACCATCTCGCATAGAGTTCTGGAGCCACCTTCCAAGCCTCAGCGATTGCCTTGCACTCTTTCGGAAGATGAGGGTTGGATTCTAGGATCCTGTCAGGGTCTGCGCCTGGGCCGATAAGAGAACAGGACATCCAGTAGCCCCGGTCTGTTATGGCGTAGAGGTTCTTGATGGTGTTCGTCCGACTCTTCGTCTTTTCAATTACCGCCACCATGCCTTTGGAAGCCAGACCCGTAATAGCAAGGTGAACCGATGGGTAGAATTTCCCCAAAGCCCGGCTGATGGAATACTGAGAGGCCTTTCCGTTGTTGGCAAGATATCTGAGGACATTCGCCTCTACAGAGTCCTTCCGTACCTCGCGTGAGCTCCGTTTTACCATATACCCTAATTCTCAGGTCTGGCTATAGTTCTAGCTGCTATATATAGCATTGGTCAATATGGTTCGGATTGAAATGTTCTACATAAGACGGCTGTACAAGGTGGGAGGAAGAGACTACAAATCGACTGTAGTTGTGATTCCCCAAGAGGTTCTCGTCGAGGCGGGATTGGAGTCGGGTGACTACGTGAAAATCAGCACAAGCGAGCATGACGTTCTGATCGAGCCCATCGACAAGAGCCGTGGTGCGTCTGCTTGAGCGACCGCATCCTTTCCCTGATCGAGAAGGTCGAAGAGATCCTGCGAAAAGTCCAGGTCGAACCAGAGGCGGAGGAGGTCCCCGAATGACCGACATGCTGGAGAAGATTGACCTCTGTCTTCGTGTACTGATGGCCTCCCTCGCCGTCCCACTGTCGCCCGAGGAACTGTCGAAAGTCAGGAAGATCGCCCTGGCGTACCTCGATGCCGAGCTGGGATTATCAGAAGTCTCGAACCCTCGGGGTGATGACTGATGACTGGGCGTGAAGAATTGGAGGCTGAAGAAGTTGAGGAGGAAAAGGAAACCGAAGAACATGTAGAATACACGCCAGTCGTAATAACCCCGCAGCTAATTGCCGAGCAGGTCTACTCCCCCGTCTTCAATCGAGCCTGGTATCTGGCGAGGCGACTCGACTCCGAGGAGATCACGCGTCAAGAGGAAATCAGGATCGAATTGCGGGACGATTTCAGCGGAGAGATCACCGAGAAGGTCTACAAGCCACTCGTCAACAGGACCCTCACCGAACGGCTGGTCCTTCTTCCCGATGGTTACAAGAAGGCGACATTCGGGGAAGCCTATGCAGAGGGTTGCAGGCTCGCCTTGGACATTTACGATGCTTCGCCCGGCGAAGTCGCTGAGATCAAGTTCCTGGTGGGAATAACCCAATCGTCCTGGTTCCTTGACAGGTACTTCCCTGACCCGAGGCTGAAGATTCCGGGCATGGGGCAGTTCGCCCCGATCATTCCGTGCAGGGGCATGAGCGGCGGAGGAAAAGATAGACTGATGAACGGATTGCGGCTCAATTCGTACCGCCCCTTTTACGACGTTGCGACGACGAGGGCCCCTTCGCTCTATCGTCCCCTGGACCAATGGAAGGGGACGCTCTGCATGTCGGAAGCAGACTTCCATGGATCAGGCGAGACAGCGGAAGTTATGAAGTATCTCAACTGCCGGTCCTATGGGGTCCCTTACTCGAGGCAGAGCACCGATACCCCGAGGTTTAACGACGTCTTCGGGAATTTCGGCCTTACCATCGTCTCGCAGAGGAGGCCCTGGGAGGACAACGCCACCGAGGACCGGAGCCTTCCCCACTACTGCGAGAAGTCGCAGAACCCTATCCCGACTGAGGAACTCCCCGAGTGGATTGAACGAGGAATCGAGCTGCAGTGCATGCTCCTCTACCTCCGGCTGATGCACTGGGACAAGGTATCAATTGACAGGAGATTCAGGATTCGAGAAGTCAGGGACCACAGGCTCACAGCTGCAATCCTTCCCTTGCAGGCAATCTCGAAGCTCGAGCCAGCGTACTGGTCCAACTTCAACGAAATCATAACCTCCCTGGAGAGCAGACGGCGAGAGGTCAAGGCCCTGTCGCCCGATGGCGTGATTCTCGGCTACCTCTGGAACAAGATAGACGAGGGCCTGATCGACAGCCACAACGGGAAATACTACATCGGGAAGGAGCGTTTCAAAGGCGAGAAGGACGAGTACGTCGTTCCCCTGCAGACATCGGACATGGAGCAGGATCTGAACTGGAAGGCCAAGGAGCTCAGAAGGAACATTCACAGTCTCCAGCTGACGTCCGAACTTTGTCCTGCGAGGATCCGCATCGGCCCCAGGGCTTACAGACCAATCTGGGTTTCATTCGACAGACTGGACGGACGGCTCTATGATTTCGTTCCAAGTTACGACCCGAAGAAGCTGCGTGAAGTCTTACGGGTTAGAGAGAAGGATGCTGTCCAGACGCAGAATGTGGAACAAATGGAACAAGTGGAACAAATCAGACAGGTTGCCCGGTTAGCCGATTCTGTTCCAGATGTTCCACATGTTCCACGAAATACCACTGGGGACCTTCTCCTGAAGGTGGAAGGTCGGCTTCCCGAGCCCATGCACTCCGAGCTAGTCGATGAAGCGAAGGAGGCGAACGGAAGGCGGTGGCTGCATTGCATGATTCACGACTCCTGGCACCGTTTCCCAGAGGTCTGGACTAGGCACCTCAGTAGCGACCATCAGTAGGTCACTTGGTAAGGACTTTCGGAAAAAGAAATTGTGCGGTCGTCGGGACTTCAGCCTTGGTTAGTCACCCGAACCTCTTTTCCCCTCTTCGCCGAAAGACTGCGCTTTCACCATATCAATTTCATTCATTGAACGAGTTGGCAAGGGTTGGGTGAAACTAATGTGCGGGGGGGGTGGGAGTTTGACCCAAAATGCTAGGCGTAAGTCGGAAGCTCTAAGGACAAACAAATCTCCCTATGCCGGAATCTGGCGCAAAGTCTCTGCTATGTTGTCGATCACCTCGACTGCCCCCTCCGGCAGCAGGGATCTGTCGAACCTGAACCCTTCCAGCAAGCCAGCTTCAATCTTCGAGGGCCTAGTGAATATGACCCTCACACATCTATTGTCCCTATCGGGTTCAACCTTCAAGCCGTCCTCTCGAGTAACGAAGTTCATGATAGTCTTCTTCATCTCCGCATTGGCGTCAAGCGTAGTTGCCAGATGACCCCCTTCCCAAGCTACATCCACTATCTCCTTGCTGATTAGCCCCTTGGTCTTCTTCTCAAGCTTCGCCTTGAACGACCCCTCGTTTGCTGATGGGTCCCTTCTTACGATGTGGTGATATTCGAATGGTATCTTGGTTTTGGAGGCGAGGGGAACCCCTCCCATGCTCACACCACTCCCCCCAATACCCCTTATGCTCATCCGCATCGTGACGAGGTCAAAGTTCCGGCCTTTTACCTTAATGTAGCCGTTGTCATGCTTGAAAACCCCGTGCTCCACAATATTTTCGGGGCTATCTTCTGGGAGTATGGCGGCATCGATGCCGAGGCTCTGATAATAACTGCATAGCGGCTCCAGGCCAACTATCTTCTTGCCAAACAAACTCATTTGAAACATGTGGATTTACCGCAGCTTAAAAGGACTTGGCAGGACCCTCCCCTTCGGCCGTCCTTGTCATTCCAGATTCCGTTCTCGAGTACGGTGTAAGTCTAATGGGTGAAGCATCAAACGGAACGTAATCGTATTGGGCTATTTTGGAGACCCAACCAAACACCGAGTCTTCAGCTCACAAGACGGCTTTAGGGGTGGTTAGGTTCCAACCTAACATATCGTGTTCAAAGTATGCGGTCGCCGGAATTTCCATTCGCGTTGACTATCCAGAATCCACTAATTGAATCCACTTGGGGGCGGACCCCTCCAGGCCGCGGAATCCGATACCTCATGTAGGAGGCATGAGCGTCTGCTCTTATCCTAAGAATGCCACGGTCTACCAAGGATATATAATCAAGGCGACCTTCGAAGAAGGAACTTGAAGACTGTTGCAAGTAGGATTGCGACTACACTCATTCTGGCTACGATAACTCTTGTATTTACTTCATTCGTACCTCTTCAGCCAGTCAGTGCCGAGTCTGTTGGCTCGTGGGGGTCCGCGGCTAAGTATCCAACCAACATATACGCTCAGTCATGCGTGGTATCATCTGGATACATCTACTGTGTCGGAGGAGCTACTGAAGCCAACGCCACAAACGCTGTCTACTACTCTTCACTTTCATCCTCTGGAGTGCCATCATGGACCAGCACTACCGGCTATCCTACTGCCCTATCCAGCCTGTCATGTGCGGCGTCAAGTGGATACATCTACTGCGTCGGAGGAGAATTTGTTACAGGGCAAGGCAGTTCATCAACAATAAACACTAGCTATTATGGCTCCCTTTCATCCTCTGGAGTGTCATCATGGACCACCACGACCAGCTATCCAAGTACTGTATCCGGTCAGTCTTGTGTAATATCATCTGGATACATCTACTGCGTCGGGGGCTACAATGGTAAGAACTACACAAATTCAGTCTATTACGCCCCTATTTCATCCTCTGGAGTAGGATCATGGACTAGCACTACTGACTATCCAAGTACTGAAGTCGGCCAGTCGTGCGTAGCATCAGGTGGATACATCTACTGCGTAGGAGGATATTCTGGTACAGGTTACTTGGATTCCGTCTACTATGCTCAGCTTTCATCATCTGGAGTGTCAACGTGGACCAGCACTACCGCCTACCCTATTACCATTGACGCTCAGTCGTGCGTAGCATCAGGTGGATACATCTACTGCGTAGGAGGATACAATAGTGAAAATGCTTACACTCTTACGAATGCTGTCTACTACGCCTCCCTTTCGTCATCGGGGGTATCATCATGGACCAGCACTACCGGTTATCTTACTAACATACGCTACCAGTCATGTGTATTATTATCTGGTTACATCTATTGTGTCGGAGGAAGTGCTGATAACGGCAGCACAGATGTTGTCTACTATGCCCAGATAGTGCCGTTCTCATCAGAAACCACAACATCGGCTACCGCGGCGTGCAAAGAGGCATCAACGCAAGCGGCCTCAAATGTGCCTCAATGGACCGTGGGAGACTTCTGGGAATACTCGTTTAGCGTCACCCTGCCTGACACGACTGGCGGACCCTCACATGACGGTTCCGGTACAAGCAGAATCGAGGTCGTGGGAACCGACACGATTGCGGTAAACGGGAACAGCTACGAGACATACAGGCTGAAACTATTGTACAACCTGACAATCGAGGGCACTACAGTCACCTTGTTGGGTGACGGATGGCAGCAGAAATCGGACCTCTCTGTTGTAAAGTCCACGCTTGGTTTCAACTTTTCCGGGTTTCAACTTATTGCCGCGGAAACTTACAGTCCACCCCAACAAATGCGATGGCCGCTAACGGCCGGAGATTCATGGGAATCGGCGACTGTCGTTGCGGTGCGATACAATTCGGCCGAGAACTACACACAGCCAGCCTGCGTGCGATTCATGGTTGAAAGCCCAGAATCCATTACCGTTGCCGCCGGCAACTTCACGACGCTTCCCGTTCTGAAAACTCTCACATTCAATGGAGTCTTGACTTACAATGGCGTTGCAGAGACTGGAAGTGGCTCCTTCTTGACCAGCTTCTATTCTTACGATGGAGGTCTTCTCGCCCAGACTTACTTGGAATATCCTATGGGTAGTTCGAGCCAAACACAAAGCTTCTGGGCTGCAGAGGTGGCGCTCCTGTACGTGTGAGGACAACGGTCGATACAGGGTTCGTGGGCACGGCCGAGCTTACGTCTTTCAGATACCAAGCGGCTGCCTCTACGACTGCAACCACCTCCGAGACATCGACCGCATCTTCCTCCTCCACGACAACCACTTCGCCTCCACTCCTTTGGATCTTGATTCCTGCCCTGGTAGTCGTGGCGGTCGTGATTGCCTTACTCCTCAAGCGATGGACGAGGCAGGCGCCGATGCCACTCTCGAAGGGAGAGCCCTCGGGTAAAGTCAATTCCTAATCTCTGTCTTTGGGCGTTGCCAGCGGCTTGGCAGCTGGTTCTGATACCTAGCATTTAGAATGCCGAGAATCCACTATTCGGACCTGTTTGGGGGCGGACCCCACCGGGCCCGCTTGCTCTCAAAAGACAGGCACGCCTACAGGCAATGAGCTATCAAGATAGAACACCTATTGTCATTGATCCACGTCCTTCCTACCATGAAATCAACTTTTCAAAGCCCTGGAGTTGGACCATTCCAAACCGGGAAAACACGCAGAATTTGCATGTCAGTCACATATCCCCAAGGCACAACGACAGGACCGAGCCTTGAAGGCGGACAACCTCATCACCCTCTTCGAGAAGTGTCAAATTGTAGCGCATAGAACAAACCTTCTGAACGTTAGAACCAGACATTCTCACGTTACAAGGTACTGACATGCAGAGGACAGCATATCCCGTTCGGACAAAGTACTAATCGCAAGAAGCCATTCCAAACACAGGTACTACATGTTAACGAGGCGCAGAGCAATAGGAAGAACGGCCGTTGCTCTGCTGGTGACCATCGTGGTCGTAGTCGGTGCAATGGGCTTTGTATTCCTTGGGTCATGGTTGGGCGCATCTGGGCAATCCAAAAGCACGAGTAGTGGGACCGGAGACGGATCTTGCTTCTCTTCAGCCTCAGGCAAACAAGTTCAGTGGAATGTAGCAGTCACAGCAGTACTCGGAGGCCATGTCACTTGTCTCTTTCAGTCTCATAACCTCACAGTAGTGCTCATCCTAACAAACCACACCAAATGGGTCACCACAGAGCCTGCAATCGACACCGTATTCCACGTGGTCAACCAGTGCGGTTCGCCATGCGCGAACATCACTCTCGGCACAGAATAACCGCGAAGGAACCCCATTTCGGATTAAGAGACGATATCCTAGGATGCCAAAGAGGAGTGAATCAAGGACAAGGTTGACTCAAGCTTGTTTTAGGATCCACTTTCCGGACCTGCTTAGGGGCGGACCCCACCGGGCCCGCCTAGTAATACCCCAATTTGACCTCTGCTCATCAATAGAGCCGCAAATCTAGCCATTTCCATTTTGGCAGCTTTCTTGGGAGAAACTCGGGTGGAAGTCCCAGGGTCCGCATAGGAATCTACATGAGAAACGTCGTCAAAATCAGGAGACTTCGACCCACTTCTGAAAGGGGCCTAATAACGGATTCCCAAGAAAGGGCATGGCGCCGCTGTTTGGTTCGCGCACGCGACCTTACGAGCTTGATTGGACAGAAGGCTCCGCTCGTCTTGCAAGTATAGCTCCACGGGTCGCAACTGCTGAGCCAATCCATCCCAGAACGGGCCCAAGGCCACCCCCTCCGGAAAGCAGTAAGACCACCGAAAAGAGAAAGAGGACCAACGGAGCCCTCAGAGAGGTTGTGGGAGCCCTCCAGAAAAACAACACCAACCAAGCCAAGAATGCGATGGTAATTAGAATCGTAATACTACCAGCAAGGAAGAATGTGGGCATCAGTGAGATTGCAGGAGAACAGTTTCCCGGGGGCTGGACTGCACAGAATGGGACAAGAGGAGCTGGTGTTGCAACGCTTCCCTGTACCGCTTCGTTGTATCCGTGATAGAAACCGAAGTACCCTCCTTCAACAATGCCCAAGCCCATGGCGATCAATCGGGCCCTTGGTTTCTTTGTTTTAGCCACGGGAGAGTTTGGAGCGACCTCAGAGGAGGAGCCTTGCATGTTAGAGGCGTCGAGCCGGTCGCGTTAACCGGCCGTTATTTAAGCGGAGAAAGGTTCCTTTTTGCTCTTCTTGATACTCTTGGTCCTACCTCCCACACTACATGCAGGGTTTTAGAGACTGCGGCTCCGAACGAAAAAGAACCTTGATTGGGCAGAATTTCCGACCTACATGTAGTTCGGTCGTCCCGGCGACCGCAAGATTGTGAGCTTCACTAGAAGATTTATTAGCAGGAAGTTATACATGTATAACCATGCAGGCCAAATCCAAGCTGAAGAAGTGGGGAAACTCCTATGGCGTAGTCGTCCCTAAAGAAATCGTCGAGAAAGAAGGGCTGAGGGAGGGCGAGATCGTCGAGATATCGGTAAGGAAGGCCGTGGAGATAGAACGCCTCTTCGGAAGATACCCGTTCAAGGACCTGCAATCTCAGAAAGACGCCATGAGGAAGGACTGGCGCTGAATGCCAGCTCGCTTCTTCTACGACAGCTACGCGGTTCTAGCGTTCACAAGCGGTAACCAAGCCTACAAAGAGTATTTCGAGAAGAACGACGGCGTCCTGACGAAACTCAACCTGCTAGAAGTATTCTATCGGTCTCTGGAGCAGTTCGACTCCAAGGCAGCGTCCGACATCTTGGACACGTTCTCCAAGTACCTCATCGACTTCGGGCTGGAGGACATAGCCGGTTCTATGAAGACCAGACTAGAACTCAAGCGGGCAGGTCGCAATATTTCCTACGCTGACGCCCTCGGATACTTCCTCTCTCGAAAGTTGGCGATTAGATTCCTGACAGGAGACAAGACTTTCCGGGGTCTGAGCGGCGTGGAATACGTGGTATGAAGAAGCTCGATGTGATGAAGGTTTGAACCTTTTACCCATCGCGGTGTCCCAAACCTCTTGGGGTTTGGACCGAAATCTAGCACGGTTTTCAAACTGGGATCACCTAGATTCAAATCCACCTCTGACACGGTCTTCCAACCGGGTCCCACCGGTTCCGAACCTGGGACATGGCATTGGGGGGCATTCCACCACCTCGTCGAAATCTCGCCCGGGATCAGGACGCAAGGACCTCACTGGTTCCCTTCATGGCTTTCTAGAAAGTAAAGGATTTGATTTTTAGGATTTGGGTGTAAGCCTCGGCTATCGTTCGTTCCACCAGCTTGAGGTATCCTCGGCCATCGCTCTGGCAGAGGACTCAGGAATGAGGGTGAACGCATGTTCACTCTAACCCGACTTCTGGTCATGAATGAGAACATGACGGATGCGGCATACGTGGCGGAATATTAGTCACGAAGGATTACAAGATCCCAGATGCTGAGTCTTTAGAGAGAAAGCTTTCATACGGTCGCCTGAGGACTCGACTGGATAAGAGGAAGAAAGGACTTTGAATGAAGAATCTACAGTAGAACGCCTAAGAGTTGAATCGTTCTTGATTGCACTTCACGAAGGAGGGCATTAATTCGAACGGATGAAGAAACGGACCCTTCTTGTGTTAGCTCTGGTCTTGGGAGTTACAATCGTAGTTCCTCTTGAATCGTACTTCGCGTTAATCAATTCGAGAGCTCCTCCCTTCCCAGTTGCCTGGGAGGTACGACTCCCGAAGGGCCAAGTGCAGCTGAAGACTTTAGTGGGGCACGGAGTCGTATACTCCCTCAGGTCCTTGACTCCTGTTTCGGTTGGTCAAAGCAACTGCACCTATCAAATCGTAGCCATAGGGGCACCGAACGGCTCTCTGCTGTGGTCATCGGATTCTATCCATACGTCTGGCCTCTGTTCGCTCTATACGAACCTGTTTTATGATGATGGCATGATTCATTTCGTAGGCTATACTCAAAACGGAAGCCTTTCTGAATTGCGGACAACCACTCTTGATGCACGGATTGGGAGGGTGGTCTCGACCTTCACCGAACCCATCCCGGGGGGGTTTGCTTTCAGCATATTCGCGACTAGCTTTCGAGGAACACTATTTCTGGGCGGGGTCGCCTATTCCGGGCAACCGGCAAACTCCACAGTCCTATCCGTAGAATCTGTTTCAATGATTGACGGATCACGTGCTTGGGAGAGGTCCATCTTGGTCCCGGGGAAGAATGGCTGGGCCAACTTCGAACCTGGATTGCAGGCGGATTCGCAAGGGCTCACTTTGGCAGTGTCTGACCAATCAAGGATCTACTTGGTCGAGCTAATGACAAACGGGACTATTGGGTACGAAGGCTTCTTGCCGGGGAGTGGGGTGCCTGAAAGCTGTTGTTCAATTCTCTCACTTAGCTCTCCCTTCATGAACAGAACCTTTTACTACCTCGAAAGAACGATGAATTACCCCAGAGTATACGGGGTAAGGCTGACAGACCGAGAGCTTGTGACCAATTTCAGTGCCCATGCCGTCGTGCAGACGTTTGGTTCGGCAGACGTGGTCAGTGTAATCCAGGACAAGCTAATGGTCTCAAACAATGTTGGAGTTGTCGCCTATTCCAAAGACGGAAGTCCCCTTTGGTCCTTCTTAGTTCAGAACGAGTCGTCAATCAATGCAATCTCCTTGATCCCATTGTCTGATGGCTGGGTATTTCTGGAGGAGGACAACAGCCATCTGTATTATTCGAGTGGTACTCTGTACAGCGGTGCCTTTGCGATCGTGAATGCGACGGACGGTCGCGCAGGATGGTACAGACAGTACCGACCTTGGGTGTCACCACCATGGACCGATCCGTCATTACCGGGCTATTATGCGCTGGGAGTTGCCAGCGAGTTCCTCGTGTTCTCTGATGGGTCTACCCTCTACGGTGTCAATGGAAAGAGTCTTGGATAAGCACTAAATATGAGAGGAAATTATCATGTGAAGTCGTGAGTTCGGCAGACGGGTCGAATAAACTCTTCGTTGTTGCGGCTCTTCTTCTTTTGTTCCAGACGGGCGTACCGAATTCCGTCTTCACCAATTGGTCCAATCAGGGCCAACCACCTCCAGGCTCCGTCGTAGGTATCAGTCTGCAAGTGACAGATCAGCATCAATCCCCCTTGGCCGATGTCACCGCCCAAGGCTTTGTTCCGGCCCCTCAATCTGAGGGTTACGGGTTCACTCAAGTGTTTTCGGCAATAACCAATAGGAGTGGTCAGGCAACATTCTCGAACCTGACGGTAGCGCGCCACCTCGCTGACTCTTGGAAGGAGGTCAAAGGCGCCGAATATGCCTACAGTCATCCAAACATTCTCATATTCCTAACTTACGTCGACTCGACGGGACAACACTTTAACCAAACTTCCGTTCCCCTGACGGCTCTCGATGGCACTTCAAATAAGCTGGCAAGAGCATTTGGTAGGCTTGACCTTTCTAGGAATCTGAATTTACCGATTGAAGCTTCTTCTGGAGCGATTGGAAGTTGGTCAACTAGCGAGACATCGGCGTCAGAATCGAACACTTGGAGTCCTCACGCAAACAGCAACAGTTTACCTACGCCTTGCACAGGCGACTGTGCTGCCTTTCCATGCACTCAGACCTACCTCTTTTGCTATTACTGGAAACCCATAACAACCACGGATGTCGTATACCCTAGCACATGCACCAGCACCACCACGTGCGGAAAGGTGGGGACTGTCTGGCTTACTGTCCCATCAGGGAGTCTCGCCTATGGAACATTGGCCGAATCAATAACTTCCAGTAGCACATCTTCGCTAAATGTGGGACTTGTCACTGGAGCTCAACTCAGCAGCGCTTCACAGAATCAAATTACCTATCAGGCCGGGAGTGCGTCATGGTCCAACACGGTGACTTCAGGTGGAATCTGGTCGTCCGGGATATCCCCAGGCACCATTGGTTCAACCTACATCTATTTCTTGGGCCAAGTTGAAGGCGAGGAGTTCGAAGAATACTTTTGTGAGGCCTTTTGTGTAATAAACAGTGATACAGGAAACCAACAATATGACGTCGGGGTCGTCAATGTGCTCACTAGCGGGGGCACAGTCCAGGGGGGGTCCCAAACCGGACTGCCTCCGTGGATAAGTAACGTCCAATCGTATTATCCGTCTGTCATGTATGAAACCGTAACGGGGCAGGGAAATCCCTTGTCCGGGCCTCTGAATTATGTCCAGAGTGACAGTTTAGTGGGCACCTACGCACAGTCAAACACACAATGGATCAATGTTGGGATTGACATCGGCGCAATCTTGTCTTGGGCTTCAGGTGGCTTAGCAATCCCGGCTTGGATGGCCCTGTCTCTCGCCGGGGGATTAACAAGCACATCAGTTTCGGATACTCGAGCGTCAGTAGGATTCGACAGCCCACTGAGGACAAAGACTGACTTCGACGCATCAGTGGGGACGGCTTATTATTCGCTTTCCAACGGACTAAGTGGCCATGTTCCTCTGATGGGAGCCAAACTGGTGACCTCGAGCTATCAGGTCTCGTACGCTGTTAGCCCAGCGGGCAGCGGGTCAACTCTTCGCCCTCTGGAAGTAACATCTGGTATGGGGCCGGGTCAGCAGTGTGGATTTCAGCCACGCAAGCCAGTGGTTACACGTTCTCTTCTTGGGGTTCTAGCACCAGTTTGATTACCTTTGCAAACCCACAAAGCTCGGGGACCACGGCAACGATAAAGGGACCTGGAACAATCACAGCCTACTTCTATTCAAACAGTGGGGGCGGTGGCGGTGGCGGTTGTGTCCTGAACGGGACCCTGATCACCCTTGCCAACGGTACTCAGGCGCCTGTGCAGAACCTGAAGGCGGGGGACCATGTGCTTTCTTACAACACGAGGACCGGATCATTGTCCACGACCACCGTTGCCAGCAACAAGGCTCTACTGGTCCACAAAGTCTTGGACATCAATAACGGCACGCTTCGCATCAGTGGTTTGGGTGAGCAACTGATCTATGCTAGGATGCAAAACGGCACCCAAAGGAACATTGACATCGGCCAACTCAAGGTCGGGATGCAACTGTACGAACCTGCGTCAAAATCCTGGGTGACGATAACGAGCCTGCAGGTCCTCACGGGGGACTTCGTGGTCTTCGATTTGCGAACCACAAACGGGAACAATTACATCGCCAACTTGTTGTGTCCCTGTCCGAAATAGGAAGTGGCTTTGATCTGGGTTTGTCAATTGGGTTTCTTGGACCCACCATCGGATGGTGCCGGGAAATGACCGGGCTCAAAGTGGACGCTGCCGATTCATGACAGAGGCCAGTTCACGTTCAATTCCATTTGGTATCGAACCCGTTGAACCGTAACCGATTTTAGCGACAAAAATGCTCCGGGTTCCGTCGGGCTCCTAACACTCCGATGCAGGTCGGGGTCGAATCCCTAAACAATTTCACCTAGGGCATTGGTACCGCCGGGAACTTGCACCCGAGGATTAATATTCCCGGCCGTGGCATCAATTCCACGGGATCAGTTCCCTCTGAAGTCCGATTGAGGAGGGTCGGCCTTCCTAGGAGTCGGGTCGGGAAGAAGCATAAGTAATCGACGATCGTGAACGACATCGTGGACTGACGTGGTCTTCGACTACACGAAGCTCCCTAGAGAGTTTCCGCGGAAATTCGTTCCGGCGGGAATGGCCTTCACCTGGGAGGAGCTCTCGCGGCAATTCCAATCACTGAACGAGAGGGATCTCAGGACGAGGGACGACCTGGAGGGATGGATGGCCGATGAAGACGAGTTGAACGCAGTCATTTACGAGAGGAAGACCCTGGCGTTCGTCAATAACACGAGGCAGACCGACGACGCGGAGTACCGACAGGCATACCTTTCCTACATACGGGACATGGAGCCCAAGATCAAGCTCGCGAGCTTCGACCTGCTGAAGAAATACGTGGGCGCATCCCCCCGAAGGGAACTCCCGGGTGAATCCTACAGAACGACGGACAGGGTGAGGGAGACGGCCGCCTCGATATTCAGAGAAGAGAACGTGGAGCTGGAGAGGAAGGACGCCGAGCTGGCCGAGCAGTACCAGAGCACCATCGGAGCGATGACGGTCACTTTTCGCGGCGAGGAGCGGACAATCCAGCAGATGTCCAGGTTCCTTGAGGAGACCGACAGGGGAGTGCGAGAGCAGGCTTGGCGAATGACACAGGACCGGCTCCTCGCCGACAGCGAGAAGCTCGACTTGATCTACGACGGGATGGTCCGCCTCCGCGACCAGGCGGCGAGGAACGCAGGGTTCGACAACTACGTTCGGTACGCGTTCAGGCAGAGGAACAGGTTCGACTACACCCCCGAGGACTGCTCCAGGTTCCACGACGCGGTGGAGAAGTACTTCGTCCCGCTGAGCGGGAAGATCGACGAGGAACGGCTGGAGAAGATGGGGGTCGACAGGCTCATGCCCTGGGACATCCACGTCGACCCCGAGGGCCGCCCTCCCCTCTCGCCCTTCAACGACGTCTCGGAGCTTGTCGCCGGGTGTTCGAAGGTAATAGGAAGGGTAGACCCGCAGCTCTCCGGCTTCTTTTCCAGGATGGTCGAGCTAGAGCTCCTCGACCTGGAGAGCAGGAAGGGGAAGGCTCCGGGGGGATACCAAGACGATTTCTCCGAGGTGCGGCTTCCCTTCATATTCATGAACGCCGCAAAGAGGGACAACGACGTCAGGACCCTTCTCCACGAATCCGGGCACAGCTCGCACAGTTTCCTGATGCGGGCGGCTGGCCTGCCCTTCTACAACTCGGGCCAGAACCTGCCCACCGAGTTCGCCGAAGTGGCGTCGACCTCGATGGAACTGATGGGAGGCGAACACCTTGAAGGGGTCTTCTATGGCCCCGACGAGGCCAAGCGCTCAAACAAGACCGAAGTTATCCAGTCAATCAAACTGTTCACGTGGGTCGCGACCATCGACGCGTACCAGCACTGGGTCTACACGCACCCCTCGCACACCCACGAGGAGAGGTCAGAGGCATGGGCAAGGATCTTCAGGCGGTTCTCGGGGATGGAGAGCTACGAGGGGTTCGACAGGTCCCTCCGCTTCAGGTGGCAAAGGCAGCTCCATCTCTTCCAGTTTCCACTCTACTACATAGAGTACGGGATAGCGAACCTCGGCGCCCTTGGCATATGGCTCCGTTACAGAGGAGACCCCACCGGAGCGATCGAGGCGTACAAGGGCGCTCTCTCCTTAGGGGGTTCGCGGCCCCTCCCGGAGCTCTTCCGGGCAGCTGGGGTCGCATGGGACCTGGGGGCTGGCAACATCGAAGGCTATTCCAAGGAGCTGGCCTCGGTCCTCAAGACCTTCACCTGAACCGCGGACCCTTCCTAAGGAGGAAGGAACAGCTCGACGGCCCCGGTGATCAGGAAGTAGGCGCCGAAAGACAGGAGCACCAGGCCTGCCACCAGGTCCAGCCCCCATCGGGGGACCCTCAGTAGGTACTCGTACGAGACCGCGGATACGACCACCAAGAGCGCGATGCTGGCGAGGGCCCCGATGACGGTCCACTCAAGATTGAAGGCTCCGGCAGCTGCGAGGACGAGGCTTGCCTCGAACCCTTCCGTGAGGGTTATTGAGAAGACCGGCAGCGAGTTGAGGAGAGAAAGAGGAATCACCGATGGCCTGTCCTCTCCGTACTTTTCGGCGTCCCCCTGAATCACTTCACCTTCGAGCTTCTCCATCTTGGCTCTGAACGACTTCTTCCCGAAATAGTACCGCTTGAATCCGCTAAGAAACCTGTGGGAGAAGTAAAGGATGACGAGGCCGGTCCCGACGCTTATCAGCGACACCGGCAGGAAGAGAAAGGCCTGCCTTACCCCGAGGAATAGCATTACCGAAGCCACGAACCCAGCCAGGACCCCCAGCAACACGTTGCTCCTACCGAGCTGCCTACCGTGGCGACCGAAAGGATGGCTACCTCGCTGCCTTCAATCAGCACCGCCTTGAATGCCAGCAGGAAGGAGCCAAGTATCACAACTCCGTCCGACAAGTTCTTGCCCCGGACCCCTGGGCGCGGTATTATCCCTTACAAAAGGAAAGGATAAAAGAAATCCCGCGCGGCCGATTCGTCCTTGGGACGCCCGGTAAGGCCAGCGGACTTCGCACTGTATTCTCTCCTCTCGGCCCCGAGCTTCTCCCCCGACGGGAAGAAGGTGGTGTTCTCCGTCCGAAAGGCGAATATTTCGGACGACACCTACGAGACAGAGGTCCGGGTAGCCGACGTAAGAAGCGGCAGGCTGATTCCGTTCACCTCGGGGGGGAAGGACCTCGACCCGTCCTGGTCCCCTGACGGCAAATGGATCCTGTTCCAGTCCAAGAGGAACTTCGGCAAGGACGAAAAGGGGAACGCGCTCTACGTAATATCGTCGGCAGGGGGCGAGGCCCGTCTGGTCCTGAAAAAGGAGGAAGGGATTGGTGCGGCAAAGTGGTCCCCTGATTCAAGGTCAGTGTATTTCATCTCAAGCGTCGTGAAGAAGGAAAAGGACGACGTGAAGGTAATCACGCGCAGGACGTTCTGGTTCAACGGGCTTGGGTTTGTCCACAACAAGCGCAAGCACCTCTTCAACGTCGACGTGCAGTCGGGGAAGGTGGTCCAGCTCACGAAAGGGTCAATAGAACTCTCCGACTTCGGCGTTTCCAACGACGGCAAGAAGGTGGCGTACGCTGCTTCGACCGACGACGCCAGGCCGTACGTCTCGGACCTGTTCGTCCTCGACCTGCACTCCAAGAGGGCGAAGAAACTGACCCGCTCCAACCTGGAGATAGGGTCCCCAGCCTGGAGCCCGGACGATTCCAGGGTCGCGTTCGTCGGGGACGACTTTCCCGCCGGCTTCGCCTCCCACGTCAGCGTGTGGGGGGTCTCAGCGGGTGGCGGGGGGCTGGCCAGGCTGGAGAGCGTCGACAGGAACAAGTCGAACGGGCTGAACACCGACGCTCGTGCCAAGGACCACGGCCCTGTCAACATCGTCTGGGAGAAGGAGGGGATCTATTTCCTGCAGGCGGACGGGGGGTCGGTGCACCTCTACCTCCTGAAGCCGGGGGGAGAGCCGGCCCTCGTGGTCGGAGGAGATCGCAGCGTCGAAGGCTATGACGTCCACGACGGCGCGGTGGCGTTCGTGGCGATGGACGACCGGCACCCCGAGGAGCTCTACTTCAAGGGGTCGAAGGAGAGGAAACTCACGTCCCTGAACGCCGGGGTCGGGAAGGAGCTATCGATAGTCGCGCCAAGGCGTTTCGCATTCAAGGCGACCGACGGAGAGACCGTCGAGGGGTGGACGATGGTGCCGCGGTCCAAAAGGGCGAAGGTCCCGGTCATCCTCTACGTACACGGAGGCCCCAAGACCGCGTTCGGGTTCTCGTACATGCACGAATTCCAGGCGTTCGCCGGGGCCGGGTACTGCGTCGTGTACATGAACCCGAGGGGGAGCGACGGATACTCCGAGAAATTCGCCGACATCAGGGGAAGGTACGGCACCAGGGACTACGACGACCTCATGGAGGGGCTCGACCACGTCTTGAAGACGAACCCGAGGCTGGACGGAGCCCGGGTGGCTATCGCTGGGGGGTCCTACGGAGGGTTCATGACCAACTGGGCAATCGGCCACACCGACCGGTTCCGCGCCGCCGTGACGGACAGGAGCATCTCGAACTGGACAAGCTTCTGGGGAACGTCGGACATCGGCCCCTACTTCACGCGGGACCAGATCGGAGGTGACCCCTGGAACGCCGACGAGAAACTCTCCAACGATTCCCCCCTCACCTACGTACAGAACGTCAAGACCCCGCTGATGCTCGTTCATTCGATGGAGGACTACCGGTGCTGGATGGTCGAGGGGCTTCAGTTCTTCAGTGCGCTCAAGGAGCTCGGGAGAGAGGCTGAGCTCGTGCTGTTCCCAGGGGAAAGCCACGACCTCTCCCGGACCGGGAAGCCGAAGCACAGGATAGCCAGGCTGAACCATTACATACGATGGTTCGACACGCACCTCAAGAGCAAGCGGGCATAGGTGCGGTCGTTGGACGGACCCTCTCTGCCGCTGACGGCGAACTCGCGGTCCTGATCGAAGCACTTGAACTCAAGGGGGTGGTTCAGCTCGTCGACGCCGGCGCGGCTCTCGCAGATGGGGCGAGGATTCACCATAGCTTCGTCAAGCCACACCAATCATTAGAGGTGCAGACTCCAGCAGAGAGAGCGGGAATCATCGTTGAGGGAGAGAACAAGTGGCTCACCCTATTACGGAGCACAGTTAGAAGAGAGGAGCGAGAGAATTGAAATTCAAAAGAGTCAGGCTTGCCGTATTGGGGAGTCTGTCCCTTGGGCTGGCGATGCTCTACTATGGGCTTTCATTTTTCTGTCTCGACCACCTTGGCATCCTCGGTGGGTCATCATGCATTCCGTTTTACATCGTGCCATTCGAATGGGTTGGAGCGTCTCTCGCCTTGGTGTCTTTGCTCGTCCTGGTCTTCACATTCCGCCGACCGAGGACCACGCGGAGCGGGTCAGCGAATTGACCTACGGACCAAATGGGACAGAACCCGAGGAGGGACCTGTATCCTTTAATCCGAGCGGACGCAGCCGAGGATCGTCGACAGAATTGAACAAAGCCACAATGGGAAGCGGATGCTTCTGGTGCTCGGAAGCTGTCTTCAGCGAACTGATGGGGGTCGCGAAGGTCGAGCCAGGCTACTCCGGGGGTTCCGTCCCCAACCCCACCTACGAGCAGGTCTGCACCGATGAGACGGGCCATGCCGAGGTGGCTCAGATCACGTTCGACCCCGCGACTATCTCCTACAGGGAGCTCCTCGAGGTGTTCTTCTCCACCCACGACCCGACCACGCCGAACAGGCAGGGGGCCGATGTCGGGTCGCAGTACCGCTCGGTCATATTCTACCACGACGAGGAGCAGAAGAAGGAAGCGGAGTCGATGGTCCGAGAATTGACCTCCGAGAAGGTCTTTCGGAATCCGATAGTCACCCAGGTCGTCCCGCTGGTTGGGTTCTATCCGGCCGAGGACTACCACAGGGACTACTACAGGCGGAACTCCTCTCAGCCCTATTGCCAGGCGGTAATCGCCCCGAAGCTCACGAAGTTCAGGGCCCACTTCCAGACCAAGCTGAAGCGGGCAGAGCAGACCGCGCGGGGTTAAGACTAATACATTCCCTCGACCCCGGCTGATGCGTGGCCTGGTCGAAATCTTTCCGCTCGTTGATTGCGCCCGTCGCAAAAATAGGTAGGTCGATCCTTTCTTCTCTCACAGAGACGCTGAAGTCGATCTTTGAGGCGTTAAGGGAGAGGAAGCTTTCGAAGCTAGTCTCCCTCCTAAAGGAGGGCTCCCCGCTTGAGAAACTTATCGACAACGTCCTTCTCACCGTGTTCTGGGTGCTGGTGGTCGCTCCGGTAGTCCTCGCCCCCCTCTACTTCCTAGCCCTCTCCGTCGCTCAATAGTCGATTGCCCCCTCTAGTTGCAATCACTGGAACCCCAGGCACTGGGAAGAAGACCGTCGCACCCTTGGTCGCGTCTGCCCTCGGGGTCCCTTGCTTCCCGCTGGACGGGCTCGCATCATCGCGGGGTCTGATCTCAAGAGGCGCCGTCGACACAGGGAGATTGAAGGCATCGTTGAAGAGTGCCCTTCGGGACGCTGCCGTCGTCTACGGACACCTTGCTCCTTATGTGCTCGACCCTGCCGCGGTGCGACGGGTGGTCGTCCTCAGATGCGACCCCAAGGTCTTGAAGAAGAGGCTGTTGGCGAGGGGGTATCCACCGGCCAAAGTGCACTCGAACGTGGAAGCGGAATTGATCGGGGTCGTCCTCTCGGACTCCTACGGCACATTCGGGAAGGGGAGGGTAAGTGAATTCGACACGACAAGAGCAGTTCCCGCCGAAGCTGCTAGGAAGATTGTTCGCCTCTTAGAAGTCCCACCGAAGGGCAATGTCATCGATTGGACTGAGAACTACGCCTCCGCAGAGAAGCTAATGCTCTTGTTGGCTCAACCGTGAACGGCACTGCGGCGTCGATAAACTCGGATTCGGCATCCTCAGCCCAATTGAAGGGCGGATTTCGCTAGTGCATTCCGAGCAAAGGACTCCGCACGGCGACTCACCTAATTGGTCAGGATTGAAGAAAGAATCCCGGGGGGGTTTACCTTCGGCTCAATTTCTTCTTTTTTCTGAGGGCGTTCAGCCTGTCCGAAAAATCCGGGTCTGGCGTTTCAATGTGTGAGAGAAAGAATTCACGGCTGTCCGGCCCCAGCTCTCTCGTCTTCTCCAATTCTTCAGCGAAGCCGCTCCCAGTCTTAGGAGTCATTGTCCAGCCTCTCTTGGTCACTTTCACAGTCGCTTGGAAACCCTCTACCGGCCTCTCCTTCGATGGCGCCTTGATGGAGTCATCCTCTGGCGGCCCCTTGGGAACCGGAACGCCTCGGGGAATAACATCAGGCTGCGAGGCACCCGTCCCAGTCCGTCGTTGGGCGTCCTTGGTGTTAAGCCATCTCAGAGGCACAAGGTTCCATGGTCGACTCCCTAGATTAATCTTTCTGGGTCTTTTCGGAGCATCGAGCCAATCTCCTGTATTGTCTCAGCCCGACTCAAGGTCCTCGACCTTAGCCCTCAACGCCTGAACCTCATCTATTAGCATGTGCACGCCGTTCCGCATATCCTCGATGCCGTCCTCTTCCTCCTCCCTGTCTTCGATTCCGGCGGCTTCGTATGCCTCGTCGGCCATCTCCCCTATGCCCCGCAGTGCGTCCTCTCGCCATGCCTTGATGGCCCCCAGCTCCTCTGCCGAATTGTCCTGATTGTCCTCTTCAGAGGCCTCCCATGGCCAGAGCCGTTCGCGGAGTTCTGAATCGTCGATGTGCCCCTCGTCATGCAGGAGCTCCACAAGGTCGAGGATCCGGTTCGCAAGCGGAACGAGGGCAGTTCGATCATGGAGGATAGACCGTCTTCCGAGCGACGCAAACCCCTTCCCCCGACCGAGGCCCCTGAAGTCCTGGACGTAGATGTCCAGGTCGAACGAGTCGGGGCGGTAGTTCTTCAGGCTCGTGTTTTTCCCGCAGAGCGGGCAGAGCAGCGAAGTCATCTGCTGATTCACGAGGAGTCAAACCCTGTTTGATTTGAACCTTCCTGTGATAGGCTAGCCTATAGGAGACGGCACAGCTTCTTCAGATGACTGCGAGATGACCTAGAGAAGAACTTGCGGGCCCGTTCTCTCCCTGCCAGACCGCTCCGCTCGTCGGAGCGGGTCCTCTGCGCGAAAAAAGCCTGGAAACAGCCGACTGCGACCTTCGGGGGAGGGGCCGGACGTGTCTCCGAGAATAAGCATAATAGGCCACAAGTAGAACTCTGTCAAACTCCATGAAACTGGATAGAACGCTCATAGAACGCTCCCCCCTGACCGAGCTTCAGAAGAAATACCTCACCTTGGTTGACGTCGAAGGGCACGGTGTAGTCGAAACTGCCAAGCTATTGAACAGGGGAAAGAGCACCGTCAGCATAGGACACGCGCTCGCCCTGAAGAAGTTCAACGAATGGATGGACGAGGCGGACAGAGACTCGGGAGAGGAAGGAGGAGCGGGCCCTGAGGTCCTGAAGGGCATAGGCTACGCAGAGAGACTGGACACCCTTGGGGTGCCTCTTCACAAATTGCCATCGTTCATCGCCTTAGTGGAGAAATACGGAAACAGGGCGGGCGAAGCCCTTGTGTACGCGCTGAAGCTCAAGGAGATCGAGGAGAGGGAAGGAAAGACGTACCAAGCTGTCCTGAGTGATTTCGCTGAGAAGACGGCCGAAGCAGAGCTATTGAGGGGAGGGAATGAACGATTGCGAGAAGAGAAGGAGACCCTCGAAGATTCGTTGGGCGTGCTTCACGAGCTAACCCCCCTGAAAGAGGAGCTGGACAAGCACAACCTGACCGCTCAAAGGCTTCAGGCATTCATCGACCGAAACCTGAAGCTCGACGAGCTCGGTTTCTCCTCCCATGCGGCAGAGGTCCTCGGCTCGGAGCTTCAGAAAAAGGGACTCGACCCATCGAAGGCAGCGGTATTGCTCGCGGACATGATCGAGCACTACAGGACGGGCGAGGAGGCCATGGTCACCTTGACGAGACAGAAGGGGAAGCTCGAGGAGCAAATCAAGACCGCATCGGACAAGCTGGACACTTTGGAGGGCGAGATTGGCGGAATCGAAGAGCAGCTGAAGCTGAAGAAGGGCCAAGTCTACGATTGGAAGCAACTGGAGGAAGACCAGAAGAAGCTACACGAGCGCATGATGGAGGGGCGAGCGGAGGAGATCGACGACCTCGAAGGCAGGAAGGAAACCCTCCTTGGGGGAATCGAAAGGCTGAAGGAAGAGGAAGGTGCAATTCAGTCTGCCCTCCTTGTCTTGGAGAGTCATATGAGGAAGATCGAAGATCAACTCGAAAAGACTAAACCGATTGCCGTCATAGCTTCCCTGACCGAGAATCCGAAGTCTCCTCTTCCGCCAAGCGAAGTCGCCAAGACTCTCCTGGCAATCATAGCAGGATTCAAGTCCCACTTAGATGCGAACCCGCGTGACTTCACCCCGGAGACGAGAAGGCTTGTGCGCGAACTGCACAGCATCTTGGCAGGGGAGGTCAGACTTGCAGGCAGGCGCGCCCAGTAGGAAGGCGGCCGGACTCTTCGAAGAGACGAGGAGGACCCTCTCTCTTCTGGAGGGGTTCGGCGCTGCGTGCGAACTGCGGGCTCTTGAGGCGCTCAGGTTGTGGATGGCAGAGGGACTGAGCCAGGTGGTCCCTCCAGAGGGACTACATCAGAGGTACATGATGTCTGGTGTCCTTGAAGAATACCATGACCCCAAAAACGAAATTTGGGTGTTGGCGTTCCCCCCAAAGGCTCCGGGAGAAGGGTACCAGCTCATAAGAATTGAAGTAGATCCGAAGGATGCGGAGGCCACTGAACGGGCAGCCGAGGAGGGATGGAGAAAACAGGAGGCAGTCGGGCTGCGCCTCGAGTCGTTTGTGAAGCTGAAGGAGGAGTTGAAGGTCGCCATTATGGCTGGTCACCAGGATCAGAGCCTGTACCTGACACCGAAGGAATTGGTCTACAGGCGAATCGGCGAGGTCATTGCAGGTGCGAAGGCTTGGACGCGCCGCCCTGAGTAACAAACACGACAAATCAAACGGTACGACTTCTGGTCCCGATTTCAGTCCGGGTCCCGTCGGGCCCGCACAGGTTCCCTACCAGGTCGGGTTCGATTCCTGTAGGGCCCACACCCGAATAAATATCTCGAGCCCAAAAGCGAAATGCCTTCCATCGTACTGAGTGGCTCCCAAGGAAGTCCTGTGTCCTGCCTTATCGTAGATTCCCCCTGCCTGAGGGGTATCGCAGGTTAGGGGACCAAGACCGGGTCAATTTCCCCGCCAAATCCTGGTTATTGAGCCGCTCACGATGCGTCAAGCCACTCTGATCCCCAACGCTTGCGGGGGCAATACGGAACCGCCTGGGGACATCCAAGCTGTTCCACCAATGTCAACAAACAGAATCTGTGACGTCCCTCCCCAGCAGCAATGCTCAGTCATCGCCCCTGGCTTATTAGTCCAGGACGCATAGACGACGATGATGACAGAGATGTTGGAGCGACGAGGACTTGCCCATGAATTGCTTCTGGGGGAGCGTCAACTCGAGGCCCGTCACGAGCTTATTAGTCGAACACTGTGCATTAGTGGGCGGCGGGATAGTGCGTAGGCACGAATCCGTCGGTCGCATTGAGAGGCTCGCCGCCTTGATTCTTCTGTTTCTGCTTCTGTCGCCCTACCTGAACCTGATTCCGATTACGCTTGCCGCTGCGAACAACGCTGCGACGGTTCAGCAGCCTGACGGTCAACCACTCCCGCCCGGCACGGTGAGCTACACCAACACATGGAACTCCACCCTCTCGCTGAAGTGCAATCCCCCAACTACGCAGAATGAAGCCCTCACCCCGAGGTCAGGCAACTGGACCATGAGCGAGAGCATCCCCAGTCTGCTGTTCCAGGGATCGCCAGCTGGCCCCAACTTCACCCAGAAGTACGTCCTCTTCCTCAACGGTACTCTCCTAGCCACCGACAATGCTGGCAACAGGCTCGTCCTCTCCGGTTTGAGCGGGCTTTCCGGCGGAGTTGCCAAGACGAAACTCTTTGCAAACAGCACCGTCGCCTATCTGACCACGCTGATTACGTGGGGACCACTAGTTCTGGCGAACGTTACCGAGGCCTTCTCCGTCCGACGTCAGGATTGCCAACCCGCAGGCCTGAGGCTCGAGATACTCGGCAGCGCCAGCTGGGGTCTGAAAGGCTCCGGGACACTCTCCATCGGTCTCAAGACCAGACCCACGGCCCTTGATTCCAGCGCGGCTTGGTTCGGAAGCCGGCCCGGGCAGACGCTGGGGTTCGACTGGAACGACAGCCTCGCGATGAACCCCGAGTACGATGCCGCAGCCGGTGTGCTTTCCTACTCGGTCGGGCAGAGCTTCTTCATCGACCCGGTCATAGTCGGGACGGCTCAACAGTGGGGCCTGGCCAACGGCTACCAGGGAAGACTCTTTTACGCGAACGGCTACGACTGGCTCTTCTACTACGACGGGACGCACTTCGGCTACAGGTCCAGCCCTGACTGGACCACGTGGTCATCCGAGTACACCATTTCGACTGGGAGCACCGCCACCAGCGCCGAATGCGCCTCGTTCTACCTTTCCGCCACCACCGCCTACTATGCGATCATGTCACCCTGCAACGACCAGGGCTCACAGACCGTCTACTACCGCTCCGGCACTCTCGGGGCCGGGACCATTTCCTGGGGACCGAGTCGTCCTCCTCGATCAGCGGGTACGACGCCGAGGGCGGGACCTCGATAACCTTCGACACGAATGGGAACGAATGGCTCTTCGAACAGTACTGCAGCGCGAGCCCCTGCATTGATACCTCGACGCTCTACGGCCAGGTGTACGAGAAGCCGTCCGGCGGGTCGTGGACCCGTTCGGTGTACGGCCTCACCAACTACCTGAACGCGAAGCTCGTTCCTCTCACCGCCGGGAAGGTCGCGCTTGTCGGCCAGCCCGGCGTCTACGACCACCTGTACCTGAAGAGATGGTCCGGTTCGTCTTGGGTGGCCGACAGCGTCTCCACTTCATACGCAGGCCTCGGGACGGCCGGGGTCGTTGCCATAGGGGACACCGTGCACTTCGCGGGGAGCGAGTGCCTGAGCGGCTGCAGCCCCGGCCAGTTCTCCGGCGTCTACGACCAGAAGTACGCGTACAGCACAGGCTCCTGGTCCTCCCCAGTCCTGGTCTACTCGGCTACCTCGGAGCTCACATCGACGGTGAGCACGGACGGGGTGTCCCTTCTATCCGTCTCCTTCTTCATCAACTCGAACAAGGTCGCGTACGCCACCTCGCTCGACTCAGGCGTCACCTGGGGGGCGCCTTCCACCATGAGCACGTCGGAGGCCCTCAGCTACACGACGATGGACGCGACCGTGATTTCGAACAACTTCTTCGGCGCAGCGTGGGTCAGCGGCGGGAGCCCGTTCAACCTCAAGTTCGCGGCCTTCCCGGTGGTAGTCCCCGCTTCGGCGTCGACCTCGAAGTCGTGGAGCAGGCCGGGGGTCTCGCCGTACGAGTCCTACTTCGCCCACCTAGTTGAGTACATCTCGCCCGGCAACGGCCTCCTGTCGATCAAGCAGGGCGACCTCCAGCTCCCAGGGCGGGGGATGGACCTCGAGGTGACCAGGGTGTTCTCGACTCCCTACGGGTTCCTGTCGACCGCGCCGTTCCAGTACGACAACTACACCCTATCCAACCTCGGCTACAGATGGTCCCTGAACTTCCCATGGATGGGGACGAACTACCTCCATCTGACAGACGGACAGGCGTACCTGTACCAATGGGTGAGCGGCACCTTCGAATACCACGGAGCCGTTGACTTCAAGCTCGTCGGTTCGGGCGGGACCTACACGCTCTACATGCCTTCCGGAACCCAGTACCAGTTCGACTCCTCGAAGCGGCTCACTTCGATTGTAGACCACACCGGGAACAACACCATCTCGTTCAGCTACGGCACAAACAACTACATCTCGTCGATTACAGACACAGCCAGTCGTACCGTCACCTTCGGCTACGACGGCAGCAACCACCTCACCTCCATGACTTCTGGCGGGAGGACATGGAGCTATGCCTACTCCAGCGGCAAACTGTCCACGGCAACGGACCCGTTGGGCAGGGTCACTACCTATCAATACAACACGGGCATCAACAGCTGGCTCGTCAGCGCCGTACTTTATCCGACCAGCGGAAAGAGCACCTACACCTACGGGAATTCGCTGGTGGGGACCGATGTGAAGACCTACTACGTGACCTCCCGGAACCTATACTCTTCCCCGACCTCAATCTCACTCACCTCGAGCATTTCCTACAACGCCCTGAACGGCAATATGGTCTGGTCAAACAGCACCATCTCCGACGGAGTCAGCACGCAAGGATACGACAACATAAACTTCCAAAGCACCGCCAATAAAATGAAAGAGTACCAGAAGAATCCAAGTGGTTTGGTCATACGAACAATTGAGTCCGACTACGATTCGAAGGGCCGTATCAATCAGACGAAGACCCTCGACCCCGCCCTCGTGGGCTACTGGCCACTCGACGAGAACCAAGGCAACTCCCTGTACGACCAGAGCGGGAACGGTGGGAACACGGGAACCCTTCAGGCCTCTCCGACCTGGAAGACTGGGGCGGACTGCAAGTACGGGAGCTGCCTGCAGTTCAACGGTGCCTCGCAATACGTCTCCTTCTCCGGGGCCAAGACGTCCCTCGACGTGACCGGGACAGCCATCTCGATGTCGGCCTGGATCTACGTCGGCGGCGATTGCGATGGGCCGAACCACAACTTCTGCCAGGTCGAAGGGAAGGACAGCACGAGCTCGCTCCAGTACAGGATGCTGATAAACAACGCAAGGACCCTGATCTACTTCGTCTTCTGGAACGGCGCCTCGGTCGTGAACGTCATTTCCGACTCCTTCACAGCCCTTTCATTGAACACATGGTACCACATCGCTGCGATATACGACGGGGCCCACGTCGTCTTCTACAAGAACGGGGTCCAGACCGGGGCGACGAAGTCCCAGACCGGGAGCATCGTCCACCAGCAGGCATCCGCCTTCCAGATAGGGAAGACCTGGGGGAGCAACTACTACTTCAACGGAAGGATCGACGACCCGAGGGTCTACAACCAGGCCATCTCGGCCGCCCAGGTCTCGTCGCTGTACTCCGACGTCACGCCCACGGGTCTGACGCTGGCCTACTCTCAGAGTGACTACGACAGCTGGGGGAACCTGAAGTACGGCAGGGACAACATCGGGCAGCAGACATGGTACTCATACGCCAACACAGACTCGTCGAACTCCTTCGGGAGCTCGGGGTGTACCGCCTCGTTCTACTCCCAGTCGATCTCGTCCAACATCCACGGCGCCCTCCTGGGCCAGTGCGCGTATCAGAACGGCTCGGGGTCTCCCCAGATGCAGACGTACTACAAGTACGACGCTAAGGGCAACCTGCTGGGGCAGAAACGGATTCACAGCGGGACCCCGCTCTACGCCAACTACACGAACGACAGATACGGCAACGTGCTGTCGAAGACTGACGCTTTGGGAAGGACGACCTACTACCGATACTCCACGACGTACCAGTCCGCCTACCTTACCAAGCAGAGCATCATGGCTGGGACCCAGAACGTCACTACGACCTACACCTACGATTCTGCGAAGGGGTTCCTCCTGTCCCAGACCGACCCGAACGGTTACGCGACCAGCTACCAGTACGACGGCCTCGGGCGCCTGACCCTGACGACCTACCCTCCGATAGGAGGCGGAAGTTCTACCAAGCAGGATTCGTATGATGACACCAACAGGATCATCACTGCCACCGACGAGGACGGGAACGTCGTCAAGCAGTATTACGACGGGCTGGGAAGGCAGACGAAGCTCGAGCGGTGGAACGGGAGCAGCGTCTACTCCTCGGAGACCTACACCTACAACTGGCTCAACGCGATGGCGACAAAGACCACAGCGGCCGGAAACACGTACACCTTCATCTATGATTCCTCCGGAAGGCAGACCAAGCTCACCAATCCAGACACAACCTATCAGACCGCTTCATACGACGACGTCAAGAACCTGAAGACCGCGACCGACGAGAACGGGCACAAGACCGTCTACGCGTACGACTGGAACGGCCGCATAACGTCGGTCAAGGAGTACAACGCAACGACGAACTACTTCCTCACGTCCTACTCGTACGACTACAGCGGGAACCTTCGGAGTATGACCGACGCGAAGAGTCAGGTGACATCCTACCAGTACGACGACCTGAATCGATTGACAACTACGACGTTCCCTGACACCACCACCGAGACGAGGACATACGACAGTGTCGGAACCCTGCACAGCGGGACCGACCCGAAGGGGAACACTATCAACTATGCCTATGACTCCCTGAACCGGCTCACCACGGTCACCTATCCAGACTCCTCGACTGCGACGTACACCTACGACCCAGCCAGCAACGTGAAGTCAGCTGTCAACCCCTCGGCATCAGACTACTACTCGTACGACCCCAGGAACAGGCCGACCAACGAGACTGAGGTCGTGGGTTCCGCTTATTCAACGATCTATACATACGACGGCGTCGGCAATCCACTGAGCATCGAGTATCCCGACGGGTACATGTTCTCGATGACCTACGACGGCGTCAACAGGCTCAAGCAAGTCGGAACATTCGCGACCCTCGCCTACACCGCCGACGACAGAACGAGCAAGATCACCTATGGTGACGGAGAGGTGCAGACATACGCCTACGATTCGAGGGACCGGCCGACGAGGATCCTGGACAAATACGGAAGCACGACCGAGATGGACCTGAACTACACGTACGACGGAACAGGGAACGTCCTGACTCTGAACACTGAGTCGTATGGATATGACTGGCTGGACAGGCTGACATCGACCACCGGCCCTTGGGGGACGATTACATACTCGTACGACCAGGTGGGGAACAGGGTGAAGATGGTGCAGGGTGGGACCACGACGAACTACGCCTACGCCTCATTCAACAGGCTCACGAGCGCTGGGAGCACGACCTACACCTACGACGCCAACGGGAACACGATCACGAAGAACGACGGTACCTCGTGGACCTACTCATACGACTACGAAGACAGAATGACGAGCGTCGTACACTCCAACGCGACCGTCCAGCAGAACTTCTACGATGCAGGTGGATTTAGGGTGAAGAAGGTGGAGACGAACGCCACCGTCTACGCCTATCAAGGACTGAACACTCTCTATGAGAGGGACTTGACCTCCGGAACCATCACAAAGCGCTTTTACGCCAACGGTCAGCAGGTCGCGAAGACGGTGGGTTCTTCCACTTACTACTTGCACGCCGACCATCTTGGCAGCACGAGGCTCGTGATGTCCAGCACCGTCACGGTGGTATTCAGCTCGAACTACGTCCCATACGGAGTCAAATCGGGAGCATCCGGCTCGGAAGTCTTCACCTACACCGGGAAGCCCTACGACAGCATCACCGGCCTGTACTATTTCGGGGCGAGGTACTACGACGCAGGGATCGGCAGGTTTGTAACAGAAGACATCCTGAACGGGAGTCCGGGAGACGCTCAGGGTGCCAATCTCTATGAATACGCCCGGAGCGACCCGATGAAGTTCGTAGATCCGAATGGGCGCTGGGTGGAGTACACCTCAGCCGCAATTAGCCCTGCGTTGACGGCCGGTGAAGCCACTTTGACAGGAACGTGGAGCAGTCAATACGACGGCTTGCTGTACCGAATACACTTCCTGGGAGAGTTCGCAATTGGAACAAAAGCCACATCTGGACTGACCCCATATGGAAAGGCGTATTTCAATTTCCTCGACCCCATTGCTTCAATAAGCATAAAATGGGTTTCAGGTTCAAAGTACTCATCGTGGTCCCCGCTGGCAGGAGGGGGCTGCTGTTCTAGGAGCCTTATCCTAAGAGGAACTGGGGTCGTGCAGGTGGACGTATTGACCTTCCCCGAGAACCAGCCGACCACTTCCGGCGGGGAAGATGGTTCAACCAAGGTTGGTGCCGTTGTCGATGGTGGACTCGCCTTCGAGAACGAGTTCACAACGAGCCTCAGCCTCCCTTCTCAGACAGTGTCCTACTCACCCCCACCCAGCTCGAGCTTTCAATTCAGAAGTGCTTGGGGAGGAAAACTTAGTCTCATTATCATAGATGGATATGCGAAAACAGACTATCAACCGAATGTTGCTCCCCACTGCGTTTATACAGAGTGTAACGAGAGCAAATGAGCCTGTTCACACACCGTCCAGTCGTAGTTCTTGTCGCGGTACTGATGCTTACTGCGTCACCCCGGGCACTCTCTCAAGACGGGATTGCACTGTCGCTGACAGACATAAAGGACTACTACGGCGTAGCGCCCCTCATAGAGTCAGGATACACGGGAAAAGGGGTGACGATTGCTGTAGTCTCCGCCTTCATCGACAGCAGTTTCAGAAACGATATCCTCGGGTTCGACCGACGGAATGACCTCCCGGAAACCAACGTCACCGTAGTTACCCCCTTCGATTCCAGATTCACGACGGTAAGTGAACCTAGCAATACAACGAGGGAGACGACCATCGATGTCGAATTAGTGCACGCGATGGCTCCCGACGCGAAGGTCATACTGGTCCTCTCGGGGCCTCGCGGTCTGCTGCATGCTGTGAATTATACCATTAACGAGAACCTCGCTGACATCGTGTCAATGAGCTTCGGTGTTCCGTTCTGGGGGCCTGAAGCAGAACAGTTGGTAGAGTCATACAACGAAATCTTCTCCACTTCCGTGGCGAGAAACATCACATTGATTGCGTCCTCTGGCGACTGGGGCTCCAACAACACCGCGTCATCGGAGGATTCTGGCAGTCCCGTCTGGACCAAGCATACGCCTTTCTACTTAATGCCCACCTACAGCCCATACTTCACTATTGTCGGGGGCACAGAGCTGGCCACCTTGCCTGACGGAACCCACGGCGAGATTGGGTGGAACTACAGCGGCGGTGGACCGGCCAACATCTTTCCCCAGCCCGTGTGGCAGGTCGCTCCCGGTGTGCCCAAGAACGGCTACAGGGACATACCCGACGTGTCTCTTGTTGCGTCTTGCTCTGATCGTTATGAAACGTTCTGGCAGGGAGCACCGGAAGGCGATTGTGGCACGAGCGTGGCCGCACCGACCTTCGCCGGGGTCGTTGCCGACATCGAGCAGGCTGCGGGGCACAGGCTCGGGTTCCTCAACCCGTCGCTCTATGCGTTTGCTTCCTCCGACCCATCAGCCTTTCACGACGTCGTCTCCGGCAACAGCGTAGTCGGGGGCCCCCTCGCGCCAGACCCGGGTTACTGCGCATCTCCCGGGTGGGACTTCGTGACCGGGCTGGGAAGCCCCGACGCCGTGAAGCTCCTGCGCTACTTCGCCCCTCATACAGCGCTCAACTACACCTCATCGGGCGAGAGCACCACTACCCAGACCACACGCTCGGCCCAGTCGACCCAGGTGAAGACCGCCGGCGTGTGCCCTGGGTTCGTCCGCCCATGGAATCCCTTCACGGCTCTCAACCTTGCGATTGCGGCTGGCGTCGCGGTTGCCGTCACGGCGGCACTGTTGCTGTACCGAAGAGGGGCCCCTAAACAGGTCTCCATGGAAGTTCCCCCCTGGGACTGAAGGCGCGGGTTGAGGAAGGACCTGACCCAGACGTGCAGGGGTGCTCGTCTCTGCCCACGGCCACATTCTCAAGATCCCAGGTCAAGCGGAACATGCTTGAACTTTCGAATTGCCACCAGACGCATTAACGTCGGCAAGTAGCGGTGCCCGAAGATGCTCGCTCTCCTAGCCAATCATGTGCACGATGCCCCCGGGAAAGGTGCTCGGTGACACTCAAGGTAGACTTTGTGGGGCATCACAGTCAAAGCGACCTACAGTGGGGGTCCGCACAACCAGTGGGGTTCTGAAACGGAGGCCCTAATCATCGTATGGGAAGATAAGCGCTCATTCCGTGCGCATAACGCAACAGATGCCGAATGAGGATTCCTTCTCTCACGGGTTTTCAAAATCTTAACTAAGAAGGACCAATCGATGCCTAACAGTTGACTACTGGCAGGAAAGTCCTCCTCATCAGAGCATTGCTGATCTTGTCATTGGTGGCAGTAGTTTTGACCATCAGGGTTCCTTGGCAGCTCGGACCTCTCGTCCTCCTGATCGCAATTGGTTTGATCATGGCAGTTCCTGGGGCAGTGGCAAGTCTGGTGCTTACGGGCGAATTGGGAGGGGGCGGTTACGTCGGAGTCTGTCCCTCCTGTCAGGCAATGAACGACGGGCGACATGCATACTGCGCTCGGTGCGGGGCGAACCTACGCAGGAGGGAATCCACCGAAAGACCCCAGAGACCCAAGTCCCAACAATGAATGCAGGTGAGACGATGGTTTGAAGAGCGTCTAGTCCCTCGTATCAACAGAACCCATACGAGAATCCTTGGATTGGGACGTCGCCAAAATCTGTGACCTCTCATTCCATTCAGGAAGGAACCCGTTGAAACGGGGCCAAGTCCGGCAACAAGAGCATTCCGGGACCCGTAGGTATCGGACGCTGTCATTCCAATGAGCGCACTTGGCCCAGCGTTGTCCGTGAGAGTAGCAAGACAACGAGCATTTCTCCCAAGAGTTAAATTCCGAGAGTGAGGCCGCGACCTGACGTTGGGGCCGAGAAATCTCGTAAGGGTCAAAGACATCCACGTTTCTGGCTCCGCAGACATCGAAGCCCTCGTAGACAGTATGGGGGCGGGTGGCGGGTTCATGGCAAGGAACCTGTCAGAGGCTGCCAGGATTCTGCGTGTGATGTCCGATACGAAGGGCTGCGTGAAATTCCTGTCCTTTCCAGCCGCTCCCATCGCGACCGGGATGCGGGGCGTCCTGATTGACATGATAAGAGAGGGACTCGTGGATGTGATCGTCACGGCCAGCGGAACACTCGACCATGACATAGCGAGGACCAAGGCGTCTTACTATCAAGGGAGCTTCAGCATGAACGACGCAGAGCTCTACGAAGCCGGATACCACAGGCTCGGAAATGTCCTCGTCCCGATGCCTTCCTACGGCCCTTTGATTGAAAAGAGCGTTCGTCCTCTCCTCGACGGCCTCTACCGAGCAGGCAAGAAGTCGGTCACGACCGAGGAGCTCTCCGCCGCTATCGGCCGCGATTTGGGGTCCTCAATGTCCCTTCTCTACTGGGCCCAGAAGATGAAGGTCCCAGTGTTCATCCCTGGTATCATGGACGGGGCGGTCGGGAGCCAGATCTGGCTGTTTGCGGAGAGCCACCGCGACTTTAGGGTCGACGTTATCGGGGACGAAAGGAGGCTTTCAGACATCGTTTCCGACGCCGGCAAGACCGGAGCCCTCGTGATCGGCGGGGGGATCAGCAAGCACCACGTGCTCTGGTGGAACCAGTTCAGAGGAGGGCTCGACTATGCGGTCTACGTCACGACCGCGGTCGAGTACGACGGCTCTCTCAGCGGGGCGCAGGTCCGCGAGGCGGTCTCCTGGGGGAAGGTGAAGTCCAAGGCGAAGACCACGACTCTGTATGCCGATGCAACGACTGTCCTTCCGCTCATCGTTTCCTATGCGATGACGGGCCGAAAGAGGCAGGCTAAGGGGTAGTCGTCTCCAATAGAGTGCATGTGAAGCGCTAGAAGATGACCAGACTATCGGAGTTCACACCAAGCTACGGCCTTCAATACTGGGGGAATCCCTCGCCTTGACTGGCGGCTCGGGGCTATTCGGGAGGGCGAAAAATCGGAATACGGAGGCCGTAGACCAGCATCCACACTCCAGTAGGTGCGAGAGCTATCCCGAGGAGGTCCAACGTGGGAATCATCGAGAACAGGAAGAGAGTTGACAATGAGACAACGAACGCTCCGAACATAACGAAACCGACTCTTGCTATCTTCGAAACCTTGACGATTTCTGGTGCCAGAAGAACGGCGCACGCCACAATCAATGGGAATGCGAGTGTAAGCAGAACTCCGAACGACGTCAGGCTGTCGAGGACTGGGGCGGAATAACCCCCGGTCGGATCAGACCACCCGGTGTTTAGGGAGTATGTTCCACCCCAGTGGAACAACCGGAATCCCAAAGATTCCAGACCTGACGGGTCGCTCGGGCAAGCCTCTGCGGGGTTCCTACAGGCGAAGAGAGTTGAATCATACAGGATTGGAACGAAGAAGACAACCAGGAACCCGAACGGAACCAAAGATGCACCGATTCTCAGGTGTCTCGGTTTCAACTGGACAACAATCGTCATGCTGAGTACTTACGGATTTCCGAGCAAGGTTCTGCCAAACCAGCGGGAGGTCCGAAGAAAAGGGAGGAGGGATCTCCCCCCTTCGGGCGAAGACCCCTCACGGGTTATCGAGGACTGCTCTGAAGTCTCAGATGAACCTGTTGATCAGCATGAATATGCCGAAGAACAGGGTTGGTATCTCGTTGCCGAAGTCTTCAGGGTCGTCGATTTCCTGGGTGAACGCGAAGATCGTAATGAGGATGAGCAACACTGCGAGCACCGCGAGCATGTTGTTGAGCATCTTGAGCTGTTTTGTAGAGGTCTTCTTCCAGTATACGAGGATTAGAATGATGGCGACTATCGCGAGCACAATGTCGACGTAGTCGTCGATGACATGGAGGAATTCGTCGTTTTCTGAAAAAGCGGTGTTGGAGATTGCCAACAGGGAGAAGACCCAGAAGAATCCGTAGACGCGTCTTCGGCCCCATTCCTTGATCCATGACTTGTCGGTTGACATTTCGGTAGAGGCTTGTCCGCCCATTTTCACATCTACTCTTTAGCGAACGTTATTTAACGCTGAACCGTCAGTCACGGAATACCCGATTCGTGCCTGATGAGACGAGGAGAGACGCTCATGACCCCATCAAGCTTATAAAACGAAAACCGGGGCGCGTCAAATCGCTTGTCGCTTTCATCAGGATACCTCGCCCTCGGCGTCTCATTCCTCGCGCTTCTGTATGCTCTGGGGCTCTGGTTCTATCTCAGGAGGCAGAACCGCGGAAACCCGAAGATGATCGAGATATCTGACGCGGTGAAGCAGGGAGCCGGGGCGTTCCTGAAGCGCGAATATCTGGTCATTGCCCCTATCGCCGTTGCCATCACGATTCTCATCTTCGCACTGATCGACCTTCCCGGAAACACGGGCGGCGCTACAGCCGTCGGCTTCGCGCTCGGCTCCGCGCTTTCCGCCCTCGCAGGTTACATCGGGATGGCGGTCACAGTCAGGACTAGCTCAAGGACGGCGCAGGCGGCCAGGAACGGGCTCGGAGGGGCCCTCGCCCTGTCGTTCAGGGGCGGAGGAGTCATGGGAATGACCGTAGTTGGTTTCGACCTACTCGGACTCTCCGTCTTCTACCTCGCCTTCGGAGGCACGGTCGCCTCCAACCCGGCGACGATTGCAGGCCTCGGTTTCGGGGCCTCGCTGATAGCGATGTTCCTGCGGGTCTCGGGAGGGATCTACACGAAGGCGGCGGACGTGGGCGCCGACCTCGTGGGCAAAGTTGAAGCAGGGATTCCCGAAGACGACCCGAGAAACCCGGCTGTCATAGCCGACAACGTGGGAGACAACGTAGGAGACTGTGCCGGGATGGGCGCTGACGTCTACGAGTCCTACGTCGTGACTGCCATAGCCGCGGTAATCTTGGGCTCGCTGATATTCTTGGACAGGGCGACAATCGGCCTGCCGGCAGGGATCGTCTCCGCCATAGGCTCCAACCAGCTGCTACTCTACCCGCTCTTCCTGGGAGCCTCCGGCATCGGGGGCGCGATCATCGGGAGCTTCTACATCAGGACGTCGATAAAGTCCAACCCGCTGGGGGCGTTGAACGTTTCTCTGATCATAGCCGCGGTCGTGACGGTCGTCCTCGACTTCTTCCTCGGCCAGGCGCTCTTCTCCGGAGCATCGTTCAGCTACTACCTGTTCGGGAGCGCGATCGTTGGCGTCGTCGTCGTGGTCGTAATCGAGAACGTCGCGAACTATTTCACTTCATACAACTACCGACCCGTAAGGGACATAGCGACTGCCAGCCAGACAGGGGCGGCAACAAACTTCCTGGCCGGGTTCTCGACAGGGCTCAGGAGCACCGCTCCTTCGGCTGTCGTCCTCGTAGCCGCGATCCTAGCATCTTACTATCTCGGATACGTCGGCTCAGGGAACAACCTCCTCATGGGAGTGTACAGCACCGCGATAGCCACGATGTCAATGCTCTCACTGACTGGGATCATAATGTCCATCGATTCGTTCGGGCCGATCACCGACAACGCGAACGGGATCGTGCAGATGGCCGGGCTCGACGAGAGCGTCAGGAAGGTCACCGACGAGCTCGACGCGATCGGGAACACCACGAAGGCGACGACGAAGGCTTTCGCGGTGATGTCGGCGGCTCTGGCTGCAGTCTCCATCTTCGAGGCTTTCCAGTCCGAGGTGAACCGGCAGATCGGCCTAAACGGCCTGTTCACCAAGTATGGGCTGATCCAGGGAGGCTCACTCTCCTTCACCCTCAGCGACCCCAGGGTCGTCATCGGCCTGTTCATCGGAGGGCTCCTACCGTTCTACTTCTCGAGCTTCCTCATAGCGGCCGTGCAGAAGGCGGCGTTCAAGATGGTCAACGAAGTCAGGCGTCAGTTCAAGGAGATCCCAGGGATCATGGAGGGGACGGCGAAGCCCGACTACGCGAAGTGTGTGGACATAAGCACTTCTGCCGCGATTAGAGAGCTGGCCAAGCCGGCTGCCCTTGCAGTCGGGACTCCTTTGATCGTCGGTTTCCTCTTGGGACCTCTGGCGCTCGGAGGGCTGCTCATCGGGAGCGTCGTGTCGGGCGTGTTCCTAGCGTTCCTGATGACGAACGGCGGGGCGGCCTGGGACAACGCCAAGAAGTACATCGAAACGGGACAGTTCGGAGGGAGAAACAGCCCCGCTCATCAGGCGGCTGTGATGGGGGACACGGTAGGAGACCCGTTTAAGGACACGGCGGGGCCCGCGATAAATTCACTGATCAAGGTCCTGAACACCATTTCGATAGTGTTCGTAACGGCCATCGTGATGTTCGCCCTGTTCGTCTAGGCTTCCCGGACACTCGCCTCACGAGGTCGAGAGGAAGACCTAGAGACTCACCAGTTGACAGTAATCAAGCTCAGCCTAGGAGTCCCCGTGGGCTTTGGTCGACGACTATGCATCCTTGTTTGAACACCTTTGCGATGTTCCTCGACGTAAGGCTGGGAGTGACAGCTAGGATGGGAATGCTCGCCCCTACAAACAGAGGCTGATAGTAGGCAAGGACGGTGGCAAAGCCTGCCACGCCCGTCCCCCCCACCATCGTGGCGAAGAACAGCCCCGCACATGTGGGGCACCCCGTGAAGAGTCCGATCACTCCACCCAAACCCAGCAACCATCTGCCTCCGCTTCTTGCTCTGTGGTCATAGGCATAGAAGGAAATAGCAAGGTTCAGACCGACCAGAACGGAAACGATCAACAGCAAGACAACGGTGAGCGGGACTATGAGCAGCCCAAGATTCTCAGTCAGATAGACTGTAACGACAGGTACCAACAGGGGTGGCCCGCAGCATGGGGTGACCGTCGCCGAGGGTATCGCCACGCCATAGGCTTCGCTGAACTTCAGAGCCGGCTGATAGACAAGGATGCTCGTAACCAGACTGTAGAACAAGCCGTATGCGATGGAAGAGACAACGAAGACTCTGAAGTATTTCCGATTCGAGAGCAGGTGCGGCACAAGCGAACTCAGGCTAAGAGGTATGGATCCGAGACCCCTCATTGCCCTGATCTTGCTCGTGAGGAGCCCGACAAGGCCATAGGTGATCAGAAGTACCCCAAGCAACAGTGTAAGCAGGTAAAGGTCCGCCTGAACCTGGAATATTCGGGCCCTCTCGGGCGTCACGAACTGCATGAACTCTTGCTCTACCGAGTAATACGCACTAGAGACACCTATGACCAGTGCGCCGAGCAGAGAGCTCCGTGGAATCCTAAAGAGCGAACCTAAGGAAACGAGTGTGCCTCTCAACCAGGTCTGAGTATTGCCTCCAGCCAAACCGACCGAAAATGCTTGCGGCCGTTCCCATAAGGATTTGGCTTGCGGGTCCTCAGCCGTCTGAGGGTCTCTGTCAAAAGCGCAATTAGGATACTTGGACCCGGAGGAACACCATGCCCGTCACGGTTGAACAAGGAGGTGGGTGAGGGATTCGGACCCTCGTGAATGCGCTCACTGACGGGTTCCACTGCAGGCGCACGCGTAACCGCTCCGCCAACCCACCGCGATTCTGGGAACTTGAGTCTGCACTAATATAGGTTCTAGAGTCGCGCCAAGAAAACGCTGGGATGACACCAGGACCTGATCGGTTCTAACTGCTCGAAGAGGCGGGGGCAGAGACCACTATCGTTCCCTTCATCCACGCCGGGTGGTATTTGCAGTCGTATTGGTATGTACCTGGTGTGCTCAACATCACAGTGAAGGAGTCTCCCTTGTTCATGTTCTCTGAATCGAAGCCGCTCGAACCGCTGGGAACATCGAGCGAGGTAACGGTGTGCGGTATGGGATCTCTCTCTGTCCACCTGATTGTGTTGTTCACGCCAATCACCACCCTCAGCGTGGCCGGCTCGTAGTTGAGACTCTGGTTGGATCCCACCCCCGCCGGGATAATGACCACTACGCTCGGCTGTCCGTTGGTCGTGTTCGATCCTGGCGTGAACGGCGGAGTCAGGTCGAAGACCAAATAGGTCGCCATCAAGACGGGGACGAGAATTCCGATCAGGAGCAGGACGGCCACTGTCAACCTCCCCGGCTTGCTGTCCCCTTCTTCATCGGTCCACTCGATTTCCAAATCGACACCTAGTGCCCGACCGAAAAGACCAGGGTCAAGATCAACACCGCTACCAAGAATGTTGGGGGAAGTATGAGGTACTGAATCGGCCTTGGTTCGTACTTCAAGTGCATGTAGTACATTACAATAAGAACAGCCTTGCTCGCTGCGAGGATTCCGATGCTCAGATTAATCAGGGTAGAGCCAGGGAATTCAGAATAGATCACCACCTCCAAGATCGTTGCGGTCACCAGGTAGACCCAGACAATCAGCGTTGTTGCGATCTTCATCGAATCACTTCATATGAGGTAGAAGAGCGGGAAGATGAACACCCAAAGGATGTCGACGAAGTGCCAGTACAGCCCAAAGTTTTCGACTGCAAAGTGGTTCTCCTTCGAGAATCCCCCGTTGAGCGTCCTCTTGATCAAGTAGAGCGTGACGAGCATTCCTGCCAGGACGTGGGCACCGTGAAGCCCTGTCGTGAAGTAATACACGCTTGCTGGGAGGCCGGCTGTGAAGTTGAACGCGTTCTCAAGGTGGAACAGCTGATACCACTCTGACCCCTTTATTCCCATGAACACCGCGCCAAGAATGAATGTACTGCAGAGACCGGCGAGCAGCAGCCTCTGATTTCCTTCCCTAATTGCGTGGACCGCGACGACCACTGTAAGACTGCTCGTCAGCAGTACCAAGGTGTTGGTGAGCCCTAGCGGAATGTCGTGGATTGACCCCGGAGCCGGCCAGTAGGGAACTTGAGACCGAATGAAGAGGTAGCTCCCCAGTATCGACCCGAAGACGACTACCTCCGTGGTAAGAAATATCCACATGCCAAGCTTCAGCTTCACCGTTTCGTGGAATGGCCACCTTTGGCCCAGCAATTCGTCTATCGAGAACCTTCCATGTAGGTCGTCCCTCGCCCATCCAACCAACGTCCATGCCAGAATCGCGCCCCCGAGGAAGAGGACCGGGAGTCCATACCAATACTGGAGCAGGCCTATCCCCAGGACTGAGACGACCGCGGCCAGCCCGAGAGAGACCGGCCTCGATGACTGATGCTCCGCCCCGTGTGCGTAGTCCCCCTTCGTCCCTCCTCCGGGCATTCCGCCTGCGCCCATCCCCAAGATGGGTCCGGTTGACGAGCCGATATTCTGGTGGGGAGTACCGATGGGCAGGACAGCGCGTAGAGGGCTGTCCCAGAGCCCAGACCCTCCCATACGATTGTCGTCCCGACCAGTGGAGACCGGCTGCTCGCTGACCGGGGATGTCCACTCAAGGGTCTCGGCGCCCCACGGATTGGGGGGAGCAATCGGGCCGCTTCGGACGGTCGACACCAGGTTGTACACCAGTCCTATCTGTGCAAGTGCGAAGATGAACGCTCCGACGGTTGCTAGCTGGTTCAGTCCAGTCCACCCGGCGTCTGCCGGGTATGTCGAATAGCGTCTCGGCATGTCTATGAGGAAGAACATCGGAAAGTACAGGAGGTTGAAACCGATGAAAGAGAGCACGAAGTGGACCTTCCCTACTCTCTCATTGTACATCCTGCCCGTCATCTTCGGCAGCCAGTAGTATATCCCCCCGATGAGCCCGAAAATCGCAGCACCCACCATGACGTAGTGGAAGTGCGCGACGACATAGTAGGTCCCCCTGAAGACCACGTCGAGGACGAACGATGAGAGAAAGACCCCCGTGATGCCGCCTATGATGAAGAGGAGGATTGACCCTATTGCGAAGAGCATCGGCGTCTTCAGGCTTATCCTACCGCGGGTCATTGTGCCTATGAACGCAAGAATGATTAGGTCGAACGGTAGCGAAATGATCAGCGTGGAGACGCTGTAGACTTCTTGCGTGCTCAAGTTGATTCCGGTTATGAACATGTGATGAGTCCAAACCAGATAGCTCAGAGGCACGACAATCAACGCCGTCGCACCCAGGATTACTTTTCTCTCCGCGAGGTGCCGGCCAGAAAACACCGGAAGTATTTCCGCGACGACCCCAAAAGCGGGAAGGAGGACCACGTAGACCTCGGGGTGACCAAAGAACCAGAACAGCTGATCCCAGAGCAGGGCGCCTCCTGATGATGAAGTGAAGTAGAAGGTCCCTATCACCCTGTCAGCCATCAGCATCAGCAGCGCTGAAATCAGGGTAGGAAACGCTAGAAGCATCTGCAGCATTGTGAAGGCGATGAACCAGGTGAACATCGGCATCTTCGAGAATGTCATTCCCGGGGCCCTAAGGTAGGCGATGGTCAGCAGGAAATTGACGCTCCCCAGTGTAATCGACACCGCTAGAAGTATGAGGCCTGCGAAAGCGAACGTCGGGCCGGGGCCAGGGCTATACTGAGCGCTGGACAGGGGGGCGTAGGAAGTCCAGCCGCTGTTTGCGTTGCCTCCCGGCATGAAAAACCCCAGCGCCGCCATCAGGCCCCCAGCAAGGTAAAGCCAGTACCCGAGGGCGTTCAGCCTTGGAAGTGCCAGGTCCGCGGCACCGATCTGAGTCGGTACGAAGTAATTGGCCAGGCCGATGGCCAGGGGGGAGAGGAACCACAGGATCATTATCAGGCCGTGCATTGTCACCGCCTGGTCGTAGCTGCCCGGAGAGAGAAGGGTGTTCCCGGGCACGGAGAGTTGTGTCCTGATCAAGAGGGCCAGTATGGACCCTATGAAGCCGAACCACAGGGACGTAACGAAATAGAGAAGCCCGATGTCCTTGTGGTAGGTTGTGAACAGCCATCTCCTCAGCCATGAGTTCATGATCCTGGCTTGCCCCCCGTTGATTGGATCCAAGCGTTGAATGTGGCTTGGTCAACCACAGTCATCTTCGCCGTCATGAACGCGTGGCCTACGCCGCAGAGTTCCTTGCACCTGATAGTGTACGTCGAACCGGCGTCTGGGGCTGTGAACCACAACGAATTGTACCTCCCAGCGTTTGCGTCCACAGCGACATCGAGCCCCGTAATCGCAAACGAATGTGTCACGTCGGTGGAGGTTATGTTCAGAATGACGACCCTCCCCGCGGGCACCGTCAGGTTCCCCACCAACCTATCACCATTTGGGTAGACAAACGTCCACGACCACTGGTGACCGACGACCCCGATATTCAGGGGGTCTGAAGACTGGGGGGGTACGATGAGGGGAACTGAGTTGAAGGTCTGTAATTCCACCACAAAAAGGACCGACGATGTAATTGCCAAAGTGAAGAGGACCTTTCTCCAGTTGACTTTCTCTTCCCCTCGCTCTTCTACGGCCTCGTCATGACCTTCCCTCCTCCTGTACTTCACCACGTTGTATACGAGGTAGGAAATGACAAGGATCGCGGCTATCGCGCCAAACACGTTGTAGAGATTGAACAACGAACTCCAGATTCCCACCGTGGGTGGGACAGTAGCTAGGTACACCCCGAGCATCCTAATCTACCCCCGCCATCTGCCAAAGATATTTATTCCCTTTGAACCGCAACCGACGAAACCACACGATGGCCGATTTCGCCTGAGAAAACCCAACAAAGAATCTCCATCGCCCCGACGTGATCGTTCCACATCTCAATTCATATGGCAAGGACCACGTCGATCCGGCACCCTTCAGAGTCAGGGACTCACAACAAGTCGTCCGACCATGAACTTGTGGACGGGGCAAAAGATGTTACAATAAATGGTGAAGTTCCCCGCTTGGTCTGCTACGAATGACACCCTGAAGTTTCTCCCCGGAGCAATTGCGGCTCCGGAAACCAGGTAGTGGTCGATGGCAAATCCGTGGGCAGAAGAACCGTCGTTGTTGCAAACGAAGAGGTTCACAACGCTGCCCCTCTGAACCGTAATAACCGGCCAGGGCAGGGGTTGGTTTATACTATCATTGTATCCCGACGCATCTGAGACGATGGTAAGATAGCCCTGAGGTGAGCTGCATCCAAAAGAGTCTGACGGAACCGACTGGGAGTAATACGAGTACGCCCCAGTCAAGACCGTCAGGCCGATGACAGCCATGACGGCGAACCACCCTGAAGTCTTCATGCCGTGCCTTATCCACCAGTTTCTTGTTGGGACCGCATGTCTGCTTATCTCCATTACTGTTGGTCTTATCCTGTTTTCATCTTACGACAGGCCCAAACTGGTGGCAAAGCCCCTCAATTCTGAGGACTGCGGGATGACGGTTTCAAAGCCAATGCCAAGACTTCACCACAACCTATTTACCTATGACGAGTCCCGAGGTGGATTAATTTGGATGGCCCCGATGACGGGAATGTCTTCCCCGGCAACTGGGATGTCGTCTCCGACACCCTGTTGAGGACCTACGAACTCTGGTTCCCGCAGAACTGGAGCCCAGTGGACCTCCCCTGGGACGAGTGCGACTCCAAGAACTTCTCCCCGGAGGAACGGGTTGCCCAGGCGTACTGGCTCTCGAAGCTCGCCCTCTTCGAGAAGTCGGGGATAGGTGCCTTCGGCGCAGCGGCGGTCCAGGCCGCGACCCACGAATTCGAGGACCCCACGAAGAAGTTCCTTTCGGCTGTCGCGTTCGACGAATGCAGGCACGACGAGGTGTGCAGAAGGGCCTGCTCGAGGGTATGCCCCGGCTTCCCGTACAAGTTCAAACCGGAGTCGGAGCTGGAAGAGAAGGCGCATCGCAACATCATGGCGCTCTACGAAAACGGCAGACGCTACTGGAGCGCGTTCAACCAGGCATGGGGGAAGTACCCGCTCGAGCTCATCTTCTCAAGCTTCTTCTTCGCAGAGATCGGCGCCCAGCTGATATTCAGAGAAGTGGGTGAGCGCTCAACCAACAAGGTCTACGCTGGGGCGTTCCGAAACATCACAAAGGACGAGTCGCGGCATCTGACCGGGACCCTTGCGATGCTCGAGAGGCTAGCCGAGAGGATGACTCCTGTTCAGAAAGTCATGATCTCGCGCCAGATGAAGCACGGTTTCATCTACCTCTCGCCGCTATTGTTCAAGCCCATGGTGGATTTCTGGAAGCTCCCGGAAGACTTCTTCGAGTACGACCAGAAGCTGGAGGGGCTTGCTGCCGGGTCCGGCCTCGGAGTCCCCAAGGTCGAGGACAGGAAGGAGGCCTGGATGCAGGCGATCACGCGCCATCGCTCGAAGATCGAGGAGCTCGGAATCCCGGTCCCGGAAATCAAGGAAATCGGGGTCGCGGGGCTCGAGGTCAGCGTCAAGAAGGGCGACGAGATCATAGCTACTCCGCTCTAGAAGGAACTCCTTCTCCCATCGCGGCGACCGGTATCGCCATCGCCAGACAAATCAACGCGCTCCCGAGCCACGCGGCCGGATACCCCGATGCTCCGACGAGGAACGAGAACAGGACGGGGGGCCAGAAGGACGAGGTGAGTGACACGCAGTTGACCCAGGCGACCGCCATGCCGTCGTAGGCGGGAGGAGCCCTGTTCAGGTCCCTCGCCGCAGCGAACGACACCGTGAATCCCAGCCCGGACGAGACCCCTCCTCCAGCCGCAGCCAATGCCGCGGGGAACAGCCCGGGGTCGAAGGCAAGGAGGAGTATCGACCCGCCCATTCCCAGGAGAGAGTAGAGCATCAGGCGTCTCGGGCGCCTTGTCCGGTCGTACAACCTTCCGGCCCAGAGCGCCGAAGCTATGGGGACGAGGACGATGAGGCTCGCAACGAGGCCCGCGGCGGACCCTGCGACGCCCGCTTCGTGGACTAGATAGTAAACCATGAAGGTCGAGATCATTATGTTCCCGACTCCCATCCCTAGCGTCCCGAGCCCGAGGAGCAGGAGCCTCCAGTCAGAGAGTATCTGGAGAACCACCTCCTTCGAAGGAACCGCCCGCTCCTCCTCGTTGTCGGCCGGCACGAAGACAGCCACAAGCAAGGCGGTGATGATTCCCAAGAACCCGCTCAGGGCTAGGCTTGGTCTCCACCCGAAGGCTGAAGCAAACACTATCCACCCGAAGAGCCCGAACAGTCCCCCGATGTTGAAGGCGGAGTTGAAAAGGCCGACGCCCACCCCGGAGCGCCTTCCCTTAAGCAGCCTGGAGATGAGCACTACAGCTGGGGCGAACACGAAAGCCATTCCCACCCCGACGAAGAAGCGAAGGACACCGAGCTCGAGGAGGCTCCCCCCTACCGACGAGGCGAGGCTCGATACCGAGAAGGTCAAGATTCCGGCCACGACGATCTTCTTGTGACCCCACCTGGCCGCGAGGAGACCTCCTGGAACCTGCGAAAGGCCGACCCCGAGGTAGAAGGTCGCCGATAAGAGACCGAGGCCCCCGACCCCCGACCCAAGGTCCGGGGCCATCAGGTAGAATATCGCTCCTACGTTCAGCCAGTTTATCGCATACACCACCCTTGCGACGACGAGGGATGCGACCGCGTTTCGAGCCTTCGGCCCCTGAAACAAAAGTCCCGACCGGCCTCGACGAGCATGCATAATTGAACCCGCCGACAGAAGCCTCCAAGGCTTTCGTTCTTCCCACTCCGAGCCGTTCAGACCGAAAAGGTGCGATTCCCTCCCTGACAGGGCGAAATAAGGCCAAGGCCGTTCTGTCTCGTCGGAGAAATTCCGAATAGCGGTTCCCCTGATTCGAAAACAAGGCCATTCCAGACGGTAGCGCCCGCCCAATGTCGGCGTTTCTGGAAACATCTGATGTGGCTCCCCTTGGCTGTCGAGCCCTTAGGGGCCCCAACGCCCCCGAAACCATCGAGCAGGCCCAGAAAACCCCAAAACGAGCCGTTTAGGTGAGGTTTATATATCAATTCGAGCGATTTGGGCGCGAGGAAACTCGCAGTTGGTCACTGGATACTGCGTATACGAGAAGAAAAAGAACAGGGAGATCAAGAATCCCAAGCAAATCAAACTGAAGAACGGCAGACCCGCAATCAAGGGCATTTGCGCCTCTTGCGGCAAGCAGATCTTCAGGATTGGCAAGCTGAAGTAATTCAACTCTCCCGTTCCCTTTATTTTCCGTTTTTCAGATAGCAGTGTCCTATGGCCCTAAGGTTCCGCAACACGCTCGGAAGAAAGGTCCAGCCCTTCAGGACGATCTCCAAGGGAAAGGTGCGGATGTACACGTGCGGTCCAACCGTCTGGAACTACGCCCACGTCGGGAACCTCCGGACATTCGTCTTCGAGGACCTGCTGCGCCGCTACCTGAAGCTCAAAGGATACGAGGTGACCCAGGTGATGAACATCACGGACGTCGAGGACAAGATAATCAACGGGATGCGGAGGTTCAAGATGACGCGCAGGGAGCTTTCCGACTTCTACGAGAAGGCGTTCCTCGCAGACATCGCGACCCTCGGAGTGGAGAAGGTGGAGCGCTACCCGAGGGCGACCGAGCACATAGCGGAGATGGTGGCGCTGATCAATCGGCTCATCAAGAAGGGATATGCGTACAAGGCCGCCGACGGCTCCGTCTATTTCGCGGTCAGGAAGTTCAGGCGCTACGGAGCCCTCTCGGGGATCCGGCCGAAGGAGCTCAAGGCGGGCGCGCGCGTTTCCCAGGACCATTACGAAAAGGAAGAGGCAAACGACTTCGCCCTCTGGAAGGCGTGGGACCACGAAGACGGGGAAGTCTTCTGGGAGACCGAGCTCGGCAAGGGGAGGCCCGGATGGCACATCGAGTGCTCTGCGATGTCGATGAAGTACCTGGGGGAGTCCTTCGACATCCACACGGGGGGGCTCGACAACCGATTCCCCCACCATGAGAACGAGATAGCCCAGTCCGAAGCGGCGACCGGCAAGAAGTTCGTCCGCTACTGGCTCCACGCGGGGCTGCTGAGCGTCGCCGGGGAGGACATGCACAAGTCGGTCGGGAACGTCGTCTACCTGAAGGACCTCATCAGGGCCGGGCGAGACCCCCGGGTCATCAGGCTCTTCCTGATTTCATCCCGATACCGCGACCCGATGGACCTCACCGACGCAGGGCTCGACCAGGCGAAGTCGCAGCGGGCCAGGCTGCAGGAGTTGGTCTCGCGGCTCCGCGGGGTCAGGGAGGGCGGGGGGAGCGGTTCCGCAATGGCGGGCGAGATGCTGCGCGACTTCGAGGTTGCCATGGACGACGACCTGAACACCCCAGCCGCCCTGGCGACCCTGTTCTCCTGGGCGAAGAGGGTGAACGCCCTGATAGACAGGGGTTCGCTCGGAGAGGAAGTCGCGGCGAGCCTCCTCGACGGCCTTCGGAGAATCGACTCCGTCCTGGGGGTGCTCCAGTTCGAAGAGGAGACGCTGTCACACGACCTGGCAGCCCTAGTGGCTGATCGGGAGTCGGCGAGAAAGAGGCGGGACTTCGCGGAGTCCGACAGGCTGAGGGCCCGGCTGCGCGAAAAGGGTATCGTCGTGGAAGACACCCCTGGAGGGCAGGTCTGGAAGCGGGCCGATTCTGGTTAACGCAGGGTAGCCACGCGCTCAATTTCGGTTAATCCTCCAGATATTATCCGCAGGCGGGGCCCGGTAGTCCATGGGGGCCACTATGGAATCCCTCCCCGCGAGGGCCCAGCCGCTCAGGTCGTCAATGCTGAAGCGGCCCGCGGTGCTTCGGTCCGGAGGGTGCAGGCTGCTGCTCGACCCCGACGGGTCTGTCAGGTGGATGGAGTCCCTCAGGGAAGGGAGGCTCATCTTCGGGAGGGAGCAGGTATGGCTGTACAAGATCCAGGCGGGGGTGACCGTGCAGTCGCAGAGGCCCGACTGGAACATCCGCGCGCTTCCGAGGTCGGCCGGATTCTCCGGGAAGGTGTTCGAGTCCGTCGACGTGACGCAGTCGTTCGAGTTTCTCGGCGGCACTCGGGAAGGTCATACGAGGTCGCTGAAGCTGACGAACCTCGGCTCCTCCCCTGTCAAGCTCAGGGCGATCGGTGTCTCAGACCCGACAGCCGCCCACTTCAGGGACGAAACGTTCGGGTGGGGAGCGCTGGGCGTGAACGCCTTCGGGAGGGTAAGCCATGTCGCGATGGACGAAGTCTCCGACCCCCCCTCCGCGAGGGTCTTCGGGACGATCCCGCAGCCTCTTCGTTTCTACATGACGACCGACAGGGGGAGGGCGTCGGACGCCGTGCAGTCGGGGGAGGTCCCCGAGGCGACGGCGGGAATGTCCGGGCAGACTATCATCCTCTCGCTTCACGAGCTCGAGCTCGCCCCTCAGGAGACGAAGTCGATACTGTTCGCCTCGATATACCATCCGAAGCTGGAGGACGCCCTCGCGGAGTTCGCCTCTCTCCAGAAGGAGACGAAGGGCCAGCCGCAGCCGGGCCGCGCCTTCGGGTGCTCCAACCCCCAAGTCGTGAGGACTTTCGAATGGGCTCTGGCTAGCGTTGCCGAAGCGGAGTTCGACGGCGATGCCCTGGACCGGCTGGATTCCATGCCCGGCCTCCTGTACACCGACCCTGCCGCGTCGATGCGTCTTGTCGCCAGGGTGAAGGCCTCAGCGCGGAAGGACGGGTCGTTGGGCCATTCGCTCGACCCTGGAAACGCGGGGCTCCTGGAAACGGCGCTCCTGCTGAACTCGACCGCTCATTACCTCCTCCTCTCGGGGGACAAGAAGCCTGCAAGGACCCAGTATCCTTTCCTAAGGAAGAGCGCGAACTTCCTGCTCGAAGAATCGGCGGGGGCGGCGGTCCATCCCGACCCGAAGCTGCCGCAGGGGTGGCGGAGGCTCCTGGGGAAGGGGTACCCGACCGGGGAGATTCCCGAGGTGTCGGTCGCAGTCGCCACCGCACTGGCAACGGCGTCGCAGCTGGCCAGGGTCCTAGGGAAGGGCGCGGACGCCAGCAGGTTCAGGGAGAGGGGGGACATGATCATAGACGGGGTCAGGAAACGGCTGACCGACGAACGCGGCCTCGTCGCCCTTGCCGTCGACTCGACCGGGAAGCTGCACGGGGAAGACACCATAGACACGGCCGTGGCGTGCTACAGAGGTCCGGGCCTCGTCGCGGAGTCCCAGGCCGCAGCTCACCGGCTGCTGGAGAAGGATTTCGAGTCGGGCTACGGCCCCCGGACGGTCCCGACGTCCAACCGCATCTTCTTCAACGGGACGTACGGCCAGGGGCAGCTCGGAGGGTACTGGACACGAGCCGCCTTGGCACACGCGATCCTTTGCTACAGGTCTGGGCTCGCAGGGACCGGGAGCCTCATCCTTGAGAAGATCGCAAGGCTGGTGGCGGAGGACTCGGTGAGGCTGGGGGGAGGCCCCGGCGAGTTCCCTCTCTGGATGGACGTCGAGGGGAGGGCTTCGCACGGGGGAGGAAGCGACCCTGTGTCGGCTTCGCGGTTCATCGAGGCCCTGGTCGAGGGGGAACTAGGCTTTTCCTTCGCCCCCGGGGGTCTCTCCTTCTCCCCAGCAACCACGTCCACCCTGAAGTGGCTCGGGGGAGAGTTCTGGATTGGCACCCCCGCAACAGTCTTCGTCGGGAGGCTGCCGGCCAAGGTCGCGCTGTTCGTCTCCGGGCTCCAAACCCCTCAGAGGAACGGTTCTACATTCTCGAAGGCGGAGCAGGCGACGTGCTCCCAGAAGGGCCTGACCGCGTTCTCGTTCTTCGGACCCGGCCAGGTCATCTGCGTCGGGAACGGGACCGGAGGCAGGGTCCAGTCGGCGGTCTCCTTCTCTCCGCGAGGCGAGGACATGTCGAAAAGGCTCAGCGTCCCCCTCGAGGAGTACGACCCGGCGAAGGAGACGTGGGGGAAGGTCGGGTCACTCAGGGTCCAGGCCAGCATGTCGTTTGACGCGACCCTCGGTCCCTCGGAGTGGAAGGCCTTCCGGGTCTCAGCTTAATAGTCGAAACGCGCGCGGGCCTCTGTCCTTGGTCTCGGCGAAGGTCTCCGCGAACAACGGGATCCAGGTCGATTATCAGGGGAAGAGGTTCGCCCTCGACCCCACCTCTCCCGCCCGCGCCGACTACACCTTCGTATCGCACGCGCACGTCGACCACATGCACACGCCATCCAGGAATGCAACCGTCATCGCCTCCGAAGAGACTAGGGAGCTGGCGGCTGCGAGGGGGTTCGACCTAGGGGATACGGTGGAGTCCGTAGACGGTGCGGACACGCTCGACTCCGGCCACATCTTGGGGTCGCGGGCCCTCGCGGTCGGCGAGGAGGTCTACTACACCGGGGATGCGTCAGGTCGTGAGAGGGGGTTCCTCGGGAAATGCAAGACGAGGCGGTCGAGGGTCCTCATCATGGAGAGCACCTTCGGGAGCCCGGAGTACGTTTTCCCGCAGACTGCCAAGCTCGTAAAGGAGGTCAATTCGCTGGTTGGCGAAATGTTCCACCGCGGGAGGCCGGTGGTCCTCATGGGTTACCCTCTAGGCAAGGCACAGCTGCTGACCTATTACTTTTCGACCTGGTCCCCCTTGATCGTGCACTCCGGGGTCGCCAGGATGAACGAGATCTACGCGAGCCACGGGGTCCCCCTGAAGGTCGGGACAGTCTTCGACCCTGCTGACGGAACGGATTCCCTCCCGCGAGGACCCTGGGTCATGATTTCGCCGATGTCGAGCGGGAGGAGCCAGCTCATGTCGGAGCTGAGGCGGAAGCATGGGGCAGTCCTGGTGGCGTTCAGTGGATGGGCGGCCAGGGAAGGATACAGGCGTTCGATCGGGGCGGACTTCGCCTTTCCCCTGAGCGACCACTGCGACTACCCGGAACTTGTAAGGCTCGTGCAGGGGGTCTCCCCGGACGTCGTCTACACCACGCACGGCTTTGCGGCGGAATTCGCGGCCGACCTCCGGCACATGGGGTTCACCGCCCGGCCGCTCGCCCCCTACCAGAGCTCCCTGGGCGATTTTGCAAACGGCGACTAGGCCCCCGTTAAATAACGCAGCCGGGGAGCGGGGCCCTTCTTGATAGAGACCGACGCGAGGGTCGCCAGAGGCGTGGCCGCCCTCTACCTCGCGGGAATAACGAGCCTCGTCCTGAACACGATATTCCTGGTCCTTCTCGCCAACTACTACGCGTCCAATCAGGCGGAGGTCGGCCTCATCAACTTCCTGAACGTCGTCCTGGTCTCAGCCGCGACCCTGGCGGTCCTCGCGCTCCCTCTGGTCGGGTCGGGGGTAGTGGCGACCCCGCCTGCGGTCACCAGGTTCCTCTCGTCTCGGGGCGAGGGGGCCCCTTCGGGGAGGCGCGTCTACTTGGTGTCCCTTGCCCTCTGCGGGGGGATCTCCACCGCAATCGTGGCCCTGGCGTCGAACTCCTCGATCGCGGGGAGCGTGGCAGGTCCAAGCCAGGCGGGAGGGGTCTTCTTCGCATGCCTCGACGCGCTCGTATACTCATTCGCCCAGCTCGGCGCGTACGCCCTCCTCGGGTCGGACAGGGCGACCCATGCAGGTAAGATAATAGTGGTCTCTGTCGCCCTCCGGTACACATTCGCGTCGGCCCTCCTCCTCGCCGGATGGGGAGCCCCGGGGGTCTTCATAGGGTTCGCAATCGGGGACTCGGTCCTAGCCGTCGTCGCCAACGGGGAGGCGCTCAGGCAGACAGCGCCATCGCTCACCGGGGCGAATATGGGTCCAGTCTTCAAGTACATGGCGTCGGTCTTCTTCGCAGCCCTGATGGGGCTCGCCGTCTCCCAGACGGACAAGCTCCTCGCGTTCCTCCAGCTGGGCCTCCCGCCGCTCGCCGTGTACACGATAGCCACCACCGGTGCCGCAGCAGCCTCCTTCGCGCCCAGCGCGGCTACCAACGTCCTGGTCCCCGCCCTCAGCAACTTTGCCGTCGACCGGGCGAAGAAGCTCGAGCTCGTGAGGGCGTACACCCGGCACATCAGCCTCTCTGCCGTGCCGATAGGGTTCGAGCTGGCGGCCGTGTCTCCCTTCCTTCTCAGGATCTTCGGGGACCTGTACTCTGCCGGGGCGGGGGTGATGGCAGTCATCGCGGCGTCCATCGCGTTCACCGCGGTCGCATCGGTCTACTCATCGATCCTCCTCGTAGAAGACAGGGCGCACCACTTCACCCTGAGCAACCTCGCGGGCCTTGCCAGCCTGGTTGCGGTCGCATACCTAACGGTCCCGGCCTACGGCTTCTTCGGGATCGCCCTGGGGAGGGCTGTCATGCTCTTCGTGATGATGGGCGCAGTCTCGTATTTTGTGCGGAGGAGCGGGATGCTCGTCTTGGACAGGGGGGCATACGCGAAGTCCCTTGCAGCCTCCGCCTTCATGGCCGTTTTCGTCTACGGAGTCCTCTACGTCGGGCAGGCGCTGGGCCTGGGGAGGCTGGGCCTGGTCGCGGGGTCGATCGTAATGATCCCCATCGGCTTTGCATACTACCTCCTGATCATGAAGCTCCTGAAGGCTTACACCGAGGAGGACATGGACTTCATCGATTCTCTCCTCCCCAAATGGCTGAGGCTCCTTTCGAGGTTGGCTCGCAAACTGCTCTAGCGCACGTCAAGGTAGACCGGCCTCCCGTCGATGTCGTCCTCCTCCCAACTGGTCCCCTCGTACTTTGCCCCCGTGAGGACCACCCGACTCACCCTGACGAGGAAAGCTATCTCCTCCTTCCTCGGCTCGAGTAGCGCGAGGTCTCCTGCTTCCAGGCCGGCGACCGAGGCCGTATTCAGCATCTGTGTCGGGACGTATCCCTTCTTCTTGCGGAGGGCCTGCAGCCTCCTCGACACGTCCCTGACCAATCCCTCGGCGACCAGCTCCTCGTCCCGCTCCTTCCGTATCGCCACGAAGACTCCTTCGTTTTCCGACACCTCGTACCCCTCAGCCGGGGCCGTGACCAGCTCGAACGCGGAGAGCGGCACTTCGATGTTTCCCGACCTGACTGCGGGTCTCCCCGAAGTGAACGCCCTGACCGCCCCTCTTCCTTTGAGCGTAGACAGGGAGGCAAGGACCTCCTTCGTCCGTTCCTTGAACAGCGCGCCGACCTTTGACCTGTTGGGGACGAGGGATATGGCGGCCGGGAACCTATCGGGGTCTGATACCACCTCGACCCGCTTCACGTTGCAGAGGGACGCTACGGTCCTGGACGCCGACTTCGCCTTCGACAGCTCCTTCGCAGTCACCAGAACTGTGACAGCACTGAGGGGCCAGCGGCGCTTCAGCCTGGCCCTCGTGCGCGAGGAGTTGCACGCCTCCTCGACCTTCAGTGCGAAGTCCACGGCGCCCTCTGCGCCCACTGCGGCAGGCTCCCCCCCGGTGAGTCCGCCGACCATCATCGGCGATGCCCAACGTTTGGCTGCGAAGACCTCTTGATGGAGGAACTCGGTCAGGAAGGGCATCACCGGGTGTAGGAGCTCGTCGGCCGACCTCAATACATGTCCCAGCACGGCGAAGACCGCGAGCCGCCTCTGACGCTCCTCCGGGTCATCCTTCCAAAGCTCCCCCCTCACCAGCCGGACATAGGTCTGGCTCAGGCTCGATATCACCAGGTCCTCGGCCAGCCTGCAGGCAACGTTGTACTGGCCGCCGGAGTACGCCTGGAGCGCGAGCCTGCGGGCACTCGCTACCTTGGCCAGAAGCCACCTGTCGACCTGCGTCAACAGCCTCAGACGCCGCGCCCAGTCCAGGGTGTGTGTCCGCGGGTCGAACCCGTCCATCGGACCGTTCTGCGACAGATAGAGGTGAAGGTGGTACAGGGTGTTCGCCACCTGATACGGCCTCCCTGCCATCTCCTTCACGTCAAGGCTGAGCGAGTCTTCCGGGGAACCCTTCCAGGTCAGGTAGAACCTTGAAACGTCCGCGGAGTTGTTGCGCAGGAGGTCGAGGCCCCACATGGTGTTCCCGAGGCTCTTGCTCATCTTCCTCCCCTCTTCGTCGAGCACATGCCCCTGGAAGAGGAACGCTCCATAAGGGGCGACCGCTCGCCCAGTCATTATCACGTTGAGCACCAGGAGGGTGTAGGCCCATCCCCTCGTCTGGTCTATCCCCTCGGTCAGGAATCCGACCGGCACAAGGCTCCTGAACTCCTCATCCGTGAAGGATGCGTACGGCGACGCTCCGCTGTTGTGCCATGCGTCGAGGACGAACGGCTCCCTGATCGCCCTTCCCCCGCAATTCGGGCACTTCAGCACCACTCGGTCTATCCACGGCCTGTGGAGCTCGAAGTCCTCCCCGTCAGGGAGCTCCGAAGCCAGCCGGAGGATCCTCTTCCTCGAGAACGCCCCCGTCTTCTCCCCGCACTTCTCGCAGGACCAGACAGGCAGGGGGGTACCCCAGACCCTCTCCCTCGTGATCCCCCACGGCGGGGACTCCCTGATGAACTCCACGAACCGGTTCCTGGGGGACTCGAAGAAGTACTCGACCCCCTCGGCGGCTTTGACGAGCTTGTCTCTCACCCTGTCGACCCAGTAGAAGTACTCCCTCCGGGCGAGCCAGACTATCCTGTGCCCCGACCGCCAGCAGACCGGGTAGTCGTGGACGAGGCTCCCTGACTTTACGAGCGCCCCCTTCGATTCCAGGTCCCCGACGACTCTCCGGTCCGCGTCGCGGACAAACAGCCCCGCGTACGCCCCCGCCTCATCGGTGAACCTGACCTGATCGTCGAAGGGCGCGAACACCGGGATTTTCATCTTTTGGGCGACTGCGAAGTCGTCCTCCCCGTTTGCGGGCGCCAGATGGACAAGCCCCGTCCCTGTAGTGGTATCGACGAAGTCCTCTGCGACGACCGAGTGCACCTTGGGCCCCATCTTCCCAGGGGCCAGGCCGGGAATCCTGTCCAGAAGCGGGTGCGTATACTTCAGTCCCCTGAGCTCAGTTCCCTTCACGGTCTTGACCGTCCGTCCGAACGCAACCCCGAGCTCCGCCGCCAGGTCCTGCTTCCTGTCTGAGCAGACGACCCAAGTCTCGGTCCCTACGTTGACGTATTCGTAGTCCGCTTCGGGCTCGACGGCGACCAGTTCGTCGGTGACCACGGTGAAGGGCATCGTCGTCCAGACGACCAGGAACGAGCCGTCAGAGCTCCTGACCTTGTAGTAAAGGCTCGGGTCCTCCAGTTTCTCGTACCCCCCGAGGGAGACCTCCGCGTGGCTCAGGGAGGTCTGGCAGCTCGGGCAGTAGGCTACGACCTTGAACCCCTCGCCGAGAAGCCCCCTCCTCCATGCTGTCTCGAGGTACTTCCATTCCCTTTCTATGTACGAGTCGCGGTACGTCATGTACGCGCGCTTCTGGTCGAGCAGGAGTCCCATGAGTCTGTCCGCTTCGAGCCAGTCCCTCTGCACCTTCAAGATCAGCTCCTTGCAGGTCTGGACGAGCCTCTCCACCCCGACCTTCTTCAGGTTCTCCCACTTGTTTCCCGTCAGCCCGAGCTCCTTCTCCGCCTGGAGCTCGACCGGGAGCCCCTGCGCGTCCCACCCTCCACGGAACACGACCCTCCTTCCCGAAAGCGTGCTGTGCCTGAAGTAGACGTCCTTGAAGACCCTCCCCCTGACGTGCCCAACGTGAGGTTGAGCGTTGAGGGTCGGGGGCCCCTCGACGTACCCGATGGGCTTCTTCCGCGGATACCTTCTCGCTATCAGTCTGTGCACGTCGGTCGAGTCGTAGAACTCCCTGACTCTGTCCTCAATGACCTTCCAATCGTATTTCGCGCTGAGTGTGAGCTTCTGCCTAGGACGCCGCGCTAATTTTGTAATCACTCAACGCTCCCTCTCCTCCGTCCCGGCGGTGATTTAACCGTATCAAAATCCCTGGGACAGCCTCGACGCGAACTGTTCCGGAAGGCCCGCGTCCCTAATCTTCTGGGCGGCAAGCTCCCAGTCATACGCTACTCTTCGGTGCTCGACGGTCACCCTCCTTTCTTGCACTGTCACGAGAGCGAAGGATGCTCTCCAGTCCCCGTCCCTCGGCTGCCCTACCGATCCTGGGTTGAATACCGTCCCCTCGGTGCCCGTCCAAGTGTAGGGGATGTGAGTGTGCCCCAGCGCGATGGCCCCAACCCCCAGCTTCGTCAGGTAATGCCCGAAGAGCTTGGAATGGGTCAACGGGTCTACGTACTCCCGGAGCGGGTCGTCAGGGCTCCCGTGGACCAGCCGGAACCGGACGCCCTCGAAGACCGCCTCCATCATGCTCGGTTTCGACGCCAGGAACCCCCGGGATTCGGGAGTGAGCTCCCGGGCGGTCCACTGCGCTCCCATCGCCGCCCTCGGATTGAAGAGGCTCACGTCTCCTGCGAGGGCGGCGTTGTCGTGATTCCCGAGGAGGACTAGAGATGCTCTCTTCCTAAGCACCCCGACGACCTCGTTCGGGCTCGCCCCGTACCCCACGCTGTCCCCGAGGCAGACGAGCTCCTCCTCTCCGAGCGTGTCTAGGACCGCGGTCAGGGCCTCGAGGTTGGCGTGGACGTCGGAAATGAAGGCGAGCTTCTTCATCTGGGAACCCTGTCACCGTCATCATAGTGGCGGAACGCGGTCAATAGGCTTTCTGAGCGGGGCGTGGCATCACAGGCGGAATAAGACGGCGAAGATCGCGAGCGTAACTAGGTAGAACACAGCGCTCATTACTATCCCGAGGACCAACATCTTCTTGGCCGCGCGTGCGTTCCTGTCCTTGAAGACAACGTAGGTTATGAGCCCGCCCACCCACGCCATGAAGATCGGGAGCAGCCACCACCATCCGCTGACGCTTTCGGAAAGCTTCGCGACCTCGGGCGTGCGCAACGGGTGCCCGCAGTTCGGACACGAGACTGCCTGAGGCGAAACTTCCTTGCCGCAGTAGGGGCAGAAGGCCACGCTCGACTACGCCCCGAACATCCCGAAGAGCCCAAAAATGAACGCTGCTATCGCTATGCTCAGCACGAACCCGACGAACGTCCAGACGATTCCGAAGATCAGCATGTTCGTCGCAGTCTTGCCGTTCCTGTCTTTGAGGACGAAATACGCGATCAGTCCCCCAATCCAGGCCAGGAAGAAGGGGAGCAGCCACCACGCGGCGCTGATCTTCTCTCTAAGCTCAGGCTTCAGCACCGTCTGCCTCAACGGGTGCCCGCAGTTGGGGCAAGAGATGGCTTCCGGAGAGACCTCTCTGCCGCAGTTAGGGCAGAATGCCAAACTGTCGCCGCGGGTAGCGAGGTGCCTCCGTTCTTTAAGCGTAAGACTGGACCGTACCGAATTCGCATCTCCCCGGGCCAGAGCGCTATGACAACGAACTATCTTGACGTGTTTTGTGAACAATATTATACTCTCTCCCACATAGAGAATTTGACCCACGTGATACTCGAAGCTAATGTCTGCGTTCGCAGGAAAATGGGAAAAGCAAAACAACCAGGGCTTCGGCGGAAAGGTTAAGGAATCCGTAAGGAATCCCGGACCTCTAAAGCCAAGGCTCGATCTAGCCGTCAGACAAATCCAAGTCCAGGTCGCCAAACTCGACTCAACATCCACCAAACTCAGAGAGAGAGACAACTCGATCTTCGGAAAGGTCGTGAGCTCTCTACAGAAACACGACACACAGCATGCGTCTGTCTTCGCAAACGAGCTCGCCGAGATCAGAAAGATGAACAAGATGGTCACACAGGCGAAACTCGCGCTGGAACAGATAGTGCTCAGACTCAACACAATCACAGAACTAGGCGACATCGTCGTCACCCTCACTCCCGCAATGGCAGTGATACGCAACGTCAAGCAGGGCTTGGTGGGCGTGCTGCCTGAAGCTGAGAGCGAGATCGGCGAGATCTCTGGTTTGCTGAGCAGTATCCTGGTAGACGCAGGGACAGTGGGCGGGTACTCACTGAACTTCGAGGCTGCAAACGAGGACGCGGAGAAGATCCTAGCAGAGGCATCCGCGGTCGCGGAGCAGCGCATGAAGGATCGCTTCCCTGAAATACCCGCAACGCTGCCTTCTGCAGAAGCCGGGACGGAAGGCTCCACGTATTAGAGACGGGAACGAAAGTTCCCGGACTCTTTTTCTTTTGTCCAATTTCAAAAAGGTCTCCCCCAGTCAGTTCTCGCACAGCCATCGTGTTGCTAATGCCTGTCTTGGTTTGCGGGCCGATTCTTGCCTCCAGTTGTCATTGTCAAGATGACGAAACTCCAGGCTGTTAGATTGGCGCGCAAAGGGGGATTCGCCATGGATTGGGATTGACTCTCGATTGGAATCTGTTGGGCCAAGCCTTCCAGGGCTGTTGACATCAAGATTTCACCTATTTGTCTTGATTGTCTTCACCCACCCCGTGATTATGGACGAGCTACTTTGAGGCAACGTATTTGTCTGCCCGCGACCCTCTGAAGTACATCGGGCTCCGAAAGGACGAGAACGTAAAGCCGAGGATCGCGTCGACCATCAAGGAGATCGAACTTCACAGGCGAGAGCTCGAAAACCTAAGGGTCAAACTGGAGGGGAGACGCAAGTCTCTCTTCGAGACAACTGTAAAGGCCATGATGGCGAAAGACAAGTCGAAGGCGTCAGTCTACGCCAACGAATGGGCGGAGCTGCGAAAGGTAGGAAAGGTGGTCTACGCCAGCGAGCTCGCCCTCACCCAGGTTGTGCTCAGGCTCGAGAGCATCGTGGACGTTGGCGACGTTATGGCACACATGAGCATGGCGTTCAAGGTGCTCCGAAAGGTGAACAAGACCGTCCAGGGACTCGTCCCGTCCCTCGACCAAGCGTCGGACGAGATCAGCAACACGCTTACCGAGACGATGGCCGAGATGGGGAACGTTTCGCCTTCCATCAACCTGAACATCCAGACCGAGAGCGGGGAGGAGCTCGTCGAGCAGGCCCGCAAGCTGGCGGAGCAGCGGGCCGAGGAGATGAAACAGACGCTAGCGGTCTCGCCTCGACAGATCCAGCGGGACGCCGAGAGCTTCGACAGCAGGGTCCCCCTTCTCGCAGGGGGGGAGGACGACGAGGAGGAATCGGCGCTCCTGGGGACCCTCTATCGGACCCCTCCCGTCGAAGACGCCGAGGAGCAGGTCCTCCAGTACGCCAACATCCACAACGGCAACGTCGACATCACCGACGCTTCCAGCATCCTGAAGATGCCCTCCGACGAGGTCGAGCAGGCCATGCTGAGGCTCCTGTCGCAGGGGAAGGTCAAGATCATCGAGCCCGGGGTCGTTGAGAAATGAGCGTCGTGGCGGCGAAGGAACTTGAGGACGACGCCAAGAAGTACGCTTCCGAGGCTATCCGGCTCGACTCGCAGGGAGCACACGGGATGGCCATCCAGATGTACCAGAAGGTGATATCGACCCTTGTCAAGCTCGTTCACCTCTACCCGGACTACCGGCTGAACAAGCAGTACACCGAGAGGGCCATGGCCTACCAGGAGAGGGTCAAGGCCATCCAGGCCGCACACGGCCTCCTTCCGCAGGACCAGTCGTCGGAGATGGACTGGACAATCCCGGGCAAGAACGGAGGAGCGGGGACCAACGCCAGCGCAAACTCCCCGAAAGGGCCCCAGGTCGTCCAGCAGCTGAAGGCGTCGTTCAGCGACCTCGTCATAACCGAGAAGCCTGAGGTGAAGTGGGACGACGTCGTGGGTCTCGAGGACTGCAAGCAGGCCATCAGGGAGTCGATTGTCTTCCCCTTCTTGAGGCCAGACCTGTTCAAGCTGGGGTGGCCGAGGGGGATACTCCTCTACGGCCCGCCGGGATGTGGCAAGACGATGATAGCAGCCGCCACTGCTGCCGAGATCGACGGATACTTCATCTCCGTGGACGCAGCCTCTATCATGAGCAAGTGGCTCGGGGAGGGGGAGAAGAACGTCTCGAAGCTCTTCGCCAACGCGAGGAAGATGCTTTCCGAGAACAAGCCCGTGATCATCTTCGTGGACGAAATCGATTCCCTACTCGGGACGAGGGGGCAGGAGGTGGGGGGCGAGGTCAGGGTCCGTGACCAATTCCTCCGGGAGACCGACGGCATAAACGACAAGGGTAAGAACCTCCACCTCTACGTCATCGGTGCCACGAACAAGCCGTGGACCCTGGACCCTCCGTTCCTCCGCAGGTTCGCAAAGAGAATCCTGGTCCCACTTCCGGAATCGGACGCCCGAATGTCGCAGTTCCGCATGTACACCGCGCCCCTAACTCTCAATGAAGACGTCAATTTGGATTCGCTCGCCAAGCTGAGCGAAGGCTACTCGGGGAGCGACATAAAGGACATCTGTCAGGGGGTTCAGCTTAGGGTCGTGAGAGAGCTCTTCAGCTCTGGGAAGGCGCTGGACAAGGAAACGCAGACCCGCCCGATAACCGTGGCAGACTTCAAGGAAGTGATGCGCACGAGGAAGCCGTCCGTGTCTCCGGACATGCAGAGGGCTTACCTGCAGTGGTCGAATAATTTCAACGCCCTCTAGCAGCGGGCTTTCCCGAGCCGGGGAGCGGGTCTCGATAGACCTCTCCAACTGAACGACGCAGGATTCACAGTTGCAACCCAACTGGCTCCCTAACTATTTATCACGAGCCCGCGACCGTCGGGCGATGAACGAGTTCCTGTCCCCCGGGCAGGTGAAGGAGAGGGTCGGCAAGGAGGTCACGCTTTCTGGGTGGGTCCATGACGTCCGGGTCCTCGGTGGGATCAGCTTCGTCCTCCTGCGGAACTCGAAAGGAATCGTCCAGGTCGCGGCACCAAAGAAAGACGTCGACAAGAACGCGATGGAAGTCATCGCGTCGCTTAGGCAGGAAGACGTCATCTCGTGCAGGGGGGTGGTCAAGGAGAGCAAGGCCGCGAGGGCGGGGGTCGAGGTCGTTCCGAAGGAGGTCAAGGTGATCAGCAAGGCGGCAGCGCCGCTCCCGCTCGACCCGAGAGGGGTGACGCAAAGCTCCCTCGACACCAGGCTCAAGTGGCGCACGCTGGAGCTCCGGAGGCCCGAATCCGCTGCGATATTCAAGATAGAGAACGCAGTCGTCCAGGGCTTCGAAGACCACCTGCGCGAGCACGGGTTCGTGAGAGCGTTCACCCCGAGCATCTTGGGCGGAATTTCAGAGGGGGGGTCCGAGGTCTTCAAGGTCGACTACTACGGCAAGCCGGCCTTCCTGAGGCAGGACCCCCAGCTCCACAGGCAGCTGACCATAGCGGGAGGGTTCGACAGGGTCTACGACCTGGGGACGAATTGGAGGGCGGAGCTCTCTCACACGCCGAGACACCTGAGCGAGCACAGGACGATAGCTCCGGAAATGGCGTTCATAGAAGACGAGCGGGACACGATGCGCGCCCAGGAAGGGATGGTTGTCGCCGGAATGAAGAAGGCTGCCGAGAGCTGTTCGGAGGAGCTGTCCCTTTTGAAGATCGAGCTGAAGACTCCGAAGCCCCCCTTCCCGGAGGTGGCCTTTCCCGAGGCCTACAGAGTCCTCTCGAAACTCGGAAGGAGCCTCCCGAGGGGTCAGGACGTTGACGAGCAGTCGCAGAGGGTGCTGGCGGAGCACATCAAAAAGGAAACAGGGGCCGACTTCTTCTTCATCAACCGGTTCCCCTCGGCGGTGAAGCCCTTCTACGTGATGAAGGTGGACGACGAACCTGAATTCGCCCGTTCGGTCGACCTCGTCTACAAGGGGTTGGAGCTCTCGTCGGGCGGACAGAGGGAGCACAGGCATGACAGGATCGTGAGCCAGATCAAGGAGAAGGGGTACGGCGAGGAGGGTCTCAGATGGTTCACGGAGCCTTTCCGCTACGGGGTCCCTCCGCACGGAGGGTTCTCCTTCGGGATCGAGCGGTTCGTGGCGTACATGCTCGACCTTCCCAACATCAAGGAAGCAGCGCTCTTCCCGCGCGACCCGGATACCCTGCAGCCCTAGGAGCGCCCCTTTGGTCGCGCGACCGCGGCCCACGGATAAGACTATCGTCAGAACTTCTGACCGAACCGGTACCCGGGGGTTAGTGAAACTCTCCTCGCAATGATTTCCGCGCGGGGCCTATCGTTCGAGCTTGATGACTATCGACGACACGTTGTTCATCGAGTTCGTCAGCTCGCTCCTCACCTGCTCGGTGTCGATGACTACGCTGCTCACCTTCAGGTCCATCGCGAACCTCTTCGTCAAGATCTGTGCGACATCGACGGCCCTCGATATGGACTTCCCTCTCGCCTTCACCGTGAGCCAGTCGCTACCGTTCTGGATCTGGGTCAGGCACGCCAAGACGTAGCTCATCGTCGGCTTCTTCCCGATGTAAATGGTGTTTGGCTCCCTCGGAGCTCGCTCTTCCTGCTGCGGCTGGCCTTCCACCTGGCCTTCCATGAGTCTCCGCGGGCTCTCCCGTATTTAATCGCTCTGAGCCACAAACTCCCTCCAGCATCGCTAGGTTTATCGCCCGAAATCGGGCCGCGGTGGCGTGAAGCTTTTCGAATATCAGGCGAAGGAGCTCTTCAGGCAGTACGGGCTCCCCCTTCCTAACTCTGTCCTCGTCGCCTCGAAGTCCGAGCTCGAGTCTTCGGTGTCTCGCCTGCGTTTCCCCGTTGTCTTGAAGTCCCAGGTCCTTGCCGGCGGGAGAGGCAAAGCCGGGGGCGTAATCGTGGCGAAAGACCGTCAGGAGGCCCACGATGCGTTCGTCAAGATCATGGGTCTCGCGATCGGCGGGGAGAGACCCTCCTCGGTACTCGTCGAAGAAGCGTTTCCTCATGAGAAGGAGCTGTATCTGTCCGTCGCCCTGGACAGGGGAGAGCGGGCCTTCGTGGTGATAGCCGCGGCCGCTGGGGGCGTCGAGGTGGAGTCCCTCGCAGGGAAGGTCGTCCGCAAGATTCCGCTGGTTGGGATCTCGGAGCGGCTGGCGAAGGAGGTCGCCTCCTCGGCGGGGCTGTCCGGGGAACAGGCGTCCCAGGTGGTTTCGATCATTGTCGACCTCGAAAGGCTCGCAAGGGAAAAGGAGTGCGAACTGGCCGAGGTCAACCCCCTCGCGGTCGGAAAGGACGGAACGGTGGTCCCCCTGGACGGGAAGGTCATAGTCGACGACAACGCTTTGTTCCGGCACCCCGAATTCGCGAAACTCCACCCCGAAGACGAATTCGAGGGGGAGGCATCCCGGCAGGGGTTCGCCTTCGTCAGGCTCGACGGGGACATAGGGGTGGTGGGGAACGGGGCCGGGCTCGTTCTTTCGACCCTTGACCTCGTGGGGGACGCGGGCGGGAAGCCGGCCTGTTTTCTGGACCTGGGCGGGGGGGCGCAGCAGGACCGGATCGAAGCGGCCCTGAGGCTGGTGAACAGGCTCCCCGGGGTGGAAAGGATCCTCGTCAACATCTTCGGGGGCATCACGAGGACGACGGACGTCGCGCAGGGAATCAGGACCGTCCTCTCCGAGGGTGCGGTCAAGCCCGTGTTCGCCCGCATAAGCGGGGTCGAAGAATCGGAAGCCAGGAGAATCCTCGAAGGGACGCGGGTGCGGACGTTTCAGGACGCTCCGTCGGCCGTCGAAGCGGTGGTCGGGCAGAATTGATACTCCCGGAGGCGGGGGAACCCGTCATCGTGCAGAACATCACGGGGAAGTTCGGGAGGCTGCACACGAAGCTGATGCTCGAGTACGGGACGAACGTGGCCGCGGGGGCGACCCCTGGAAAGGGGGGGGAGTCGGTGGAAGGTGTCCCAGTCTTCAGCACTGTGGCGGAAGCGGTCGCGTCGAGCGGGTCGAGGACTTCCGTCCTCTTCGTCCCTGCCGAATTCGCCCTTGCAGCCGGGGAAGAAGCGCTGGACGCCGGCATCAAGCTGCTGGTTGTCATCACAGAGCACATCCCGGTGAGGGACACGCTCCGGCTCCTCGACCTCTCCGCCAGGAAAGGCGCCTCGGTCATAGGGCCAAACTGCCCTGGCCTCATCGTCCCGTCCCGCAAGATGAAGCTGGGGATAATGCCCGCGACCTCCTACAGGCCCGGGAACGTAGCTCTCTTCTCGCGCAGCGGGACCCTCATGTACGAGATAGCGAACCAGCTGTCGCTGAACGGGTTCGGGCAGACCGCCGCCATCGGCCTGGGCGGGGACCCGGTCACCTGCACGACCATGGGAGAGTGCCTCGACTTCGCTGAGCGAATGCCGGACACAGAGGCGGTCGTGGTAGTCGGGGAGATAGGAGGGGACGCAGAGGAGAGGCTCGCCCGCCACATTTCGGAATCCTCGAATGCCAAGTCGATAGTCGCCTACATCGCGGGGAGGCACGCCCCGAAGGAAAAGAAGATGGGGCACGCCGGCGCAATAATCTACGGGAACTACGGGACCGCGGAGTCCAAGATCTCCGCGCTCAGGAGCGCGGGGGTGAGGGTAGCAATGACCCCAGCCGAGGTGCCGATCTTGCTCAGGCAAGCGACAGGTTGAAAAGGAAAATGGAAGGGGCCTAGCGAGACTTTGCCGATTGCGGACGTCACGAAGAAGCAAATAGCACAGAAGAGGCGACTCTTCTTCAAGGTCTGTCTGAGGTGCGGAGCACGCAACCCCCTCCAGGCCGACAGGTGCCGCAAGTGCAAGACGTCCGACCTCAGGCTAAAGAACCGCTCAGTCGGGCTGAAGAAGTAAGACAAATATCGGCACCCCTCCCGGGTCGAACTCGGGCCGGTCGTCTAGCCTGGTAGGACGTCAGGCGCATGCCCGTCGGGCTCTCACACGGCGAAACTCGAAAGCGCCACGGTCGAGCGTCCAAATCGCTCCCGGCCCACCAAACCCAACGCGTCCGGGGCCCCTGCCCATGCAATCGTTAAGTCGGAGAAAGGGGAGCCGCCTCCATGCCTCGCTGGAGGTTCTCGGCCGTCCTCATAAGGCCGGAGGGAAGAGGTACCTGGACGCTCGCACCGCTGAAGATAGGCAACGCGAAGAAAGCCGGAATAGTTCCCAGGATGAAAGTCAAGGGCTCAATCGACGGGTCTCCGTTCAAGGGCTCCATCCTCCCCGGGGGGAGAGGCTCGCACTTCGTGGTCGTTAGGTAGGAGCTGAGGGACAAGATCGGGAAGGGGGTAGGGGACAAGGTCCTGGTGGCGATGGACCGCGACGCCGCCCCCGCAAAGGTCGTTTTCCCCCGCGACCTCAAGAGGGCGATTGCCAGGAACCGGGTTGCCTCGGCGTTCTTCTGGGGGTTGGCCGCCTCTCACAGGAAGGCCTACGCCGACTGGATTTCCGGGGCCAAGAGGCCCGAGACGCGCAAGAAGCGGGTCGCGAAGGCGGTCTCGATGCTGGCGAGGAAGGCCACATCTAGCCCGGCTTGCCGTGCTTGTGCTTGTCGTAGGCTATCCTCGACAGGAGGTCCGCTTCGCCGTTCTTCTCCCTTGGTATCCATTCGAACGATATCGAACCGAACTCCCTCGTCAGGTCGCGGGCTTCCTTCAGCTTCGAGACGTACCCTCCGCCCTTGACCTCCCACCCTTCGCCCATCTGGCCCACGAGGAGCTTGGAGTCCGACCTGACGACGACGTCACCCTCGATTCCGAGTTCGCGCGCCCTCTTCAGGCCTTCGACGAGCGCGGTGTATTCGGCGAAGTTGTTGGTGACCCCGTACCCAGCCAGCCCCTCCCCCTCGGAAAGCTTGCGGTCCCCGTCGTATATGGCGTATCCAAACGTCCCGGTCCCCGGGTTTGACGGCATGGCCAGGCCGTCCACGTAGATGTACACTCTCATGTCAATCGAACCAGGCTACAGCCACGGGGTCTGAAGGCGGCTTATCTGTGATGAAACCCTGTCGACGTATTCGTTAAGCCTCGCGAGTATCGTCTTCGATGTTATGAAACCGAGGACCGCACCGTTCTCCTTGACCAGCATCCTCCTTATCCCCCTATCGTTCATCATCCGCGAGACCGCCTCGATCCCGATGTTCCCCTCGACCGACACGACCTCCGTCGACATTATCCCTCCCACGGCGACCTTGGCGGGGTCGAGGCCCTCGGCCACCACCTTCGAAACTATGTCCCACTCGGTCACGATCCCCTCGGGCTGGTCCGTGGACCCGATCAGGGCAAACCCGTGCTTCGTCTTCTTCATCGCCTCGGCCGCCTTGTAGACCGTGGTCTGGGATGAGAGCGAGAGAAAGTCCTTCTCGACAATGTCCCTTGCGTACAGGACCATGCCCTCATCGACCCCGCTGCCAGAATTAATCCTTTCCCCGGTCGTTGGGGCAAAGAAACCGTCGATTGTAAAATGAAGACGGAGCGGCAGTCTTTGCGGACTGGCCGCCTTCGACTGTAGAGAGCCCCTTACGGGGTCTTACATCCCAGACTGTTCGCTTTCGCTTGTTGAGGAACTGGCCGTCGACCCGGAACTGCCCTCGGCGCCTACTGGAGCACCAGTGGCGAACCTGTTGGCAACCTGGGTCACCTTGACCTTGCCCTGCCAGCCCTGCTTGGCGCCGGCAACGAAAATGACGAAACCGTCGATCTTCGCAATGCCGTCACCGCGCCTGCTGATCTCGGAAATGGTGACGTCGTACTCTTTTCCTACTTCAACCGGCTTTGGCTTGAAGGACCTGAAACCGCCGCCGCCGCCACTTCCGCCGCTGCGGCCGTAATTCCCTCGTCCGAAACTCGTTCTTTCACATCCTAGCGTCTCTCGGTACCGCTGAACCCTGCGTTTTTTCTGAGGTAAATAAACGTGGCGTCAACCCCCTTCGTGAAGGAGTTCTAGCGAACAAAGGCCCCCAGAGCCAGCACGTCCGAGACATCAGGCTCGGAGGGCAGATTCACAATAACAAGATGGAACGGCTCAACTGTGAAGTCCGAGACAGGGAGAAGGTGATGCGAGGGCTCAAGCGGAAGGACACCCCAATCCTGAAGGGCTATCAGCCATTCCATGACTTCATGAGGCCTCACGAGGCCCTTGGGTGGAAGGACCCCCGCCGAGGTCGCGGGAATCAAAGTCGAGGGGGGAGAACAAATGGCTGACTCTCATTCAGAACGCCTCGAAAGACAGAAAAGACTCACCCGCACCAAACTCTCCTCATTGAGATGGCGGGTTATTGCCACGGTTGCACTAGTTGCGATGGTAGGAATAGCTTTCGGAGTCTACGCCTATCGAACCTACCAGATTCCGAATTCAATTCCATGCGTCAGGCCCGCGGGCGGCTTTCTCATCATAGCAAGCAGCAAGGGATACAACGAAAGCGTAGACCACGGCGTCCCTCAGACTCATTGGCCCGTGATAAATGTCCAACTGGGGCAGACAGTGAACATGGTGGTGTGCAACACCGACATTCAGGCCCATGGATTCCAGATAGCCCATTACTTTGATTCCACGACTAACGTAGTGAGGCCGAATCAGAGCCAAAGATTCTCCTTTAGTGCGAATCAGGTAGGGACTTTCCAAATCTACAGTGGCATCTTCGACTCACTTGAAGCCTTCGAGCAAAGCGGGCAACTAATCGTAAGTTCATGAGAGACTTGAGGAGACCAACGTCAGCGACCGACGCTTAACAGGGAGACGACTTCGAGCCAGCTACCGAGAACTTAACAGAACCCTAGGGCGAGAAGCGACGAAGGCCCTGTTGGTCGCCTAACTCAGACTGCGCTGCGCTGGGAATCATAAGGGTCATTGGGCATGTCCCACTTCGAAAGTTCCTTGCCGCACTTGGCGCAAAAGGCGTGATGGCCATCGTTTACATAGCGACAGGACTGGCACACCCTGGCGTAATCCGGCTCTCCAGAAATGGAAAACTCGCTGAAGCTTCTGTTCTTCCAAACAAAAGGGGAAACGTAGTATAGGATTGAGACGAGTCCCACAATCATGGAGGCGGTCAGCAAAATCACCAGGGGCCCCAGTTGCCAAGGGATCGGGAATGTCCCGATAATGGCGATGAAAATCAAGAAGATACCCAGTCTCAACATGAAGACTCTCCTTCTTATCGACAAGCGAACCACTGCCCACCCGTGTTCTGTTAAACATGACGAGGGCAGCGAAGGTCACGGATGCGAAATGCTTGAAAGCAGGTTGTCCGGGGCGTTCACCGAGATGCCCCGTGAGTTGAAGGAAAAGGCGATGTTTGAGAAGATGTTGGATTCTGCCACCGAAATCAGGATTGTCAGGGCCGGCGACTCAGCCAAGGTGAAGCTACGGACCCCCGAAGGTCTACTCACGTTCAAGACGACTGCGGAGGAAGCGGACGAGCTCACGAAGGGGACCAAGGTCCCCGTAGTTGAGATCTGACTAGAGCAGATAGAAGGCCAGCGCGCCTACCCCCAGGATCATCGGGATGGGGAGGCCCGGGAGTAGGCGTTTCCTCGTCAGCAACAACAGCGTGGCCAGAACCCCAGCGTCGATGGCTGCAATGACCGCGACCGGGGCCAGCGGGGAAACCGTCGGCGCAACTACCGTGTGGAAAAGGGCAAGAGATGGGATCATTGTATAGAACACAACGTCCCCGAGGCCTAGTGTGAATTCTCCAAGCTTGACAGACATCCCGTTGAGCGCGAGGCCCGGTGCGGTCCCGACGAGGTGCTTCAGCGGGCCCTTGAAAACCGCGTAGACGTCGTAGGCCGAGAAGACGACCGGGAGCACGAGGGCAGTCCGCAGGTCGAGGGTCCCTGCGAAGAAAGCCCCTACCTCTGCCCCAACGAAGGCGAGCACGATTGAGGAAAGCCACGGCCTGTTCCTGATGAAAATGGTGTAACCGACGATGACCACTACCGACATCGAGACGGCGACATCGAGAGCGGCTTCCTGGTCCACCGGCAGGATGCCTGCCAAGACGCTGTCGGCCGTTATGAAGGTGAGGAGGAACGCCGAGATTGCGACAGACGCGAAAATCAGGACTTTGAACGAGAACACCATCTTTCGTCTCAGTACCCAGAGGAGTCCGAGCGTGGAGGCGAACGCGAACACAACCAGAAACGACGCGTTGAGGAAAGAACCTGTCTCCGAGGTTCCAGCGGGGGCGAACGTTGGCCCTGACGATGCGACGATAGCAGTGTACGAAGGAAGGTTCTCGTACGTTATTCCGAGGGCGACGAGCTGGATGAGGACGACGATGACGACTGCGTTCACTAGATTGACCGGAGTGACGCGTTTCCTCGCAGGTTCCTGCTCGGTCATACTACGAATTCTTGTCCCGGCATCGCAGCAGTGGCCTCAACGCCCATCCCGTCGTGAAGCTCCTGTGCGAGCGCCAGGCAAGACGCTTCCTCGCCGTGCACGGTGAGGAACTTCGGAGACCCTCCGACCCCCTTCAGGTCGTTCAGGAGAGGGGTCTTTCCGCTGTGGGAAGAGAAGTCGAACCTCCTCACCTCGGCCCTTACCTTTGTCGGCTTTCCTCTGTATATCGTCAGTCCCTTCTCGATGAGGGTCCTCCCGGGAGTTCCCGGGACCTGGAAGCTCACGATGGCGATCCCGTTCTTCTCGTCCATCGAGAGGTGCTCGTTGTAGAAAATCGAAGCTCCTCCGACTAGCATCCCGGCCGGGGAGACGACCACGCCCGGCTTCTTGACAAGCCTTCTCCTCTGGGTCCAGCTCGTCACCTCTTCCATCGTCTCGAGGGTCCTTCTGAGAGCAGTCGGGTCCTTGAGATACTCTTGGTATCTCATCAGTATCCCGTTGACCTTCAGCGCCATCCCGTCCATAGCTATTGGGTGCCTGAACCCTGACTTTACGAGGGTCATCGCAATCTCCTGCGCCCTTCCGACGGAGAACGCAGGGACCAACAGCACCCCTCCTCTTTCGACTACGGTCCGGGCGAACTCGACGAGCCCCTGCTCTGCCTCTGACCTGTGCGGGTGGTCGGCAGTGGCGTAGGTGCTTTCCGTGATCACCATGTCAGCCTCGCCCAGGTTCTTCAACGACCCGGAAAGCAGGTTCGTTTCGTCCCCGTTGATGTCCCCCGTGTAGATCAGCCTCTTGTTCCCGGCCTCCACTGCAATCACCGCCGAGCCCGGGATGTGCCCCGCGTCGTAGAAGCTCACGGTGAAGTCCCCCACCTGGAACGGCTCCATGTAACCGTGGTTGACCGTGTTCGAGTTCATTGCCATCAGGTCGAGGAACTCGAAGGGGAGATACTGGCCCGAGATCTTGATGAAATCCTGTATCAGGAGGTTGGAGAGCTCCGACGTGACGGGGGTCGCATGCATCTTCATCTTTCCTCCTAAGAAGTGCAGCGGGGCTGCCCCCGAGTGGTCTAGGTGCGCGTGGCTGAGGACAATCGCCTTGATGTCCTTCGGAGGCACATGCATCGGGAAACCAGGGACTTTGGTCGTCATCGCCCCGTAATCCAGCAGGATCTTGCTGTCTTTGTGCGACAGGAGGAACGCGGAGCGGCCGACCTGCCTGGCGGCTCCCAGAACCTTAACTTCCAAACTATGCGTAAACTCTTGAAAAAACCGACTTTCTCTGTGTCTTTAAGGTTTTCTGAAAAAGGTTCTGTTAACTTGGTAGGACATCAGACCGAGTCCTCCGTATTCGTCTCGCTGTTAACTGACTGGACATGGGCGGCATTCTGAATCAAAGTCAGCCACTTGTTATTCCCTTGGACGTTTATCCCGCAGAGTTCTGCTGGCGTCTTTCCTCCAAGTGCTGAGTGGGGTCGAATGTAGTTATGGTAGATTTGATACCCTTTCAGTATCGGCGTGTCTGACCGCTTGAGTCCTCGCATTACTTTCTCTCTGTCCCGAACCTCTCCGTTCATGCGCTCCATCTTGTTGTTGTGAATCACGCCCTTCAAAGCGATGTCACGGACATGGACGGCTCCAGAGTGGCCGTGGTTCGTCTGATATTCCTTCCTCGCGGCGTCTCGATACGCGTGGAGACCGTCAGTTATCACTAAGCGAGGCATCTTCCCCGCAACCTCCGCGCTCTTGTGGAACAGGCTCCGAGCATCATGCTTCTCCTTGCTGTCCGCGACCTCCTGAGCAATCCAGAACCGCGTCTGGTCGTCCATCATCGCAAAGAGATACTTCATGTTCCCGCGAATCTTGACATACAATTCGTCTGCCCTCCAAGAGTCCGAGAGTTGCGGAGTAATCTGGTCAAGATACCGCTCCATGACCCCGACATACTTCCGAATCCACTTGTAGATTGCAACGTGGGACACGTTCACGCCTTGGAGCCTGAGGAACTTCTGGACGTTCCTTAGACTCTCGCCCGTGAAGTAGAGTTGCATGGCTTGAGTGATTGACTGAGGGCTCGCCCTCATGCCCTCGAAACCAAGGTTCTGAGTGAATCTCTTCCCGCAGTCCTTGCAAGAGTATCGCTGAACGTCCCCTCCTTGGTTGTGAAGGACTCCATGCTTCACGACTTTGCTTGAAGAGCAGAAGAGGCACGTCTGGACTCCCACGAGCTCTATCTTGACCTGTCTTTCGACAGCCTGTCTCAGAGCGTGGGACAATTCGACCGCGAAGATGTGCTTGCACTTGAAGCGCTTGGTGAGCGAGGCGTTGTAGAACGGAAGGCCAGCGCGATAAACGAAGTCCGCACAAGAACAGTTCAGCCCCTTCTCGGTCGCAAAGACATCATACCAAGCGTCCGACCTTTGTGAATGGACGCGGTAGTGCCCCTCTGAGACTCGTTCGACATGTCCCTCAATCTGAGCAATCTGGTTGCCTTTCACAGCGCGAACCTCCAAAAGTTTGGGGAAGGAGAGGGCGCCCATCTTAGTCGCGCTCCATCTCCCTCTTCCTTTCTTGGTAGGCTTCCCACTCTTCGAACTCGTCCCTCGTCATTTCGAAGCGGGCTTGTTCGGTGGTCATATGATATCAATAGGTATAGGCAGTAGGGTATATTAACGTGCCTATTGATACCTATTGGTGGAGGTGGAACCAGTTTGATGGAGAGAATCATGCTTTCGGTCTCGGCGGAGATGCTTAAGGCACTCGACCAAGAGCGCAAAGCGCGGAAATTGGAGACAATTCCCGAGGCGGCAAGGGCAGTTCTGGGTGAATACTTCAAGCAGAAGGCTGACTGAATCTGAGGAAGACCAGATGGGCGGGACTCGGGGTATTCATGGTCTTGGTTGTTGGAAGCATATCTTACATCTCCGATGTCCAAACCGATAACTACAACTTCCTCAATCCAGCCCCGCCACCCACGCTTGTTCCTCTTACTCTCACCTATCCGGACAACACAAGGCCGGTCTGTGTCCAAGTGAGTATTCAACTCAAAGATGACGGGATTCTCGCGGCAAACACATCTGTAAGAGCATACACCGCACACGCTGAAGTCTTCAACGATTGTCTTAATGTCGCGTTTGTCTATGTCAGAATCAGCGGCGCGGTCTATGCGAATGTCAAATGGTCGAATGAGACGGGCCTTGTCAGCAACTTCCCAGAGGTAGTCCTCTTTGTTGGGCCAGCGGTCAATCGAGTCCTCACCGCGAGCATAGTGAGTGGGGATACCATAGTGTTCCCTGTGGCGGGGGAATACTCGCCCACTTTGTCTATTTTCTTCGAGAACAATACGGGCGTTGACCACACTTACAGCGAATACAAGATTCCGGTAGCATCCTTCGTTGACATCCAAAACGCCAAGAATGCACGGATTCAAACGGCCTTGACTTACATAATCATCCTGTTTGTTTTCGTAGAGGCATTCTCCACCATGATTGATTTGACAAAGGGAAAGGAGGCTCAATCCGCCCTGAACCCCCCGCCGATTGCGGTGACGACCGCCCCTCCACAAACAAGCCAGAGCCCCAATTCGTAGGGTCGGAATAGCAGAAGTGTCCCGACTACCATCATGCCGAATCCCGATACGACCATTTCGTCTGAGTGTCTTTGGAACCAAGAAACAACGCGGAAGGCATGTCCAGTCAGTTAACAGGCTCCAGAAATCGGAGATTGGAGGCTGTGGCCTCCCAAGTTAACAGAACCCTGAAAAAGGCTCTGTTAGGTTGACGGTTGCTGGGCCTCCAAGTTCTCCCTGTTAAGGCGCGGTTGCTGACTCAGCGGAGAGGTGGAGGCCCTTTGCCTGCTAACTAAGTGGAAGATGGGTCGCATCGAGAAGAGCCTAAAGCCTTGAAGACCGAAAGCAAAGGCGTGGGCTTTACCAAGAGAATCGCCTCGGCATTGGCGGTGATTACAGTCCTTCTAACGCTTGTCTTACTCTTGTTCTACTTGTCTGGCGCGGGCGACCTCAATTCGGGCCGATGCAGCTATTACCAGTCAGGAGGATATGTCTATGAGACCTACCCAGTGTGTATCGGAGACCTAAACGGAATGGTGGCCTCAATCATCTCAACTCTGACCTGCTTTCCGGTAGCCATTCTGGGACTCTACATCAACCGCCAAAGAAGTTGGAGCTTCTATCTTCCTATGATGGTCATGTTTCTCGCATCGGCTGTTTATGCCCTCAATTGGTACGAATACGGCAACTTGCTCCCCAATCTTACCGGGCCAAATTACCCCTAACCGAGTGAGAACTCTGCAGAACCGTCCCTTCACCTCAATGCCTAAGTGACGTCGCCGCTGCAATCTCTTCGAACGGCGGACCCAGGCATGAGAACCAAGGACCTGATATTGGGCGTTTTCATCCTGTTGACAATGATCTTCGCTTCACTCGCATTCATCGAACAAGGCCGAGTCGGCAGTTCGACAACACAACCAGGACGGTCACCTCACAGTCGCCCGTCCTGCGAACTGTCACTGTCTACACGAACACGACGTCGGTCTTCACATCGTGCGCGAACACCGGGGATGTCGGCTGCCCTTACTTCTTCAACCAGACCTTCCCCATCTTTGTGAATTACAGTGGGCCCTGGGGAGCGACGCACCAAGGCTACCTCGGAAGCCCGGAATCGGGTCAACTCGTGGAGTCAGGCAGTTTCTACGGCCATGCCCCAGCGAACGAGTCGGTCACGGTCAGCGGAACTAGCACCTACGGGATTACCCTCTGTGCCGAAGCCCAGAAATTGGACGCCTCAAACTTGACCTTGGTTCTGAGCATTCAGCCTCCGTCGAACGTAATGAATCAGACATCCGTCGCCTACGGGACGACTCAGGTCTGCCTGGCGCAAACCCTGCCTTAACAGGACCGAAACGTTGACAGTCTATTGCCTTCGTGAACCTCGAGGCTTTGCCACGACAGGCTGAGGAAATCCGAATTGCCTGCGAAACCCCAAATAGCAGAGCCAAGAAAGGCCGGCGTTTTGTTTGCATCTGGCCGTGTTCTCGTCGTCGCGCTGATCTCGCTCCTCGCCTTCGGGTCCTTCCCTGCTCAGGCCGCGAACCCGTCCGCTGCGGTTGGGCAGGCGGTGTCATACAACCCTGGCGCCGCGTCGGTCTATCACGCGCCGATCTCCCAGATGGGCCTGATCGCGATAATGCATTCGTACCTCAGCCTCGCCTCCGCATCCTCACCGAGGACCCCCCTGGCCCTGACGGGCCCTGACACTGTGCCTACGGGGCTGACCCGCTTCATCGAAGATTCCAGCTACATGCCCCAGAGCGAGACTGCCGTCGCGGTCGACCCTTCCAACCCCGACCACGTGATCGGGAGTTACAACGACGGGCGTTACTTCCTATGCCCCTACCTAAACACAGCCGACTGCCCCGACGGTTACACTGAATCCCTCAGCGGGTTCGCCGTCTCGATCGACGGAGGAGCGACCGTGCTGAAGAGCGACGACCTACCCGGCCTCGCCCAGTCGGAGACCAACCTGACCTCGCACCACTCCGCGACCGGGTACCTCGTTCCATGGGGGGACCCGTGGGTGGGGACGGCCCCTGACGGTACGGTCTACTATTCTTCCCTCGCCATCGACCCGGACACGGGGGCGAACGGGGTAATGGTAGCAAAGTCGAACGCGCACCTGTGGGACCCCGCGTATTCCTGCGCTACCCCAGACTCGGCAGCGACGACCAACAGCTGCTGGACATCGAAACTCGTCTACGGTAACCTGTCGTACCAGTGCATATTCGGCTTCTGCGGGACGTTCACCTTCGATGACAAGGATACCTTGGCGGTGGACACGAACCCGAGCTCCCCGTTCTTCGGCAGCGTCTACATATCTTGGGACCATTTCAACGCGGACGGTACCAGCTCGGCCTTCGTCGCCAGGTGCAGCCCGTCGCTCACATGCGTCATGATTTCAGGGGCCTCTGCGTCGGTCGTCTCGGGCGCGGACAAGTACGCCGGCTATTCCGCTGTCGTGACCAGCACCGACGGGACTGTACAGGTCGCTTGGTGCAATTTCGGCACCGACGTCACCCTCGGCCCGGTCGACTGCGAGACGAGGTCGTCGACTCCCGGAGGGGGGTCGTTCGGAACGGCCCATGCGGTGGTCAGCTTCATGGGAGGCGCCACGGACTTGCCTGGCGAACTCGTAATTCAGGGGTTTGCCACGGAGCAGTTCAGGGCGTCTTCGGTCATATCCTTCGTCTCGGACGGGAGCCAGCCCGCCGGCACGCTATACTTCGCTGTCGCGCTATGCACGTCCGGGACCTATTACGTTCTTGATATCCCTGAGACAGTGGCCGACAACCCGGGGAACTGCGGGTCCTCGGCGGTCTTCTTCCTATCTTCCTCTAACGGAGGCGTGGACTGGTCGGTCCCGCAAGAGATCTCTCAGGAGGCGGTAGTCATACAGCCAGCGGTGGCGGTCGACCCACAGACGGGGGCAGTGATTGTAGCCTACTACTCATCGCAGTTCGACCCCTTCAACCACCGCCTCGACGTGATGGCCGCGGTTTCGCACGACCACGGCGGGACATTTTCCGACGTAAGAGTCACCAGCGTGTCCAACGAACCCAACGCTGACCCGAGTCTCTTCGACTACCTCTCTCCGTTCGGGGGCTCCCTCATTACCCCGCAGTACGGAGACTACTTGTCCGCGGCCGCATACGGCGGGAAGCTTCTGGTACTCTTCACAGGCAACTACGCCTACGAGCAGGGGACCCCGCAGACCGACCCGTTCCTCGCTAGGTCGGGGGAGGCCGCGACCAGCTTCTCGCTCAGCGCTGCGCCGACTGGCACTCCCCCCGGGGGTGTCGTATCGTACAACGCGTCCGGGTTCACCCCAGGCTCGGCCTTCCAGGTCTCCGTAGACTGGGGCGGCTCCAAGGTCGTGCTTGCGTCCTCGAACGTCCCCCAGAACGGGAACGTGGCTGGCAATTTCACAGTCCCAAACCTCGAGAGCCAGGTCTACACCGCGTTGGCCCAGGACTCCAACGGACTTGCGGCGAGCGCCTCGCTCCCGGTGGGACAGGTGTCTCTTTCTCCCATCCAGTCGACCTTGGATTCCCTGAAGAGCCAGGTTGACTCGATAGGCCAGAGCGTCTCCGCCGGCTTCTCGAGCCTGAACTCGTCTGTCGCTGGGCTCAGGACGCAGGTATCCACGCTGACCTCGAGCTTTGGGTCGCAGATCCAGGGGCTGAACTCGTCGCTCCGCTCTTCAATCTCGGACCTCGAGTCGAGACTCTCGTCTTCTCTCTCCGGGGCCGCGTCGACGATAGCACTGGTCGAGTACCTGCTTGTTGCCGTTGCCGTCGTAGCCGTCCTGACCCTCATCCTCGGTTTGAGGAAGGGCGGAGCGAGCAAGACGTCAGACCGCGGAAGCGCGTCTCCTCCGAGCCCGCCTCAAAGTCCGGCCCCCCCGGAGCAGCCCGCCCCCGCCGCTCCTCCAGCTTAAAGACAGGACAAACGGTGGATGTCGAAGACCTTGAAGATATACCCGGAAGGTGCGCGGCTGACGGACCTGTCGCTCGTCGCAGGGTTCCACGGGATCGGAGCGACAGGCTACTGGTCCGTGAAGTTCCTCGTGACAGAGCTCAAGGCCTCGCGGAAGTGCTTCATTGATTACGAGCATGCCCCGGCCGTGGCCGCGCAGTCGGACAGGGGGATATCAACACCGTACGAGGTGTTCCAAGCCGGAAACCTTGCGCTTCTGAAGGCGGAGGTCTCCCCGGTCAGGGAGAGGGAGAACGAATTCTACAGGCAGCTGGCGGAATGGGTCGTGGACGCGGGGGTCAAGGAGGTCGCTCTGGTCGGAGGGCTGGACGAGTCGCTCAGGAACGACGACCATCCCTACAAGGTTGCGATGACGAGCGCTTTCATGGAGAAGGGGGGGCTGCCGGGCGAGCCCACGATCGAGGAAGACAGGCTCATAGTGGGGCCAGTCGCGTCCCTGCTGAACTACTTCGAGATGAAGTCCTTCCCGTCATTCGCCGTCCTGGCCTACTCCAGCACGGAGCGGGTCGATCCGAGGGCGGCGGCCTCGGCGGTCGACTTCCTCTCCAGGCGGTACGGGTTCAAGGCCAACACTGAGCCTCTGATCAAAGGGGCGGAAGTGATTGAAGGAGAACTGAAGGTCATGGAGGAGAAGGGGAAACAGCCTTCGACCTCTGTTTACTCCTAAGCGTGTTTCTTTTCGCTCCCTCCACGCGGACCCTCGCGTAACCTTGCTTCCTGAGCATCTTCGTCGCCTCCGCAAGAGTGACCCCGGAGACTCCCTCGGAGGAAACAGTCTGCGTGAAGGGATACACGAAGTCTAGTTCCACCGGATAGGGCCCATAGATCGGGCCCATCCTGAAGAAGTCTTTCTGCCGACCCTCGCTGTTTCCGGCTGCTCTTGCCGATTGCGGATTCGGCCCTGTTAGTATTACTGCTTCCGAAGACCCCTTGCGAATGGCCCGCGCAAGGCGCTGCTTAGCGATCGATACTTCGGGGCGAGCGAGGTCAGCCCCGCCCCTTACGAAGAGCCCCCTTTCCTTCATGGCCGGGGTCCCCTCCTGCAGGAGTCGCCCTTCTTTCGTGAAGACCTCAAGAGCCTCGAAGAGCCGCGGGTGAGCCGTAGCTCGTTCTTGGACGAGGTCCCATAGCCTCCCCTCCGCGATAGCCTCCTTGCACACCTCCACCTCTCGCCTCAGCGCCCAGAGGTTGTGAGTCGCCAACAGGGTCGCCCGCTGGCGCTCCTGGATTCCAAGGAGGCCCTCCACGCTGGTTCCCACGCAGACGGGGCAGTTGCAGGTGAGGACCTTCATCTGGCGCAGAGAGACCACCCCTCTCTCCGTGATGTAGTTCCCTCTTCTGGCGAAAAGGATGTAGCTGGCAGAGTCGAAGGTGTCGCACCCCAGGGCTACGGCAAGGGGCATCGTCAGAGGGTGCCCGGCCCCGAACAGATGCAAAGGCACAGAGTAGGGAATGGACTCCCGGGTGGCCACTATCATCTTGGCCAGGTCCGCGAACCTGTAGCTCTCCATCACCAGAGTCGGGCTGCCGAGCGCGAGGAACGGGAAGCCTGCCTTGACCAGGGCGGTGGCGGACCTCTTCAGGAGGTCGGGGAACGTCCCTCCTTGCACCGGACCGACCCAGACCGTAGGGTCGTCGGGAAAGTCTCTGATTGTCTTCAGTGCTCCCTTGAGGCTCTCCCGGACCGTCTCCTCGGCGTAGCTTCTCGATTCCGAGTTCCCTGTCGGCTTGTCCAAGGTGACGGCCAGGTCCGACCCTATCCGCTGTTGGAACTCTGCGACTTCGCGAACTCCTATCCCCAGGTCTCCGTATTCCAGCACCTGATACCCACCCGAGTCCGTCATCACCATTCCGTCGAAGTCGACGAGCCGGTGCACCCCCATTTTCGCCGCCTCTTCCCTTCGCCGCGAGTACATGATGTACGAGTTGGTCATCACGCCTTCGAAACCCATGCGCTTGATCTCTGAAGTGGGGACCGTCTGGACGACGGGATGTATCACCGGGAACAGGCATGGGGTCTCGACTGACCTCCCCCCGACCCTGAGGCTCCCGACCCTACCGAGCAAATCGCTTTCCTTCACCTCGAACGCAAAACGCATGCCAGCGGACCCCGACGCCTCCGCAATCTTAAATCCAGTCGGAAGGAACGGCCGCTGTGATTATCGGGGAAGGAACCACTGTTCTTGCACCTCCGACCTGGGCGAAGCCTCTGTTGAAGCGGTCTGCCCTCCTTTCCGCGATCGCCCTCCTCGCGATGCTGGTAATCCTGATTGCAAACGCGAGGACCCAGTCGGAATGGGCGTTGGCGGCGTCGCAGGTCGCCTCCGTCGTGTCGCTTGCGGGTGGAATCGTCGCGGGGGTGGCCGGGGCCCGTCATGCCTACGCCATGCGTCCGGAATTGCGCAGGTCGTTTCTGCTCGTGGGGACCGTTACGCTGGCGGTCTTTCTCGCCCATCTCTATGTCGTGAACTCGCCCTCCACGTTCGTATCGTCCAGCCTGAGCGGAAACGCCGAGCACGTCTTCTCCGATTCGAACGTTCAGGTTGTCTCTTCGTTTGTCGGGCCGAACCTCACCCTTCACATCGCCGACGTTGGAGAGAGCGCGATCTCCGGAATGACGGTCTCCCTCGACGGTAGGGAGCTGCCACCCTCCGGACTTGCTCCCCTTCCTACCCCGTCCCGACCCATCCAGCCGTCTCAATCCGCTTCGCTCGGGTACGTCACCCAGACCGTCGGCTCCTGGAACGCGGCAGAGAACGCCTCCTCGACCGTCACCGTGAACTATCAGTTGCTGAACTGTTATCACGTTCCGAAGGTGGGGGATGACAAGGCAGTCTACGGGTGCGTGATGGACGAAGTCTTCTACGTCCCTTCCGCCCAGGGGATCCTGACCGGACAACAGTGCGCGCAGTATGCGGACAGCTGCAACCTCGAGCACCCGCCCCTCGCGAAGGCCCTGATCGCCGGGGGGATGGCCGTCTTCGGGGTGAACGACCTCGGCTGGAGGATAGGCAACGTAGTCCTGGGGACTTTGAGCATCCCTCTCCTCTTCGTCCTCGTGCTCGTCCTTGGAGGGGGCAAGAAGCTGGCCTGCTACTCGTCGGTGCTGTTTTCGCTGGACATCATGTTCTTCGTGCACTCGTCCATAGCCGTCATCGACGTCCCCGCGGTGTTCTTCTCCCTCCTCGGGGCGACATTCTACTTCCGCAAGACCTCTCTGTGGAGGGTCGACAACTACGTGGCGTCAGGGGTGTTCTTCGCACTGGCGGCGCTGTCCAAGGAGACCGCGCTCTTCTCCGTCGCGGCGGTCGTCGGGTATGACCTGATCTTCGGTCAGGGTCCCGTCAGGTCCCTCCTCACGAGGATGACGAAGATGCTGATCCCCACGGTTCTCCTGTTCATTGCCGTGATACAGTTATTCGACACCATCTACACCTCCTCGGCCCAGCCGTGGTTCTATCAGCAGGTGAACTTCATGTTCTCCTACGGGGCGAGCCTTACGGCCAACGTGCTGAAGTGCCAACCGACGACCGGATACTGGTGCAAGTTCCCCGGCGCCCCGGGCGGACCCCCCATCCTCCCAATCGACTGGCTGCTCTTCTACACACCTGTGGGGTATCTGATCACGAATGTGACGGTCTCAGTCGCGGGGGGGACCCCGTTCACGTACGTCGGGGTAGGCTACTACGGGACCACCAACGCTGTAGTGGTCTGGCTCGTCTTCGCCTGGCTCCCGCTCGTAATTTACCAGCTCGTCAAGTGGAGGCGGACCCGCGCGCCTCTGGAAGGGGAGCTCAGGCCCGCCGCCTTCATGATGGTCTGGTTCCTGTTGGCCTACATCCCGTACCTTCTGCTCTTCGCATACGGAAGGGTGACGTATCCCTTCTACATCATCCCGGCGATCCCGGCGATAGCCTCTGGAGCCGCGTACTTCGTGACCCGCGACTGGTTCCCCTCGAAGATGGCCCTGATCTACGTCGCGTCAGCCTTCGCGATCTTCTTCCTCTACTTCCCAGTGAAGGACTTCCTTCCGAGTGCGGTCAGGGTCCTCCTGGGCCGCTGAAGCGCGGTCCTGTTCATTCCCCGAGCCCTCAGATACCCTAATCAGCACCTCCCTGTGAAGTCGGCGGGGCTGAAATTGAGCAGGGTCGCAGACGTCAAGACCAGGATTTCATCGGTCGAACTCCTGGCCACTCTGAAGAAGAGCTACAGCTACCGCGAGCTTTCGGCCGTCCTCGACCTTTCAGCCCCCATCCTTAGCAGATACGTCAGGGGGCACGTTCTCCCCAGCGGCGCGAGGTCTGAGAAGTTCATCGCCACCTTCCGGGAGAAGCTCCTGAGGAAGATGATTCAGGACCAGGTGAGGGTGACGAGGGACGGGTCCTATGACATCAGCGCGGTCGTGTCCAACGTAGGACTCCTCAGGCAGATAGCAAAGGTCGTGTTCAGCGAGTTCAGCCTGGTGCCGGTTGACAAGGTAGTGACCATGGAGGTCGACGGGGTCCCGCTGGCTGCGGAGGTGGCCGGAGAGTTCAACGCGAACTTGGCTGTCGCAAGGGCCGAACGCGACCTGGGGGTCGAGGAGTTCCTCGAGCAGAAGGTCGTCTATTCCCCCTCGTCCGTCAAGTACCTCTACCTTCCGAAGGCGTCCCTGAAGAAGGGGGAGCACATCCTCATCGTCGATGACATGGTCCGCTCGGGCACAACCATCGAAGCTCTCACGAGGATAGCTGAGAAGGCGAAGGCGAAGATTGTGGGAGTCTTCGCGATCGCGTCCATCGACCAGTCGATGCCGAAGCTGAAAAGCAGGCTGGGGCTCACCTGCCCGATCGAGTCTCTCGTTACCCTCGAACAGAAGACGAGGCACTACACGTTCTGAGGGAAGGGCATGGACAAGTTCGAAGTCGACGAGAGATTCGTGTCTAGGGTCGTCCCTCCCAGGAAGAAGTCATCTCACAAGAGGGACAACGGGACGGTATGCGTGGTCGGAGGGAGCAGGCTCTATCACGGGGCTCCGTACCTCTGCGCCACCGGCGCGATGCGGTCGGGGGTAGACCTGGTCTTCGTAGCGGTCCCCGCTTCAATAGCAGACCCGGTGAGGGCCCTGTCCCCCGATTTCATAGTCGTCCCGCTCCCTGACGGGAGGCTTACGAGGGGGAACGTCAGCAAGCTCCTCGCCTGGGTCAAGAAGGTCGACTGCTTCGCTGTTGGCCCTGGGCTCGGTGCCCAGAACCCCTCGGAGGTGGCCAGCGCTCTCAACCAGTTCAAGGGGGAGGGGAGGGGGCTAGTGGTCGACGCCGACGCCCTCCGGCCTCAGGTCCTCCCGTCGATCAGGGGCACCAACGCGGTCGTGACCCCCCATGTCGGGGAGTTCGAAAGACTATTCGGGACGAAGCTCGAGGACGACCTGGAATCGAGGGTGAAGTCGGTGTCAGCCAAATCGAAGGAATCCGGGGTGACCGTCTTGTTGAAGGGCCCGACCGACATAGTCTCCGACGGAGACCGGGTGGGGCTGAACAACGTCCATTCCCCCGCCATGACCGTGGGAGGGACCGGGGACGTGCTCACGGGCCTGACGGCGGGACTACTCGCGAAGAGGGTCGCGCCTTTCGAAGCGGCCTGCGCAGCGGCTTTCATCAACGGAGCGGCGGGGACGCTCGCGGCTCACACCCTGGGGCTTCACATTACGGCCTCGGACGTTGCAAACAACATTGCAAACGCGATGAAAAGGTTCGACACGGTAGAATGAAGCGCAGGCGGCCCGGCCTACAGGGTAGGTGGGCATACGTGGTGAATTCCCTCCAGGAGATCATACCGTCTTACGAGGCAGCCTCGAGCCGCATTTCCCTCTTCGCAGACGCCAAGATGAGGAAGGAGGCGGTTTCGTTCGCAGTAACGAGAGGGGGTCGTGCGCTGGACCTCGGTTCAGGCCCCGGCACGATATCACGGCTCGTCGAAGCCTCCGGAGGGGAGCCGATCCTCCTTGACGTGTCGGTTGCCATGCTGAGGACCTCGTCCTTCTCGAACAGGGTGCAAGGGTCGTTCGAACATCTCCCGTTCAAGCGCGGCGCGTTCGGGGCAGTGGTTTCGGGGTTCGCACTCAGGGATTCCCGCGACCTTCAGGAAGCCCTATCGGAGGTGGCGAGGGTGCTGGGTCCTGAGGGCCGCTTCGCGTTCTGCGACCTCGGCAAGCCCGACTCCTTGCTTGCTGCGATGCTGGTCTCGTTCTATCTCAGGGTGGTCCCCAACATCGTCGGTCTGGTCACCGCGGGCCGCTCAGGGCTGAGGTACGGTTCCCTGTTCGACACGTACATCCTGGTCCTTCGCAACTCTGAGCTGCGAAGCCTACTTCTCAATTACTTCGGGAAGGTTGACGTCCACGAGGCGCAAATGGGAGGGTCGATCGTGGCCAAGTGCATCGGCGCCTAGATCTTCTTTTCCAGCTCTGTCAGCATGTCGTCCATGCGGCCAACGGGAATCCGACAGCCCGCTGCGACCTTGTGGCCCCCTCCGTTCCCGCCGAGCTTCGCTGAAATCCTGTCGATGGTCCTCCCAAGGTGCGCCTTGCATTCCGAAGTCCCCCTCAGGCTCACCTCGTACCACCCTGGGCTTTTCTCTTTCAGGGCGACCCCGACGCGGACCCCGAACGCCCCGATCAGGAGCTTCGAAACGTTCCCTGTGGAATACTGCCCCGTCACCATGTAGGCCAGCTTGCCCGACCTCTTTCCCTTTGACCTCACCTCGTCCTCAAGCTCCCTGACCTTCTCCAGCTGTTCGACGGCGAGGCGAGGGACCCCCTCGATTTCGTGAGGATGCTTCATCCTTGAAAGCTCGTCGACGACCAGTTCAGGGAACCCGCCAGCAGCCCCTTTCCTTCCCAGCGCGAATGCGAGCATCGCAGCCTCGAAGAGGACGAACTGCCTGTCCGCCCGTTCCATCAGGACCCTGGCGTTGGGTGACCCGTCCGCATAGTCTGTTACCGCCCCGTATAGTGCGACAAGGCTCGCCCCGGCCGGCAGCGACTCCTTGAGGGTCAGGTAGGCCAGGATGCTCGAACACTCCTTGACGTCATGAACCAGTCGCACCCCCGACGACCTTAGCCTGCGCTTGGTGGCTCCGGACATGAAGTGATGGTCGACGTACGTGACCTTCGCCCGCCTTGATATGGACTTCAGCTTCTCCAGAAACTGATCGACGTTCGAGTTGTCAGACCCGAGGTCGCAGAGAAAGAATTGCTCTGTCTCCTTCGGGATCCTGTCGAGGTCTTCCATCAAAGTGTCATAGTCGGAGAGCATCACCCGGGCCCCGGTCGCTGCCTTCACTATCGCGGCGGCCCCGACCCCATCGACGTCCTTTACGTGAGAGATGCAGAACGCGTTCACGTCAGGCGACCGGTCTTCGTCGTGATTTAAGCCTCAAACGGGGGGGATCGTCCTTTCCATTGCCCGCCTCTGAAGATAGTACGCCAGGGGCGCCTTGGCCGCACCGAAGAGCGAGGGGACTAGGAGGATGTAGACGATCGGTGTGAAATAGAGGAGAACGTGTGCGCCGTTCGCGACCACCGAAATCAGCCCTCCCTCCGTAACCACCCACAGATAGTACGCGGTCATCAGATGAGTCGCAGTGACGAAGGGGACGGAGATTTCCATACCCTCCGTCAGGGCGGCCGCCACTTCGAGGGCTGTAATGGTCGCCCCGAAGGTGTAGACGAACGCTGGTATTGCGAGTGGGGTCGAGGGGAGCGTCCGTAGAAGAACCGACCCCAGATAGCTCGGGACGACGATCCAGATGAGCAAGTTCAGGACTAGTATCGCTGTTGCCCGGAGTATCCTCCGGCGCTTCGAGACCGTGGTTTCGAACACCCTCACGGACCTCCGGCGTTGACAAGGGAGCCATAGTCCACCCCAACTGTGATGGAGGCGAATGGAATCAGGTCGGCTTTGACTGTCCCGCTGAGTTGCGGCGTGGTCCCGGGAGGTATCTTTGTGACGTCGAGGATCCTTATGGTTATTTCCAGCGTCTGCCTCTGGTTCGGAGGGACGGTCACCTCCGCGGGGGTGCAGACTATGTTGGGGTCCGTCTGCCCCGGGCAAGATACCTAGACCCTCACCGGGTAGAGGCCGCTGTTCGGGACTGTGGCGTTCAGCTTGATGGTTTCAGTGACCCCCTGAAGGGTGCGGGTGGCCGTTACGGCGTGTCCGCCGGAGCTGAATGTCGAGGTCACCCCCCTGTAGTCCGCGTACGCAGAGTAGATGATCGACGCCAGGAGGATGAAGACGGTCATTCCGACCACGAAAGACGCCCACCGTAGCATCCTCAATCCCCTTGAAGTCGGCTTCTTCAGTCTCATTCCGCAATTCGCCCCTTCGCGGAAGCCACGAACTGAAACTGGACTAACGTTATTTAACGGTGGGCAGTGTTGGTGAAGCAGTCCGGGTGCCGGTCAGTTCTGGACGTGGATCCTTCCATTGTCTGCGTCGAGCCACGCGCGCCCCATCGCTTCCGTGTTATAGGCAAAACCAACTCGTCCCCTAAGGTCGACCGTGATGATCCCCGCGGTGTCAGACCCGCTTGTCATGGTGATTAGCGAAATTGCTCGGTCTGCCGATTGCTGGGCCCCCGAGGTCGTCAAATACCTACAAGCCTCTCGACACAGCGAGTTCCTGATTATTTCTTCGCCTACACCAGTAGCGCAGGCCGCCCCGCCCGAAGAGTCGGCATAGACTCCGGCCCCTATCACTGCGGAGTCACCTACCCTCCCGGGGAGCTTCAGCCACATGCCTCCGGTGCTGACGGCCGCTGCCGGCACCCCGTCCGAGTCCATCGCCACCGCTCCCACGGTCCCGCCCCCTCGGATGCCCCTCCGCGATTCTGCGCGGCGACCTTGGAGGCCCCTGCCTTCCCGGACCAGTTTCCGGTACTTGATGAGGGCCGAGTCCGCTGGCACAAGTTCGTGGACTCTCATTCTCGCGGAACGCGCGTAGCCGCTGCACGCCTCTCCTACGATCAGCACATGGGGTGTGTTTTCCATGAGCCAATGGGCGAGCCTTACCGGGTGATAGGTGCCGCTCGAACTTCCGACCCCGCATCCGCGGAGACCCTCCCCTGTCATGACAGCGGCGTCAAGGCTGATCTTCCCTTCGATGTCCAGGCACGCGCCTTTTCCAGCGTTGAAGGCACCGGACCCCTCCATGTATTCCACAGCCGCGACGACTCCGTCAAGGGATGAACCCTTTTTCAGCGCTGAGAGGCCTTCCTGAAGGGCGGCTTTGAGTCCCTTGAACCTCCTGTCCCCCTCTGGGTACTTCCCGCTTCCCGCTCCGCCGTGAACTGCGATAGATGGCTTCAGGTTGCTCCCTCCTAGGCTGGCATAGGGAAGCAAGAAAGGGTTAATAATACCACCTGTCTTACATCTCGTCTTACAGATGCCCACAATAACGGTCAGGATTTCCGACGAAGAAAAAAAGCAGCTCTCAAGGAAAGGGGAAATCTCAGAGAGCGTCCGCAAGGCGATTAGCCGCTACCTGGAGGACGAAGAAACCAACAGGGTCCTCGACCGCCTGGCGGAGCTCCAGAGAAAGAATCCGGTTTCCACCTCTCCTGAGGAGACTGTACGACTGATAAAGACGGATAGAACCCGTTGATCGTGGCGGACAGCAGCTTTCTGGTCCAGGGCCTTCTCATTGATAGGAGGCTCTTCCAACGCGACAAGATCCTGACTTTGGACCTGGCTACTTACGAAGTGGCGAATGCAATCTGGGCTCATCAGGAAAGGCTCAAGGACATACGCGACGGACTACCATTCTTGAAGACGTTCTACGACCTGATGAAGTCGAGCATGGTCACCGCGCTCAGCCCCTCCTTCGAGCTCATGCAAAGGGCCTACGATCTGTCGGTGGCGCACGGGGTCTCCGTCTATGATGCCGTGTTCATAGTCCTTGCCTTGCGGACAGGGCTGGAGCTGGGGTCCTTTGACAGACAGCAGCTCGACCTGATGGAGAGGGTCAGCAACGCGCATCATCGGAAGGGAGATGAGAGGCAATGACCCCCGTCATGGTGGACCAATGATAGGTGTACCGAAGGGCCTTCTCCGCCTCGCCGCGTTGAAGCTACTTTCGAGTTCCTCTCTGTCGGGCACCGACCTCGCCGAACAGATCTCCAGGATCACAGACGGCCAATGGAACCCTGGTCCCGGTTCGGTGTATCTTATTCTCGGGGAGCTGCTAGAGAAAGGCTTCATAACCGAGCTCGCCAAAAGGGAAGGGAACGTCAGGCGCTACATCGTTTCAGGGAAGGGGAAGGAGGAGCTGAAGAGAATCTCTGGGCAGGCCGAAGAGGACGTCCTCCGTCAGCTAAGCCTGCTTGCCGCCTACTCCTCTCTCTCAGGAAGGGAAGACATTCAGAGGAAGATCCTCTCTGCGGCAGACGGGATCTCGAAATAGGCCGTTTACAATCGCAAAGCTTAGAACGGCACCTCGAAGGGTGGAACAGGTTGGCCGACAGGCCGGCGGAAGTCGAAAAGCTGGGGATCGAGCACGTTCCTGAAGACCAGAGGCACGGGTCGCCGGGGAGGGTGTTCACCCTCTGGTTCGGCGCGAACCTTACCATCGCAGACTACGTGATAGGGGTCCTCACCACCGTCTATTTCGGGTTCACCCTCGCACAGGCGATTCCGGTCCTCCTCCTTGGGAACCTCCTCGGGGGGATCTTCCTGGGACTCGCGGCCGCCATGGGGCCGAGCCTCGGCTTTCCCCAGATGTTCTCCTCCAGGGCGACGTTCGGCAGGAGGGGGAACTACGTTCCTGGCGCGCTCAATTGGGTCAGCACCGTAGGCTGGTTCACGGTCAACACGATACTGGCGGTGATCGCGCTTCAACTGGTCCTCCCGGGGGTGAACTTCGTCGTTGCCGCGGCTGCGTATGTCGTTATCCAGGTGGTCATATCTGTGTACGGCCACGATTTCATCCATCTCTTCGAGAAGGTGATGTCGATAGTCCTCGGGCTGCTCTTCCTTGTGATTTTCGCGACGACCCTACCGAGGCTCGGCGATGCATTCGCCCATGTTCCGGCGGGTTCCACAGGCGCACTTACGCTAGGGGGGTTCGGTCTCGTGCTCGTCGTGTCCTTCTCCTACCTCATGTCCTGGTCCCCCTATGCCTCTGACTACTCGAGGTATCTCCCGCAGTCGACGTCAAAAGGGAAGGTGTTCTTCTACGCCCTCTTCGGCGGAGCAGTTTCGTCGTTCGCCGTCGAGGTGGTCGGAGCCGTCGTCGGAAGTCTGACTGCCCCCCAGACCCTCTCTATGGGGCCCTTCGGGGGGCTCTACAGCTTCGCAGGGGGCCTCGGGCCTCTGGCGATGGGGACGCTCATACTCGGCGCCTTTGCCGCGGACGCGCTCAACCTATACACCAACGCCCTTTCCGCCCTGGTCCTCGACATCAAGGCGGCCAGGTGGAAGACCGTCGTTGCGGGAGGGGTGGTCGGGTTCGCGTTTGCCGTCGGCATAGGGGTGCAGTTCGAAAGCTTCTTCGAAAACTTCCTGCTCGCCCTGACGTATTGGATAATGCCGTGGCTCGCGATAGTCCTTGTCGACTTCTACGTTTCGAAGAGGGCGAGCGTCGAGACGGTTACGGTGGCCCCGAGCGTCGCGTGGGGGGCTCTGGCAGCCTACCTGGTATCGATTCTGATCTCGGTCCCGTTCATGGCCCCTCTGATATCGCTGCCGTACCCTGTCGGAGCCTTGGCAGGGGTCTTCGGTGGGGCCGACTTCAGCTACTTCGTTTCGTTCGTGGTTGCCGGGTTTCTGTTCTACGTCTTCCGAACCAGGCGCTGAACAGAGCCTGGTTCGACGGCAGCAACCATAGCGCTTTTATCCGGTGCGCTCGGAGAGAGAAACGTGTCGACCGAGACAAAGTTCAAGGTGAAAGTTTACCCGGCGGTGAAGCCGAAGAGGGTTCCAAGAGTGGTCAGCGAGGTGCTGAAGGGGGGCGCAAGCCCTAAGGCGATATCTCGCATGAAGAAGGAGAGCGTCGACTGCCCCGTCGTCGAGAAGGAGGTCGCTTTTCTGGTCTGCTTCGCCTGTCCGTCTTTCCTAAGGAGGGTCAGTGGGGTCGTCGACTGCGCCGGGGGTAACGGACCCCCCAGCGAATGGTTGATCGGCTGAACTCCTGTCCACAGATGCCTCGGCGCCGGCGGTCAGGTCGTTGGAGGGGTTAGGTTCGCAGAACAAATCCTGACGGTCACTCTGCCAGGGCCGCTGCCACCATCGCGAGCCAGAGCAGGACGGCAAAAACGGAGACGACGCCCGCGAGTCCGGCCAGGCCTATTAGGATCAGCTTCGTCTTTCTCAGCATGACATGCATGGGAGCGAGCGCTTACTTAAGCCACCAAGTACCTTTCACGACTGCAGCCACAGAGCCGCCTCGTCATAGTCAGCATGGGCCGCCAGCCACTTTCTATCCCTTGTTCGCCATCGCCTCGTCCGGCTCCATCCGAGGGATGTCCAGGTCGTCGAAGTGCCTGTCGAAGCTCACTATGGAGGTCGCCCCGGTTCTCTGTAAGACATAGTACTGGAGGGAGTCGTCGAAGTCCAGCCCGTTCTTTCTGCTTCTGCTCGCCACCTCTGCCTCCTCGGCAGTGGTCGTGTCGTAGACTTGGATGCCTAGCGACCGATCGATATTTCTCAGGAAGTCAGCAAGCAATGGATCCGAGTAGACCGCTTCAATCCTGTGAAGCGAGAACCTGGTGACGACCGCCTGCATGTCGCCCTTCGAGAGGAGTTCGAGCAGTGACTGGCATTCATCGGCGTTCTCGCGACCGAGGAGGTGCTCCAAGAATATGTTCGTGTCGACGAGGATCAATCGACTCCTTTCCACGTCGAGTGCTGCAAGGTGACGGAGTCAAGATCCGAAGCGAGGGTTCCTCGAAGGGGTTTCCAGTCGATCTCCCCTGCGGAAACGTACCTTCTCAACGCATCCTCCAGCGCGCTCTTGACGGCGCCCTTCTTGTACCCGAACCTCTCCATGGCCTTCTTGCGGAAACGCTTCGCCAGCGCTTCGTCAACCTCTGCCTTTATTGTCTCGGTCATATGTACCATAAGGACTTATGTCCGACGAGTATTAAAGCTGCTCGGAATTGCCAAGAAGCTGCGAATCAGCTGCGATTTCCCCCAAAAATAGGAAGGCGGGCCAGCGTCTCGGCTGGCCTCAGCCTATCGTGAACAGCGCCGTGCAGCTGACGGAAGTGTACCCGCTCACCAGGGTGATCGAGACTGTGTATGTCCCCGTCATGGATGTGCTACCTCCGGAGTAGCCGAATGGATAAACCTGGGTCGCCTTTCCGGCGCCCACGGAGTCAGTCAGGACGATGTACAACGCGCTCCCCCCCGAGGAAGAGTCCGGCAGCGTTACGATTGCGGTTCCTGAATATGTGCTGCTTGGATTCATGTTGACTAGTTGAACGGTTATGGAAAGAGAAGTCTTCTTGTGGATGGTCGACGGGTTTGTCTGAATGTTGCACTTCGGCGAAGGATTGGGCGTAGGGTTGACCTTTGGCGATGCAAGGACCGGGACGATCGCAATGGCCATCATCATGGTCAACGCAACCGTCAGCGCGAACGCGTCTTTTTCCGTCACCTTTGACATAGCTGGTGCAGAAATGACTCCTGATATTTTAGAAAGAGGAAGCACGGGTCCTTAGCCCGCGTCCATCTTCGGTCGCGGCGGTCCTCTGTCTTCCTAACCCTTCAGGAAGCCGATTATCGCGCCGATGACGAACGCGATGGACGAATAGGGCAGGTAACCTGCTATCCTCTCCGCGAAACTGGTGAGCGCGCTTCCCGACCTCCAGAAGGAAAGGATGGGCGCAAGGATCTGGCTTGGGGAAGCGAGCCCCAGCACAATCACGATCAGGAGTATGACCGCGATGATGATCCCTATCTTCAGGGCCTTCTTGATGATGACACCCACGATGAACCCGACGATGAGAGGGAGGAGGATTGCGAGCAGAAAGGGGACGGAAAGGTCGGGAGGGAACGGTACCGATACCACGGGTGTCTGAGCTCCGTCTGATACTTATAACCTCTACGAGTCATTCTCTTTCGGAAATCCAAGAGCTTTAAGCAGTCACCCTGACGCGCCGACCCGCTTGAGCGGGAAGGAATCTCTTTTCGCGTCGCTGGGGGCGATTGTTTCTGGTCTTCTCCTGAGCTTCGTGGTTCACAACCCGATATCGGTCCCAAACATCTACAGCGACATCGGCTCCTTCTGGTACAGGGGGTGGGTCGGTTCAGGGGGCCTGCCTTACGTGAGCGAAGTCTTCGAGTATCCTCCGGTCTCGGGCTTCCTCCTTTACTTCGCGCGAATCGTAGGCGGGAGTCAGACAGGCTACTACGAGGTGTTCTCGGCAATGAGCCTGGCGGCTGGTGTGGTCCTCGCCGCGACCTGCTGGAGGACTGCGAAGCTCCGTGGAACGCAGCTGAGGTCTTGGTACTTCATCATGCCTAGCGTCATCGTCTATGGGATTTACAACTTCGACCTCTTCCACGCGATGTTCGTCATGATCAGCCTGTACGCGCTGTTGTCTGGAAGAAGGTCTTCCTCCGCAATAGCTCTCGGGCTCGCCGTTTCTACAAAGCTTGCAAGCGGGGTGCTCCTCCCGGTCTATCTTCTGGAGATTCGCGACTGGAGGAACTCGGCGAAGTTCGCCGCGGTCTTTGGAGGGCTTCTGGGGGTTCTGAACCTGCCCCTCGTGCTGGCCAACTACTCGAACTGGCTGGGGACCTACGCCTACATCAGCAACTGGGGGCTGGAAGACGCCTGGTTCGTCTGGATCTTCCAGGACCCCTCCACCTGGCCCGTCGCGAAACTCTTCGGCTTCGGCCTGATGGGGGTCCTTCTCCTTCGAGTGTACACCCTGAGGATGGACCCTGTTACGAAGAGCTTCCTGGCACTCTCGGCCTATCTTCTCGGGACGTACATCTACACCCCTCAGTTCAACCTGGTTCTGATTCCCCTCGTCGCCGTCCTGTCCGTCGAACACCCGTCATTGTATCTCTGGGACACTTTCAACGCCCTGATCATATTGACCTGGTTCATCTATCCTGACCCTACCTTGGCATGGACGATCCCGCAGACGATGGCCCTGCTCAGGGCGGTCATGCTGCTGTGGTTGGCGGTCTGGGTTCTGAACAAGGCCGGGTGGAGGGTCGGGTCGCTCATTCCTTTCAGGTCTCAGAAGACACTCGATGGTGGTGTAGAGGTCCCCGGGCTCTCAAGCACGTTTTCTGGCGAGTAGGCCGGTGACCGTTCCGTAGTTGCACTTCCTCGTCACCAGCGTCTCAAATCCAGCGCGTCGAGAGCCAATTGGACTCGTAATAGCTCCGCCTCCCGGGCTTCATCGCTTCGCCCTTAGAGCCAAATCCTGCGCGCTGTTAGGCTTGTAAGCCGAACGAGATGCACCGTTCACAGGGGCGTATTTCACGCGTCGAGCGAGGATCGCTGGTGTCTCAGGCCTTCTGGAGGCAGTTGAGTGGTCATGACTGGCGCTAACTGGAGGAGAGTCATGCGAGACCTGCGGTACGGAGAACCTGCTTCCCGAACCCTTCAGTGTACTCGCGCAAGTATGTATTGAGCTTCCTCCTGTCGACCCTCTTCTTCAGGGCCTCGATTGCCTCTTGACCCGGCGAGGCGCGGAAATACACCAGGTCAATCAGCGTCTTTTCGACGTCCGAAACGGGGACGAAGAAACCATCGTACCTCAGGTACTCCAAGCCGAAGAACCGACTCCCGTCGATCCTGTGGACCACCACCCTGCTTCCCATCATCGTCCTTGGACCGGTCCGCACCTTCAGAGTGGTGACAAGGACCACGTTGGTCTCCTGTTCCCACAGGCCGTGAAGGCTCAGTGCCTCCTGTAGCCCGAGGTAGGCCGGCCGGAAGGCGAAGACCGAGACGACCGGGTCGTCCAACTTGCTGTACCATCCCCTGGTGATTCGGTGCACCTCCCCTTTCTTCGCGAGATGGTGAAGGAGCAGCATGGCGTAAGCCCTGTCCCCAACGATCAGCTCCGCGTCTCTCGCCCTGAACGCCGGGGTCTTCCCGATTAGGGCCCTTACATTCCCTAGGTGCCGCGACCTGCCCATTCTGAGATCCCTTCGAGCATCTCTTCCACGTTTGGGGCAACTCCACTGATGACGATGGCTTCCAGACCGCCCCCGTCGACCGGCTCGTGGAATTCCTTGAGCATTCGAACCACGTTCTGTCTTGGCGTCCCTGCGGCCTCGACGCGATGGACGAGGAAGAAAACATCGTAGAGGTCCTTGACCAACCTCCTGCTCGTGTAGGCCATGGCTTTCTCGGATAACAGCTCATCGGGGGGAATGGTCCTGACCGTCAGGAAGTTGCCGTCCACAGCTTCATACTCCTTTACCACCGACTTCTTGGGCCTGAGCGATGCCTCGAACCTGACTGCGGTCCTTCTGAGCTCGAAGTTGGCGAAGATGGCATTCTTCGTCTGTTTTACCTTCGTCTGAGCGAACCCCTTCTCCTTAAGGCGTTCCAGGAACTTCCCGAAGCTCCCTCTGAGCGAGGGCGGGAGGTAGACGTCGATATCCTCTGAGAACCTGTTTCCGCCGTAGCACCTCCATATGGCCGTCCCGCCATGCATCACGGAAGCGGGAAGGGCACTGTAGAGGTCAATAACCATCAAATCCTGGGCGGCAGCGATGTCTCTGTGTACGGCTCGCCTGAGCCTCAGAGCCAACGGAATCGTGGGCACACTAGCGGATGAACCAGAATTATATTTAAGTATAATCTAGGTAGAGTCAACTAACCCAGCCTCTCCCACCCCGGGGTGGAGCATCCCCTCATCATCTTCGCCAGGCTGCGCCTCCAGCGCGTCGAGAGCCGATCGGACTCGTAATAGCTTCGCCGCCCTCGCTTCATGGTTTCACTTCAACGCCAAATTCCGGGCGCTGTTGAAGTTGCGAACCGTCTTTCATGAACCTCTTGATGTTTCGTGTTCCGGTTGCCGTGGGATCTCACTTCCAGGAAGCCAGACTCTGGACCTCTAGCGAAAGGGCTCCCGACTGTTCAAGGATGAACCCGTCGCTGGTCAAGAGAGGCAGGTCGTACCTCCTTGCCGTGGCAACATGAAATGAATCGAAATAGCTCAGCTTCCTTCTCCCTCCGTGCAAATAGTAGAGGCTTAGGGCATCCTCGGCGATCTCTGCGCTCATTGGGAGTGGAGTGTGGCGGAAAGACTTCATATCTCCCACGAAGCTCATTGCCAGCTCCAGCGACAGACCGTCTGCCCTCATCGCGGTGATGGCATCATCGTACACTTCGGACGACGTCCGGAGGTCCAACACGCCTGAGTCAGCCGCTTTGAGGACTTTCTCTGCTTGAGATTCGTACCTTCCGCCTCGCAGATAAAAGAAGAACAGGTCGGTGTCAGCAAGGAAGACGCCCGGACTCGAACTACCTCTTGCCGGACGAGACAAGCTGCTCCCCTTTCTCCTCCAACTCTTCCCAATCCGATGATATGGAGTCCCTGTACTTACCCCTGAGGCTCCTGAAATCGGCTATGGGCTCCAGCTTGACCCCGTGGTCGTCAGCCTTCACTTTGAACCGTTTTGACTTCAGCTTCTTCCTGAGCTCCAGAGGGAGGAGGATTCTCCCCTTCTCGTCGACCTCGACCACTGCGTTCATCCCACCTGTACACCGGTGGGTTCTATATAACACCGACAGAACCAAGGCGGCACGGACTACTCTATTTGGTCCTGACAGTCTCAAATTCCTACCACCGAGGGACCGCAGGGACGGAGGATGCGGCTGACCTCATTCGAGGCAGCGGGGAAGATGGACATGTTCGATATCATCCTCAGGACCGCCACGAGAGACTGCCCTCCCCCCCGCGAGTATCGACATGAATCCCACAACAAAAGGGAGTTCGTCATCGAGGCGACTGGCGCGGGAGGATTGACTGATGTGGGGGTAATACATAGTGACAGAGAAAGTTAGAACCGGCACCGCTAGGAACACAAGACCCAAAGCGATACCCAAGGCGAGGAGCACCCCGACGACGAGGGCGGTGGGGGCGATCGAAACCGTTGTCAGGAAGAAGGCGAGCGAGACAAGCCCTTCAGGTGTGACAGTCATGTCCGACTTCAGAAGGTCGACCTTCAGTCTGGGACTCCCTTTTGCGGCGGCCCGGGCTGGGCCCTTGAATATTCTGAAAGAGAGAGCGGTGACTCGGTCGAAAGGTGTAAGCGGAAGGGTCGAATCTATTCTCCCCTGATGTCCCAATCCTTCGCCGAAGTGCAACATTCAGACAAACCCGTCGACCATCCGCAAGAAGACTTCTCTTTTCCACAACCGTTCAATTAGTCAACATGAATCCAAGCGGCACATATTCAGGAACCGCAATCGTAAGGCCGCTTGGGTTCTGAGGAGGGCCGGGTGGAGAGTGGGGTCGCTTCTTCCCTTCAGGTCTCAGAAGACGCTCGATGGCGAAGTCTCTGGGCTCTCACGAGCGTTTCCTCGCGAGTAGACCCGCAACCATTCCGTAGTTGCACTTGCTCGTTTTCAGCACCTCGAAGCTGAGGTCGGTAAGCATCGCCTCCACACCTCCGTCGGCGCTCGATCGGTCGCCGATGCGGAGCTCGGAGATGTGCGGAATGCTTTCCCACTTCTTCCCGGGTCCGAACTTCGTCCACACCCACCAGATTAGCCTCCAGGGGAGGTTGGGGACCGGGGTCGTGATCACGAGATGCCCTCCGACTCTCAGCACCCTGCTTATTTCCTTCAGCGCTTCAATCGGCTTTTCCAGGTGTTCGAGGACTTCCACGCACATGATTACGTCGAATGCATTGTCCGGCAGGGGCAGCTCGTAGACAGACCCGAACTGCGCGTCGATTCCTCTTTCCTTCGCGTCTCCCACCGACTCCTCATCGAAGTCTATCCCGGTGACCTTGCCTCGGGGCTTCACCAGCCTTGCGGTATATCCGTCTCCGACCCCGACGTCGAGGAGCTCCGACCCTTCCCACTCCGGAGGCAGCATCTCCCTGATCATCTTCGCAAGGCTTCGCCTCCAGCGGGTCGAGAGCCAGTTCGATTCATAATAGCTGGCTCTGGCAGGCAAAGACTGACGGTTTCAGGGCCCGACTCGGGGGGCTGTTAAGTTTGTCAGCGGCTTATGTTTCACTAGACGGTGAGTGTCTCATCCCGCCACCCGCTGATTCCATGTAGAGGCTTAAATACATGGATTCTGTGACTCTGTATGGTCTTGACCGAAGCCTCTACGGTGACGAGCAAAAGCATGATCAATCTTCCGGCCGTCATTCGCAGAAAGTACGGGATAAAGCAAGGCGACAAGGTGGCATTCTTGGAGACTGATGCAGGGCTTATCCTTGTCCGCGTTCCTCCACTCAGGGAGATGTTCGGCGGCGGAACGGCATACCACGATGTTCTGGTGAAGTCAATCCGAGAGCTCGAGAAGGAACACCGGAGAGAGGCATCTGAATGAAATCAATAATCTTCGACACCGGTGCCCTCACTCTCTTCTACGACCACGACCCTAGAGTGGGTCCTTTCGTTGCCTCGTTGGACAGCGGCAAGGCGAGATGCTACGTTTCCCCCGTCACCCTATCGGAGTTCTACTATCGCACTTGCGCGACTCTTGGCAAGGAGGTCGCAGGGGTCTGGGCTACCCAAATTCAGGAGAGGATGGAGGTCCTCCCGGGCGACCCCCGGCTGTGGATATCATCGGGCCTGGAAAAGTGCAGAAACACGAAGCTCTCACTCGCTGACGCCTACGCCCTGGCTCTTGTGAAGTCGATCCACGGAACTCTGCTCACTACGGACAGCGTACTGGCGAAAAGCGAAGGGTGCGATGTCAGGCACTTCCCGGTCTGAGGCATGACCCGCAGTTGCCCCGAGTCCAATTTCAATCGCTCTTTCAGTCAATAGGGAGACAGAGCGGAAGGCCCCGAGGGTGAGTGTACTTTACCCCTCCACCTCATCAACATGTGTGGAGGGCCCTTACGTGTTCGGCGGCAACCCGGGTAAGACGGATTCGGGGACGGCATCTCCTCGGCTTGCACCTTGGGTGAAGGGCAACACCGGGGGTTGCGCGTGGAACTTGAACCAAACATTTCGCGAGCGATGGCGCCGGAGACCAACAACGCGTATCATGGCAGGAGAGTTTCTGAAACCCCACCTTGCGATTCCGCCGACGGCTCAATAGATTCCACCAATGGGTCTAGAATGTTTCCATTGGAGGGTCTTAAATCCAATGTCTGTCTTTTGTCAAGATGCGTCTCTCTGGCATTGGGGAGGTTCAAGTCCGGCAGTTCAGGTCTCTAATCCGTATTCCGTCTGCACAATCCACTAATCCGTTCCGCGCTTCCAGAAGGAAATCGATGCGAATAGCCAAGGTCGTCGTGTTGCTGCTCGTCGTCGTAGGCACCTCGGTGCAGCTCCCCGTCTACGCCCAAGGGGCCATGACCCCTGTCCTGGTCCTGTTCGCCCCGAAGGTCACCCATAGCGAAATGCTCTCGGCTGTGGCTTCTGCTGGGGGCACAGTCACCCGTGCATATTCGACAATCCCGGAAGTAGCGGCGGTTGTCCCCGAAAGTGGGATCTCAGACCTTCAGAGGAATCCGTTGATCCTTGCCGTCGACGAAGACGCGGCGGTGCATCCAGCGGATTCCGGTGCGGACACCCAGATCTCTGCCAATCAGGTGTGGTCTCTGGGTCTCACAGGTTCCGGAGTCAAGCTTGCCGTGCTCGACACCGGGATAGACACAACTCATCCTGAATTCTCCGGCAGGATTCTTGCTTGCGCGTCGGAAGTAAAAGGAGCCCGCACTTGTGAGGACGACAACGGGCATGGGACGCACGTAGCCGGAATCGCTGGCGCTTCTGGGGTAGACCCCTTGGGCAAGGGCGTTGCACCCTCGGTTTCTTTCATGATTGACAAGATTCTCGACAAGACCGGTTCAGGTTCGCTCTCCCAGGTGATTTCTGGAATAGACTGGGCTGTCGCGAACGGCGCACAGATCATCAGCATGAGTCTGGGCACGGCCCCCGTGGACGCGGGAGGAACGCTATCGAACTGCGATTCCGTGTACCCGACCTTCACTGTGGCGATCAACGACGCGGTCGCCGCGGGGGTCACGGTTGTAGCTGCCGCGGGCAACAGCGGAACTGGCGGGTTGGGCGCCCCGGGCTGCATCAGCAGTGTGATTGCGGTCGGGGCAGTGGACAGTACGGACACTCTGGCGTGGTTCTCGAGCCAGGGTGCGGCAATGAAAGACCACGGCATATCCGCCCCAGGGGTGAACATCTATTCCTCTTGGCTAAACGGCGGTTACAAGACCCTCTCTGGCACTTCAATGGCGACTCCGATGGTCTCGGGGACCATTGCCCTGATGCTCACCCAGTCTCCGGGCTTGACGCCCACGGAAGTACGCACGGCTCTGTTCTCAACCGCCAAATGCTTGACATCGCCATGCCCCAACACAATGATCGGGTACGGAAGAGTGGACTCCCTGAAGGCGACAAACGCGGGGAGCACGACACCGCCTCCTCCAACGTCTCTGACAGTGGCTTTGTCGACCGACAGGGCGGCCTACACCCTGAACTCCTGGGCGAATGTCAACGTCGTCGTGACTGACTCGACTGGTCAGGGCACTCCAGGGATGCTCGTCGCGGTAGAAGTCACCAGCCCGTCGGGACAGGTCTGGAGCTCGACCGGTTCGACGGATTCCAGCGGCTCTCTATCCATCAGGTACAGGATCATGCCCCATTCCGAAGTTGGTACGTACAAAGTACAGGCAGTCGTCCTGTCGAGTTCCGGGGCGTGCACCTTCCAGGTCTCCTGAGCGGCGCGAACCTAGGCTAGATTCCTCCATTGTATTCGATGTAACTCTGCTGAAAACAATGCTCGGGCCATAGGATCAAGCTGGGAATTTACACCGGTTGCAGAAAAGCTGAAAGCAGCGCGAAAACAGGCACTTTTGTCCGGGCGATTCTCGTATTCGCATGAATTATTGGTGAAACGGCTCTGGACTTTCCCAAGATTTTCAATGGTTAAATCTTTTCAGTATCAGGCGTCCGTAAATGCGAATCACGCTCGGCAAGAAAACATTAGTTCGCGTGTCTTCCTTAGCTTTACTGGCACTAGTCCTTGGTTCACCCGCCTTAGCCTCAAGCGCACGTTTTATTTCAGGCCCAACCGTGACACCGAGTTCCAACGGCACAGGAACTCTGAACATCAGCGGCATGGCATCCGGATTGGGGAATTCGGTGACCACTGCAACAGCTTCCACAACCTCCGTGACCGCAACATGGCAGTGCGTCAACCACGGCGGTAATCAACCCGGCCCGAAGACGACGACCACCGGTCCCGCCTTCGCGTCCGTGCCAGTCACAGCCCACAACGGCCAAGTGACATTCAGCGTAACACTGAGTGCAGGTTCGGCTCCCTCAGCAGCCGGCTTCTGCTCGGCAAGTGGAAGAGGTTGGAGCGTAGTCCTCGTCTCGGCGGTATACGCTAGCGCAACCGTGTCCCTGCTCGACAGCTTCTCGGTAACGATCCTCAGCACCACCATAACAGGGCCCTGGACTGCTACGTAGTAAGACCCGCGAACACCTCTTTTTTCTCTTCTCGAGCTTCTGATTTACCGACTTTCACGGAATACCGCGAGGTACTCTGTTAGGCGAGGAATCATGCGTGCGAATTCTTTCCGAGATCCTCTCATGTGACTTGTCGGATCAGCCTTGCTGGTAGAAATCCCACGAGACAGGGCAAGACGGACCAATTACGTGCTTTGTCCAAGGCGGCAAGTTGGCGATGAGGGGGGTTGGCGTCTCGTGGAGGGCAATCGCGCCACGAGTCAAGACGTCTTGACACACTTGGTTAGGAACACGTTGGCCGAATCGAAACGACAATAGATGTCCGACGAAGCGTCACTGACTGGAATCGTCCTGCTCGCCCTCGGAGTCATCGTAGTGTCTATCGGGTACGGCATTCAGTTGTCGACCCCATCGACGGGAGGTCAGGCTGGCTACTTCTACAACTTCTTGTTCTACCTGGCAGCCCTCACTCAAGGAGGCGGGTGGGTCACGACCGGGGTTGGGGCTGCGTTGGCCACCTATGAGTCTGTAGGTAAGCACCGAAGCCACCTGTAGGTCCTCGTGTCTGCATTCGGTGGAACCTGAGTAGCTCAGGGTCGGACCGTGCTTGTGCGCCAGATAGTAGATGGGGCGGTTCGCTCCTCTACCGCCCGGCAAGGAGGCGGAGCCAGGCTAGGTGAACTAGTGAGGCTTTCGGGCCTTGACCACAAGGACACCAGAGGCCACCCCGATCACAAGGCCGACTAACAGGGCGCCGATTGGAAGGGTTGGGTCAGTGGAGGGGACGGATTTTGTCGTTGTATCTGTATGACTAATCAAAATTGTCGTTGGCCTGGTTGAAGTCTCGGTTTGGACAAGTGTGGTCGTCTCCGTGCTCGTGAAGGTCGTAATCTGCGTAATTGTGGAAGTAGAGCCCGAGAACATGACGGAAGTTGCGGACGTGGTCGACATCGTGGTAGTCAGTGAAGCCTGGAGTGCCTGACGATAATACACCCAACTACCGGTCTCAGCACCGTCGTCACCCCCGACGCAGTAGATGTAACCTCCTGACGCTGCGCAGCCTTCGTTGTAGACGCTCAAAGGGTAGCTTGCCGTTGAGGCCCAGCTGGAAATACCGTTCAGCGCGAGAGGACCGAAGTTCGAAGAGTCGGTGTTGCCCGAACCGGTCCGCCCTGCAACACAATAGACGTATTCACCCGTGGACACGCACCCGAGGCCATAGATGGAGGTTGGGTAGGCGGTGGTGGAACTCCAGAACGACGTCCCCGATGACGACAGAGTTGCGAAGTACGCGTCGCTCGTAGGTCCCGTTCCTGCTTGTCCTCCCACACAGTAGATATTCTTAGCGTGAGCAATGCAGGCCTGACCGAAGGCGGCTGATGGATAGTCAGTGGCAGCCTTCCAAGCGGTGACTCCCAACGATGAGAGCGAAGCGTAGTATACCTTCCTGGTGACACCTGAACTAGTGTCTCCACCGACACAATAGATAAGACCTGAGTCAGCTGCGCACGACGGGCTCAAAACGTTGAGCGGATAGTCTGCGGTTCTAGTCCAGCTTGCTATACCATTGGCCGAGATGGGACCAAAGTACACCCGGTTGGTGTACGCATTGCCAGCAAATCCTCCCACACAGTAAACGTAGCCACCGGATTCGACGCAAGAAAGCCCGTATACGGTCGTGGGATACCCGATTGAGTTGGGCGACCAACCTGAAATCCCGGAGGACGATACAGGGGCATGGTAGATGGCGTTGGTCCACGAAGCGCCCATGAATCCGCCGATGCAGAACATCTGTCCGCCGGTCGCCACACACGAAGCCAATTCCACCGGTACGGGATAGCTAGTGGTCGGCTCCCAAGCATCCACTGACGCTGCAGTTGCCGGCAGAAAAGCTACGAGCAAGTAGAATGCCAATGCCAAGGACATCGTCGTCAGCACGAAGACAGCATCAACCTTGCCGGCGACCCTCCTCAAAGTCCCTCTGCCATAGCGTCGGCTCTCTGCTGATTTAAGCCCCCCATCGTCTCGTCGGATTTCTAGAGGTCAAAATTCTTAGCGACAATTTGTTCTGTTCGTTTGGAATCTCTAGGGCTCTCTGGGCAAGCCTACCGTTGCTGCACGCCTTTTCCTTCTGAATCGACGACCGTCGTTGCTGGTTTGGCTGATGCAGTAGCATCTGGAGGGTTTGGTCGGACGTGCTCCACCACGATTCTTCCCGGTACACCGTCTTTGAGGTACAGGATCAACGAACTGCTCCCTTCTAGGTCGAATCGCTCAAGACCTTCGAAGGCCTCAAGGGCCCCCTGAGTTCCCCTGAGCTTGAACGTATACTCCTGTAGCAACTGGAGGTTGATCTCGTTCTTTCCCAGGAGCGAGTCGGTAGTGTTGACCAGAAGGGAGCCCATCTTCTGCCAAGGAGAAGGGTCGGCCTTCTTCCTCTTCTCCTGGCGTTTGGCACTGTTTTCACGGCGTAGAACTTCGCGCATCATTTCTCCGGACGCCGCACCATACCTGTCGACCTGCTTCTGGTAGTAGTTCAGAAGCTTCTTGATGTAGAGCCGCATGCTCTCGGTCGAATCGAATGTGACTAGGTCGTCACCGAATTGTGGAATTCTGTCAATCATTCCCTGGTCTCTCCACTACAAAGGTATTGGGAAGAACGTCTGGCCGATGCCCACAGCCGCCAGCGTGAATATCACCATGATGAGGGCGTGCTTGAAGCCTTCAGAAACGCTGCTCTCCCCCATCTTCCCGGCTACAAGGCCGATTACCCATCCCTCAAAGACCGTAGCTGTGAAGAGCAAATCGACAACTTCGGGAGACACCTGAAACACGGAAACGTCGCCAGTTATCCCGCTGGCCTGCCCCTGCTGCAGGAAATAGATGAAGATGTAGGTGGAGACGATTATCATTATCCCTGAGAGGTATGCGATGAAAATGTAACCACGAAGAGACGACCTAGACTCCTTCTCCATGGAACTCACCCTTCTCGTGAAGTCCGCCATCTCCGCGAAGCCTTTCACTGTCCCTCCGCCCACCTCGACGACCTCCAGCATGAGCGTGGCGACCGCCCTGGCGACCCAGCTGCTGACTTTGCTCGTGAAGGAAGAGAGCACCTTCTTCAAGGAAAGGCCCCAGCTCAACTGGGAGCCCATCGAATTCACCGACTTCGAGAGCTGCCCATAATCGCGACCCACCAGCCTCTCTACGCTCGCTTCGGGGGGCAGTCCGATCTTTCTCCCCTCAGCGACGTCTCTGATGAAGTCCGGCAGTGATCCCTCAATTCCTCTTCGCTCTCGAGAGTATTTGGTGGCAAAGAACGCCGGAGGTGCTGAAATCACCGTCAAGGCTAGCGCGAGGTGAAGGTATGTCTTGATGGGAAGGGGGACGAAGAATACGACCACTCCGACTGCCAAAGTCACAGCAAATACCCTGTACGGCCTCTTGTCAGTAAAGGGGTACTTGGGCTGGGTATCGTCAAGCACCCAGATGAACACCAGAGAGATTACGGGAACGATGATGAATGCAAATAGGAAGATGTTGGTCAGACCTTCTTCCGACCCAGCGACCAGCGTTTGGACGAGAAAGAGAGTGAAGACGGTTATCCCGAGAACCACCGTCACGATAAGATAGACCTCGGCGATTGCCCCCGTCACTTCTGCGGCTCGCTTCACCTTGACGGCCCTCTCCTCGAAGACCTCCTTCAGCTTGAGATTCAGGTAGTTGATGTGGTCCCCCCCGGTCCTGAGGACAGTAGAATAGCCCGATAGCAGGTCGGCGTACCACTTGTTCGGGTTGTGTTCTGCTGCTTTTTCGAGCGCCGTTATGGGCTCGCTCCCGTAAATGTCGACGTCGACGAGCACCCTGTTGGACTCCTTTGACGCGGCCGGGAAGATTTTCAGGTTCGATAGCCTCCTCAGGACCTCCACGAAGGTTTCTCCGCCGCCCGAAAGGATGGAGATGAAACCAACCACGAACGGGAGTTCGTTGTCGAGCCTGCCCCCCCTCGCCAAGGCGCTGAACCTGGGGGAGAAGAGGACTGTCCCAAACACTGCCAAGGGAAGAAGGAACAACAGCAGGACTGCGAATTGCGCGTACAAGATCAGGACAATTGTCGCAACCACCCCTACGACGATCGTTGACACCACCGTCAGGAGGAGGGCCACGGACACCAGTCCCTCAGGGGTTACGGACATGTCCGACCTCAGCAGGTCCTGCTTCAAGCGCGGGAACGATTTTGAGAGACCCCTTGCCGTGGACTTGAAGATTCTGAAGGACACTGCCGTAAGTCTGTCGAAGAAGCTCAGAGAGACAGGAACAGCTGGCTGTCCAGGACCTTCGAAACTGCTCTGGCTCACCGTTATGCCACTCTTGTGGTGCTGGGGCCCACTCTCCGAATTGTTTCTAGTTCTTTGAGCGCCCTCTGGTATGTGGCCTTCGGGTCGTTCACATATGCCTCGAAGAGCGGGGTGATCTCCTTGAAGTTCCTGATTCCCTTCCGTTGCATCCACTCAAGCACTACCCCTCTCCTCCGGATTTCTTCTTCGACCTCAGAGATTGTAATATTCTGGTCGTTCGCGATCTTCTGGAGTCTCCGGCTGTTCTTGAGCGGGATCGCCGATTGCGTGTCCGTGGCCGGATTCCATGTAAATATCCGCGTGTAGTCACCAACCCCGTTCACTTCATCGACAGAGATGACCCTCCTGACCGCCCTCGCGCCTCCTTCGGGAGTGGGCAAGGCGACCCTCCTGACGGTGTAGACAAGGTCAAGGAATGAGATGAATGACGGCGGCGCGTCCATTGGTTTCGACACGAGCCTCTGGATGGCCGACTGCGCATCATCAGCGTGGAGGGTGCACAACCCACCGTGGCCCGTGCTGATGGCCTGGAAGAGGACGTACGCCTCCTCTCCCCTGACCTCGCCCACTACGACAATGTCCGGCCTCATCCTCATCGCGGCCTTTACAAGGTCGAAGAGCCCGATTTCTCCAGGGCCCTCCTCCGTCACACCGTACCTCTCCCTTGAGGTGAATGGCGTCCAGTTCGGGTGCGCCACATTGAGCTCTTGCACTTCCTCGATCGTGATGATCTTGGCGTTGGTCCTGACCATCGTAAGGAGGGCGTTCAGCATTGTCGTCTTCCCAGCTCCGGTGGCCCCGACAACCATGGCGACGGCCCTGTTCTCCATCAAGAGCCATGTGTACGCTGCGAGATTGTAGTCGAGGACACCAAAGTTCAGCATGTCGACTATGGTGATGGGGTCCTCTCTGAACCTCCTGATGTTCAGGGTCCCGCCCTTCGGCGAGACCTCGGTCATGAAGGTGGCGATCATCCTGTGCCCGCCCGGAAGGGTACCCTGCACTATAGGGAACGCAGTCGAGACGTGCTTGCCGGAGATGTGCGCGAACCTGCCGATGAGTTCGCTCACGGCATCTCCGTCCTCGAACGAAACATTTGTCGGAATCCTCTCGTACTTGTTGTGGTAGATGAAGACGGGCTTGCCGAAGCCGTCGACCGAGATGTCCTCGATGCTCGGGTCCCTCATGAACCCGTCCAGCTCCCCGAAGCCGACCACATCCCTTTGGGTAAAGTAAAGTATCTTAGCCCATGGGAGAGCTGGCAAGTCAATCGAGTACTTTGCGGCGATCTTCCTGGATTGCTGGTCGAAATATTCGTTCGCATCGACCAGTTTCCGCGGAACTGCGAGTTCTGTCTCAAGCGCGTTCATGAGAAGGGTGTAGGTCTCAGCTTCGGAATCCGAAAGCGGAACTTCGTCAAGGAAGTAAGTCCTGTTCGTGCCCGTCGGGTCCTCTGCCACCGTCGCGTACACAAAAGCTGCGTGAAGGGGATATCTCTCTAGGATTTTCCAACTTGGAGGAACCGGCCTGCCAGTGCGAGGGAAGGTAATTTCTTGTCCATCTTGTTTGCGCCCGAGTATCCTTGAGAGAGTCGGCTTGTCGGGCTTCTCGACCATAGCTTTCCTCTTCTTTTCGTCGTCCTTCTTGCTCTTCTCCTCCCCCTCTTCACGATCCCTAGTCTGCCTCTCGAGGACCTTTTCCTCTGCTCGGCGCGTCTCCTTTTCTCTT
>JACQFN010000006.1 GCA_016200045.1 Nitrososphaerota archaeon | reverse complement strand
CGGGTAAAGTTGCGATGTCGGCTCTTCCCATCCTGGTCCTGCAGCAGGGGCCAAGGGTGGGGCTGCTCGCCCATCAAAGGGGAACGTGAGCTGGGTTTAGACCGTCGTGAGACAGGTCGGCCTCTACCTGATGGAAGCGGTGGTTCACTGAGGGGAAGCCCTGCCCAGTACGAGAGGAACAGCGGGGCGTTGCCTCTGGCGTACCGGTCGTCCGAGAGGGCGTCGCCGGGCAGCTAAGCAATCGTGGATAACCGCTGAAAGCATCTAAGCGGGAAGCCACTCCCGAGAAGAGTGAGCCTTCCGTCCTAACCTCTGCCGCAAGGCGGAGGAGCGGATGGAGGAGAGATCCAGTAGAAGACTGGTTTGAAGTAGTCCCAGTGTACGCTGGAAGCTCGCAAGAGCGACCAGTTCAGCTGGCGGACCAACTACATCTCAACGCAGGATGAGTCATTCCCGGCGGAGGCGCAATGAACCCTATGCACGGCAACAATGGCCCTACCAAGCTTGTAACCCGGATTGGTCTCGTCCTCTGTCTTCCGACAAGTTCATTCCTAAATAATGACTTTCAGTTCCTCCGGGCGAATGGAGTCAGACTCCGGGGAAGATCGTGCTAGGCTCTACAAGTGGCTGACCAGACTCATCCTCGGCTTCATCGCAGCTGCGCTCATCCTCTCCGTCGCCTGGGTGATACTCCAGTGGTCCATCGCCGAAACGGTGTACTCCACCAAGGCCGGCCTCGACTGGTTCGGCATCACCTTCTACCATGGATACTCCTTCGTCGCTGCAGGCTTCTTCGCTTTGCTGCTAGTGTACCCACGGCCTGGGGGGAGTGACCTTTGGAGACTCGGGACGGTCCTCTACAGACGCCTGAGGACCTACGAGGCCGAGGAGGAAAGGGTGCGAATGAGCGAGAAGATGAACATATGGCTTTGGTCCCTTTGGCAGACCATTAAGTGGGCAGTAGCCTTCTACGCGTTCTCAGCCTCGAGCGGATTCCCTCTGCTCGGTCCCACGATGAATCCCTTGACGATGATGGCAATGGGCCTCGGGAGCTGGGGAGACGTCCCACGGATCTTCTCACTCCCGCTAGCCCCCGCCTCAGGGGCCGGGTTTGTGGCTCTGATGCCCTCCATGTCCATCCAATACGCCGTCTTATCCTACGTTCTTTCGGCTCTTCTCCTGGTCTTCGCAGCCCGGACTCTGCTTCGCCTATTCGCCAACCTTGCCACCCGAAAGAGCGACGTCTGGATCAGGAACCTGCTCGCCTTGGTCGCCGCCATCCTCCTCGAAGTCGTCCTCGGCGCGCCCTATTGGCTGATGAACATAGCGACACCATACATCTACGGCATAGTCTGGAGCGCCCTCCTGCTCACCCTCGTAGGAATCGCATTCCTCTCGAGGAGGAATGCAGAAGCGCCGCGGTTGAAACTCTTCAAAGGGTTGGCGTTGGTACTTGCCCTCCTCCTAATTGTCCAGGTGGCCGCCGGCGCCTTCTACTTCTTCAACTGGAACAACAACTACCTTGCGTACTCGTGGTACCCTCAGACCCAGAAACAGATCACTGTAACAAGGTGGTCCGCCGGTCTGGATGAAATCCGGGTCAGCAACATCACCACCTTACCGACCAGCAACCCATCGACAATTCTCAACTTGGTCCGGCAGTGGGACCAACAGGCGGCGACAGTCACCAACACGAAGGAGATAGGCGCTTACAACTGGATGGGTTTGGCCAGCTCCGAGATTGTCTTCTACAGGGGCACCGAATATTGGGTTTCCCCGACCACCCCCATCTTCCCGTCGACCGATTGGATCAGTGAGCACCTGATCTATACCCACGCCGCGAAGGTGCTGGTAATCAATACTCATAACGGCTCGGTGATACCTCCGACGAATTCGTTCGGGATCAGTTCCGAACCTCCCATCTACTATGGCGAGGGGGACGGCTTCAACCAGAACGTCTACGTCCACCTGCCCGGGTATGACGAAATCCAGAACGTCTCCTACGCGGGAGCCCCGGACTACATCCTGAGCGGCTGGCAGAAGTCGATGTGGTTCACGTTCGCCGAAGCTCAGCTCGGGTTCGCCTTCTCGGGACAATCCGTAGACATGCAGTGGAACAGGAACATCTTCTCCAGGGTCGGTGACGTTCTGATTCCGGGTCTCACCATGGACCCCTCGGCTTACATCGTCTCAGACGGGAAGAACCTCTACTACGCCGTGCAAATCTACATAGACTATCCTCTTCGCTCCGGCTTTTCGGCGAGCCCATACCTGAGGTTCTTCGGTGTGGAACTGATTAACATTCAGAACGGCGAGATGCAGGGCTATACTGTCTCTAACCTCCTCAGGACGAACTCGACAGATTTCATCACGAAGTTCTACCAGAACTATTACAACACCTGGTCGGACCCACCTTCATGGCTGGTTCCCCAGCTCAGATACCCGGAGCAGCTCCTCGGTTCGCCCGCGGTTCCAGGCCAGCTGGACTACGACTTCACGTATCACGTCAGCGACCCGTTCGTCTTCAGGTCCGGCACCCAGTTCTACGAACGAGCCGGGGACAGCAACGTGCAGTACGTCCCCTTCGCAGTCGGGAACCAGACGTATTTCGTCGGCCTACAATTGGCTCAGTACCAGGGAGTAGTCAGCAAGAATCTCGGGGCGCTCTACATAGCCTACGGTGGAGATAGGCTGGGGCAGGTCTATCTGTATCAGAACCCCTCGCAATCGGCGCTCATTATCGGCCCCACGGCAGCAGAGAACGCACTTACGACCAACCAGGAGGTGAGGACGCAACTGACCCTGCTCCCGAACTACAGATTCGGCTCATATCTGTTGTATTCCGTGGGTGGACAGCTCACATACTTCGTTGCCGTATACACAAACCCCGGCACCTCGGGCGTAGTAACACAACTTCCCTTCATGACCGCGGTCAACCCGTCTTCGGGCGCCGTGGGGGTCGGCCCAAGTGCTGTCACAGCCTTCCAGAACCTTGGGACGGGGAATTCAACTACTGGAGCGACGACAGACAGGAACGCCGTTGTCCACCAGATTGACACGCTGATCATCTCAGACGGATACTCCCTCGTCAACGCAACGGCAATCAACCCCACCGTCTACTTCAGGGTGGGCAGCGTCTCCCTTAGTGGAGCCGGTGCAAACAAGACGACAGCCCAGGTGGCCGACCTGCTCCAAACGTACGGACCCGCGAGCGTCGCACATACTGTCTACGTCTGGACAGACAGCTCCGGCGACCTGAACTTCGGCGTGTTAAGTGTCCCCGCGCAAGGGGTCACCTACCTGTACTACGTTACAATAAGCCCATAACGAATCGAAGGCTAGCGCCTGGCGAGCAGGATTACGGCAACGACGATGATCGCTATGAGCCCGATCACTATCAAACGGAGTGTCCCGTTCCTTTCTGAAATCGAGAAGGTCGCACTTATTTGCGCGAACGGGCTCTTTGAGTTGAGCAATTTCACGACCTCTAGGGCCTCTTCGTAGACGAACTTTCCCCCGTCAATCGCAATCACATTGTCGCCTTTCAGCACGAAAGTATGTCCTTTGACCGCCAAGGGCAGATGCGACCTCCGGTTGACCCAGTCACGAAACTGTTCTTCGCTCAAGGCCTCCCCACCAACTATCCCTCGTATTGTTTCTTTTGTCCTTTTCTTTCATTCGAGCAAGCATCAATCCCGGCGGAGGCGCAATGAACCCTAATGCACGGCAACAATGATCCTACCAAGCTTGTAACTAGGGTTCAAATCCCGGCGACCGCAGACTTCAGTTCTTCGAAGGCTGCACCAATTGAGCCTTGATCTCCTTTCTCACGTTGGGAGGCAAGAGCAGCTCGAGTCCGATGACTCTCTTCTTTGAATCGAGGTCAACTAGCATGTTGTCAGCTAGTGGCTCACTTGAGGAGACCTTCCCCTTCCTAAGCCTCAGGTAGAGGGCATCGACTTCCCTGTCAAATTCTAGTGAAGCCATATCTCTTTACTCCTCTTCTGTTCAATTTCAGGGCCGTGACTACTATAAAGTCTTCTGCCTCTTCCTCGTAGACTATGACTAGGAATTTCCCTCTTGGTATCTTGCGACAGGCAGCACGCCTCCCGTACCTTACCGTTTGTGACCTGCAGCGGGTTTCCAAGGGTCAGTTGTACATCCTCGACGGTGATTGATCTTTCCGTCAGCCTCACTCTGGCATGTTGGGAGAATCTAATCAATCGCGGGCGAGGAAACAGGCGAATAGGTTAACCTTTCTCCGGTGGAGATGGTCGAAAGGGCATCCATATGGGTGCTCCGTTCCCGGCCGGGGCAACTACAAGCTCTGATTTGGAAAGAGAGAGTCTAGTCTGAGCCTTTCCAACGGCACACATCATTCTGCTCCCTGCGCAGTGCTAGCCTCCGCCCCGAGCCTTAGAGTCATCTGGAATCCTGGCTGCGCTTTACCACAACGGATTTATCGCCAACCGGAGAGTACCACCCGGTAGGCTTGTCCCAGGGACAGCGAAGACTCGCCGCAATCATGTTCACTGACATGGTTGGATACACAGCTTTGGGCCAAAGGAACGAGTCACTTTCACTCACGCTGGTTGAAGAACAAAGGAAACTGCTGAGGCCCATCTTCGCTAGGCACAACGGAAGAGAAATCAAAACGATTGGAGACTCTTTCTTGGTCGAGTTTACCAACGCACTCGAAGCAGTGAGATGTGCTTATGACATTCAAAGAGCAACAAGAGAATTCAATGTCTCGATGCCAGAAGACCGGAGAGTTCACCTAAGAGTTGGCCTTCACCTCGGAGATGTCGTAGAGACTGAGGGTGACATTTCGGGAGACGCTGTCAATCTTGCATCAAGGATTGAGCCCTTGGCGGAGGATGGGGGCGTCTGCCTCACCCAACAGGTGTTTGACCACATCCAGAACAAATTCGAGCTTCCGTTGGAGAGCTTGGGCGCCAAGACGTTGAAGAATGTAATCACTCCGATGGAAGTTTACAGGATGGTGATGCCGTGGGAGAACGAGGTGCATTCAAGGTCTGCATTGGACTCAAGGAGGGTCGCCATCCTACCATTTGCAAGTATGAGCCCGGACCCTAACGACTCGTTCTTCGCCGATGGTATTACTGAGGAAGTGATCTCCACCATCTCAAATGTTGGAGGACTGAGTGTTATTTCACGTACTTCTGTGATGAGCTACAGAGGGACCAACAAGAAGTTGAAAGAGATAGGGCGTGAGCTTGAGGTCGGGTCGATACTCGAGGGAAGCTTCAGGAAGGCGGGCAATAGGATTCGGATAACAGCGCAGCTGATTGACGTTGACACTGACAGTCACAGGTGGGCACAGAGCTACGACCGAGAATTCGACAACATCTTCGCAATTCAAAGCGACATAGCAAAACGAATAGCGGATTCCCTTAGTGTGGAGATTGTCGACAAAGAGGCGAGGAGGATCGAAACGAAGGCAACGGGCAATATTGAAGCCTATACACTGTACCTGAAGGGTCGACACTATTGGAACGAAAGAACCAAGACTGGTGTATCCAGAGCTGTTGCCTATCTTGAAAAGTCCATCGAACTCGACCCCGCTTTCGCATTAGGGTACGCGGGCCTGGCTGAATGCCATTTCGTGTTGGCAGCAAATAGCATGGCAGAACGGGCTTCAAGTTACAGAGCAGCAAGGGATTACGCTGAACAAGCCATCAGGCTTGACGAAGGGTTGGCGTCCCCTCACGCGACCTTGGGAGGGATACTTAGGAGCTATGACTACGACCCCTTGAAGGCAGAGACTGAGTTCAAAAAGGCACTGGAGCTCGACATAAATGACGCCACCGCCCATCAATGGTATTCGCATCTTCTGATCACACAAAGAAGATGGAACGAAGCGTACCAAGAAATACTGACAGCTGTCAGACTAGACCCCCTTTCCCCTAAGATAAAGAGCAGCCTCGGCGATTTCTTCAGCCTAAAGAGAGAATATGGAAAGGCAATCGCGGTCTTAAAGGAGGTAATCGAAGCAAACCCCCAGTTCGCACAGGCCTTCTCCTCCCTAGCTGTCAATTACGCCTACACAAACTCCTATGAGGAGGCAAAGCGTGCGATTCGAACTTACGCCGACCTCTCTGATGACAAGGCTTCTTTCAAATATTTCTATGCTCAGCTTTTTGCGGAGATGGGCAACATGGGAGAAGCGAGAAAGTGGGTGAAGGAAGCGGAAGCTCTCCCTACGGAGTCAATTTCTCCTTACTTGCTTGGTCTGGTTTACCTAGCTCTGGGTGAAACTGACCGAGCCTTCGACCTCTTCGATACCGCCTTTGTTGACCGCGAATATTTCCTGCCATTCATCACTGTAGAGCCAGAATTCGACCTACACAGGTCGAATCCGCGGTATCTCTCACTTGTCACTAGGTTGGGGCTCGGTACGGAACGTTGAAGTGATAGCCTAGGCCGCTGAAATCATAGATGCGTTATCGTCTTGGGGAAATCCAGTCAAACCGATATTACCTCCTTAATTCTCTCCGAGGCATTGCCAGTGAGCCCCATTTCCAAGGCTCAAGTCCCGGCCGGGGCAATTTCAAACTGTGTTTGGCGAAAGGAGCACGATTGGGTCGAGAGACGTGGCAAGAGCTCGGAGGTCGCGCTACCGTAGGGACTTCGGCCCCTACTTGCTAACTCTCTTCTCTGCAAGCTTAGATAATTTGGCTTCCGCTGCCAAGGTGGCATCTAGAGTCAGCTCGGCGATGAGTCTCAACTCTGCCTCCTTCCTTTCTTTGAGCCCTCTCATGTTCACTCATCCTTCAATTTGCTCTCAGCCTGTTTATACTTTTCCGCCAGCTCCTTGTAGAGGTACCCCGATTCAAGCGAGCTGCTGAACAGAATCTGTATGACGCTACCTACTCTCACAAGTCTGATCGACGTTGTTCCAATGTCGAAGTGACTTGATTCTATATCTCCGCTCAACATTAGAACATACCGTGACAATTCATAAGCGTCAAGGTCTGGCTATGACATACTAGGCGAGTCTTCGAAAGGGCATCCATATGGGTGCTCCGTTCCCGGGGCATAATCAAGCTCCTTTGAGGCATCGGGGTGGGATTCGAGCTTTTCCCCCGGTCACACACCGGCGAGGGGAACCCGGGTGGAAGTCCCGGCGACCGCACCGATCAGGTAAGATTCGGTGAAAAGCTGCCGGCCTAGCTCGGCTGCCGCGCCTTTGCTCCACTTTGTCTTCGATCATCTGGTTTATTGTGGACGACGAGAAGATTCCCGTTTTATCGCAGCGATTTCCTCTTTGAACCGCTCCTTGAATGGTTCATCGAGTAAGGGAAGATATTTCATCTGGGTATCCCTCGGAAGTGTGAAGAAATTTCCACGGATTAGCTTGCGGCAGTTCGAGCTCCCGCAGGTGCATTCGGCTGGTACTTCCCACTCTTCCCACGAGTTAAGGGCGTAGTCCCAAGTAATTTCTTCACCCCTTCGAATGTACTTCAATGCAATCACATTTCTAACTCCGCTCCTCATGTTTGTCTTGGTACGGACGTTCGGATCACAGGAGTGGTTGATGTATCTTCCAGGCGAGCTCATGAACACGATTCTCACTCTTCCGTCTCTGCCTGTGAAGACATCTATCTCGTGCGTTCTCTGCTCCGGTGTAAGTTTGCCTCTATCTGGGACCAATCTTGAGTCATCTAGCTTCAAGATTTGTTCACCCCTTCCGAAGCCCTTGTTGGCAAACACACCCCTTCCGTTGATCTTTGACTCTTTGACAGAAATGGCTCCTTGCAAATCGATTGTTCTCGCTCCGAGGCGCTGCTAGAGCGGAACCTCGGTCCCGTTGACGAAGAGTCTGTCCAACACGGGTCCTATCTTTGAAATGCTCGAATGCATGGGACATCGCAAGTGGGTCGTTCGAACTATTTCGCGTATCTTGTCGAGGGGTGCACTCGACGTTATCCGCGTCTCGACGACAAAATCCTTGAAAGCAGGCTCGATCCCCTCCCACTCCCCCTGGCCTCTTCTGTCCCAATGTCCTCTGACACTCGTCTCAAGGGAGTCCAACTCTAATCCCCGTAGAGCCGCAAACCTCGCGAGTGTCACGTTCTCACAGAAGCCCACGGCCGACATGAAGAACTCCAGAGGGTTCGGACCTTTATCTGTGCCGCCTAGGGACGAGGGTTCGTCGCAGACCAGAGCGTAATCCCTCATTCTAGCCTCCTGCAGCTGGTCCCCTACCAACTCCGAATCAGCCCTGACCGTGCCTAGGCCCTTCATCGGGTCTGTTATTTCCTGTATCCCAGCCAGCCACTTCTCAACATATGGTTTGAACGCTGAAGATATCATAGGTACGACCACCCGCTTGAGGTCACTTGCTGCAGGGCGTCATTCGTGTCATTCCGAGTGAAAAAGAGAGGCAGGTCCACGCCATCTCCTACTTTGTTGCGTAGACCTTGAAGTTGTATTCGCCGCTTGCGAAGTTGTACAGACCTTCCAACCAGCCCTTGGTTGTATTGAGATACCCCAGTTTCTGAGATGGGGTCTGGAATGTGAGGTTTTCCTCGATCCTGTAAGTGGGAGTGGGGTCGACGGCCTTTCCCGCTGCTTTCCCCCATACGAAGACTGGTTCGCCATTGCTGAAGACGATGTACCTAATGTCGGCTTCGCCTGTGCCGTCTGCCTTAAGGAGGGCGTTGTGAGTCGTGAAGATGAGCCCACTCACCTTTCCGCTCACTTTGCCGGTAGCTAAGACGTCGATCCTTGCTCCTTGTGGACTGAATTCCCTGATGTTGATTGAGCTGGTGTTCACTTTTGCTTCGAAGAGCAGTTCTTTTTCCATGGATTCCCATGGCGGCCCAATTGCCGGGTAGGTGGCCCAGAGGAGACTTTCTCCTTCAGCCAACATAAATATCACCGACCCAACTCATCAACAATGGCAGAAATGGCGACTTGCCCATGTGGCTGGATGGTAATCTCGCCACAGGGGGAGGAACAGGCAATGAAACACAGTCGGATGCACATGGCCGACGTCCACCCTGAGGCGTCGTTGACCGACGCTGAGATCATGAAGATGATCAAGTCAGTCTAGGCGTCTAGCTTCGTTGCGACTGACTGGTCCACCCAGTTGTACTTCCTCGGCTCGACGAATTCTTTCAGGATGAGGAGCTGGCAGTACTTTACTCCTTCAATCTCCGAAGACGCAGATGCCGAATCTTCTGGCTCACCCAGATTGAAGCCGAACATACTCGCCAGGACAAGTCCAGATGAAGGGGAACTAATCGAATAGAGCTTCTCCCCGTAGGACTGCCTGAGCTTTTCAATGACAGTCTCCCTTTTATCGTCTTCAACCGACAACTCCATCTCGTAAAACACAAGTCCGGCTTGTTTCTGTGTATTGATTACCGCCTTGATGAGCAGCGTCCCCGAGTCCAGCATCTTGTTGAGCCTGTACTCGGCCATGCGCGGGGTGATCCCGAGGTCTTCAGCCAAGTCAGCGGTCGCCATTCTGGCATCGTATCTCAGCTTCTGAATCAACTGCCAGTCCAGTCGATCCATCCTGAAACCGGGATCTCGCACTTTTCGTGTCCCAAGGCTGAACTTCTTCAGCTCGAATCTGCGCGCGATATTATCGGCCGCAGAATGAATCTCCTCGACTGCTTGCCCTGCGATGTCGATGGACACGGTGGGCCCTAGGTAATCTACGGCCTCGACAATTCTCGGAATCTCGTGCGCTGCTCGCAGTAGCTTCCTCTTATTCGCCAGGTTCAACGCTTCGAACCTGTAGAGAGTGATCAAGCCCAGTCCGAACAGCGAGAGGCTCGGCATAGCCTGGTAATATTTGATGAAACCGTCCTCCTCCATTTTCGTTATCCTTGCGCGGACGGTCTTCTCACCGAGCCCTATTTTTCTTCCAATCTCAGTCGGGCTCACGTGCCTCTGAGTGGTGGCGTTGTAGCTCAAGTCCCTGAAGGCTATTTCGCAAAAGATCCTGACGTCCTTGACATCCATGACTCCTTCTCTGGTCAAGACTCATAATAAGCCAACCTAAGATCAGCGCCGCGCCTTTGTCGGGAAGCGAAGCGTTTTAGGGAATTTCCGACTTACATGTAGTCCGGTCGTCCCGGCGACCGCACTCCAACTGGTTCAAAACCAAGCTGCGTCAGTGGTTTGTACCCATTTTCGGTCTAAATCCCGGCCGGGGCAATTTCAAGCCTCTTTGATACATCGGGGTCAGATTCGAGCTTTTTCAAATCAACCAACGATGGGAACCCGAGGGTGGAAGTCCCGGCGACCGGGCGGTGCGGGAGCCGAACGTATGGCTGAACTTGCCTAGGTGGCCAGCGCGTCTGGTTTTCCACGGACAATGGAACCCATGAATTCGTCTCCTCCCGAGTGCGATATGGAGATCTCGTTCGTCGCTGACATGAAAAAGAATCGACCTCTCCAGCCCGTTCCTAAGGAACTAGGCTGTGAACTTTATTGCGACTGCTGAATCAGACCCAGTTCCGGACGGAGACGAACAAGAAACACTGGCCGAATTGGTGGTGCCCGCGGTGATGGCGCCAGAGTGAGTGAACGTGCAGGAGACCAAGCCGCTTCCAGCGATGGAATCAGCCGTGATTGTGAAGCTTGTGGGAGTCCCAGTGAACTCGCCTTCTACACCTGCTATGATGCCAAGTTCGTAGAAGTAGACTGAACCCGTACAGTCATTCCCATACGCGTTGCTGTTAACCGTTGTTTGACACCAAATCCAGAACCCGAACGGCGTCGATCCACCACCGGTGGGGAAGAAAGTTCCCGTTCCCGCTCTGTCTTGGAATACCACCTGTTGGTTAGTGCTGGCGAACACTGGAGAAACGAATGAAGCGAGCATCATAGAGGCCAAGATTGCCGATAGTATGGTTCCCGTTAATTTTTTCATGAGTCCAGCCACATCCCCAATAGGTAAGGGACTCTTAAGGTTAATGTGTACATCTCGATTATTCGAAAAGATTTGGGGGCGAATTCCCTATTTCATGCCCTTGAATTGCTGTCCCCGTTCGGAGTCTTTCCGACCAGCATGCTGGGTTCAAATCCTGGCGACAGTATTCCATTAATATCCTGAAGGGGAGCACTGTCTTCGGTGCGGGTTGCCTCGGCTCACCGCCCAGTCAACAGAGGAGTCCGTCCCGGTTTGAACAAGGAATTTTCCGCTAACTACCGAACTAATCAGACGAGAGACTGCACGTTCGGTCGCCGGAATCTGCCCCCGGAATCGGGGATGCCGATATCCTCTATCCTGCGGAAAAGGCCTCTCATCAATTCTCCCGCCACTTCGCCTTGAAGAGCGCGATCAGGAGAAACACCACCGTGAACGCCGCCAGCGCGACCCAGCTCGTGACGACCTCGGAAGATGGGACGCTCAGCCCAACGGCGTTCTGGACGAGGATCGACGAGTGGGTCGTGGGGACCAGCTCCGCAAGCCACCTGAATCCCTCAGGTATCAAGCTGATGGGATAGAAGACCGGGGGGAGGATGGAAAGCAGGATCGAGATGAAGGAGACTGTGAGGAAAGCAGTCCGAGTGTTCAGGAGATAGGTCGAAAGGAAGAACCCGATTGAGCTCGTGGTGACCCAGGTCATCAAGACGACGGCAAGCACCTGAAGGATCCCGACCAGGCCTATCCCTGCCGTGGTCGACGCGATGACTGCAAGAAGTATAGCCACTGCCGGGGCGGCGAAGGTCAACTCTGAGAGGGCGACCGCGAACATGTAGGTGATAGGGGTCACCGGGGACGCGACGACCATCGACTGGAACTTGTGCTCGATTTTGTAGTTGGTGAGGTCGGCGCCCAGGAAGAGACCCTGCTGCGACACAGTCATGGTGATGGCCCCAGCCACCCCGGAGGGCATTGCGGCCGGGTTGCCGTTCACGTAGAGTATGAAGAGGATCGTGAAAGGGGTCGCGAAAACGAAGGGGAGGAGCGTCGGGATCCTGTACATGGGGACGATGCCGAGATAGTAACAGAGCGAGCCGATTGTCCTGAGGTTACGCCAGACCCGCGTCCCGATGGTCTGCGTCATCTCATCGCCCCTTCCTTCCCATGCCGGAGTCTGCTTTCTCCATACCGTCCTCCTCGATGATCTTGCCTACGATGTCCACAAACACGTCGTCCAGGGTGACAGGTGCAATTGATATGGTGGCCTTCCGCTTCAGCGCCTCCTTCCCAATCTCTTCAGCCGCTGCCTGGTCGACGAACAGACGCATCAGGTTTCCGGCCTCCATGACCCTTCCGTAAGAGGAAAGCTCCGACCCGGTGAACCCGGCCGCGATGTCTATCCTCAGCTTCGACTTCAGGTGCCCCGCCCGCACGTCCGAAGGCCTCCCCTGAACCAGCACCCGCCCCTTCTCGATGATCGCCAGTTCGTCCGAGAGCGCCTCCGCCTCGTCCATGTAGTGCGTAGTGAGGACAATCGACCGCCCTTCTTCCTCCTTGAGCCTGATCAGTTCCCTCCATACCCTCCTTCTTCCGAGAGGGTCCAGGCCAATCGTTGGCTCGTCGAGGAACATCAGCTCGACGTCGCACGCCAGGGTCATCGCTACGAGTATGCGTTGGCGCATCCCACCGGAGAGTTCCTCCGAGTGGACCTTCTCCACCTCCTCCAGCTCCACCGCGTCTATGACCCGCTTCGCCTTTCTTGAGGCCTCGGAGCGGCTCTTTCCGCGCATCATCAGGGTAAGCAAGACGTGGTCGTAGGCGTTCAGGGTCCACAGGGGCTTTGCTTCCTGAGGAGATATCGCGATTCGACTGCGTATCTCCTTGGGGTGCTTCAGGGCGTCGATCCCGAAGACGCTGACAGAGCCCGAAGTAGGGAGAAGCTGGGTGGAAGCGATCCTGAGGAAGGTCGTCTTGCCTGCCCCGTTCCGTCCGAGGAGGGTGAAGATCTTCCCCTCAGGGACCTTGAGCTCCAACCCGTCCAGGGCTGGCTCCCTCGTCTCGCCGTAGAACTTGACGAGGTTGCTGGTTTCAATGATAGATTGAGACATGAACCCGTTCCTAGGCTCTGCGTGGACCGCGGAGCTATTTTAGTAGGAATGAGAGGCCTTGAAGTAGTCAGAGTGTACGCTAGACGCTCATAAGAGCGACCAGTTCAGCTGGCGGACCAACTACATCTCAACGCAGGATGAGTTATTCCCGGCGGAGGCGCAATGAACCCTATGTGCGGCGAAATACCACGGGTCGGATTGGGTCTGCTTGTTAGGTTCAAATCCGAAAAAATGAGTGGTCAGTTCAACCTGGTCTGACCTAGTTTTGATGGTATTGGATGGTGATCGATGATCTTCCGAAAGTCAAAGCAGTCCGGGGTCGAAGCAGGTACTCTATTTCGATGGTGGAAATGCAAGTGACTCGACTTGAAGAGATTGCCAAATCAACGTGCAGGTAATTCGATTCGTAGCCCGGCATGGATTCGGGGCACTTAATTCGATTGTCTCATTCGGATGAGAGACCCGCCAGGGGGATTTCAAGTAGATGGTGCAAGTTCCCGACATTATTTCGCCCGTGCTTCGGGTGCTGACCCGATGGGACCCGGAGCGGTTTTGCCACTGGGTTTGGTTACGTTATGCGGGTTCGTTCCTTGTTGGAACCAGGACCCGATGCGACACTAATCGGCGAACCGAATCTGCACGCGACGGGTGACTCGGATTCTTGGTGAGTGACCCTGTATGATGGCCCTAGTCGGCCATCCACTTTCTTCTTTGTCGTGAGCGTCTTGGTATGAAGTTGGGAGACTCTCCTTTGCTCGCGTCGCTGATTGTTGGCTGGGTCTCCTCTGGGCTTCTTCAATCATTCTTGTTTGAAGAATAGATAAATAATCCTAGCATATTGGCGATTACATCGAAGGAAGATCAGGTGAAACGAAGAAAAGTTTTCTTTTGTTTCGGCATTCTGGCCCTTCTACTCTTGCAAGTGCCCTCTGCCAGTGCTCACTCGGGCTTGAACGCCGATCCTTTAAACACCAGGAGCATGGTTGTTCGAAGCGTAAACTGGCGATATACGGTAAGCCTAGATCCAGCTCCGGCCCAGATTCTG
>JACQFN010000005.1 GCA_016200045.1 Nitrososphaerota archaeon | reverse complement strand
TCATCTGGTTCGCGGTCACCAGGGGGGAGGAGGGTCCCACCCTCTCGCCGGTTATCCTCACCCTCCAACCGATGTACTCCCTGACGTAGCCGCAACCCTGCTCCGGCAGGAAGGTCAGGTACTGCCTGCCAGACTTCGACAGGGTCCTCCTCACCGCGACCATGGCCGGGGTCCTGGCGAAGGAGATGGACCCGTCCTCCCCCAAGGTCAGGTCAGGGAGGTCCGAGACCCTCAGCCCGTCGTCCCCGTACATGTTCCCTATCACCCCGGGCCTCACCCCTGAGAAGGCCATCAGGGCGCAGCAGACCCTTTTCTGGGGATCGGCGTGCCCGAAGATCGAATGGAGTTCCTGCCTGGTGGGGACCCGCTCGTTGTCGTACAGCCCCACGTACCTCGAGAGCCTGACCCTCCTGGTCACCTCCAGGTCGTTGAAGAGCCACCATCCCCTCAGGGTCTTCATGTACCCCGCGATGCTGGAGCTCCTGTTACCCTCCTTCTCGAGCCGCGATACCAGCCTGAAGAGGAAGTCCCCGGCCTCGCCCTTGGACATCTTCGCCAGGTCTCGCTGCGTGGTCTGGAACAGCCCGCAGATGCGCCCCATCCTCCGCAGGGCCACCTCGGCCCCCACCTTGGAGCCCCGGGAGACGTTCTCGATCCAGACCGCGAACCCCTCGTCCTCGAGGAGGTCCCGGTACACGCTCCTCGGGAACAGGACTGGCTTCTCTTCTTCTGCCACGCCTTTCATGGGCTTCTTGGCTAATAACGGGGGCGGGCTTGAACCCGTTCGGGTCCGTGTACCGTCGGGCCCGCGTGAATACAAGCTCGTCGATGGAAAGGCTTATGTATGAATAAGATATATCTTACTTCCGACCAAGTATGGCGCTAGAATTGACTAGGTTGTCTGAGAGAGGCCAAATCGTAATCCCGACGGAACTTAGGAAGAGCATGAATCTGAAAGAAGGCGAGAGGTTCATCATAATGGGCGTGGGAGACACGATAGTCCTGAGGAAGTTGGACCTGTCCCAGGAGAGGGTCAGACTGAAGAAGTTGATGCGAGAGTCACGGGAGAGGGCTCGTAAGAGCGGCTTCAGCGAGGGAGAGGTTACGAAACTCATTCGAGAGACCAGAAAGGCAACCGAATGAGAGTAACACTCGATACAAATGTCCTGGTTTCTGCCTTCATCTCAAAGCGCGGTGATTCTGCGGACGTCTTGGACCTAATTGCGACATTTGACGAGATCACTCTTGTCCTTTCCAAGGAGATTCTCGAAGAGTTCAATGATGTGATGAGCAGAAAGGAAGTGGCCACGAGATTCGACTACAGCAGGGCGGACATCTCCAGGTTCGAAGTGGCGGTCAGAGACGTCGCGGAAGTCGTCCCCATGAAGTCCAGCTTCAAGGCGGTGAGGGAGGATCCAGATGACGATGTGGTAGTGAACACGGCCGTCGACGGGCGAGCCGACTACATAGTTTCTGGCGATAGGCATCTTAGGGAGTTGAAGAAATTCCGAGGAGTTCGAATCGTGAGTCCGAAAATCTTCCTGAGCATATTGACCAAGAGGTTTGGGGATTTGGTTCTCTCAGAGGATGACTTCGTTTGAAATACCTAGGGATGGCATCATGCGTGAGGGTCGTTGAAGGGCACATGAGTTCGATACCGCTCCTGACACGGTTTCCCCACCGATTCCCGTCGGGCTCGTAACACTCCGATGTCGGTCGGAGTCGAATCTCTAAACAATCCCACCTTGGGCATTGGTACCGCCGGGGATTTGCACCCGAGGAGTCATATACACGGCCGGGGCAATCTAAAGCTTTGTTTGGCAAAACGGGCCCAATCCGAGCCGTATCGCATCTAATGCGACCATCGAGATAGAAGCACATAAATACGTGGACACACATGTTGCACATAAGCGAGAGATTTGGCCAACGTGACGCTTGCGGTGCCGGAAGAGCTCAGGAGGATAATGAAGAGACATCCCGAAATCAAGTGGAGCGAGGTAGCCCGGCAGGCCATGTGGGAATACGCTAGACGGCTCACGATTGTGGACGGAATCACGTCGAAGAGCCGACTCACGGAGAAGGACGCGCTCGAGATTGGCAAGACGATCAGGGTTAGTCTCGCCGACAAGTATGCGAAAGACGCGAGACGAACTGATTGAAGCTTGTCGTCGACACGAACATACTCCTCAAGGCTTTGATCAGGAATTCAAGGGTGAGGGCCCTACTTCTCTCCCCTACTCATAGCTACATGGTCCCCGAGCACGGGGTCGAAGAAACGCGCAGGCACATGTCAACTGTGACTGAAAAATCTGGACTTCCAGAGGCCGAAGTGAACGTCGTGTTCGACGTACTATTGTCTAACATGGAGGTGATTCCCTCGATGACAATATTGGCGAAGTGGAGAGAAGGTGAAGCTGAGATTGGACACATAGACAAGGGTGACATTCCCTTCTTGGCTGCCTCATTGGCAGTGGAGTGTGATGGAATTTGGAGCGATGATACTCATCTGCGACGCCAAAAGAAAGTCAAAGTATTCACCACGAAAGACGTGCTTGGGCCTCATTAGTACCTCCGACCAGGATAGGTGTCATCGCTGGGGCAGTTCTTCGCGCTCAAGGCCCTGGTTATGGGGCTCAAGTCCCGCCCGGGCCGACCTTTCAGTTCAGACAGGCGCGACTAGCTAACGCCCCCATCGAGTTCGGGGCTTATCGGGTCTTCGCCAGCCACTTTTCGTAACTAGTCAGCCGTCTGCCCTCAAGTAGGGCCTTCAAGTTCTGGAGGGCCCAGTTCCAGCCAGATTCTTTCGAGGCATAGTGGTCGAAATCCTCCTTCCGTCTGAACCCAGAATGAACAAGAGTCAGGATAGTGCCCTTTTCACTCCTAGCCAAGAGAACCTCTACCACGCTTCCCGCACCGATGTTCGGGTTGTCCCATGTAAAACGCAGTCTCGAGTTTGGTGTGATTTCAATGAAAGTCCCCCTGTCCCCATCCAGATTCTCGTACCCGCCCCCAACCCTAAGGTCGACCTTTGAGCCATGCGTGAACCACCTGTTCAACAGGGCAGGCAAGGTAAGGGCTCTGTAGACCACGTCAGGCCGCTTCGAAATTTCGATTTCCTTGACGACCGTCCGTCCTCTGACGATGCTTCCCACTAGTCGAACCGGACGATGCGAACCTATGGAGCTTATCTCTGTTTCCCCCTAGCGCATGGGCTCGGGTATGACCGAGTCCAGTCGGGGATCGAGCGACCCTGTGGACAGCTTGCCTCTTCTTCGAGGACGTGGGACTGCTGCTGAAACGCAAACTTGTCAAAATTGAATAGTTGGACAACCTTCTTTCCACCTTGAAACTCGAGACTTGGGAGAAGACAGAATTCATTACCGTCGGACGTAGGGACAAATGGAACAGGCCTCAGGTCTGGGATTGGTTCGGGTACCTCTGTGCTGCGATGAAAGAAAGGGAAGCCTCCCTCGCGATGAGAGCGTAGACATCCTCCTCATCCCTGCACGTACCTCAGGGGGCCTTAGGACGTGGGACGTGAAGCCTCCTCTTCTGCTTTCACGATTGTGGCTGCCGTGTGTTTCGGGCGAAGCGTTACCGCCCAGGATATAAGGCAAACCAGTAATCAAGCGGCCATGCCCGGAAAAGACGGAAGACCCGTTGCTTTGGTCGATGTAATACACTTCGCCGACCCGTGGTGCTGGTGGAGTTGGGGGCTCGAGCCGGTCCTGAGCAGGCTGAAGGAGGTCCACGGGGATCAAATCAACGTGGTCTACAGAATGGGTGGTATTACTGACGACGTGTCGGAGTGGAGGAGAGAGTACGATGTTGTAGGAGATGAGGCATTAAAGGCATGGGTGAAGGAAAGCACTTCGATGACCGGGATGCCGGCGGACAGCGGATACTACCTGAAGTCAGGGGTGAAGTCGACCTGGCCCGCGTGCGTGGCCTTCAAGGCGGCTCAACTTCAGGGAGAGGAGGTCGCCGAACGGTTCCTTCGCAGGTTGATGGAGGTGATTGCGCTCGATTCGAAGAATGCTTCGACCGAGGATTATCTTGTGGGAGTCGGGAAGGAAGTAGGCCTGGACCCGGAGCGTCTGAGGCGTGACATCAGGTCAGACAAGACGCGGTCGCTATTCGAACACGAGAAAGCGGAGATGGACGTAAGCTTCCTCACTCTGAAGTACATCAACAGGCGAACAGGGAAGGGGGTGGCGGTCTCTAATACCTTCGAATCAGGCGAGCACCAGAGTGCCCTCGAGAAGACAGCTGGCGTCACGCTGGAAAGGAGGGTCCCTGTCGACATTCTGGAGTACTTCGAGCGGCATCAGGGCGCGACGATCTTTCCCAAGGAGTTGTCCGAGGTCTTCGGAATCTCCGACTATGACGTGGAAGGCAGGATGAAGATCCTCTCCACAGGGGGTCTCCTCGAGCGCAGGGAGTTTCCATTCGGCGCGGTCGGGTGGAGGTACTCGGCGAAGACCTCAAAGTCCAAGATGAGCGTCGAGGAGGCGAAGGCTTCTCACGTCGGCTCATCCAAGGAGGAATCTCAAAGCGAGATGAACGAGGTGATCACCAAGGCAGTCAAGGGACTCTACACCCAGGTCGCTAACGACCCGCGAAAAGGATACCACTTCCCGCTGGGGAGGGAGGCGCTCAAGTTCGTGGGCTATTCCAAGGAGATAGAGAAGATACCTGAAACTGCGCTCGAGTCTTTTGCCGGGGTCGGCTATCCTCACGCCGCTGACGCCATCAAGGCAGGCGACACCGTCCTCGACATCGGCTCAGGGTCCGGCACCGACGTGCTGTTCTCGTCCCTCAGGACAGGGCCTAAGGGAAAGGTCTTCGGACTTGACATTACCGATGCCATGATTGAGAAGGCGAGGGCGAACATCGAGAAGATGGGAGCGAAGAACGTCAAGATATTGAAGGGGGACGCCACTGAAATCCCGCTTGACGATGCCAGCGTCGACGTCGTGACGAGCAACGGGGTTCTCAACTTGGTCCCGGACAAGGCTAAAGCTTTCCGCGAGATTTACAGGGTGCTCAGACCTGGCGGGAAGATTCAGATATCCGACATAGTCGTGCAGAGCAACGTCCAGAAGGTATGTGGCTTGATTCCACAACTGTGGGCCGACTGCATAGGAGGAGCGGCGGTCGAAAGCGAGTACATGAAGTCCATCAAGGAAGCAGGGTTCGGCGACGCAAAGGTTATCAAGCGCCTGGACTACTTTGCTTCAAGTCCGTCGGAAAACACCAAGCGGCTTACGAAGACCTTCGGAGCGGAATCCGTGGTCATAGCGGGAAGCAAGCCAAGGGGGAAGTGAGCACTTGAGAGGACGCGGCTCACCGAGGGGCTCCCGACCGCCCTCGCACAAGTCCTAATGCTGAAGGGGCTCCGTCGATTAACATGATCAACGACGCTCATCTCGTGATTCCGCCGGCGGAAGGCAGGTCGCTTTCACTGGGAGGTCTGGGTGTACTCTACAAGGTCCTGCCTGAAGACACGGGCGGATCACTCGCAGTGGTCGAGCATCCCATCGATCCCGGAAGGCTCGTCAGGCCTCACACTCACACAAGCGAAGACGAAATCTCCTACGTCGTCGAAGGCATGGTTGGAGTGAGGGTCGGTGATCATGAAGTCGCTGCCGGGCCTGGTACCTGGGTCTTCAAACCCCGAGGCGTCCGGCATACTTTCTGGAACCCGGGGCCGAAGGAGGCACGGCTGATAGAAATCATAACGCCTGGGGGATTTGTGCACTACTTCGAAGAGCTTGCTGCGATTCCCAGCATAGGTGGATCCCCTGATGCGGAGAAGCGTGCCGAGCTTCGTCGAAAGTACGGACTGAGCTTCAGCGACGAATGGGTTCCAGCGCTCAAGGCCAAATACGGTCTCAAGCTAGTAGGCGAATAGCCGAGCATTTTTAGCCGTGGCCACTCTCATCTTGGGGGCGCTATCAGGGTTTCCTCTTCCATTGGAAGGCCTGCAGCAGGTTTCCGTTCGGGTCATAGAAGTCGACCAGCCTGACGTGGTCGCCTTCGGCGATGTGCTCCCCGACCTTCACCCCTTTCCTCTTCATCCCCCTGATGAATTTCTTCAGGTCCGAGACCTCGAAGGTAGGAACGAACCCGTCAGCCCTTGTCATCCCCGTCTTCTTTGTGTCCAGGATCGCGAGGTATGTCTTCGATGGGCCAACCTTGAACTGAATGAAGTCCTTTCGTTCCTCTTCGAAATTCAAAGGCAGTCCTAGGGTCTTGCCGTAGAATTCTTTCAGTCTCTCATAGTTTCGGGCCCTGGCCTCGACCCACTCGAGTCTGGTTGCCACCGGAGTCCGATGCCCCAAGATTCCTCTTTTGCCGCCACTCCATAAGAACATTTGGAAGCTCCCTGTAGCAGAACACATTTTACGATGGGCCTCAGCTTAGGTTCACCCAAGCGGCCTCCGACGGGATTCCTTCGCGGACCGCGAACACCATGTAGAATCCCGGGGGAGCCAGGTTCCTGTTGCCCGGTAGTGCAGCAGAGAGGGCCGTCGGGTTCCTGACGCTGAAGGTAAGGCCGACGTATCTCTGGTCGGTGTTGACGCAGTGTGTGGTGGCGGCGGAACGGATCAGAGCCACCTCCTGGATGCTTTCCGCATCCGGCGTCTCGATTTCGAACGTCCCCCCATACGACGCCTTCCCCCCGACTGACAGTATCCGTGGCCGGGGACCCTTTAACATGTAAGGGAGATGGTAGATCTCGATTCTCAACTCGTTGACCCTTCGCGCAGGGTTGCTCCCGCAGGTCATCACCCTCCCGTCAGGGAGGAGGAGTGCGTTTGAGTGGTATAGCCTGTCGAGTTTCATGGTCGCCATAGTCGTCCACTTCTCCATCTTGGGGTCGAAGAGTTCGGGGTCGTTGACGGCCATGGAGTCGTGGGGGACCACGGCAGAAGTGGAACCCCCCATACCGTACTCGACGCCCTTGGGGAGGTCCATCCCCGCCATGCCCTTCTCCCCCTCGCGGCCCCCGATCACCAGGATATTCTTGTCGGGGAGGATCACCGGATACGCGTAGTACCGGGGATTCTTCATCGGGTCGACCTGCCGCCATTTGGGGCTCGGGACTGAAAGGTCGATGACCTCGGAGTCGGGGATGGGTACCTTCCCTCCGGTGTCGCCCCCGCCTGCAAGCAGCACCTTCGCCCTGTAGTCCGGCGGGACGAGCGGCAGGAGCACGCAGGTCCCCTCTTCCCTCTCAGACTTGTTGGGGAGGCCGATATCGTGCCACTCACCGGTGCCGACGTTCAGCGTGGCCGTCGGGAAACCCCTCAGGTCAAACGGGAAGGTATAGTGAGTGTTGTAGGACCCTGAGTAGAAGACGTCACCGCTGGGGAGGAGGTGGAGACGGGGGTAGAGCGGGAGCCATCTGTCCGCTCCCGGAAGACGGTGCCATCCGTGACCGACCGAATAGACCTCGACTTCGCGCAGAAAGACCCACGGAAAGCCTTTGGTCAGGCCTGCCGTGGTCAGGACCCTCCCGTCGCCGAGGGTTACCAGAGTAGGGTACCAACGCCCGTTGGCCATGTCCTCCGCCCTCGTCCAGAGCTCCGTTGCCGGGTCGAACAGGTATGACTGCTCGGTGCCTGTGAACGGAGGGAACGGGTAACCGAAAAGGCCGCCGTCGTACTTGTTAGTTCCACCGGCGACGAGGAGCCTGCCGTCGGCGAGGAAGGAGTGGCCTGCGCAGAACAGGTCGGCTTCCAATTTCTGGTCGATCGTCCGGACTTCCCCGGACTTCGGGTCGAAGAGCTCTGCCGGGTGGGGGGCCGCGGCCTTTTCGTCGTTGCCCGTGCCTCCGAATGCCAGGATCTTCCCGGTGCGAAGAAGGGCGACGTGGATCGGCAGGTGTTGGAACTGAAACTTGACGGGCTCCCAAAGACCCGCCTCCGATGCCTGCGTCGGAGCGACGCCTTTGACGGGTGCGGGCTGCATTCTAGGCCGACAAGTTCGGCAGGGCCCACCGGTTTAAGGAATCTGTCGAAGTGATTCTGTCGCCAGTGGTAGCCAAGCCAATCCTACGGATAGTCATAGCCCAGAGCGATGATGTCTCTCGTGGCCGGTTCCGCGTAGGCCCACGGGTCCATGATCGCAGCCGACCCTGACAGGCTCGGGTTTTCCCCGCACCAGCCGGGCTCTTGTACCACTTCCACCATAGCCTGTCGATGTTCGCGTGACGCATCCAGAAGATTGGGTCCGCTGGAGCAGGTGGGTATCATCGACATCGAGCCGCCCACCCACTTGGGGAACGAGCCCCTGTCCCTTGCTCTGTTTGAGGGGCATAGGAATCTCGTCAGACCGCGGTCTGTTTATCGGACTGCACTCAGGGTCGGAAGAGTAGCTTCGAACGGGCCTTCGCCCTTAGGGCGAGGTAAGTTACGACGACTGCCACGGTCGTAAGTCCCACCCCGACTGCCTGAACCGGGAATTCTGGAATACCTCCTCCGCTCGTGCTGCTGGAGCTGGTCGCGGCAGTGTTTGACGTAGAAACCAACGTGGCGCTGCAGGTGGTCGTAAGAGACACGGTAGAAATGGCCGTGCTTGATGAAGTCAGCGTGCTCGTCCCCGTGGAGGTGACAGTGACCGGATACGTGCCGGTCGAGTTTGCCACGACGACCGACGTGAACGTGTAGGTGCCATTCCCTGAAACGGCTGTGGTCAGTGTCTGGGTCGTAGCGGAAGTATTGGCGTATGTCACGGTCGTCGTACCGGTAATCGTCGTGTGGTCGACCATCCCCGAAGTGAAGATGACGCTGGTGTTCGTGTAGGTCATGGTGACAGTGGCCGTGTGGGTGTAATTCTGGGTAGTGGTCAAAGTAGAATTATGGACGGTAGGTGTGAACGTCGTCACCGTCGTCGCATTCGTGACCTGAACAGTGGTATTCGCCGAACCCGTGCTCGTCTGGGTGAAGGGGAGGGTCAGGGTACCGGTGGTGGCAATGGTGGTGGGGCCGAATACTGTGGTGCAGCAGGTGGGCGCGGTTATCGTGAAGAGCGGCCCGTAGGTCCAAGTCGCCTGATTGACTTCTTCTATGTACACTCCGTAGTTGTTGACGGCAGGCGCAATGTTCGACGGAACGGTCCAGGTGAACGAGCCGCTGTTCGGGATCCCCGCTGCTATGGCTGCGACAACCACGAAGGGGCTCTGGCTGTACAGGGTGAGGTTGACCAGCCACGTGCTGTTCCCGCCCGTCCAAGTTATCGTGACCGTGCTGCATCCGGCCGACAGGACGCTGCCGGCTGCGGGGGAATTCAGTACGAAATTCGTTGCCGACTGCACCGGTCCGGGGACCGACCACAGCAGCGAGGGGATGAGCCCGAAGGCAAGAAGGAGGAACTTCACCCACAATGCTGGGCGACTACCGCCACGCGGCGCAAGGCTCACGCGATGGTCCCAGGCATCTTTCGTTAAGAACCTTCGCCGATGGCCTGATTCTAATCCCTCAGTTCGTCAGTTGGATAACTCCTCGACGGGCGTCAACGGTTTTAAGCCGACCGAAAACGACTCGCCCAACGCCCTGTTGAAGAACCTACAATTCGACAACTATGTGACGCAGTCCAGGGCCCGGGTCAAAGGGAACAAGAACACCCCCCCGGATGAGTTCACGATGCTGCTCGCGAGGGCCAGGGAGGTCCTGGACGCCGGCGGAGGGCATTCTCTGAAGGCGAACCTGAACGGCGTCGTCATTGAGCTGATAACCAACAGTGTCCACCAAGCCGATTTCTGGTCGAACAACTGGTGGCCGGCGGCCGAGGGGGTACTCCCCCATGCCCAGATCTTTGCCGCGAACGGGGTCGAAGGGCTTGAACCAGCCGCCTACTACTCCCCTTCCCTGAACACCGCCCTCTTCGTCAACACCGAATACTACGGGCAGTGCAAGTCGTGGGCTCTCGGGATGGCCGCGGCTATTCTCGAGAAGCGGTTCAACACTCTCTCGATTCACGGCGCCACGGCCTTGTACAAGGGGAAGGGTGTCGTAATCATCGCGCCGACCGGGACAGGGAAGACGACGCACTCGTTCAAGATATTCCTGAACCCAGACGGCAAGATCTGCGGGGACGACTGGGCCTACGTGAGCTTCCCGGAGCCCATTCCCGAGAACCCGAAGGGGAGGCTCATAGCGCGCCAGCCTGAGCGCTCGCTGTACATGCGGTCTGAGTCCCAGAAGGAGCAGGGGTGGCTCAGGGAAGTCTTCGACAGGTCCAAGAACGAGAACGTGACGACCCGGAAGGCGGACTGCGAGTATCCGCTCGGCGAAGACCTCTGCTCTCTCACCAACGAGCGATGCGTCTTCGACGAAGGGATGGGGTGGTGCTACTACTCCTTCGGGAACTCCAGGGTCCTTGTCAAGAGGGACGAGATACTCGGGAAGGAAAAGGTCGTGGACGAGGTCCCGATCAACCTAGTGGTGCTGCTGAGGAGGGATGACAAGAGCCCGGCGGAAGTGAAGCTCGGGCCTTCGCAGGCCATCGAGATCCTGGACAAAGGAGAGTACATGGTCCTGCCGGGAGCAGGGCCAAAGGAGAAATGGGGGACCATCTCGAACGAACCGTGGTACAACCCGTACCTCCTGGAGCTCGACGGAGCGAGGCAGGCCAGGTTCTTCTGGGCCATGTTCAAGAACTGGAAGGTCCCTTGCGTGATCCTCAACACCGGGGTCGAATCGATACAACAGAGCCACGAAAGGATAGTCGCCGACCTCGAAGCCACGCCATAGGCCATCTTCGTCCGTGCATCTCGAAAACCTCTAAGTAACCAGCGGAGCCCGCGCTTCTGCAGTTGCTCGTTTTCGAGTTCCTCACGGTTATGTTCCTCGTTTCGATTGTTGCCGGCTTCCTGGGCTCGATAGTGGGCATCGGAGGGGGGATAGTCATAATCCCAATTCTTACGATCTTCTTCGGAGTCGACATCCACTTCGCCATAGGCGCAAGCATCGTATCCATCATTGCCACATCGAGCGGAGCCGCTGCCACCTATGTCCGCGACAGGATCACCAACCTCCGAATCGGCATGTTCCTGGAGCTCGGGACCACGGCGGGGGCGATTGTCGGTGCCGCAGTGGCCGTCTACTCCGATTCCGCGCTTCTAGGCCTCGTCTTTGCCGGCGTGCTTCTGGTCTCGCTCATTCCATTGATCCGTAAGGTGGGAGAGGACATCCCCTCCAACCCGGTGCTCCATGGACTGGCGGCCAGACTCGAGCTGAAGGGTTCGTACGTCGAGGCCGACGGCTCGACCGTCACATACAATGCGACCCGGCCCGGGACCGGCCTCGTCGGGATGGTGGTCGCCGGGTTGTTCTCTGGCCTTCTCGGAATCGGGAGCGGGACGTTCAAGGTCCTCGCAATGGACCTGGCGATGAAGATTCCGATGAAGGTCTCCACGACCACTTCTAACTTCATGATCGGGGTGACCGCCGCGGCGAGCGCCGGAATCTACTTCATTCGCGGGGACGTAGACCCCCTGATAGTCGCCCCGGTCGCGCTCGGGATCCTGGCGGGAGCAGCGGCGGGGGCGCGGGTGCTCCCAAGGGCAAGAAACCCGACCGTCAGGAAGGTGTTCGCGGTCGTCCTTGCCGTTGGGGCTATCGAAATGGTGTTGAGGGCCCTTGGGTGAGGCTGCAGAACTGAACACTGCCGACCCGCGGAGGATGAGCGACGCGGTCAGCGCGGTACTTCGCTTCGGCGTCCTCCTTTCGGCTGCCGTGATCGCGCTGGGGACTCTGCTCCTCCTTCTCAGGTTCGGAAGCCTAGACAGCGGAAGCCTCCTGACCTACTATCCTTCGGCCCCTCACGGCGGGTTCGACCCTAGCCTGACCGCCTTGGCCGCCGGGCTCTCTTCACTCAATCCCTACTCGGTCATCGACGCCGGGACCCTGATACTTCTGGCTACTCCAGTGGCCAGAGTGGCCCTCTCGGCCCTCCTGTTCGCTGCCGAACGCGACCGGCCGTACGTCTACATCACCCTGACGGTCCTCTCCCTTCTTCTGTTCAGCATGCTCGTCACGCCGTTCATACCTCACTTCAACGGTTGATTCGCCTGCCCGGGGCATCCGAAAGAATTTAGCCAACCCGGGACCCATCCTCTCAGTTGGCCGTCAAGACGGTCCTGTTCGACCTCGGAGGGACACTTCTCGTCATGCGCAGAGATAGGGTGTTCCAGCGGGTGCTGGCGGATACCGGAAGGAGGGTCGGACTGGACGCCATCCATTCCGCGTACGTTCGAGCCGATCCTTGGTGGCTGGCAACCTATGGGTCGAAGAACCTGGGGGAGGAAGAGGCGAACGAAGCGTTCAAGGAACTCGACGCCAAGGTGTTCATGAGGATTTTTCCGAAGGAGCCGCCCGAAGAGGCGGAGACTGTGTCCCGGCTGGCCAGGGCGAGATGGCCCCTGCTCGAGAAGGAGATCCCCTCCGTGCTCTATCCAGACGCGGAGCCGCTTCTGAGGTCCCTGAACGAGGCAGGGTTCACGCTCGGGCTCGTCTCGAACGCTCCCCCCGACGCCGCCAGTGTGATCGAATCCGTAGGCCTTAACCATTACATCGAACACATCGTGGTGTCCGGCGTGGTGGGCATCGCGAAGCCCAACCCCGAAATATTCAGGATTGCGCTCTCCAAGACGGGAGGGAAGTCAGAGGAAACGGTCCACGTGGGCGATCTTTACGAGGCCGATGTTGTCGGCGCAAGGAACGCCGGGATCAGAGGGATCCTCCTCGACAGGGACGGGGTAAGGAAGGACGCGGACTGCGACAGGATTGAGAGCCTCGACCAGCTCATGCCGCTCGTCAGATAGCCCCGTAGGTTCGCGGCATCAGCTCGAGCGTCGGTAGCTCGCGCAAAGCATCCCGAAGTATGTCGGAACCTGATAGGAGACCAGAGTCCCTTTCAGAGGAGCTTCCTTCAGCAATCCCGCAAGCATCGTCATCTGCCAAAGGCTGTCGGGCTTGGCTCCTTCGACGAGGCCGGGTTTCGTCGACATGATGCTTGCCAGCCTGTCTCTCCTTACGGCGTCAAGCACCATTTCGTCGTAATCTTTCGCCCTGCGGTCGAATCCGTATGGACCGTCCTTCCGATGAGCGTGCGCCTGGTCAGAGCTCGCCACAAAGGCAACTTTCTTCCTTCCTCTCTCGGCGAGCCTCCCGACAACCCTCCCGAATTCGAAGTTCTGTCTGAGCGGGATTCCCCTGGCAGGGGTGACTATCAAGAGCTTGCTCTTCAGGCCCGCCTCTTTCTTCAGGAACCAGAGGGGTATCAGGGTGCCCCAGTCCATCGCCAAGTCAGAAAGCGGCCCCTCGAGCGCCCCGAAGTTCGCACCCACAACGGGGAGGCCCAACTTCTCCGACTCTTCGATTATCTTCCCTCCTAGAACGAGGTCGCACTTCGCCTTCAAGCTCACCTCCTTCCGGCCGTCCGTAACCTTACCCGAGCTGTTCTCCGAGATCACGACCCCTATGTTTTTGGGCATCCTGAGGTTGTGGGGGGTCGCGAGCACTATGGTCTCGGGCCTTTCCTTTCTGATCTGCGAGGCAAGCACGCGCATCCCCTTTCTGGTCGGGCCGAACCGCCTCAGCTCCTTCCCGGCGAGCGATGGAACCAACTCACCCCCGTGGGGCGCTATGCACGCGAATACCAGCGGCACGCCCTCTTTCCGGACCTCTTCATATTCAAGGGTTCTTGCTCAGGTAGTGGATTATCCCCATCACCGAGGCTCGCACGGAGACCTTCGCATAGATCGGCAGGTCGGATGTTCCCGACTCGGCAGCGACTTTCTCCGACATCTTCTCCGAGATATCATCCAGGACCATCCCCCTCTTTATCATCGAGCGAACCGTTTCCACCCACTCCGGCACCTTCCTATTGGTGTCGGCGAAGACCTGGTCAGGGTCGTTCTTGACCCCGTAGTGAGGGACGAGCAGCTGCTTGGGAGACATCCGCCGCAGACTGTCGACCGAAGAGGCGAGCAGTGCAGGGTCGAAACTGGGCGGAGGAGTAGTGGGTATCAGGGTCTTCAGGTTGGGATACGTGATCCCGACCGCGTCGGCTGTCAGGAGGGCGCCCGTTCCTTCGATCATCGCGGAGATTTGGTGAGGTGCGTGCCCGGGCGTGTGAACCAGGCTTGCCGAAATGCCGTCCCCCAGGTCGAGGCTGGACTCCTCTCCGACGGCCGTCACCCGGTCGGGAGGGATCGGGATAGGCCTCCCGTAAAGGGCCATTATCGCCTCCCCGAACACCCTCGTTGCGCTCTCGATGAGGCGCGACGGGTCCACAAGGTGCGGTACCCCCCTCTCGTGAGCTATGACCTCTGCGTTCGGCATCTCCCGCAGCAGGTGTCCGGCGGCCCCTGCATGGTCAAGGTGGACGTGCGTGGGTATGAGGTACCGAACGTCTGAGGGCTTGACCCCCACCTCGGACAGACCCAGGAGGACGCTCTGGTGCGAGGAAGCGTAGCCGCAGTCCACCAGGGCAGGCTTCTGACCCTTGATCAGATATGCGGCGACCGTCTCCTCCTGCCCCACGGCGAACGTGTCCAGAAGATAGACTCTGTCTGATACCTTCGTCGCGTACAGCCTGACCACCTAAGCCGGGCCTTTGGGGTTCGAGAATTCCATCGCGAGCATGGCCAGGGAGGCCGTGCCTATCTTCAGGACGTCCTCGTCCACCTTGAACTTCGAGCTGTGGTTCGGGTACACGCATCCTTTGCTGGGATTGTTCGTTCCTAGGAAATAGAACGTCCCCGGGGCCTTCTGGAGGAACCTGGAGAAGTCCTCGCCCCCAAGAATCGGCTTCTGTATCTTGACCTTGGTCCCTTGGATCCGCCTGAGGACCCTCACGGCCCGGTCCGTCGCCTCCTCGTCATTCACGGTCACCGGGTACGCGTCCTTCTCGAACTCCACCTCAGCCTTCGCGCCGAAGGCTTGGGCCACCCCTTTCGAAACCTCCTCTACCTTGACTTTCGCCCTCCTCCTGGTCGCTTCGTCTAGGGTCCGTATCGTCCCCTCCAAGACAGCTTCGTCCGGGATTATGTTCTCCTTGGTCCCCGAGTGCACAGCTCCGATAGAAATCACGAACGGCTGGACCGGGTCGATCATCCTGCCTGAAACGCCCTGGAGCGCAAGTATCAGCTGAGCAGCTATGTAGACCGGGTCCACCGTCTGGTGCGGGGCCGACCCGTGGCCTCCCTTGCCGATTACCTTCACCACAAACCGGTCGGGCGCGGCCGCTATGGCTCCGCCCCTCAACCCGAACTCCCCGGACTTGTTGTCGCTGTCGATGTGCAATCCGAAAACATAGTCGACCTTCGGGTTGATCATCGCCCCGTCCTCGATCATTGGTTTCGCACCACCTCTCCCTCCGTGTTCCTCGGCGGGCTGGAACAGGAACTTCACCGTCCCGTGCAGCTGGTCCCTGTGCTTCGACAGGATTCTCGCCGCTCCGAGCAGCATCGCCACGTGAGTGTCATGCCCGCACGCATGCATGACCCCGTCCACCTTGGACCGGAAATCTACGTCCGCCATCTCTTTCACCGGAAGGCCGTCCATGTCCGCCCTCAGGGCCACGACCTTGCCTTTCTTGGCTCCCTTCAGCGTCCCGAGGACCCCGGTGCCGCCGACCCCGGTCTTGACCTCTATCCCGAGCGATTCAAGCCTCTTCGCGACCATTCTCGCGGTCGCCTCTTCGTGATATGCGAGCTCCGGGTTCTGATGCACGGCTCGCCGCGTCTTGATTATCTCCGGCTCGATCGAACGCGCCTCCTCCAGCAGGTCCATGCATCAGGGCAGCGTCGGCGTCGATAAAAGGTCTCATATCTGGGTCCGGGTCCCCCCCCAAGCTTGATCATAATAGTCGGCATCGACCTTGCGGGAAGCCCCAAGAGGGACACCGGGTTCAGCGTGATGGACGGCGACATGAGAAGCACGGCTTGCGTTCTGCACTCTGACGAGGAGATTCTTGATAGAACAATCGCATCGCATCCGGAGGTCGTGAGCGTCGACGCCCCGCTCTTCCTCCCGAAAGGACGCACGAGCCTCGACATCAGAGGGCCCCCCCACTTCAGGGAGTGCGACAGAGAGCTGCTCCGGATGCGAATCAGGTTCTTCCCGATTTCCTTGGGCCCCATGAGGATGCTCACGGCCAGGGGGATCCATCTCAGGTCTGCGATGGAGAAGGAGGGCCTGGAGGTGATCGAGAGCTTCCCAGGGGCGGTCCAGGACATCTTGGGAATGCCCAGGAAAAAAGCCGGGCTCTCAAGGCTGGAGGGAGCGTTGAGACGATACGGGGTCGTCATACAGAGAAAGAAGGGGGGTTATTCTGGGGACGAACTGGATGCGGTGACCTCCGCGGTCGTCGGGCTCATGTACTCAAGAGGCGACTATACGCCAATCGGGGACCCTGCAGAAGGACTGATGATTCTTCCCAAAACGAAGAACCCGGCAACGAAGACACACGACTAGGAACGGGGCGCTTCGCCACGCACCGTCTTCCATGCTTTTATCGTGGCAGGAGCCCTGATTGCCGTGGCGCCGTCCAACGCCGCAAAGTCAGGGGTCTGCCTCTTCATCGGTGCGGTTGAATTCGGAATCCTTCTGATAATGGCAGAAGCGGTGAGCCCCGAATACAGCGTTTCCAGCAACTACATCAGCGACCTGGGGAAGGTCTTCCCGAATTCAGCGACGATCTTCAACCCGTCGATAATCGTCCTAGGCGTGCTGGTGCTCGCGAGCGGGTACTACGTCCAAAGGGCGTTCAGGTGGAAACCGGGGACAGTGACGATCGTCGCGGCAGGCATCGGCCAATTGGGAATCGGGTTCTTCCCGGAGGGAAGCCCGTACTCGCTCCACTCCATTTTTTCGTTCGTCACCTTCCTCTCCATCGGACTCGCGGCTATCCTGATGGCCAAGTGGCAGCGTCGTCCTCTTTCGTATTTTTCAGTAGTCCTCGGCGTAATGACCCTGGCGGCTCTAGTTCTGTACATCCCCCAGTCGGGGGTCACATGGGGTTCTGCCCTTGGCATCGGTCCAGGCGGACTGGAGAGGCTCATCGTCTACCCCTCGTTGTTCTGGGGGACGGCGTTCAGTGGCTATTTGATGGCTTCAGAGGACAGGCCCTGACACCAGCCTACCCTCAACCATTTCGGGGCCCATTGAAGAGACCGAATCCTTTGGCGCGGTCTTCAACGGGCAGATCGCGCTATCTCGAACTCAATCATTCCTTCCGAGATCCGACTTTGCTTCACGGTCCAGGAGTATGAAGCGATTATGCCTCTCATGAAGTGTTCTGCGCACGCAGTGGATTCAGCTGACAAACCCGCCCCAACGGCCCTGACCGACATCTTCCCCTTCGCTTCGGGCGAGTCAATGCTACGGACTTCCACCCGCTTCATCGGCAGGAGTCCTTGGAACTCCACTACTGCCTCCGAAAGCTGGCTCATGTCCTGGTAGCCCATCTGCAGGTACTTGCCGATTCTGTCCCCCTCTCCTTCCCACGTGCTGAGGAGCCATTCCCTGTCGTGTGCGAACAGCTTCTTGATCAGCTTCTCCAACAGGTCTCCCGGGAGCGGGACGGCGTCCAGGTCCTTCAGCATCCTACCCATCTTCCAGGCGGGGGGAATCTCGGCCGGCTCCCCCGAAAGCCTGCAGACCGAAACCACAGCCTCTATCGACTCGTTAGCGAAAGCGTAGAGTGTCTTGTTACGTTTCATCGCCTCCTCAGAAAGCTTGTCTGCAGTTTCGTCGGATATCGAGATGTTCGTCCGGGGCAAGTGCTCTCACACCGTCATTTGCAGTTAAAAGTGTTCAAGTGCACACACGGGTTGATATTCTCTAAAGCTCCACACATCCAAGGAATGCGACCGGTTCGATTATCCCGGCGGAGGGGAATGACGACTGCGGAAGCGGCCGTTGTGGTTCTGATCGTCATCGTTGCGGGGATGATGATCACTGTCGTCGGCCAGTCAGACTCTCTTAACAATCAGTTGAGCAGCATCAAAGGACAGATGAACACGCTCAAGGATTCCGTCGACTCGCTCCTCGCTGGCGGCCTGACGGGGGGCGTCACAGTCACACCGACGACCAGGCACATCACTCTCTACACCTATCAGAGGGATCTCGAGGTCGCGGAGGGCGTCATCTACCAGGCTTGGACGTTCAACGGGACCGTCCCGGGCCCAGCCATCTTCGTCAACCAAGGGGATACCGTCGTGTTCACCCTGATCAACAACTCGACCATGGGGCATTCGATGGACTTCCACGCGGCCGAAATAGACTGGGCGACGGCTTATTCCACCGTCGCTCCTGGGGGTAACAAGACGTTCACCTTCGTCGCCAACTACCCGGGGGTGTTCATGTATCACTGCGGGACTCCGCCGGTCCTCCAACACATCAGCAACGGGATGTATGGAGCAATCATAGTGCTGCCTTCGACCCCTCTCCCTCCCGCGCCTGGGGGTAGCTTCGTCCTGGTCGAGAGCGAGTTCTACATGTCCGCCGGTTCCAACGGTACCGAGGTAGGCAACTACACCAAAATGCTCTCTGCCAACCCCGATTACGTCGTTTTCAACGGGCAGGCGATTCAGTACATGAAGAGCCCGTTGCTGGTGCTGCCAAATCAACTCGTGAGACTATATCTTCTCAACGTTGGTCCGTCACTATGGGAAGCCTTCCACGTCATAGGCACGATCATGGACACGGTCTATGTGGATGGGAACCCGGCAAACGTACAGAGAGGACTCCAGACAGTCAACCTCGCGCCCTCTAACGGGGCGATCGTCGACATGTACTTCAGGGACCCTGGCGGAAAGAACCCGTTCGTGACGCACGCCTTCGCCTACGCTTCAAGGGGCGCCATAGGCGTGTTCCAGGTCGGCGGACAGGGCGGCACCACGACCACGACGACGGGCCAGCAGCAGGCAGGGGTGACAGTCAACATCCCTGACGGGGCGGTGCTGAATCAGAGCTCCGCCGGCTACTCCCCGACTACGATTACTGTCGTTATTGGTATGAACAGCACGATCACCTGGGCGAACCAAGATTCGGCGCCCCACACCGTGACGGCAAGAGATGGCAGCTTCGATTCTCACAACCTTGACTCGGGCGAATCGTTCACCTATACCTTCACTCAGCCCGGGACCTATCACTATTATTGCGAGTACCATCCATGGATGGAGGGCACCGTGTACGTAGTGGCGATGCACTAATGAGAAAGACCCCTGCCGACCAAAAGCTGACCTGCGAGATTCAGAGGCTCCTCCCGGCCAGGCTCAAGGTCTCGAGCCTTCAGAGCAGGATCAGGGGGAACCTGTCCACCGGCACGGTGCGGATATACTGCTCGTCGGACAAGAGGTCTTTCCTCAGCGACTTCGAAGCCTCCATGGACGAGAACGGGGCCGTCTCAGACCTCTGGCTCGACGGTCAGAGCGTGAAAACGAAACGGCTCTGTGACGCCTAGTCCGCAGGAAAGCGGATTGAGACGCTTCCGGTCCGCAGTCCCTTGAATCCAAAAGCATGGTGGCGAGTCTGGCATCCCGGTTTGATGACACACGACTAATTTCTTAGCGTGCTTCCTTCACTGCCCGGATGGACTCTGCCTTTGTTTGGTCCCCTTCGAACAGTCGCCTCCCTTAGGCCACGGAGGCTGAGGTCACTTTAGTGCCCTGGAACCGGTCTATGAAACCCGCCTTTGAGATGCGGCCTGGAAGGTCGTTGCGCAGATCCGGCCCGCCGAGGGCAACAGACTTCAGATTCGCAAGCGCGAACGTCCAAAATGGGAGCTCGGAAACGAGCCTGGCCTCCCCGGAGCGCGTCTTGGGGTACTCCACTTCGAGCGTCAGTGTCGTCAGCCTTCCGTGAAGATAGAACCTGACCTCGGCCCCTCCCCGCCAGCGGAACCGGAACGAAGAGTGCTTCTCTCCCATGTAGACGACCATGGCCTCTTCCGAACTTCCATCGCGCCAGGTCATTCCGAACGGTCTGCCCGGAACGGGGTCGCCCCTGCATTCGTGCGCAAGCCAGGAAGAAATGCCTCCGGCGGTGGTAAGAAGATTCCACACCCTGTACTTTCCGACTGGCAGGATGAGCTTCAATTTCGTCAGATACTTGGACCCGAGGCCGCCAGGCGGGGGCTTGTGCCCACTCTTGTTGCGAGCCTCCCTCGCAAGGACGAAGAGATGCCTGTCGTACCCTCTCTCCACAATTTTCACGGGTCTCATGCCCACGCCCTTGTTGACTGCATTCAGTATTCAAAGAACCATTCGGTGACGCACGAGTTTTCGAAACCGCACTTTGTAGCTCCTGAAAACTATTAGTTGAGATCGTGGGGGGCTGACAATCATGCAAGAGAACTCGCTAGTCGAATACTTGTTCGACCTGACGAAGCTCAAACCCGAGGAAGTCCGGTTCATGATTGTCGATGGCAGCATGGCCGAGGGGACGGGCCGCAAGCACAGCGATTATGACGCAATAGTCGTCAGGAAGGGGAAGAACCCGTCGAATTCGATTGGGAACCTGTTCGGCGTGTTTCGAGGGAGGGTCGTGAGTGGTTGGCTAGCCGACGATGATTCATTCAGGCGCCACTACATAGGCGTCGACGACGAACAATTCCTGTGGCGCAGGAAACAGCTCCGGAAAGCTCGGCTCCTGTACGGACGCAAATCTGACTTCGAAAGAGTCATCAGCAAAGCCAAGGCAAGGCGTTGGAACGAACGAAGAAAGCTGGCGGTGATCAAGTACTCGTACGTGACCATGGTGGAATACATGGGCAAGATGCTAAACAAGAGAACCACGGACGAAGTACCCGAGTTCTACCAGGACGGATACATAGTCGGCAAGAACGCCGCAATACTGGTTGCTGCGCTCAACGAAATCGACTTGGATTCTGACAAGAACATGTATCAGCACGTCATCTCAATGTCTAAGATTCGCCCGCGGCACTTCGAGCGTGACTTCCTGACCTCGTCAGGTCTTTCGGGGGGCAAGAGGGAAAGGGGTGCGGTCGTCGCCGCTTCGAAGAGACTCGTCGAATGGGCCCGGAAGGAAACGATCCAGACCTTCAACCCGGACGATCCCAAAGACCCCGGCTTCTGGAAGCTAGTACGAGAAATCAGGTTCTAAAGCAAGAACTGTCGAAGTTGCGAGTCTCCAGAGGGCGAGCCGCGCCAGCCACACCACTTATTGTGCCGAAAACCCTACCGGGTGGCGTTTGCCGACACTCAGAAGGGTCGAGGGCGTCACCTATTGGGTGATCAACGAACCGACAGAGATTCGTAAACTCATCAACCAGAACATCCGCCACGAGTGGGAGAGGGACGCCGAACACGACGGTATCGACCCTACGAGAGACCCATGGCTACTCGGACTCTCCAAACTCGAATGGTCCCTTCGGACGGTCAGGACCTCCGACGTCAAAGTCGACGTTTCATTGATGAGCAATCGAGCATTCGTCCACAGACTCCAAGAACGCAGCAGACAATTGCGTCGCGGGATACTGCAGTACGACGCAGTCATCTGGCCAATGGTCGTCAGGGGCGATGACCTGATGTTGAAGGATGGTTATAGCCGGTACACGACTCTAAAAGGGATGGGCATGTCGAAAACCCTCGTCTACTTCGGACGGTAACCAAGTTCCCCTGGACTGGAGGGACTCGTCGGGGAACATCACCTGTCAGAAGTGGGTCATATCGACCCTCAGAAGAGCGCTTGGGGAGCCTAGGACTACAAGCTGGTGACGGGGAATCCGACTTGCAGATCTTCCAGGCCAGGAAAGTGGAACATCGGACGCTCCAGTCCGGCTCCTTTGAAGAACCCCCTGACCTGAAGACCACAGTCACACAGCGGAGGACTTCGTCCACGACAGGAGACTTCAGGAGTCCGGTCCCCCAGTACGGAGATGAGCCGAAGAGCGGAGGACGAAGTCCTTGACTCCTCCCTCTTGTTATGGAAGAAGCCTAACCCTTCCAGGGGGGCCTTTCCAACGCCTTCTCGAAGTCTGCGCGAGTTTGCACTGGTTCGGTGTCACAGTGGGATATGATCACTCTCTCGAAGGGGAGCTCGAGCATTGCTTTCAGAGCAGGCAGTTCACGCTTTTCATGCCCTGCTCTGCAGTCCCAGACTCGAAGTTCTCCACCCCTCTCTGTAAGGGCATCCCCGAACACGATCACGCGATGCTCGGGGAGCCACATCGGGGTCTCAAGGCGCCCCCGCCCGTCGTAAAGGGCGATTGAGCCGCCCGGGAGCTTGCTGTCCGCGACGATCGGCTCCAGTTTGCTCTTCGGGAGGTCGTCAGGGAAAAACAACATCGGGCCGAAAGGCCGAGCGCCGTAGCGCCGCACGAACAGGTCGACGTCACGGACGTGGTCCGGCATCGTAACCACCGCCGCAGTTGGAGGATGCTGGTCGAGCCTTTCCCACAGACCAATGTTATCCAGAGTAGGAGCGAGAGGGTCCACCACCAGCCGCTCGCCCCCGGACTCGACGAAGGTCGAAGTGACCACTGGCTGCCAGTCGTCTCCTGCCGTCCAAAACGGGTGCCTTGCGCGCCAAATCCAAAGGCCGGGCGACAGGTCCCTGATGCCTACCGGGAGTGCGGTGAGGCTCAATGTATTCTCGCAGCCCTCTCGAACTTACTTAAGGACTGTGTGAGCATGGCTCGTGGAAGTGCGGTACTGGCGCTTTGTCTCTGAATGTCGGCAGGAGTCCTAACAACTCAATCAATAACACCACCTGCAACATGCAGGAACGGGACAGAATTGCTGACAACGGCGAAATCAGGTTATAATACGACACTCTGAGGAACTGTAGTGAGACATGTCGGGTGACCAACCTAGGATAGATGTAGACGCCGCGAACTTCAGGGCGACGATCATTACCAGCTTCCTCCTCGGTGCTACAATGATCAACCTTTCCCTGAACGTCTCCATAGTCAAACAGAGTTTAGCGGCAGGACTCATGGGTACAACAGAGTGGCTCCTGGCTGTGTCTGCAGCCCTCATGCTCTTCACGACGATGATCATGCTGTTCTTCTCCTACGTGATTCTTCAGACCATGTACCTCGCAGCCCTCCCCCTCGGCGAAAAGTTGAGAAGGGTGGGTTGGGTAAGAACCCTGCTCGGTATTTCGTCATTCCTGATCCCAACATCATATGGGTCTACGTTCCTGGTGAGCTTTGGCCTGTCCTCGCCTTGGTCTTGGGTTTTCGGAGGCATAGGATACGGTAGCGGTATAGTATGGGCGGTCCTGAGGGGCTATTACCAGCTCAAGGTCGTTCGTCCCAGGAGCCCAGAACCGCAGAGGTGACCGATGTCTCTTCCAGCCGTCCGCGAAAGTCACCAGTTCGCCGAAGGAAGCAATAACCTGCGGTCGCCGAGACCTCTGGCAACAATCGAGGTCGGAAATCAACAATTACGCAGCCGCCTTGAACTCGGCAAGATGTGCGGGGGGTGGGATTCGAACCCACGAACCCCTAAGGGATGGGATCTCCAGGTCGTTTGGCGCTTAAGTCCCACCTCGTTGACCTGGCTTGAGTACCCCCGCGAATTCTGCTCGTCGCTCCACGCGATTTAACCGTTGGAGTCCACTCATGAGACCTGGTTGAGGAGGGCCCGGAGACTCCTGGTATTCATCACGTCCTTGGCCCGCAGCCACCCCCTCCTCGCCACTAGCACCCCATATGTGATGTTGTCGAGCCCGTCCACGGAGTGGGCGTCGGAGTCTATTACCACGGGGACCCCCTCCTCCATCACCCTCCTCGCCCAATTCTCGTCGAGGTCCAGACGCTCGGGCTGACCGTCGACCTCCAGCATCTTCCCGTTTTCCCTTGCAGTCAGGATGACCTTCTTCAGGTCGATCGGGTTCCCTTCCCTCCTCCCGATGAGCCTGTTCGTGGGGTGGCAGAGGAAGTCGACCGAGGGGTGGGACAGCGCTCTCACCGCCCTCTCGGTGAGTCTGGTGCCGTCCTGCCTGAAGCTCTGATGAAGAGACGCACCGACTACGTCGAACTCGTCCAGGAACCTTCGGTCGAAGTCGACGTCACCGTCGGTCTTGATCTCGACCTCCACTGCCTTGAGCACCCTGAACGGGGAGAGTTCGTCGTTCAGGCGGTCTATCTCCTTCCACTGCCTCCTGAACCTCTCCTCGGTGAGCCCGTTTGCCACCCTCACAGAGACCGAGTGGTCGGTGACCGCGATGTAATCGTACCCTTTCGCCTTCGCCCCCTTCGCCATGTCGTCGAGTTCGGCGCCCCCGTCGCTCCAGGTCGTGTGCATCTGAAGGTCCCCTTTCAGATCGTCCAGCCGAACTAGGTTAGGTAGCTTCCCTTTTCTCGCCGCCCTTATCTCTCCCTTGTTCTCCCTGAGCTCTGGGGGAACGTACTTCAGCCCGAGCTTGTCGTAGAGCTCCTCCTCGGTAGTTCCGGCCATCCTCTTTCCCGATTTCGCGAAAAGCCCGTACTCGTTCAGCTTCCACCCCTTCGCGACTGCGATGCTCCTCAGCTCTATGTTGTGGTCCTTCGACCCGGTGAAGTACACGAGCGCGGCGCCATATTCGTCTTCAGCGAACAGCCTGACGTCGACCTGGACCCCGCTCTCCAGTTTCACGCTGGCCCTTCTGGGCCCCCGCTCGGTGACCTGGGCCACCCCCGGGCAATTCGCGACTGCGTCGATCACCCTCCCGTCCGTTGAGAGGATGTCAAGGTCCCCGACCGTGCTCTTCCCCCGCCTCAGGCTCCCGGCCATCCCGATCCTGATTCCCAGCGCCTCGAAGTATGCGGCCAGGGCCTGGAAGACGCCTTCGGCCTCCGGGAGGAGCATCCTCTTCTCGAACATCCCGAGCTTGCGTATCCCGGTGAGAAAGGACTCGCGGACCGTCGGCCCGAACTCCCCGTCGAGCCTCCCCTTCTCCAGGGCTTCCTTCAGGCCGTCCACGGTATTGATCCCCAGCTCGTGCGACAGCCTGTAGGCAGTCCTGGGCCCCACCCCCTGCACCTTCATCAGGGTGGGGACGCCGGGAGGGACCTCGTTCTCCAGCCTCTCCTTCAGCCCGAGCTTCCCCGTCTGCAGAAACTCGTCGATCTTCTTGGCTATCCCCGAGCCCACGTACTTGATCTCCTCCAGTTTCCCTTCCCTCCACAACATTTCGACGTCCTCTTCCAGATTCCTGACGCTTGTGGCCGCGCGATGGTATGCGATTACCTTGAACCTGTCCTCCCCGTTTGCCTCGACGAGGTCTCCCAGCCTGTCGAGGAGCTCGGCGACCTCCGAATTCTTCAAGAGGCAGTCAGGGGCTGCCCGTTCTTAAAGCCGTTCCCGGTATGAACTATTCCGACGGGCAGACGGGCGTCGGTGGCCTAGGCCCACCAGCCGTACTCTTTCGGCGTCCTCGTTATCTCCACTCCTTTTCCATCTACGATCAGGACGTCGTCCTCTATCCGGACTCCGAGCTTCCCGCTCTGATACACCCCGGGCTCGACCGTAAAGCACATGCTCTCCCTGAGCCTTTCCCTTCCACCCTCCACGATGTAGGGTGCCTCGTGAACTTCGAGGCCGAGCCCGTGCCCGGTCCTGTGGATGAAGAACCTCCCCAGTCCTGCCCTTTCGAGGGTCCCCCTCGCTGCTCCGTCCACCTCTCCCACTTGCGTCCCGTCAGAAGCAGCGGCTATCCCCTTCTCCTCCGCTTCGAGCACCTTCGAGTACACCTTCTCGACATCCAAGGACTTCCCGATGCAAAAGGTCCGGGTCACGTCCGCGTAGTACCCATCAAAGGTCGAGCCGATGTCGAATATGATGCTCTCCCCCCTCCTGACCTTCTTCCCTGACGGCAGGGAGTGCGGGTCTGCCGCCCTCTCTCCCGATTGGACCAGGAGGTCGTCGACCTTGGTCGCACCGCCTGAATAGACCTCGTCGCTGGCGAGCCTGGCGAGCTCAGATTCCGTCACTCCCTCCTTCATGAAATCGGGAAACTTCTCGAACGCCTTTCCTAGGATTCTTCCCGACGACTTCAGAAGCTCGACCTCCCCCTCGTCCTTCAGTTCCCTCAGCCCCTGGAGGACGGGCTCCGCGTCCTCGAACCTGGCCCGAGTCAAGGCCTGAATCTTGCTGAAGAAGAGGAAAGGCACCTTCGCCTCGACCCCCCATCTTCCCGCGACCGCCACGCCCCTGACCCCGCTCGCGACGGCTTCCCGCCACCCCTGCGAGTCGGTCCAGCCGTGAATCTCCGCCTTCAGCGGGCTGTGCCTGTAAGGGCCCGCCTCCAGCGCGGGCGCCACCAGGTGAGGTCCCCCGTCAACCGGCACAAGAAGGAAGAACGGCCTCTCCAGCAGGAGGGAGTTGACCCCGCTGAAGTACCGCATGTTGGGGCCCGGGACGATGACCATTCCGTCGAGCTTGGAAGATTCTAGGCTCTGCCTCAGCCTCTTCAGCCGGCTCGAGTAGGCCGCTCCAGTTGCCAATATCTCAGTGGCCTAGGGGACTGTTAATATGTTGTCTGAAGCGGGCCGCAAGCCAGCCTTGGGACTCAAGGAATCGTTGATCCTGAGGGTCGCGAAACGCTGGATATCCGGGGCAGACCTCGAGTCTGCGCTTCTCGACGCGAGGCTCGCCAACGAAAGGGGGATGGGAGCGGTCATCAACTTCCTGGGGGAGGAAATAACGGACCCTGCAGCGGCGGACATGCAGGTGGAGGAGTACCTGCGGCTGCAACAGGGGATGTACGACCGGAATCTGAAGGGCTTCGCCTCAGTCAAGCTCACTCAGTTCGGGCTCGTCGCCGACGAGGAGGGCGCGGTCCGTCGACTGAACAGGGTCGCAGACAACGCCGAGAGGCTCGGGCAGCAGCTTTGGATTGACATGGAAAACTCCCGCGTCGAAGAGGACACTGTGAGGGTCTACCTCGACGCCCTCAAACGGCATCGCACCCTCGGGGTGGCGCTCCAGGCCTACATGAGGAGGAGCGAGGCCGACCTGAAAACTCTGCTCGACGCGGGGGGAAGGGTCCGCCTGGTCAAGGGGGCCTACCGCGAGAGCCGCGAAGTAGTCTACGGCTCCAGGAAAGAGGTCGCCGAGAACTTCCGGATGCTCATGGCCATGCTCTTCGACAGAGGGGAGGGCTTCGCGATAGGGACACACGATTCGAGGCTCGTCGAGGAGGCGAGGAGGCTCGCCGACTCCAAGCACGTCGACTTTGAGTTCGAGATGCTGAAGGGGATCCGCAACGAACTCAAGGAGGAGCTCGTGAAGTCTGGGTACAGGGTGTCAGAGTACCTGCCGTACGGAGACAGGTGGCTCGCGTACTCCAGAAGGCGAATGACCGAGCACCCGGGCAACGTGTGGCTCCTGCTGAGGTCGCTGGTCTAGGACGACTGGGTAGGGCACCTTGATAACTGGGTGAACTCACTTAGACCCCTTCCGCAAAATACCAGACGGCTCCTTTCACGAGTCAAGGTCAAACCAAAAATGGCCAACTATCAAAAAGGACAGATCTGGGGAGCCCTCAGGAAGGCTTGGAAGGGATACCGAATCGCGAAAGTCCAAAACGACAACGTCAGGATGAGAGAATACGCGACCCGAATCAGGACCCTTCAAACCCAGCTCGGAGTTCCTCAGGCAAGTTTTCCCAATCTGGGAATGTAGAGGAGTACCCCTCCTCTCACTTTTTTTAATCCGCTGAAACGAATTCCCTTTCGATCTCTTCGAGAATTTCCCCGACGGCGCTCTGGCGGATTCCCAGGGACGCAGACATGTCGTCGATGCCCTCTCCCTGCTCCCTCATCAGGTGCCTCAGTATCTTCCGCCTGTCCGCGCGCTCCAACGAAGAGCTCGCCCTCACCGCCTCCCGCAGGGCCAGGTTCCTAAGGTACAGCAGGACCGCCCGCTCCTCCTCCATCTGCTTCAGCTTTCTGTCGACCTCGGCGACGACCTCGGCCAGAGGCCCGACCCTTGACGACTCGTCCTGGAACCTCATCGCCTCGTTCATCTGAGCGACGGCCCGCGCTCTGTCATTCTTCTCGTGGGTCCCAGGCGTAGCACCGAAGGAGAACATCCTCGCCCTGAACAGGTTCGGTGTTAGGTCAATCGTAACGGACACGCTCCTCTTCAGCACGTACTCCCTCCTCTGAGGCCCCCTCGGGCTGTCTTCGAGGACGCTCCCGACGAGCCCCGCACCCTCCATGGTCACCAGGTGCTTTGCGACAAGCTGCTGGCTGAGGCCTAGCTCCTTAGACAGCTGAAGCTGGTAGTTAGGCTCCTGGCTTAGCTTCGCGATTATCCTCCTGCGTATCGGGTTCTCCACCGTGCCCAGGACCATGTCAAGGTCAGACTGGCTCGTGAGATTCCACCAAACCTGGGCTGAAAGTGCCGTTCCCCGTATAAGAATGTTCTCGATGAGACGAACGGCCGGCGCACAACCTTCGGGATTCTTAATAATCCTGAGACGGGCCGCACCACTCCTTGGGCCTCGTCAGGACCCTTATCTGCGAAAACGCGGCCGTTGCCAGCGAGCAGCCCCTCGCCTCCCTTGCAGGCTACGAAGCCATGCGGGAGGGGGGGAACGCATTCGACGCCGCCGTCGCCACCAGCCTCTCCCTCGCGGTGACCTTCCATCCAGCTGGAGGCATAGGAGGGGACTTTTTCGGGATGCTGTACGAGGCGAAGACAGGCAGAGTTCACTGCCTGAACTCGAGCGGCTGGGCCCCTTCCGGCATAGGCGTCGAATCGATCAGCGCGAAAGGGAACGGTGTCCCGACCTATGGCCCTCTAACATGCACGGTCCCGGGGTTCATCGCCGGGGTCTGGTCGATGCACCAGAAACTCGGGTCGATGCCCTTCAAGGACCTGGCCCGCCCGGCGACCGGATACGCTACTCACGGTTTCCCAGCCGGAGAGGCTCTCTGCAGGTCGACCTCGTCCAGCTTCGAATCTCTGTCGGATTCGGCGAAGCGTGTCTTCGCGCCGAGAGGTACTCCCCCCATGCCGGGGGAGTGGATAAGGCAGGAGGCCTTGGGAAGGGTGCTCTCTGAAGTCTCCGAAGGAGGGCCTGATGCTTTCTACAAAGGATGGCCCGCGGAAAGAATCTGCTCTGCCCTCCAGGCTGGAGGAGTCAGGGCGGAGCTCGACGATTTCGATTTTACGCCGGAATGGGTGGAGCCGGTCACCTTCGACTACCGAGGGACGAAGGTCCACGAAGTGCCGCCGAACAGCATGGGCGTCACCAGCCTCCTAATGCTCAAGCAGCTGGCAGAGGCCGGGCTGGAAGGCGCTGGTCCCCTCTCGCAAGAGAGGATCACTCGCACAATGAAGGCCGCGGAGCTGGCCTACGGCCGGAGAGACGAGCTTCTCGGGGATCCCAGATTCGGCCCCGTCGACGTCAAAGAGTTCATGGAATCATCGAATCGGGCTTCCGGCGTTCCCGCAAGCCTCAGCGGAGGAGATACCACGGCGTTCTCCGTAGCCGACGCGGTAGGAAACATCGTGTCCGGGATTCAGAGCCTCTTCCATCACTTCGGCTCAAGGGTCTTCGTCCCAGAGGCCGGGCTCATGCTCAACAACAGGGGGGCGGGCTTCAGTCTGAGCGGGCCCAACAAAGCAGAGCCCCGGAAGAGGCCCCTCCACACGCTCTCTTCGGTCATACTGTCCAAGGACGATCGGCCCTTCGTCGGGATCGGGGCGAGCGGGGGGGAGTATCGACCGATGCAGCACACCCTCTTCATCACGAACCTTGTCGACTACGGGATGCCGCTCGAGCAGGCGGTGGAGCACCAGAGGTTCCTGTGGAGCGGAGGGAGGACGGTGATCGCAGAACGGGGGTACGACGCTGTCGACTCAAGTCTCTACGAAGTGAGGAACCTCCCCTTCCCTGGGCGGACCGGGGTCTGCCACGCGGTTGCGGTCGCAGACCATTACAGGAAGGCGGTCTGCGACATGAGAGGAGACGGGATACCGGCCGGATTCTGACAAAATCGAGGGTGAAGGGTCGAATGACCCTCCACTTGTCAGGTAGTGGTCGAACTGCTGTCGGAAGACGTTGTGGAAGTACTATTGGTCGATGTTGACGTCGCCGAAGTCAGGGTCGTAACGGAACTCGTAGAGGAGGTCGTGTTTCCGTGGCTGCTCACGACCTGCACATGAATCACCGGAGAAAGGATGCTCGCGATCCCTTGGCTGACGTGGATGTCGTTGGGCTGAATGTCCACTGTCAGGGTCGACGTCCCGTTGGGGAAGACCTGGAAGTGCACCGGGATCATCAGCTTTCCGTCTGCAACGACCTTGAGGACCTTAGAATTGCCGTCGAGGAAGAACGCCTTCGCTCCCGTGATGTTGAAGATGATTCCCGTGACGTTCCCGGACGGGCACGTCGTCTGTCCTAGAAGGATTGCATTCCCTGCCAGGCTGGTGAGGTTGATGTTGGTCCCCGAAGCCACGGAGACCACGCACTGGTTGGCCGGCGCGCTCGTACCGGATGAGGTTATCGTTGAGTTCGTGATCGTGGTCACGGTGCTGTTGGTCGTCGAAGACGTGGTGTTGGTGGCTGTGCTTGAGGTGCTCGTCTGGTTCGACGTCAGGTTCCCTTCGTACTTCAGCACAAGGTCGCTGATGTTGACCAGCAGATACTTCAGGCTCGAGTTGCTGTGCGGGTTGTCCGTGAGGTAGACCGCGACGGTCCCCGTTCCAGGACCCGCTATCATGGAATTCGAGGAGCCGTTGGACGCCTGAGATAGGCTCGGCAGGTAGACAGTGTAGGTGTATCCCGACAAACCGATGGTCGCCAGAATGACCAACGCCGCAACCGCCGCTGCTTTGCTTTGCATTTACGAGGTGGCTCCCGTCCCACGGGAGATAATACAGCGTTCTTGAACACCTTTCCCGGGGGGCTGAATGAGGAAACAGCGCCTGCGCTGCCGTCGTTTTCGGCCAGCCTAACAGGTTAGGGGAAGAAGTGAAGTCCGCATGACTCGTATGGGCGGCCATGCGGCTTGGAAAACACGCAGGCGTAGCGCCAATTCTTGCAAGCGCGGTGATAGTGGTCGCGATACTTGCCTTCGCGGCCGGGTCCCTGGCGAGCCCGTCGATCTTCGGGAGCCCTAACGCGATAGCCTACAAACCCGCGACCGAGACCAAGGAGTTCGTCCTCTTTTCGAACACGGCCGAGTTCAACGATTCAGAGGTCGGCATATCCCATGACCAGTTCTCTCCCAGCACCATCGTCGTCAATCAGGGGGACACGGTGACCATACACTTCTACAATACCGAGGACGAACCAGAGCACCACAACTTCGTTCTAACAGCCTATGGCATTTCCGTCGACTTGGCTCAGGGCGAGCACCGCGACATAACGTTCACGGCGAGTCAGGCAGGAGTCTTCAGGTTCTACTGCGCGTACCATCTACCGACGATGACGGGTCAACTGGTAGTTCTTCCTACCGGCTGACCTCCCTCTTTTCTGTCTGACGCCAGGCTCAGCGAGCGCCCCATCAAAATGAATCACGCAGGCCCTTGGTCTTCGCGCATGCCTGCGCACAACTTCCGTCAGATCTATTCCTGAACCGATCCAGTAGTCGAATATCCCTTCTTGGGGCCATCCTTGAGAACTCCCGTAACGGTTACCTGACCGAAGACCACCCGCCATCCCTTGCAGTCCGCGGAAATGAGGAGGGTGATCTTGTAGTCTTCCGACCACGGCTTCCCCTGTCCCCTGATTCCGGCCGGATCTGGTCCAGGTCGCCCACTGTGAATGTGAAATCGAAATCGCGGTAACATGACTCGCTCTCGTAATAGCCATCCATTGTGACAATATTGCCAACGTAAACCTCTAGTCTTCTTGAATTTCTTGCCGAATAGCATGAATTTGGGCCAAGGGCTTCGACCTGGTCTCAGAGGTGAGCGGGCCCGGAGGGATTCGAACCCTCGGCTTCTGCGAGCGTGCTCTCTACAGCTTAGGGGGCTGCCGCGCTGTCCGTACTTCGCTCGTGCTTTGATCTGCGCTACGGGCCCACGAAGGGCCGCGAAGAGGGGGGATATTACCTCTTAGGGCTCTTCAGTCCGTAAGCTCGAACTCCAGCTCCAGCTCTTTCCTGGAGTTCCTGAACCTCGGCTTACCCAGCCTGATCCTCCCGACCTCCGACGTACTGTCGAGGTGGGCCTCGACGCAGCAGTTGATGTTCCAGTCAGGGATCCTAACTAGCTTCAACCTGGTCACCGTCTCGGGGACTGGGAAGAGGTCGTAGATCTGTTTCCCGAAGTGGCCCTCGGCCTCCTGTCTCTCCATCTCGAACTCAAGCACCTCAGCCCCTTCGGAGACCTTCCGGTTCGCAGCCTCCTCCACCCTGGCGAGCTCTTCGTCGGTCGGCTTCCTGTCGAACTGTACCGTGAGCCTTCCGTGACTCCCCGACACATTTGTCGACGCAGTCCAGTTGGCGCCGAGGACCGACTGGACCGCCCCCTTCAAGACGTGGACGGCGGTGTGCGTCCTGACGTCTTCGGAGCTCATCTAGAGCCTCGTCACGATCTTGTAGAAGTCGGAAAGCCTCGTCTCGAGCCCGTACCTCTCGGTGTTGCTGTGCATGTACCAGTAGATCCCGAGGAGGGTGGGGAGCATCCTCCACAACCTGAACCTCCCCTCGATCTTCGACTTCACGAAATCGTAGACCTTCGAGTAGACCTCGAAGTGCTCCAGCACCTCCCTCCTATACTCCTCCCGGTCGCCGAGGTTCTCCACCAGCAGGTTGACGCACTGCATGCTCGGGATTATCCCCTCACCCAGCATGGGGTAGACCGTCCCTATCGACTCTCCTACCCCGACGACCTTGCCGTCGAAGAAAGGCTCGCAGTGCTTTGGGGGGGTCACCCTCACGGGCCTCCCCATCCTCCTGACCACCTCGCAGTTGTACTTCTTCACGAACGCGTCCAATTCCCCCCTGTAAGACCCCCTGAGGTCCCCGGCTCCGACGTGGGCCGTCCCGTCCCCGAGGGGGAAATACCACCAGTATCCGGTGACATGAGGGTACGGCTTGATGATGAAATCGTCGTAGGGGAGCTCCTTGGACTTCACCTGGTATTCGAGCGACGGGATCACGATGTCTTCTTTCAGCGCCGGGAGGAGCGACCTGTGGAGACCAGTCGCGTCAACCACCATGTCGAAGTCTCGGAGGTCTCCGTTGGCCTCCTTGACCTGACTCCCCCAATGCACTTTCTTGTCCTTGATCATGTCGTGTGTCAACCTGTGCTTGTCGTAGGTCACCAGCCCCTTCAGCGGTATCTCCAGCATCTCGTCCCCGAGGTCCACCAGCATCTTCTTCCCCTTGTGGAGGACGTAGTCGTCGAACTCGAACCCGGCCTTCTTCACCAGGTCTCTGATGAACGGCTGGCTCGTCCCCCAGGCGCAGACCGTGTACCAGTTCTTCTCCGACCGCATCTCAAACGCTTCGACCTGGTGCTCGGAGGTCAATCGGTTCATCAGATACGCCCCTGCGACACCCGTCCCGACCACCGCTATTTTCATCGAGGAACCCAGGCCCGACCCTCATTTGCCGCTTTTCTAGTTGTCGATGCATGAGAGGAGGGCCAGGCCTCCAAAAATCCTGAAATACCTCCTGGTTTACCGAGTAAACCAAGTATACCATGTCCAAGGTCGTGAAGGTCTCCGACGACACCCACTCCCGACTGCAGGGGATTGCGAAATACGGCGAGTCGATGGACACCGTGATCCACCGGCTGACCACTCAGGCGAAGGGACTCGAGGACGTGGTCGCAGGCCAGAGCTCAATCTGTTTCATAGACGGCCAGGAGGGCCGTCTCCTCTACCGGGGATACGACATCGTCGACCTGGCCGCCCACTCGTCCTACGAGGAGACCACCTTCCTCCTTCTGAACGGCCACCTCCCAACCGGACCCGAGCTCCGATCGTTCTCCTCCGAATTAGCCGCGAGGAGGACCATCCCGAAGGGGGTGATTTCGATCATCACGACCCTCCCCAGGAACTGCGACGCGATGGACGCCCTCCGAGTCGGCGTGGCCGCCCTCGGCATCTACGACGACCCGATGCTCTCCCAGCAGGAAAAAGCGATGTCGATCGCGTCCAAGGTCGGGAGCATCGTCGCCGCAATCCACAGGCACAAGCACGACCAGGACATCCTCCCGCCGAAGGACGACCTCTCGTTCGCTTCGAGCTTCCTGAACATGGTCACGGGAGAAGTCCCCGAGGAGCGGGAGGCCAGGCTGATGGACGTCCTCCTGATTCTCCACGCAGACCACGAGCTAAACGCCTCGACCTTCACGGCCCGCGTCATCGCCTCTACGCTCTCCGACACCTACTCAGCCGTCACCGGGGCGGTCGGCGCCCTGAAGGGCCCGCTCCACGGAGGGGCCAACGAGAAGGTCGTCGAAATGACCCATGAAATAGGGACCCCGGAGAACGTCGAGACCTACATCGACGAGAAGCTCGCCCACAAGCAGAAGATAACTGGGTTCGGCCACAGGGTGTACAAGACGATGGACCCCAGGGCGCAGATACTGAAGGACATGGCGAAGAAGTTCGTCAGGACGGAGAAGGAAAAGCAGGCCTTCCAGATCCTGGTGAAGGTGGAGGCCATAATGAAGAAGGAGAAGAACCTCTATCCCAACGTCGACCTTTACTCGGGGATGGCGCTGAACCACGTCGGTATCCCTAGCTACCTCTTCACCCCGTTCTTCGCCGTCGGGAGGGCTCCCGGATGGCTGGCGCACATACTGGAACAGTACTCAGACAACCGCATCATCAGGCCGCGGGCCGAGTACGTCGGGCCGGCGCGCGAGGATTACGTCCCGGCAGAAAAGCGGGTCCGGGAGGTCAGAAAGCCGTGAGAGTGGAAGCCCTAGTCAGGAGGACTCCGGTGACGATCAGCCCGAGCGCGACAATCAAGCAGGCGGCCGAGGTCTTCCTGAGGGAGAAGATCGGGCTCCTAGTAGTCGCGTCGTCGGTCAGTCCGGTCAAAGCGGAGGCGGTGATCTCCGAGAGGGACGTGGTCAGGGCCGTCGCGAAGGGGACGCAGCTCAGCGCCCCCCTGGAAGGGATCTCCACCAAGAAGCTAGTCAGCATAAAACGGTCGGACCGTCCTTCGAAAGCCGTAAGGCTGATGATGGAGAACGGCATCCGCCATCTGGTCGTGGAGAACGACGACGGGACGCTCTTCGGGGTCCTCTCGATTCGGGACTTCTTCAGAGAGAACAAGCTCCTGCAGAGCTTCCTCAAGGACGAGTCCGAGGATGTTCACGGAATAGACTAGGTCACAGGCAGCCCGAGGCAGAATTCCTTCTTTCCGCTACCCGATCTTGACGTCCACGAGTACCCAGTTCACAATGTAGCCGTTCGCAGTCAGGCTGTCCACGATAAGGTCGTAAACTACGAACGAGCCGTTCTCCCAATTCAGCGACCCGACGGTCACCCAGACCTGCTGGATGGGCTCGTAGACCTTCATCCGAACCGCCAGGTTCCCGAGGTGCAGACAGAGACAGAAGTAGCCGTCACCGTCGAAGTCCCCAGCGAAGTCCTTCCGCAGGCAATTTCCCCTCCCGCCTGTAACGAAGGACAGGCCTCATCTCTTCAGACTCCTCCTTACATCGTCGCCAATCTTAAATATCATAAAGTGCTCGCGAAGCATGTAATGCTCTTCGGGGACATCGGCTCGGTCTTCGTGATGGGCCTCGTCGGGGTGGTGTTCACCCTCCCGGTCGTCCTGCTCCCGAAGCTCTTCGGTCCCAACAGGCCGAACCCGGTAAAGAACGCCCCCTTCGAGTGCGGCCAGGTCCCTGTCGGGGCGGGCAAGATGCACTACATGATGCAGTACTACGCATATCTCCTGATGTTCATAGTCTTCGACGTCCTTGCGATGTTCCTCTACGCCTGGGCAGCGGCCTACCAGCCCCTCGGCCTCGGCCTCTCCTCCGACTGGATGCTCACGATTTTCATGGGAATGCTCTTCATCCCGATGGGGTTCGCCCTCTCCCTCGCAGGTAGGCGGGAGCTGTGGTAGCCGTCCAGAAGACCGGAGCCTTCCAGGTCCTTGTAGGCAAAGTCGACGACATCCTCCAGTACGCCATCGGGGACCCGCTCCGCTACCTCGCCAACTGGGGGCGGCTCTACTCGCTCTGGCCTGTCCACCTGGAGACGGCGTGTTGCGTCCCACCGGACACGGTAATCCCTGGGGACAACAAGCCTATCGCCGACTACAGAATCGGGGACGAGGTTACAGGGGCTGGCGGCCTGGTCAACGTGACGCAGACCTTCGACCGGGAGTTCAGTGGCCAGCTGATACGGATCAAAGGAAGGGGGATGCTCCCATTTTCGGTGACGCCCGAACACCCTATCCTGACGGTTGAGCGAAGGATGAGCGGCGGCAAGGGATCGTATTCAGGCGCGACACTCTGGAAGGAGGCAGGGGACTTGACCGAGTCGCCCCCGGTCAAGGTCAACGGGCGATTCACGTACCCGTCCGGTAGGCACGACTGCCTGCTGTTACCGCGAGTGAAAGGGTCGATTGACGTGACGGCGTTGGACCTCAAACCCTTTGCGAAGGCCCGAGGACTGAACATCGTCAGAGGACGAGGGGAAAACCCGCCGGTACAGTTTCCGGTCAACGGCGAGACTGCGTGGATGCTGGGACTCTACACTGCCAAGGGCTGGTCCACGGAGAACCACGATGTCTCTTTCGCCTTAGGTCACGACGAGGACGCCTTGGCCGGCCGGGTCAAATCGACAATTGAGTCACTCGGCTACCACCCGCACGTCAGGGAAAGGGAGACGTCCCTGGTGGTGAGGTTCTCCTCGAGCATTCTCGCGAGGGCCATGAGGGAGTGGTGCGGCCACCTCGCAGAGGGGAAGCGTATCCCCGACTTCATACTCTATCACAAGGACCTGGAGATCTTGAAGGCGTTCATCAGGGGATATCTGGAAGGCGATGGCAACAAGGCGATCGACCTCAGGGGCCCGGTTCACCAAAGGGCCGTCACGACGTCGAAGGTGCTCGCCCTTCAGCTTCAGCTCGCGTACGCCAGGCTGGGACAGTTCGCACACATCAAAGAAGGACGCAAAGGAGGGGTCTCGAAGACACTGGGGAGGACGGTGCGCACCCATGATGCGTACGACGTTTCGGTGATGGAATCCGAAGGGAAGATTTCGGACTTCAAAGTCATGCCCGACTACATAGCCGTACCGATAAGGGAGATTGCAGCGGTCGACTACTCCGGGAACGTTATGAACCTCGAAACATCTGACAACACCTACCTGGTCTCCAACGCCGTCGTCCACAACTGTTCTGTTGAAGTCGGGGCAGCGGCAGGAGCCCGTTTCGACTTCGAAAGGTTCGGCGCCCTCGAGGCCTTCGGTTCCCTCCGCCAGTGCGACCTCCTCATAGTCATGGGGACCGTCACCCGCAAGCTAGCCCCGAGGCTGAAACTGATCTACGACCAGATGGCCGAACCAAAATATGTAATTGCAATGGGCGCCTGCGCGATCACCGGCGGCCTCTACTTCGACTCCTACAACGTCCTGAGAGGGATCGACGACGTGATCCCTGTCGACGTCTACGTACCCGGCTGCCCACCGCGCGCCGAGGCCCTCCTCCAGGGGATAGTCCTCCTCCAGGAAAAGATCCGAAGATCGCCGAGCCTCAGCGGGGTTTGAATTCCGATGGACCCAAGGAAGCCTCTCTTTCTCTACGACTCCGACTGCGGAATCTGCACCAGGCTGAAACGGGCCGTGGAGTTCTTCGACGCATCTCACAGGGTCGAGTTCGTCCCCCTAGCCGACGCGGCACTACAGGGGCTGCTCGACGGAATCCCTCCCTCCATCCGGTTCTCTTGCTCGCACATGGTCGGGGCAGACGGGAGGGTCTCCAGCGGGGGAGACGCGATGGTTGACCTCCTTTCACTTCTTCCCGCGGGCCGCGTCCCGGCGGCACTCTTCAGGAGCGCCCCCTTCGGGATGGCCCTGGCGCGCTGGACCTACGGCATCGCCTCCCGGCTGCACGGATATTCCTGCGGGCTTGGCGACGCCAAAGGCGCGGAACCTTCCGGGATGTACGCGGCGTGGTCGTCTACATGAGCGGGACCAAGCAGCCGGCCGCAGCGGCGCCGCAGCCTAATCCTCCCGCCTCCCCACCGGCCACACCCGCGCCGAAGGCTGAGCCGGTCCGCGCAAAGGAGCTGGCAGCGAAGATCGCCTCGAAGTTCCCGGAAGTCAAGGTCGACTACATGCGCGAGCGTCGCCTCAAGGTCACCGCCCCTTCCTCGAAGGTCAAGGACCTCGGGACCTTCGTCAGGGACGAACTCGGGTTCGACCATCTGGACACGGTCAGCGCCGTCGACTGGATCGGGAAGAACGAGTTCGAGATAATCTACTTCGTCGGCTCCGCCTCGAAGCCAGGGCTCGAAGACTTCATCCTTGCGATGGCGGAACGGATCCCGCGAGACGACCCGGTCGCTCCAACGCTCATCGACGTCTGGCTCGCGGCCGACTACAACGAGCGGGAGACCCACGAAATGTTCGGGATCAACTTCCAGGGTCACCCGAACCAGTCTCACCTCTTCCTCCCCGAGGACTGGAACGACATCCCCCCGCTCCGCAAGGACTACGTCTCCCCGGGGCGATGAGATGACCACCGAGTCCGAGTTCGTGCCAGACGCAGACAGGGTGATGGCGGTGTCCCTCGGCCCGCAGCACCCGGGGGCAGGCCACTTCCGCATCAAGCTCTGGCTCGACGGAGACTACCTCGTCCGCTCCGAGCCCGACCCTGGCTATGTCCACCGCGGTGAGGAGAAGATGGGGGAATACCGCAACTACATCCAGAACGTCCCGCACCTTGAGCGCCCCGTCATCCTAGACAGCTCCAACATCCTGCTACCGTACGCGCTCGGGGTCGACGAACTGATGAACAGCGCAATCCCGCCCAGGGCTCAGTACCTCCGCACGATAATGTCCGAGGCGAACCGGATAATCTCCCACATGTACTTCCTGGGGATACTCGGGATATTCGTGGGCCACTCGACCATCATCGAGTGGATGATGGGGGACAGGGACTACTGGATCGACTTCGCCGAAAGGATCGGGGGGGCGAGGGTGACCTTCGCCTACATCATCCCCGGAGGGGTGAGGAACGACATGCCCTCATTCGCGGTGGAGAAGGGGCTGAAGACCTGCGACTGGTTCGAAAAGCGCCTCGACGAATACGACAAGATCTTCCTGAGGAACCCGATATTCCTCCAGCGGACAGAAGGTGTAGGGGTCCTTACGAAGGAGGACGCCATACGCCTGGGGGCCACGGGAACGGTCCTTAGAGCTTCAGGAGTCAAGCACGACCTGAGGAAGGACGAGCCGTACTGCGCATACCCGGAACTCGACTTCTCGGTCTCCACCCTCGACGCGGGGGACTCCTGGTCCCGCGCCTACGTCGCCTTCCTCGAGATGAGGGAGTCGGTGAAGATAATCAGGCAGGCGTTAAAGCAGATACCGCAGGGCCCGGTCCGCCTGAAGCTCGGCCCTCAGCCCAGGGTCCCCGCGGGGGAGGTCTTCTCCCGGACGGAGGCTGCGAGGGGGGACATGAGCTACCACATCGTGAGCGACGGGTCGCCGAGGCCCTATAGGCTGAAGATTTCTACGCCGAGCCTGAAGAACCTGAGGGTCCTCCCTCACATACTCAGGAACGCGCACGTCGCCGACATCCCAGTCATCTATTGGTCTGAAAATCTGTGGCCTGTAGAATTTGACCGTTAGAGGTCATTTCGAACTCGGATTGTCAATATAGGCTGGAATTGGGGCGTTTGGGGCTGATGAAGTCGCCTCGAGGGAACGGCCATGAAGTCTTAAGTCGGATAGACGGCAACAGTCGCTGTGTCAGCCGACGACGAGATGTTGGCCGAACTACGAAAGATTAGAGAGCTTCTCACCCCCGCCCCTCCCGCGCCGCCGGCAAAACCACCGAAAGGAATGGTGGCAGAGTTCAAGGCATTCCTCTCCCAGTACAAGGTCTTGGGACTCGCGGTCGCCTTCATCCTCGGCCTGTACCTCGGCGCGCTTGTCCAGGCACTGGTGAAAGACCTCATCCTCCCCGTCATCGGCATCGCGCTGGGCCCGGGGACCGACCTGACCATGCTAGAGGTGCTGTTCGCAGGACAGACCTTCGGGGTCGGTGACTTCCTCAATGCCGTCCTGACCTTCGCCATAGTGGCCTTCGTCATCTTCCTGATTGTCAAACTCGCAAAGAGAATGAAGCTCGAATAGGGCCTTCTGCGGACGGGCGATTGTGAAGCATCTTTCACCAGCACATCAAGTGTTCTTGTCAGCGTCGGGTATGTTCGCTTCGGCCGATATCATCGTCGGATATCACGTTGAGCACCAAGTTCGAAAAGGGATGGAAGGCTCAGGAGAAAGAGAGCTTCGGGAAGAGGACCCGCGAAACCATTCGCGGTCCCCAGCCTATGAGGCCGCAAATCCAGAAGGCCACCCAGCAGCTCACTGGGGAGGTCAACCGTCTGGACCAGGCCATGAACAGGCTGAAGCAGCGCGAAAGCTCCATCTTCAAGAAGACGGTGGCCGCCGTACAGGCTCACGACCAGGAGACATCCAAGGCGTACTCCAACGAGCTCGCCGAAGTCCGAAAGATGCAGAAGATCGTCATGCAGTCGAAGATCGCCCTAGAGCAGATCACGACTCGCCTACAGACGGTCACCGACATCGGGGACTTCGCGGCTACGCTCGCCCCGGCAATCGGGGTGATTAGGAACGTCAGGACGACTCTTGGCGAAGCGATGCCTGATGCGCAGGGCGCACTGGGAGAGATCGGCGCACAACTGACCTCGATAATGGGGGACGTCGGCCAGATAACGGGCGCGACCTTCTACCAGGCCGAGAACAGCGAAGAGGCGAACAAGATCCTCTCGGAAGCCGCAGCCATCGCCGAGAAGAGGATGAGCGAATCGCTCCCCGAAGTCCCGAACACTTCGAGCCAGTCCATCTTCACAAGCGAGTAGAAGCACAGGCTGTTCGGCGAAAGCCGGGCGGCCTCCTCCTTTCTGTCATCTTCAGGCTTCAGACGACGTGTTCCACATGAGCTCAAGGAACTGCTTGAAGTGCTCGGCTACCGCAGGACTGTCTATCCACCCGCAGGCAGAGTAGTCCGGGAGCGAAATCATCGCGGTCTTGTCGTCCACCAGCAGGTCTACCGCGACCAGGCTCGAGGTCCGTGACTCCGCACCGGGGGGGAGTATCCCGGTCGCGCCGTCGTCCCCGATCGCCCTGACTTTCACCCCCCTCTCCACCGCTCCGTGCAGCAGCTCAAGGAGCCCAGCGTCCTCCAGCCCCATTGTAGGGGCTGCCAGGACCACGCTCCTCCTCGCCCCCCTGAGCATCTCGTAGATCTTCCCCAGCACCTTCTCCCTCCCCCTGATTGTGTAGACCAGCTCGGTCTCCTCGGCCGCCTCCGGGCTGTACAGCTTCTCCAGGGAGTCGAAGGTCTCCTCCAGCCTCGACTCGACGGCCGCCTTCACCGTCTTCGGCTTCTTCGCGCGGTAGGTCGCCGGCTTCTTCACCACCAGGTCCGCCCAACCCATGGCCGCCAGACTCCTCAGGGCCTCGTACGAGCTGGGGTTCGGGATCCGGGCTTCCCTCGCCACGGTCCTGGGGTCCGAGGGGCCGAGCGCCGCGAGCGCGACATAGCACTTCGCCTCGTAGCTCGTCAGGCCCATCCGCCCGAGCTCCTCCACCAGCCTCCTCCTGTCCAACGAGGCCCCTGCGGCAAAGCTCTTATATAGGATTTTAGTAGCGTTCAGAACTAATGATGAGGAACCCTGACTACGACGTAGTCATCGCCGGAGGGGGGATGGCCGGTCTGATCACGGCCGCGTCGATCGGTTACAATTCGAAGGGGAAGGCCCGGGTCCTCGTCGTCGACAGGAACCATGAGAGCGAGCCGGGGAAGAAGACCCACAACGGCTGGACCTGCGGGGACGCGACGAGCAAGCGGAGCCTCGACTACCTCGCGGAGCACATCGGGATAAGGTACGGCCCTCCGGAGCTGGAGCACCCGGTGAAGGGGGTGTACGTCTACTCCCCGGACAGGAAGACGAAGGTCCTCTTCGAGGGAGAGGGATACCTGTTCAACCGGAAGCTGGCCCCAAGGCGCCAGGTGGACGACGCGAGGAAGTTCGGGACCGAGTTCCTCTTCCGCGCCACTGCGGAGAAGCTGACTTCGGAAGGAGGGTACATCACCGGGGTCTCCGGGAGGAAGTCCGACGGGTCCGGCTTCAGCTACACAGCCAAGATAGTGATAGACGCGACCGGCTCCTCGTCGGTCCTGCGGAGGTTTCTGCCCATCCCGTCGATGATCGAAAAAGAGATCGACCCGGACGACGTGGTCGGGACCGGGCGGTACATCATGGACTTCGAACCCGCGATGGACTCGAGGGAGTACTTCGACCCCGACTACTGCATCATTCACCTGGACCAGTTCATCGCGCCAGCCGGGTACGCATGGGTGTTCCCGAAGGGAAAGAAGAAGGTCAACATCGGTCTCGGCATTTCGAAGTCCGGGCTCGACCGGAGGAACAGGAGGTTCAAGATGAACGACAACCTCCAGAGCCTGATCGACAAGTACGTGGCAGACAACCCTGTGATCAAGAAGGCGGAGCAGCCCCATGCTGACAGCGACTCGGGGAACACGAAGTGGAACTGGCAGGTCCCGGTCAGGAGGCACAACGACTGCATGGTCGCCAACGGGTTCGCGGTGGTGGGGGACTCGGCGTGGATGCCGCGCCCGATCGATGCAGGGGGGATCAGCCCGTCGATCTACGGGGGTACCATTCTCGGGAAGGTCGTCGCCGAGGCGGTCGAGGCAGGGGACGCGGGAGAAGGCTCGCTCTGGCGGTACAACGTGGAGTACATGAACACCCACGGGTATCCAATGGCGAGCTTCGAGGTACTGCGAAGGTACCTGCAGACTGTCACGAACGAGCAGATCAACTACGGCATGAAGCACTTCCTCTCCGAGGAGGATGTCACTGCGATCACCGAGCGGAAGCACCCGCAGTTCAACAGGGCGCGTCTGATGAACCCCGGCCTCTGGTTCCGGGTCCTGAGTCAGCTTTCCCTTGCGCGGGGGCTGAGGTACACAGTAGCGAAGAGCGCCTCTCTGGTCGACATCAACCTGGCCTACCCCGAGACCCCGGCAGGGTTCGAGGCATGGAAGAAGCGCCTCGGACAAGAGCTGCGGGAGACCGTCGAGAAGTTCAAGCCCCTGGACGTCGCTAACTAAATAATGGCCTAACCTGGCGTAGGATTACAAAGGCACCCTGTTGCGTCCGAACTGCATGTACGTCGGAGATCCAAGTCAGAGTTTCCTAAGATGACTGGCCGCCCGATTAAGCTGCCGTCTCGTTCTGCCCGGAGAAGAAACAGAACCGATATCGGTGCTGCACGAGCTAAATCCGACTTTCGAGTTCCTGCCTGCAAGAAGAGAATCGACATCGATGAAGCCCGAGTCCGCCATTCGTGCCGCGTCATGGTTATCCTACATCGTTGGATTCGGCACCCTGCTTAGTATTGGTCCTGGCCTGGCGTACAACCTGTACTTTGGTTCCTCGGTAGGATCGCTGTTCGGGAGACCAACCTACGGAGATTTCATCGGGAGCAACCCGATTGGGCAACTTTGGGGCTTTAGCGGAGCTCTAGTTTTCGGCATCACCTTCCTGGTGGCCGCCGGTGCGGAGGTGGTAACGGGCCATTGGTTGCGAAAGTCACTCAAGAAAGGGGGAGTGCTCGGGGCAATATTGGCCCCTTCCATCGTGGCTTTCGCGATTCTTTTCGTGCTTCCGGGTTGGTTCCTGGTGACCCCGGTCTTGGTCGCGCTGCTGCTAATCGGATGGAAAACACTGCGATAGAAGGACAGGGAGCTAGTGGGCACTCTTCCGATAGGTTCCGGTGCACTAGCTACCAGCGACCTTCTCTAAGCCGGTTCAGGTCTTGATTTCTTGAGAACAGTCAAGACGGCATTCTCTTCAATCTTGACCCCCGTTTTTCTCTTCATCGAAGTCAGAATTTCGAGGATTCTCTTCTTCGTCTCCTTGCTCAAATCTTTGGGGTCGTACCCGTTCTGTGTTACTACATCCTTCAGAGCTTCACCGACGGTATCGTAGTAACTGAAGACGGGGAACTCCCTTTCCGCGGCGAAGCCGAACTTCCTGTCGACTACAGACGCATGACGCAGGGCCAACCGGGCCTGTCTGTCACCTTCATCTTTGATGTAGGGTCCGGAATTCCGCTCCATCAGGTACGAAATCATGCCCTTGTGAAATGGCTGATGGAGGGAAGACTGGATGTTGACAAGCACTCCCTGGGGCCTCAAGACCCTCCAAGCCTCATCCAGCGCCTTGCCCATGGCGGGAATGTCGGCGCAGCAGAGTGACCATGAGAAGAAAACCAGGTCGAAAGACTCATTTGGAAAGGCTAGACTTTCCCCTCTTCCGACACGAAAGCTTAGTTTCCCCTTCAATGCCCCGGGGGTGTTCTTCCTAGCTTCAGCAATGGCTTTGTTAGATGCGTCCAGAGCCACAACGCTTCGTGTGGAGGCCGCATATTGAAATGTCAGTCTGCCGTTTCCACACCCAACTTCCAGTATGTCCTTTCCAGTCAAACTGGCGTGATTCCTAATCATCTTCATCTCTGTGTTCTCAGGATCTTCGCTCAGGGTCAACGTTCCGCGTCAGGTGCGTTGGGAGGAAGGTGACTTATACTTGACCCAATCCATGCGGTCTGACTCGAACCCTTGCGTTCATGGTCATAGTAGCTATCATGCCGCTGTGTATGAAGCGTCGGTTTCTGCGCTACTTGAGCGCCGGAAAGACTGAGGACACGCCTTTTGCTACTAAGATTGCTATCACTGAAAGGACGACGGCTGTAAGCCGAACAAGAATCCCTGTGTCCAGGGGCCATGTGTGCATCTGGTGAATGTCACGGCGAATCGTATCAATTGAGGCCAGTTCCGCCGAAAGCCCTTCATCAAATCGGTCACTCTGAACACTGAACCGCTCGAAGGCGCGGGTGTATCGCGGTCCTATCATGTCAGAGAGCTCCCGTTTTGCTGCGATGAGCTTCGAGTGGAGGGGGAGGAGGGGCAGCGCGAAAAGGATGGGTGCGAGCGAGAACATGCCTGAGGCTATGACGGCGGACAACTCAGGTAGTAGACCCGTGACGACCAATGGGAGTATTGCAAAGGCCAGAACTCCAACGTAAATGACGGTAAAGCCCAGCGACGCCATGCCGAATGGTCGCAGTCCAAGCGTCTGGTCTTCTGTGAATGGTCTCAATTTCATTGGAAGCTTGCCGATTCGGTAGATGTTGTACATTGAGCTAAGCCACGTCCAGAGGAATGTAGCTACGAATAAGATGACGAGTTGGTAGGGCAACGTCAAGAGAATCCTCTGAGAAAAGGAGTAGTTGACCGGGAATCCCGTCGCGACAAATGGCGGGTTGATGATAAGTCCAAGGATTGCCCAGGCCAGCAGATAATACTTGAAGCGGAATGATGCGTGAAAGGCCTCTTTCTGGTTATCTTCAAGGAACCGTCGGGAATAGGACCTTAGCTGTTCCGTCTTGCGGACCATGTATCGCACAGCGAATTGAATCAGTATCGCAGAGGCTAGAGTCGGAGGGAGTGTCAGAAAGATAAGTGCTGAAAAACTGTCGCCCAACACTCCCTCTGCGAAGTATGCTCCTACGGTGGTCACACCCACAAGGCTTACCGTCGCGAGCACTCCCGCCCAGAAGGGTAATCTCAGGTAGGTGTACATGCGCTCAAGCCAAAAACCATCGCCGGTTTGTCCGAGTTCCTTGGCTGGGTCCTTGCTGGTATTCATTCCCCTGGCTCAATCTACAGGCGACCCGTAAGAAAGAGCTTTCGTGTGTGCCTATTTGATGAGGCACCGTTGAGACACCAGATCTTGGGAAGCAACCCGCCGGTCGACTTCTTGTATTCCTCGTATTCCATCCCGTACTTTTGCGGTAACTCCCTTTCCTCTTCGGAGAGATACGTATGCGCCATGAACACCATGTATGAAAATGTGATTAACATCAGGAAGTTGAGACTCAAGAGAAAGGTTCCGATCCCAAATAGCGTGAACGACAGGTAGACTGGATGCCTCACGTATCTGTATGGACCCGACCTTATCAGTGGTCTTTGGTCCGGGGACATGCCATAAACGTACCTGGCAAGGAATGAGGAAGCCCATAGCATGATCAATGAAGCCATTAGAAGAGCAATCGCCCCGATACTCTGCAGGTATTCATCATGGAAGGTGGGGAACGTTAGAAAAGGTGCATAGAATATCTGGGGCGATTTCAGAATTCCGTCGAAACCCAGCAGCATTGGCAAAAACCAGCGAGCCATTGCAGCAGTTGAAAGCCGGGCAACCCTTCCTACCTTTGAGCGACTGGGAGGAATCACCTGTGATTTGGAATCTTCTACCGACTCAGGCCAGAACTTCATGATGCCATAATACCACTTCCAAACCAAATCCAGCATAGGAAATCCATAAGGCCATGTATGGAAAGATGAGAAGCAAATCGTGGCCACCAAAAGAATTGATGCCGCCAACGCTGACTGAAACATGATGCCCAGTTCTCGTAAGATTGACGAAACCTGACCTTACATACGTTGCGGGACGAGAGGTTCCGGCCCTTGCGTGAGGTGAGGTCGCCGGGATTTGAACCCGGGTTTCTCAACGTTCCGAATTCTGATTTTTGTCACTCCAACACGACCAAAACTGCCAGGTCAGATCCAGCTGAACTCCCACAAGTGCCTGATTTTGGTTCTCCGCCACATAGGCGAACCGGACTTTTCGCTGATTTGCCTCAAGTACGACTTAACCATTGTCGCCAGGGAGGGTTGTAAACTAAATAACGCCCGTCGGAGGCGCCGTGACGTCGTGGCCACCTCGCTGGACGCCGAGATCCTCCACACGGTGAAGGAGATCAGCCCTTCGACCGCGTACCTGGTAGGCTTCAACGACCACGCGGGGAAGCTCTTCATCCCCTCGGAAGCCAACACGAAGGCCGCCCTCAGGAAGCTCAGGGCCCTTAGGAAGAAGGCGAGGTCGGAGACCCAGAGGAAAGTGCTCGATTCACTGGAGGCATCGCTGCTCTACGAGGAGCCCCAGCCTGTGCTGGACGACATCATAGGCTCGATTTTCGTCCACCTGGTGAAGGAGGGGCTGAACGACGAGCACATGCTATCGCTCCTCCGCCATTCGGAGAAGGCCCTCGCGGCGAGCAGGAAGCGCTTTTCGGGGAGGCGGGTCCCGACCGGAGTCAAAGCCCTCACCCTCTACCGTCTAGGAGGGGTCGTGGAGATACTCGGCACCGTCAGGGGACAGACGAAGAACCAGGGCGTAAGGAGGGGAGCCGACGCCGTGAAGGCGCAGGCCGAGAAGTACGTGAAGATGTTCGAGCTCGAGGGGTTCGGCAAGGGGGAGTTCCCCAACGTCGAGAAGGTCTTCAAGAAGCAGGGCTTCGAACTCGGCAGGGAGAAGTTCTACCCGGTCGCGCTGAAGAAAGGTTTCGACTACCACGAGACGCCCGCGGAACTCGAGAGGAACGCAGTCGAATGGCTGGACGAAGAGCTCCCGAGGTTCAAGCACGTGACGGCCCGGCTCGCGAAGAACCTGGGGTGCAAGCCGGTCCCGGAGGAAGTTGAGAAGGCCATCAACGCGAGGTACGCGCTGGATCCGAAGAAGCTGATTGCTACGACACAGGGGCTCAGGAAGGTCGTCCAGAGGTTCGTCAACGAGAGGGTCCACGGGATCAACCCGAAGTACAAGACGACGGTCATAGAGACGCCGGGATACCTCACCGGGACCATTCCGACAGGGGCCGCGCAGTTCTTCGACACCTACACCAAGAAGCCGTTCCAGGTCTTCTTCCAGACGACCGACCCGAAGAGGGACCCCGACAAATCGGTCCCCGGGCTCCTGAACCTACTAATCCACGAAGAGTACGGGCACTGCGTCCATCACTCCAACAGCGTGGTGGGATTCGTTGGGAAGGTCCCGACCTTGCAGCTGCTTCCGGGGACCCCGGTCGCCGGCCCGATAACCGAGGGGCTTTCGTTCAACAGGGAGATAGAGGTCTTCGAGGCGCTGAAGGAGCTTGAGAGGAGAGGGGCCCGCACCAAGGCGGAGAAGGATTACGTTGCTCTGATGGAAAAGTACGGGGGCCTGAAGCAGGTCAACCTGGAGCTCGAGTTCATGACGAGGAGGTGGCGCGTGGTCAGGTTCCTCAGGGTGATTGGGGACGTTAGAATCAACACTGGGAAGCAGGGGCTTCTCGAGTTCGTCGACTGGGCGAACAGGCGGACCGGGGTGCCCAGGAGCAGCGTTTACTTCCAGCTCTTCCCCGCGCACGAAGGGATCTTCCCCGGGTACGCAACGAACTACGCCGTGATGGGCCAGGAGATCCGCGGGATGGAGAAGAAGATCGTGGACGATTCGAAGAGGTACAAGTTCTCGACGTACCTCTGCAGCATCGGGTTCCCACCGCGCAGCGTCTACAGGAAGATGCTCGCCCAGTACGCCAAGAAGCTGAGGTAAGGAGGGGCGGTTGGCTCCCCTGGACGAAAAGGTTCAGGAGTTCCTGAAGGCGCCGCTCTTCGGCAAGATAGCCACGCTCAAGAAGGACGGCTCACCCCACGTGACCCCTATCTGGTACATGTACGACGACGGCAAGCTCGTCGTGAACACGACGACCGACAGGGTGAAGTTCAGGAACATCAAGAGAGACCCGAGGGTGTCCCTTTTGGTAGACGACGGTTACTCCTACGTCATGATCCTGGGGAAGGCGAGGGTCGCGACCGAGCGGGACCCGAAGAAGGACATCGAATCCCTCGCCATCAGGTACCGAGGGGAGGAGCAGGGGCGGAAGTCGGCACGCGAAAGGTACTGGAAGATGGACAGGGTAACGCTCGAGATACTCCCCGAGAAGGTCGTCGCCGAGATCGGCTAGCGCATAGCCCTGAAGAAGAAGTCCGAGACGAACTCCCCGTAAGAGGGCCTGTCCGACCCCTTCGAGAAGTGTATGTCCTGGAAGATCGCCCTGTTCAGCATCCCCAGGAGGCAGTCGGCGGCGAGGCCCGCCTGAGTCCTCCTGAACGCCTTGGCGTCCACGCAGCGCTTGATGAGGCCCGTCGCTATCGCGTTGACCTTGTCCAGGTCGTGGCTAACTATCTGGGCGCTCTTCTTGTCGAGGGTCGCAGACTCGCGCATGTACAGTCCTGGGTCGAAGGCATGCTCGGGGAAAGAGGTGAGGTACGTCCCGATGAATGCCCGGAGCCCTTCCTCCGGGTCGGAGACCGAAGCCTCCTTGGTCAGCTTCACTATGAAGTCCCTCATGGATATCTTGGACCGGGCGACCGCGTCGAAGAGGCCCTTCTTGCTGCCGAAATGGTAGTAGATCACGGGGGCAGTGGTCCCCGTCTCCTTGCAGATGTCCCTTATCGAGGCGTTGGCATATCCCTTCTGTGCGAAGAGCCTAGAGGCGACTTCGAGAATCTTTTCCGCCGCCACCCCTTGCTCGTGCGCCTGCAAAACCGGGTGTTCAAACGGCCGAAGATATTTAATGGTTGAACGCGGTCGGAGGGAACTTCATATAGCCGAGCATGGCCCCAAACTCGGGGTCCCCCCGCAGCCAGTCGAACCGTGGTTCGACCCCGACCCAGACCAGCCAGCTCGAACGCTCATCATAGGCTCTCTTCAGCCACTCCATCGTGCGGTCCCTGTCCTTCATCCCGTTGTAGACCGCAGCTACCCAGTATGAGGGGACGTACGCCTCCTTCGCGCGATCCGAAAGCTTGCCGAGTATCTCATTCGCCTCCTTCATTTGTCCCGCCGACGCCAGGCCGTGGCCCAGCATCCCCAGCGCGAGGGTGCTCTGTCCTGAGAGGCCGACAGCTGTCTTGAGCTCAGAGATCGCCTCGCCGTACATCCCCTTCTCGAGGTAGGGCCTCCCGAACCACAGGTGGGTCTGCATGAAGTTCGGGTCGAGCTCTACGGTCTTCCTGTACTGCTCGATCGCCCTGTCGTACTGCCTCGAGAGGTAGAGGACGTGCCCCAGCCCTGCGCTGATCGCAAGCGAAAGGGGGTCGAGCTCCCTGGCCCTTTCCATTTCGCCAATGGCCTCCTCGAACCGCCCCATCGCCTTCAGGTAGTCAGCGAAGAACTGGTGCGCCGGCGCGTAGTTCTGATTCAGCTCCATGGCTCTGACGAACTCCGCCTCCGCCCCGGTCCAGTCCCAGTCGTACTGGAACTTCACCAGGCCGAGGGAAGTGTGAGCCTCCGAGCTCATGTTGTCGATGGCGAGAGCTTTCTGGACCGCTGCCTTCGCCTTCGGGAAAGCCTCGTCGGGTTTCATGATTTCCAGGAGCGCCAGGGTCGCGTACGCGTCAGCCAAGCCGGAATAGGCCCTCCCGTATCCAAGGTCGATCCTGACGGCTTCTTTGAAGAAGTCCACCGACTTCGCCAGGTCGGGCCCGGTCCTCTTGCTCCAGAGCTGGCGTCCCCTCAGGTAGAACTGGTACGCTTCCAGGTCCGAGGTCTGGGCCTTCCCCCGCGGCTGGTCCTCCGCCTGAAGGATGCGGACCTTCAGGGCAGAAGCGACCTTCTGGCTTATGTCCTGCTGAATGGAGAAAATGTCCCGCAGGTCCCTGTCGTAGTCTTCCGACCACTTCGGCTCTTCAGTCACAGCGTCCACGAGCTGGACAGTCACCCTGATCTTGTCCCCCGCCCTCCTCACGCTACCTTCCAGCACGCTTCCTACCCCGAGCTCTCTTCCAATCTCTGACACCGGTTTTGCCTCGGCCTTGTACCTCATCACTGAAGTCCTTGCGATCACCCTTAGGCCCTCTGTCCTCGACACTGAGGAGATCAGTTCCTCGGTCATGCCGTCCGCGAAGAACTCGTCCTTCGGGTCGGGGCTTATGTTTGAGAACGGAAGTATGGCCACCCTGTTCCTGGCCGGAGCTCCGCCCGGCGGAGGGAGTGTCTCCCCCTCTTCATGCGAAGCGGTGATCTCGAACACATCTACGGGTGAGACGACGTTCCTCAAGGAGGGGGACCCGAGCGACCTGAATCCCCTTCCGACCTTGTTCACCACGCTCTGGTACACCTGACCGGTGACACAGATCCCACCCGGACGGGCGAGCGGCTCGATTCTCGATGCCACGTTGACCGCGTCCCCCGCCACATCCGTGCCTGAGTGTATCACGTCTCCCAGGTGGATCCCAATCCTCATCATGACCCTACTCTTGTCCGGCCGACCCCCGTTTTCCACCGCCATCTCGTCTTGAATCGCGATTGCGCAGTTCACGGCGTCAAGCGCGCTGACGAATTCGACTAGAAAGGCGTCCCCGATGGTCTTCACCTCTCTACCCCTGTGCTTCGCGAGCAGAGGCCTCACCAGCCTCCTCTGACCTTCGAGGGCCGACATTGCGAGGTCTTCGTCACGCTGGGCGAGGGCAGTGAAGCCCACCAAGTCGGTGAACATGATGGCCGCGAGCCTCCTTTCGCTCTGCGTACCCGTCGAAGGGAAATACTGGTTCCTTGTCGTGTCCGATGAGAGGGGTCGGTCCGGGCTCGCCGGACTTACCGTGCGGGTCACTTCCCCGTTTCCAAGGAGCCCAATGTGGCGCCATCGAGAGTCGTGCTCGGCACCTCTGGCGAATCTCAGTCTCATGAAATGGCCGACGCTGTCTCCTTCCTCGCGGGATCTGAGGTCGATCACCCCGTCGCAGAACGACTCGAACTGCCTCGAGAGCCCCTCGGAATAGATGCCAGTTGGAATCGAGTGTACCGCCGCCATCTCAAACTTCCTGGCGTAGGGGACTGTCAGAGTCCGGAAGTGTTCTATCACAGACTTCTCGTCGTTGAACTGGAGAAGTATCGACGTGTTGTCGTCGATGTGCAGTCTCCGCCTGTCCACGTCAGGGACTTCGCCGCCCACTTCCGCCGTCACCCCTCTGTCCCAGTCAGCAATCTTGACAGACCGCAGGTCTACCCGCTCGCGCGGGGTCGCCTTGCCTATCCGAGCGGCTTCGCCCATCCCCGTCTGGACGGTGAAGCTGTCCCAGATTCTGAAGGTATCGTCTTCCTCGAGCCGCTCCACGTCTATCCCCAGCTTCGAGAGGGCGGTCCTCACCTCGTCCGGAGGCCGTGTGAACGTGTGGTAGTCCGTCTTCTGCCCCTCCCGGAGGGCCTGTGCGCAGAGGGTGAACGACGCCTCGTACCAAAGAGACTGCGGCTCGAACTCTACAAGGTAATTCGCTCCGAACCTCAGGCCCCCCGGCAGGACGTCGTCCAGAAGCGGGAGCTTGACCTGGCCTTCCATTTCGGAACCTCGACGGGCACAGTTCTACTTAATGGATTCGCGTGTAGCTGTCGGGCTAGTCGAAGTCTCCGCCGCCGTCCCCGCCTATTCCTCCCCCTCCGGGCGGTCCTGCCGGCGCCTTCGATTTCCCTGCCGCTATCACGTCGTCAATCCGCAGGATCATCGACGCGGCCTCTGTCGCAGACCGGATCACCTGCAGCTTTACCGCTAAGGGCTCGAAGACCTGGCGCTGGTACATGTCCTTTACCTTCCCGTCCGCCGCCTCGATCCCGAACCACTTGCCGCCGCTACCGCTCTCCGCGTGCTTGGCCCTGAACTCGACCTGGGCGTCAATCGGGTCAAGCCCTGCGTTCTCGGCGAGGGCGATTGGAATAGATTCCAGCGCCTCCGCGAACTTCTGGGCGGCCAGCTGCTCGCGCCCCGACAGTTTCTCGGCCCACTTCATGACCTGGTAGGCCGCCTCTGCCTCCGCGGCCCCGCCTCCCGCGACGATTGCCGGCTTCTCGATTACGTCCTTAGTCACCATCAGGGCGTCGTGGAGCGAGCGCTCGCCCTCGTCCACTATCCGCTGCGTCCCGCCTCTTATCAGCAAAGTGACCGCCTTCGGATTCTTGCACCCTTCGACGAACACCCATCTGTCCTCCTCGACCTTCCTTTCCTCTACGAGCGCTGCGTACCCGAGGTCCGAGGCTGAGAGGTCTTCGAAGTTGTTCACCACCCTCGCCCCCGTCGCCCTGGCGAGCTTCGTCATGTCGCTCTCCTTCGCCCTCCTGACCGCTAGAATCCCGGCCTTCGCGAGGTAGTGCTGGGCGATGTCGTCCATCCCCTTCTGGCAGACCACAACGGTCCCTCCGATCTCCGAGACCTTGTCAACCATCGACTTCAGCATCTTGGTCTCCTCGTCGAGGAAACGCTTCATCATCGAGGGGTCGTTGATGTTGAGCTTCGCATCGAACTCTGTCTTCTCGATCTCGAACGGTGCGCTGACGAGCGCGATCTTCGCTTTTTCGATTCGCTTCGGCATCCCAGAATGGACGACCTCCTTGTCCAGGACGATCCCCTGGACCAGCTTCGTGTCCTTGAGCGAGCCCCCGGGCTTCTTTTCGACCTTCACGTTGTCAATGTCGACCTTGAACCCCTTCCCCCCCTTCTCCGCGACTGCGAGGGTCGCATCCACGACGAGCTCGGCGAGGTTCTCGGCCTCCCTTGAAACCAGCTTGGTCTGCATGCTCGTCCTCGCGACCTTGACCAGCCAATCTCTGTCCTCCGGCGTGACCTTCTCGGCGATGTCCTCGAGCGCTTCGATAGCCCTTCTGGACGCCTTCGAGTAGCCGTCAACGATCACGGTGGGGTGCACGTCCTTGTCGAGAAGCTCTTCGGCCTTCTCCAGGAGCGCTCCAGCCAGGACGACCGCCGAAGTCGTGCCGTCTCCGACCTCGTTGTCTGTGGTCTTCGAGACCTCTACCAGCATCTTCGCGGCCGGATGTTGCACGTCAATCTCCTTCAGCATGGTGGCGCCGTCGTTGGTGATTGTCACATCTCCCAGCGAGTCGACAAGCATCTTGTCCATCCCGCGAGGCCCTATCGAAGTCCTGACGATTTCGGATATCAGCTTCGCGGCGGCGATGTTGTTCCTTTGGGCCTCCTTGCCTCTGTTCTGGCTCGACCCCTCCTTCAGGATGAGGACGGGCTGTCCGGACGACGTGACTGCGGGTATAACTGTCGACATCGTGTATGTCGTGGGTATACAACTTCTAGTGGTATATTAGTTTTCCACGACGAGACGCCGAGTAACGACTCAGGCCCCTTTTTTCTGCGCCAAGGCCTTTCTCTCAATCGCCTCTGCGAGCCGGAAGTCCCTCGCGGTTATCCCTCCCTCCGAGTGCGTCTGGACGGCAAGCTTAACCTTCGTGTATCTGACTGAGATGTCAGGGTGGTGGTCCTGTCCCTCGGCCACTTCTGCGACCCTGTTCAGGAACTCGATGCCTTCCATGAAGGAGGGGAACTCGATCGTCTTGGTGATGAAACTCCCTTCGACCGCCCATCCGGGAAGGCCTTTCAGCCGCTCGTGTACCTCCTCCGTGGTCAGGATCCTAGGCACGCGCCAAATCCAAACGGATTGCTATTTAGTTTAGCGATGGCCCAAGGTCTTTTGACACTGGCGATTAACGCGACCCGCAGAAAGGAAGACCCGTCGTGCAGCCACCGCAAGGTAAGAAGGTGCTTGCCGCTTCCGCGGAATCTGTTTCCAGGGTCGTGAGCGAGAAGGTTGCAGTCGCGGACGCCATGCGCACCGATGACGTCAACCTGCACCTGGAGCGGGTCGCGAGACCGAAGTCGCTGAGCGAAACCATGAGGAAGGTCGGAATCGCCTTGGTTGCCACCCCCGATCCGATAACCGGAGTCCCAGGGGTGGCCTTGATAGCCTCCTCCTTCATCGCCAAGAGCAAGGAGCCGATAGGGCTCTCCCACCTCGCGCTGGAAACGCGGAAGTTGCTCCGGGAAATCCAGTCGCTCAGCGTTTAAGTAACTCCAGACGGATTATTTCCGCACATGGACCTCAAACCTTCCAAGGGACTCAAGGTAAAGGTCAAGGCGAGCCGGGAGGCGATCTTCGGCGACGATGGGGTCTCGGTAAGCAGGGTCCGATCCGGGGACGGGCAGGGGAACGGAGTGATGACGGGAATGATACTGGCTGGGTTCGCCGAGGTGGAAATGCCTTCCCTCGACGGCAAGAGGCATTGGTACCCACTTGGAGACATGTCGGGCGAGCACGGAGAACAGATAGTCGAGGAAGAGATCGAGGTAGGCGAAGAAGAAGGGGAGATAGCAGAATAGGAGCGACGGCTTGAGCCTGTCCCCGCGGGGTGAACTCGTGTTCGTCGTGGACGTGACTTCGTTCACCGAAAAGGGGTTCGTGGGGTCCACGAGCTACGGGGGAATGAGGGTGGACCTGGAATTCGACGACGGGGACGACGGTGTCTACCTGACCGCAGAGATGGCGAAGAGGATCGGGGCTAAGAAGGGTACGGCGATCTCCGTGGTTGTCGAAGACGACAGGCCTCAGATAGCAAACGCCAAGCTCACCTCCGTCGGACGGAAATTGAGGGTCTCAGACCCGAAGGTCTACTATGCGGTCGGAAGGGAAGGAGGGGCGGTCATCCGGATCAGGAAGACCTAGCCGAAGACAGCGTCGCCATCGGTGTCCGGGAGCTCGTACCATCGAGTACGCTCCCCCACCCTGGCCCTCATCTTCCAACCGAGTGTCTTCGGCCTTTCGTCCATCATCCTGATCAGGAGGCGGACCCGCTGCGCTCCGGGGGAACCCTCTCCGTCGGTGGCTGCGATCCTCTCGCACAGGGCATGGAGGCTCTTCCTGAAGGTGGTGTACATCCCCCAGTCCTTCGCGCAGAGCTCAGAGATCTCGTCTCCCCGGATTCCTTTTCCTCCGCTGGCAACATCGAAATCGTTGAATGCGGCCTCGAGGTCTAGGAACTCCTTGTCTGTCATCTCTACAACTTGGAGTTTGGTCATCACCAGCTGGGTGATGGGGAGGGTCCTCATCCCCGCCAGCAGGCTTTCCTTGAAGTTGAACTTGTGGCACATTATGAACTCGTCTAGGAAGAGGTCGACCCTCCTCATGTTCAGCATGTCGTAGTAGATCAGCCGCTGGCCCATGTTGAGCTTGTTGAAAATCTCCCTCGGCTTGTAACCGAGCGTTTCCATTATCTTCACTATCGCCCTGACGTCCTCCCTCTTGCCCATCAGGTCGATGTCCTTGTTTTCCCTTCGGAACTTCTCCGAGTTGGCGCTGGGGCACAAGAGCTTGAAGGCGAGGCCGCCGATGAGCCTCAACCTGACCCCTTTCCCTTCTGCTACGTCGATGATTCGTCCGGCCGCATCAAGACCGCCTTCCGGGAGTACAGCCACGCTTTCCAACTGACCCGCCAGACGGTTTTTCGCATTTAAGGCGTCCCTGCGCTCGGGCGCGGTTTAACAAATTCGTGCGAATTGCCACCCGATGAATACTTTCGCCGAACTCACTCGCGCGGTGAGGACTACCCAACGGACCCTTTTTGACGATGAAACGGGGCACCCTCCCTGTTGTGGTCGAAAGTCTTTCGCGATCGCAGTGAAGGAAGCTAGGCATGTCCGCCGACATTGCCGGGGAACTTTCGAGACAGACCCGTGAACTCATATCCCGTTTCGAGACCCGGGCCGATTCGTTCCGCAACAGAGGGGACCTTGCCGCCCTGACTGTCCAGGTAGACGAGAGCGAGGCCGAAGACTCAGCAAGGCTGCTTTTCGGTGTCGGGGAGCACGTAGCCACGGGTATAGACGGCTCGATGGACTTCGACGAGCGCCTCCAGATGATGTTGTTTTACGCGAATTCGACCGCGTACAGCTGTCACTTCACCGTGGGCGACCACATCCGCTTCGACCTCGAAGGCGCACGGAGGGAGTCCAGGCTCGCTGCCACCGCGGCCGTCCCGTTGTGGGCCGAAGACCTCGGAAGCGTGTTCAACGGGGAACCTGAGGTCGACATCGAGCTGGAACACTCCATGGAGAGGATACCGAATTGTTTCATGACCCTCGGCGAAATGTACCTCGCGGTTAGAGCCTGCGAGAAGGCAAAGGTCGTGTTCCTGGACCGCCCGCTCTCCGGAACCTTTTCCACCCTCTCCCGCGACACGAGGAACCTAATCAAGAGGGGGGAGAGCAGGCTCACGAAGTGGGGGGGAGGGAGCCACCCCTCGATGGTCGACATCTTCCTCGCGCTCAACCTGGGGGCCCCTTCCATGGCCGTCCCGACAAGAAGCCTCTACCTCCCTGCCGCGGTGATCAAGGCGCTTCTGCCGGGCCGAAAGACCTTCGCCAAGATCGCGGCAGAGCTCGCGGTGGAAGAGTCGAGGGTAAGGTCCGCCGTCAGGAAGGTCAGGGCAAGGGAACGGAGGTCAGGGTGGAGCATCCTTGAGCGCGGGGAGGAGGAAGGAGTCGAACTCGCTTCGGGCGTGTCCGGCTACTGGGAAAGAGTCTCCCAGCTGTCCTCGGAGTACTCCCGGGCCGTCTTCGCAGCAGAGGTCCACCCGCTCGCCCTGAACTCAGAGGAGTACCTGACGATCCTCGACGTGAACACCCTCGCTCTGATCCAGCTCGAGCTGCTCTGCGAGAAGGCTCGGCAAAGGGGGGTCCTCCTGATCGGAATCGCCAAGGACACGACGGCCACTGACATCTCGAGGTCGGTCCTGCCGTTCGCATTGTCCGAGGGAGCGGTAAGGCCAGGGTCGCCTCCCCCACGGCTCAAGAACGACCGGGCGTTCCTGTCCATCCTGAGCTCGGAGAACCCGTCGATAAGGACCCCGTGGAGGACCCTGAGCTACGACTCTTCTTTCTCTACGGTTGTCCACATCGGCGGGAGGTTCAGGAGCGCGCGGAAGGTCGTCTCCAGGGAAAAGCTGTTCGCGCGTTCCTTCTTCCAGCTTAGGACGTCGAAGCACGACCAGGCGGTCCGATCGCAGGTGTTCCTTTTCGACAGGCTCTACGACTATGACTCAGACTCCGGGTCCACGAGGAAGCTGCAGGTGGAAGAGAACGCGGGCCCGACCGAGGTGGACGCCTACTTCGAGGGGGACGGCCTGAGTAGGCGGTCCAACCTGATCCTGCACATACTCTCCATGAACGACAACCCGGAGGTGTTCGAAGCGTTCGGCTACAACCAACTGCTTTTCCTCGCCGACAAGGCGGTAAAGGCGGAGGTCAGGCTTCTCAGGAGTTCCCTGCGCGGAATCGCGGACCTCAGAGTGGGAGGAGTATCAAGGAGGCGGCGGATCTTCGGGCTCGTCACCACTTATAGAGAGCAGAGGGCGGACGCCGAGCACTCGAGGTCCAGGACAAATTGAGCGTGAGCCCATACTTCGACGACATGGATGGGGAATTCGAGGCGAGGCTGAAGCGGAACACCGTAACGACCAGGTCGTCGAAGAGCGACGGGAGGGAGCTGACCGTTTCGAACCCCCTGGCGATCTTGGAGGCGAGGTTCAGCTACAAGGTCCTCGACCGGCTCTACTTCCCGGCCTTCGTCGCGATAGAAAGGACGGTGGAAGGGACGACGAGGTACCCGATCTACGAGGTCGTCGGGGTGACCCCTACGCACTACCAGCTCTCGGGGGTCGATTCCTCCATGCCGACCCTCCTCAGGAGGGAGTACCTGGACACGATCAAGGAAAGCTGGGGGAAGTCCCAGGAGACCTGGATCGACCTGGCCGCCATTCCGACATCATATGTGGCGACGCTGTCCCCGAAGCTCGAGTTCGCGAGGGCCCCTCACGCCCCCCTCCCCGGGTCCGAGGCCTACCTCCTCTCCAAGGACGCGGTCGAGAAGTTCCTGTGCGAGGCAGGGGGGGAGCTGGTCGGGACCATGGCCGGGTTCGACCTCCCCTTCACCATCAGCATGGATAATCTGATCCGTTACCACAGCGGCTTCTTCGCGTTCACAGGGTCGGGAAAGTCCAACCTGACGAGCGCCCTGGTCAGGAGGGCTCTGGCACGCGACCCCTCGCTTTCCGTGGTCGTCTTCGACATAGCGGGGGAATATTCGGTCAACCTCCTCGACCTTCTTGGCGCCAGTTCCAGGGTGTACACGACGGAGATGATCGACAGCGAAGAGGAGTTTGTCAGCTCGCAGGCGATACCGGAGAGCCTCGAAGAAGCCGTGAGCAGAAAGGCCATCGAGGCCTCACTGGCCAAGGTCTTCTCAAGGGGAGTGGAACGAATTTCTCTGGTGGAGGCGGGGGGGATCGACCTGGCCTGGATCCAGACCCTGCTTCAGGGGACCGTTGAGAGCGGGAGAGCCGGGGGGACGGCGGCAAAGGTCGGGCTCACAACCCTGACCCTGACCCTCTACGAAAAGAGGGGTTACAGGCAGAGCACAAGGCTCACGGACATGGACGACGAATCACGGGCGGAGCTCTCGACCATCCTCAAGGACATCAACTCGAAAGTGAATGAAAGGTCGGGCCTCAGGTCAGACCTTGACACGATAATCCAGATGCTGGAGTCGAAGGACCTGGGGCCGTCAGGGCCGGTCAGGCTTAGCCCCGAAAAGCTCGCCGAGCAGCTCGCCCGAGGGACCGCGCCGCGGCTCAACATCCTATACATGCCCGAGCCCGTGCAGGCCAGGATGACCGCCGACCGCCTGATCAGGAGGCTCCTCTACCTGAAGAAGAAGGTCGGGAACAAACAGAGGGTCCTCGTCGTCCTCGACGAAGCGCAGGAGTACATACCGGACGAGCACACCGACAGGGAGTACACGACTCAGTCGAACAGGGCTGTCGAGCAGCTCCTCAGGCAGGGGAGAAAATACCGGCTGCACTGCTGGATGGCGACCCAGCGGGTCGCAAGGCTCAACGTTAACGCCCTGCAGCAGCTCCACAGCTATTTCGTGAGCACCCTCCCGCGCATGTACGACAGGATGGTCATCGCCGACGCATTCGCCCTTCCTTACGAAGTCCTGGAGCGCTCCGCTGACTTGGGGACCGGGGAGTGGCTGTTCGTTTCGTTCAAAGCCACCAAGCAGCGGAACGTCCCCGTCTTCCTGAAGACCGAGAACAACGAGAAGTTCGTGGCAGAAAGCATCAAGTGAAGCGCTTCAATCGGCGAACTTGGAGGGCTCCGCCGTGAACCTGCCGAAGCAACCCTGCGAGCAGAAGTAGTAGGTCTTGCCGTTGAAGTCCGCCTTCCACTTCGCAGAACTTTCATTGACGGTCATCCCGCACACAGGGTCTGTCGCCATTTCAATAGACGAATCCGAAGGCATCTAGTTCAGGCTTTCTCCCCTCGCTGGTGACGAGGCTGCGGACGAAGCTGGACAGGACTCTCCTCAGTTCAACCGACGACCGCGATGATTACTGCGGTGACGATCAGTATCCCTCCCGCCAAGTCTCTTATCGAAGGTGATTCCTTCCCCAGCGCCTTCGAGAAGACCTGGGTGAGGAGCGGGGAAAGGCTCGTCAGGATCACCGTGAGCGCAATCCGCACGAGGGATACGGAGTATACGTAGAGCAGCGAGCCGACGACGAGGTCGCTCAGTCCGATGAAGACAAAGAAGCCGAGCTCCCTTCTCGAAGTTCCGACCGGCCTCCACGACCCTCGCCTGAGGGCAAAGACCGCTACCCCAAGGGCCAGGGCAGCTGCGAAGTTCCTCGCGAACGCGATCGTAACGACGTTGGCCCCGGTCCCTGTGGCCACGCTGATCAGATCCTGCCCCCCTGTCCACACGAGCGCAGCCGCCAGCGCGTAGGCGACGCCCTTCGCCCTCGGCCTCCCCTCCCCGCCCCTTGACAGGACAAAGACCCCGAAGACGACCATGACCGCCGAAAGATAGTTGGCGGCAGGGACGACGTCCCCGACCGCACCTGCGGTCAGCTGGATGAAAACGATGTACGTGTACACGACGGGGGCCGAAACAGAAGCTCCCACATCCTTGATGGCCAGGAGGAAGAGCGAATCGCCAAGAGCTAGGGTTGTCACCCCGCTGAGCAGAGCATAGGATACTCCCCAAGTGAACCCGAAGTACGCAGCAGGGACTGCGAGGGCGGCAGCAGCCATTGACGTCCTGAACCAGTTCAATACGAGGAAGTCGAGCTTTTTCATTAACGTCCCGTAGTAGATGGGGCTGAACGCCCAGATGACCGAGGCTATCATCGCGTAGGCGGGGTCGAACATCCGAACACCCCCTCCGGCCCGCAGGTTATTGAGATACGCTTCTCGTTTTCTTTCGGAGGCCGTCGACCTCCTTTCTCAGGGCGTCCGGGACTGGCCTGCACCCGCACTTTCTGTCATGTTGGCCGTGCCAGATCACCCTCTCCTTCCGAGTCGCATCCCTGGGCATCACGTGCGCCAGGTGCCACTCCTCGTTCATCTTCACGCCTTCCCGTACTCCTGATGTGCAGTTCTGATGCAGTAGTCCATCACGTAACCCACGGCTGCCCTCGTCAGAATGTCGCGGGCGGCCTCGCTCTTGATTCCAAGCTGAGCCCAGAAGACGAAGGGCCTCCCCGTCTTGCGCTTCATCTCCGCCGTCTGGCTCGCGATATCGGCGAGTTCCTCGGACGGCCTGAAGACGTCCACGATGTCTATCATCTTCGCCAGCTCGTCTGGGAGAGCCGACAGCGTGGGGTACGCCTTGATTCCCAGGACCGTGTCCGCAGTCGGGTTGACCGGGATCACTGTGAAGCCATGGGCGACGAGGTACGCGGGGACAGTGTGGGCGTCCTTCTCAGGGTTCTTGGAGGCTCCAACGACAGCTACGACCTTGTATCTGTTCACTATGTCGGGAATCTCAAGGTTCGTCAGAAGCACAGGCGTTCGAGGCGAGTCCCGATTAATATCGTTGCCTGACGATTGCAGACTCCTTTGTTCCGCAACGCTTCCATAAACCACGGGAACCGGGGCTCCGCAATGAGCCTCCCTCTGGCCGGGTCCGTGCTGAGCAACGTGCCTCCGGGGACGGCGGACACACTGTCACACTCGATGCTCGCGGTTGTGGGTGTCCTGGTCAGTTGTACACTAATCGTCTACATCCACTACCGGAAGCTGAAGAAGGGCGCCTCTACGGCGACTGCTTGAGCTGCTTGGCTCTCGCGCGCCGCTGAAACGGATAGAGCACCGCTAGTGCAACGAGTCCGATAGGTATCACGACGGCCGCGACCTCGACGATTCCCTCCACCACGCTGACGAAAAGCCCGTACACGGTCCCGAAGAAGCTTCCCAGACCTCCTCCTCCTGACTGCGACACGTGGACAATCTCTGAAGACACCACCGACGCCCCGCTGCTGTCGGTCACGCTCACGGTGACGTTGTAGTCTCCAGCGCCGGAGAACCTGTGGACGACGACCTGGCCCTGCGAGTCGGAGCCGTCACCGAAGTTATAGTCTACGTAGTAGTTCGGCACCCCGCCCTTCACAATCGCGTTCAGGGTCACGCTCAGGGGACTCGGGCCGCTCTTTGGGGTAGCACTTAGCGCCACGGAGAGTGGGACCTTCTCAGGTTCCTTCGTGACCGTCACCGTGAACGTGGAGTACTGGATGAGCGTCCGAGTCTGGAGTATCTGACTCTGCACGCTGTTGATTTGCGAGTCCACAGACTGAAGCTGTGATTCGATTGCGAGCGTATTGTTGATGGACGTAGACTGGTTCACTAGCCTGAGCAAGGCAAACTGTTCCGCCTGGAGAGACTTCAGCGTCGCATTGAGGTCCGTGTACTGAACAGTGACATCGTTTGAGTTGGAGCTCAGTGTCGTTACGTTCCCCATCCCCTTGATCTGAGAAAGCACGTTCTGGTAGGAAGCCGCGGGAACCCTGACCACGACGTAGGCGGAGTCCTTTACGGTCGACTGATATGCGACATAACCTCCCACCGAATACGCGAGCGCGACCACTTCACTGGCGACCTGCGATGGCTGGGGACTTTGGACTGTCAGGCTGCTCGAGAACTCAAGGGAGCCGCCCCCTCCACCGCCTCCGACCCCTGAAAATGATGAGGAGGGACCTGACCCGTTCCCGCCCCCTCCGGGTCCATTGCTGAACGTGGTGGACGTCATGGTCATGGCCGTCCGGACCACGAAGGTGTCCGGTGGGGAACCGTTGAGCTGGTCTGATCCGAACACGAAGGAAGGAGAGTGTGACGGGTACAGGGAAACACCTGTGCTTGGCTCTGACGAGGTGAACGACCCGAAGGTCCCGAAGACGAAGCCCGAGACACCGATGACGATCCCTCCGAGGATGACGGTGGCGGCGATAAGTCCCAACACCTTCCTTTCCGAGACCTTCCCGAGTCCGTCCATCGGCCGAGGTATCGTGGGTGGGCGACTTTATCCCATCCCGACGAACGCCCTGTTCTCCATTCGCGAACAAAGGCCTTAACTCACCTGAGGAGCCCCGCGAGAAGGTTGCAAGAGGCCGACAGGCGCGAGAGGGTCGAGTACGAGCTTCGCGGCAAGACCCTGAAGGTCTACCTTCACCTTCTTAGGTACGGGAGGGCTGCCGGGGTCAGAGAGGTCCAGAAAGAGCTGGGCTTTTCAAGCCCGAGCGTGGCATTTCATCACCTCGACAAGCTAGTGAACCTCGGCCTCGTGGAGAAGGACCAGTATGAGAGGTACGTCCTCATCAAGAAAGTTGACACCGGAATCTTGCACGCCTTCATCAGCTTCAGGGGGCTGACCCTTCCGAGGCTGGGGTTCTACGCCGCCTTCTTCACTACGATATCCGTCGCCTACTTCCTGCTCAACAGGGGAGGGTCTCTCGACCTCTACGCGCTGATAGGGACATTCGGTGCGTCGGCCATGTTCTGGTATGAAGCGTGGAGGGTCTGGAGGAGAAAACCGTTCTGAAGACTAGAACTATCTACCGATCATGTGTGATGTCATACCATGCGCGCTAAAGGCTTCCTGACGGGAATCTCGGCGGGACTCGTCGCCGGGCTAATGATCATCGGATACTCCGGTCTTTCATACGGGACCTTCGGGAGCTTCACCCCGGCCAGCGTCAGGTTGAACTCGGACACTTCGTCTGCAACTACTACAACAACCATGTCGTCGACCTCGGCCGTTCCCGGGAGTGTCTACAACGCTACCCTCAGCGAAACGAGTACACAGACGCAGGCAACCAGCCCTTCGAATCCGTCAAATCAAGTCTCAGGCCTGGATTTCGCCCCCAGCAACCCGCCCTCCCATCTTGAAGCGATAGCTGGGCAGCCTACCGCTCTCACTGGTGTGGTCATTGTCCCGATCGTCGTCGGGGTCTTGCTGGGACTCCTCCTCTACAGAGGGTCAAGGACGGCTGAAGAGAAAGACTGAGGCAGGCCTGACAAGGCCCCGATCTGACTTTCCCTATTTCGAGACTAAGAACTCTCTGCTGTTCGGCTCTTTCCCAACCCAGCGCTCCGACCACCCGGCGAGGTCACAGAGAATCTTGTACACCTCGTGCCCCTTGACCGTAAGGGAATACTCGACCCTAGGGGTCTCCCGCTCCTCTTCCACCACCTTGAACACCTTCCTCTGGACGACCCCGAACTTTTCGAGCTGGGTGAGCCGCTCGGCGAGCGAGGTTGCGCTGATTCCTTCTATCCTCCTCTTCAGTTCGTTGAACCTCGCAGGTTCCTTTAGCCCAAGGGCGTGTACAGTGGGGAGAGTCCAGGTCCTGGTGATCTCATTCCACGTGGCGTGGACCACCTTGCAGGAATCAAGCGTTTCCTGGTCCAACTGCGCTGACTTGGTTAGGTTCCCCATACCTGACCAGTAGCAATTTACTACCATGTATAAAAAGATGACCGCACATCGCATCTCGCGGCGGCATGATAACCACAGACAGCGCGGCGCGCAAGACATTCTCCGAAAGGGAAGCCGAGTATCTCGCCGACAATTTCCTGGGGCGGGTGGCGACCTCCTCGGCAGCGGGGCAGCCCCACGTCGTCCCCGTCGTGTACAGCTTCGACGGTCGCAGCATCCGGTTCGGAGGAAAGGACCTTCAGCATTCTTTAAAGTTCAGGAATCTTTCGGCGAATCGCAGAGTGGCGTTCGTGGTAGACGACATAGTCTCGACGAGGCCGTGGCGGGTCAGGGGGGTGGAAGTGAGGGGGAATGCCGAGCCCGACGGCAACGGGGACTCCGATGTTTCTGTCATGATTGTCCCAGGGAGCATCAGGAGCTGGGGACTGGAGGGATAGGGGAAGGATGGACCTTTCGGGATTCGAAGGAAGGGTGACCGAGTCGGTGGAGAAGGTAAGCGAAAGCCTGGTCAGCATCAGCAGCACTCGGCTCGAAAGGCGCTTCTTCGGCCTCGTCCCGTCTGAGGGACAGGGCTCCGGGGTCATACTTTCAAAAGAGGGCCTGATAATCACCAACAACCACGTCATCGACAGCGCCTCGCAGGTCCACGTCAGTCTAAAGGACGGCAGGAACTACGTGGGGGAGGTTGTGGGGACGGACGAGGCGACGGACGTAGCGGTCATAAAAGTCGAGGCGACCGACCTCCCTGCCGCCGAACTCGGCGACTCCGAATCGCTGAAGGTGGGACAGTTCGCGCTGGCCATCGGGAACGCCCTTGGCCTTCCGGGAGGGCCGACCGTGTCGATGGGGGTCCTCAGCGCGATGGGGCGGCCTCTCCCCGGGTCGGACTTCATCTTCGAGGGCCTGCTGCAGACAGACGCGGCTGTCAACCCTGGGAACAGCGGGGGGCCCCTTGCCGACATTGAAGGAAAGGTGATCGGAATCAACAGTGCGATGATTCCTTACGCCCAGGGGATGGGTTTTGCGATCCCAATCAACACTGTGAAGCGGATAGCATCCGAAATCTTGGAGCACGGGAGGGTCGCAAGGCCCTGGATCGGGATTTCAGGGATAGACCTGAGTCCGCCTGTCGCGAGGAGGTACGGAATCTCCACCGACTCGGGGTTCCTGATAGCCGAGGTCGTACCGGGAGGTCCTTCGGACAGAGCAGGTCTGAGGTCGGGGGACGTTGTCGTCGGCGCGGAGTCTCACAGAGTGGAAAGGACCAAAGACCTACTTCTGGTGCTTTCGAAGGTCGGACTGGGTGCAATCGTCAATCTGGACGTGAACAGGATGGGCTCAATCGGAAGGGTTCAGGTCAGGCCTGCCGAGTCTCCCCTGTTAAGGCGATTCGAAGGGAACCGATAGCCGGTCCATGCTCAAGGATTAATTACACTTAGGCTCTGCCCGCGCTGTGGCTCAACGGACAGAAGCTGCAATTCTTTGCGGCGGCCGTGGCGAACGGCTCAGGCCTCTCACAGACTTCTTCCAGAAGACAATGATCCCGGTCGGACCCCAGAAGCTCCCGCTCCTGGCCTACATCATCAAGATGGCCGCGCATCACGGGATTACGAAGATTTCGCTCCTCACTGGCTACAAGTCCGGGGACATCAGAGAGTACTTCGGGGACGGCTCCAAGTTCGGGGTCACCCTGAGCTACTCCAAGGACGCCAAGGACAGGCCCGGGAGCATGAACGCCGTAGCAAGCGCGCTAAAAGGCGGGGCAGTCTCCGAATGCGACGAGCTTCTTGTCTACTACGGGGACGTCCTGTCCGAGCTTGACATCACCTCGCTGCTGAAGACCCACAGGGAAAAGGGAGCGGACGCGACGCTGGTCCTTGCGAAGGGGTACACCCTCCCTGTCGGAATCGCCGACGTCGAGGGAGGCGGGTTTGTTTCGAGGGTCAGAGAGAAGCCAAAGCTCGAACTCGACGTGATGACAGGGTGCATGGTCTTGGGTCAAAAGGCGATGGAACTGGTCGTGAACGCGGCCGGCCCAGGGAAGACCGACCTGATGACTCACTTCGTCCCCGAGCTCTTGGCCAGCGGGGGGAAGGTCGCAGCGTTCTTCACAGAAGGAATCTGGCACGACGTTGGCTCGATAACGAGCTTCGAGACACTCAACTCAGAACTGTCGAAGAAGTCGTTCGCGTACATGTCCTGATCTCACTCGCCAATTCGCTCGCCTATCCTGACCTCGTCGGCGCGGGCGCCTTTGATCGACAGGGCAAGCCTCGAGGAGAACAGGTAGTCGGCGACCCCCACATAGAGCCACACGAGGGTAAGGCCGAGCAGGAGGGCCTCCAGCGCCATGTTGGCAGGGCTCGTCAGTTCGACGGTCACGGAGGTAGTACCGAGAGCCGGTAGCAGGAGCTGGTATGCGTAGGACAGCCCCAGGACGAGAGCGACAACGATCGTCACTCCCGAGAGGATGCGCATCCTCCTGCTTTCGGCTTCGATGTGACGCACCAGGGCAGCGTGTGCCTCAATCACCCTCACGTTCTTGGAATCCTCAGTCAACGGGACCGACCAGTCTCCCCGAGGATAAAAGCCGTGCTGACCTCAGGTCACCCCAAGGGGGAGCTTCTTCCACACCTCGAGCCACTCGAGGTACAGGTCCCGCCCCTGCTCGGTTATCGAAAGGGCCTCCTGACCTTCTGCACCCCCGACCCTCAGAAGCCCCTTTGTCAGCAAAGGCCCGGTGTAGTTCTCCAGCCTGCCGTAGTTGATGTTGCAAGCCTGCGCCAGCCTCGTCGGTCCCCGTGGACCCTCGAAGAGTGCGGCGAGGATGTCCATGTAGATCAGGACCGGCTCCCTCCTCTTCAAACCCGTGAGAATCTCCACCTCGGCGATATAAGGGGAAACCGCCTTTCAGTCTTCCCTCCACTTGAAGAATCTGACGGCAAGGGCGAAAATCGCGACCCCGACGACGACCATCACCGACAGGTCGAAAAGCGCGGGAGAGTAGTTCCCATAGATCATCACGTTGTTCAGTCCGTCAATCACGTAGAACAGCGGGAGCAGGTGCGCGATGCCCTGCAGGTATGCCGGCATCGACGCAACGGGGAAGAAGGTCCCTGACAGGAACATCATCGGGAAGGTGATGAGGTTCCCAACGACCGCGGCAGATTCGGGGCTGTTCGAAATCGTCCCGATCAGCATCCCCAGGGAGACGAACATGAACGGCCCTAACACCAGGAAGGGGAGGATTCCGAGCGAGAAGCCGATGTGAGCCCCGAAGAGGAAGATCCCTGCCGCGCTCATCATGAGGAAAGAGACCCCGGTCAGCAGGACGTACCAGATGATCTTGGAGAGGAGCCACTCGGCCTTGGTCAGCGGAGTGAGGGACAGCTGCTTGAAGATCTTGTCACGCTTGTACTCCGAGCTTATGTTCACCAGCGCGAACATGGGGCTCGTAAGTATCGAGAACCCGACCAGACCCGGGACCAGGAAATCGACGTACTTGTAGGACCCCGACGCCACGGTCACGGTCTGCACACCGAAGACGTCGGTTGCGTTCGCGTTCGCGTGGTAGAGGTTGAACCTGTCCACCACCCCCTGCGTTATCCCGAGCACGATCTGGCTCGTGGTTGACGACGGGTTCTGATAGACGGTCACGTTCGCATTTCCGCCCGTGAGGAAGCTCTGCGAGAAGCTGGCAGGCACCACGATCCCCTGGCTCGCTGACTGGGAAAGCAGGTACTGAGAGAAGTTCTGAGAGTCGGGGACCTGGACCATGACGACCGCCCCTGTGTCGTTCATTGCCGACACGAACCGGGCCCCGACCTGACCCGAATCGAGGTTCTGGTAGTACACGCTGATCGGGCTCGACCCGCCCCCGGAGAAGATGGCCCCGAAGAGCAAGATGAGTATGACAGGGAAGATCAGAGCGAAGAAGACCCCGACGCGGCTCCTGAGGTACCCCTTTCCGAAGACGCTCAGGTCAGCGAGCAGCCTCTTCGTGCTTACCATGGCCCTAACCCGGGGGGTGGCGCCCGTTTCCCTGATCGTCAGGGTTCTCACCGACCATCCTGATGAAGATGTCTTCCAGGCTGTCCCTCCGGGTTGAAAGGTCGCTCCAGTCCAGCCCAGACTCCTCGATTGCCTTGAGCGCGCTAAGGGCGTCGTTCTTTGTCTTCAAACGGACGGACACGCGCCCGTGACCGTCAAATTCGGCGGCCAATCCCGCCTTCTCCCTGAGGTACGCGCCGAGCTTCTCGTCCGCCCTTATAGTAAGCCTGTCCCCAGACCCGTGCCTCGCGATTATCTCTCCAGGGGTCCCCGAGGTGATGATCTTCCCATGGTCCATTATCGCCACTCTGTCTGCGAGTTCCTCTGCCTCCTGCAGGTAGTGAGTTGTCAGGAGGACAGTCCTGCCTTCCTTCCTCAGACCTCTGATTACCTCCCAGACGGCCCTCCTCGCGGCCGGGTCAAGCCCGGTCGTCGGCTCGTCGAGGAACACCAGCTCCGGGTCGTTCACCAGCGAGAGGGCCATGCCCAGCTTCTGCTTCTGTCCCCCCGAGAGTTTCAGGAAGTAGGTGTCTGCGGACTCGGTCAGCAGTACCCTCTGGAGCAGCTTGTCCACGTCCGCTTTCACCCCGAAGAGCGCCGAGTAGTAGCGGACCGCCTCTCTCGGGGTAGGATAAAGGAAGAACTTGAAGCCCTGAGGGATCACTCCGATCTTCCTGTGGAGCTCGTACCCCTGCTTCCAAGGGTCGAAGCCCAAGACCCTCCGTTTCCCGGAGTCAGCGTCCCTGAGCCCTTCCAGGATTTCGATGGTGGTCGTCTTCCCCGCCCCGTTCGGTCCAAGCAGGGAGAACACCTCCCCCTCGTCCACTGAAAACGAAATGCCGCCGACCGCCTTCAGGCTACCGTATGACTTCTCGAGTGATTCGACCTCGATCGCGCGCATCGAAGGGCCGCGACTTTGAGCGTTATTTACGGAATTCTTCAGTTCTGTTGCACGAGAGACCTACGTCCCGACCTTGCCCCAGCCGAAGGGACCCCTCTTCATCCAGGCCCCTCCCACCAGGAGCGCGACTCCCACTATGACCAGCACGAACCCGATGAAAATCCCCAGAAGCTCCAATACTCTGATTATGAAGTGCCACAGAGCGCCTCGCAAGAAGAAGAGCACGGCAAGGCCGACGACAATCATGGCTGCCCCTCCTATCTGAGACCAGTGCACGCGCCCCACGCTCTGGCCCGTTATTTATCCGAGCCACATTTTGCGTCAGTGGGAGATGCCCGAGAGGGCCGCCTGCCTCGCAGCCCTTTCTTCTAGGTACTGGCGGGGGGTCATCTGCCCCTGCGTCGGGAGTCCTGCTTCCGCCCATTCCTGCATCCCTCCTTCGTAGGTCCTGGCGTCGAACCCCTTCGCCTCCAGGAATTCCGCCGCGACCTTCGAGGCCCCGCAGGAGTAGCTCGAACAGTGGACCACGGTCGTCCTCCTCCTGTCCAGCTCCTGCCACCTGCCTGCCTCCAACTCTGCCCTTGGCATCGACGCAGACCCATCGATGTGGATCTTGTCGTACGTCTCCTTCTTCAGCACGTTCACCACTGTTACGCTCCCTCCAGCCATGAGGCGGACGAGCTCCTCCTTGGTGACTGTTTTCATGGCACGCGTTCTACAGCAGCCTCCTAAAAGTGCTTTGGGAAGATTCTTCTCCCTCCATCCCGCGGAGGTCGCGTCGTTGTCCTCAATCAGTACGTGCGGGGTGATGCTAGAGCCCCAGCACGGAATGGCGATGAACCAGCTCGTCGGCACCGCGCGGCTCGCCGAGGACCTGGGATTCGGGTACCTGTTCAGGTCCGACCACCTTCTCCCGACGGACGGAAGGCGGGGGATGGATTCGCCCGAGTGTTGGACCAGCCTTGGAGCGATTGCCGCGTCGACCACGAAGCTGAAGTTCGGCCCGATGGTTTCTCCCGTGGGGTTCCGGAACCCCGCACTTCTAGCCCGGATGGCCTGCACCCTACATTCATTTTCCGGAGGAAGGCTGCAACTCTCGATGGGTGCCGGGTGGTACGAGGATGAATATTCGGCCCATGGCTATCCGTTCCCACCGCTCCGGGTCAGGCTCTCCCAGTTCCGCGAGGCCCTCGCGATAGTCAAGGCCATGATAAGGGACGGGAGGGCGGACTTCGACGGGGAGCATTTCTCGGCACACACCGACTGCCTCCCCCGGCCTTCGGGGGACCTGCACCTGATCATCGGCGGGAAGACGAAGTCCATGGTCCGCCTCGCTGCCAAGGAAGCCGACGAATGGAACCTTCTCGGCTCGGCTCCCGACGCCTTCGTCGCTCTGAAGTCCGTGCTTGAAGGCGCGTCCGGGGGTCGCGACATCTTGATTTCCGAGATGGGCCCCTTCCTGATCGGAAGGAATCGTTCAGAGTTGGAGGTGAGCGCGAGGAAGCAGATAGCGAAGTACGGCTTGGACATGTCACCTGATGACCTGTTCAGGCGGCTGAAGGCGAGAAACGCGCCCTGCGGCTCCGTCGACGAGTTCGTGGAGCAGGTCCGCTCGAAGCTTGACGCGGGGATTCAGAGGTTCTACTTCCAGACCTTGGTCCCAGAGAACACGGAGATGCTCCGACTCCTCGCCGACACCCTGAAAGACGGGTTCTGACGCCTTGAGCACCTGGGACGACGCCTACAAGGGGATCCCTCCGCCTTGGGACACCGGGAAACCCCAGGACGAGTTCGTGATGGCGGGGGAGCGCGGGGAGGTCTTGGGGAAAGTCATCGACGTCGGGTGCGGCACCGGCGAGCACGCTATTCACTTCGCCAAGCTAGGTCATGCGGCCCTTGGGGTGGACTGGTCTCCTACTGCGATACAGAAGGCAGTGAACAAGGCGCAGGAGAGGGGGTCGGACGCGGAGTTCCTCGTATGGGACGCGCTCAGGCTCGGCTCACTTGGCAGGAAATTCGACACGGCCCTAGATTCTGGTCTGTTCCACACCTTCCCAGACACGGAGAGGGCGGCCTACGTATGGAGCCTCGGGGAGGCCGTCCGCCCGGGAGGCGGACTCTTGGTCCTCTGCTTCAGCGAAAACGAACGCGCAGACTGGGGCGGGCCTCGACGGGTCACCCAGCAGGAGATCAGGGACTCGTTCTCCGAGGGATGGCGGGTGGAGTACGTCAGGAGGGCAAGGTTCCAGACCAGGTTCCACAAGGACTGGGGGGAGGCCTGGCTTTCTCGCATGATCCGGTCACCAGAAGGCTCGCTCCGCTAATAACGCGGGCACCGGACACCTGACAGAAGAGGAGAGGGGTCGACATGGGCCCCAGCGCGATTCGCATCGCGCGGCTGGAGGACAAGCTGGAGGAGCTCGGACACGATGTCACGGACCATGGCAATATCAGGGCTTCGGACATGTCGACCGCTCCGATGGGCGACGTGCGTGCCCGGTGCCTTTCGGACATCATCGGCGCCTGCGAGTTGCTTGCGGAAAAGGTCTCGGCGTGCATCGAAGGAGGAGCCTTCCCCCTCGTTGTCGGCGGGGACCAGAGCATCTCCATCGGCACCGCTGCCGGCCTCGCGAGAGGCGGGAGAAAGCGGGGGCTCACTTGGGTGGACGCCCACGCAGACTTCAACACCAACAGGACGACGCCGAGCGGCAACATCCACGGCATGGCCCTCGCCGCCGTTCTAGGGTACGGCCACCCGGGTCTTTCCAAGCTAGGCGGCGTATCTCCGAAGGCGCTCGAAGCTAACACGGTACTTGTCGGTGGGAGGAGTTTCGACAGAGGTGAGGCGAAGGCGCTATCCCGTTCGAAGGTCACGGTTTTTCCACGATGAAGGAAATCGACGAGTTGGGGATGGCGAGCGTCATGAAGGAGGCCGTGAAGGTAGCGGGGCGCGGGGTGAAGGAAGTGCACCTCAGCTTCGACGTCGACGCACTCGACCCGATGGAGGCTCCAGGTACCGGTACTCCCGTCAAAGGAGGACTTACCTACAGGGAAGCCCACCTGGCCATGGAACTTCTTCACGAGTCAGGAGAGCTGACCTCGGCTGAATTCGTCGAGGTAAATCCCATCCTCGACTCGGCGAACCATACCGCGCAGCTTGCGGTCGAGCTCATGCTTTCGACGCTCGGGAAGAAGTTCGCCGTCTCATCTCATAGTGACCTGAGGTCCGGACCTGAAGTGAGCAACGCCCTTTAGCGCGGTCCCCTTTTCGACGGTCATGCACGACTCGGGCCGGTCGTTCCTCGGATACTCGCAGTCATCGGGGCGGGCGCGCTTCGGGTCGGTCGGCCGAGAAACGAAGGCGCTCATTCTCGGCGAGAGGGCCGACAGGCTGGCTTCGGTCGCGGCACATTCTGCGCACGAGTCGGGGCTTCGTCCGATAGTATTCGACCTCGGAGGGGAGGAGGTCAGGTCGCTTTCGGGCATCCTCGACACCTACGACTTCAGGTCGTTTCTCTACGACTCCTTCAGGCTCGTCGAGCCTGGGCCATGGCACGCGCAGCTAGTCGCCTCCGCGTATACCGCGGCTCTCGACCTGACTTCCGAGGAGGAGGCCATCATCAACTCCGCCGCCCTGAAGATGGCGGGCCAGGACAACACCATCAGCCCCGCCTCGCTCTGCGACGTACTGGGGGCGGTGGAGGGTTTCAGAGGCTTCTACGTGGACAAACTGAAGGGGCGGGTCAGTTCCCTCAAGCTCCTTGACGCTGCCGACGACGAGAACTTCGAAAGGCTTTCCGATGGCAACGTCCTGGTGGATTTCCACCGGGCAGCGTATCCGCTGGCCGCTGAGCTCGCCGTCGCCCTGTTCGCAGCGAAGGTCGTATCCAAGCTGCACGCGTCTGGAGGCAAAGGAGGGTCTGTGTTCGTCACAGGGGCTCATCGCATCTTCCGTTCGTCACCGAGGACCACCCACGGGAACAGGCTCCTTCAGCACCTTCTGGAGGCCCCCCTCTTCGAGGTCTTCTCGTCTGAGCACCCCCACGCCCTGAGCCCCGTGCTTAGGGACGCGGCCCGCCTCAGGTTCTATTCCGGAGGCTACTGGAATTCGATCCGCCCGGAATCTGGGCAGACGGTGCTGTCCAACTCCTTCGTCATGGAGTCGGACCGGACTGGTTCCAAGACCGTCTTCGTGCCCCGCTGGATCCCGGAGGGGAGCCCGCTCTCCCCGGAACCTGTGCCTCACGGGACATCGAACCCTCAGCTCGTGAGGATGATCCTCGAGGAGGTCGACCGTTTCCCGCTGACGACCCGAGAGTCGCTCGTCCAGTACCTGTCGCCAGAATTCCTGCCGGCGGACGTGAACGTCGAACTCGACGATTTATACACGGACGGGCTCCTGATCCTGGAGCCGAAGGATTCGGGGACCGGGCCGAGCGTGTTCGCGTACACTGTGACCGAGGCGGGTAGACGGAGGCTTGAGGCGCTCAGAAGATGATCGAAAGAGTACGCACCGGGTGTGATGCGGTGGACGGGCTCCTTGACGGAGGTTTAGCCACGGGGACAATCACCCAAATCTTCGGGGAGAAGGCCCTCGGGAAAAGCATCTTCTCCTTCCAAGCTGCCTGTTCGGCCGCGGCGTCCGGACACAGCGCCATCGTGCTAGACACCGAGCAGTCCTATTCGAGCTACCTAGTCCCCTACAGGCTCGGAGGGATGAGCAAGCGCTTCGGAAGGGATGTTTCCGTCCTGGATGTCAAACTCGAACGGGTTGCGCGGACGGGCGGGAAGAAGAAGGGAGTGACAAGAGGGGAGCTAATTACAGCGATAGGCGGGACGCTCGACAGGCTCGGCATATCCTACACCGACGCCCATCTCGGGCCCATCGCCGACATCCTCTCTCCAAACTTCGCGGTCGGAGTCCCTTCCAAAGACCCGTCGGTGTTCGTCTTGCAGACGCCTGACGTCGTAGACCTCCTCAACCTCCACGGGGTAGATGCGTCCAAGGAGGTCTCCAGCGGTGGCCGGGTGGAGCTCAGGCTCAGGCAGACCCCCGTCTTCCAGTCGGCCCTTCACCAGGTCATCCGCGAAACCGGCGCGAAGCTCCTCATCTACGATTCCATTTCCGCCCCCTTCAAGGCGTCCTTCCCCAGCACTCAGGACCTCCCGGCCAGGAGCGCGGGTCTCGCCATGATCCTCTCCCACGCGCAGAGGCTCTGCGTGGAGTTCGGGATCGCGGTGCTCGTCGTCAGCCATGTCTCGATAGACCCGATCAAGGCTTGGAATAGGCGGCCCTACGGCGGAGTAATCCTGGGGCACGACGCGAAGTTCTCCCTCGAGCTCACGAAGGCGGGCGCGCGGAGGAACGGGGAAGCAGAGGAGATAGAGAGGGAGGAGAGCCGCTCCGCGAGGACCTTCTGGGTCGCGCGACACCCTGCCCTCGAAGACTATTCGGTCCATGCGCTCTCCACGCTCGACACGGAGGGCTTTCACTGATGGGCTGGCTCCTGAAGCTGGGGGCGGTCCTGCTGCTGGTCATGTCGATGACCCTGGGCTCGTGGCTCATAGCCTTCGGCTGTGTGTTGTATCTCTACTTCTCCCTAAGGAAAAAACCCGCCGACCACTCACCGCTGCTGTCACGCAAGGTCTCCTCCTTCCAAGGACTGCCGGCGAGGGAACTGGGCGGTGCGATCTTGGTTATGGCCTCACTGGTAGCCTTGGGCTTGGGGGGCAGGGCCTCAAGCCTGGTCCTCTTCGTCCTCGGTGCAGGGCTCCTGGCCGCGCCAAGGCTCCCGTTGTTCCGACGGGTCGCCGAGGTTGTACACGTCAAGGACACTATCCTGTTCCGCTGGAGATACATCCCTATGAGGTGGAGTGCGGTCGTGGAGTTCAAGGTCGCCGGGCGGACTTTCAGGGGGCTCCCGGCACTGCCTGGGGTCCATGTCATTGACGCCAGGGGGCCGCCAAGGGTATATTCAGTTCTCACAGTCTTCGCCCTCGGTGCCCGGGAGGCAGAGGACGGGGTCCTTCGCCGTGTCTCAAAGATCGCCTCGTCGGCTGCGGAGCTGGGCGCCTACGCGCTTCCCCTGGACGGCGACGGAGCGAAGGACGTCCTCCGTCTGCACCATGACACTGAACCGATCGCCTCCCAAGACGTCACCGGTCTTGGGTTTCCGAGCCGAGGAACAACGGTGTTGAAGGCGGTCGGAGACTTCGTCGAGCGGGTCTCTTTCTACTCGGGCCCCGACGAGGGGAACACGCTGCTCGTCCCGACCGCCTCCAAGAGGCTCCGCACCAGGCCTCTGACCCTTGAGGTCCTTCGGCACCTGATGGGTGACGCAGCGGCCATCCCGCCTGACGCCATAGCGGTCTTCCTGAACTCGATGCACGTCACCCGTGGGGAGTCGGTCGGGGAGAAACTCCTTCTGGAGCCGGTGAAGGATGGCTCGGTCGAGGTCCAGGCGCCCGGGAGCGAAAAGGTCACCCTGTCGCGCGCCCAGGTCAGGGCGCTGGTGCGAATGTACCCGTAGGGTCGGCCGACCGTCTCATCCGCAGACGAAATCCTGGCGAAGAAACCTTCATAACCGAAGGTGAACGGGCGAATCAAAAGCTGAGGTACCATGCCGAAGTTCAAGACAACCACTGAGGCTCTGAAGATAGTCCACAACAGGGAGCAGATCAGAAACCTAGGGATCATTGCTCATGTGGACCACGGGAAGACCACCACGTCCGACTCCTTGCTCGCTGCGACCGGGATGCTCTCCCCCTCCGTCGCAGGGCAGGCTCTGGCCCTGGACTACATGGAGCTCGAGCAGCAGAGGCAGATGACGATCAAGGCAGCGAACGTCACGCTTTACTACGAACAGGAAGGGAAGCCCTACGTCATCAACCTGATCGATACCCCCGGCCACATCGATTTCACCGGGAGGGTCACAAGGTCCCTCAGGGCCGTCGACGGGGCAATCGTGGTGGTAGACGCTGTAGAAGGGGTGATGACGCAGACCGAGACGGTCACCAGGCAGGCGCTGGAGGAGAGGGTGAGGCCTGTGCTCTACGTCAACAAGATAGACCGCCTGATCAAGGAGCTCAGGCTCCCGCCCGACAAGATGCAGGAATGGATCTTCAATATAGTCAAGGAGTTCAACAAACTGATCGACACCTACGCCGAGCCCGAGTACAAGCAGAAGTGGAAGGTCTCCGTCCAGGACGCGCAGGTCGCCTTCGGGTCATCCAAGGACAGGTGGGGGTTCAACTCTGACATGGCGAAGGCCGCCGGGATGAATTTCAAGAGCATTTTCGAAGCGTACCAGGGAGAGGGCCCTCAGAGCCTCTCGCAGAAGCTCCCCCTCCACGAGGCGCTCCTAGGCATGGTGATCAAGCACCACCCGCCTCCTCACGTAGCGCAGGCCTACCGCATCCCGAAGATCTGGCCTGCAGGGGACCTGAACAGCGACCTCGGGAAATCGCTGTTGACCTGCGACGAGAATGGTCCGGCCGTCATGATGGTCACCAACGTGGTGGTGGACCCGGCGGCGGGCCTAGTCGCCACCGGTCGTCTCTTCTCGGGGAGCGTCTCCAACGGAGACATGATCTACCTCATCGACTCCAAGAGGGAAGGACGCATTCAGTCCGTGCAGATCTTCATGGGCTTCCAGAGAGAGATAGTCGACAGCCTGCCAGCTGGAAACATCCCTGCGCTCCTAGGGCTTGACATAAGGGCGGGGGAGACGATCGCCTCGGTGAAAGACGTCGTCCCCTTCGAAGGGATCCACTACGTCTCCGAACCCGTTGTTACCATCGCGGTCGAGGCCAAGCACCCGAGAGACCTCCCGAAGCTGGTCGAGGCCATGCGGAGGCTGAACATCGAGGACCCGAACCTCGTGATGACGATCAACGAAGAGACAGGGGAGACACTCATGGCCGGCATGGGGGTCCTCCATCTCGAAATCGCTACCACCCTGCTGCAGCAGGCTGGGCTCGAGATAGTCACGTCTCCTCCGATCATCAACTACAGGGAGACGATCAGGACCCCGGCGGGCCCGATAATGGCCAGGTCCCCCAACCGGCACAACAAGATCTTCATCAAGGTCGAGCCTCTCGGACCGGACGTAGTCGAGCTGATCAGGAACGGGACGATCACGGAAAACACGGAGAAGAAGGCCGTCATCAAGCTCCTGAGAGACCACGGATGGGACCCTGACGAAGCCAGGAACTTCCAGGCGGTGGACAACAGGGGGAACATCATGACCGAGCTGACGAAGGGCGTCCAGTTCCTGCAGGAGTCGATGGACTCGATACGCGCCGGCTTCAACGACATCATGCAGAACGGCCCGCTCGCCTACGAGTTCGCCAGGGGGGTCAAGGTGGTCCTGACCAACTACGTCCCCCACGAGGACGCGGCCCACAGGACCTACGCGCAGCTGATGCCCGCCTCGAGGCGCGCAATCCTGGGCGCGATGCTCACCGCCAACCCGACCCTCCTCGAACCCATACTCGGAATCGAGGTCAAGGGCCCGTCGGACCAGATCGGCGCCGTCACCGGCGTCATCAGCTCCAAGAGGGGGAAGCTCGTCAAGATCGACCAGAAGGAGGTAATGACCGTGGTCGAGGGGGAGATTCCCGCCTCGGAGACGTTCGACCTGAGCGAGAAGATGAGGGGTGCGACCGCCGGAAAGGCGGTATGGAACACCCACTTCAAGCTCTGGCAGGCCGTCCCGTCGAACATGTTGCCGGGCCTGGTCACCGAAATCCGGAAGCGGAAGGGGCTCCCCCCGGACCCGCCGAAGGCGTCCGAGTTCATAGACAACGAGTAGTCCCCTTATCTATTCCAGTGGCCCCCGACTGGCGCATGAAGGTCGACGACGGCCTCGTGCACAGGCTGTTCTATCCTCAGGTCCCTGTGGTGATGGCGGCCGCCCACGGAGGGAGGGTCTCCGCGATGCCCGTGGTCTCCTACTCGGCCGTGTCCGCGTCGCCCCCGATTATCGTCGTGAGCTGCTACCCGGGAGGGTTCACCTACAGCCTGGCGGTGAAGTCTGGGGCCTTCTCCATCTGCGTACTCGGGAGAAGACACCTGGCTGCCGTCGGGAGGCTCGCGGCCCTGAGCGGGTCCGGGGTCAAGGACAAGCTGAGGAAGGCCGGGTTCTCGCACTCGAAGGGGCCGGTGCTCGGAGTCCCTCTCATCGACGGGGCCGAAGCAACGCTGGAGTGCAGAGTGGCGTCAAGGAGGAAGACGGGGGACCACGTCCTGGTCATCGGCCGGGTCGCATCTGCTCGGACGAACGACAAATTCTCCGGGTCATGGGACTTCGAAAGGTACCATCCGATCCTCTATACGGGCTGGCGAGACGGGATGACGGTCTATCCCGGGCCCTAGGAGTACGAGCGGACGACGTCCTGGCCGAATCTCTTGATGTCCTTCAGGGTCTCTTCCGCGCTCGGATGCATTATGGAGGCGCAGAAGTAGTCGAGGCCCGCCTTCTCGTAGTCCCCTATCACCTTCCTGATGTCCGCAGCGCTCCCCGATGCGACCATCCTCCTCTCCCCGCTCGGGAGGGTCACCAGCTCCCGCTTCTTCCTCACGTCCGTCGTCATCCTGATCGAAATGGTCTTCGTTCCCCCGGAGGCACGGACGGCCTCCGTCCCTTTGGAGAACGCCTCCAGCCCGATGCCCACGGGGTGCCATCCGTCCCCCAGGGTCTCGGCCCTGCGAATCGCGTGCCCGTCGTTTCCGCCGACCCACACAGGAATGTCGCGCTTTGCAGGTTTGGGCAGGAAGACAGCGTCACTGATTCGGAAGTACCTGCCCTTGAATTCCACGCTTTCCTCACTCCAGAGGGCCTTCATGAGCCGGATGCTTTCGTCGAGCACCTTCCCCCTGTTGCGGAAGTCGCTGTTCAGAAAACCGAACTCCTTTTCGGCCCAGCCAGCCCCGACACCTAGGATCAACCTCCCCCCGGAATAGGCATCGATTGTAGCGGCCTGTTTGGCGACTATGACCGGGTTCCTCTGCGGAAGGACGAGGATTGAAGTCCCTACCTTCAGTCTCTCCGTCCTCGAGGCTATGAACGAGATGGTGGTAAGGGGCTCCAGGAGCCGACCGTAAGGTTCCCTGAGCTCGGCCGGCATGATGACGTGGTCCGTCGCAAACACAGAGTCGAAACCCTGTTCCTCGCATGAAAGAGCGAGCTCGACAAGCTCCCTCGGGCCGATCTTGTCTCCGTAGTTGGGAAGTATGTATCCGAACTTCACGGCCCTCGGCCGCAGGGCCCGCGTTATCTTTCTTACGACACGAACCTGACGGAATACTTCGGCCCGCCGCTCAGCTTAGCCGCGTTGAGGACCATGACCGTCAGCCTTTCCACCGACTGCGCCTGAGTAAGCGGCCCGACGTAGACCGGCCTCATCATCGCGAAGTTCTTCACCAGCCCGGCGACCTCTTGGAATGTCTCTCTCGTGTCGGCAGCGACGAGGACATCGACCTCTTCGCTCGGGGCTTTTCGGAAGAAGGCCACGGGGACGTTGTTGAACGCGGCTGCGATCCTGCTCTTCGGCAGCAGGGAGGCAAGCCGCTCGGCCGCCGACCCTTCCTCCAGACTGTACTGGAGCACCCCGCCCTCCAGTCTCAGCGGGTTGACGATGGAGATGACGAGCTTCCCGGAAAGCGGGCCTGCGAGGGCCTGGAGCGCCCCGATGGACGAGTAGGGGACGGCGACTATCGCGACGTCGCACCACCTCGCTGCCTCCTCGTAGCTTCCCGCGGAGACCCCCTCTATCTTCGCGGCGGCAGAACGCGCCTTGTCGGTGCTCCTGGACCCAAGCATCACCTTGTTCCGCCGAACGAGGTGGGTCGCGAGCCCTGCCCCCATCGCGCCGGTCCCGCCCAGGATTCCCACCTTCATTCTTCCAGCCTCATCTGGTCCTTCCCCTTTTCGAACTTCGTGTACTTGCTGTCAAGCATCTCCTTGATCTTCTCGGCCCTCTTCCAGCCGATTCCCGGCGTCATCGCGAGCTCCCCTGCCGTGAGGCTCATTATCCTCCTCGGAGTCCCGTACTTCGCCAGGAGCCTCTCCGCGAGCTTCCTCCCGACCCCTGGCATGGAAGACACCGCGTATACCTGCTGCACGGCGATGGCCTTCGCCTTAGGGGGAGTCTCGGCAGGCATCCGTGTGAGGGGCTTGGCCCTCGCGTGGCTGAGGAGTTCTGCAATGGCGATCGCGGTCTCCGTGGGGTTCGCGGTGAACAGGACCCTGAGCCCGTATGCCAGCGTGACGTTGGCTATCGCGCCGTAGTACGACTTCAGGTTCTTGACGAGCTTCTCGACCTCCCTCGAATCTCCTTCGACCAATAGGTACGGCTTGGCGTATGACGAGGAAAGCCGGGCTGCCTGGTAGAATAGCCTCGAATCGTATACCGACGACACAAGGTCCCTCACCGCCTTCCTTTCGACCGCGATCTCGGGGCTGAGAACGTAGTCTGCGACAGAGAGCCTGCTGAAGTAGACCCGCACGTTGAGCTTTGAGAGCTCCTCGGGGACCCCGCTCGCCTTCTCTCTCTCGTCGGCCACGACACGGGCGGGAATCACGGCAGTTGCAGCGGCGGCACAAAATAAAAGGAATAGGCAACCACCACGAAGAACGCGATGGACGCGAGGACCACGAGCCTGTCCCTCGTGCTCGCCCTGTATTCCACGAGCGACGTCGGCTTCGGGACCGCACCGTAGGCCCGTGACTCCATCGCCTCGGCAAGCTCACCGCTTCTGATCACCGAGTTGACGACGAGCGGAATCAGTATGGGGATCATGTTCCTCACCCTCCTGAAGACGTTCCCCTTGTCCAGCTCCAGCCCCCTCGACTTCTGGGCGTCCATGATCTGGACCGTGTCGAGCATCATCACCGGGATGAACCTCACCGCCGTGACGAAGGCGAAGACGACGTCCCTGGGGAGCCTGAACGTCTTCATCACCTGCTCAAGCTCGTCGGGAGAAGTGGTGATGAAGAACAGGCTGGTAGAGACAACTATTGCTACGAACCTCGTTGCGTAAAGGGATGAGGTCTCGAGGTTTTTGGTGACCAGTATGTTGACGATGAATATGAACGCCGAGAAGGTGGCAGTGAGGAGCATCGTCCGGGCGACCCTCCGGAGCACGGTGGCCACGGTCGCAACCGCAAGCATGAACGCGATCACCAGCCCCATTTCATACACCGCCTTCGCCAGGAGGGTGGTCGCGAACATCAGGATGGAGATCAGGAGCTTGACCCTGGGGTCTAGCTGGTGGTAGGCGGACTCGCCTCGCCTGAACACGAAGCCCCCGCTGAGCCACATCATCCTGCTCTCCCTCCGCTCAACCAGCGCTTCGCATCCAGCGGGTCCACGAACGGGTCGGCTGGCCTCTCCGAGAGATGCCGATAGAACGAGACGAGCTGAGGCTGGGCGACCCGGGCAGACCTTAGGACCTCGGAGTCGAGCATGCATTCCTTCGCCGGCCCGTCCCCGACCACCTTCCCGGACTTCATGACGATGGTCCTCGGCTGGAGCGGCCAGAGGAACTCTATGTCGTGGGACACCACGATTACGGTCTTCCCCTGCGACCTCAGCATCCTGATTGTCTCGGAAAGCTTCTCCTTCTGGATCGCATCCTGACCCACGGTGGGCTCGTCGAGAATTACGATCCCCGGGTCCCACGCGAGGATGCACGCGAGGGTGAGCCTCTTCTTCTCCCCTCCGCTCAGGACCAGAGGGGACGACCTCTCGTATTCGGCGAGCCCGAACTGGCCGAGCTCCAGTTTGACCCTCTTCTCGATCATGTCTTCCGGAAACTGGAAGTTCCTCAGTGCGAACGCCACCTCCTCCCGGACGCTCTCCGAGAACAGCTGGTGGTCCGGGTTCTGGAAGGCCACCCCGACCTTGCGCGAGAGCCGGGCGGTGCTGACGCTCGTGGTGTCGACCCCGTCCACGAGGACCCGCCCTTCTCGGGGCTTCAGCAGGCCTGTCACGTGCTTGACCAGCGTGGTCTTCCCTGCTCCGTTCTCTCCGACAATCGCGACTGTCTCACCATCCGGTATGTCTAGGCTCACGCCGTCAAGGGCCCTAACCCCGTTCTGGTGGACGAAGACGACGTCCTCGAACCGAATCACTTCTTGCCCCTCCCGGTCTCCGCGGCCAGTTCCTCGGGGCCCATAAGCCTGTCCGTGCCGACAGCCCCGTCCTTGGCAAGCAGCTTCTGGAGCCTTGTTGCTGCGGGGACCGCGATGCCATACAGCTCGGCCTCGTCTCCGAACAGGACCTGGCTCGGAGTCCCGTCCAGCACCTTCGCCCCCCTGTCCATGACCACCATCCTGTCGGCCACCCGCGTGACGAGGTCAAGCCGGTGCTCGACTATCACGAAAGTCGCCCCCGTCTCCTTCCTAAGTCTCCCCACAAGCTCCACCAGTTCCGCCGCCGTCCGGGGGTCGAGAAGCGATGTGGGCTCGTCGAGGATGACAAGCCTCGGCCTCATGGCGAGGACTCCTGCCAGGGCCACCCGCTGCTTCTGCCCGTCGGAAAGCTCGTGAGGGGCCCGCTGGGCCAGGTGCTCGATCCCGAGGAGGGAAATCGCTTCGTCAACCCGCTTCCTCATTTCGGGCCTCGGGACCCCTAGGTTCTCCAGTCCGAAGGCGATGTCCCTCTCCACGCTGAACATGAAGATCTGGTTCTCCGGGTTCTGGAAGAGGAATCCCACCGTCTGCGCGAGGTCCCGCATCGGGGTGTCCTTGACGGACTTCCCCGCGACGGTTACCGACCCAGAGTACTGGCCCCCGTACATGTGGGGGATGAGGCCGTTGACCGCCCTCAGGAGTGTCGACTTTCCGCACCCTGAAGGACCGGCGAGGACGACGACCTCTTCCTCCGGCACGGCGAGGTCGAAGTCCGACACCACCTTCTTCCAAGTGTCCACGTAAGTGAAGTTCAGTTTCTCGATTTCAAGGACGTTTGCCAAGACACATCACCTTCGGCTTCGAGACATGGAATCAGGTGGTAAACCTTGCGTCAGGCTTCCGACCTGAGCGGGTCGGACTTGAAGTACCGGGAACTTATCGCCCTGCTTACGCTGTATGAAGCCGGCACCGTGTACAACACCACAGTGAAATTGAAAATCCCGATGAGCCAGAGGAGTCCAGGGACGTCTCCCTCTGTAACTCCGAAGCTCCCGAATCCTACGGGGTAGGGCTGAGCGAGCACCAGCCAATTGACGAGCGTCATTATTCCGACTCGCGTCACCGCCGCCGTCACAGTGGCAACCGTGACGACAGACAGTGCCTTCCACCTCCCCTTCTTGGCGACCGCTTGGACCGCCACGACCCCGATGAACATAGAGAGTTCAGCCAGGAGGTTGTAGAGTGGGCCGGTGGGCAGGGGCCCTGGTTTCACCGCCTCAAGGACAAGAGCGTTGAGTACTGCGACGCTCACCCCTCCCGAGAAACCAAGCACAAGAAGGGCGAGCAGGACGGGGATTTCCCAGAAGCCGTAGAAGAGGAATCAGGCGTAGGGAGCTGGAAACGATACCTCAGTGAGGACGACCGCGAGTGCGGCGAAGAGTGCTACCAAAGCAATCCTCCGGGACCTTCCTGTGATCAACTTTGCATCGCCTGAATGGAACCCTTATTATGCTTTGGTAGCTACAAGCCATATTGTAGATGGCTCAGAACAGGAAGGAAGAAGTCGGCCCCGCTGAGGTTGCGACCTTGGTCGAGGTCCTGAAGCACGAGATAGACCATGTTGGAAAGCCGCTGTCTACCGCAGAGGTCGGGAGGGCCCTTAGCCTGACCCAACAGGCTGCGTCGTCGAGACTGCTCAGACTAGAAGAGGGAGGCTACCTCGAACGGTCGCGTTCAGGAAGAGGTTTTCTCGTCCGGCTCACCATCAAGGGGGTGGACGAGCTTCGCTCGTTCCAATCCGGGCTGTCCGATGTCCTGGACCGCCCGACGGGACCACTCCATTTCGAGGGGACCGTGTTCGCCGGGCTCGGCGAAGGCGGATACTACGTTTCCCAGAAAGGGTACGAACGACAATTCGTCGGGACTCTGGGGTTCAAACCGTACCCGGGGACGCTGAACCTGCGGCTCACTTCGCCCGAGCAGGTCGAGCAGAGGCGCAGGCTCCAGTTCCTGGAAGGGATCGAGGTCCTCGGGTTCAAGGACAAGGCCAGGACGTATGGCCCGGTGAAGTGCTTCAGGGCGAAGGTGAAGAATCGAAAGGCGGCGGCCCTTGCCATACAACGGACGCACTACGACTACTCGGTCCTCGAGGTCATAGCTCCGGAGCGGCTCAGAGACACGCTGGGACTGAAGGAGGGCGACCGGTGCGCCGTTGACGTTTTCGTGAACTAACCGCCGAGGGCCGGGACAAAGGTCGCCAGGTCTCCGTCACGCAGGCCTAGCTTCCCCCTGAGGTAGGTTGGGGAGATGAGTTCTGCAACCCTTTCGTTATAGTAGGTAATGTCAATGATCAGTAGATTGACCTTCTCTTCGCCCAGGGCCCCAGGAAAGCACCTCAGCGAGCTGAAGGTTTCTTCCCCCAGCTTGAAACCGTCAACGCGGATCGCATCCATCCGCCTCAGCTCTTGGAGAGCCTTTGCCGAGTCGCCTTCTTCGACCTTGACGTTCAGAGTCCCGGGGTACGGGCGGTATCCAAGCGCGGCCTCGAACCTCCGCTGATATTCCGGATGCCCCACGTAATATCTACCCTTCCCCATGCCGGTGAAGACCCGCCCTCTGATTTCCATGCTGGAGCAGCGCAGCCGAATACGCTCCTGTTAAAGACCATCGATTCGCTTATGTAGGGAGTCGGCTTCAGACGCGGCTAGATTGCCTGCTCAGGAAGTCCTCGTGCTCGTAGACGAGAGGGACAACCAGATAGGGACCGACACCAGGGAGAACTGCCATAGGGGTCCCGGCAGGCGACACCGGGCGTTCACCGTCTTCCTTTTCAAGGACGGGAAGGTCCTGCTGCAGCAGCGCAGCAAGGGGAAGCAGCTGTGGCCTGGGGCATGGGACGTTTCCTTCACGAGCCACGTCTACCCTGAGGAGACCTACCAGCACGCCGCAGAACGAAAGGCGGCGCAAGAGCTCAACGCGAAGGTCGGCTCTCTCTCCGACGTGCACTCCTTCGTCTACTTCGCGCCCCAGGGGGACTACGCGGAAAACGAGTTCTGCAAGCTGCTCGTGGGAAACTTCGACGGAAGAATCTCCCCCAACCCCGACGAGATCATGGCGGTGAGATGGGCCAGTCTCGACGAAGCGAAGGCCGACCTGGAGAAGCACCCAGAGTCATACACCCCGTGGTTCAGGCTCAGTCTAGAAGGATACGCGAAGACTGTCAAGGCTACGGGCAATCGGCGCTGACCCCTGGGTCAGTCGATCTCGCTGGGCATAGAGCCGACGAGCTCCGAAAGCTTCTTCGCGATGATTTTCATCGCTTCTTCTTCCCCGACCGCAGCCGTCAGTGAAGCCGCAGTGGCGTGCCCCCCTCCGTGACCGCCGTTCGACTTCCCCACGTCCTCAGCCACCTGAGTCCCAAGCTGAATCCCGGTCCGCTCTGCGAACCTCTGCGTCGACCTGAGGCTCACCCTCGTTTCTCCGTCGGTCTCCCCCCCTACCGCTGCTACGTCCGCGCCTAGGAAGACGAGTGACCGGGCGACGTGCGCCTGAAACGATCCAACGAGGGTGGTTGCCATCACCCACTCGCCCAGCTTGTAGATCTTCAGCCTCTGCGCCCCCTTGAGCTTGGCGAGGACCTCCCCGTAGTCCGGCTCCGACCGCAGGTCCTTCTTGGCCTCCTGGATCTCGGCTCCAAGGTCGAGCAGCTTGACCACGGCCCTGAGGCCGCTCCCCGTTGCGATCGCTAAATGCGAAGAGTCGAACATTATTGCCTCCAGGAGCGCTTGCGCGGTTGTCCTGTCAGGCTTCACCCCCGATGCTTCGAAGAGCCCGAACACCACTTCCGCCGCTGAGGTCGCCAGTTCGTCAACGACCACCCTGTCGTAGAGACTCCCGTCCCGGAGTGGATGGTGGTCGACGAGTAATCTCGTCCCACGTCCGAGCTGCATCACCCCCTTCCATCCTTTCAGGAGCTCTGCGTCACCAACGTCGACTGCCACGTACAGGTCGTACGTCCCGGCGGCAACCTCGGTGACCCTGTGCGGGAACTTCTCGGCCAGCTTAGCCGTCAGGACGGTCATCCCCTCGGGGGTGGCCAGGTCGACCTCGCAGCCTCGGGAGACGGACCTCAGCAGAGCGGAAATCGCGTAGGCGGACAGGTAGGAGTCGGCGTCGGCGTTGCGATGGCATATGACCACGGCTCTCTTTATCGTGGCCGGGTCCACGAACGGGAACTTCCAGTCGGGGGCTTCGTTGTCCAACGGGAAGAGTCAGCCCTAGTTGTCGCCGGGGGGCGGGGCGGCCGTCTTCCCCTTGACCGCGTCGTCGATCTTGGTCTGGAGGTCCTTCAGACTCTCCCTGAACCGCGTCTCTTGCTTGGCAAGTACCATCTTCCTGGTGTTGACAAGCTCCTTCTTCTCGTTGAGCTCCTTCAGGACAACGTCCCTCTGTACTCTTACGAGGAGGTTCCCCGCAAACTTGTAGACCGCCTCCGAATCGGCCGCCCTTCCTAGCTCTTCGAGGGCCTTCGCCGTCTCGGTGAGTTCAAGCTCCACCTGCTGCTTCTGTACCAGGACCGCCTGTAGGTTCTGCTGCACCTGGTCGTATCTCGCGAGCTGCTCCTTGAGGTAGGGTGGAAGCTCAGGCTGGCTCAATTCGACTCTGTCGCCCCTCCTGACGCCTTAAAGTCTTTCTGGGGGGTGACGACCTTTCTGACGGTTTCCAGGATCTCCCTCGCCCTTAGCGCCACCTCAGCCGGCGCTTCCCCGGACAAGACAATCCTGCATCCGTCGCTGCGGATCGAAGCAGAAGGGATCAGCTCCTTGATTCTCTTCGCGGCTGCAGCGTCGATCCTGAAGGTGACCTTCAGCTCGACCGATTCTATGGGCCTACCTGACTTTGGGCGGGGTGACATCGAAGGCACCTCCCGCTATGACGAAACCGCAGGCCTTACACTTCCATATCCCCGACGATGACCTTCTGAGCTTCATGCTGGAGCACGACGGGCACTCCCTGGCCGCCTTCAGCGTGCGAAAGATCCTGGCGTACCTCTTCCTCAGCGTCCCCCCGTATTTCGCGCCAAGCCCCTTGAAGGCTTGCTTCCCACGAGGCAACTATTTCGTCGCCTCGATGATCGTCTTCCGGATCTCCTTGCCTACCATGATCGATGTGTCCGCTGCCTGCAGGACGTGCTCCGGGGTTATTCCGGCCGCCTCCCCCTTCTGGCTTGCACACACGTTCCCCTCGTCGTCCGTCGTTATGGTTATCCTCATGTCCATCGCACCTTCTTCTTCCGCGTTCGGGTCCACCACCAGCGACTCCCCTATCCTCGCGAGGGTCACCGATACCGGGATTTTCTCGACCGGAATCGGGACCATCTCATCCGTGGCCTCGACTTTATCGTCCTTTACTATGAACTTCTTCATCTTGGCTGACCTGAGCGCCGCAACCACGGCGTAACTCATGGCGTCGAACAGGTTCCCGTCCACGTTCATCACGTTTACGTCGACGAACACCGTGTAGACCGTCTTCCCCGGGATTAGGCACAGCTTTGTCAGGTCGACCATTTCCGACTCCCTGATCCCTCTGTCAACAACCCTCGCGAGCTCGATCGCGTCCTCGCTGGGCGGCCCGGGCTCTGCGTAGGGAGAGGAAAGCGGCAGTATCTCCGCGTTCACGACGAGAAGGCCCTTGTCGGGTGTGTCGGGGAACGGAGTTCCGGTGGCGACCTTGACTCCGGCAAGAACTTCGGAATTCCCGAGCGTGACGCTCGCCGACCCGTTCGCCTTCTGTATGACTCCGACCTTCAGCGTTATCGGCCTGTGCTGCTCCGGGGTCCTCCCGTCGAGCCTCTGGCCGGACGCCAGCAACTCGAGCATCTGCGTTTTCCTGATGGTCTCAACGACGTAGTTCTTTTTCATAGACATCTACTCAGAGACCTCCTCTTCCGCCTGGACGGTCATCGCCTCTCCTCCGAAGTACTTCTTCGCGAGCGCCTCCCTCTGCATGGCGTAGATCTCCCTTCCCTTAGCGATGGCTAGTTCGAACGCCTTCTGGAACTGTTCTCTGGAATAGATCCCGTCGACCTGGAGCAGCGTCACCTGGTTCAAGTTGGGCATGATGGCGACCGGCATGTCCCCCTGTCCCTCCTTGTCCTCGGTGTCGTCAAGGTCAGAGACGACCTGCCCGTCCACGATTCCGCAGGAGCACCCGACCACGAGGTCCCTCATGTTGATTCCGGCGTCGGCGAGGGCCAGCGAAGCCGCTGTGATCCCAGCTACCCTCGAGCCTCCGTCGGACTGGAGCACCTCTATCCAGACCTCGATCGCGGTCCTCGGATAGTCCTCTACGATGACGGCCGGGACGAGCGCCTCTCTCGTCACCTTCGATATCTCGATCTCCCGCCTTGAGGGAGCGGGGTTCTTCCGGTCGTCCACCGAGAACGGGGCCATGTGATACCTCGCCCTGAGCAGGGCCCTGTCGGGGAGTACCTGGTGCTTGGGGTGGACCTCCTTGGGCCCGTAGACTGCTACCATGATCTTGTTCTTCCCCCATTCGATGTACGCTGAACCGTCCGCGTTCTTGACTGTCCCGACCTCCAGCCTGATCGGCCTGAGCTCGTCCCACTTTCGACCGTCGAGCCTATTCCCGGCTGCGTCGATGAGCTTCTTCTTAGGCTCCATCCTCGACCCCTCCAAGGTACTGGTCGACCCTCCCCATCAGGTCTGCCGAATGCGCCGCTTCCTCGACCATCTTGATCACGTTGACTGCCCTGCCGACAGCTTCGGGCGGCCCGGAGACCACCACCACGCCGTTCTGACCGACCTTGACATCGCACCCGGTCCTTTCGCTGATCAAATTTATCATCGAACCTCTCCTCCCGATTAGCCTCGGCACCTTTGTGGGTGATATCTTAACGATTTCGCCCCTGTCAATCTTTCCGAAACCGTGTCCGCGGATGCTTAGCTGCGGGTCCCTCGACCTCTCGGACGACTCTATCCTCGCACCTATGATGTCCCCGACCCCGAACTTCGTGGTCAGGTCGTGCGTAGAAGGCGAGAACTCCCTCCCGAACACGAACGAGGCGGGCAGGAACCCGTCGAAGCTGGAGTTGATGTCGACCACCCAGCCGAACCCGTTTATGTCGACGACCTTCCCGATAACCTGGTCTTCGGGGTGCGGTAGGTACGGGCCTGAGAGCGGGTTGAGCTTGACCCCTTCCCGGCCGACCTCGGCGAGCCCGACGCGAAGGGCGATGAACTCGTCCCCCCTCTTCTCGATGTAGCTCCCCCACTGAAAGTCTCCCCTGGTTATCACGTCCCCCGGAATCACCTGCTTCCTCTCTATCATTGGCATTTTTTTCACTTCACTACCGAAACCTGGGCGGCCCCCTTCGTCGTCGAACCGAGCCGGTCCAGCAGGCCTGGCTGTCCGCCGGCGGGTATTTCTACTATTGCAGAGAGCGTCCCGTCCGCCCCCCAGTCCTCCTTGATTATCTCCCCGAAATTCTTCAGGATCCCAATCGACTGCCCCGAGTATTGGGCGGTGACCTTCACCTGAAGCTTGATCTTCTCAGACTTCAGAGGCAGTATCGTCCTGAGCTTCTCGATCACTATCTTCATCTGTTCGTTCGCGTCTTGGAACGGGTCAATCGTCACCCTCGCATCCTGCATGGCCTGCTCTATCCTCAGGGGAGGATGAGGGAGCATCGTCTTCGGGTCGACGTAAGTCTTCGAGATCATCGCGACGACCGCCTTTCTCTTCTCCTCCGTGAGCCGCTTCCTCTGGTCCTGGGTGAGGTTGAGCTCCCCCCGCTTCAAGACTTCCAGCGCGGCCTTCGATTCGTCGTCGGTCTCGAAGTACTTCTTCAGCTTCTCGGCCCCGACCCTGAGCCCCTTGTTCGAGTCGGAGAACACCTCCTCCATCGCGATTACCTGGGAGGGCTCGACGTTCTTCCCCTGCTTGAAGCTCAGGGCGGAATCGGGGTTCACGAGGACCTCAAAGCGCTCCCCGTCTATGACCAGCCTCACGGTGGTGTACTTCGTCGACTCCTTTGTCCTTGGCTTACTGTAACCAGAGCTGTGGCCGAACCCGCCGCTCAACTGAACGCATCGATCCTAGGAGCTCTTTGCGGGGGGCTTGTCTGACCTTGTCTTGGCACCGGATGCGGACTTGCCGACCTCTTGGTCAGTCAGCCGCCTCATCTTCTTGGACTCGGCCTCGACGACCGACACTTTGATGTGCGCGGTCCCTGCCTTGTCCTCGCTGACGAGGTAGATGCATTCGATGGCAAGCGTCACTGCTCCGTCCAACGACAGGTCGTGGCTGTAGTTCTTCTCCAGGTAGTCGTTCACCTGGTCGCTCCCCTGTCCGATGGCGATGGCGTGAAAGCCTGAATACGTGCCTGTAGGGTCGGCTAGGTAGACCACCGGACCGTTGTTCTCGTCTACGCCGGCGATGATGAGGGAAACGCCGAAAGGCCTGACCCCAGCGTACTGGGTATACTGCTGGTTCATGTCGGCTATCCTCTTCGCTATCGCTTCGACGTCGACAGGCTCGTCGTAGATCAGCCTATTGCTCTGCGCCATGACTCTGGCGCTGTCCACCTGGATTCTGGCGTCGGGGATGTACCCCGCACCGACGGCCCCGACATGGTCGTCGATCTGGAACATCTTTATGACTGAATCGTCGCTCTGGAGTTTCCGTCCCTTCTCTTCGACCGCCATGACGATTCCCTGACTGGTGCGGATGCCCACTGCCAGGCTCCCTCTCCTGACCGTCTCGAGCGCGTACTCGACCTGATACAGCCTTCCGTCGGGCGAGAAAATCGTGATCGCCCTGTCGTATCCTGCCGAAGGTGCAAACAAGTTGTTTTCTTTGCTCCTTTTGTCCGACGCGCGGTCGTCTGGTTATAAACCCTTTTGCCGGACTCGAAGATTTACTGAAAGTTCATATCAGAAACAAAGGCGCCAGTCACGAAGTTGCCAAGTATCCTCGCGGTGAACAACTATCCGGCTACGGAGCGTTTCGTAAGGCTCGTGAAAGCCCTGGAGGACGGAGGCGCGGCCGTCGAGAAGGCCGACTGGACAGACGTATCCCCGGGAAAATTCAGTTCGTTTGATGGTGTGGCCCTGAGCGGTTCCCCGGACATGGCATCGAAGCCTTCCGCCCTCGTCAAGTTCGCAAAGGAAATCGAGTCCATAAGGGAGTCGAAGGCCCCTATCCTTGGAATCTGTTACGGCCACCAGCTCATGGCTGTCGCCTTCGGGTCGAGGGTGGTCGAGGACAAACAACATGTTCTCGAATTCGTTCGCACAGAATTGCTGACGGACGACCCCCTTTTCCAGGGCCTCCCTAGGCAGACCATGTTGCTGGAGTCCAGGCACCAGGTGGTCGAGTCGCTTCCCGTCGGGTTTGAGCTCATTGCGAAGAGCGCTACAAGCTCGATTGCTGGAATGAGGCACAGGAACCTGCCGCTCTATGGCGTCCAGTCCCATCCTGAGCGGTACACCGAGGCGAACCCCGACGGCCTCCGGCTCGTCGGCAACTTCGTCCGCTCCCTGAGGTGAGTCGTCCTCGCCAATCCAGAAGGTAGTCTTTGAGAGCCATGTCTTCGACAGCCTGATGTCCTACTCCCGGATGGCGTACCCTGAAGAAGGGATTCTACTCCTGAGGGGGAAGTCGAAGAAAGGAGTGGTCGAAGTCACGGGGGTCGTCGTCCCTCCCGCCGCCGTGCACTCACAGGGCTACTCCTCCTTCAACTGGTGGATGCTTCCGGTGGATTTCTCCTACCTCGGCGTCGCCCATTCGCACCCTTCGGGGGTCGCCGAGCCTTCCCACCAGGACCTCCTTCATGCCTCAGGGAAGATCATGGTGATCATGGGGTATCCGTACGCGAACGAGTCTTGCCTAGGGGTTTTCGACCACAACGGCAACAAAGTGCCGTTCGAGGTCAGGCGTAGTCAGGCCGAGTGAGGGCCTGGACGTGGGAGAATGACGGGAATCAAGAAACCCCACGCCAACAACAACCGCATCCCCTTGAACGTCTCAACGGGACTCTGAGGGAACGGGTGAAAGTTCAGCGTGGTTGGAAGACGATGAAGACCCCGTTGGCCGAGGGAGCGCGGATTCACTATAACTTCGTGTGGCCTCACGCGGCGCTGGAGAACCAGACGCCAGCGCAGAGGGCGGGGGTGGGAATCGAGGCAGAGAACAAGTGGCTTTCGCTGATGAAAGCTGCGCTCACCACCCCAAGCGGGACGATGAACTAGACACCTCGACTATGGGACAGAACCTCTACATGAGACGCGAAGGCTTATATTCAAAGGACGAAGGGTGTTTGTCTCATGTCACAGTACACGAAGGGTCAGACATGGGGGGCCCTGAAGAAGGCCTGGAGAGGGTACAAGGTGGCAAAGATCCAGAAGAACGCGGCCGACATGAGGAAATACGCAGAGCGAATCCGCACCCTCCAGAAGGAGCTGGGCCTCGAACAGGCGAAGTTCCCTGAGCTAGGTCTGATGTAGACCTAACTCATCCCTTATTTTATCCGAACTCCGCCGCGTGATTGGTTACAATCTGGTTCCTTAGGTCCTGCGCCTGCTGGAGCGTGAAGTCGGGCTCCGTCGACACGAGGATGAGTTTCCCGCCCATGTAGAAGGTTAGTATGTTCAGCTTCTCCCTCTTGATGAACGTGAACTGCGTCTTTCCGAAGTACTTGTCCCACGTCTTGTCGGTGCTGAGCTGAATCGTGATGTTCGCGATCAGCCTGAGGTCCTCGCTCTGGGGCTCGAGCGGAGGGATGCCTCTCTTCATGCCCCCTGCTATCTGCCTCCCTGAGTCGTCCAGGATGGCAGCGAACCTGACCCTCCTGTCGAACTTGTACATCTCAGTGCAGACCTTCTCGTACTGAATCTGCATCATACCATCCTCCGATATTCGACCCCGCAGATATAAGTCCGCTCCCGTCCGAGACGGCTGGTCGAGTTCGGAACCGCCCCCGATTGGTTGATAATCGATGATGCGTTTGTATATCATCTTAGACATCGCTTTAGAAGAGCCCCGAGGACTCGTATCATGCTGACAATGGTCCTTGAACTAGCGACGGTCTTGCTTGGGGCGTGCGTTGGCGCAGTGGCAGTGCTATACGCTGCACCGAGAGGTTACCTAGGACACCCGAGGAGAAAGGCATCGAGCGCTGCGGTGGCGTCACTCAAGACTTACACTACAGCGACGGAGCAGGCCAAAAACACACCGACCGTGGATGTGCCAGTCGCGGTCGTGCCTGCTCCGTCATCAGCCCCACCAATGTATGAGACTGTTCAGCCAGCCCCAGCACCGGTGACATACACCCCGCCGACGTCTAGCAGCTTCGGAGCTCCATCGATCGCGAAGAAGCCGACCCGCAACTACAGGCGCAGGTCAGCCCCCGCCAGAAGCACGACGGTATCCAAGGCAACCAGGACGACGAAGACCAAGAAGCGATAAACGAATAGCGAAGGTGTGGGTTTCGGTCGGAAAGGCCCATAAACCCACCCTCCACCTGTTTTAACAATGCCAGGAGAGGCGATGCTTGGCCTCCACGTTTCGATTGCAGACTCCCTCGACCTGGCCGTCGACAGAGCTTCGGAAGTAGGCGCCACAACCTTCCAGATATTCACCAGGAATCCTAACCAATGGAAGTTCAACCCCCTAGCTGATGAGACTATCAAGCTGTTCAAGACGAAACGGAAGGAGGCTGGGTTCCGACGTATCGTCGACCACATGCCGTACCTGCCCAATCTAGCCTCCCCGCTTGGGCCAACGATGAAGATCAGCCGATATACCCTCCAGGAAGAGCTCAAACGGTGCGATGCCTTGGCGGTCGATTACCTGGTAGCCCATCTTGGGAGTCATCTCGGGAGTGGAATCGCGGTGGGGGTCAGAAACGTAGCCGAAGCCTGTAACCTGGCGCTCGCGCAGAGTTCAGGGGAATCGACCATCCTTCTGGAGAACATGGCCGGGCAAAAGAACAGCGTTGGCTCGCGGTTCGAGGAACTACGTCTCATCATCGACAAGGTAGAAGAAAGGGAAAGGGTCGGAGTCTGTTTTGATTCTTGTCATGCTTTCGCCTCCGGGTTCGACCTCTCGAGCAAAGACGCGGTGGAAAGGTCGATGGAAATCTTCAACGAATCGGTCGGCAATGAGTTTCTGAAGGTGGTCCACCTGAACGATTCCAAAGGGACACTAGGTGCGAAGTTGGACAGACATGAATTCGTGGGCGAGGGGAAGATAGGAACTCAGGGCCTTAGGGCCTTCCTAAAACACCGGTGGATCAGAGACAAGCCGATTATAATGGAGACGCCATACGACGACCTGGAAGGGATGAAAAGGAGCATGGCAGCCGCACGAAAGCTGCTGCGTTGAACCTACGCAGAGTAAAATAGCTCAGTCATTCGGAACCCTGAGGCGGGCCCGTAGCTTAGTTCGAAAAGAGAGCAATCAGGTAGAGCATCGGGCTTTTAACCCGAGGGTCAGCGCAAGCCCCTCAACGGGTTCGATTCCCGTCGGGCCCGCAAAGAATCGAACTCGCTCGGGTCATTCGCTGGGCCCGCTAACCTTCCATGCAAAGGGCATCTGAAGTCGTGGGTCGGACCTGAGGCTGCGTAGGTTGGTTCAAATCCGTTCTGCATTGACAATTCTCCCAATAAAAAGCGAAACGTTTAACGAACACTAAAGCGAAAAAGTACGGGGCCAATCCAGACCACAACAAAATACTAACAAGCGTTAAATAAAAGAAGTGGCGGCCGGGCCAAAGTCCGGAAGCGTAGTTCGTGCCACTCCTACCAAGTCACCGACCAGGCAAGGTTCTTGCTACGCCTCTGATTGTGACGAGTTCTCACAAGAATTCCTCCATTGAATACAGGGAAAGGCTCGTGAGACTTCTCGAGTCCAGCCCGTGGCGGATGAATCTGCCAGCCAGCGAGTGGGCACTTCTAAAGACGTGTAACCGGGTGGAGCTCGTGCTCTCTTCAGAGGACCCGAGGGCCGCGGCCGGCCGAATCCATGAGTGGGCAGAGTCGAATCTAGGGGAAGCTCGTCTCTACTTCTACGAGGGTGCTGATGCCGTCACTCATCTCTTCCGATTGGCAGCGGGACTAGACTCCATGATGGTGAGCGACGGGCAGATACTGGTTCAGCTCAGGGCCGCCGGCAAGCAGGCGAAGAGGACAGGCTCTTCTCGCGCCGTGCTCTCTCCACTTTTCGATGCAGCTGTCAACGCCGGCATGAGGGTCCGGCCCGCCTATCGAGAAGCCTCGACATCTGTTGCCGAATTTGCCGTTGAACTCGCCCTGAAGGAGCTGGGTCACGCCCCCCGTAATGTTCTCCTGATAGGCACGGGCAAGATGTCGAAGATCGTTGCCTCACTCCTGGAAGGCAGCAAGATTCACGTGGTAAGCCGCCGTTCAGAACTCCCCCAGGCCCTTGCGGGTGCCTCCTTGGTCAGCTGGCCCGCGATTCCCGAAGTGCTCAGAAGGTCGGAGCTCGTCGTATCCGCAACGAGTCACCCGGGTTTCTCGATCAAGGCCAGAGACCTGTCCGACAGGAAAAGACGGGTGTTAGTAGACCTCGGGTTTCCCAGGAACATCGAGCCATCAGTCAGGAGCATGGCCGGAGTCCGCCTCCTCGACCTCGACGACCTGTCCGCCATGGCCGGACTCAGACGAGTCCCCGGAACAGCCCGAGTTGAAAAGATGGTCCAGGCAGAGGCGTCAAGGTTCGATAGGTGGCTCAGGGCCAGTAAACTTTCGCCCGAGATACCTCAACTGTTCAGGTGGGCTGATCAGGTCCGCACGGAGGAGACCGAAACTGTCCTCCGCAGCTTCCGGACCCTTTCATACCGAGAAAGGAGGCTCATTGAAGCGATGGGGAAGCGAATAACAAGCAAGATTCTCGCGCGGCCAGCGGCCTTCGCCAAGGAGTCGTCGACAGACCTCCCGCAGGAGGAGAGGTCCCGTATCATTCGTGCGGTCTTCATGGAGGACTCCTCTTGACCAAGGTCCGCATTGGCACGCGCACAAGCCGCCTTGCCATGGCCCAGACCAAAATAGCCGTCAGCCTCATTCGCGCGAATCACCCGACCACCGAACTCGAGGTCGTCCCGGTAATGACGCTCGGTGACAGGCTCCCGCTGGAGAAGAGGGCCGAACTCGAGGGCAAGGGAGCCTTCACAGAGGACCTGGAGACCATGCTTGCGAAGGGAACCGTGGACATCGTCGTTCACAGCATGAAGGACCTGCCAATGAATCTCGGCTCTGGGTTAGTGATAGCCGCCACTCCGGTCAGGGCCGACCCTAGAGACGCACTCGTCTCAAGAGAGAAAGCCGATCTTGCTTCGCTAAGACCCGGTGCCACCTTGGGGACCAGCAGCATCAGAAGAAAGGCCCAGCTGTTGGCCCTGAGGAGGGACCTCAGGGTGTCTGACTTGCACGGCAACGTTGACACAAGACTCCGCAGGATGACCGAACTGGGAATCGATGGGATTGTAATCGCAGCCGCCGGACTCGAAAGGCTTGGCCGGCGCGACGAGATTACAGAGTACCTTGACATCGACGAGATGGTCCCCGCCCCCTGCCAAGGCACCATAGCGCTGGAAGCAAGAGAGGACGACCGAGCGACACTGAGGCTTCTCGAGGCAGTGGACGACAAAGCTGTACACATCGTCTCCATATGTGAGCGCTCGTTCGCCACTCGCCTTGGCGGAGATTGCGACATCCCGGTCGGCTTCCATGCCTCATTCGAAGAACCAAGCCTGAAGCTCGTCGGAGCCGTGCTCAGTCCTGATGGGAGTCAGGTCGTCAGACATGTTTCTGAGGCCTCGTCTTCTGACCCTACGGCCGCGGGGGAGGACTTCGCCGACCAACTCCTCAGGTTAGGAGGAAGACAGATTCTGGAGGCCATCTCGAGTTGAAAGTCTTGGTCACCCGTTCCCAGGAAGGCAACGCCGAGCTCGTCCCGAAGCTTGAGGCTATAGGAATCGAGGCCATACCTATGGACCTTCTCCAATTTCTACCTCCCGAAGATTGGTCGCCGGTTGACATGGGCCTCTCACGACTGCATGATTACGACTGGTTGCTTTTCACTTCACCAACAGGAGTGCGCTTCTTCGCCCAGCGAATGGTTCTCCTCGGGCATGCTATGGTTTGGGACGGCCGGCCAAAAGTCGGCGCGGTCGGGGAGAGGACCGGCGCTGCCCTAACAAAGCAAGGTGTTCGGGTTGACTTTACACCAACGAAGTCCCTCTTAGTCCAACTCGCCCGCGAGCTACCCGGCCCTGCGGGTCGAATCCTCATGCTCAGAACCGACATCGCAGACAAGAATACTAGCGACCACCTCAGGGACCGAGGCTTCACAGTCGAGGACCTGACGATCTATAGGACGAGACGGAGGCCCATCGGGGACCCTGCATCCCTGCTGGCCGTCGATGTCGTGGTCTTCGGAAGCCCCTCCGCGGTGGAGGCTCTCTGCGCACAGTTGTCACCCGAGGACTTGGTCAAAATCATCTCCAAGCCCGCGGCTTGCATTGGACCAATCACGGCTGAGGCCGCAAGGAAACGGGGCTTCCACCAAGTGGTGCAGCCCGAATCTCAGACATTCGACGCCCTAGTCTATTCAATCGGGAGGATGACAAGGCTTGCTTGAGGAGAAGCCGAGACCAACGGACCGCCTGCGACGTCTGAGGCAGTCGGAGCAGATTAGAGCGCTGGTAAGGGAGACTGCCCTGGACCCAGGAAGATTCGTCTCACCCGTCTTTGTGACAGAAGGTTCGGGAATCATCGAGCCCATCGAGTCCATGCCAGGAGTCAACAGGTACGCAGTCGACAGGCTTACGAACTACGTTGCCAGGCTTCGCGACGCGGGCGTCAACTCCGTCCTGCTCTTCGGGATTACCGGCTCGAAAGACGAGGTGGGGTCGCAGGCCTACTCACCTGTCGGAACAATCCCGCGGGCGGTCGCTGAGATAAAGCGTCGGTTCCCCGATGAAGTAGTAATGGCCGACGTCTGCCTCTGCGAGTACACCAATCACGGCCACTGCGGCGTCCTTCGCGAGGGTTCTGTCGACAACGACCGGACCCTTCCTCTTCTGGCCCGCGCCGCAGTCGAGTACGCGAAGGCAGGTGCCGACGTCGTGGCACCCAGTGCGATGATGGACGGGCAAGTCGCCGCGATTCGGGCGGCCCTTGACTCTGAAGGACTGGGGGACACGGTCATTATGGGCTACTCTGCAAAGTACGCTTCGTCGTTCTATGGGCCGTTCAGGGAAGCCGCAGGCTCAGCGCCTTCCTCCGGAGACAGGCGTGCTTACCAGATGGACCCACCGAACTCGCGGGAGGCAATGAGAGAGCTCTCAAGCGACGCAGAGGAAGGGGCGGACATCCTGATGGTCAAGCCAGCCCTGGCCTACCTCGACGTCCTTGCGAAAGCCCGTTCACGATTCGACCTTCCAATCGCAGCCTACAATGTCAGCGGGGAGTTCGCCATGCTGAAGGCGGCCGCGACCAGAGGCTGGCTCGACGAGAAGAGAGCCACACTGGAAATCCTTACTTCGATAAAGAGGGCCGGAGCGGACATCATAATCACCTATTCAGCAGAGCAGGCTTCGAACTGGTTGGCGGAGTGAGAATTTGACAGACCAAGAGACCCAGAAGCCTTCAGAAGATGTAGTTGTCAAACGCTTCATCAAGTACAATTTCTTCAAGGTCGCCCGCGAGTGGCGATTCCTCGGCCCTAAGGAGAAGGCGGTGGCGAGGCAGGAATTCCTCACCATACTCAACAGACACGCCTCTGACATCGAACTCCAATACTTCTCGCTAGTGGGCCTCAGGCGGGACGTCGACTTCATGGTGACGGCGGGCTCCCCTGACGTCCAGAGCTTCCTGGGCCTCTTCTCAGACTTGGTGTCAACCTCGCTGGGCCGATATCTGGAGACTCCGTACTCCTACCTCGCGATGACCCGCCGTTCTACCTATCTGGGGAGCCACAGCCATCCCGGCCAAGAAGGGTCAGGTCCCCAGTCCCTATCTGGTTCCAAGTACCTGTTCGTGTACCCATTCGTGAAGAAGAGGGAGTGGTACAGCATCGCTTTCCAAGAGCGCCAGAGGATGATGGCAGAGCACTTCAAGATCGGCCACAAATACCCGAAGATCAAGATCAACACAGGATATTCCTTCGGTCTAGATGATCAGGAGTTCGTGCTCTCTTTCGAGGGCGATGACCCCAGCGAATTCCTCGCTCTTGTTGAGGAACTCCGGGGCTCCGACGCCAGCAAGTACACCCAGCTGGAGACTCCGATCTTCACCTGCTTGAGGGTCACTCCGGTGCGGATGCTCGATCTTGTAGGGTAGTGAGCGGTTGGACACAACAAAATCCGCCGACATGTTCCGACGCGCCGGGCAAGTCATGGTGGGGGGTGTGAGCAGCCCTGTCCGAGCCTTCAAGGCAGTGGGCGGAGAGCCATTGTTCATCGACCGGGGAAGGGGTCCCAGGGTTTGGGACGCGGATGGAAACAGCTACATCGACTACGTCCTCTCATGGGGACCTCTGATCCTTGGTCATGCCCACCCTGCCGTGATCTCGGCGGTCCTCGGTCAAGTGAAGAAAGGTACGAGCTTCGGAGCACCGACGGAACCCGAGCTCAGACTCGCCGAAGAGATTCGCCGGTCCATGCCGTCCGTTGAGGCTGTGAGGTTCGTCAACTCGGGTACTGAGGCCACGATGTCTGCCCTGCGACTGGCCAGGGCCTTCACTTCCAGGACCAAGGTCGTCAAGTTCGAGGGTTGTTATCACGGCCACGCCGACCCGTTTCTGACCATGGCAGGGTCAGGCCTTGCCACCCTCGACCTCGCAAGTTCCTCAGGAATTACAGGTGGAGTGCTATCAGACAGCATCACCCTCCCTTTCAATGACCTCGAGTCCGTGGAGAATGTGCTCACGAAGGACGGAGCTGACGTGTCCTCAATAATTGTGGAGCCGGTCGCAGGCAACATGGGCGTCGTACCTCCTGATGATGGTTTCCTTCCCGGACTGCGAAAGCTGGCGAAGGAGAACGGTTCCCTGCTGATCTTCGACGAAGTGATTTCGGGCTTCAGGGTGGCTAGGGGAGGGGCCCAGGGGCTCTTCGGTGTCTCGCCCGACATAACTTGCCTTGGGAAGGTCATCGGTGGAGGGTTCCCCGTGGGGGCCTACGGAGGGAGGAAGGAAGTCATGCGCCTAGTGGCCCCCGAAGGCCCGGTGTACCAGGCAGGGACGCTGTCCGGCAATCCAGTGGCCATGGTCGCGGGCCTCGCCACGCTGGACAACCTCACTGGCCAGGCATACACCATGCTTGAGGAACTCTCATGCGGCCTTGAAGAAGGCCTTGCCGAAGCCGCTTCCAAGAACTCAGCCCGGGTCTCAATCAATCGGGTCGGTTCGATGCTGGGCCTCTTCTTCACGGAAAAGTCAGTGCGAAACTTCCAAGACTCCAAGCTAAGCACCGCCGCTTCCTACGCGAAGTTCCACAGGTCGATGCTCTCGCGAGGATTCTACCTTCCCCCCTCGCCTTTCGAGACGATCTTCCTATCCACATCTCATACCGAGTCTGAGATCAGTCAGACAATCAGGGCTGCATCGACAGCGTTCAAAGAGTGCGCATTGAATTGAGTGTCTTCATAGACGCCTGTCGGCGGAAGGAGGCCGAGTACACGCCCGTCTGGTTCATGCGGCAGGCAGGCAGATATCTCCCGAGCTACCGTAGCCTCAAAGGATCGCGGAACGTGCTGGAGATCGCCAAAGACCCTGGACTTGCTTCTGAGGCCGTGGTCGGGGCGGTCCGCGAGCTCGGGGTCGATGCGGGGATAATCTTCGCAGACATAATGCTGCCCCTGGAAGGCATGGGGGTGAAGTTCAGAATCGAGGAAGACGTCGGCCCAGTGGTCTCGGGTCCGATCCGCACACCCGATGACGTCTCCCAACTGAAGGACTTCGATTCCCGGAGTGACGCCGTCGAAGTCTACGAAGGGATTGATGAAACTGTCAGAAAGCTCGACGGCACTCCGCTAATCGGCTTCTCAGGCGCTCCATTCACGCTCGCCGGTTACGTCGTTGAGGGTGCACCCAGCAGGGAGCTCGAGAGGACCAAGATGATGATGTACGACGACCCCGACTCCTGGAAGGCCCTGATGGGGAAGTTGACATCGATGGTGGAATCGTACCTGGACCGCCAGATCAAGCATGGGGTCGATGCAGTGCAACTCTTCGACAGCTGGGTCGGATGCCTCTCCCCCGCGGACTACGACCGCTACGTCCTCCCTTACACCCGAAAAATCATCGAGTCCATCGGTGGAAGGGTGCCGACGATTCACTTCTGTGCCAACTCGGGCCCATTGATCGAGCGATTCCAGTCTACGAAGGCTGATGTTCTGAGTGTGGACTGGCGGGTGGCAGTAGACGATGTCTGGAGGAGATGCGCGGACAGGGTCGGTGTACAAGGGAACCTCGACCCTGTGGTCGCGGCAGTTGGTGGAGAGACAATGAGAAGACAGACGGGCGATATTCTCCAACAGGCGCAAATTCACAGAGGGCACGTCTTCAGCTTGGGCCATGGCGTCCTCAAGGTCACCTCTCCAAGCAACCTCAAACAGCTAGTCAACATCGTGCACGAGAAAACAAGGAGCAGAAAATGAACAAGGCGGTCCTGCTGATGGCGTACGGAACCCCACGGACACTCGACGACGTGGAGGCGTATTACACTCACATCAGAGGAGGACTGAAGCCCTCAGAGGAGGCGCTTGCAGACCTCGTTGCCCGCTACAAAGCGATTGGTGGAGTCTCGCCTCTGATTGAAATCACTCAAAGGCAGAGGCAGGGCCTTGAAGGGGCTCTCAGGAAGGCAGGGTCGGAGACCAGAGTCTACGCCGCGATGAAGCACTCCCCACCCTTCATCGCCGATGTCGTCAGGCAAGCTTCTGAGGAGGGTGTCGACAGCATCCTGACGATTGCCCTGGCCCCACACTACTCCCGCATGAGCATCGACTCCTACATCTCCGCTGTCAACGCCGCGAACGAGAGTCTGCCGAAGAAGATGGAAGTCGAATCTGTTGAGTCATGGTTCGACAACCCAGTCCTCGTCAGCGCATGGCATCAAAGGGTGAAAGAGGCGAGCGCCAAAATGGGGGACGAGACTTGGCTTGTCTTCACCGCCCACAGTCTCCCAGCAAGGATTCTTCAGGAAGGAGACCCATATCGTGACGAGCTACTGGCAACATCCGGCCTTGTCGCCGACAGCGCCGGGTACAAAGATTGGAGCTTCTCATTCCAGAGCGCGAGCAAGACTGGTGAACCCTGGTTGGGCCCAGACATCCTGGAACATCTCAATGTACTTCACGACGCAGGGAAACGGAAATTCCTGATCGCGCCCGTCGGGTTCGTCGCCGATCACCTGGAGATACTCTACGACATCGACGTCGAGTGTAGGGAGTGGGCAAAAGGGGTAGGGGCAGGCCTCGATAGATGCAGGTCCTTGAACGCCAGCCCTGAGTTCATCGACTGTTTATTCTCAGTAGTCGAGGCCAGGGATTTCGTGTGACCTGTTCAGTAAGTGCGATGCCGCGGGCCGGCTTAGATCCCCCGAGTCAAATGCCGCCCCTTTTGCCAGACACAGTTTAGCATAGATCCTGCGAATTTCACTCTTCCGACCAATGGAAGAACCGGACGAACAACTGGCAACGGGACAATGATCACTTATGCGCACGAATGAATAAATAAGTAACGAAGCCAGAACGTAGTGCGAGAAGTTTGAAGGAAGCTGCGACACGAGGCATCACCGCGTACCACTGGCCTGTGTACGGCTATAGTTGGTAGATAACTCTCCAACTCTCTCGCTATTTTGGAGGGATTTCATACATGAACAAGATTGGATACCAGGAAACAATTGTCGTCAAGTTTGGCGGCTCTGTCCTCGAGGACGAACGGTCCATGGGCCAAGCCGCCCGACTGATCAAGGAGGCCCATGCCCGGCGAGTCGGGGTCGTCGTCGTAGTCTCAGCGATGAAGGGAGTCACAGACAACCTGCTCTCGCTGTCGAAGGGGGTCAACCCGAACATGGACGCCTCCCTGCTCGACGAATTGCTCTCCTCGGGGGAGAAGGCCAGCGCCCGCCTCGTCGCCGCAGCGCTTGCGACCCAAGGGCTGCAGCCGGTGGTCATAGACCCGGACACGCCTTCCTGGCCCGTGATCACAGACGACAGGCACCAGGACGCCAACCCGCTCATGGACATCACGCGCGAGAAGGCCCTCCAGGTGCTCTCCCCTGCGCTGGAGCGGGGGGAGATTCCCGTGGTCTGCGGCTTCCTCGGCCGGACCCGGACTGGCAAGATAACTACCCTCGGCAGGGGAGGGAGCGACACCACTGCGGTCGTGCTCGGAAACTGCCTGGGGGCCAGCGAAGTGGTCCTCATCAAGGACGTCGAGGGCGTCTACACCAGCGACCCAGACAGAGTGAAGAACCCCCTCTTCATCGAGAGCCTCAACGGCGAGGAGGCCGAGATGCTCGCAGCCGGCGGGGCGAAGTTCCTCCAGCTGAAGGCCCTCAGGTACCAGCCTCCGGGCCTGAAGATCAGGGTGACCAGCCTCGGAAGGCTTGACGCCGGGACAGTCATCGAGGGGGACGTCCCCGACGTCCAGGTCGAGGTCACGCGTCTCGGGGTCTCCATGATCACTATAGTCGGCATCGACCCGGAACGGCTCGACACCATGACGACCATCGCCGAGGCGATACACGAGGCGCAGGCGTCGATTCTGGCCCTCTCCTTCGAATCGACAGCGGCGATCTTCTACGTCTCCGGCGGCGCCGGGGTCCTAGACGGGGTCCACGACGTCCTCATCGGAGGGAAGCTTGGCAAGGCCGTCTCCTCCTTCGACGGCCTCGCGATGGTATCAGTGAAGGGCAAGGCTCTGGAGACCCAGCCGGGAGTGATCCAAAGGATAACCCAGCCCCTCGCGAGGTCTGGAATGAACCTATACGGCATCGTTACCATCCAATCTTCAATCCGCGTCTTCGTCTCCGCAGACCAGTCCCAAAGGGCCTCCAAGCTAATCCGGGAAGCCATGATGGTGGCAGATTCTTGAAACAACTGACGGCGGGCCTCCTAGGGTCCACCGGCGCAGTCGGGCAGCGATACGTGGCAATGCTAGACGACCACCCGTTCATCAGGTTAGAGACGCTCATGGGCGGCGAGTCTGCGGGCAAGATGTACGGCGAGGCCGCAAGGTGGCTATCGCCCACCGAGATTCCGCGGGCGGCGGCAAGGATGAAGGTCCGCTCCACCAGCCCGGAGAATGCCAAGGGGTGCGACCTCGTCTTCTCCGCCCTCCCCTCGGAGGCTGCAGAAAGGGTCGAACCCAGATTCGCCAAGGCAGGGTTCAACGTGATCACCGAGGCCTCGGCCCGGAGGATGGATGAACACGTCCCACTCATAATCCCAGAGGTCAATCCCTCCCATCTCTCCCTCCTCGACGTCCAGAGGAAGCGCACGGGCTGGAGAGGGTCCATCGTCGCTACCCCCAACTGTACCGTCACCGGACTCACAATGGTGATGAAGCCCCTCCTCGGGCGTTTCAAATTGAGGAAGGTAGTCGTCACGTCCATGCAGGCGATCTCCGGCGCCGGCTTCCCCGGGGTCCCCTCCCTCCTCATCACCGACAACGTGATACCTTACATCAAGAACGAGGAGGAGAAGGTCGCCGACGAATCAAGGAAGATCCTCGGAGTCGCAGCCGGTGGCAGCGTATCCCCCGCAAACCTCGAACTGGCGATCTCCTGCAACCGCGTCCCCGTCGTCGACGGACACCTGGAGACTCTCTACGCAGAGTTCTCGGGCGCAGTGACTCCAGCCGCAGCCACGAAAGCATTGACCCGATTCCGGGGCGCCCCACAGGAGCTCCACCTTCCAACCGCCCCTGAGCATCCTATCATCGTGCGCACTGAGCACGACAGGCCGCAGCCGAGGCTCGACAGGTTCGCCGGGAGCGTTCCGGGCATGAGCGTGGTGGTGGGAAGGGTCCGCAACGGCATCGGCAGGAATTCGATTCAGCTCACACTTCTTTCGCACAACACCATCAGGGGGGGCGCAGGCACGGCGATCCTCACAGCGGAGCTGATGGCGGCCCAGGGGAGACTGGGGAGATAGACTTGGTCTCTGGCAAGTCGGTCAGGATTTCCAGAACAACCCGCAGGGGAAGGATGCTCTGTGTTCCCATGGACCATTCGATAACAAACGGCCCGATCAGGGGCCTCGAAGAGCCTGAAGTGATGGTCAGGGCGGTAGCCCGGGGAGGAGCGACCGCATTCCTTGCCCACAGGGGAGTCCTGAAGGCCCTGAAAACTCCGCCGAGAATCGGCATGATCCTCCATCTGTCGGCAAGCACGAGCTTCGGCCCCTCTCCCAACAGGAAGGTCCTGGTCTCCTCCGTGGACGAGGGAGTCCGCCTGGGCGCCGACGCGATCTCCGTCCACATC
>JACQFN010000004.1 GCA_016200045.1 Nitrososphaerota archaeon | reverse complement strand
GAATCTGCTTCGGCTTCGCGCCTGGGTTCTGCTTCATGTAGTCGCGGATAGCCTGCGATCGGTTCACGCCGCCGGCCTTTGGGCGACCGACAGCCTTCGCGGCGACCGTCGCCCTCTTGATGGCTTTTCCTGCGGAGTTTCCGGCCCCGCGCTTCATCGAATGCTTGATCAAACCCACGAGGCCGGGCGCCACGAGGACGCCTTTCGCCTTCAGCGCCGCGACGACATCCTTCGGCATCGCGTTCGGGTTTTGGGACAGGTAGTCGCGAATGGATTGGCTGCGGTTGGGACCGGACTTCGGACTAACGACCGCTTTCGCGGCGCGTGCCCCTGATCCCGTGTTGAGCTTGACCACCTTCACCGGGTTCGCGCTTGCCTTGGGTGCGGCGACGGCCGAACTCTGCTTCACGGCGTTCTTTTTCGGCATTCCTGTACCCCTTTCACCATGCGTTGAGTGGAATTGTCACATGAGCCGCCCTGCACTAATCGGGGGTCAGTATAGTAATAGTCGAAGCGGTTGGGAAGATTGCGGATCATACGGGTCTCTATCTGCCGGCGACGTGTCCATTGCGCGGCATGGCCCGACGCGAGCAATCCGGACGCTGCGCGACCAGCCGGAACGAAAACCGAACGGACGCACATCCGCATGATTGCTGGATAACGCATCCGAGAGTCATGGAGACTGGCTTCTCTCACCCGGCTCCGACCGGATCACTATGAGGATACTGACACCAACGTATCAGTTGAAGATGTTGCACCGCGTATTCTTGGCAACGGTCATCTCTTGGCGGTCGAGGGTTGTAATCCTAATCCTTCCGCATCATTCTTCCTCGGCACTAGGCAGCCCCAACGCCGTCTCGGCTAAGCGAGCTCGCAGAAGTGCTGCGCGCACTCGTTCGACCGGGCTCTGCCGCATGCTGCGCCATCTCCGGTATGGTTCAGGTTGCTTGTCGCTCAATTTTTCGAATGCTCCCATGAGGTTGATGTCCCGCAGTCGTTCGATAAGTCGGAAGACAAAGTATTGCGAAATCGCGACGTGGGCTGGGCTTTCTCGCTGGTATGGACTGGCGAAGGAAGTAACAGCAAAGCCGAAACCCGGTTGGCCATCTATGTCGCGGGCCTGGTGCGCGATGGCGAAAACCGAAAGCTGGATGAAAACGACGCTCTTCAGATACCGCGGTTGTATTTCAAGCAAAGGCGCCAAAGCATCGATGATCGAAGGATACAGCTCGGTTCGACCGGAAGCCGGATCGTAGCGACCGAGTAGACCACCTGTAATCAATGCGTCCCTGCTAATCCTGCCACGAAGCCAAGTCCGCAGGCGAGATGCATCGCCCATAATCTTTTTGGCACTGTCGCGGCTCTTGTCGCCGAGATCCTTTAATTCTCCAGACCAGTAGGGTTCCTCTCGCAATTGCTGGTCCCAAAGCAGTAGTGGGGGCGGATCTTCGCAGAGGCGAATTGGGCCGTCATGAAACAACCGGCGGTAAATCCGGTGAATTGCTCGCTCGTCCTCGTCGTCGCCTTCGCCTTTGACTGATGGTGACGGGGGGGCTAGCGTTTCTGCGTCTTTCAATGCGCTTCGCACTGGGTCGTAGCGCAATCCCATCACATCCTCTGCGAGCAACCGGTGGCCGGCAAGACAGGGCGACCAACCGGGATGCTCCGGTTGGCCAAGATAACGGCATGCCGCCTCGACCGGCAGGCGCCACAGGAGCGGCGCAAACAATTCCTCGGCTGTTAAGGCAGCCAACATCCCTCCCCCGTGCCTCCTCTCGAAATCGTCATGGTCCGATCTAAGGGAAGAAATCCTAGCCGCGTGTCGCAGAATCTGCACGGCGACCTCGGTCTTTTCAGTCACCGCAAGCCCATCGAGTATCCTCCGCGCCTCGACAGGGCGCCATTGTCCGCCACGCCTACGCCCATCGTTTAGAGCCATGCACTCCCGCCACTGAGCGATCATCTCCGGGACCAAATCTTCATTGCCGCGGTGCAACGCATCCAACAGCTCGTCAACAGACCGGTGTCCTGGGTCTTCGTAGATTTCGAACTCCATCGGGGCAGGAGGTTCGTATCGTTCAGCACGTTGGAGTTTCTCTCTCCATTGATCCGATCGACAATAGATATTCGTCTCAGTCCATTGGTGTTTTTCCTGCTGGCAGAGCAAGATTACGCATCGCGCCTTGCTGTGCTCTGTCCAAAACTCCAGCGCCTCGGACTCTTTGCTCTTACTCTTAGGAATGTACTCGACAATCATCAGCGCTTCACCGCTCCCGCCATGGCAAACAAGGTCTGCGTAGCGACTAGCTGTCGCGTTTTGCTTTGACGTGATGACTACGCCCTCTTCAATCGCCGAGTTTTCCCAAGGGTCGAAGGCGCCATGGGTGCCGAAACTTCCTTGGTGGCGTTTCGTTAACCGTTCTCTCAACTCGGCGACCGCTTCCAAGCGGCCGAGCACTTCATCCGCTTGTTTTCGCGCCTGGGGGAAGAGGTGCTGGAACAGCTCAAGATAAGCCTTGTGAAGTGGAGAGAACGCGCTCGCCTTTTGTTCACCGCCTACGACTCTGTCGGTCGCACCTAGCACGCTGTCATGGGGCAGCACGAAAGGCTTTGAGTCGCCTTTCTGTCCGGTGGCATGCCCTTCCGCAATTTCTACGAGGCGCGTGATTCCCTCCGCCGTCCGGCCCACGTTGGCCATGTCGCCCGTCGCTCTCGCTACGACCGGAACTACGCGAACTGGGCCGCGACCCGGATGATCCGCGGACGCCTTGAGCGCTTCAACAATGGCGAGAGTGCCGTCCACCGACTCTTGGTTGGCGACAAGAAGACAGACGACACAGTCGGCGAGGGCCGTCGTCGCCAGTCCCCCGAGTTCAGTCACCCCAGTCCTCGAATCGATGAGCAGATAGTCGGGCTTTAGCTCGTCTTGAATGCGTGCGTGCAAATCAAGGAGTGCGGCCAGCCCTTTCCCGCTCGGATCATCGAAGCGAAGGCGTTCACGGAGTTGTTTCAGCGCAGTCCAGTACTCGCGGCGCGGTGCCGGCCCCGCAGGCATGAGCCGAAGCCAGCCGCTGGTTCCTTCAGGCATCGCCAATTCAATCATGTGCTCGTCAAGGGGCGGAGGATTCTTGGCTCCCTTGGCAGTTGCCACCAAGTAAGGTACGGCGCCTCCCATTAAGACTGCCTTACTACTGGCTTGATCAGGTGCACGACCGAGCTTGTAGTGCAGGCCCGGCGCCTCAACGTCGAGATCCAGTGCCACGACACGCTTGCCAAGCATACCAAGGAAGCGGGCGGCATTCGCAACAAGTAGCGAGCGCCCGACGCCTCCCTTATATGAGTAGAAAGCAACTGTTTCCATTGAGATTAGCTAGCCGCCAACAAGAATGGCCCACGGCGTTGGAGGAGGTTTGCCAGCCTCTGTACGTCGCGTGGCTTGTGATGCCTTGCTGCGAAAGGGAATTGTTCGGACAATCCCTTTGCTTCCTCTTTCAACATTCTGTGAAATTCGGCGCGAAGCGCCGTGGAGGCACCATCTTTGGCAAAAAGCTCAACGAGATCTTGCGCGCGAACAAGGTCTTTAGCCTTGAACGCAGCGCGAACGGCTCCGCGCCTGGCGATTCGCCCCTCGGTGTCTTTGGCCGGTATTATCTTCGCAAGCTCCTCTTCCAGCTTTGAAACTTCCATCCACGCCATGCACGCCGTCTCTAACCCGAAGTTATCAAGTTGTTCTGCGCGCCAAATTGCACTACTGACGAGCGCGTGCAGAGCGTCAACGGCCATGAGACCTTCCCTTTGCAAACCGCAGTGCGACCTCTGGTTTGTCAAAACCGACGACCCCAGCGTACCGTTGATCGACATCAGAGTTCTTTGCCACTTGAGCCACTTTCTCGCGAAGGCGGGCTGTTATGCTACCTCGGGCAATCCCGCTCACTTCAAGCGCAATCAGCTTCCGCACTCCTTTGTCTTGATGCTCCAAGAGCCAGTCAGCATTCTCTTCTCGCTGCAAACGGCGAACAACGCGCCAGGCCCTCGTCTTATGAACCACGGCCAATGCAATGGCCTCCGCACCATCTTCGGTGATTCGATTATGGTCGTGCTGCCTGGATGTGCTCAGGTCGGCCGCAGGCCATGCCAAAGCGCAACGAGAAACGAGGTGCTCGATGGCTAGGTGAAGGTCTGCTCCCGAGGAATGCTTGTTCCGCTGCAGGCCAAGCGCAGCGCGCATCACCATCACGCCAGCCATATCACCGGGGAGGCGAGGGTGCATGTCGCACAGGTCACTGAGATCAATCGCCGCGCCGTCGGTCATGATTGACTGGTGAATCTATCCGCACCGATTCGCGGCGTCCAGTGGTTCGAACCGTCGGTTCGCCATTCGCTTGGTGCGGCCGGTGAGCGGGTCGTCGTTTCCCGCGCTCCCGACGGGTCAGGCCAGTTGAACTTGGGCACTGCGAGTCGGTTTGATAAGCCAATCCGATGCAGGAATCCACCCAGGGGGCACCCCGTCCTTGCTCGCCCCGTCCTCCGATCGGAACGTTCGATCTTGAGCCTCTTGGGCGTGCGCTTCACCCACGGAAGGAGCGCGTGATTCGAGGACGCCGGGCCGCTCCCGCATTCCTCACGCCATCACCCTCCTCAACCGCTCGCCACCGACGGTCGCGTAGATCAACTTGCTCGCAATCGACGGATGCCGCAGCGCCTCCCTCGCGAGCGAGTGTCCTCGACCACGTGCCAGGTTCGACGAGCGCCAACGAGTTCGCCTCCCCACACGCACGTAGAATCCCGTCCCGTACGAACCGCACTTGGAGATGAGGGTCGGGTTGACCAACGACACGGAGGGCACCCGTGCCGAATTCTTGGTCCAGAGACGAACTGCAAGCCGTCCTGACCCACGCGACCCCGATTGTCCGCACCTTCCTCCACGGCCTCGCCGTCCATGGTAGCGGAACGACCAGAGAACTCGGCGTGCAGCATATGGTCGCTGCGATCGCGCAGGGGTACGCCAAGGCGCGAGGAAAGGAACCGCTCTT
>JACQFN010000003.1 GCA_016200045.1 Nitrososphaerota archaeon | reverse complement strand
GTACTCCCACTCACGTCTGGCGCCCGAGAGCACCTCGCCATATCTCGGAAGGAAGAGGTCATAGTTGTCCCACCCGTCCGTGGCCGCATCCTCAAAATCGTAGAACTCTCTCGGGATGTTGGTCACCCAGACCGGCTCACGGATCTCTTGAGGTAACCTCGTCTCCCACTCGTCCCCATACTTCGCCACAAGGTCTTGCCTGTCGTGGGCCCTGAACGGAGTCACAGGCGCTTTGAGGCTGCCGTATCTGCCAAGGTATGTCAGGTCCCGTTTAGCATGCTTCTTGACGTGACGCACCAGTCCTGCTATGACGGTTTCGACTAGGCGCATAATGTCTTTGGAACCAGCGTCTCTCATCTCGAAATCGAGCTGAGTGAATTCGTATGCATGCCATCCCGTCGCCTTCCTCTCCCTCTTCTCTATCCTCACGTTCGGAGAGAGAACGAAGAACTTTGGGTACGCGGTAGAGCTCGCAACAAGCTTGTGAATTATCATGCTCAGAGTTGTCCTGACAATCTCGCCGTAAATCTCGGTCTCGACCCTCTTCTCAATCGACGCCCCGGGGTCCGGCCACAATGGATCCGTCGACTTCGAGAAGATCACTGGAAGCAGCCAAGCGAATCCCCTTGCTGTGAAGGCGTCAGTGAGGTATCTTAGAACCTCGGTGCTCACCCGACCGATATGCGCTTTCCTTACCACCTCGCTCTCAGACAATTCGTTCAGAGGCTTCGGAATCTCGAAGGCCTCTGCCGCCTCGAGTATCTCGGCCATGTCAAGACAACTTCCGCCGATATCTATAAACACTCTGACATAATTCATGGCATTTTGGTGGAAAGTAAACCATATAGATACCTCTTTTCCAGCATTTTGCTGGCACGCTAGACACTAAAGACCAGAAGATACTGGCAGAGCTGCTCAAGGACGGCAGGAAGTCGGTGGCAGAGATTTCAAACGGACTAGGAATTCCCAGAGCGACGGTCCAGGAGAGAGTGAAGAAACTTGTTGACACTGGTATCATTAGAAAATTCGTGGCAATTCCTGACTATTCTAAGATTGGAAAGCAGATAACTGCCATTATCCTTGTCTCTTTCAGGAATGGTGAGAACGTTTCTCAACGAGGCCTCGCGGAGCAGATGTCCAAGATTCCGGGAGTCTATGAGGTGGTCGTGATTTCCGGCGAATGGGACATAGTGCTCAAGGTGAGGGCTGGCTCGGTATAGGAGGTTGGTACCCTCGTTGTCGATAGGCTGAGGATGATGAAGGGTATCGAGAAGACACAGACCTGCGTTGCGTTCCAGACAATAAAAGAGAGCTTCTAAACACGGTCGGGATGCCCAGATTTCGAGTGTGGCCAAGTGTGCCGGGTTCGCATCCCTTCCGGCCCGAACCCTTGACCTCGATTTTGATTCAGGTTCGGGACCGACGTAAGTCTATTTGTACAGAATCGGGCGGTTCCGGAGGGTGATACCTAGAAGTTGACTTCCAGATATGCCTCGACATACCGAGTCCCATATTGACGTGATTCTTCCTGGTGGTTGAATCCACCAAGGTCTAGGCCTATCATTGTCAAATCTTGACCATCCCGCCCTTCGACCTTACTATCTTGAGTATGGCGCTGACGAGGATTGGTCCGACCGCGGCGAAGAAGACGAAATCGCTGACCTCGTGTGCGAGCATAAAGGGAACGGCCGGGAACAGGGACGCGAGAGCGACCGTGAACGGCACGCCCGCCAGCATCGTTGGCGTTATTATCGTGTTCAGGTCGTAGAGGAACGCGCCGACAAGTCCGAGCGAACCCCAGAACAGACTTCTCGCAGGGATGCCGACCTCATCGAAGCTGAAGACCCTCCGGGCCAAGCAACCCAGAAAAGCGTAAACCGTTTCGGACACGATCAGGATGACCAAGAGTGGCCCTCCCGCCGCACCCAGGGGGTTAACCGAACCGTACACTAGCCACGTGAGCGCTCCGACCGACACGCCTACGTTCAGCCCGAAGGCAAGCGCGGAGACGAATACTATCGTGTCCATCAGCTTGATGTTCGCCAGGGGCAGCATCGCATAGTCCGTTGTGATTGCAAGAGCGGCGAACAGGGAGACTATGGCCACCTTCTGAGTTCGCCGTAGGCGCAGCGGCTCCAAAGATATGGATGGTTCATCCAGCCAACATTATAAGACTGTGCCATTCTATCCATGTCCGAGCCGCAAGTGATGCGCGATTACACGGTGCCGAGAGTCGTGATAGCGGGAACGAGCAGCGGGGTGGGCAAGACCACAGTCGCGACGGGCCTCATGGGCGCACTGTCTGAACGCGGTCACAAGGTCCAGGCCTTCAAGGTCGGTCCCGATTACATAGACCCATCCTACCACACGCAGGCCACGAACCGATATTCAAGGAACCTCGACTCCTATATGCTCAGGGAATCACAAATGGTCGAAAGCGTGGTCAGGTCGTCCGCCGATGCTGACATTTCGGTCATAGAGGGGGTGATGGGGCTATACGACGGCGTGAGCGGGCTGAGCGATAGGGGGAGCACCGCGAGCGTCGCCAAGCTGCTGAAAGCTCCCGTCATCTTGGTTCTTGATGCGTGGAGCTCCGCAAGGAGCATTGCAGCCTCCGTGCTTGGCTTCAGCGCCTTCGATCCCGGGGTGAACCTGGCGGGCGTGATACTGAACAGGGTGGCCGGCGAGAAACACGCGAAGTGGTGCACCCAGGCTATTGAAAGGAATACGAAAGTCCGCGTCCTCGGATGGCTTCCAAAGTCCGAGGGGGTGCAGCTGCAGGAGAGGCATCTGGGGTTGATACCCTACACAGAAAGGAACACGAGGGTGGAAGGCGTCGTCAGGACCTTAGCAGGGTTCGTAGGAGAACATCTCGACCTCGCTTCAATCGAGGTGATAGCTCGCTCCGCTCCTCCGCTCAGGCACCGTGAGGCCCAGGAATGCCTGAAGGAGGATGCCAGGGTGAGGGTGGGATTAGCCGTGGACGAGGCCTTCTCCTTCTACTACGCGGACGCGATAGACCTGTTGAGGAGAAACGGCGCCGAGATCATCAGCTTCAGCCCCCTCCACGCTTCGGCCCTGCCCGACGGTCTGGATGGAATCTACATCGGCGGCGGGTTTCCCGAATCGTTCTCCGCTCAGCTCGAGCACAACGGTCCCATGCGCACATCAATTCGAAAGAAGCTCGAAGACGGGATGCCGGCATTCGCGGAGTGCGGCGGCCTGATGTACCTTACCAAGTCGATTGCTGATTTTAGTGGCTCCAGAAAGTCGATGGTTGGGATCTTCGACTCAGAGACGATCATGACAAAGAAGCTGACCTTGGGATACACGCTGGCCAGTGCTCGGAATGATTCGATAATATCAAAGGTGGGTGAATCGCTCAGAGGTCATGAGTATCACTTCTCCCAGATCCAGTCAATTCCTAGCGACGCTTCCTTCGCCTACGAGATGATCAGGGGAAACGGGCTATCCGACCACCAAGAAGGGTGGCAGACATACAATACCCTAGGGTGCTACTCCCACATCCACCTGTGCTCGAGCCCGCGGAGTGCAACCCGCTTCATCCAGGCTTGCCTCGGGTACTCAAGGAGTTGAACGGCCGACGAAAATATGCTCGCTGCTTTCCAGCGGAACGGAGATGCTCTTCGCTCTCGGGCTCGGGGAGCAGGTCGTAGGGGTGACGCAGTACTGCAACTACCCTCCGGAAGCCAAGACAAGGCATGTGGTCAGCAAAGGCGTGATAGACATCTACCACATGACCGCAAAGGAGGTGGATGACAAGGTCCAGGAGCTCGCAAGGACGGGCGGCTCCGCTTATGCGTTCGACACGGAATGGTTGAACCGTGTCAAACCTGACCTTATCCTCACCCAGGACATGTGCAAGTCCTGCGACCTCGACGCGAAGGACGTGTTCTGCGCTATAGAGAAGATAGAGCCCAAGCCGCAGGTGCTCGTGCTCAATCCCCGGAGACTGTCGGATATCTTCGCAAACATCCGAAGGGTCGCCGACGCGGCGGGCGTCCCAGGACGGGGAGCTTCGCTGGTCAGAGACCTCGAGGGCAGGATTGAGAAGGTTAGGAAGAATGTCTCCGGCAGCGTGCAGAGGCCACGCGTGCTGTTCCTGGAATGGACCGACCCGCCGTCTCCCGCAGGAGACTGGATGCCGGAGCAGATTACAGAGTCTGGCGGAATCCCGCAGCTGAGCGAGTCTGGCGTGGCACCTTCCCGCCTGAACTGGCCCGCGATAGAGCGGTGCAACCCCGACGTTATGATAGTCGGCCCATGCTCCCACAACATATCGCGCTCATTGAAGGAGATGCCCAATGTGGCCAGGATAGACGCTTGGTGGCGCTTGCGAGCCGTGAGGAGCGGCAACACGTACATCGTGAACTCCGAGTACTATGACCGGCCCGGACCGCGAATCGTCGACGGAATAGAGATCCTGGCCCAGATACTCCATCCAGACCTGGACATCCGCGAGATGCCACCGAACGCCGTGGTGAAGCTTGAGCATGCCGGCGCAATTCCGCCCAGAGCAGAAGAGGTGGCAGACCTCTTTCACCCGTACGACCGGCAGGCCGATAGACGTCGCATTCTGGAAAGGAACGTGGAATGAAGATCTGCTCGCTGCTCCCGAGCGCCACCGAGATCCTTTGTGCGCTCGGTCTGGAAGACCAGGTCGTTGGCGTGACCGACATCTGCGACTATCCCCCGGAGGTCAGGAGGAAGCGCATCATCAGCCGCAGCCTCTTCGACCCAGCCACTCTCACAAGCGCAGAGGTGGAGGAGAAGATGCAGGCTATCTTGAGGAACGGCGGGAGCCCGTTCGTCCTCGACGTCGAGTGGCTCCGCAGAGAGATCCCCGACCTGATCATCGCGCAGGACGTCTGCTACAGGTGCAGCCTCGACTCCTCCGACGTGGCCAAGGTCTGTGACGTCTCAGGCATATCCGGACAGGTCCTGACGCTCCACCCAACAACCATCGCCGGGATACTCGATTCTATTACCCAGATCGCACGCCTTACCGGGAGCGAGGAGCGAGCCGAGTACGTCACCGAAGGCATGCGCGACTGCATTAGTGCCGTATCCGGCAAGGCCGCAGGTGCAACTTACAGACCTAGCGTCTTTTCCGTCGAGGGTGTCGACCCGCTGGTAGTGGGAGGAAACTGGCTGCCGGAGATGAGGGTTCTCGCAGGAGGACGTGACGACACCTTTGCTCCCGGCTCTCCCGCAAAGAGAATAGACTGGGACGTGGTCAGGGCTGCCGCACCTGAGGTCCTTGTTATCGCGCTTTGCTCATCACCCATGGCGAGGAGCATGAGAGAGGCTGAATGGCTGAGAGGACAGGAGGGCTGGTCCCAGCTTCCGGCGGTGAGGAGCAACCGAGTCTATGTCGTCGACCATGTCTACTTTAGCAGGCCCGGCCCGAGGATCGTGACGGGAGTTGAGATTCTGGCCGAGTTACTGAACCCCACCCTGTTTGCAGGGATGATTCCCGAACACGCGGTACGAAGCTTCCAAAACGACACAATCTCGGTTAGCCAGTAGGGGAGGGTAATGGCAAGGGAGCTCACGTGTGCGTTGTGTGAAGAACTTCACGCGCAAGGGATGGATTGGATGTTGGTGCGGGAGTGTGGCCGTCTCGAAGGAGAGACACCCTACGATTAAGGCTCAAACCGACGCTGGCGTCTGCCCGGACTGCATGAAAGGTTAGGTCAGGAACGTAAGCGCGGCGCTTATGGCTCCGATGAGCGAAGAATGCTTATCATCCGACCCGCAGACTATCACAACATCTCCCTCCTCGGGCTGCAATCCGCTCCTTAGCTTCGTCCACACCCCGCTGGGAAAGTCTTTCTCGGCGTCCGCAGAAGATCCAGGCACCTGAAACTTCGAGCCTTTAATCACGTAAGTCGTAGCTCCCGCCGCACCAGCCTTGATCGCGGAGTCGCGCTGCTCTATCCCGCTCCTTACCCTGTCCGATTTCTTCTTGATCAGAATGGCGACCTGTTCACTTCCGACAGTCAGCGTAGTCCTTTGCAGCTCCAGTATCTTCGGCATCGCACGCTTAAGCTCAGCGTAGGCATGTTTCCCTTTCGCCGTGAGCTGGCATCCGTTCGGCTCGACTGTGATATATGCGCGCTCTTTGAGCCACTTGATCACTGTTCTCACCGCTCCCTCGCCTAGGCCTGCTTCCTTTGCGAGAGCGTGTCTTCCAATTACCCCTGCCCTTCCTATCGTAAGCAATGCCAGCAGAACGTGCGACGAGCTGTAAGTCGATGCCGGTCCTGGGCCCCTGGAACTGTCTATTTTCTGAAGCGCCGTGAAAGCCGACAACGGTCGCTCCATGGCATCCGCAGTCTTTTATCTTATCCATACGAGACTTTACTCAGCTGGATTAACCATCCAGCTTATCTATCGTGCTCCTGTACGAATCTTGAAACGTGAGTCGTTAGTGAATCGAGCGATTATTGCAGACAAAGAAGCTGCGGAATGCAGGAGCGTCATCGAGAGCAGCATACACAGGAATTCGGGTGACTCTCTCCTCTTATCGGGCGGACTCGACACGAGCATCATCGCCCACGTTGCGGCCACGCGCGCAAAACCAAAGTGCTACACGGTCATCTTCCCACTCGCAGGGGACGCCCCGGACATTCCTTACGCTAGGTCAATCGCGAGAAAGCTTGGCCTCGATTGGGAGGTCTTGGAATTAACGCCCGACCTGTTGCCCGATAGGCTTACCGACGTCATCCGGATTCTCAAGACCTTCGACCCGATGGAGGTCAGAAACAGCGTAGCCGTCTACCACGGCCTGGCTGTGGCTCACGACCATGGCTTTTCCAGGGTGATGACGGGAGACGCGACTGACGAGTTGTTCGCAGGCTACAGCTTCAGCTTCAACCTGACGCCAGCGGAACTGGTGAGGAGGCTGAGGGAGCTGTGGGAGGTCATGCACTTCTCTTCAAAGCCGATGGCTGCGGCTCTGCGGATCTCCGCTTCGCTGCCCTTCCTCGACCCATCCGTCGTCAGGTACGCGGAGACCCTCGGGCCGGAGCAGCTCGTGGGAACAAGAAATGGGAAGAAGTACGGAAAGCTGATACTGCGCGTCGCGTTTCAGGAGATGATCGGAAGGAGATGCGCCTGGAGGGTCAAGACCCCCATCGAGTACGGCTCGGGCACGACCCACCTGCCGAAATATTACGGGGCCAAAGTCAACGAGCGAGCTTTCAATCGCAGCAGGAAGGACGCAGCTTCCCAAGACGGTGTGAAGATAAGAGACAAGGAGCATCTGGAGTACTACAAGCTGTACAGGAGTATGTTCCCTCCTCCGTCCGCGCTGGCGACGACGGCGTACAGATGCCCGGACTGCGGCGCCGATGTGAGGCTTGGTTCGACATTCTGCATCACTTGCGGTGCCTATCCGATTGTTGCGGCTGCTGCGCCATGAGTTCCTGACGTTATCTGTGAAGAACGCTTAAAAATGGATGGATAAACCATCCATGTCCGGATGCATTTGGCAACAAGAACAATCTACAGCATCACCCTTGCTCTGGTCGCTCTCCTGATAATCAGCACCACGGCCGGGGTCTATTACTACTACGAGTACGGACAGGCGACCCAATCGAAGAACCAGTATGTGGGCGAGCTGACCACGGTCATGGGTCAGTACAACCAGTTGGCCACGAAATACAACTCATCCCTCTCACTGTACAACGAGACCTTCTCGCTGCTCGTGGGGACACTCGCTGTGGTGAATACGTCGCTGCCGATATACCAGCAGGCGAGCCGCGAACTCTCGCATTTGTGGAGCCAATATCTCAGCATGAAGCCTGCGTCGAGCTCTCTCCACACGGCCGACATCCTGATCAATTTTGGGAACGGCACTCAGCACTGGTACAACAACACCCAGGTGCAGCCAGGATGGAACATGTACATCGAGACGGTAGTGCTCAGCCACGGAGAACTGCAGGCCCAGTGGTACCCGCAATATCAAGAGCACTTCATATCGGGGATAGACGGAGTCTCGAACTCCAAGAGCATGTACTGGTTCCTCTGGACGTACAATAGCACGGCCTCATGGCAGGTGGCCCAGGTCGGAGCAGACGATCTCCCTGTATACAACGGGTCGGTGTTTGCCTGGACCTTCTGCGGAGAGACCCCATCTTACGCGCCTACATGCAGTCCCTGAGTCGCGGTGGGGAAGTACACCCGTAGGTTTAATGCCCCGGACGGACCTTGTCATGACTTCTCTCGCTTTCGGCGTGTTGAAGGGCTCATTCGACGTCCGGGGAATCTTGCCCTTGAAGACAACATCAGAGAACCACTTTGAACAGAACGCGATACACCCGAACGGAATTCCCGACGTCGCAGCGCCACGATTCGTTTACAACGCCACAGAATCACTTACGCCGTAGGCTGATTGTTCCAGCTTTTCGTACATGCTCATTCGAGTTCAGATTAGCAAGGAGTGTGGCGGCGCTCTTTCCGTAGATCGGATGAACATGGTCGGGCTCTATTTCAACGAAGGGAACCAGAACAAATCGTCTCTCGTGAATCCTGGGATGAGGAATCTTCAGGTCGCTTTCCTCTACGACTTCGTTTCCGTAAAATAGTATATCCAAGTCAATGCTCCTAGGACCATACCTGACACTCTTTTGCCTGCCCAGCTTTCGTTCAATGTCCTCGAGATAAACCAACAGTTCTTTCGGTGTCAGATCCGTCTCGAGCTTCGCCACGCAATTCACGAACCAAGCCTGGTTTTTCAGGTACATGGGTTCGGTTTCGTACATGGAAGAGACCTTCACGAGTTTCATCTTCTCATTCAATAACTCTATGGCCTTCCTCAAGTTACCTTCCCTGTCTCCAACATTGGAACCCAGACCGATGAAGACGTCAACCATGCTGGGTCCTTGTGATTTCTATTCCTATATTCGGACTCTTCGCGTATTTTTTCTTGCTCACCCTCACCTTCACCTTCGTTACCGCTGAACTCTCGAGCAGGAGAGATGCTATTCCCTCAGCAATGCTCTCCAAGAGCCTAAACTCACCCGTGGAGACGAAGTCGAATATCTTCTGCCTGACTTCTGAATAGCTCACTGTCTTGCCCAGGTCATCGGCAATCCCGGCGCCTCTCAGGTCACGGAAGACGTAAAGGTCGACGATTACATGCTGCCTCCTGCTCCTCTCCATCTCCGGTACGCCCACCCTGCATGGCACGACCAGATTCTTGATGAAGATCTTGTCCTCCATCAACCATCAGCTTCGCAGCGCCTTCTTTTCTCTTCGTTCAATTCCGTTCATCTGCCTTTGGCGTGAAGAATCCAAAGCAACAAGACATTCGAGGGCACGCTCCAGAGCAAGACTTTCTTATGCTCACAACCTCCTGATGCTCTCCGCCATCCTCACGGCTTGAATGGTAGCACTGACATCGTGAGTCCTAACGAGGTGGATCCCGTTAAAGACGGCTATCGCTGTGGCTGCAAGGGAGCCGACGAGTCGCTCCTCGGGCTTTTCGAGACCAAGTACCTTACCAATAAACGACTTTCTTGATATCGAGATACATGAGGGCCTACCCAAGCTTCGAAGTTGGCCGAGCTCCCTGATAACAGTGCAATCCCACGCGTACCAAGGAAGTTCCTCGGCAGGAGAGAACCCGAATCCTCTTCCCTCCTTGCGGAAGAACCCCAACCCCGGGTCAATCACAATCTTTCCCTCAGGTATGCCCGCTTTAGCGGCCAATTCGAGTGTCTCTTTCAGCGCCGCTAGGATTCTCCTCATTGGCCCGCCAGGGCGATGTTTGGTCTCATGAGCCATCAAGATGGCTGAGGCGCCGTGTTTCGCGATAAGCTTTGCCATCCCCTCATCATGCTTCAAGCCGCTGACGTCGTTGACTATGCTCGCCCCTGCCTCCAATGCTGCTCTGGCAGCAAGTGGTCTTGGCGTATCTACCGAGACGGGCACCTCGACGGCATCCCTAACCGCGCCGATGGCAATGGTCAACCTCCTGATCTCTTCTTCAAGAGGGACCTCGGTGGCAAGGTACGGTGCGGTCGACGTGCCGCCTACATCGATCATGTCTGCGCCTTCCTTCACCATCGTAGCTGCCAGTTCAGATATTCCTCCTGGCGTGGTTTTAACGGAGCCCTTGTAGAAGGACTCTGGGCTGACGTTTATGGCTCCCATAACTCTGACTGGATAGCCATCCCCAAGCTCAAGCCCAGCGAGCTCGCCGTAGACCATACGCTTCGTCAAACGATCGCGCAGCTCGTGGGTTAAGAGTTATCCAGGGGCCTGCAGTCACAACAGCCCGGCGGTTGCTTGTCGCTCACGGCGCGGCAGTCTCGTGACCCCGAGCTGACCCTACGAGTGGGCCAGTAAGAGGCTCCGTCAAAGCGAGAGGTTCTT
>JACQFN010000025.1 GCA_016200045.1 Nitrososphaerota archaeon | reverse complement strand
GGCGAGGACTCCTTGACGTCCCTCTGGATTCAGGCTTCTTGAGAGCTCGAGGATTGGTTGTGCCTTCTCTTCCCTGTAAAGGTGGCTGGCCTCAGCCAATGATAGTGTGGACTCGAAGTAATAGAGGAAGTCGATGTAATTTTGATTCGCCTCCCAAAGTGGAAGCTTGACAACGTCGAAGCGAGTAAGGAGCTGCGGGTCATCCCTGAGGACTCTGAGAGCGAGTTCGGTCCCACTGAGGACGATTGGAAGCCCGAGTTTGTTTGAGATGGTCTTGATAACTCGAAGCGACTCATACTCTCTCTTTCCACCCTGCAGCATGTTGTGGAACTCGTCGATGGCCAAGACTTCAACACGGCACTTGTCCAGGCCGTTCAGAACCCTCTTGAACTTGCTATCGTTGCTCCCCCTGTCCCAGTCTTCGTAACCCAAGCTCTGTAGGATTGCAGAAAGGAGTCGGCTTTCTCCCGGGGAAACTACTTCGGTCCTAATCACCGGCTTGATTTCCATATCTGGCGTACTTCTTTCGGGGTGATGGGCACCGAACTCCTGAACAAGAGCGGTTTTGCCATTTCCCGCTTCGCTTGTGAGAATCAGATCTTTCCTGATATCAACGAACTCGTCAAGGACCGCTGTCTTCCCGTTACCGCCTGAACCATACAGTAGAAGATTCTGGGGTCGCAGCCTTCTCGGCCCGGTGCGGAGGTCCTCAAGCTTCCTCAGAACTTCGTCGGCCGCCGGGTATCTCACAAAGCAATCTCTCTTGTTGAATTCCATCCTCCTGTCGACCGTCCAGTTCAGTGTCTCGACGACATCTGGGAGCAGGTGGGGATACATATCTCTGGTCATCACCCAGTCCTCCCGTCATTCTTGATGCGGACCTTTCCAGAGAGTTCCATCGAGCTGGGTTTGTAGGACAGAGCAGACGGCTTCGGCTCTTCCTTCTGTGTGGTGGCCTTTGTCTTTGCAAAGCGTTCCGCCTTCGAATTCTCTCGTCGGATTATCTCCCTCTCCTTGAGCGTTCGTTTGCTCTGGACATGATCGTCCTTCTCTAGTTCGGCGACCCGTTTCCTGTACTGAGAGACAACATTCGCCTCGGAAGGGTCAAATCCTGCTTTCGTCCTGCGCTCCTTTCGTGCCTTTAGAAATTCTCGCCTGGAGATTCGCTCGTGAACGCCGCAAGTCAGGCGGTGATACCTGAACTCTTTCTTGTCGAAGACATAGATGTAGCGGACATCGAGCGGGTCGTGTCTGATTTTGCGTTTCTCGTTACCCTTTCCAAGTCCCGTGGACAAAAGAGAAATGAGGTCCGGAGAATAATATTCACACCCCCCGAAATGAATGCCATCCTTCTGAATTGTTCGCTCTTCCATCGGAAGAAAGGCCATGCGGAATCTCTCAGTCTGATCCTGAGAGAGTTGCCTTGGCGGGTGTGACCTGACCCCTTCCTTCCACTTCTGCAGGGGAGTCATTCCGAGTTCACTGTGCGGGGTAATGTGGTACTCGTCGATGCTCTTCCAAACTAGAGCTTCCAATTTGTCGATTGTAAGACGAGCTTCCTTGTCAGAATCGTATATCCCCCGCTCGTCTGGATCTGACTTGGTTGTCCCTGGAAAATCATGGATGTAACCCTGTTCAAGAGTTCGATAGAATCTCTCGATGTACCCCCCGAAGCGTGGGGTGCCAACGGGACGGTGCATTATGTTAATGCCGAACTCGGCGCAACCGGCCGCAATCGACCTGGATCGGAAGTCCTTCCCATTGTCAAAATGCAGTTGCCAGGGGACCCCCTGGATCGGCCATTCCATGAGTTCATGCTGCCTGACCTCGTTGTCTTTCGATAGTGCGCACTGCAGGATGACCAGGCCCACGTCGTTGGCATTCGGTTGTGTAAGGTTCAGCATGAAACCTCCGACCATTCGACTGTAAGCGTCTATCAGGGCGGTAATCCAGACCCTCGAAATTGGCCTTCCCGTGGTGCTCTCCACAACCCTGACGTCCAAGGGGGTGTGATCGATTAGTACCGTTTGAAGTGGGCGGGTTGAATCTGGAAATCTCCCTCCGTAAACCCCGAACCTGTCGCTTGTGAATTTGATTCCTTCACGCTTCTCGGCCTTTGTCTGCGGATGTATCGCATGCACTCTTCGGTAAATGGTGTCCATGTGAGGAACCTTGAGCTCCTCATTCGAGTGTCTGAGTCTGTTTGCGTCAGCTATCCTCAATTGAATATCTTTGTATATTTGTGCCACAGTCGGTTTTCTAGTGGTTAGGTATTCCTCCTCAATGACCCGGCGAACAATTTCGTCGACATCCCGCTCGATTCTGATTCCCCCTTTGCCACCCTTTCCTTCCAAGGGAGCTAGGCCCTCGGGGCCGTAGGACTCGACCCGCCTGATGAGCCTTCGGACTTGTCTTGGGCTCAATCCGAGTGTTCCTGCGACCTTCCGAAAGTCTTCTTTCGTTCTTCTGGGGAGGCTTACTAGGCCTCGTATTCCGTCCCACCTCTGCATTATTCGGTCGAAGAGTTCAGGTCGTTCCAAGGCTAAGGTGCTGAGCTTCCCGCCTGCCGCTGGAATCTTGTCAAGACATACTCGATATCGCTCTCCATTCTCGCTGCTGCTCACAAGTATATCTTCAGGTGCCGAACTATCCAAGACCTCATAATGGTGGCCTGCGAGCGTCAACTCATGCATTCTCTCGTAATAGTTGACGGCCGAATCTCCAAGGAATCGGAGTGGATGGGTTTCAAGTCGTTTGAGCACCCTAGAATATGGAATGATGATGCTCTGAGCCTTAGCGCCGTCTCTCTCTGCAGACACCACTGCGTCCTCTAGAAAGGGCTTGGGGGTGTCGAGGACAACAGCTGACATGCCGAATATCAGCTTGGATAAGGCCCTCTTTGCCACGGCCGGGTCCATCTTCGAATCCAGGTTCTCCAAGAGAGTCATGACGGTGGTTGGACCTCTGTTCTCAAGATCCGATTGGAGTGATACCTCCAGGGCAGGACTGTCCTCGCACTGGGCGTTGTAGTGTATCTCCTTCAGAACAGCCAGCCGGTGTCTTTGATCAGTCCTGAGAGCGTCTGTGAAGAAGGCATAGGAGTATCCCTGCCCTTCGCAGTACTCTGCAGTAGATGCGAACGCAGCAGCGTACTTGGACCACTTCCTGATGAGGATCGCTTCCGGCTTCACATCGACAACGATACGCTTGCCGTCCATTGTCTCAAGGCAGGCATCGGGCGTATGTTTCCCAATCCTGAAGGGTTGTGCCGTTATCTTCGTAATTTGCGGTTCGAAATCGCAAAGCAGGAAGAAGTCCCTCTCCAGAACAGACTCGTAAGGGATGCTGTAGCCATGCCGAGAGACGTAGTAGCCAGTGCAGCTTATCCTGTTCGGTCGTACTCTTCTGACGCCCGCGGTCTCACCGACCTCCTTATCGCCTGGGTCTACTATATCCATGAAGCTCCACTCGCCTGGGGGTTACGCTGCGACCGGATGAGTGTACGTCCAGGTAGAACCGATTCAAGTCGCAGCCATACTTTACCCCCTTTACCCCTCCTGGGGAGGTGGGGTGGCGTGGTTCCGTCAATCATTCGAATAACCTCAGAAAGTCGTCTTTCGTCATCCCGGCTTGAAAGGAGATTGAGAGCAGAGTCCGAGGGCTGACCTCGCCATGCACTGGCACGGTTACCTGATGATTGTCTTCATCGACCAGTTGAACATGGCTTCCCTGCGTAGCCCTGACACGATACCCCAACCTTCTCTGGAGGGCCTTACAAATTTCCTTTCCCTTAAGAGGACGATACTTCAAATTCTCGCCTGTTATTACCTATCGGTATTACTAATAGTATTATGATATAAGCCTTCCCTTGGTAGTGTACAGCCGGAAATGCTCCCAAGAAGCGCTCAGAGCTATGTCGAATACCTCCAGTCGCACACGCTTGGCCTTAGACTCTGTATGCTATTCAGCACCGAGGGTATCCAAGAACTCAAAGCGAGCGCTGCCGCTCAGAGTCTGAAATCGGCAATTCAGACGGTAACCAACGGTCTCCACAACCTTGAGCGGGACGGAATACTACAAAGCGACAAGAGGGGTGTCACGAGATTCTACTCGCCTAGGAACAGGGCAACATTGAATGAAGCACTAGAATCAATTCGTGGATCTGGTTTCAGGGCGCCCAGGCTGGGGCTCGTAGCAATGGACATCCTTAAGAGTAATCTGACCCAAAGCCTCTTTGCAAAGGCGAGAGGAAACAATGCGGAGGCCGAGCGAGGTGTGAAGTTTGAAACTTCCCTCGGTGAGGTCGCCGTCGATTACTTGGTCAAGCTTGGCAAGCATTCTCATGTTATCGAGCTGACCTGGTCGGCAGAGTTTGAATCCGCAGTAGGCAGAGCATACCTGCTTTCGTTGCTGCGAAAGAGCAGGCAGGTGAACTCTGTCACCTTCGTAATGTTCCCTGACATTAGACATGACGGCCTTAGGGTAAGCAGACTTCTTCCCCGGCACTTCAGAGACGAGCTTGGGACCTGGATTAGCTTCCTGTTCGAGCCTAGAGACAACTATACGCTTACGAGACCAGACTATGCGAAGGATCTAGTTGACAAGGTGTGGCAGGGATTCGTCCTGAATCCTTAGACAAGGTCTCAGAAGGACGAGTAACAAGTATTCAATTGGGGTAGTTGTGACGCAATGCGGGAACGGCCCAATGCTAATCGAGTCTTTGTCGATGTCAAACAAGGCAAAGTAGGTGTGCGTTTCAAGTTTGCCAGCTTATATCCTCCCTGTGGTAGTCTAACACGGCGCATCATCCAGAATTGTCAGGTGCACACGCCCGACCTGAAGACCCTTGGACGGGACGCCTTGCTGCTGCCTTGCGCGAGAAAGGGTTCAACGCTGAAGGTCCAAGCCCTGTATTCCACCTAACGGTAGGCGGCAATCCAAGGATTAAGAAACCAGACATCGCCGTCTATGACGGAACAATACACATCGGGAGCGCCAAACTCGGATTCAGGCAAGAAATTGCTGCATTAGTCACTGCTCAAGAGTATTCCCAGCAAATCGCCCTTACAGAAGAATTGACGGGGAAGGAATTGGGCGAAGTTTTCGCAGTAGTCTACCCCGGAAAGGGCGAAAGCAAATTCATCCTGCACATACTTGCTCGGACAACTCTCCATGACGAGATTCCAAGAATGCTGGACTCCTTCGAAGAATTGGTCACGGACATTTCGAAGGCCCTGCGAGGCGAATTCGACGAAGTTCAGAAAAGGGCGGAACCGACGCAAGTCGAAGCAAAGAGACTCTTGAGAGCAGGAGCACTAAACCTGGGAGACACTCTGAGAGGCGTACCACAGCAGGAACTTGAGAAGGAATTTGGCGGACATCATTTCTTCAGGTCCGTGCTAGCGACTCGAATTCGCAAGGAACAAAGGCCTAGAATCCTGAGACTAGGTGCTGCCTTTCTCTTCATCAACCAAATCCTATTCTACTCACTGCTTTCCCGTGAATCTCAAAAAAGAGGCGACGGAAGGTATCCGAGTCTCAATCTTGTGGACGCAGGATCGCCTGAAAAATTACAGACATACTTCGACAAAGTGCGAGAGCAAGACTACGAGCCTATTTACGGAATAAAGGTCTCACAGCTATTCAAAGGTCAAAAGTCAAGGCTGGCTTGCAGGGATGTTGTCACTGCTACAATGTCCCTGTCACCCAAGCTGAAGTCGATTGACCTGGCGGGGCAGGTATTCCAAACCTTGATACCTCTCGAAATCCGGAAACCCCTCGGTGCACACTTTACAAACCCGAATGCAGCTGCATTACTCGCTGGTTGTACCGTCCTTGACGCTGACGACTTGGTGATGGATCCAGCATGCGGAAGCGGAACACTCTTGGTTGCGTCCTACAAGCGCAAATTGGCGCTCGCTCGGGGAAATCAATTCGAACTTCACCGGAGATTTGTCGAAGAACAAATCACCGGAATCGACGCAATGGCGTTTTCCGGACATCTAGCTGCAGTGAATCTCGCCATCCAGCAACCCCTTATGGAAACAGAACACGTCAGAATAGGCACGATTGACTCCACCCTTCTTCGCCCTGGCTCGATCGTGCCGACTACCGGCGAAGCCTTGCCCTCCGAATTTCAGCAGACTACCTTGGAGACGGATTTCGAGAACCTAGAGATTCCAAGAAGAACAAGAACGGTAAGAATGGGTCGGTCTGAGGCAAAACAATTCGTCGTGAGCGCGGTAGACATTGTCATGATGAATCCACCATTTACTTCTTGGGATAACATGGACCCCAAGTACAGGGATGCGTTAAGCGATAGATTCTCACGAAGGCCAAAGTACAAGCCTCTAATCTTTTTCAAACCGAGCCAACAGCTATTCTTTCTCTTTCTAGCGGACACCTTTCTGAAATCCGGCGGACGGATTGGTGCAGTTCTACCGCTGACTACATTCACAGCAAAGTCATTTCATCCATTCATACACTATTTTCTGAGTCAGTATTCGGTAGAAGCGATTTTTGTAGGTCTAGGGAGGCCTGCATACAGCGAAGATACAAGCCTGACCGAATGTCTACTGGTCGCTAAGAAGGAGACTCCAGTCCCAAGCCATGAATTCATGATTGTTGGAACTCGATTACCACCTGATGGCTGGACAGAAGAAAAAGTAGGCAAACTGGTAGGTCAAATCGAGCACCGGGTAGATGGCGAAGACAGCTTTTCAATTCGCCGCACTTTTGCTCAAGAAGACTTGTCACCTGACAACCGTACATTGTCAGGACTATATCTGAGTCTCCTCGAAGATTACGCTCTAGGCAATGCTGAGCTCGGAGAACTTGTCAAGAAATCAGCAATCCCTCTCATCGGCTTCGGTGAACTAACCTCAAAAGCAGGAATCGAAGCAACTGAGTGCGTCTTCAGTGGAAGAAACTTTTCCAGTTATGGGCCAAAGGCGCTTGTCATATCCAACACCAAAGAAAGGTCACTTCGTCAAAAGACTGACAGGTTGTTTGTCGACCATATCGACTCCAAGAAAGTTACAGCACAAGATCGAATCTCTGGGTCCAAATATGAAATACCAACTTCAATAACGGTTCCAGCGATAAGACGATTTTCGTATCTGAAGTCACTTGACGTAACTGGCTATTCAGATTACTGCGTAACCAAGATTACACCTGAGATTGCCGGTCTAGTCTTATCCTACTACGGCAGGGAAGTAGGCAATAGGACCCTGAGAAAGCTCCGGTCTGAGTGGGACGAATTGGTATTGCGTGGTTCTTCTAGGTTGTCAATGATGTGGCGTGTGGACTGGGCCGCAAAAGGAACCACCCTCATCTGTGTTCGCCACGAGAAACCTGCCTTCGTGGTCATTAAGGGAAAGTATTTCACTGGAATATCACATCCGGTTCAAGAAAAACTGCTTTGCATGTGGTTCAATTCGTCGCCATTCATTCTCTCGTACCTAGGACGGGCACGAATCACCAGAGGAACGTACATGGACCTTGAGGAATATGCGATGGACAAATGCCCAGTACCAGATGTTTCCAACCTCAGCAAAGAGGACAACGAAGCAATCGAGAACCTCTGGAAGAAGGTGAGCAAGATCGAGGTACCTTCACTCGTCGAACAACTAGCCAACCCAAGCAGTTTCAGGAAAGAACTAGACGATGGGCTGTTGAAGATACTTGGAATCTCAAACCAAGAAGAACGCCACCGAATGGTCACCCTCTTCCAGAAGGGAGCTTATTCCGCCATTGACACTCTGTCAAAGACAATGGGAACCAGCACTCAGAACGAGGGGGAGAGTTCGGTTGAAAATATGTAAGAGCCTAACAAGAATGGATTTGGAACTCATAGGGTCATAGAAGCACTTCGGGGCAACTACCGAGGCATGGCCTTCTGATGGCCTATACGGCTCTACCTGCTTGAAGTGGTTTGACGTCAGCTCGTCCTTGGAGCGGGCCGGACAGGGAATCTCCATGACTACAGCGAGGATGCGGGCGCAGGGACTACCGCACAATTCATTGTGCTGAAAAACCCCCTTCCTTACTCCAAGGTTACCTTGCCTTCCTCATCCACTCTAGCTATGTGCCAGTCGTACTTCCCATTTTCTACGGTCGTCCTTATGCTATTCTGGATTCCACTTCTGAATTTCTTACTACTTTCGCTATCCAAAAGGACGACCCTCTGAAGGTCTTCATTCGTGATGAGGCCGTCGAACGCTATGAAGTCCAAGGGGTGCGAAACCACTTTGATATCCTCAGGCTGCACCAGACGTTTCTGGAATAGCGAAGAGATTGTTCGCAACTTCTGCGGAAGAACCGTTTTCCGAGCCTTTTCGATGTACTTCGCTTTCAGTTCTTTCTGCTTCTCTTCCAATCCCTCTTGCTTGTCCTCCCAACTGGCCATCTGGTCTTCGACTCGGTCTAACCAGTCCTGGACGTACTTGGCCCGGTAGGATACCCTGATGTCAGCAAGACGAGAGACCTCTCTACATTCAGGGTTTGGGCACACTCCGAATATGTGCCTTTGCTCCTTGAAGAAGACGTCGAATGAGGTCTCCAATCTCATTCCTCAATAAAATTCGAATTCGACATGCTGTTTCTCAATCGCATCTTTCACCTGTTTTTGGTGGTCATTCAACTTGCTAGCTCCAGTCTTCACGTCTAGGAAATGTATGTTGGTCACCTTATTCTGTTCGGACAGCCCTTCGAAAACAACGTAATCGATAGGGTCTAGCAAGCTCCTGCAATCTGCCCCTTTGTAGGGGAAAGTCGAAAGACTAGGAGCAATCTCTTCGACAATCTTACCGACATTTACCACTATTGATCGCTGAGCAGCCAGAGTCGTGAACTTCTTCCTGAGTTTGTCATATTCGACTTTGGCATCTGCTGGCCTGGCGAGTATCGCATCGATTAGCTCCTTACTGCCTGCGGGGAAATCATCCTTGTAGAATAGACTCCAGTCTGATAGTGGGTGGCTTTCGTTACATGTTGGACATTCGCCGAGTATTCTCTTGTCGGAAGCCAACTGACCGAGAACCGAATGAATTTCCTTCGGAATCGGTTTGCCCAAGGAAACTCGCCAACCATGGAAGCCTTAATTCGATATTTATAGTTGAGGTGCCTGGATGGACCTCAGATTCTACGGCGGGGTCAATCAGATTGGAGGAAATAAGATCCTAGTAACAGACAGGAAGGCAGACGCCCGGATATTCTTAGATTTCGGGATGAACTTCGCTGTCCATGCACAATACTTCGAAGAGTTCATTCAGCCACGCACCGCAAATGGAATAACAGACTTCATTGAGATTGGTTTACTTCCGAAAATCAAGGGTATCTACAGAAGGGATTTGCTTGAGTTTGCCGGGCTGGAAAAGCACGAAGATGTCGAAGTAGATGCTGTGATACTTTCTCACGCCCACCTAGACCACGCAGCGCATGTTTCCTTTCTAGACGAAAGGATTCCCGTCTATTGTAATGCGATTACACACTCCATTCTCCAAGCAATTCACGAGACGGCGCCGAGGAGGCTAGAGTATGAGATAATTAACTACAAACGAAGGCCTCTTCTGAATTACAAGGACAAGCCTATTCCCAGGGAGTTCAGGATAGTCGAAGGGAGGTTTAAGATAGGTGGGCTTGAAATCGAGATGATCCCTGTCGACCATAGTGTTCCCGGCGCTTCTGCACTTCTAATTCATGGCTCGGATCAGACGATTGCCTACAGTGGGGACCTTCGAATGCATGGTACCGAAGGTTACCTCACCGAGCAATTCCTGGAGAGGCTCAAGCAAGCAAAGCCAGACATTTTCCTGTGTGAAGGGACTAGGATTGATGAGACAGACCGGAATAACGAACAATACGTCAGAGACGGGAGTGGCCAGGAAATAACCAAGGCCAGAGGTCTAGTTATGGCCGATTTCGCCTTTAAGGACACGACCCGCTTCATGACATTTCTCGAATTGGCCAAGAACTCCGGCAGAAGATTACTGATTGCATTCAAGGATGCATACTACATTAGGAAGTTGAAGACGTTGATTCCAAGCCTTCCAAGTCTCGATGACGAAAGCATGATTCTCTACGAAGAGAAACGAGGATCGGGAACGTTCTCTGATAGAGACTATTATTGGTGGGAGAGAGAGTTCTTGAATAGACAAAACACAGTCCGGCCTGACTACGTATCTGCTCATCAGAATGAGATAATTGCGGCAATGGGCTACTATGATGTTACGGAGCTGATAGACTTAAAACCAACCGAGGGCAGTATCTACATCAAGTCTGCGTCGGAGGTCATCAATGAAGAGCAGGAATTCGACATGAAGAGACTGAAGGCGTGGCTGGACCACTTTCGGATGGGATACCATCACTTTCATGCCTCAGGGCATGCTCCTCAGGCCGACCTAGCCAGAATCATGGGAGAGAGCAATTCTGGCAAGATCATCCCAATTCATACGCAACATGCTGACATGTTCAGTTCTTTAGTCGACAAACCAATCGAGATGCCGCAGCTGAGCATGGAATAAGTCCCGGTCGCCAGGACCACCGCTACTCATGCAGAATTGAAAAATTCTGATTGTGACCTAAGAATGGGACTGACCCACTATCTGGCCATTCTCAAGGCTTGGCGAACAAATTTCGGGGGCAGAAGTGCTTTTCCCTTGATATACTGCATGAGGCTCTGTCCAGTCAGTAGGTTTCGGCGTATTTCTGTGGCCTCGAGACAGTGCCGTTCGACATTGAACAATTTCTCAAGCGTCTTGACTTCTGTCCACGTAAGACCCTCTGTGAACTCATCGAGCGACATGAACATCTTGCCTTCCTCGACCACCATGTCTTTTAGGCCGGGGGCATCGTCTCGGTAATACCCGTAATCTCTTCTGTTGAAAACCCTATAGTGGGGATGAGGCAGCAAACTAATCTTCTCCAAGAACTCCTTGGGAAGCTGACGTCTGATGTGCGAGGAACCAAAACAGTTGAACCCCATTTCGAACAGAACAATATCCTTCGCAGGAATCACGAGATTCTTCCAGTGAGATTTCGTAAAGGGTACATTCAGTGCATGTAGAAAACACGGCGTCCCGTACTCCTTTTCTATGTGCCTGATCATCTTGTTCACTTCGCTGATGTTCGCAATCAAGTCTAGTGGATTCTTTCCGTCGAAGTCCATGACAAAGTAGTTGATTCCCTCTTTGATGTAGAAATCTGCTAGGAGCCTGAGTTCAAGCCTCGCTATGTGAGGAATCAGTCCTGCGGAGGCGACGTTCGAGTATGTCTTTGCTTGTTCATAGAAACTCTTCAGGTATGGCAGGTAATCTTGGCCTGATATCTTGGGGACCACGGGAGGCACCCAGATGTCATTATACGGATGGTCTAGAATCGAGCACAAGAGTTCTGTCTCGGCTGGGGTGGGTGATCTGTTCTTAGCTTCGAGAGAAGGCCGATTGTTGTACGTTAAAGCGAAGACTGTGATTTCCTCGTTCAAGTGACGGTCTGTGAATCGATATCGAATCTGGCGGAAGAACTCTTCCTGCTTTTCGGTGTCACCGTCCATCTCCTCTAATTTGGTCTTCGTGACCTCTCTGGGAAGCTCTATCATGGTCACGACACCGTCATTCGAATTGAGAACTCTGGCTTCAGACGCCTTGGACTGAATAAGACACAGTGACCTGATAGGTGTCACAACTTCCTTACCTTTGACCTTCACATTAACCGCTCGGGACCGAAATTCGGGGTCCTCAGCCCGAATAGTTACACCGATGCCTGGCAAACACAAATAAAGAAGCTGAAGTGAGCATTTAAGCGTATGCGGTTAGGCTGAGACTTTCATATGTTCTCTCCAAAAGAGCTGGAACCGCTCGAGAAGTACTACTTGATGCTCCTGTACGCCCCAGACGCAAGGGGGAAGTTAGCTCAACCCTTACCTGGAAGAACTTGGTGCCAGAAAGAACTCTTCGTAGTCTCCAAACACGTTCCCGAGCTTGGCGAGAGCGCAGACTACGCACCCTACATCATGGGAAGTTACAGTGAAGTGGTCGAGGAGATTCAAGATCAATTTTTCATATCTGGTTTCACGGAAATGGTAGACGGAGCGATTAAGCTTTCGCTCGAAGGAAGAAAAATGGCGGAAGCGACTTGGATATCTGCTGACGCACGGGAGCGTCAAGTCGTCAGCAACGTGAAAACCCTGCTTAACGACCTATCATACCTTGAGCTGCTCGGCCTGGTGTATACCGAGTACCCCGACAGTGCCATTAAATCTGAGATGGTCGCAGCGGTTGACTCGAGAAGACTAGAAATCGCAATTAACCTTTTCCGCAAGGGAAAGGTCTCCTTGGTGAAGGCAGCTACCATTGCGTCGCTCTCAACACAAGAGTTCTCTGGAATCTTGAAAGTCAAAGGGATAGACCTGGCGGAAGTCGAGGAGAATACGATTCTCAATGACGCGGCGTTACTTCAAGAGATTGACGGCAGCAGGGAAGACTCGAAAGCAAAACGCTTGGTCCCTTGGGAGAAGGTCGAGACCAATCGATAGTGTACAAGGTCTTCTTTACGAAGAGATGTGAGCAACGCTATCGTAAGCTCCAAGACTCGGTCAAGAGAGAAGTAGGCAAGGTAATCGAACAGATTTGCCAAGATCCTCGCCTAGGCTATCCTCTCAAAGACCCGGCTTTGAAAGACCTCTATTCTATCCATGCGGGAGACTTTAGGGTAGTTTACAAGTTTGTAGACAATCCTGCGGAGATTGAGCTATGGGCAATCGAACATCGGAGCCACGTCTACGAAGAACTCCTCAGGTATAGGTTGACTTCGAACAACTGACTAACAGCGGCATCGGGGAGCCCCCCCGTAACGCCCCGGCCCTTTTCCTGCCCAAGCAATCTTGCCGGACAGAAAGACGACTGACATTGATTCCCATACCATATCCCCAAAGGATATGCACCTAGACCATGGGCCCGTAGGACTACCAGGTTCGTCGATTCTTATTGACCGCCAGTCACTCTTAGAGCGACCTTATATCTCCAAGTCAAACGAAAGTAGCCCTCGTGGCATTCAGAGTGTGCGATATCGAGTCAGAGGCGGAGCTGGAAGCGATTCTCACTGGTAGTCCTTCATCAATTGAGGATGGTTTCCGCATCCTGAAGAGCCAGAGGCGGACAAAACCATATGGCAAGAGACTTGACCTTGATGGCGTTGATTCCGAAGGAACCCTGACGGTCGTTGAGCTCAAGTTGGGCGAGGATAACAGCCAACTCCTTCAGGCGCTGGAATACTATGATTATCTTCTGGAACGAGGTCTTAGTTTCTTCAGGGCGTATTCGAACGTTGAGATAGAGGACAAACCACCTAGAATCATTCTCATTGCGAAGAGTTTTGATGAGAGGACGAAGAAAGTGGTCAAGTATGTATCTGAGGAGATTCAGGTAACGCTAAAGCAAATTGCATTGTGTTACGAGATAGGCGGGTCGAAACACGTGCAACTCCTTGACCTGGAGCTGCCTCGTAAGCAGGAAATCGAAGAGAAACCTGCCAGCCTTGAAGGACTCGAGGCACGAATCAAGAATGAAGAGGTTCGAAAGGCATGGAAGGAGACAATCAAGATGATTGAGGAACTTGACCCCTCGAAGGTGAGGATTACACTTCTACCCTACCGAGTCAATTTCTCTCATTCGTCGAAAGGGTTGAAGTTCGCTGAAATGTATCCCAAACGAGAATTCTTCTGGCTTAATTGGAAGTCAGAGCCCGAGTGGGAAGGAGAGCGAGTACGTACGCTGGAAGCAGGCAAGCAGTACGTGAATGAGAAGGTGCTGCCCGCCATGCGGCTTTTGCTTCAAAAGTGACGGTGTCTGTTTTCAGAGCGAAGAGTATGCGTAAGTTCCACTTTGGATTCCCCTACAGGTTGAGTCGTTGGTCTGGATTCTTGCTAGACTAGCTACCTGCCCCGTCCTAAGGAAACCAGAGGGCGTCTAGAGTCGTATTCCGTGTACTTTTCGAAGATGCCTCTTTTCGTAGCGGACCAGGTACTTTCGAATGGCAACGTGGACATTCGAGAATCTCGTCGGGGTTTGTGCTTACGTTCTTGAGTTTCTCTCATGACAACCCCGCTGTTTGCCGAACTCCCCCTCTTGGAATCTGGCACAACCCGTCAACCGCCTGTAGACTATTATTCTTTGGTCAACGAAGTATGTTGTGCATTAGGACTTCTTTCTACGGTACCCATAGGGTTTGGTCTTGCTCCGTTCGAAGTCTCTGATGAAGCTCGTCAGTGTCTCGACATTCACATAATCTGATGAGACTCTTGAAAGCATTGTGTATCTCGAGCCCAGCCATCCTCGAATGTTCGATGTAATTCTCTCGACATGCTTGTCGTCAAAGTCTGGGTTCTTTCGTTTCACGAAGCTTCTCAACGGTCCCTCGATGTCATCGGGTATGACGAAATCCTCAGGCCTTGACTTGCATTTCTCTTTCATGATCTCTATAATCTGGTCAAGCGCTTCTCGTTCAGTTATGTCGCCCCATTTCCACTCTTCCATTGCACATTCCGTCGAGAATCCTCCACCATAACCCTTTCAGTCTTTAATCATGGTCTTCGGGTTGCGTTCGTTTTTCGATGGGGACACTTAGTAGGCGTATAATGTCGTTGGTTCTTGAGGGTTAGGATAGTCTGAGGACATCAAATCTCCGAATTCGTTCATAGTTTGGTGACATCTACTTTCCGAATCTACACGTGGGCTTTGCTGGAGGAGAAGGGGTCTGCGAGGCTCCCTGCGGTCCCAGTGGCGAAGAAGCCGAAGGTCGTTCTCTCGAAGTAGGATGAGCGACCAGCTCCCGAACTACGTCCAGGAGAACTATTCGAAGGCCGTCAAGGTCGACCTCGGGACCTGGCTGATTACCAACCCGCTCCCCGCCATCTGCGAGCCGAAGCTGGACGGGATCAGGGTGTTCCTTTTCAAGAGCGGAGACAAGCTCGTCCTCTCCAGCAAGCACGGCGGAATCTACACGCCAAAAGGCACCCCGCAGGTGTTCTCGCGGGTCCCGGAGTTCCTTCACGCGCCTCATCGGATGATCCTCGACGGCGAGTACATCGCCCGGGAGGCGAAGGGGCTGTTCCTCTTCGACGTCCTGCAGGTGGACAACAGGGACATCAGGCCAAGGCCTCTCACCGAGAGGAAGAGGATTCTCAGGGAGATCCTGAAGGGGACGGGGCTCGAGGTCCCCTACACGCTGGCGAGGACGGCCGAGGCAATAACCAAGCTCAGGGACGAGGCTGTCAAGCAGGGGAGGGAGGGGGTCGTCGTCAAGAACCCGCATTCGACCTACGCCCAGCCGAAGTCCTGGCTGAAGTTGAAGAAGTTCGACACAGTCGACTGTTTCGTGACGGGTCTCGTGGAGACGACGGAGATGAAGAGGTCCGGGATTCCGAGGTCATGGTCGGTTGCGGTCTACGACGACAACGGCCAGCAGGTGGACATCGGGAACGTGGGCTCCATGGTGGAGAAGGTCGACCCGCGCCACGTGAAGAGAGGCTCGGTCATCGAGGTCAGGTTCCAGGAGGTGACCAGGGACAGGAAGCTCCGTGCGCCCTTCATAGTCCGCATCCGGCACGACAAGACTCCGGACGAATGCCTGCTTTCGCAGCTAGGGTAGAACCCTGAATGTCATTCAAGAAAGACCTGGAACTGGAGGCGGCAGAGGGAATAGCCCTGGACTTCCTTGCGAAGACGAAAGACCTCTACGGCAAAGTCCTGTTAGCCGGGAGCATCAGGAGGAAGGAGCCCACGGTCCACGACATCGATCTTGCGGTCATGCCCAGGGGCAAGGACTTCACCGCCTGGAAGGATAAGGTCACGCGCAGGGTGAAGGAGATCGGCGGGCAGGTGATGACGTTCGGAGAGGTCATTTCGAACTTCCGTTACAGAGGCGTCCAGGTCAACCTGTTTCTCTGCCTCGACGCAGATGCCTGGGGAGTGACGCAGATGTGGGCAACCGGACCGAAGGGTCACACAATCGGGATGACGATCAAAGCGAGGGACCGGGGTCTCATCATCAACTCGAGGGGCCTGTGGACCCGGGACGAACCCCAGCGGCTAATCCGGACGCGGACGGAGAGAGAAGTCGGGGAAGCGTTGGGATGGAAGTTCAAGCCCCCGGAGGAGCGGGGGAAGGGGGACAAGAGGCCCCGGGACGAGTCTCCGTTCGAATACTGAAGGAGTGTCCTCGGCCGGATGGCGCGAAACGGATTTAGTCGAGGGTCTAGTTCGAAGGGAAAAGCTCGTCGTATGGAAGTCTCGGACCGTCTTGCGAGACGTTCTCCGAGTCGGAGCACTCGAACTCCCACATTTCTTCGACGCTTAGGCTCCTCCCCTCCAGGCCGGCGAGAGTCATCCGCAACCACCCGACTGGGATTTCGTGCTTTCCTAACTTCCCGCCCTGGTCTATGGAAAGGCGGACCAGGTCGGCGTAGTGGTCGGTGTTTGAATTAGGGTCGTATTCCGCTTGGTTCGGAATCTCCGGAAGGATGGGGGAAGGGGCTGTCGGAGGCGTCTCGGGTTCCGGCGCGTCGAGCTCTGCCTGGAGCGTCCAGTCCGTGCCTTCCGTCGTCCGGCCGACCATCTGCCTGATTCGACTGAGCATAGCGTGAGGTTAGAAGGAATGGGGTAATGATACGGCAGTTTTGAACTGGTCGGGGTGCAACGTTCGCCCGAATTGAACGGCGTGATGGCATCGGATGAGAGCGATTCGTACTGCATATCCTTCATAAAAAGGGAGAAATCGGCGACGTCCTGACCCGGTTTTGAAAATCGCCCGCCTGAAGCTTCACGCGCTGTGGAACTCGCTGGCGAACAACACCGCAGCCCCGTTCGTCGGATTCAACGTGACGGCATCGGGCGCCGGGGCCGTGCTGATCGGATATGTCCAGGCGATAGGCACGCTCGCCTCGGCAGTCTCCCAGCTCGTCGGAGGGAGAATCGCGGACAGGTCAGGGAGACGAGTTGCAATCGCGATTCTGTTCAGTCTTGTCACAGGCGCATTATGGATTGGGAACGCGTTCGAGCAGAGCCCTGCCTTCCTGGCAGTGACGTTCACGGCAATCACGCTGGCGATCGGATTCTATCTCGCCGGTTGGACTTCCCTGATCGGGGAGGCATCGGAGAAGACGAAGAAGGGCTCATTCCTCTCCAGCTTCGCCCAGCTTCAGAGCGTCGGCGCACTTGCCGCCCTCATTCTGACGACCGTCCTGACCGCCTACTATCCTTCCTACGCGGCGCTCTACCTCCTGTCGGGGATATTCTTCGTCGTCTCCGCGGCAGTCCTCAGGGGACAGAAGGAGCAGCTGGTCGAGAAGGTCACGATGTCGAAGGCCGGGTCTTCCCACCTGAAGATGTACTATCTGGTGAGCGGGGTCTACGGGCTGTTCTGGGGGTTCGCATGGCCCCTCTTCACGATCACCCTGGTCAGGGTGGTGAAGATGGACCTGTTCGAGTTCAGCCTTTCCCAGGTCATCGCGGTCGCTTCTACGATCGCCTTCCAGCCGCTCGTCGGGAGGCTCGTCGACAGAGACAGGAAGAGGTGGGTCTTTTGGGGGAGGATGGGCCTTGTCGCCTACCCGCTGACGTACATGTTCTTCTCGGCTCCCTGGCAGGTCTACGCGGTCAACGTCTTCTCGGGACTGACCAACGCATTGCTGAACGTGGCGTTCGTCGCGTATCTGTATGACATTTCGCCGGCTGGACAGAGGGGGAGGTACAGCGCGGAGTTCAACCTCATCACCGGGGTCACCACGATGGCAGGGGCGCTAACTGCGGGGTTCGCGCTGACCGTCATCAACACCAGCACCCCCCTCTGGCTATCACTCGCATACCTGTACGTCATAGCTGCGGCAGGCAGAAGCGTCTCGGCACTTCTGCACCTCAGGCTTCCTTATGGCGGAACGCCTCTTCAGGCGGAGGAAGGGCCGGCGGCTATTGAGAAGGGGTCGGTCCACCCTGAGGCGGGCCAGGCATGAAGGAAGGCATCGCACCGCGCCTTCTCGCCAGGGCCAGGGACAGCACGACCGAGGCAAGCGAAAGGAACGCGGCGGTCGTGAAGATTAGGTAGTACGCTTCCGCGTTGGGGTAGGTCCTCAGGTCTCCCGGGACCGTCCCTTGGTCTATGTCGAGGTTGGGTGATTCAGAATCTGAAAGAGCCTATGGTCTTACCCCTGCTACTGCAGTTGATTTTGCTCCGGCCAAATTCTCCAAGAATTGGACCGCCCAGTTCCAGTTGAACCCAGCGAATCCAGCGAGGAACATCGTCAGTCCTGCTTGGGAGATTGTTGTTGAGGTCGTCGTGGCTGCGACGGCCGCGAGGACAGCAAAGTAAGTAAGGACTCCTAACCCGGAGCCCACGATTGGGCTGATTACATACCAAAGCCACCAAGACCTCCGGAAGTCCTTCCTGCTTACATGCTTGAAGAGCCACCACAGGCCTCGAAGACAGCCGCCCAAGCCACCGATCAACAAAGCCCAGTAAGGAATTGTGTCGAACCACGTTGATGTTCCCGCCCATGCTAGGCCTATCAGAATTGCCACGAATGTTGTTGCTAGAAGAAATGCAATCCCCCTGACATGAATGAAGCGATTTCGGTAGGGGTTTCCTGCTTGGTTCAGCGCTTCGTCAAGCAGCTTCCAACACTCTTCATTCGACTTCTTGGTTTCGTTTAGATCCCCCTTCCCGTTGTCGAAGTCTTTCCTCGCTTTATCCAAGGCATGATGTACCGCCTCGAACGTTATTGCGACTTCCTTGAAGCGAAAGAGACCGTTCTCAGAAGCGGCAAGTAATGCGTCGGAGAGCCACTCGAGATTTTTGCGGATTTCAGTGACCTCTCTGGCCTGGTCAGCATCAATGGATGCCAAGGTCGATTTCGCGGGTTCCTCCCAAAGTGATGCAGCATTCTTTGTAAGGCTACTCTTATAAGCGGTCGTGCCCCAGTTTCGGTCGCAGTTACTGAATTTGATTGCCAACCGGGAAAGAAATGTGGGGCGTTCAACAGTGTTCTTGAGGCCTCACCAACTCGGCGTAATCAGGGATCAGGTTGTCTCGCTAGCCAAAAGGATGAACCTTCCGACTTCGACTGGATATGAAAGAGCCGTCGGCGACTATGTCAAGTTCGCATCTGAACACATCCGTGACATCGAAACAACTCTAGACTCGAACATCTCTCCACGTGAATTCTCAGAGGCGCTCTGCGCAATTGGGGCGCTCTCAGCCATCTTGTCTTTCGGCAGCCGCAGACGAACCTTGTCGAGATTAGATTTTGATGATGCAATCAAGCAGTCCAAATTGCTCGAAGGGAAGAAACCCGATAACAAGGAGCCGCGTTGCTCTGGTCCCGATTGCTGGAATGCGACGGCGCGCATGATTAGGTTCCTTCGAGCTTAGGAATCGGCGCCTGCTCTATCATCGATGTGATTCCCTGGCCTGGACGTAGTTCAGCTTATGCTCTTCAATTACGGGTCCATCGGATGCGCAGTCTCTTACAGAGGCGATTCCTTGTGTAGATTGGAGGAGAATCAGTCGTTTCGGCGATTGTGTGTGAACTTGCACTTGTCGAATGCGCTCCAAGAACATCTCGGGGGAGTATTGGAACTCTCGGGAGCTCCTGCTTACCAACGTCCAGACTACTGATATGCGACAATTGAAATCGGGAAAGACGTTTCCCGTGCTGATAGTAGTGGGTTTGAGTGGCTTCCTTTGGTTGGTCGTCGTATTCGCTTCGATGGGAACTCAGACCGCAAGCCTGAATCTGGTTTCCTTAGGCGTTTTCATGGGGGCGTGGGCGGCCGGAATGGCTGCCATGATGCTCCCGTCCACCTTCCCGATCGTATCTCTCTTGGCCCAAGGGGAGAAGACCGGACGGAGCGACGGGACGAGCGGTTTGACAGCCGCCGACCCCGCACAGTTCCTCCTCGGGTATTTTGGAGTGTGGTCGGCCGTCGGCGTCGTCGCATTCCTCGGCTCGAACTTGGTCATGGAGTTCCTCCCTCCGTCGAACGGAGTCACTGGTCTGGTGGGGGTGACGAGTGGCGGCCTAGTCATCTTGGCCGGAGTCTACCAGTTCAGTTCCTTGAAGCAGAAAGCCCTGATGAAATGCCGTTCGCCGATGACGTTCATCTTGACGAGCTGGCGAACTGGAGTAGTGGGCCGACTTCTCATGGGGGCAGAGTACTCGCGGTTCTGCATCATCTGCTGCTGGGTGTTCATGGCGATCCTGATCCTTGTCGGCTCAATGAGCCTAGTCTGGATGGTCGTTTTCGCCGGGGTGATCCTCGTGGAGAAGGTCTTTCCCAGCGGCCTCGGTTTCTCGAAGGCCCTCGGTGTATTGATGATGGCCTCGGGGGCGTTGATAGCGGGCCTGAGCTTCATCTAATCAGACGGCTTCCGCCCTTAAATAATCGAGAAAGCGTTGCGCGTTCGCATGGGCCGCACTGCTGGAGGATCTGCAAAGTGGCACTACAAGTGCGAAATAATCACAGCCTGCAATTGCGACTGGGGGTGCCCCTGCAACTTCGACGCCCGACCCACGACTGGATTCTGCGAAGGCGGCTGGGCCATGAAGATTAGGGAAGGCAGCTACGGCGATGTCGATCTTGACGGGTTGGCTTTCGCGCTTGTCTGCGCCTGGCCCCGGGCGATACACGAAGGGGGCGGGACCGCCAAGCTCTACATCGACGAGAAAGCGAACGCAGGGCAAAGGAAGGCACTTGAGAGAATTGTCAAGGGGGAAGCAGGAGGAAAGCCCTGGCCGATCTTCGCGGCGACCTTCGACAAGTGGCTGGACACCTCGTACGTCAAGTTCCAATGGGCTTTCGATGGTCCCAACAGCAGGTACAAGGCGGGGGATGGAGTCCTTGCCGTCCTCGAACCGATGAGGAACCCCGTGACCGGGGACGACTATGAGGCGAAGGTAGTGCTCCCGACGGGCCTCACCTGCAACGAGCTCAACGTGACCTCAACGAAGTCCTTCGCAGTCTTCGCACCGGGCCTTAAGTACGCCCACCCCGGAAAGAACGCGTGGTTCGGCACATCTACGCACGGCAATTGACGCGGCGCCGACGCTCCTGAGTGCCCACGTGTCAGCGTTAAATACGAAAGTCGTCGACAGGTCGAACGAGGAAGAACAGATTGGCAACCCGCTCTAGCGGCAACATGGCAGGGCCCATGGACGCGATGGAGAAGATTTGGCCGAAGGTCGACGACATGACCTTCTGGCTGGTCGTCAACATTGTCCTCTTCCTTTTCGTAGGGATTTTCCAGCTGGCTTACGGGTACGGACCCGGGACGGCACTTTCTGCCGGAGCGATTCTCCTTGCCTTCATCTATCTTGTCTTATGGTTCTGGGGGAAGACGAACAAGAAGATAGCCCGACAACTGGTGATGATGATCTCTGGTCTGGCGGTCCTCGGCGATATCATAGTAGTTGCCTGGCTCGCCAACGGTTCGTTCTCGGGGACAAGCGCCCTGCTCGACTTCGCTGGGATAATGCTGTACCGGTCTGCTTACAAATTGATGGGAACGGCGTAGCACCAGACCCAAGACGCAAGTTCAACTTTCCTTCCGTTTCGCTGGGCCTGCCGCCTACCTCTTAGAGCGGAATGCGGAATAGAGCCTCCTGACCGCATCCGAACGGAGCACCTCCCACAACCTCTCCTTTCTGGGCGCTCTGTTTGCTTCGAGTTCGAAGGATTCGACCAGAGCAGTCCTCCTTGGTCCGGCTTTCCTTTCGACCAACTGCATTATCCGCTCCCTGCGGTCGTACCTTAGGTCCATTATGCAGCTTCCGCCGAGGAACTTCGGCGGGTGGAAGACGTTCGGAGAAACTATCGGGACACGATTTTCGAATGCGCGTGCTCGCAGATACGCCAGCCAGGGCCTCATTCCTTTCGCAACGATCAGCGAAGGGACCACCAACAGCTCCGCCCCCATCAGTGTGAGGGTCCTGGCGGTCTCCGGAAAGACGGCGTCGTGGCAGACCAACACCCCGACCTTGTAACCGTCGATGTCGGCAAGGCCAAGGCGAGACCCTTGCTGGGCTTCCCTTGTTTCCCTTCGGTAAAGGTGCATCTTGTCCTGACGGGAGATGATTCCCCCGGCGGGCGAAATAGTATGGCTGGTGAGCCGCGTCTTGTTCCCACGCCTCTCGTAGTTGGCGCCGAGGTTCAGGAAAACTCCGAGCTCGCTTGCCACCCCGGAGAGTCGCCTGATTATCGTATCCTGGCGGGTAAGGACCTTCGACAGCAGCCAGTGTTCGGGAAGGCAGATCAGCCTTGCTCCCCTGGCGGCGGCATCTCTGACTTGAAGCTCCGCTTCGCTGACGGCTCGTTCGGGATTGTTCGGATGTAAGCCCAGCTGGACGGCCGCTACCTTCACTTGGGATCTTCGTGATGACCTTCCCTGTTGCTATTTGTCCCTTCTGAAGGGAGCGTTGACGCATTTCCTAAATCACCCACGTTTCCGGGGAAGGAGTTGTTGGGAAAGCCAGAGAAAAGTGACCCGCTGAAGGACATCAAGTCGTCCCGGGGCGACGAGCTCAAGGGAAAGAAACTGGTCCTCTGCGTGACTGGGAGCGTCGCCTCGATTGAAGTACCGTCCCTGGTCAGGGAACTGATGCGCCACGGCGCCGAAGTGAATGTCGTGATGTCCGAAGCCGCGGAGAAGCTCGTCAGACCGGAGACCCTGGAATGGGCCACGGGGAACCCGGTGGTGAGGAAGCTGACCGGAAGGACGGAGCACGTCAGACTCGCAGGGCAGTGGAAGGGCCAGGCTGACCTGGTGCTAATCGCACCTTGCACGGCCAACACAATCTCCAAGATGGCGCTGGGGATAGACGACACGCCCGTCACGACCGTGGCGTCGATGGCCCTCGGGGGAGGGATCCCGCTGGTGATCTGTCCGGCTGCTCACGAACCGATGTACCGCAACCCGGCCGTGGAAGCCAACGTCCTGACCCTGAAGCAGAGGGGCGCCGAGATCGTCGGGCCGAGATATGAAGAAGGGAAGGCGAAGATGTCGAGCGTCGACGAGATAGTGCGTTCGGTCATCCGAAAGTTCACGCCCCAGGACCTGAAAGGGAAGAGGGTGCTGGTCACGGGGGGTCCCACCGTGGAGTTCATCGACCCGGTAAGGGTCCTGACGAATCTCAGCTCGGGCAAGATGGGACTGTCGCTCGCTAACGAGGCCTGGAGGAGGGGGGCCGAGGTCTGTTACATATTCGGCGGGGACCGCTTCCCTCCCGACCAGATAAGGTCCACGCATGTCAGGACCACCGAGGAGATGAGGAACGCGGTGGTGGAAGAATTGGGTTCCGGCCGCTATGACGTCTTTGTTTCTGCCGCAGCCCCCGCGGATTTCGCTCCACTATCTAGGAGGCAGAGAAAACTGCCTACCAGGGAAGGGGAGATAACGCTCGTGCTCAAGCCGACGCCTAAGATAATCATGGAAGTCAGGAAGAGGTGGCCCAAGGTCTACATCGCGGCGTTCAAAGCCGAGACTACAGGCTCGAAGAAAGAGCTGGTGGCGAAGACAATGGAGTTCAGGGACAGAGTGGGGGCGGACCTGGTCGTAGGGAACGACGTCGGCGGAGGCAGGACCATCGGGAAAGATACTAGCAGCGTGGTGATTCTGGGAAGGAAGGCGGTGGAGCTGAGCGAACGCCCCAAGGAGAGGATAGCCGGTGCGATTCTCGATGCGATCGCCGCGGGTCTGAAGTGGGCGAGACCAGCCCGACGATGAAGTCTGTCGGCTGAGTCAGTTTGAACAAGTTCGCCGTTCCAACGTACTCCTCCTTTCGAGCGACAGCCCAGTCAGTGGAAATTCGTTTCGCCCGCCCGGATGGGGACGGAGAGCCAGTTCTCGTGCGGCGGGAGAGGACAGACGTAGTCGTCGCTGTATGCGCAGTACGGGTTGTAGGCGTTGTTGAAGTCGAGCAGGTATTCGTCGTCGTGCTCGACGTTGAGGTCGATGTAGCGGGCGGCGCCGTAGGTTTCCTTCCCCGACGTGGCGTCCCTGAACGGGACGAAGAGGTGCGGGTCGTCCCTCTCCGCGGACTGGTAGGCCTGGACGCGGGCGGGCTGGCCGGCGACCGTGAATTCGAAGTAGCCGACCTTGTTGAAGAGCTGGCGGGTGCCCTTGCTGGTGGCCATGATCACGCTTTCAGTGGTTTGGGGCCTCTGGAGCCTGACCTCGAAAACGAAGCCCGGGTCGGGCTCGAAATACTTCAGACCGATGAAGGAGGCCCGTTCGGTGGAGGGTATCGGGGAGTCGTGGTCCGCCTTGTAGAATTCATCCTTCTGCTCTCTGGACCTGGTCAGCGCCCGCTTCCAGGTATCGATGTCCTCGGGCTTCATCTGTGTTTACGGAACGCCGCCCCAAGAAGAATCTTGTGGAGCGCGATGAAGCATAGCCGATACAGCCACTCACGAAAGCGGAGGTCCTAGTTGGAGGGTTCTCATACCTAGACCGACAATCCTCGTCTCAGGCCCAGGCTGGGCGGCCATTTCATCTGCCGAGAAGCTGATTCGATGCCAATTCGGGCCGAGAACGGATTTAATACCGACAGGTCGAGGAATTGGCTCGTTTCGTTTGTCACGAGAGGAGCGAAGGCTGGCCGCCATAATGTTCACCGATATCGTGGGATACACCTCCCTCTCCCAGAGGAATGAGGCCCTCGCAATGCGACTTCTCGAGCGGCACAGGAGGACAGTGAGACCACTGTTCGGGAGGCACGGCGGCATGGAGGTCAAGACGATCGGAGACGCATTCCTGGTCGAGTTCGCCAGCGCGCTGGAGGCTGTGAGATGCGCCTACGAGATACAGCAGTCGATGCATGAGCTGAACGGGTCCAACCCCGAAGAGATGCGGACGATAATCCGTGTCGGGGTCCACCTTGGAGACGTAATTCACAGTCAGAACGACGTATATGGGGACGCAGTCAACGTCGCCTCCAGGATCGAGCCGCTCGCCGAGCCGGGCGGGATATGCGTCAGCGAACAGGTGTACGACCAGATCAGGAACAAGTTCGAATTCCCCCTGGTGAGTCTCGGAAAGAAGGAGCTCAAGAACGTGGGCGAGCCGGTCGAAGTGTTCAAGGTGAGCCTCCCCTGGCAGAGCGCGGAGATGGCAGGCGCGCAGCATGACAAGCGGAGGATAGCCGTCCTGCCGTTTTCGAACATCAGCCCCGACCCCAACGACGAATACTTCGCCGACGGGATGACGGAGGAGCTTATCGCGACGATGTCGAGGCTCGGAGGGCTCAAGGTGATAGCGAGGACGTCGGTCATGGGGTACAAGGGGGGCCAGAAGAAGATCAGCGAGGTCGCGAGGGAACTTGAAGTGGGGACCGTCCTCGAAGGGAGCGTCAGGAAGGCGGGGAACAGGATCCGCGTCACCATACAGTTAATCGACTCTCACACGAGCGAGCATCTTTGGGCGGAGAGCTACGAAAGGGAGCTGAAGGATGTCTTCGCCATCCAGAGTGAAATTTCGAACACGGTGGCCGAGGCGCTGAAGGTGAGGCTCACCTCTCAGGAGAAGGCGCTGATAGAAAAGAAGCAGACCTCGAATCCTGAGGCCCATACCTTGTACCTGAAGGGGAGATTCTATCTTGACGAAAGGACGAAGGACAACGTCAACAAGGCCCTGAGGTACTTCCGGAGCGCGGTCGACCTCGACCCCGACTTCGCACTCGCCTATTCGGGCTTGGCTGACTGCTACAACATCCTTGCTGACTACACGTGGATGAACCCGGAAGAAGCCGCGCCGCAGGCCATGAAGAACGCGCTCAAAGCCCTCGAGATAGACGATTCGCTTGCGGAGGCCCATGCCTCCCTGGCCCTGACCCTGTCGACTGCGTGGGACTTCTCCGCTGCGGAGAGGGAGCTGAAACGGGCGATAGAGCTCAGGCCGAACTACGCCCCAGCGTATCACTGGTATTTCCTGCTGCTCGGCTACAACGGACGGGTGAGGGAGGCGCGAGAAGTGGAGGAGCGCGCCCTGGAGATCGACCCGTACTCCCGCGTCATCGGAATGGGATATGCCATCAGTTTCTACCTGCTCAACGACGGTGCTGAAGCAAAGCGGCGGCTTCAGAAGCTGACTGAACTGTATCCCGACTTTTCGACCCTGCGGCTCTGGAAGAGCGGAGTCCACGTCTTTCTTGGGGATAAGGAGGATGCCGTCAGGGAGGCCAAGATGGCGTTCGAAACCGACGGGTCGACGAACTCCGAGCTCAATCTTGCGGCCGTCTATGCGGAGGTGGGGAGGTTCGATGAAGCTCAGAGGACCCTCGACCACGCCAAAGAGAGGGCGACCTCAGAACACCTCTCCCCAAGCCTGCTGGGACTCGTGGAGATTTCGATGGGGCACTTCGACGAAGCATTCGCTCACTTCGACCAGGCCCTGAAGGAGAAGGACACGGGGATTCTGATGATGAGGAGCGACCTCTGGTTCGAGAGGTACCGGTCTGATCCTAGGTGGAAGAGGCTGGAAGAGCGGATGCCGAAGACGCAGACTTCGGCCTAGTCGACCGCCTTTTCACTAAATGTCAAACGGCGTGGACGAGGATTAAGGATTGAGATCCGTCAGTGCCCCGATTGCAGCTGCGCTAGCGGTCTTGTCCGGTTTCTCGGTTGATTGTCAGATAAGGTTGGATTCGGGCTCCTGCCGGTCCTGAATCAAGAACCTGAACTCCCCTCTGATTTCGCCGAGTGAGAAGATAGGTCGCCACAGTCAGAGCCGTGAAGACGCTTACGGCGAGCGGCTGCAAGGGAAACTCGGGAATCCCTCCGCCGCCTTGTTTGCTGGTGTCTGTCGTGCTCTGTACCTCGGAAACTGGGGCAGTGTTGTTGGGCTGGATCACCATGGTGACTCCGGCCGAGGTCACCTCCAGCGGAGGAGGCGCCTGGGCGAGAGACGATGGGCTCAGAGCCAGCCTCGTGACCGTGCCATTGATTACCGCTACCCGGTTGTAGGAGAAGGTGAGGTTCTTCATCCCCGAGAACCTTACGTCAAGGGTGAATTCTCCCTCCCCGGTGCCGTTGACAATTACGTTGAGCGGAGCGCTGAAGTTCCTGATCGAGGCATACTGGATTCCGGCAACGTCCAGGAAGGTCCCGGTGGGGATGCTCTCCTCAACCCCTCCAAACGCGCCTAAGCCGAGCTTCGTCCCGTTCTCCCCTTCCACCAGTAGCTCGGCGTTCGAATGAAGGGTGAAGTCAGTCTTCAGGTACTCCTTGTCCGACGTCTGGCCAAGAGACCCCGGCGTATAGTTCGAGGTGCACAGCTTTCCGTTCTGGCAGAGCTTCGACGGAGCGACGCCGTTGAAGATTCCGGTGATTACGGCGAGCGCCTGCGGGTTGAATGCCATGGGCACGTGGGCGGTCTGGTCCCCGCCGCTGTACCTGAAGTAGAGGGGGTGGACGCCCTCCGCGTTTAGCTCCTCGCTCCTCAGCGGGACGGTTCCGTCTCCATCCGAGAAGTGGGGCACCATGACTACCTTGGACCCCTTGAACACTACGTACTGGCCTGCACTGATCTGGGCAGCTGTAGCGGGCTGCATCACATAGCCGTCGAGCGTCTGGTACCCGTCACCGATTAGAGCGTAAGTGGGCACCTGATGAGACGCTGGACTGGTGAAGTTGCCCCATCCGCGGCTGTAGGCCAGCGCGGTGTTGAGGATGTTTCGGTTGGGACTCCAGGTCACCTTCCAGCTCGGGATGATCGAGACTATCGCAGCCCCCTGCCTTTCCGGATTATGGCCCTGGGCAAGCAGTATGGTTCCAGGCGTGCCCGAAGAGTATGTGACCTCGAAGCCCTTGTAGGAGATGTCGGAGAGCGAGCTGGTGACGCTGACGCACGCGGAGGGGGTGTATGTGCAAATGTCGAAGACTGAAGTTATCTTGTAGGGGTCGTTGTACGGGTAGACGGCCTTGAATGCTGTGAGGTTCAGCACGAAGGGAATTCTGGGGGTGAGTTCGTACGCCGCGGTCGCATTCTGGGCGATTACCTTCATGGTTACCTGGTCGGCGGTCGGGTTGCCGAAGCCGTACCCGTCGACCAGAGCGTAGTAGGCTTTCGGCGCCCCCCAGTAAGGGGTGTCAATTGTGATGAGCGCCTGGACCTTCAGGGCCCGTTCCTGGCTGGAGAGAAGATAGCCTCTGGAGATCACCCCACCCATGCTGTGAGCCACCAGGATGACCTGGTGGGAGCCGGTGGTGTCCTGGACTCTGGATATCAGGGAGTCCAGCTCCGGGAAGTGAAGGGCGTTGTCGAGCCTCCAGTCATATCCGAATAGGAACAGGGTGCTGCCGTTGACGTATCCGAGACTCTCGAGGCTCTCTTCGAGGGCTCCGTAGGCGTTCGTCTCGGACAGGACCTTGAGTAGGTTGAAGTCGAGGATCCTCCCGACCCCTATCGGCACAGTGGAGGAGCCGACGGAGTTCTGCAGAAGGTCGTACCTGTCACCGCAACTGAATCCGCAGAGGGCGACCTTGGCAACGCTGGAAGTGCCGGTCGCGTACGAGGGTATCTTCGCGCCGAGCCAGACCTGGTTCTTTCCCGAGGTCAGCTGCGTCGCCGCTATTCCTGGGATCAGGATCACTGGGGTTAGTCCCGGCGGTTGGACGGCGAAGATTTGGTTGACGGTCCCCCCTTCGGGGACTGCCTGCAGGTAGATCCAGTTTCCGGACACCACGAGGTCGTTGACGATGGTGCTCCAACCCAGGTCCACACTCACCTTGGCCTGGACCCCGGCCGCAGAGTTCAGGCTGTATACATAGAGGACCTGCCCGTCATCCTCGTTGACTACCCAGGCCTCCCTCGCGTTCCCGAAGTCGAGCATGGGCTCAACGAATCCCTTCGAGGAGACGAAGGAACTCGGGTCCGCGTCAGGCGCCGCACTGATGAAGGACAGCTTGCCAGAACTGATTTCGTAGAAGTTCAGGAAGCCGGTGGAGTTCAGCCAAGAGACCCACCCGTTGCTGAGTCTTACGCCCGTCGCGTAGAACTCCAGGTCGGTGGGGAAGGGTGTGGACGTCAGCCGCCTTACGCCCGTCGACTGGTGATACAGGTAGATCAGCCCGTCGGTCCCGGTCCATGCCATGTCGCTCCCGTCGGTCTGCATCCACTCCGGAGCGATGGGGACGTTGACGGCGGTCCCGGAATGGGACCTCAGGTCGTAGATCGTGTAGTTGAAGGGGCCTCCGGTGGAGCACGCGATCGAGTAACATGTCTGATAGAGCAGAAGGTTGTTCCAGAACCCTATGAAGCCGGAGAAGCAGGGGCCCACGTCCATGCAGGTCATGTATCCCTTCGATTCGTTCGTCGTGGCCGGATTGAACGCCTGCACCACCGTCCCGTCGTTCAGGTACACCTTGTACGATGTCCCGTAGGTGACCGGCTGGCAGTCCCCCGACCCCAGCCTGTCGAGCGAAAAGGCGCCCTGGCCGTAGGCGTACCTCCCGTTCCCGCCCGCGACGACCGAGTCCGGGACGGTGGGGTCGAAGAGGACCGAATACGGGTGCGGCTGCCCGTTGCTGTAATATGAGCAGCCGGTGGACATCACGGAGTGGTCGTCGGGCGAGACCTGCTGGAACGTGTTGCCGGAAAGGACCCCGATGTAGTCGACATCTACGCTCTGCGGGACGAGGTTGTAATTCGAGTCGTACTCGTAGGTGGGGTTGAGGCCGACCTTGTTGAAGATGCCGAGGACCTGCCCTCCCGAGCTCGAGAGAGGGGTTTCGTATTCGACCCCGCCGAACTCCGCGCGGCCCAGACGGTCCAGGGACGCCCTCCTTGAGGTGCCGTCGGCGGTGTTGTATGCGTACAGTGAAAGCTGCGACGAGTTGCTGGCGCTTGTCTGGCCGGTGATCACGTACCCTCCATCGAATATCGGGTTCTGGTAGAAGTCCCGCAGCTCCTGCGCGAGGAGGCCGTTCTCATAGCCAGGGGTCGCGGTGATGTTCTTGGCTTTGGGGGAGCCGGTGGTCGGGTCGAGCTTGGCAAAGCTGAACACCGTGCTGCCGTAATAGCCGTTCTGAGAGATCGGCGTGCCCTCCCAGGCGACAGTCGTCCCCGAAGACTTGGGCGGTGCTTCAAGGTACCCGGCGTTCCCCAGATAAGGTCCCGGGACCATGAAGGCGCTCGAGTAGGTCGTGTTGGTGAGCCAGAGGCGCTTGTTGGGTTGGGCTGGTGCCGATTGACTGCCCCCTCCGGTTGAAGGCGAAGCGAGAAGAAAAGTGGAAACGACCAGCAGGAAGATGACGAAGGCGCTCTTTTCAAGACGCATCCGCCTTCCTCTTTGCAATCGTCGTCAGCCGCCTCACTTCTGATATAAGCGCTTCCAGTCCGCGAGGGCTACCCGGTCCCTGACCGGGCGGTCCAACCGCCGATTGGAAGGAAGCCACTGACGGGTGTTTTATCTCTGCAGAAAAGGGGACGCCCAGCAGGATTTGCGTCCGCCGGCCAAATCGTATTGTTGGCGTCCGACATGAGACCGAACTAGCAGTGCCCGGTAAGGTGGAAACTTTGTGTTAGATGGCCTGAAGATGGTTGAGACATACAGCCATATTGCATATTCGAATTCTCAGCTGTCGCAATATCAATAGGAGGTCCGATGATGCCGAAGCCAGACCAAATGCCCGACCCAATTTGATAATCCAGCGTTCCACTGGCAGTGGTAAACGTTGGATTGTAAATGGTCCCGCCGTCCGTAACTCCGCAAAAACAGATGTTCGAACGAAGCCAGTACCAACTGGTGGGAGTGTTTTCTGTGTAATAATAGCTGCCCCCTCCTGACCCGCCCACGACTCCAAAGCTAACGGAGTCAATCTTCTCGAAGCTGCTACCACAGTTCGTCAAACACGCGCTTGTATGCTCAGAAATGTACCACAAGGCTCCACTGTTGAACATTGCGTTCACCGTTGTGCAATTGGCGTTATTGGAATACCAACTCCAATCGGTAGATCCCCAGAATGTATTGTATACTTCAATTGTGAGTACAGCACAGTTGGTGCTCCTCTTAGCAATGATACCCGTTTGGAACCAGTCTGCGCCCCCGTACCATGGACCAGTCTGGCACTGTTTCGAGATGTCCAGGTCTGGATTGTACTGAAGGCTCATTTGTCCATCGCCTGAGGTATACACCAAATTCGATTGAAGCGAGGCCTGAGCTTTCACGCTTGCCCCAATGATATTCTGGCATGGGGTGCTGGGGAAGCCGAATTCAGCGTCGTCGTTCCCGACATTCCCCGTCGCGACTGCAGGCATGACTAGCGATGTCGAAACGAAAAGCAACACAAGAATCGGAGCCCAGATTACGCTACCCTGCATTCGATTCCACCTGTATGCTTAACGTGTAGGGAGCCAAAGCATGAGAAGGTCCTATGGTAGTGGGGAGAGGAGAGGAAGTCGACTCGAAATATGAAAGGCCGGGATTTGCTGAATCAATTTGCGCCCAAATCGGCGCGGACGCATACGCCGTAATTGTGATGAGAGTCCCAGAGGGTAAGGACCTGTGCAAGAAGAGGGTCACGGTATACCCTTCCAATGATGGGGAGAAGCTCGCCAAGCTTCTCCCAGATCCAACGAATAAATCATTAACGATGGCAGCAGGGTGTGCCACGCTCTGCCCAAGGTCGTACGAACTGTTTGCTGCCAGTTTGCCGTCCACATAAAGACCAAGATACAAGTCTCCGTTCTGAGGCATGTGGTAGGGAAAGACATTCAAAGTGGCACTTACGAAGCCGTTAAGACTCTGATTGGTAGAATACGAAGTCGAAACCGGGATTTGCGCTGGCATCAACCAGCCAGTGAAATTTCGACCAGAACTTCCAAAGATGTAGGTGTTCGATGGGTTCGGGAGACCGACGGGGAGCCCCCGCACGGGGTGGTCAATTCCGTGAATGGCAGCAAGAGCAAGAAGACCGCTACCTGCGATGATAACCAGGACGAAAACGACAATCGCTCGCGGACGCTCTCTGTCCCGCATACTACCCCTCTTTCCGAGGGGGTAAGCAAATACATAAGCTTTTTATCTATTTCATGTGAAATCCATTTGACTGGCTCGCGGCGACGCGTGATACCTGACACCCTGAACAGTGCAAACCGTGCATAGAAGGTTAAGAAACTGGCTCCTCCTAAGTAAGAGAAATGCGAGGAAAAGTATGGCTAGGTAGGATAATTCTCTTGTCGGGCATCTCCACCTTCTTGGTGGGGCTACTGGTCCCCGTAATCCAGTATTATTTCTATCTAACTTGTTTGGAGAGGCGTACTGGCCTATGTCTGGCATATCATCTTTCTTGGAATTTCGTCACATTGGCGGCATTCGGCGTCGTTCTCGTGGGATCTTGGATTGCGAGTAGAAGAGTAGTCCCTGACAAGGACGCATCTGTTACAGGTGGGGATCCGGTGTCCAGCTAAAGTGATATGGTCTAGCGATCGAGTTCACCCATTTGGTGTATCCATCCCGAATTGCAATCCGGATCAATAGGGGGATCATGCGGAATGAGGACCTGGTCCCGACCAGAGTGACCAACCGATTCCCATTTTTGCGAAAACATGAAAGACAAACTTAATTACCTGATTTCGGCGATTCATGAAATTGCCAAAAACGAATCTCGCCCAGAAATTCGTGAATGAACCTCAAGACATTGAGGCCAAGATCGTCAGAGCAATCGGCTCCGTGGGCCCGCGAAACATCGCTTTGCTTTCTCGTATGACAGGTGCTCATCAGGAGACGGTGAGGTACAAGGTCAAGAAGCGATTCGGGAAACTTGGCTTCAGGTTCCAGGCAGAGGTCGACTACGCAAAACTGGGGCTGCAGCTGCACTTGGGCACCTTTCGATTTTCCAGAGCATATGAATCCTCGGCTCCGAAGTTTTTTCGAGCGCTTAATCGATCAGGCTATCTCACGCATTTCTCGAAGGTAATCCCCCAAGGATACTACGTCGCAATCTTCACCCTCCCCCCGGGAGTCGTAAAGGCGCACCTCACGACCCTGAGGAATTTTCAGAGGCAGGGCTTGCTGACTTGGTTCCGCCTGGAGGAAATTGCTACGGAGAGGCACCGGCAGATGGACCCTGCGTTCTTCAATTTCCGCTCAGGCACCTGGGAAGTCGAATGGAACAGGCTGAATGAACAGGCAGGTTCTCCCTTGCCAGTTGGGGGATCCAAGCCGGTCAAGTTTGATTATGTCGACCTCCTCATCGTGAAGGAGCTTCAAATCGATGCGATGGAGCACGTCGTCCAAATGGGAAAGAAACTCAAAGTGCACTCGAAAAGGTTGGAATACCACTACAGAACGCATGTGCTGAAGCAGAAGCTCGTGCCCCAATACAGGGTAAGATGGATGCAGGACATCGGGAAGACGCTTGCGCACTCGGTGGCGTTTACCAGAATGACCTTCCGCGGCCTTGGGCCCGACGAGTTTGCGCGAACCCAGAAGGCTTTGAGCAAGATTCCATTTCTGTGGGCGGAAGACGTGCTGAAGGATGGGACTTACATCGCGACCATCAACATTCCCCTGGCGGACCTTGTAGCCACAAACAGCTTTCTGAACCGAGCTGCTCCGGGCCTGGGTTCCAAGGTTGAGATAGGGTACCTAAACCCGACGGAGTCCTCGAACTTTACGATCCCCTACGACCAGTTCAAGGACGGCGCCTGGACGTTCGATCCGAAGAAGGTTGAGTCTGAAGCCCTCGACGCGGTACACGCAGTAGAAAAATAGGAAAAGGGTTCCGACTAGTGCGGAACCCCGCCAATCTCATCGAGCGGCGAAAAGATGATCCCATGGGCAGCTAGGACAGTGCTCACAAGGGCCACCGAAGCCGTGATGAGCAAGAGAGCGACTCGGATTCGCTGTTCCGTCTCCATCTTTGCTCGGGAAAGGGCTTGAGATTGGTTGCTAGTTCTTCCTTTTCATCAAGTTACTTGAATCAGTTCATGAATGTGCTTGCTCCGTTAAGTTTAGTTGCGAAAGAAGCAGACCCTAGCACGGTCTGGCGCAGCCTATCAGGTGGGACAATCGCACGTGGTCGTGTTTCTTGTCCAGTTTCGTCCGTGGCATCTGAATTGTGGGAATAGAGAGAACTCTCGGCTTGCACCGGCTAGTCGACATAATCCTCTGTGAATCTGATTACAACGCGTCAAGGATTGACGTGCAGCGTCGATTGATTCTGACTGGACCCTAGTACGAAAGGACTTTCAATCGTCTGCGTGAAACTGGCCTGGATGACGTAGGTCGCGGTCGCATTTGGAGGAAGGAACCTGAATTCGTAGTAACCGTAACTTCCGGTGGAATTTGATCCTATCAGTGTGCCGTTTCTGTAGATGTTGATGGTTTGACCTCCGGATGACATGTAGTCAGACCTGGTAAGAAAGCCAGATGCCAAGACTGTCGCGTATGAAGAGAGTGAGTAGTTGGAAGGACTGAGCACAATCGTAAGGTTCGTGCCAACGTAGGTCAGCGTCGAGGTAGTCGTGGTGGTTGTCGTCGTGGACTCGATGGCCGTGGTGCTGCTGATTACGGTCGAAACGTAAGTGTAGGGCACCGCCAGTGTTGTCGTGCTGGTGAGGTTTTCGGTTTGATACTCTGTCGAGGTTGCCGTCGAGATGGAAGTTTCCGTGTAAGGTATCTCGATGGTGGCCGTGGTCGTTCCGCGGAGCGGACCGCGAGTGGCTGAGAGTGATACGGAACTCACGAGGACCACGAGCATGATGGTGACAGCCAGTCTCGCTCCCAAGCCAGCGCGTGACTTCAGGAGAATCCTAATAAATCTCTCATTTTTGATGAAAGAGCGAAAACAGCCGATGAAACGCATACACCTGGTCCTCTTCACACTTCTGGGAGCCGCGACTTTCGCCCTTCCGAACTATCCCATCCAAGACTTCACTCATGGTTCCCTAGTTGTGCTTGGGACCGTCCTTTCGGGCTTGAGCACCTACTACGGCGCGTCCTGGGACGCGGAATCGTCTCGGGGAGGAAACAAACAAAGTGGACCTCGCTAGATTGACTTGAATTCTGACTCGAAAAAGAACCAGGACAAGACGATGACATGGGGAGGCAACCCGCGGCAGTCGGCTTCCACCCTCGCTATGCTGGTCGCCACATTCGGTGCTGCTGTAGTATTCCGAGGTAACGTCCTTGTCGTTGGGATCAGTGCAGCTGCCATTGGCGGGTTTTTCCACGAAATCGTCCAGAGTGGCGGAAGCGTGGCGTACCCTCAGCCGAAGGAGGACGGAGTGTATCTTGGGTCGGTTTCGGGGCTTGCGTTCGGCGCGATTGCTGGTCTGCTGGCCGCGCAGGGGTTAGGTCCGAACGCGCTGGTCAGTATTCCGTTTGTTTCCCAGATGTTCTTCGCCGGTTTGGCTCTCAAGGGAGTCGCTGAAGCAGCGGGGGGCCAGGCGAAGCACTGATTGAAGATGGTAGTTCATCCTCGTTGGAGACAATGAGGCGACTGTAGTTGTCTAGTCGGGTGCTTGACGTTCTCGTCTTGAGCGCGATAGACGACACGGCGATCCGTTCTTACTACAGTTATCAATTGCTTGAGGAGCTGATTCAGGCACAGCGCAAGGGTCTGTTCGACTTGGCGAGCACGATAATAGGAGCTCTTGCGGGCGTTGTGGGCGTAATCGAATACATCCAACTACCAACTGTGTCATTCGAGGTGGGTGTCACAACAGTTGTCGTGGTCGTCGGCGTTGTCGTCGCATGGTTCCTATTGAGACGACGATTCTCAGGGAAGGCAATGGCCTACGGTGTATACTTGGGAATCTTGTTGGATGAAATCTCGAAGTACAGCCGGCACGTTGAAATCCTTCAGACTTGCCAGGACAAAGCAAGCGACGTTGGGAATCTGTTCCTGAAACGGACGGCCGAGGTCTTGAGGACCTCGAGGAAGCAGATTGACGATCTTCTGTGTGAGATTGGGAGCGACCGACTCGGCGAGGCGCTGAAGGATTTCGGTTTGACCAGAGAGGGCATGGATAGAGTTCTGGCGGATGCGGACAGGTTGCTGGGGTAAGTCAATGGAACTCTCAAGAGACAAGCCGAGACCGAAGCCGCATATTACCGGCTATTGTGTCTATGAGAAGAGTAAGAACCGGGAAATCAAGAATCCTAAACAAATCAAGCTCAAGAATGGTCGGCCCGCAATCAAAGGTACATGTGCCATCTGTGGAAAGGCGATTTTCCGGATAGGGAAAATGAAGTAGCTGTGCATAGGGTTTATTGTGCCTTCACTGGGAATATTCATCCCACGTTGAGACTCATGTCCCTACGATGTTTCTTAGACCGTTACCATAATCCTACCAACGAATCGAAGATTACGTAGAGTAAGGTGCTATGACGTAATCGAATGAAACACTCATGAAAGGGGAAAGGTCAGCTACCTTTTGCTGACCCTTACAATCCTCCCTCAGAACGAAAGGTGTGGAAATCCCTAGGAATGATGCACCGAACACGACGAAGGTCGCGTTCGAGACTGTGATTGGTTGGCAATCTCGTTGGGAGGCGCGTGCTAATGCTCTAGCTTCGCTCGATTCCCGGCTCATAGACACGTTGGGAGTCGGGTGGCACCGAACTAAGAAGCGGTTTTCTTGGTTGGGATTGATTTTCTGGGCGCTCATTCCATGAGACATGGGAGCATCTTATGTGCCGAAACTTTCCCTAATGAATTGGGGGAAACATGGTTATGGTATCCGTGTTGAATTGCAAATGAAAAGAACTCTGGTATCTTTGCCCGATGGCGTGTGGAGGATTCTTGACAACGAATTGAAGGGCAAGCTAGGCGGATCTCGTTCGGAGGTCATCAGGAGTCTCATTGTCAATTACCTAATTGACGAGGGATATGTTGTTGCTACCGCACCGACTCCCGTTCAGAGGAGGCTTGCGTCAGAGATAGCCACCCTCGGCGGCAAGTTGGCGGCGCTATCTCAGGCACTGGAGGACAAGGGATTGCTTCGTCGCGCCGAGTGGGAAGAAATGAAGCTAAGTGAGAAGAGGAAGAGGAGATTGGATAAGAGAAGAGTGGGCTCCGTTGAATCGCCGACGCGTGATAGTTAGGGCAAGTTCGGATATTCGGCCTAATAATCGGACCTGTTCTCTTCATTCATTCCAAGGACGGACCACTCCGGAGTAAGTAATGTTGCCCGCACATCGAGTCTATTGCGCCTCCGCCGGGAATCACTCATCCTGCGTTGAGAGCTCTGGAACACAGACGAGGTGGTTTGATTCTTCAGAGTAGAGGGCGCTCATCAGGATTTGAGCATAGAAGACACAGGGCCTGACGTCGTCCCCGCCCATCTTGTTCCAGTCACGAAAGCCTCCGCACAGGCGAGGAAGGAACTTCCCATCTACAAGACGCTGGACTCGATCGACTTCTCCGACCATTTCGTGATAATAGGAGACGTGGGGACAGGAAAGAGCACTGTCACCCCCATCCATGAGTTCGGGCTCCTCAAGGGGAACGGGGAGGTCATCATCAGG
>JACQFN010000024.1 GCA_016200045.1 Nitrososphaerota archaeon | reverse complement strand
TTTAGATTCTTACGCGTTTAATCGTAAACAGAAATACTTCAACAAGGCTCAGGCTGCCTCAAGTAATTGAAGGACCTTGCAGATGGCGGCATCGGCTTTGTGGTACGCGGTTTCCAACTTGCTGTTGGGGCGGGCGTCTCGATCGGGCTGGTGGTGAAAGAGGCTATTGGCCAGAGGCCCGCAGAGTTGCTTGTGGAACAGGATGAAGGTGAGGGCGACTTTGGCGCCCTTACCAGTGAGGCGGTAGGCATAGCGTTTGCCATCCCGCTCCAGCAGTCCATGCGCCTTCATTTTGCGGAGATCGTAGCGGAGTTGATTCAGCCCGTAGCGTGAAACTGCGATTCCGTAGGTGGTCAGGATGGCGTCGTGGATCTGCCTGGCAGGCCAGGCGCCGACCACGGTGCCGCCGTGGAGCAAGACCTCCATCAGCCGGATCATCCGTGTGTCGTGGATCTTAATGCCGGGAAACTTGGCAGTTCCTACGGTGATCGGCAGCGCCAGGCGTTGCAGGAGCGGGAACTCGACGTGGACGTTCAGGCACTGTGCCTGGAACGTGGCGAAGCGGTCGGTGATCTCCAGAAACTTCTCGCGTACGGCGGTCATGTGCTCCAGACCTTTCTTCAAGCGGAAATCGGCCAGATTGTTGGAGCAGATCTCATTGCGCAGGAAGGTGGAGAACTTTTCGTACTGCTTGACGAAGGCGTGTTTGAAGTAGGCCCGGAAGATGTGATGTCCGTGCTCGATCTGCTCCAGGGTGGTGTTGAGCTTGCCCTTCAGCTTCTTGGTGACGCGGGTGCCGAAGATCTCCGAGATCTTGTTGGCCGTCAGCCGCCAGAGCCCAATCTCGCAGGAGCGTTCGAAGATCCGGTGAATGGGGAAGTGGCGTTTGAAGATGAAATTGCGGCAGTACTCGATCTGGTTGACGGCGTAAAAGCGGCGGAGATTCATGGCGGCGCGCTCGCGCTTGGAGAACTTGGGACCCAGGATGAGAGTCCAGTATTCCAGGCGGGCGCGGATGACCTCCGGAGTGAGGCGGTCGGCAGCGGCTTGTAGGGCGTCCGCGTCATCGACGGCCAGGAAGGCATTATCGTTTTTGCGGAAGCCGACTTTTTCCCGGTTGAGTTCCTGCTCGATGAAGGAGTGGCCGTTGAGGTAGTAGGTGGTTTGGAAGGGAAAGAAGGAGGCCACGCGCAGCACCATCGGCCCCAGGGTTTCATCCCGCAGGTAGAAGTAGTAATGGGTGTATCGGCTACGCTGCTGCCGCAGAATCCGATGGTTTGGGTCCTGGGTAGGGAACTTGGGAATGGAGCAACGGAAAGTGGCGCCCTGTTCCATGCTTTGGAAAATGAAATAGACGCCATAGCGGCCGGCCCGCTCCATGCGGCGCAGCCAAGGCCGGACGTAATCCTCTTTGCGGACACCTTTTTGCGCCCATTCGACGGGGATCTGACGATTGCGAGCGAACGCCTCTACCCATTGGCGATAATCGCCGGTTCGCTGACTGAGGACGGTCTTGTCGACTACCGGGACGCCCACGACATCGCGGAAAAAGTAGACTACCTGTTCGGGGCGGGACAAGCCACTCAGGTAGCCATGGATGACGACGCGGTCGAAGCAGTGATATACAAAAACGAGCAGGCTGCCAAACAGCTTTGCGAATAACTCCATCGGTCGCCTCCGGATTTTGCTTCAGCAACAAAATCATCGGTCAGGCGGCCGGTGGAGTCAAACGCGCCGGCGGTCCGGCGAGCGCCGATGAATCACGGGTGAAAGCGGTGTTTGGTGGCGCGAGCTTACAGGCGGCAGGGCGCGTTTCCCCGAGCGGACGCGAGGGGCGCGCCCGGTGTCATCGGACCTGTCGCAAACACTGAGCGAGCCGCTCCTATGCGTGGCGATCTCGGAAAACGACTGTGCGGTATTTGCCGCGCCGCGTTTTCAGAGCGGCGCATTGCCACAACCTTTTTCAGAGATGCCACCAACTGCCTGTGCCTCTGCACCGGCGTCATCCCAAAGCCGACTCACACATGCCACCACGATGGGTGGTTACCCCTCACCCCATTGGCGGACTGCGTTGATTGAAAATTTCAAATATCTTTGGCTAGGATTTGTGGGAAGCCTGGACTCCGCCCCTTTCGCTACCTAGAGGACGATCCGCATGTCGGCTTCGGACCGGACAGAGCGCGTTCGCGAGGCCATCTCGTCGCTGACGGATGACGAGATCCTCCGCCTGCACGAGTGGGCGAAATACCTGATTTTCGTTCGCCTAGCTCGCCGCGCCACCACCGAGGACCACGAAGATCTGTACATGGAAGCTATCCTCAAGACGCTTTCGGGAGAACGGTGCTGGCCGCCGGCCAACGCTCCCAATTTATCACTCTATCTCTTTCTCCATGAAACGATGCGCAGTATCGCCCATAACTGGGCGAAGAGGGGCAGGTACATATATCGCGACTCGGAACTGGCCGCCGCGGATGGGGACTCCGGTGAGCCCAGGAGCGTCCTCGATGGCTTGCCTTGCGCCGACGCTTCGGTCGAGGATCATATCGTCAACGACGACTTGCTCGCCAGGATTTCCGCTCGCGTGGGCAGATCGGGCGATGAGAAAACCATCATCGCCTCCTGGTTGCGCGGGATGACGATCATCGACATTCAGCGGGTATTCCGCTTTACGCGGACAAAGTGCGAAACGACGTTGAGACGTCTCCGGCGCAACGTTTCAGCGATCCGGGAGGAACTCTTATGATCAGGAGTCAGATCGCGCTTATGGAAAGAAACGGCGCGTCTGCTGACGCCGATTTGGTCCTCGATGCCCAAGCGGCGTTATTGCAGGCCGTGTCTCCAGAAGAACTTGCCCGCCGGCACCGTGATCCGGCAGCGCTCGCCGGTCGCATACGGGAAACGCTCCTGGGCGCTATGCGCGAAGACATTCAATGTCTTAAGAGCCAGATTGACACCGTCGATGCGCAGCTGGAGGCTCTTCGCAGTGAATTGGTCCTGGGGGGCGAAGTCGGCATGTCTGGCGCAGGCGTGGCGACCGCGTTTCATGTCGATCCCTACGAAAAGCGCCGCGCCGCGGTCTACCGTACCGCGAGTGTTGCGATGTTCTGCCTGACGGTTCTGCTGTTTGCATTTGCGACTATGGAAACGCTGACCCTGTTCGGAATACGCCTGTTTGGGTTTGCTGGTGGCGCGGCTATGGGAATTTTACTCAGCATTATCGCGGATGCCACGCTGGGTCGCCTGCTGCCAAAGAGCAAAGCGTCACGCGGGCGCGCCATCAGGGCGCTCGCCGCCACCGGTCTCGTCTGCTTTGTGATTTCGGGAGGCGTATTTCTGGCCCTTCGGAGCGGTCTTGAGAGCGGGGAACCGTGGCTGCTGCCGGCGGCCCTCACCTGTTTCGAGGCGACGCTCCTCTTCGTGGCCGCGGTCTTGGGTAATGCCCACCGTCTCTATACGTACGCTGAAAGGCTCGCTCGTAACTTTGCAGAACTGCAGCGATACAGGTTCGAACTGCGGGCGAACCTGCGGGAGGCGCTGCATGAGTCGAAGAATGCCATCCCTTCGTCAGCCACGAGAGGGGAGTACAGTTTGGCTGTCAGCAGCGGGGTTTTCGCTCCGTGGTTCGGGCATGCCCGGCTCGTTTTGAGTGCAGCGGCTGTCACGATCTTCGTTGCGGCGATAGTGCTGGGCCATGCGGGGTTCAGGAGTCAGCCATCCCCGTCATCCGGGGATAGTCGCACGTCGGCACGTGCACCCGTGCGGTTTGTTGTGGTTCTCGATGTTTCGCGAAGTTTCAGCCAGCAGCAGGATTTTCGCGTGATGGCGAACCGCCTTGCTTCCGTTCTCAGGGCATCCGCACCGTTCATCGGCGGCGTCGGGGTGCGGGGCTCGGGTTTGACTGACGTCCCGGCAGAGTTCTTCTGGGGACCTCCGCCATCCCCGCCGTCCCCGCCGTCCGTTTCTGAAAGGCTCTTGCTTTTTTCGGCGAATCAAGCTGCCTTGCAGGCCGCAATAAGAGGCGAACAGCAAAAAAGGACCGAAGAATATAACCGCCGCATTGAAATGCGTGGCACTTTCAGCGACGGCTTACGGCGGTTTTGATGGCTCAA
>JACQFN010000023.1 GCA_016200045.1 Nitrososphaerota archaeon | reverse complement strand
CTCCTACACGACGGGCAAAAAGGTGGCAAAAGAAGTCTTAGCCGCCCTCAAGTTAAAACCGCAGTCCTTCCATGGTGAGTGGAATTATTGTCTACTCCCGCGACCGCAAAGTTGTTGAAGTTATTTTTTCTAAAATCCTAAGACGACATACTGCCGGACGCCGCCAGCCGCCGCCTCTATAAGGCAGTCCTCGGTAAAGCGGCTGCGCACCAGGGGATGCGAACGTACGAGCGTCCACATCGGTTTTCGCAGCTCCTCTGCCGCATCAAGAATGTCCTGTCGGCTCGATGCAGGCATGGAGGGCGATACGGTGGCATACTGCTGTGGCCAGCGCATCGCAAAGTTCTCCCGTACCAGGCCTTCGACGATCTGGAGGGCGATGGGATCGCGCAGGATTTTGGGGTCATCATCCAAGACCTGATGCACGGCCCGGTAGATCGCCGCCCCAATCGCGGTAATGCTGGGCTTTCCGTCTTTCATACTGTTGTTTCTCCCTTCCCAAGGGACGATAGTTACAGTGCCCTAACGCCACAGCTCACCGCGAGCCGCCAGGATGTGTCCTTTCAGATTCAGCAGCATCCGCAACGTGGCGGCGATGCGGTGGCGCGCGTTGTTGGGCGGCTGTTCAACCGTGCGTGGCCACTCCTCGCCTTCACTCATCGGTGTACTTCGTCCGTTCTGCTCTATTGCTTTGGAATGAAATCAAATTTCACGTATTGATGAATCAACTGAATGCAGTCCTCCGGCCCGACACAGGCGTCACCGTGCATTCCCATCCCTGGCTGAAACACATACGAACCTGGCGGCAGCTCTCTTGCCTCTCCCCCTTCAAAGGAGTGACGCCAAGTGCCCGTCACGCTCACGGCGTGATAGTCGCCTGTGTGCGCGTGAATCGGGGACACAAATCCGGCGGGCATCTTGAGCAGCATCGCGTACTCGCCTGTACTGCGATCCCCCCACAGTGTCGCTATTTTCAGCGGTGACCCTGGCCTCATCTCCCGCCATTCCAATTCCTGAGCGGCGGTGATCGTTCCAGCCTTTTCACTACCAGCGGTATAGCCAAGTCCGGCGGCGACCACTAACGACAAACCAAGCAACAGTGATTTCTTCGTCATGATGCTTCTCCTCGTTGAGTATGCGGTAAGAGACCTATCTGAAGTACTAATGGAGAGGAATCGTCCCGGTCCACCTCCCGTATGACGCCCAACGCTTGCCGTCAGCGCGAGCTGCCCAACCGCGCCTGTTCGGGTTTTTCTGAACCGCCACCGGGCCGCGATGCGCTGCAGGGCACAGTTAGACCCCGTCTTGTTCGTCCTTCCCCTCATCCCCGTTCGCCTTCGTCCGTTCGTTTCCAGCTTGAGCAGCGCCGCTTCGTATGGCTTGTGCTACGTTTCTGCGCGTCGGTCCACTCCTCTTGGTCTCGGCACCGCCCCTCCAGCTTCTGCTGGCCAGAACCCGTCGGCTTATTCTGCTCGCTGCACCTTTGCTCCCAGCCTCGGTGGCTACTTCTCTCCGGCTGACTCCGTCCTACCGGGTAGGTTGCGGTCTCACCCCTCGGGCTTCCGGCTGCGGCATCTTCACGTTTGGCTCCCCTAGTCTCGGCCTCAGCGATCGTCCTCCGCCTGACGTTCTCCGTGCTTGTCCGATGGTTCCGCCCGCACGGCTAGCACCTTGGTGCCTCGTTTCTGTGGAGCCGTACGCCTCACTGTTACTCGCCTCGCTCACTAGCCCTTCGGCCCCTTGCTTCCCTTGCCCTGAACGAATTCGCCGAGAACTGCTGCAAGCGTCCCCATTGCAGAGGCGCGCATGCAGCCACTGCACAATGGCCCGCTTTTTCCGTTAAGCGCGACGCCTCCCCCACTGATGTCTTGCGTTGTCCCGCAACCCACACAAACCTCCGCCCCAACGTCGTCCTCGCTTGTCGGTCTTTGAGCAATGCCTGCACGGACCACTTCCCGCGACAGGTAAGAGGCCGTGTCCGGTTTGTCATCCAACGGCTCCGGCACAAGGCCGCCGATGATTCTCAATAAAATATCGCGGACCTTGGTGTCGTCGATGCGACCCTTCTCAGGAAGTTCGTCGTATATCTGGAACAAGACATTCTCGATTCCCTTGTAAATTGCGATCTGCAGTTGATCAATCGCAATGGTCGTAAGCTTGTCGCCTACTCGAGACATATCGACGGCCCCAGGCAGTAAGAACACAAACTTGGCGAGATCCCACGCTGCATAGTGTTCAACCAGACGCAAGACATATTGTCCCGGCTGCTCATCTGCCCGCATCGGATGGGCTATTGGGGCGACCATACAGAGCAACATATCCGTAGCTATATTCGCGCCCCTGCGGAAGCCTTTTCCATATCGTTCGTAATGAGGTCGATCTGCCTCTCGATTCTTCAATGGGCGTGGCCCTTTGGCGTACTGTTGGATAGCAGCGACAACTCTCGGCAGGTGCTGCTTCGAGATATCACCGAGCCCGATCTCCCTTGGCCAACTGTCGATCGCGGCTCTCAGGAATGCGACGGCATTGTCATGAAGCGCGAGCTTGGTACCGACGACCGCCCAATCATCGTTAGGAGGGCTACTAGTAACCACCTGAACGTCAGAGCGGTCGACCCGAGGTGGCGCAGGTCCGATATCCTCCCTCGACGCTATCTGCCCCGTGGGTCCTCATTCGATCCCTCGTTCGTCACTGAACGAAGGATGGCGGGCGACGCTGCCTCCGCTGGAGCCTTGGACGATTCGGGCTTAGCAACGCCACCGAATAGCTTCTTCCAGAATCTCATGGGATACCTCCTCGATTGTCGGTCTAACGCCCGAGCGCACCGTGAGCGGCCAGCACGCGGCCTTTCGACTTTTTCCAAACCGCAACAGGGCGGCGATGCGGTGGCGCGTAACGTTAGCCGGCGAACCTCCGGCTCCCTACGATGGTCAAGAAGCCTGGTCTACTTGGAAATGACTCCGAGCTGTTGCATCAGACCCAGAAAGTCCTCATTGTCCCAGACTTCCGCGACCTTGCCATCCGTGATGCGATAGATAGCAGTTGCCGTCCACGTCATCGGCTTGCCGGTTGCAGCAATGCCCATGTAGTCCCCAGTCTGCGTACCACGAAAGGTCCAGCGGCCTGCGATTTTGTCCCCTTCTGCGACGATGTCCTCAAGGGCGACCTGGAGGTCAGGGAAGCCGGCCCGGAGCATGGAGCATGCCTGCTTGTACGCTTCGAGGCCCGAGATCTGGGGATAGCCGGGAAGGTGGACGATAACATCGAGGGCGACCAGTTCGTCTATAACAGCCAGGTTGCCCTGACTCCAAATTTCCTCACCGTAACGACGGAGGATGGTTTTGTTTTTTTCTGACACGAGCTTCCCTCCTGTTTGCTCTGAGCTGGCTAACGCTGCCGCTCACGGGCCGCTGCCCAAACCGTATCCGTCCAGATTCAGCAGGAACCACCGCCGGGCAGCGGTCACGTGCAGCGGTTCGTTAGGCCGTGCCTCCTGGATACTTACCGCCAGTGACCGTTCACTTAGCTCCCTTCGGTTCGGCTTCCTGCTTTCCCCTCCGTGTTGCTGCCGTCGTCCCCTGCCGTCCGTGCCGACAGCCCCTCGCTCGCTCTTGCGACCGTGCGCGCTGCCCCTCCGACAGCCCTTCACCTGCGCCGTGGCGTTTCGGCCTTGACCACTGTCGATCGTTCCGTCCCAGCTCGGCCCTGGTTCCTACAGCTCCGCCCTTCGCAGTCTCGCAAGCTGCCGTCGCTCGGCCCTGTTCGGGGGGCTCCGGTGGTCGTTGTCGCCTCAGCGAGCAGGGACTTGACGCCTGGGCCTGAGGCCTGTTCCGTGTGGGGTCTCAGCTTCACGTTCACCTACGGCGATCACCACTGCACTAGCATGGTCTCCTTGATTCAACAAGAGTGAGATTATTTTTATGATTCGTTGCCACGAAGGCCTAACGTCCCCGCTCAAGGGCCGCTGCCCAACTGTGTCCGTTCAGATTCAGCAGGAACCACCGCCGGGCAGCGGTCACCTGCAGCGGTTCGTTAGGCCAACCCTTTGTTTAGTCCTCTCACGCCAGCCAAAAACAAAGCTT
>JACQFN010000022.1 GCA_016200045.1 Nitrososphaerota archaeon | reverse complement strand
GGCGTAAAGCGCAACGTCACAAACGCCTGCGCGGCAGCCGTCATGCCATCCGGCAGTAACACGCGACCGTGGATTGATCCTGCCGGATCGAGCTGTATGGTGATTGGCACGACAGCGCCCGGCGTTGGCATGTTGCCGTCGCTGACGCCGCCGAGCGGGCCAGACTTAGCAGTCACGAAGAAGTCGCCCACCGCCACGCCTGGAAAGGTCACCATACCCATACCGTTCGCGTCGGTGAAGCCGAGCAGACGACCGCCAAAGGGTCGCGGCGATTCCTCTCTAGAGGCTGCACGGGCGGTGAGTGTCACTTCAACACTGGCCACCGGCGTGACGCGATCGGCGGCCACCACTTTGACTTTCACCTCGCCGACGCCGCGCAGGTGGATTTCGACGTCAACAGTCTGCCCGGGTTGCAGGAGTTCGGCGCTAGCGTCGCCGCCGTTATGTCGCTCTGCTAGCGAAGTAGCCACTAAAGAGTACTTCCCGAGCTTGAGAAAGTCGAAGGTAAACTCGCCGTTCGTGTCGACCGTCCCTTTGCGATCCCTCTCCGCCCCAAACAGCTCCACTTCGGCATTGCCCACCGGTGCGCCATCGTCGCCAAACACTTTCACGTGCAGCGCCCCGAACGCCTCCAAGAGCACGTCTTGCGTCACCACCTCCCCTTCAGTGGCCACGGCGCCAGTGGCGCTGCCACGGAAATTACTGACGGGACCGGTTGCCGTAAGCGTAAACGTCCCGGCTGATACGCCCTCGAAGCGAAAACTGCCGTCCGGTCGGGTCGTGGCCTGCAACACCGTCGGTACGAAGCTGTCCACCTGAATTTTGATCTCGGCCCCAGGCACGGGGGTAAAGCCATTGGCCTGCAACACGCGGCCTTCTACCACGCCGCGCGGCAATTCCACGATGGTGACCTCGGCCACCTCCCCTTCAAACCGCAGGTCGCCAGTTGCGCGTCCCAACCGCCCGCGGATAGGGTCGTTGCCTTCGACGGTGAACCGCCCCACGGGAATAGCGAACAACTCGAACCGCCCGTTAGCGTCCGTAATGGTAAACGCCTCGATGTCGCCAGAGAGGAGTACGATTTGGGCATTCGGAATCGGCTTGCCATCGGTTGTCACAAACGTCCCCGACACCCGCCCCGAGGCGGTGAGTGTCGCCACCACTGCGATTTCGTCATCACGCACGCTGGTCCCGCTGGCGCGCCCTTGCAAGCCAGTACCCAGTTCCGTGGCCAGTACGCCAAACTTGCCCTCGGAAATATTGACAAATCGCACCATACCTTCGGCGTCACTGACGGCCTCAGCTTCATCGGAGGGAAAACTGCCCCGTTTCAGAGCCACGACGGCGTTGGGCACGCGGCGGCCATCGGTGCGTTGCACGACCACCGTCACCGTTCCCAAGCCCAATAGACGGATCTGTACGTCGACATGTGCTCCAGCGGGAAGGTCAACAAGCGTCTGTCCTTTCATGCCGCTGACCGGCTCTTCCGCCGTCACGGTATAAATTGCCGGCTGCCCCCCCGGAGGCGATGCAGGAATCGGCAAGAGACTATCAAAGCGCCCCTCGGCGTCGGTGGTCACGGTTAAATCGCCAAAGCTGATGCGCACCGCCGTCCCTTCCGGGGCTGGCGTCACACCGTCGGGCAGGAACACGCGCCCGCCGATCGTGCCATTGGTCTCACTGGCCGACGGGAATTGCAATACGATACCGCTCTGGTTGGGCGTATTGACGTTCAGCTGCCCGTCGTAGGAGATATGGACTGGGCTAAAGGGGGTAACCGCCTCCAGCCGAAAATCCCCCAGTTTTTCAATCCCCACTGCTTGGAACGTGGGCAAGTCGAAGCGTGTAACGCCACTAAAGCTAAAGGCGCCGGTTTGGGGGTCACTGTTCAATCTTCCCGATTCCGCGAAAATGGGCCTTCCTGTGCCTGAATCAGGCCTGAGCCAGAGCGCACGGACGACGGCGCCAGTCTGCGAGCCATTGCCATCCACTGTCATCCCGGACACCGTCCCCTGCGGCAGATACTTGATGTCCGCCGTCACCGTCACACTGTCTTCAAACAACCGCACCTTGTTCCAGCCAAACCCCCCGGCCGGAATCGGCAGCGGCTCGGGAATGCTAGTGCTGCTGAAGAACGTCTGCACGGCCCTGGCGTAGGCATCGAGCACGGCGTTCGGGTCAGACGTGGAGGGCAGCGGTCCGCCTAAATTTTCCGGGATATCTCCGGCGGTGAAGGCAGAGCGGGGATCCATCCCTTGATCAATCATCGCTTGGACAAGGCCGGGCCAGTCCGGCCCAGGCGCCTGGAGCAGGTAGTCGCTTAAGTGGATCTCAGGAAAACGGAAAACGCCTTGGAGGTTGGCGATGACAAAGAAAAAACCATTCGACCGAGGAATACGGACAGAGGCGCGCGGCACGGGATTGCCGCTGGCGTCCAACACCTGGCCAATAATGGTGGCGCGGGCTTCCAGAGTGATCGCTACCAACACGGTTTGCCCGGGCAGCACCGTCACTGGCACGCTGCCGCGTCGCTTGGTGCGCGGATTGCCGGCCTCGATCGTGCGCAGCCCGGCCAGCACGCCTTCGATGCGAAAATGCCCATTGACGTCGGTCTTGCCCAGCGCAAAGCCGCCCGCCACCAACGCACCGTCGACGAGTCGGCCCTGAGCGTCGCGCACCACACCCTCCACGTTCCCCAACGCTTCCATGATGATGGACACGGACGTCGTCACACCGGGTGGGACATCAACATTCCGAACTTTCCCTCGCTGACCGGTCGCCGGATCAACCGCGACCACGTCATAGCCGCCCCTCGCCAACAAATCCGTAATGGTGAAGCTGCCGGCGGCGTCGGTGGTGGCCTGCGCAACCGCTAGAATACCTGCTGGGCCCAAATCTCCCACGTACACAGGAAAGCCGATCGCCGGCGTCGCCCCGTCGCTGAGAAACACCCGGCCGGTCAAGGCGCCTGGTGGTTTGTCTATCAGGTAAATGTCCGTCACCGACTCCTGGCCGTCCGCCTCGACCACGCCGGTAGCCTGCCCAACCACGCCACCGGCGACCGACTTCACGCCATAGGTCCCCACCGGTACGTCGGTGAACACATATTCGCCTTGGGCGTTCGTCCCTGTTTTTCGGTCTAGGCTGACTATGCTGCCACCGTTCCCAGAGAAAGAAAGAGAGGCGGGCGACGGTATGAGATGGACTAGTGCCTCCGGCACAGGCGTCTTCCCGTCGGACGCTAGCACCCGCCCGCGCACCGTCCCCGCGCCTTGAAAGACCAGATCCAGTTTGAGAATTTGCCCTGGCGCGCGAATGAAAGCGCGCAGGGAGGTAAACTTGAGCGACACCGGATGTTGCGCGACCAAATCAAAATTATCCCCCGTACCCCGGAACACGACGAAATCAAAGGCGTAAGCGCCACGCGCATCCGTCAGCACGCGCGCTACCCTAAATGAACCGCCCTCGGAAGGCATACTCAGGTCCAGCAAGGCGCCAGAAACCGGGTTGCCGTCCGCTGTCAGCACCTGGCCGGCGACCTGCGCGCCGTTGTCGAGCACGGTATGGATCGGCGCGGTGACCGGGGCCAACAGGTTATTGCGGGCGTCGGCAATACCCGCGGCGGTGAGGCTGCGAGCCACGAACTTGCCGACCGGACGCTCCAGATAAAGGTAGACTAAGCGCTCGCTTGGTTGCAGCGCGGCGCCGAGGACCGCGTTGGCGTCAATCGTGTAATTCGCCTGCGTTTCCGCCGTTTCCTTAGTGACCAGCTTGTCGAAGAGTACGCCGATCAGGATGCCGAATGGGGCAGGGTCAAACCAATCCCATGGGATCTCTCGCAATTTTGCGATTTGCTGGACGCGAATGAGGTGCGGCGGCGCTTCAACAATCTCGACGGTCGTCGGCGCCACGGTCTGATCGATCACGCCGTCACCGTTGCGGTCAACTTCGAGGAAAAAGGGACCCGCCGTAGTCAGGTCGATTACCACCCGCGCCGCCCCATTCGTGTCGATGGCGACATCCTCGTAACGGAGTTGCGTAAGCCGCCCGAGACCCGCCGGAATCACCACGCCAAGGTCAAACCGTCCGCTGCCAAAACCGTTAACCACAACGGTGTAACGTGAGGCGTTTACTCGGCCCACCACCGCCAAGTCACTCTGTCCCCCCGAATCGTCAATAAGAGGACTCAACCCGGCATAAGGCAGCGTCGCGGCGCTTCCTGGGCCACTCTCCGCCGTCACCCGCCCGAGCGCATCGAGAATCTCCACTGTCACCGGCGCCGCGCCGTTACTGAGCCCCGTGATGGCCGAGAGATGCGGCGACCGCGCCGCGACCGCCTGGGCAAAGTCGCGCTGGAAGTCCAGCACGCTCGACGACATAACTGCCTGCTTGAGAATCGCCCCCACCTCTAAAAGAAAGTTTTCGCCCGCCTCCGTGGTGCGCAGCAATTGATCGAAACCGGCATCGGCGTTGCGTGCCCCCAGCCAGTCGAGCAGCAGATCCTGTAAGACGCGGGGCAGCGGCTCGCCAAACTCGACGCGCTGCCCCGCCTCACCCAATTCCAGGGCATGGTCTCTCACCGTTTGGCTTCTGATACCAAGCACTCCCGGCGGCAACCCTTCAGGCGGCGCCGCCGCGACCCCCAGCGCCTGACCCAGCACCCGCTGAGCCGCATCAATCAGGCTGGTAGGCAGCAGCGTGGCGCTATACGGCAGGATAAAGGAGCCGGGAGAGAGCGGTACGCCGCGTTCATCCACGCCGGTGCGCAGGATGAAGCGACTGGTCAACCCCGACTCCGTGGTCAGCTGCGAAAATGTGACCTCCCCAGTGCGTTGCGCGCGCAATGAGAACTTGCCCGTCGCCGACTGTCCTGACGCAATCGTCTCGAACAGCACGGTGTCGTCACTCAAGAGTTGCGCGCCAAAGACCGCGCGCTTGTCCAACGTCAGGCTCACCAAATTGGCGGGCGACAGCGACGTGTTGGTAATGGTCGCGTAGAGGTCGTAACGCTCGCCGGTCCGCACCGTGCGCGGATGCCCCAACGTCAGCGCAAACGTGGGATTGCGGACGTAGACAGCGCCCACCGTGGTCCCCACCAGAGCGACGGGTCCCGAGGGCAGACCATGGAGCTTTGCGTGAATCTCGATATCGAACGTATGCGCTCCTTCACGCAGCCCCTCGACCAGGAACTCGCCTTCTCCCATGTGTTGAGGAGGAATGCTCGGAAGATCATCGGCGGTTCCCAGCGCGCCGTCGGGACCCCGCTGCACCACCGGCGCCAGCGGCTGCTGACCCACGCCTTCGATCCGCGCCAGCCGTAAGGGGTCATCACCCGGCTTGTCATACGTACCGGGCGTTTGATCGAGACCGGGAGGAAGAGTGATCTTTGCCTGTGCCTCGCGCAGCACCAATGGCGTCCCATCCGGCGCGGCGTTCATGACCAAGAGCTGTACAGAAAAGAACTGATTCAAAAACCCAATGTTGCCGGGAATGAGCACCAGTCCCACAATGGGAGGAATCGGAAAAGGACTGTTTTCCTCCTCGTCAGCTCTGAGGAAAGGAATAGCAGCGATGCCAAAATTGAGTCCAGGTCGGTCGAATTCCGGTGGTAATTTCACGGTCTCGGCCAACTGTTGGTTGATGCCGCGCAGGCGAAGCAATTCCTCCGGCTTTCCGCCAAAACCCGGCCTGCCTCCATTCGGCAACGCCACCAGCAGCCTGAGCTTCGAGGGTATTCCTTGAATGTCGAAGGCCAACTCGAAGTTGAGCACCTGAAAATTGCTGGCGTCGATGACAATGCCTTTTTTGCGCAGTTCATCGAGAGAAAGTGGACTGGTTTTGACGCTCGTGATAAGAATGTCGCCGATGACCGTAATCGGCACTGTGCTGGGAGTGGCGTCGAGCAGCGCCTGGCCATTTTTCACCAGACGGATGTTGTCCAGAAAATAATCGCCCTGCAAGGCAAAGGCTGGAACCGGCAGCGGTTGTCCAGGGCGGGCGCGGACGCGCCTTGGCGCGAACGAGGGACCGCGCAGCTCGGCCTCGACCTCGGCGTCGGCGACAAAGGCGCCAAGCACCTGGTCTTTCACCTCCTGACTGACGCCGTCGGGAAAATCGAAGAACGTGTTGATCTGGGTGGGAATGTTTTTCGGAACCGTGAGTGTAGGAGGATCGACCGCGAGGCGAGCGCCGACGATATCGAATTGTAGTTGGGTGAGCGACGGGGTCTCCTGCGCCTGCGCGCACACCGACACCAGGGCCAGCAGTAGACTGGCGGCAGCAACGAAGAACGTCTTCAATGAGGTGCGGTGTGCAGAGTGTGGCATAGGTTTATTGGGTAGGGTGGGTCATGACTCACCCTACGGCTATCCAGTCAAAAGCGCGGTCTCTTTTCGTCCAGCCTTGCAAGACCGGTCTTCCTTCATCGAGCCGCTCCGCTACCCCGGCAGCACGTCGTGCTGTCCTGAAGGTAGCCGGAGGTTTTAACCCCCGGTGTTGTTTGTCGTTCATGCGTTGCCTCAATACCCCGGTTTCCTATCCCTCAAACGTCACAATAATGTACTCCTTGGAAAGCTCCTCCGTACCAACAAGAACTCGCGCTTCAATCTTGTACCGATGCCCAGCTTGCGGTGGCAGCGATGAAGAAAACAGTTGAGAAAAATCGCGCGCCGCTACTTTACGTGGGATCATCCAGGAATCCGCGTCACCGTCGGGCACGGTCGCTTGACCAACCTGGACAGAAGACGGCGGTTCATTCGGCGCGCCGAGATCGTATACGGTAAACTCAACTTTCGTTACCCGACTATCTTTCCACTCAGCGAAGATCGAGGCGCCAGACCTGACATAATCACCAAATCGAGGAGTCAAAAACGTCACAAACGGCTGAATCGCGACATCTTGCGGTCGCCGGAATGGTTTGTCTGGCTGATACTCCGGCAGAGAAGTGGTGACAGTCTCGATGCAACGTGTGGGATTACTACGATCTCTTGTCTTACAAATCGGATTCATCGAATAGAAAGAAGAGGATGTTTGGTTATCCGTAAGAGAGCCAGATACGTTCAGGTCAAAAGTAATATCCTGATCGTTGATTATGCTGACCGATCCAATAAATTCTCCGGCTCGTGGACAAGGTTCTTCTTTTTGCTGACCAGTTGCCGGATCGGTTTTTATACACTTAGCTGGAATCGACGAGCCCGTATGGGTCGCGACGGCGAAGCGGCCATTTTGCGCGTACTGGATCCGCTGAGGATAGAGCAGCGCGGTATCAGCCGGGTTCCGTGGGAACAGATGGTTATCAAGTTTAATAGACGGCGTCACGCCAATGAATCCCCAGAAGGCGTCAAAAGGTTGCGCAGGATCTCGTCTCCACCCATTCAACAGCTCCTGAATCTGTTGGGTAAAGAGGTCCAGTACGCCGAAATTTCCGGTTTGAAAGAAAGGCACCAGCGCGCGACGACCATCGGGACGCATGGCCATGCCAAAGGGTCGCCTGGCGAATACCGGCTCGTTGACCCTCACCGGACCACGCGCTCCACCCATTCTCAGGTTGCTGAGAAAAGCGTCTTGGGGTGCACCGTTCCCACTCTGGACGTTATAGACTTCCGTAGTTCCGGGGGCATAGAGAATGGTTTCGCCTTCTTGGAGAATGTTTTGATATTGAGCACGGAGTTTGTCAACAAACGAAGCCTGTTTGGCGAGGAAGCGGGGAATGTCAGCAATGGGGCCAAAATAACCGGCACTAAAAATTGCCTCTCCCACTAATTTATTGAGCGTAGAAAGATCAGGGCTTTGAGGCGAATAGATCCCCGCGCCGTGGACGACGTAGACATATTTCCCATCCGGGCTGACCGCCATGCCCTTCGGAGAGTCCGGCCCGCCAGAGGGGCCTTCCGCTTCTGTGGTGAAACGCTGCCGTATTTCCAGATAGTGTGTCAGGTCGCTCTGCAGTCCTATCGTATTGGAATCAGCATCGGTATAGAGATCGATGTTGACGGCCGTGACCTCCTCCCCATCCGCACCTGCTAAATGGGCGGCGTAGAGCGTCTTGCCATCGGGCGACACCTCTAATGCGACCACCGCGCCGCCGAGCTGTCGCCTTAAATTCGTCAGATTCGGCAGCAGTAGACATAATGAAGAAGGCTGGTAGCGTGCTGGAAGGTCGCTGCATTTCTCCACGGGTTGCTCATCGAACGTGTTGACAATCACCAAGCCTTGATTTGTCGAGACGTATAAAAGATCGCCATCCTTGGAAAACACCGCCCGAGATTTCGCCGTCGGCGTTTGACCAGGGGGAAACGCGATAAAAGAGTCAACCTTGAGGGATATCGGGTCGATGCGCATCACCCCCGGTCCAGCCGTGGAATTCTCAACAACCACGTAAATCCCATTACCTCCCACGGTTGCAGCAGGAGATGCAGCGATCGCGACAGGTCCAGTCCCCGAGACTGGGTTTTCCCCTTTTCTCTCTAACGGGATAGGGATATTCACACCTGCTGTGTTTTGACCAGTTAAGGGATCAACAGCGAGAGGTACTACCTGGTTCAAATCATGATCGGCTACGAAGACGGTCTGTGTGTTGGGGAGAGGAGGAAGCACCGCCCGCACAGCGCTTAGCGCATCGAGTTTTGGCATTGGTTCTGATCGAAGGTTGTCATCCCATTGATCTCGACTAAGACGGGTCCCTGTGTCTACCAAGATTTTGCGCAGGGCAGCAGGGGAGAACGGCTGTTCCTGACCACGAATTGCCTGGAGCATCGCCGCTATGCCAGTAACGAGGGGGGCCGCAATTGAGGTTCCTTTTGGAAATTTTTCTGGAACATCTATGCCCAGAGTCTGAACTCTCACCCCAGGGGCAGCAAGAGTCACATCTTCACCACAGTTCGATCCAGTATATTTTTCCGTGTCACTACGACAATAGTGACTAACAGGAAAATTCTTCGGGATTTCTGCAGCGGAATTTTCTTCCCTTGTCCGTTCCGTAAATCGGGCTCTCGTTCCATACGGGTCCACTGCACCAACGGTCACAACATTATTCAATTGGGATGCTAACACTGCCGGGACTACGAGATTCGCGTCTATTCCAGCGTTCCCGGCGCTTACCGTCACAAGAGTACGTAGAGCGAGAAGATTAAACCGACTTTCATAATCATACAGATCATCAAAATAAGAACCGTCTTTTTCACTATAACCTTGAGCAAGACTGATGTTTACAACGTCTATAGCTGTCGATTCATCTTTATTGCGAAGATAAATATCTTCGAGTGCTCTAAAAGCACAGGGGTCACATTCTATAGTCTGTTGGTCCTTAATTTTCACCGGCAATTCGATATCAGTTCTATAGACCAAGGCTGTAAAAGAAGGAGCTTCAACCTTAGGAATAAAAAGACCACCGAGGATGCCGTTCATGAGGTTGGTATTGTTCAAAGCGACAATGACCCCGGTCGATTCAGTCCCGTGGCCATCCAGATCTGAATATTCTTTTTGTTCAGGTAGAAGACCCGTTGAACTAAAGGGCAAGAAAGAATCAATCCCGACGGCATTTATCAACTTAACAATCTTTGCCGTATTGTCGCCCGACTTGAACGTAACTTCATCCGTCGACGCCGGGTTAAAGCCACTATCAATCACGGCTACAGTCACTTTTTTGAAATTCGGAGTTGTAAAATTAGGATGATTGCGAACCGTTCTAATCGCATCGTAGAGTTTAATTTCCTGAAAAGCGTGATCATAACTAACTTTTAATCCTGGGCGGCGTGGATCAAGAACGTCGATACCTTTGCTAAGCTTTTTCGATTCATTTTCCGAATCAAAAGAGAAAGCAGAGTGTGTCTTATAAGTACTACGAGCGGTGAAGCGTACAAGGGAGCTGGTCTTCAGTTGGTTTCGTCTAGCTTCTATTTCTGCAATAGAAGTCACTCTGGCAAATTCCAATACGTAGGTATTAAAGACGGGCAGGAATCCAACAATCGCTCCTCCCAGTCCAGTTGTTACAGCCTCGACCTGTGGCCTCGTCACAGTTGGATCAAATTCCACCAATAGGCGATTGACATCAAGTAACTGGTTCGTTACCGGGTCGCGTCGAATCATCGCCGGATTGGGCGGCGTGAAACTGGAAACGAGCGGGGGACCGGTAGGGGTAAATTGTGGCCCAACTGCTTCCTGTGCCCCCACGATCACCTTGATGGGGCCGTTTAGCGCAGCGGCTGGTGCGAGCGCTTGTAGTGTTGTCGTCGTTGCCGAGACCACTTTGCCGACAATACCGCCAAACGTGACAGTGTTGTCCGCGAGTTGCGTGCTAAATCCGCTCCCTGTAATCGTCACCAACGTCCCTGGTCCGCCGCTGGTCGGTGTGGCATTGGTAATCGTTAACGGCCCCTGCTCCGTCGCAATGCGGAGCGAGTAGGACACCGAACTACTACCGGTCGTTTCTATCTCGACAAAGACTTGCTCGGCGCCGATTTGTTGCGTAAAGGTGCTGGTCAGGTCACTCGGCGTGAAGCGACCAAGCTCGGTGCCGTTCGCCGACCGGACAATCACTCGAATGTCGCTCAGGTTCGTCCCGCTCGGCAGCGTCAACGTGATTGAGAGCACCCCGCCGGTCGTACTCCCCATCTTGAAAATGTCTTGCGGATCATTCGCGCCATTGAGCGTGCCGGTAATCGTTTTCCCTGGAGTCAAACGCGAGGCGGCGTTCGGGTCGTCGTTCGGTTCGTTGTCGCCACTGCCCGCCTCAATCATGAGCGATTCCGTATCGGTTAAGGTCGCATTTGTTGTTGGGTTCACAACGGAAGCGGTCACGGTCCGTGCGCCAGCAGTCGCGAGTCCTTGCAGTGTCGCCAGCGCAACCCCACTGTAGTCCGTGGTCCCGGTCGTTTCTCCAGGATTCGCGCCATCAACAGCGAATCGCACCGTTAGCCCTTGTAGCGAACCGGTGCCGCTGATGGTGGCGCGCGCTAACACTTCGCCTTGATCGGTCGTGACCAACTGCGTGAACGGCGCTAAGTCGATTGCCGTCACGTTTGGCGTGACGCGGAATTCGCCAGCGACTTGCACCTGCCCTTGGAAGGTCCCGTTGGTCACCGTGATGGTCGCAGCGCCTTCACCGACCGCGGTCAACACTCCGCCCGCAACAGTGACGACCGCGGTATTGCTCGACGTGAACGTGGAACTTGCTGTCACGTCTTGCGTGGAGCCATTGCTCAGTAGTCCAGTGGCCGTCAGCGGGTGCTGCTCGCCCTGCGCGATTAAGGTGACAAAAGACTTGTTCACAGTCATGCCAATGAGGATTGGCGGATGCTCGACGCGCACGGTCCCTGTGGCGGTGAGGCCGTGATTGGCGACAGAGACTGTGGTGGTTCCACCGGCTTTACCCGTGACCACACCTTCGGCGTTGACCGCGGCAATGACTTCATCGGCAGAGGTGTAGGTCGTTCCGCTTGCCGCCGCCGTGAGGTTCACCACGCGGCCATCGTTCACGACGCCGCCGACCGCTAACTGGACGGTCTGCGCGGTGGCCGGAATCACCGCTTCACGTGGATTCAGAAACAGCGACGAGAGACCCAAGGCATCCACATCGGGCACTACCAAGCGCAGCGTAAAGCGGCTGAACACGCGTCCGGCGGCATCCTGAATCTTCAAGAGCGCCTTCCCGCCGGTCGCTGGTTGGTCTTTCTTGAGCGTCAGCGTCAACGTGTTGGCGCCATTGGTCAGTGGCGCCGAGAGCGCACCGTTGGCAAAAGTGAGCTGGCGCGGACCATTCCCCGTGGGCAACTCTTCGATCGCCAGCCGCACCCCGGTCTGCGGCGGCACAACAGCATTGATGCGCACCTGTATAGC
>JACQFN010000021.1 GCA_016200045.1 Nitrososphaerota archaeon | reverse complement strand
TGAGACTGAAAGGGGGCGCCAACGAGTCCTCTTGGAGATATGGTTCACCTACAGGGACGCCCTCGACCAACTGAAGAAGATGGATGGCGAGGTACATCTTCCCGCTGACGTCGTTGCCCGAGCCAGGCAGCGTGTGGACTCCTTGGCGCGAGCTCTAGTCGCCAAGGGGTTCGACCTAGACCAGATTAGAGTAGAACCTCTGCCAAACAACCTAGCTGCAGAGCGGGCTCGCCCTTAGCGATTCGCTGAACGGACAGCTTCGTCCTCTGATAACATCGGATTCAACATCTTTGCGAACGTACCCCAAGATTGTGTCAAAAAACACACGGGAGTTGAGGAGGTAGCCGATCATCTAACCCCAGGTCAAGTTTCGGTTAACAGCGGTGCTTTTCTCGGACGAATGTGAGAAGAGAAGGATCGAGTGTGGATTCATTCAATTTTGATGAGTACCTTCTCAACGATAGAGTCCCTGGATACAAGAGTGTCGTGGTCGTCGGCAAGCCTGGGACGTTTGGATGGAGCAAACGCCTTCGGAAGGCTGCGAACTGCATCATCGCCCGCTGGGAAGGAGGAGACCAGATTTCAGACCGTGAGTTGGGTTGGCACCTTGGACAATTCGTCAGGGCGGAGAAGATAACGGACGCTCAGAGGAATGAGTTCTACGGAGCAATCAGGAAGCTGGATAAGGGCAAAGGCGGGCCCGAGGACCTCCAAGACATCAAGTTTCTCGCCAAGGTCCTTGGCCTGAGGGTGATTATGAAGTCATGCGAGCCGCCTCTCTCCAAAGTGACGCCCGGACCTCACGGCTTGACGTACAGACAGGCCTATTCGCTGGCAGCGTCAATCCGAAAGAGCACTCCCGGGTTGGAGGTCAGGGTGGTGAAGATGGGCGACGAAGGTCAGGAGTCATCAGTCTCGGGCTGGTGGAGCTCGCTCCCCGGGAGCTACACTGTAAGGGTTGGTCCTGAGCAGAAGGATGCGAAAAATAGAAACTAGTGCAATTGCTGGGTGACTGGCCGATCGATTCAGATTCAGACTGTTGCACCGAGCTTCAATCGTCGCAGTTCTTGCATCTCTTGGGCGGCAGGAAGTGCGTCACCCCGATGCTGTCGTGGATTATCTCGCATTCGACGAACATCACTGAATTCTCGGGTTCATGCCGTTTGTCTGCACCTGCCTCCGTGTCGGAGCTCTTCTCACTCAAGTTTCACCATCTCCCGGTTGATCAGCTCGAAGCATTGATTGAAGGGGCTTGATGTCCACCCAGATGGCTGAGACGCTTACTCCTGAGATTCTAGACAGGTAGGGGACGGTAATCCGGTTGGTCCTTTCCATGAAGCTCGAAGAGTGGATCCCGACAGATAAGGCAGGAGACCAGAATCAAGGGCCCCAGGGAGAAGAGGGAGTGGGACGAAACTACGGACGGGGACCGTCTCAACAAAATGTTCAACTGCCCCCGAGAACCTCTACCTGTTCGATTAACAATAGTGGGAAATGGTTGATTATTGGAATCAACCATCGCCTTTGCGAAAACCCTCTGCTACGATTTAGTACGTAGTCTTTCCGCTAGGTTCGGAGGTTGCTGTCGAAGCCCCCGCTGAACCCTGCACGACCTGTCCAGACGCGAACCGCTCGGATACCTGCGTCACCTTTATCCTCACATTCTGGCCGACCTTAGTGCCTGGGACAAAGACGATAAATCCGTCGACCTTGGCAATGCCCTCCCCACGCCTGCTGATGTCGGAGACGCTGACGTCGTACTCCTTGCCTACCTCAACCGGCTTGTTGAATGACCCGGAGCGGCTTCCGAAGCCTCCCCTGCTGCCATATCCTCCTCGTTGACCGAAACTCAAATTCTTTCACACATCCTACCGTTATTCCGTCCGATGGAATTGACCCCGTGGACGGGTTATTAAGGAAATAAGCAAACGCGGGACCATTCTCATGAATTACAGGTGAGAATTCAGGTGCTGTGTAACTGATTCAGATACCGAGGGCTTCTCTCAGACCCTTGTACCTGTTCCTGATCGTGACCTCGGTCACCCCGGCGGCTTCCGCGACGTCCTTCTGGGTCTTCTCCTCCCCTTCTAGGGTGCACGCCACGTAGAGCGCCGACGCCGCAAGCCCCATCGGGTCCTTCCCGGCGGAAATCCCCATCTGTTTGGCCCTCAGGATGATCTCGCGCGCCCTCCTCTGCGTCTTCTCCGACATCTTCGCCCTCGAGGCAATCCCTGAAACGCACCTCGTTGCGTCGGCCACGGGCATCTTGAAGTCCATCTCCCTGTGGAGTAGCCTGTACGACCTAGCCAGGTCCTTCTTCTTGACGTTGCTCACCTTCGCGATGTCCTTCAGGGTCCTGGGGATCTCCGCGTCCCTGCACGCAGCGTAGAGCGACGCCGCCATTATCGCAGTGATCGACCTTCCCCTGACCAGGTTCCTTTCCAGCGCCTTCCTGTAGAAGTACGCGGCCCTCTCGGTGACGGCCTCGGAAACCGTGAGCTTGTCCGCGAACCTCCGGAGCTCGTTGAACGCCTGCCTGAGGTTCCTGTCCGAAGACTCGTGCGCCTGGCTCCTCCTGTCCCAGGTCCTCAGCCTCTCGACCGTCGACTTCATGGACCCGGAAAGCGACCGGCCGGAAGCGTCCTTGTTGAGCGTCCCGATGACGGTGGCCAGCCCCATGTCGTGCATGGCTATCGAAGTCGGCATCCCCGCCCTGCTCCGGTCCCCGCCTTCCTCCGAAGAGAACGACCTCCACTCAGGGCCCTGGTCGACGATCTTCTCCTTGACCACCAAACCGCAGTCGCTGCAGTAGAACTCAGACCCGGTCCCGTCTATGACCATGTGGCCTTTCCCGCAACGTGGGCATTTGTTCGAACTCCTTTCCATCTTCAGGAGCCGCGAAAAGTTCGTGCTGGTCTCCATTTTTATCGCGTATCCAGAAATGCGGATACTTCAGACATTACGCCATTACACTTGTATATAAATGGCGGAGTTTTCTCTCATGAAAGAACCGTTCCGGCTACCGGTGGTAGGCGCGGGCCTTCCTGTCCTGGGTCAGCTCGAATATCCGATTTCTCAGCTGGCGCATCCCGTCACCCCGTGTCGCCGAGGTCCTGACCGTAGGAAACCCTTCGTAGAGGCCGTCCGGCACCCCCTCCCCGGTCCTTCCCGGCAGGAGGTCCACCTTGTTGAGGACCAGCAGCACCTTCTTCGGGTCGACCGCCAGCTCTCCCAGCGTGTCCTTGCAGCTCGCGAACTTTATCGCGACGCTCTCGGGTTTCTCGCTTGCGTCGATGACCAGGAGCACGAGGTCGGCGATTGTCAACTCCTCCAAGGTCGACTTGAACGATTCTATCAGGTAGGTAGGGAGCCTCGAAATGAACCCGACCGTGTCGGAGAGCATCACCCTCCTTTTCGAGCCCGGCCCGGTAATCGCCCTGGTCGTCGTAGTAAGCGTGGTGAAGAGGGCGGGGGATTCTTCCTTGGCCTCCGAGGCCAGCCTGTTGAAAAGGGTGGTCTTCCCGCTGCTGGTGTAGCCTGCGAACGACACGAGGGCGTCGCTCGTCTTCAGGCGTTCCTTTCTCTGGAGTGTCCTGCTTGACTCGGCCCCGGCGAGCTTTTGCCTGAGAGTGACCATGCGGCGCTTGAGCGCCCTGAACTTGATGTCGACCGCCGTCTCACCCATCCCGGAGAAGCCGGCTCTCTCTCCCCTGACCGAGTAGCGGACGGCGTCCCTTGCGCGCGGAAGCTCGTACCGGAGCTCTGCGAGCTGGACCTGCAGCTTCGCCTCTGTCGTCTTGGCGCGGAGTGCGAAGATGTTGAGGATCAGCCTCTCGCGGTCGACTACTTCGACATGGGTGTGCTTTGCGAGGTTGTTGGCCTGCGACGAAGTGAGGCTCTCGTCCACAATAAGGGTGTCCGACCCGTTTTCGGTGACCATCTGGAAGAGCTCCTCCGCCTTTCCGACCCCCACCCCGAATTCTGATTTCACCACCTGCCTCTGAGTGACGACCGCAGCCACCGAATAGCCCCCCGCCCTTGCAAGTTCCTGAATCTCCTGCTTCGCGAATTCATCAGGGTAGGTGACGATGGTCGCCTTCATGTCGCTACGCCCGCCCTAGCCGGGGTTACCTAAAGCCTAGGCCGGAAGAGTCCATCTTTTTGACGCAGTCCTCACACCTGAGGCCCCGTGGCGTCCTGTAGAGGCGTAAAACCTTCCCGCAACTCGGGCACATCCTGGGAATGTTCGGGGATTGTTGGACTGGTGATTGATTCACGGTCTGTGAAGGTTCTCGGCCCTATTAAGGCGCTTGCATTCCTGTTTTGGCGGCGTGAAGCGATGAAGCATGCCATGCTAATAAGGGGCAAAAGCACTGCCGGTCAGCGATAGTCATGAGAGAATCTTCCAAGATAGACAAGACGAAGCTACCGGTCGACGCATACGAATTGTGGTTAAAGGCCCAGAACGTCAACCCTAGGAAGCAGCCTCGTCCCGAGAAGCATGGGACAGACTACTACGATGATTGGATAAACCAGCGCGTCAAGACGAAGATACGGGAGGCCCGGTCCAAGAGCGGCCGTAACAAGACGTAAGTAGCGTAATTGTCATTTCCCAGAAACACCAGGAGCCTGTTTCTTGTCCAGCGATAACGAAGCTATTGTCGAAGATGCACAGACAGTCTCCGGGATCATCGGCAAGCTTTCGTCAAATGGGATTCCGCGTGACGAATTGAAGATGCTGACAGACGCCATGTCGAGAATGGTCGCCAGGTTCGCGATGAAGGCTCTGGACTACGTCGAGTTCCATCAGATGGACGAGAACCTCTCGGAAGGCAAGATCGACCCGAGATACGTCCCAGTAATCAAGAGGTCAATCGAGATGGCCTCGCCCGACCTTTATCCTGAGAGCCTGAAGCCGCTCGCGAAGCAGCTCAAGGAACAGCTTTCGGGGCTCGAGAAAGCCCTAGTGCGCAACGACATTGACGAGGCGAAGTCGCTGAGCCATCACGCGCATGAGAATTATCACGAATTGCAGCACGAACTATCGAAGTGGTTAGACGAGGGTAAAGTGGGCTAGCGACAACAGTTTCATTCGGAACACATGAAATCTGTCATCGGTTGCGGCTCGGCTTAAATATCGCCGTCCGTCCGGCCTGACCATGGATTCGATAGTGCACTTCGAAATCCCTGCCATGGACGTCAAGCGGGCGTCCGCGTTCTACAGCAAGGCCTTCGGCTGGACATTCGACCAGTACCCTGGCTTTGAGTACTGGACCGTGGGCACCACCATGTCCGACAAGGAAGGCCGACCCACCGCACCGGGTGCGATCAACGGGGGACTGGGGCTTAAGGGCAAGACCGCCCCGGACGCAGTCACGGTCACAATCAACGTGGCCGACATTGACGCGGCACTCAAGAACGTGGAGAGCCTCGGAGGCAAGGTCACCGGGAAGAAATCCCCGGTGGGGAGCATAGGCTTCGCTGCCTACTTCCAGGACACCGAAGGGAACGTCATCGGCCTCTGGCAGGCAACGATGCCGCGTTAGGATTTCGGGCCCTTTGTGGGGCCTGAAGTCTCTTTTTTGTCAGAGATGCTGTACGGGTCACGGATTTTTCTCGCCCCAGTTCCGCATGACTCCGGTCAGGCTGGAGACCGCAAAGGGGGTCGAATAGTCAAGTGCGATCCTGATGTAGAGCAGGTCCGTGAGCCTGCCGGCGGCCAGCTCGCTTCCCTGATTGATGGCGACCAGCCAGGTGCCGACGATTCCGCAGAGCAGAAGGGCCCGTTTGAGATCACCACGTGTGTAGCAAATCACTCGCATCACCTCCAGAAAAACGGGGAAGGGTCCACGCCGTCCTACTTGACAGCGTAGACCTTGAAATTGTATTCGCCTGTTGCGAAGTTGTCTAGGCCTTCAGCCCAGCCCTTCGTGTTGTTCAGGTACGCAAGCCTCTGAGATGGTGTTTGGAACGTGAGGTTTTCCTCGATCCTCAGTATGGGAGTTGGGTCGACGCCTTTCGCCGTAGCCTTTCCCCATATGAAGACTGGTTCGCCGTTGCTGAAGACGATTGACCTGAGGTCGGCGTCCACCGTACCGTCAGGCTTCATGAGGGCGTTGTGGGTCGTCATGATGAGCCCCGACACCTTTCCGGTGATCTTGCCAACGAGGGTGACTTCTAGCTTGGCGCCTTGTGCACTGAATTCCCTGATGTTAGTTGAGGTTGTGTTGACCTTTCCTTCGAAGAGGAGTTCTTTTTCCATGGGCACCAGCTGCCTGTCGAACGACATAACGCGCGCGGGAGGAGCACGCCCGAAACCTACACAACTGACTTCTGAGACCCGGGTCCCGACATAAATAACGGGACTTCCCTGGACAGCGTATGGCCAAGATGATTACCTGTCCTTGCGGTTGGACGGTCATCTCCCCCCAGGGGGAGGATCAGGCGATAAAGCACATCCTCATTCACCTTCACGACATCCATCCGGAGACTGCGGTGAACGAGGCAGAGATCAGGGCGACCGTGAAGAACGTCTAGTCCACTTTCTGCGCTATGAGGGTGTCCAGCCAGTTGGGTCGCTTGGGCTCGAGCACTTCCTTGAGCATGAACAGCCGACAGTACTTGACACCCTCTATCTTCAACGCCGATAGTGCTGATTCCTCGGGCTCGGCCAGCGTGAACCCAAATAGATTCACGAGGATCAGACCGGGAGAAGGCGAGTTGACCGACCAGAGCTTCTCTCCGTATTGATCCTGGAGTATTGCGATTATGGGACTCCTCCTCGCCTCGTCCACCGAGAGTTCCACTTCGTAGAAGACAAGACCGGCCTGTTTCTGGATGTTGACCACCGCCCTGATGAGCAGGGCTCCCGAGTCGAGAAGCTTGTTGATCCTGTACTCCGCCATCCTCGGCGTTATGGAAAGGTCTTCCGAAAGTTCTGTGGTGGTCTTCCGGGCGTCATACCTGAGCCCCTGTACGATCTGCCAGTCCAGGCGGTCCAGTGTGTCGTGAGGGTCCCTTATCGGCCGCGTCCCCAGGTTCAGCTGGGTGAGTTCGAACCTTCCGGCTATCTTGTCCGCTGTTGCTTTGGCATCGTCATCGGTCGTGCCCGCGATGTCGACCGAAGCAAATGGGCCGATGTAATCGCCGACTTCGACCACGTTCTGAATCTTCTGAGTGCTCTCGACGACCCTCTGCTTTGTCGCCAGGTTCAAAGCTTCGAAGCGGTAGACCGTGATGGACCCGTATCCGAAGAGCGACAGGCTGGGCAGCGCCTGATAGTACTTGATGAAACCGTCTTCCTCCATCTTCTTTATCCTGTAACGCACGGTCTTCTCGTAAAGCCCGAGCTTCCTTCCTATCTCGGAGGGGCTGACGTGCCTCTGGACGCTGGCGCTGTAGCTGAGGTCTCTAAACGCGATGTCGCAGAAGATCCTTACGTCCTTGGCGTCCAATCCAATCCAGTCCAGGCATGGTGGCTTTCAGTATCTTAGGCATTTGTCAGTCTCGGCTCTGTTGTGCCCTTCCAGGTCCATGGTCAGTCTTTCCCGAGAGGCTTTCAAAGAAGACCTCAAATGAAGACGGGGAGGAACGACAGAAGGCCTATTGCTGATTGCAGGATTATCGTCTTCCTTACCGGGCAACCCGACCGCCTCGCCATCTGCAGGGCCAGGAGGTTCGCAAAAGACGCTATCGGCCCGAGATTCCCTGCGAGTCCCGCCTCCACCGCGATTTTCGGAGCAAGCAGCGGAGTGACCGGGAAGGCGTTCAACACCAGCTGCGTCGCAGGGACATTGCTGATTAGGTTCGAGACGCCGGCGAAGAAAAGGGCGGAGTAGGGCTGTGCGCCGCTGGCTACAGGAGAAGCCAGCGACACGACCGCGGGCATGGCCACGTACGAGAAGACCGAGATGGAAGCGACGAAAGCGTACAGGGTGAGGAGGCTCCGGAAGTCGTACTCCTGGACGACCTGTCGGATCGAGCCGAGGTTGAGAGCGAACCCTATGAAAAAACTGAACGCAAGGGAGTCATATGGAGGGAGGCCCGCAAGGTCTGCGACGACCACTGTCACGGCGACGGCGCCCAGGTAGAAGGCTGGACGTCTTGATGCCTGGGTGTCTGGGATCTCTCTGGACCCGCCCTCTCTAAGGGCAAAGGGCAACAGAGCCAAGGATGATATCACCGCTGAGACGAGGACTGGGAACCAGGTGCCCAGCACGAACCCGAAGAACGAGATGCCCGACGCCGACCAGACAAGGATGTTCTGTGGGTTCCCTATCGGGGTAAGCGAACTGGAGATGTTCGTGAATGTGATCTCGGCGACCAGTAGGGGCGCAGGGTCCACGTCGAATTGTTTCGCGTACCTGATGATTACCGGGGTCAGTATGATTATCGTGACGTCGTTGAGGATGAATGGGGAGAAGACCGACGTCACTATCACCACGGCGTAGAGAATCCCGACCTTCCTTTCGGCCGATGCGATCAGTCCTCTCAGGAATGTGTACCCGTCCATCGCCCTGAACTGGGCTGCGATTCCGAAGAGGAAGGCCAGCGAAAGGTAGATCGAAAAATCGAATGACAACGGCGGAGCGCCGCGGAAAGTGAGGTTATTGAGTCGTCAGTATCTCCGCATCTTGCGGTCGACCAGTCTTGCCCACGCGTCGACTCCGCCCTTCAGATTGCGCGCCTTCTTGTACCCCGAGTCTCTGAGGAACTGCGTCCCGGTGACGCTCCTCACCCCTGTGTGGCAGTACACGACGAGTTCCGCATCCTGGTCGAGCTCGCCGAGCCTGGAAGGGAGCTCCCCCAGGGGGATGAGGGTGGAACCCTTGAGCCGGCAGATTTCGTATTCGAACGGTTCCCTCACGTCGACAAGGACCAGCTTCTCCCCTCGGTCGATTGACGCCTTCAGTTCAACAGGGTCGATGTCGAAAGCCACAGATTCCCTGGATCTGGTCCCGCAAAATTCCTCGTAGTCTACAAGGCCGGGTATCGAGGGGCTTGTTCCGCAGACGGCACAGCCTTCGTCCCTCTTCACTTTCACCTCGTCGAACGAGGTCTGCAGCCCGTCGAAGACGAGCAGCCTCCCGATGAGGGGAGACCCTTTCCCGAGCAACAAGCCGATGGCCTGGGAAGCCTGAAGGCCCCCCATTATCCCCGGAATCACGCCCAGCACCCCCGCATCTTCGCATGAGCGGACGGATTCGGGCGGAGGCGGTTTCGGGAACAGACACCTGTAGCAAGGTCCGGTCGGAGGGAAGAAGACAGAGGCCTGCCCTTCGAAGGCCAGAACGCTCGCGTAGACATCCGGCTTATGCAGGAGGACGCAGGCGTCGTTGACCAGGTACCTGCTCGGCAGGTTATCCGTCGCGTCAATCACGACGCCGTACCCTTCCAGGAAGGTCAGCGCGTTCGACGAATCCAGCCTGACATGGTGGGCATCCACGTTGACGTTCGGGTTGACCTCTATCAACCGTTTTCTGGCGACCTCCACCTTGCCGCGGCCGATGTCGTCCTCGGAATAGAGGAACTGTCTGTGGAGGTTGACCAGCTCCACCTTGTCCGCGTCGAACAGACCTATCCTGCCTACCCCCGCCGAGGCAAGATAGACCGCGGCTGGGACCCCCAAGCCTCCCGCGCCCACAATCGCGACCGAGGAGCCCTTCAGCCTGACCTGTCCTTCGGTCCCCACTTCCGGCAGGACGACATGCCTGCTGTAACGTTCAAGCTCCCTGGCCGAGAGTTGGTCCTTTGCCTGCAGCATTGATGTCGCGAAAAAGGGCGTGCCTCCGCATATGAACGGTTCGGTGAACGAAGTCAAGGAATGTTCTTGAAGTCGCGAAGTCTGGGCTGTTCAGAGACTTGCTGAAGCTGGATAACGTAAACTCGGGCTACGGCAGAAACGAAATACTCCATTCGATTTCGCTCGAGATATCGCGGCCGGCCATCTACGTCGTCCTGGGGCCTAACGGGGCTGGGAAGACGACCCTGTTCAGGACGGTGGCGGGCGTGCTGAAGCCGATGTCTGGAAAGGTGACCTGGACGGACAGGACCTCTACGCTGAAGGGAGGATGAGGCACGAGATCGGCTACCTTTCCCACTTCTCGGCGCTCCCGGAGGAGATGACGGTCGCGAAGGCGCTCGGATTCTACGGGGAGATCGAACAGGGCGACGTGGGAAGGGCGATCGACAGCATCGGGGTCGCCTTGCTGATTCCTGACTTCATCCTGATAACAGCCCTTGGAGGCCTGAGGCTTATCGTCGAGGCATCTGTCGCCGGGGCCATCTTTGCCGTAGCAGCGACGCTGTTCCTGTCTGTCGTCAGGCTCATCAGCAGCGAAAAGCTCCTCCCCTGACCCTGTTTCGACTGAACCCTTAAACCGCTGCCGACGGCGCCCGGTCACATGCCTGAAATCGGCAACGTCGCGCCGGACTTCTCACTGTACGACTATGACAGGAAGTTGCGGAGCCTTTCTGAATTCCTGAGCGAAGGGCACAGGACCATCCTGGCGTTCTTCCCGGGAGCGTTCACCGGTGTCTGCACTCAGGAGATGTGCGCGTTCAGGGACATGTACGGTGAACTCGAAAAGACGAACGGCTCGGTGATAGGAATCTCTGTGGACGCGCCGTTCGCGCAGAAGGGATTCGCGGAGAAGCACGGCATCACTTTCCCTCTGCTGTGCGACTTCAAGCGTGAGACCATCGAGAAGTACGGAGTTGTGTGGCAAAACCTGGGCGGGGTCCAGGGATATGTGTGTGCGAATCGGGCAATCTTCGTTGTCGACGGGGATGGGAAGATCATCTACAAATGGATCGCAGATTCGCCGGGGACACTCCCCGACTTCGAGGCCGTCAAGGCCGCCCTCGCTTAGGCGCGAACGGCAGAAATCTTAAGTCAACAGTCGCATTGGCCAGCAAGCCGCACACAGTGGCCCTGGTGGTGCAGCATGGTTAGCATAGGAGGCTGTGGAACGACCGGTGCGGACACCTCTCGATCGTGGGTTCAAATCCCACCCAGGGCCTCTATGAACGAAGCCTGATCTGTTCGCATTCGGAAGAAAAAGGAAAGGGTCCTAGCGCAGAGCTAGGGTCCCTTGAAATGGAAACCCGCGTAGTTGCCGTCTTTGCCGGTGTTGTCGAATTCCATGTCGAAGTCCTTGTAGTGGCTCTTGATGCCGACGCCCATGCTCATCGAGTCCACGTCGGGATTCAATGGATGGTTGGCCACCATTATCGGCTTCGACTTGTCTCCACCCTCGGTGGGCTTCAGCTGGTATTCGAGGACGCCGTCGACCATGGCCCACCGCTTGGATGGGTCGATCTTGACGGAGCCGTACTTGACGCCCTTGAGGTTCGAGATTAGGCCTGCAAGGACTGCAGGTGCCCCTCCCGCCTTCCCTCCGAGGACGGTCTCGAGCGCGGCTCTTTGTTCCGGTGTCGCCTTGTTGTCGAGGTAGAGTGCGGCGGTCCAGTTGCCCTTCCAGAAGTTCCCTGGAGACCTGGAGACCATGACGGCGTTCAGGCCGTCGAGCTTGACCTTCCCATACTTGCCCTTGCGTATGTGGAAGGCGTCCATGGCGTCGCAGTGTCCCGTGGTTGGGTCCGAGTAGAACAGGCACGGGCAGCCTGAGTCGCAACTGCACGAGTTGATCCAGTCGCCTTCGAGGTTCCATTTTTCTGCCATACTTATTCGACAGAGACACTCCCTGACGGGTTAGATAAGGGTTGGAGTTCTCTTAGCGTGCGATGACGAGCGCTGCTCCTGCGACCAAGAAGCCGAGCCCGAATAGTTTCGGCATCCATTCACGGATTGGGAATGTCCTCTCCACGAAGATAATCCCGGCGAACCCGGCCATCCAGGCGACCCCCATCGAAGCAGAGACCATCAGGAAGGCCATCATGACCCAGCAGCACCCGATGCAGTACTTGGCGTATGACGCCCCCATCCGCACCGAACCAGGGAGGCCCCCTTCGTAGTACTTGAAGAGGAACGAACTCGGGTGGCACCTGCTCAGGCACTCCCCCTTGATCGGGGAGAGCTGGTAGGCCGCGACAAGTATCAGGCCGATTCCGATTCCGAGGGTGCTCCCGATGAAGAGCCCGGCGTCAGATGAAAACATGCTGAATACGAGTGCGAGACCAAGGTAGAAGGCCACCCCTGTCGCAATCCAGAAACCGATGTAGGTCCCGACGAAGAGAAACGCCTTGATTGGCGAGGGCCCTCCTCCTTCCCTGACCTCCTTCGAAGCGATCTTCCCGACGTGGAAGAACATCAGAAGCATTGGAACGGCGGTAGGGAACATCATCGCGACCATTCCAATCGTCCAGGTCAGCACGAAGACAGCGAGCATACCGAGGTCCAGAGGAAGGGAGGGCATCCCCATCATCGGGCCGACGTTCAGTACGATCAGTGTCCAAGAAATCAGAGCCAGGGCAAGTATGGAAGTCCCGACGACGGCCTTTGGAATCAAGCGCTCGGTGCCCTTTCCCCTGGACTATTAACCTGATACAGTCGGGCGTTGATTCCGAAACCTTCCGTCACTTCGACGGCTCATTGGGCTTGGAAGTTGCAGGTGAAGGTATACCCACGGGAGAGCTGGTAGAACCCCGAGAAGCCCGACGCGAGCTGGGCAGCCGCCTGGGAGTTGATGTAGGAGCCGCACCTGGTCAGGTAATAGGACGGAGAGACATCCGCGGTCACCTGGTAGTGGGCGCCGAAGTACTGCCCCGATGCCCTCGTGTAGGGCACGAAGGGAACGAAGAGGAAGAACGCCACGAGAACCAGCGCTACTGCGACCCACTTCTTGCCTCTCATATGCTTCGGGCGATAGGTGGCCGGGAATTCTAATGAACCTACGATTTTGAACAATCAGTCTGGTCTGTAGCAGAAGTATGGGTACCCCCCGTTCACCATGCCTACCGCCATTTCTACGATCTTGTCCGAGATCTCCTTCCATTTCACGTCCCAGTTGATCCCCTCAATCGTGAGTTCCTTCTCGTCCCCTTCTCTTCTTGGCCGGGTCTCGACCCAAGTCGGCCTGCCGTAGAATGGCTTCACGATTCTGACCGCCCACCTGTCGCAGGTCATTTTCGAACCCTTCTGCCTGAAGTAAGCGCAGCCTCCGCAGAAACGGGAGAGCCAGATTATCTCCTTGGTCCGCTTGGCCGCCCTTCCCAGCTCTTCGATTAGGCGCTCCGACTCCTTCCTGATCATGTCGGCCAGCTCCTTCTGTCCAGCTTCCGTGTTCATGAAGTAGTCTGGGTCCTCCGCCAGGGCCTTGTACCAGTTCACCAACTCGCCGTCTTCTGTCATAGAGACCCGTTGATTCTTTTCGCCTATAAAATCCTGCGAGGGATTTCTCTTTCCGAAGAACGGATAAATAGACAGAAGGGCGATTTGGATGTGTCTGGCGCGTAACGTGCTACGACGGGCGATCTGGACTGGCCCAAAAGGCCAGGATGATGACTACACTGTTACGCGCCGGAAATGGCTTCGATTGCTTTTCGAGAATCAATCATGTCCGCCCCTGCGGACCTCATCGTCTGCAGGGCGACCGAGGAATCGTCAGGATGCGCGTTGACCCCCTTGATCGCGTCCTGCATGATATGCACGACAAGACCTGCCTTCCGCGCGTCAAGAGTGCTCTCTTTGACGCAGTAGTCCGTCGTCAGCCCGCCGAGGAAGATTTCCTTGACCCCCAACCTGCTGAGCCGCTCCTTCAGGTCAGTCCCCTGGAACCCGGAGTAAGCCTCCTTCGACGGGTCGCTCCCTTTGTTCAATATCGGCGCCCCTGGAGGGATCCTCAGTTCCGGATGCAATTCGGCCCCCCTGGTGCCCTGGACGCAGTGCGGAGGCCATGGCCCCCCCTGGGCCCTGAAGGAGCAGTGGTTCGCGGGATGCCAGTCGCGCGTGAAAAAGACAGGGAGATTGGCCCTGATAGAGGCGTCAATCACCAGGTTGAGGGTGGGTACGACCGAGTCCCCGTCCTTGACCGCAAGAGCTCCCCCTTGACAGAAGTCATTCTGCACGTCTACGACTAGGAGCGCCCGGGCAGGGATGCTCTCACCTCCAAGTCAGCGACGGATTTGAGGAGCGAAGGCGTTCGACTTCCTTCATCACCCTGGAGCGAATCTGATCGGGAGTCTCAAAGTTACGGAGAAGCTTCCCGTCTTTGAGAAGTGGTTTCAGCATTTCCGCCCCGCGCCCCGCTTTTGGTGGACCGGAAAGCGTGACGAAGTCCGAGTATCCGGGGGACCTGAACACTGCCTTCCGGCCCCCGAGGCCGCCCCGCTTCGCTCTGAATTCCCTCTTTCCCTTTTCCGAGACCTCTACGATTTTCGCGCTCAGGTCTATGACCGGCGGGTAGGCTACGGCCGTACCCACTCCGTATCCGTCGACCACCTGATTGAGCTGCGCCATCGAAGCCTCGTCGATTCTCCCAGAGGCGATGATCTTGACGTTCTTCCCTCCGCGTATGTCGAGCTCCCAGCGGACCTCTTCGGCTATCTTCCGAAAGTCCCCGCGCCTTGACGCCGGCGTGTCGAGCCTGACTCCCCAGAGCCGGTCCCCGAGTATTTCGAGGGCCTTGATCGCCTCGGCCTTCTCGTCCCAGAAAGTGTCGACGAGGGCCACCCGCGGGATTCCTTTGGGGATTGTAGCATCGAACATCCGCCAGGCCTTCTCCTGGTCCCCTATCACCTGGACAAGTGCGTGGGGCATGGTCCCTGACGGCTCCATTTGCAGCAGCTGCGCCCCCAGCACGTTGGAGACGCCGTCGAAACCGGCGATGTAGCAGGCCCGTTCGATCATCGGAGAAAGCGCCGGATGGACGCGCCTCGTCCCGAAGCTGATGAGGAGTTTGGATTCCGCTGCCATCCTGAACTTCGCAGCCCGGGTGGAGACGCTCGTCGACGATGAAAGGAGGCCCAGCAACGGGTTCTCGTACTCCACGAAGTCGACGTACCTTCCTTCGATCACCATCAGAGGCTCGTACAAAGCGGTCGAGCCGTCTGCTACGAAGACAGAGCCTTCGTCGAAAGACCAGACGTTGACTGGCAGCCCCTCGAGCAGCTTTGCCGCTTCGTAGACCCCGCTCAGGACCCCCCAGTTGTCTGGGTAGGGGACGTCCCTGGCGTAGACCTCCATGACGACTCGGGACTCGATTCGGTTCTTCTGAAGCACCTGCTTAGCGTGTAAGAAGTAGGAGTCGGTGGTCTTGGCGCTCCTGATCTCCTTCTCGTTCGCGACCCAGAATAGCCTGTCCTCGAGGTCGGGGCGGGGCATCTTGAAATCTGTCCTTGGTCCCTGTTGGAAAAGGGTTTCCCTGAAAGGTTCTCTCAGAACGGCTTGAAGACCATCAGCCAGGCAATCACGAGGATTCCTACGACCCCGACGGCCGAGATTTCATAGGGCCGCACATTGGTGACCAGCCTGTCAAGCTCAGACGCATCGGCGACCTGGCCCGGCTGTTGCTTCTTCCTGTTTTCGTAATATTCGAGGCCTGCAGCTTTCCTGAGCAAGTTGAACCTGGCAGTCCCGAGGCTGTACATGAGGCCCATCATTATGAAAGCCACGACGATGGCAGTCCATATCCAGTATCGGCCCCAGAACCCGCCGAGGAACCCCAGTGTCACTCCCGTAGCGAGGACGAGTAGGATGAAGACGTAGGAAAGAACCACAGACAGCCTGGACAGGCCGAGCAGGGCGCGGAGGCTCTCTGGCTCCTTGGTCATCCGGATTCTGAAGACTGCGAGGGAAGAGCCTCCGTGGGCAGCAAGGAATCCGAAGATGCTCACTATGTGGGCCCATAACACCCATTCATACAGGACCAAGGGTGGCCTCCCCGATTCGGCGGAGCCTCAACGGGCATGAGCTCCCCGCCCTCGTGATTTAAGCGCAGGGTCCGAAAAGATCTTGGTGTGTCCGACCCCGCGAGTCTGACATTAAATACGGCCCGTCTTGAGAGCGCTTCAGGGCCGGTAGTTCAGCGGTACGAACGCCCGCCTCGCACGCGGGAGAACCTTCAAGGTCCCAAGGTCGGGGGTTCAATTCCCCCCCGGTCCACTTTTCGAACCTGACTCGCGGCTATCGTCTGGGCGGCGGCATCGAGGCCTAGCGCCTGGCCGAGGTCGGAGCGGAGTCCCTTGTACCTGTTCCTGACTGTGACCTCAGTCACGCCCGCCGCCGCGGCGATCTCTTTCTGGGTCTTGATCTCCCCCTCGATGACCCCCGCCAAGTAGAGAGAGCTGGCGGCCAGACCCATCGGGGCCTTCCCAGCGGAAATCTCCCTCTCCTCGGTCATCCTTACGATTTCGATCGCCTTGCGCGCGACCTTCTCCGAGAAGCCCACCTTGGACGCGATCCTGGTGACGTTCCTCGCCGCATCCGCCACTGGCATGGTGAGGTCCATTTCTCTCAGAAGGATCCTGTAGTCGCGGGCGATTGACTTCTTGTCGAGGTTGTTCACCGTAGCGATGTCCTTGAGCGTCCTCGGGGTTTCGGTGTCCCTGAACGCGGCGTAGAGCGAAGCGGCCGAGATTCCGATTATGGAGCGCCCTCTGAGCAGCCCCCTCTCCAGGGCTTTCCTGTAGATGTAGGCGGCCCTTTCCTTCACGGCCTGCGAGACACCGAGCTTGTCCCCCATCTTATCGAGCTCGCGAAGGGCGACGCTGAGGTTCTTCTCCTTCGAGCCGAACGCCGGCGCCCTGTTGTCCCACCTGCGGAGCCTGTCCATCGTGCTTCGCATCGGCGAGGCGAACGACCGACCAGACGCATCCCTGTTCGAGCGACCGATCATCGTCGAAAGGCCCATGTCCCTGTAGGTGATAGACGTGGGCGCGCCGACCCTGATCGCTTGGGCGCCCTTCTCGTCACCGAAGGACCTCCACTCCGGCCCCTGGTTGACCGCCCTCTCGCTCACTACGTACCCGCAGTTGCCGCAGGTCATCTCTCCCGAGTTGGCGTCCTCGACCAGGGTCCTCTTGCCGCAGTTGGGACACTTGTCAGAAACGTGCAGCGCAGAAGTTCTATAGGGGTTCATGCTCTCTAATCACTATACAACTAAGTGTTGGGTGAAATATTTAAAGGTAGTAGTATTTTCTGACTAGCCTAGTCAAAGCGGCTTGACCGCTCTCATTGTCGGCTTTCATGTTCCGAGTCGAGCTGTCGTCCGCTAGCTCGTGAGGCCCTTTCTGACCAGCTGGGTGCCGCAGACGGGGCACTGCGTGAGTTTGGGGTTGGTGTACTGCTTCCCGCATCCCTTGCAGTGCAGCCGCCAGGTGACGTTCTTCCATTCCCCGCCCTTCAACGCCGTCTTCGAGAGAGGGATCGAGAGCACCTCTGCGACGTTCCTGACTGCGAAATCGTCGGAGACGAGGCTGGCGCCCCCCTCCCCCTTCGAAAGGTCGAGTGCTAGGGCGAGAAGGGACAGGTCTGTCTGCGAGAGGGCTCCGGCGTCACCCGTCTGCTTGGCGGTCGACCTGACCCTTTCGATGGCTTCGGCGGACGGTTCAGTCACCTGCACTCTCGTGTGAATCAGGGACGACCCGACGCTGTGGTGTTTGATCTCCTCGAGGACGAGGTAGGTCGTGAAATATCTGCCGTTGCCCTGGTAGGGGATGCCCGCGTAGAAAGCGGTCGAATCAAGGACGAGGGCGGGTTCAGACAACTAAGCTATCCTTCAGTTCATCATTGGAATGCCCGTCGAGCGGGCCCGTCCGATCCGCTAGGTTCCGTCAAATCTTCCTGGCGTCGTCCACTCGAAGGTGAGACATTTATTTAGTTTCCACCGCGAGGCAGTGCGCGATTCATTTCTTGAGCAGGCCCGCAGACCTCGGGAGCGTGAAGGAAGGGAGCTATATCATACTTGACGGGGAGCCGTGCAAGGTGGTCAGCCGGGAGCACTTCAAGCCTGGCAAGCACGGGAGCGCGAAGGTCAGGCTCGTGGCCATCTCGATATTCACTGGCTCGAAGAAGAGCTACGTGTCGCCCGCGGAGTCGAGGGTAGACATACCGATGATCGACAAACGTTCTGGGCAGGTGACCTCGGTCATGAGCGACTCGGTCCAGCTCATGGACCTGGAGACGTTCCAGGTCTTCGAGACGCCGAAACCCACCCCCGAGGAGATGTCCGAGCTCAACGGCCAGCTGGGGCCGGGGGTCGAGGTCGAGTACTGGGCCGTGATGGGCCGGAACAAGATCATGCGAATCAAGGGCGGAACCTGAGCGTTCCTGTCGGCTCTGCGCCTTCGATCGTTCTCAGCTATTAACCCCCGAAGGAGCGTTCTTCCGGGTTGGTCGCCCTCAAGAGGGACCTGAGCCTCTTCGACCTGACGAACATCGTCGTAGGAGCGATCATAGGGAGCGACATCTACATAGCCTCGGCTCTTACCGCGGGCCTCGTCGGACCATTCTCCGTCGTGCTCTGGGTCGTCGCCGGGGTGATGGCCATGATTCTCGCGATAATCTTCGCCTATTCGGCCTACTACGTCCCGAAGGTCGGGGGTCCGTTCGCCTACGTCTCGGAAGCGTTCAACGACTTCTACGGGTTTCTCGCCGGGTGGAGCATGTGGATAGCCGAAGTCATATCGCTCCCTGTGTTTGCCATCACGTTCGCCAACTACCTTCAGTACTTCGTGTCCCTGAACACTGCGGGGCAGCTCGCGGTCAAGGCCGTCTTCCTTTTCGGGCTCACTTCGGTGAACATATTCGGGGTCAGAGCTGCCGGGCGGCTCAACGACGCGCTGACATTCATCAAGCTCTCTCCGCTCTTCCTTCTCGTGGTCGTCGGTTTCTGGTCGTTCTCAGTGAACCCGAGCTTCGCCGGGAACTATCTCCCCCTGGCCCCGGACGGATTCGGCAACCTGGGGACGGCCCTGGTGCTGATCTTCTGGGCCTATGTCGGGTTCGAGATGGGGACGCTTCCCGCGGATGAAGTCGATAACCCGAGGCGGACGATACCTCGCGCGATCGTGACCGGGATACTGATTGTGGTGGCGTTCTACGTCACGACCAACTTCGTAATATTCGGTGCGGTGAGCTCAGACAAGCTGGCGGGGACGACGGTCCCGCTCATCCTGGTAGGCACGACCCTCCTCGGCACCATTGGGGGAGCGATGATGAGCGTGGGAGCACTCTTCTCCGTCTCGGGTTCCGATGAATCCGGGATCCTGGGCACAGCCAGACTCTCGTACGCCCTTTCGATCGACGGCCTCTTCCCGAAGGCGTTCTCGAAAATCCACAAGAGGTTCGGCACGCCCTACATCGCCCTGGCTGCACAGGGGGTCATCGCTTTCGTGCTGTCTGCGTTTTCAGGACTCTCCAGTCTCATCTCGTTCTCCGTGCTGAACCTCTCTTTCTCGTTCCTTCTGGTGTCGGTGTCTTTCCTCGTCCTCAAGAAGAAAGGAAACAAGTCCCTCCGCGGTCAGAACGTCCTGCCGTGGCTGGGCATCGGGGTCTGCCTCTTCCTCTTGTATTCGACGTCCCTTCAGGACAAACTCGTCGGCTCCGCGGTCATCCTGGCCGGGATTCCCATCTACGCCTACTTCTCGCCAAAGGTTGACTTCGCAGAAATGAAAGCCAGTTTCCTTTCGGGGACCGAGGTGACCAAGAGATACATCGAAAGGACCGATGCCTTCCTAGCTCGACTGCTCAAGTTGTTGCGACGGATCTTCTGATGATTTCAGCCTGCCGTCGGTCGTGCTCTATCGGTCGTTTCGTTCTTCATCGTCGTACTCAGCCGGCTCTTCCGGAAATCCCCTCATCTAGAGCAGGGCTTCGGCGTCGATTAGAAATATAGGTCTTCTGGGAGTACGCCCGCATATGATGACCCAGGAGAGACCGCCGCGCCGGGGAAGATACATCGCCGTCTTCCTTTTGACGTTAGTCCTTGTTTCCGTTGCGGCATACGCAGTCGGCGTCTGGTTCGCGAACTCGGCCTCGGTGGACAGGGAAAGGCGGCAGCAGAGCCTCATCAATTCGTTGGTGAGCCAGAACTCCGACCTCCAAAGGCAGCTCGCGTCGGCCGCCCACTCAGGGAACACCTCTCTGCTTGGCCTGATCCCGGTCCAGATCTATGCCGACTCTTCGCCCAGCATCGTTACGGTTCAAGGAGTGCAGACCTCCTCAAGCGGCAACGCTACCATCTTGGGGTCGGGGTTCGTAACACAGTTCCAGGGTAAAGAGTACGTCGTCACAAACTATCACGTCGTCCATGACGTGGTCGACATCTCGGTCACGTTCTTCGACGGGAATTCATTCGCTGGAAGCGTACTCGGGACCGACGCCTACGTCGACCTCGCGGTGCTGAACCTCACTGCGCCTTCGGCAGAGCTCCATCCCCTCACGATAGCAGGGTCGTCCGGTCTCAGGGTGGGGGAACCTGTCGTGGCCATCGGGAACCCGTTTGGCCTGGCTGGTTCCATGACCTTCGGGATCATAAGCCAGACCGGGCGAACTCTGACCGAAACGGCAGCAGGTAACTTCGCGATCGCGGACGTGATCCAGTTCAGCGCCCCGATAAACCCTGGGAACTCGGGGGGCCCGCTGCTCAATGCGAATGGCTCGGTCGTAGGGATAACGACGGCGGCGGTCCTGAGCTCGCAGGGAGTCGGTTTCGCGATCCCGTCGGACGTGATTGAGCGGGAGCTCCCCTCCTTGATCACGACCGGGTCCTATACGCTGCATTCCTACATGGGAGTAATCGCCGCAGACATGAACCTCCAGCTTTCCAGGTTACAGGGGACCAACACGACTTACGGGTCCCTCGTCCAGAACGTCACGGCTGGCGGTCCCTCAGCGATTGGAGGGCTCCGAGGAGGAGACCACACTGTGTCCGTTCAAGGAGTGTCCTACTCAATCGGGGGAGACATCATAATCGGAATGAACGGCAGCAAGATCGTCAACACTGATGCCCTGTCGGCGTACCTGCAGGAGTTCACGCTACCGGGACAGACCGTCATGGTCCAGGTAATCAGGAACGGGAGCGTGATGACGGTCGAGATCGTCCTTGGGACGAGACCCCCGCCACCCGTGGGCTAGGACTTCGGCGAAAGCCTCGCCTGCGTAATCTCGAGATATCCGGAATCGCCGCTCAAATGTCTCTCTGAGGAGACGATTTCGATTCGTTGGGAGAACAGCGGGCAGTCGAGGACGAAGGTCTCCCCCTCGCCTCCTTCCAGGCCTGGATTGAACTTGTATTTTCGACTGAGTCCTATCAACTCGTCAACGGACTTTGGATCAAGCGTTCGCCCAAGCCATTCTTCCGTCAGACCAAGCGCCGATACGCTGACCAGCGAGACCAGGAAGCGCTCTTCGATCAAGCGATGAAGATGTGAGGCCGGATCCGTTCCCCAGAGCGGGGAGATGCACTCGAGACCGAGCTCCGAGCATATCCTCTCGACCCTGTTCTTCTGATAGACGCTCGCCAATGCTCCTGTGCAAATCCCGTCTAGGCTGAATTCCTCTTTCGCCCTTGAGAGCGCACGGGCGAGGTCCGAGAGTTCCTCCTCCTTCTTCCCTGGGGTATCTTCGATAATCTGCGGAGTGCCCATTGCCTCTGCCTGGAGTCTCGTCCACCTCATGTTGGGATAGTGGAACATGAAGGACTCTGAGGACTTCGGGAAGATTGAGACGAGACAGAGAAGGTCGTGGTCCCTTGAAACAAGGTAAGCGGCGAAGGTCGAGTCCTTGCCGCCGGAAAAGAGAGCTCCTACCCTCGTGACCCGTCACCTAAAGGTCCGACCTGCTTCAGACCATTAGAACGTTGCCCACAAGTCCAGCCTGAGTCGGAAGGTTTGGTCACTTCTGCTTAAGATAATAAATACACGGAATGGCTTCGCCCGACTAGAATGCTGGATTCGCTGAGAGACGGGCTTCAGGCAGCTGTAAAGAAGCTCGTCGGCTCGAACCTGGTAGACGAGAAGACTGTGAAGGAGTTCGTCAGGGACCTCCAGAGGGCGCTCATCCAGTCCGACGTCAACGTCAGGATGGCCCTCGAGGTGACGGAAAGGGTCCAGAAGAGGGCGCTGGAAGAGAAGCCGCCTGCTGGCGTGACCCGGAAGGACCAGGTCGTTTCGGTCCTGTACGAGGAACTGGCCCGACTCCTCGGAGGAGAGGGCGGCCTCAAGCTCGAAAAGGACAGGTTGAACGTGGTGGTAATGCTCGGGGTCCAGGGCTCGGGGAAGACGACGACGACCGCGAAGCTGGCCCGCCTCTACTCGAAGCGTGGGTTCAGGGTGGGGGTCGTTGCCGCTGACACGTTCAGGCCTGGAGCGGTAGCCCAGCTCAGGACGCTCGTTTCGACGTCTGGGGCGGAGGTCTTCAGCGACGACAAGGAGAAGAATTCGGTGAAGATTGCGGAAGAAGGAAAGAAGCAGTTCGAAGGGCCGAAGAACCTTGTCATTATCGACACGGCCGGGAGGCACAAAGAGGAGAAGGGCCTGCTGCAGGAGATGAAGGAGGTCGTCGGAAAGGTGAAGCCCGACGCCACCATACTGGTGATCGACGGCACCATTGGACAGCAGTGTTACAATCAGGCCCTCGCCTTCCACCAGGCCGCCCCTGTTGGGGGGATCATAGTCACCAAGCTGGACGGCGCAGCGAAGGGAGGAGGGGCTCTGGCCGCCTCCGCCGCCACCGGTGCCAAGGTCTTCTTCATCGGGACCGGGGAAAGGATCGACGACCTCGAGGAGTTCGCTCCGACCCGATTCGTGGGAAGGCTCCTCGGGATGGGAGACCTCAGGGCCCTGATGGACATGGTCAAACAGGCCGAGGTAGAGGTCGACGAAAAGATGGCACAGAGGGTGATGTCGGGCAAGATGACGATGGACGACCTGCTTGTCCAGTTCGAGCAGATGAAGAAATTCGGGTCGTTCAAGAAGGTGGTCGAGCACATCCCCGGCTTTTCGGGGGCGCTCAACGTCGAGGAGCTCGAAAAGGCGGAGGGGAGGGTGAAGGTGTACAAGTCGATCATACAGTCTATGACGCGGGACGAGAAGGCGGACCCTCAGAAGATCAATTCTTCGCGCCTGAAGAGGATTGCAAGGGGCTCCGGAAGGAGCGAGAAGGACGTCAGAGAACTCCTGTCGAGGTACAAGCAGATGAAGGGCCTGGCCAAGAACAGCAAGGGCAGGGAGTTCAGACAGATGGTTCGCCGAATGGGTGGACAGTAAGGGTGTCCGAGGCGGCGCGCAGATATCGGCTCTGCCAATTCTGTATCGATAGGGAAGGCCCAGGCACGCACTTCGACGAGGTAGACGGGCCGTCATGCTCGGTCTGCAGCGGCCTCTTCGACAGGATACCTCAGGCTGTGGAAGGAGCTGCCAGCCAGATGCGGCGTTATCAGTTCAGGAGCTTCACAGTCGGGATGACCCTCCCGGAGGGAATCCAGGAGAAAGAGGACGAGCTGAGGTCCGCTTTGCGCCTGAAGGGAAGCGAGACCGTCAAGACGCAGGCTGTCCGGCTCTTTGCCGTACTCCTGGCCAAGAAGGTCAGGAAACCGGTCAACAAACTCAAGCCGGATCTTACGCTTCTTGTGGGAATGTCAGACGGGAGTTCCTCGGTGACGACCAGGCCTCTGTTCTATTATGGCAGGTACACCAAACCGCCCGGCATGAGCCAGAGGAGGGAGCTGTGCAGGCACTGCTCTGGGGCGGGATGCGAGAAGTGCTCGGGAACCGGGTACGGCAGCAGGCAGAGCGTAGAATGGCATCTGAGAAGGAGGCTCGGGGCGATCGCCGGGTCCGACAGGATGACGTTCACCTGGATGGGGACTGAGGACTTGGAGAGCAGGGTCCTGGCTCCCGGAAGGCCTTTCATCGCGGAGCTGAAGAACCCACTGAGGCGGGTCCTCCCGAAGAGGTTCGCAAGCAGGTTCAGGGGGAAGCAGGTGTCGGTGGACAGAGGACGTCTGCTCGTATCCAGGCCTCTCCGGGTTCCCCCTTTCCGATTCAGGACCCTCATCACATGCACTTCTAGGACGGCGATTCACCCGGACCGGATCCATGAGCTGGGGAAACGCTTTCGCAGGGCGGATGTCAGGTTCGACCGACCCCACAACCGGCCTGTCACGAAGACTGTGTATTCGGCCAAGGGGTCGGCCCGGGGCCGGAGGCTGATCGTCGAGGCCGTCCTGGACGGGGGGCTTCCCGTAAAGAGGTTCATCAGCGGGGAGCTGGTCTCGCCTTCAGTGTCGGAAGTCTTAAAAACTGAGGTCAGATGTCGCAGCTTCGACATCTGCGAAGTCAGGGAGAGGGGAAGTTTCACTTATGCCGAAGTCACACGGATATAGGAGAAGGACCCGGTCGCTTCTCAAGTCCCACGGAAAGAAGGGGTTGAGTAGCATGCTGGTAGAATACAATCCGAATGACAAAGTCGTGGTCAAGATCGACCCGGCCCAGGTCAAGGGGATGCCTCATCGCAGGTTCAACGGGCTCGTCGGAGTGGTGACTGAGGTGGGGAGGAGGGCAGTAACGCTGGACGTCCCGGTCGGAGGGAAGACCAAGAAGCTTGTCGCAAGGAAAGAGCACGTGGTGAGGCTGGGGGCCAAGTAGCCATGGAGAAGCACACGAAGAAGTTGCTGACGATTCCGGAGGCGCACCAGATGCTCCAGAAGATCGACCTGGAAAAGGCCGACCAGATTCAGAAGAGGACCCTCGATTACACCGCGAAGTTCTCGAAGGCGCCGCCCGACTCAGCAAAGAAGCTCAGGAAGGAGCTCGAAACTGAGTGCGGACTGAGCGAAGAGGAATCCGTCGAGTTGGTGAACGTGATGCCGAAGTCGCTCGAGGAACTTAGGACTTTCACGTCGGGATGGAGGAAGCTCCTGCCCACCGAGACGCTCGAGAAGGTCCTAAAGATTCTCCACTAAGTCCTAGGCAGCCAAGCGTTAAATATCAAGGCGGACTTTACAAGACCAGAGGCAAAGGCTACAGAAGATGTATCCGAGGACTCCGTATGTGGAGGACTAGTTCCCCAAACCACGAATGTTCCTAAGGAGACAGCCCCGGAATTGATGCCAGCAGACAAGAAGTACGAGGAGTTCGCCTATGTTCTGGATTTCTCCCCCAGAGGAAAATCTTCCGTCATCAAGGGGAGAGAGGGCCCGATGGTTCAGGCGATCGGGGAAGAGAGGCTGACGCTGCTCGAGCTCCTCGCTATGGACAACCAGGATTTCGAGGTGGGGGAGAGGGTCAAAATCGGGAAGGAGGGCAGGGAGAAGATCGTCAGCGTGCTGGGGAAACTGGCTTTCGAGGAGCTCACCCCGGAGTCGAAATTGTCGCTCTCGACCGTGGCCGAGAACCTGGTAAAGGCGAGCGAGAAGAAGTATGTCTCATACTTCAACGACCTCCAGCCGCTGACCCCGAGGCTGCATGGGCTCGAGCTGATCCCTGGTATAGGGAAGACGTTCACGCTCGAAATCATCCAGATGAGAGAGAAACAGCCCTTCGCCAGCTTCGAAGACGTGCAGCGAAGGGTGGGTCTTCGCGACCCAGCAAGAATGATTGCGAAAAGGATTGTCGAGGAACTGTCGGGTGACTCGAGGATCAGCCTGTTCGTGAAGAAATGAAGCGGCAAAGGCTCGGACAGCACTACCTTGTTGACGAAGACGTGGTCCGCAGGATGATAGCCGAGGCCGGAATCCGCGCTGAGGAGAGAGTCCTCGAGGTGGGGACCGGAAAGGGGGCGTTGACCGTCGAACTGGCCGAGGTGTCCTCACGCCTGGAAGGGTATGAGATCGACCCCTCCAACTTCAGGGACACCGCCGCTCGGGTCAGTGGTGGAAATGTGACCATCAGGATGGGAGACGCGTTCAATTCGAAGCGCAAGTTCGACGTCATCGTCTCCAGCCTGCCTTATTCCGTCTCAGCGAAATTCGTCGGGTGGTTGAGCCAGACAAGATACAGGCGGGGGGTCGTCCTGTTGCAGAAGGATTTCGTCGAAAAGGTCACGTCTGAGCCAGGAAGCAGGGATTACCGGGCGGTTTCCGCCATCGCTCAGATGTCAACCGAGTTCAAGTTACTGGCGGTCGTCCCAAGAGCGGCTTTCGACCCTCCGCCGAAGGTCGACTCAGTCATGGTCTCGGTTGCGCCGAGGAAATTGATGTCCGCCGAGCAGGTGGCTTGGGTCAGGAAGCTCTTCTCGCTAAGAAGACAGCAGGTCTCTTCCGCACTTTCGAAGCTCGGGATGAAGGCGCCCGGCGCGTCGTTCGGAGAGAGGCGTGTGTTTTCCCTCGCCCCCGACGAGCTGTGGCGACTGGTCGAATAATCCCCTCGATGAGGCATTTATCGGCCCCTTCCCTCGGGGAGGAGCGTGATTCCGAAAGGAACCTCGGTCACGCTGGTCGAACCGAAATATCCTGTGAACGTGGGTCACGTCGCGAGGCTGGTGAAGAATTTCGGGGTACGCAAGCTATACCTTGTAAGCCCGATGGTGGACATTTCCGTGGCGGCTGTCTACGCCTCCCACGCCTCTGATATCCTGGACAGCGCGGAGGTGGCATCCCTAGAACAAGTGAGGTCGGATAACGAACTCCTGATCGCGACGACCGCGGTCAGGGCGAACAGGAAGTCAAACATCATACGCAGGAGTTTGACCCCCGACAGGCTCCACGAGGCTCTCTCCGCTTCGGCCGCCTCTTCGATAATCTTCGGGCGGGACTCCACTGGCCTGACGAACGAGGAAATCGGGATGTGCGACATGACGGTGACCATAGACGTGGGCACGAAATACAGGGCTCTCAACCTCGGGCACGCCGTAGCCATCATGCTGTATTGCGCTTCGAGAGGGCCTGTGGGAAGGGCCAAGCCACAGAGCAGGGAGGCGAGGGAGGTCTTCGCCGGAAGGTTCTATGAACTGGCCCGCGTCTCGAAGGTCAGGCCACACAAGCTGAAGACCCTGTACGAAGCTGGAAAGAGGATCGCGTCCACGTCACGGATGACCGACGGGCAGCTCAACCTGATGTCGGGGACCTTCGACAGGGCCGTTGCCGCCATCGAGGCTCAGACGCGCGACTCGAAGACGTAGACAGCCCGCCCAACCCACCGGGTGCTTTCGAACGAGGGCCTTACGGGATAGTCGAAGCCGACCGGGCCCGGCTGGTGGTTCTTGAGTCCCAGTTCGCGGCCCTCCAGGGTTATCGTGACTTCTTCTCCCTCCATCGTGCGGATCACGGGGACTACGATGACTATCCTCCCGCCGGGGGCGAGGACTTCCGCCATCGAGGCAAGGGACTCGGCGTAGATCCTCTCCTTCGGCCCCAGGAGTTCCTCCGCCGTCTGGGTCCGCGGACGCGCCTTCAGCCGAGGGACCAGGATGGGCTCGGTTACGACCGCGTCGACCTTCCCCCTGTCGAGCAGGCGGTTCAGGCGCCTAGCGTCTCCTGTCCTGATTACGTAGCGATTAGTCTTGACGCCGCCGACCGCCCAGTCCAGGTTCCTATTCGCGTCCTTGACCCTCCCCGGATTCGCGTCAAACCCTACGCAGTTCATGCCGCCAAGTAGGGCCTCCGCCAGAATCGTACCGGTGCCGCAGAAGGGGTCGACCACAGTCTGCCCTGGCACGAGTCCCGCGAGGTTGATGAGCAGTTTCGCCAGCCGCGGCGACATAGAAATGTCGGAGTGAGGAGATGGTTTGCCTACCCCGCGGCCTCTGAACATCCCCGGGTCGGAGACCCAGGCGGTAGGCGCAAGGCCCAACCCGCCATGGAACGGGAAGGCAAGAATGTCAAGAGCCTGGCGCGTCAACACCTGTTCGGCCATCAACTCCTCCCCGTGAGGTCGGAGGAGCCTGACTTTGACGAACCCGGAATCCTTCAGTCGGTCAAGAAGCGCCCTGACAAGGTCTTCGTAGTCATCCCCCGCGACGTCGTAGCCGCTCACGGAGAAGTTGCCTATCGCGTCGAAATGACCCGCCAAGGCTTCGACCAAAGCCTTCGAGGCCGGAGAAGTCCCGTCGGTGACTTCCAACAGTGGTCCCCACTTGTGGACCCCCGACAGGCTCGCAAGCCGCTGAGCGGACAATGGCTTCAGACTGAGGACGGCCACGCGTTCGGAAGGGACCTCGGCCTTCTCGAGCGAGCCCGCAAGGGTGGAGCAGGCCTCAAGGAGGGACAGCTTCCCGAAGGCGAGGACCAGGACGAGCTTCTCGGCGATACGGAGCTCCCGAGGGAGTACGAAAGGCACCCGTCTCACGCGAGAAATTGCCGTATTAAGCGTGAAGATTAATTAGGGGTCGGGGTCGGCGAGTAAATTCCGAGCTGATCAAGCACGCACGGTAAGAACTATCGAGAAATCAAAGGCATGGCATTCACGAGCAAGAAGTTCGCCCCTGGGGCTCCTAACCCCAAGGTGGCGAGGTTCACGACCGGGAAGGCCAGGCCAGACTATGCTTACAAGTTGACGCTGGTATCTGAAGGGAGGGTCCAGGTCAGGAGCAACGCCCTCGAAGCCTCGAGGGTGGCGGCGAACAAGAAGCTGGCGCTCGTAGGGGAGGAGAACTACCAGCTGGTTGTCAGGAGTTATCCGCACATCATCCTCAGAGAGAACAAGATGATCGCGACGGCCGGCGCGGACAGGCTTCAGGAGGGGATGAGGAAGGCGTTCGGCAAGCCGATCGGGGTGGCGGCTAGGGTCGGAATCGGCGACACGATCCTGGAGCTCCGGGTGAAGGCAGAGAACCTTGACAAGGCGAAGGAGGCCATGAAGGCAGGCCGCACGAAGCTCCCCATGAAGACGCACACGGAAATCCAACAACTAGAGAAGCCGATTCCCGAATGACCGTCAGAATAGACGAGGCTCACGTCTTCCGCATCATCGAAGAAAACAGACCGAAGACTATTGTTTTGAATGCACCCGGCGGTCTTCTGAAGCAGACGAAAGAACTTATGGCGACGGTGAAGGAACGGTACGGGGTCAACTGCATTCTCGCCGGAGACAGCTGCTTCGGCATCTGCGACACGGTCGACAACGACGTGGAGACCCTTCAGGCGGACCTTGCCCTGCACATCGGACACAATGCGACCGTCAGAGAAGTGGGTCGGCACACATTTCTGGTCGATGCGGTCGACGATGTTGATTTCGACGAGGTCGTCGACTCGGCGATGGCAAAGCTTGCGCCTTTCAGGAAAATCGGGCTCGCGACATTCAGCCAGCACCTGCATCAGCTTGCCCCGGTGAAGGCCCGGTTGGAGAGGAACGGGTTCGAGGTCACCGTCGGAAAGGGGAACAACCTGATGATGGAGGGCCAAATCTTCGGATGTGACTTCTCGACCACGTTCCCCATCCGGGACGGCGTGGACGCCTTCTGCATGCTGGGAGAGAGCGAGTTCCATGCCGTCGGGCTCGCGCTTGCGACAGACAAGCCGACGTTCATGCTCGACCCTTACCTGAACGAGGTAATCGACATGAAAGAAGCGGCGGAAGAGCGGCGGAAGAGGGCGATACTCACGGTGTACAAGGCTCTCGATGCGAGGGTCTTCGGGGTAATCACCGGTCTGAAGGAGGGTCAGAAGATGCTCGGACGGAGCAGATGGATCTCGAAGAGGCTCGAGATGCACGGTAGAGAGGTAGTCGAGCTGGCGCTTAGGGACATTACCGCCGAGCGTCTTGCTCCACACCGTGAAATACAGGCGTTTGTCCAGACCGCGTGCCCGAGGATTTCGATAGATGGGTTCACCTTCGACCGGCCGGTATTGTCCATCCCGCAGGCGGACGCGCTGGTCGCCCTTCTTGAAGGGAGAGAAATCGGAGAGTTTCTTCAGCGGCCGAAGTGGATCGAGCTGACGGTTGGGTTGATGAAGAAGAAATGAGCCCGAACAAGAAGGCGGCGAACCTGGTATTTCCGGGAGACAAACTGGCGGTCTCCGAGGAGTTCCTTCCGGGGAGGCACGCGTATGATGATTCCGGTGTGATCAAATCCCTCGCGGTCGGAAGCGTCATGAAGAACATGAAGAACATGGAGATATCGGTCAATCCGATGACCGAAGCAGAGATCATCAAGCCGGGGGACTGGATTACGGGGCAGGTGGAGACAACCCAGACCAACGCTGCGTTTGTGAAGATTCACTTCCTGAACGGCGAACAGAGCCACAAGGACTTCTCCGGCTCACTGAGTCTCAGAAGCCATTCGCCGGGGAGAGGCGCCCCCAGGGGGGGACCGAGGCCGGGGCCTCCGGTGAAGCTGGGTGACATAGTACGGTGCAGAGTGTTCAGCCTGGTCAACGGCATCATCCACCTGTCGGTGGAGGAAGACGAAATGGGGGTGCTCTACGCCCTGTGCGGCAACTGCGGCAAGCCCATGACGAGAGGAGGCAGCAGGGCGAAGTGCGACGAGTGCGGGAATGTGGAGCAGAGGAAACTGGCCAGCGACTTCGGCCAGTGGCCGATACGACCCTGAACAGGGCTTAGCTTAATAACTCGAAACCGCGGGCTGGCTAATTCGAAATGCAGGTTCAGACGACCAACGAAGATGAGAGGGGACTGACCGTGGAGATTACAGGCGAGGACCAATCGCTTGCCGAGATAGTGCATCACGAGCTCCTCGAAGAGAAGAGCGTCACATTCGCCGGAGTGCTGCCGCCTCACCCTCTGATCAAGAAGCTTGTCCTGAAGGTCAGGGCACAGCGCATAAAGCCCGAGAAGGCCGTCGCGAACAGCATAGAGAGGGCAGTTGAGACCACCCAGGAGCTCTTCCAGGACGTGAAGAAGGCGCTCGGCGGTGGGTCGGGCTGAAGTTCTGCCCCAGATGCGGAACAAGGCTGAAACTCAAGCAAATCAAAGGCGCACGCGAAGTCACGATAACATACCTGTGCGACAACTGCGGATACTCCAACAAGGCCGGGAAGACCGTGATGCAGGCAACCGAGGAGGATCTGGCCAATGTGGCGCCGATAAAGGTGGTAGGTGACAAGGAGAACAAACTCACTTCCCTACCCACGACGAAGATCGAATGCCCCAAGTGCGGACATGACGAAGCGATGTGGTGGTTCCTGCAGACAAGAAGCGGAGACGAACCGCCGACCCAGTTCTACAGGTGCATGAAGTGCAACCACACCTGGCGCAGCTATTCCTAGACCCTTCCTGTTGGCCAGACGACGGTATCGGCCTTGCCGTCATGTCTCTTCGCGAGTGACAACCTCTACCGCGTCTCCTGCTGCTATCAGGACGTTTGCGTGGGCCACGGGGATGGACGCGAGGTCGTCCACTTCGAACGGCCCGTATCGCTTCATGTCCATCCCGACAAGCTCGTTGACGTGCTTGACGAACTTGATGGTGACGCTTCTCCTGTTCTCGCTCATCTGCGCGAAGTCGATGAAAGAAGGCTTCCCCGATGCAAGGGCGTCTACGAAGGCGTCAAGCCTTCTTTTGGACTTCGTCTGGGCAGAGCAAAGGTACCTCTCCTCCGCAAGGAGCTGAGAAACCGCGTTCTGGTCGGCCGCCTTCCTGGCCCGTAGCTCTAGCAGCTGCCTGCCCATCGTTTCGATCAACCTGACCTGTATGAAAATCAGCCTGTTGGCCGACTCGGAGCCCCCCGCCCCGGTCGATCTCCTGAGCTTCTGGGCGTAGGCAGAGATCCTGTGATAGAAGTCCCCGGGAATGGATGAGAGCTGGTTGGACTCCCCTTCCAGGTCGAGCTGCCGCTTGAGGCCCTCGAGCGTGGTATCGGTCATGGCTTCACTTCTCCGAAACCTTTCGTCAGAATGGGGACGGCCGCGTAGGCGGGAAGGGACTCGACCGTGCCCTTGTAGGGGCCATACTTCATGCCCTTGAGTGTCAGCTGGGGGCTGTATCTGATTTCGAGCGCGACAGGCTCTGAGCTAAGGACGACCGCGTCCTGCGTCGGGTCGAACGACTCGATTGACGAGAGGCGCATCTTGCACATGCCTGTATCACCGTGCAGGGTGCCAGCGAGTCTGAAGACACGGTGGATGTCCGTCGTCACCGAGGTGTCGATGAGTGCCCTGCGGGATGAGATGGCCTCGGAGACTAGCTTCTGAACGGTCCCTGGGTATCCATTCCCCTTTGACTCAACGTACGAGGTGATCCTCTTCATCCAGCCTAGGCTCGACTCTGGAGACACGTGTGGGGCTCTTCTCAATGTCGAGGCTATGGTCTGAGGCGCCGGGAGCGAGCCTCCCCTTACGTAGTCCGCAATTTCCGCCCTCCCTTGAGGGTCGAGGAGGTCGAACCTCGGGTCGAACACGTGGATGTGGAATCCCCTGTTTCCCGAGAAGTACAGCCTGATGGTTTCGGACGCCACGCCGAAATCGTCGGTCAGGAGGTCGACCACCCTGAGCGTGTGCTCCTTCGAGGCCGACATGCAGACTTCGCAGGTCCCGTGATATTCCTCGGTGGGCCCCTCGCACTTCGGGCACTTGGCCGGCCTCGGGAGCTTCCCCGTCGAATGACAATCCCCGCAGAACCAGAGGTCGTGTCCCCTCTTGCACTGTGTCGGGATGTCGGTCGCATCGATGTCGAATATCAGCTCCGCGCCTTTCCACCCCTTTTCGTCCATTGGCACGGCGGGAGATTCGTATCTCGCGTTCGAGCAGTATACGGACGAGGGGGTCTGCCTAAGTAGCTCTGCCGCGGCTTCGCCCGGGCGCCTGAAGGTCAGGTGGCGGACCATGCTCCCGCCGAACGGTATGTAGCCGAACTCGCGGGACTCTATCTGGTCGGGAAACTCGATCGAGTCCGCCCTTCTGAAGTAAAATTCCCTGTAGGCTGCCTTGAGGAAGGCCTTCGTGGCGTCTCGCAAACTGGGCCGTAGTCTTGCTTTCGGGGAGATAAGGGAATCTCCTCCTCATCCTGACGACCGCTCAGGTCGCGGTTTCCTGAGGAACTTGCCGACGACCACGACCACCTGGTCGTCCTGCCGCCTGAAGCCTCGCTTCTCGAAGAGGGAGAGCTAGGGCTCGTTGTTCAGGTACACCATCGCGTTCATCTTGAGTACGCCTTTCTTCCTTATCCTCGACTCCAGCTCCTCGAGAAGCATCGTGGCCACGCCAGTCCTCCTGCTCGTGTCCCTTACGGCGAGGTGATAGACCCATCCCCTTCTTCCGTCCCATGTGCCTAGGAACGTCCCTTCGATTCTCCGACCCTTGCGGGCCACCAGGGAACAGTTCGGGGTCCCGCCTGATCTTCCGCCTGACTTCATCTTCCCCGTCGCCGGGACTGAAGTTCAGCCCGCTGGATCTCGACAGCGACCTTACTGACCTGTAGTCGGCGACCTTGAATTGCCCGACACGCGCGCGGCTTGATCTCATTCCGGTCGCTTGCGCACGGCGAGAGCGTTCAACTCGTCGAAAGTTATGGCATCGTCCACCATGGCGGTATACGTCCCCTTGCTCCTTACTTCCCTGGATATCCGCTTCAGCAACCCAATGGCCGCGTATGAAGCATACGGGCCGAAGCTAACGCGGGCCACCCCCATCTGCTGGAGTTCTTTTATCGGAGGGAGCCCCTTTCTTACCATTACGTTGGTCGGGAACCGCACGGCCTTGACGAATGCGTCGATGGAATCGGGTTCGACCAACCCCATCGGATAGACGCAGTCTGCCCCTGCATCTCCGTAGAGCGTCGCCCTCGACACGGCTTCATCAAACTTCGCCCTGTCGTTCCCAGACGCGAACCTGAGAGCGTCGGTCCTGGCGTTGATGACCAGAGGCACGCCCAGCTCTTCGCCCGTTTTCCGTATTTGTCTGATCTTCTCTGCCTGGTCGTCGGCCCGGAACAGTTTCTTCGTCTCTGGGTCGAAGTCCTCTATGTTGAGGCCGACTGCCCCAGCTCCTACCACTCCCCTGGCCGTCTGCGCCACCTCCTCCGGGGTGCGCCCGAACCCCGCGGCCGCGTCGACCGTGAGAGGGACCGAGAGCTTCTCGGAGATCTTGCCGACCGCCCCGAAGTATTCCGCCCTGGGTATGACCTCTCCGTCAGGGTAGCCGAGTGAGACCATCATGGCAGCGCTCGAGGTCGCGACCGCGGGGAACCCCTCGTCTTCGAAGAGCCTTGCGCTGGGAATGTCCCATGCGTTCGGCAGGATCAGAATCCCGCCATGATGCAGACCTCGGAAACGCTCCGCCTTTTCTCTCAGTCGGTTCATCATTGAAGTCCGGGGGGCCCCGCTCATAGAGGTTTTGCGGACTAGGTCTCGTCCGCTGCGCGAGAGTTAAATCTGGTTGCCGCCAGAACCGGAACGTCAAGGTTGAAAGTGACCGTCTGCGAATTGGGTGACAGTCCAGCCGAAATAGCCGAGGACTGGGAGGGGCTCAAAGAACATGTCAAGAAGGAATCTAGTGAATTGGTTCTGCTCCCAGAACTCCCGTTTTTCCCCTGGCCGAAGACAAGAAAGGGATTCAGCCTGGACAGCTGGGAGCAATCAGTGCTTTCGCACGACCAGTGGGTAGCCAGGCTCGGAGAGCTGGGTCCCGCGGTTGTGATAGGGACAAGGCCCGTCATGAGGGAAGGCAGGAGGCTCAACGAAGGGTTCACGTGGACGGAAGGTTCAGGCTACATGGGGGTCCATTCGAAGTACTACCTCCCAAACGAGGAAGGTTTCTGGGAGGCCGACTGGTACGACCGGGGTGACGGCGCGTTCGAGCCGACGTTTTCGGGAGAAGCCAAGCTCGGGTTTCTGATCTGCTCCGAACTCTGGTCGATGTCCCATGCCAGGGAGTATGGAAAGGCTGGGGTGCATATCATCGTCAATCCGCGGACGTCGGGGAGGCTTTCCCTCGACAAGTGGCTCACAGGCGGCCGCGCAGCCGCCATAGTTTCTGGCAGCTATTCCCTCTCTTCCAACAGGATCAGCCGCGGCGACGGCGGACTGTTCGGAGGCCGAGGATGGGTCGTAGATCCGGACGGGGTGGTCCTCGCCACTACCACGGCGGAGGCTCCATACGCGAGCGTCGATGTCAAGCTCGAGGCGGCAGCAGCGGCGAAAAAGACATACCCTCGTTACTGTTTGGACTGAGTCGTCCACTGCCGCCGCAAGGGGACGAGCGGGTCAGGAACCTGAATCGGCGTGATTGATGCTCTTATAATCCGCCAGCGGGTGGCGCGCCCGCCGTGGCAACCGAGTCACAGCTGTTCCAGAACAATTCCGTCAAAGACCTCCTCGGGAAGTACGAGGGAATCTGGTCAACGTATCATGCTCAGGGTCTGCTCGGGTGGGACCTTGAGGTGTACATGCCTGAGAAGGGAGCGAGGTCGCGGGGGGTCGCGCTCGCCCAGCTCGCGCTCATGGCGCAAAAGATGACGATTGAACTGAAACCACTCCTGGCCGAGGTTGAGAAAGCAACGGGGCTGACCGATGAAGAAATGGGGGTGGCGAGAGTCCTAAAAAGGGACCTCAACTATTTCGAGAAGATACCGCCTCGCCTGATCGAGGACATCCAGAGGACCTCCACGGAGGCAACGGTGGTCTGGAGGAGCGCCAGAAAGAACTCCGATTTCAACGCGTTCAGGCCGTATCTCGACAAGATTGTTGCACTGAAGAGGGAAGAAGCGGACAAGCTCGGATATGAAAAGCATCCGTACGACGCCCTCTTGGACCAATTCGAGGAGGGCCTGACTGTGGAGGATGCCGACCGCGTCTTCTCCAAGCTGATTCCCGAGCTCAGGAGGATATTCGAAAAAGTCGTCGCAAGCGGGAGGTTCGTGGGAGTGCCGGCGCTCGAATCTCAGGCTTATGATCCTGAAGCCATGAAAAGGGTGAACGCAAAGCTGGTGGAGCTTCTCGGGATGCCGATGGACAGGTTCAGGATGGATGTCTCTACGCATCCTTTCACTTCTGGAACTTCCATGGACGACGTCCGGATCACGACCAGATACGAGGGCAAGGATTTCAGGGGGACGATGTATTCCACTGTACACGAGTGCGGCCACGCGATCTACGGCCTTCAGGTGGGCCAAAACCTCGCTTACACCCCGATAGAAAGGGGTGCTTCGCTGGGAGTACACGAGTCTCAGTCACGTTTCTGGGAAAACGCGGTCGGGAGGAGCAGAGAGTTCATACACCATGTGATGCCCACGCTGAAGGAGAATCTCCCGTTCCTGGAGCCCTACACCGAAGAGCGGGTCTACAACTACTTCAATTCCGTAAAGGCAAGCAAGATCAGGGTCGAAGCTGACGAGCTGACCTACAACTTCCACATCGCCCTCCGGTACGACATTGAGAAGCGTCTGATCTCCGGGGACATCTCCGCTTCAGACCTGCCGAGCCTTTGGAACGATACTCTTGACAAGTACTTGGGGATCCGCCCGGAGAATGATGCTGAGGGAGTACTTCAGGACATACACTGGAGCGGCGCTTCGATTGGTTACTTTCCAACATATTCCATGGGTAACGTCCTAGTAGGAGTCATCTGGAAGGCCCTTGGCGGAAGCGGCCCTCTCGCTGGGATGGTCGAGCGCGGGGAGTTCGTGCAGCTTAGGGAGTGGCTTCAGCAGAAGATTCACCGGTTCGGTGCAACGTACGCCCCCAAGGAACTGCTGAGGCGGAGTTTTGGAACCGGATATGACCCCGAGCCGTTGGTGGCCTATCTGGAGGGCAAGTACCTGACCTAGGCAAGCGTCAGGAATCCGCAGAGACCAGACCTAGACCGGCAGTTCGTGTCTTCGGGTGCGTCCAATCAGGTAGCCTGCTAGGAGGCCGAACGCCGAGCCGCCGAGGTGGCCGAGCCAGTCTGCTGAGGGCAGGGCGAAGCTGCTGATGAAGAAGATCGAAAAGAACCAGCCCAGAAGGGAAAGGTCGACTCTGTTGTGGACCGCGAATTCGGCCGACACGGCACCTGCCAGAAGCCCGAAAATCCCTCCCGATGCCCCGAAGCTTATGGTCGCCGGGCCGTTCAGGAGGCTCAGTATGTTGCCAGCGAGCCCGGAAAGCACGAAGACCGAGAAGTACTCCTTCGGTGCGAACGCACCGGCAATGAGGCCGTCGAGCCAGAACACCGCCAGGGCGTTCAGCAGTGAATCCGCTATGCCGAGGTATCCTGGCAGGACCACCAGCAAGGAAGTGAAGAGCTGCCAGTACCACCCATGGTAGACTTGCCAGTTCTCTTGGAGGAGGTAGTAGGTGAACGGGGTTCCCCCGACGATCACTATGGATGTCGCGTATCCTGCAACAAGCCCGACGAGAATCAGTATAACGAGTAGTTTTCCCTGTTGGGAGATCATGCTAGGCTTCTCTGCGGGCGAGGTTTAGGCTTTGGCGGTCGTCTAGTCCGAGCTCACTCTGGGAGCCAGGAAATAGACCAGCTTCGCGCCTTGGTCGTTGAGCTTCATCTCGAGGCGCATGGGCTTCTTGGTGCTGAATTCGACCAGGACCGTGTCGGCAACTCCCCCAAGGGCCTTCAGAATGCCGATTAGATAGTCTATCGAGTAGGTGGCCTTGCTTTCCGCTCCGACCTGGAGCTCGAGCACGTCCGCGGCGTTCTTTTCAAGCCCGATGTCGGCCTTGCCGACGTCCGACTTCCCTGAAAATGTCAATTTGTCCTTCGTCGCCTGGATGGTAACCTGGTCTGAAACGACGGAGATGTCGGAAAGCACTTTTTCGAGTATGGACTTGGTCAAGTTCACCTTCGTGTCGAACTCCAGTTTCGGGAGAGGCGCGCTTCCGCTCGTGCTTTCAATCAGATGTATGGAGAATTCCCGCTTGTAACCGTTCACGAATCTGACCATGATCATGTCCTCCTCGGTTGACGACATCTCGACGCTGTCCTTGGAGTCAGACCTTCCGACGAGCTTGACCAGGTCTTCGACCCTCAAGCTGAACTTGAACGGTTTGTCTACTTCGTACTTCTCAAAACTTGAATTCGGCATCGTGAGATCGACAAGCGCGACGTGCGAGGGGTCCATCGCCCTGAAGCTGAGACCCTCGTTGGTTGCTTCGAACGTGGCCTCCTCGACCAGTGTCTTGACGGCCGCGGCGACCGCCTTCCACTCCGTGGAGCTCGAATTCTTGGCCAGGAACAAGATGACGCGAATCGCCTTGTTCGGCCTCGCCGAATTGGCATAATAAAGATTGGTCGCACGACGGAGGTGAATGGTTAAGAAAGACTGAACGTGTGTGCCGTGCCGGATGCCCACGCGAATGACGGGAGCTGAGGTAAGAACGACCCCGGCCCCTGAAGCTCCGGTGAGTGGGTTCGACGCCCTCATGAAGGAGAGCCAGGCCCAGACCTATTGGGTAAAGCGCTTGGTTGCCTACATAGTCGATGTCGTGATCGTGTATGTGGTACTCGCCATATTGGCCTCTATAGTCGCCTTTCAGCTGCTTTTACTTTCCGGCCCCGGGGCGTTCGGCGCGGTTCTGGTCGGAGCCTTCTCGGTAGTTTCCGGAGTCCTGCTTTTCCTGTACTTCTTCGTCACCGAGGTGTCGATGGGTTCTTCGATCGGAAAGCGCGTCTTCGGCCTGAAGGTAGTGGCAGATAATGGAGGGAAGCCCAGCGGATCGCAAGCAGCACTGAGGAACATTAGCAAGATCTTCTGGGTCTTGCTCCTGTTGGACGTCATCCTGGGGCTCGCGATGTCGAAGCAGTACACTATGAAGTACAGCGACACGTTCGCGCACACCTCTGTGGTCGCGGCCTGAACGAACATGTGAGACAGGCGTGGCGTATGTCCGAAAAACTGGACCAAGGCTTTTAAAGACTCAGAGGGGGACGCCGCTTCCGATCGGTTGAGAGAATGAAATTCCCAAAGGAGATGAGGACAAACTGTCCGTACTGCAACAAGCATACGATCCACTCCGTCGCCCTCTACAAGAGAGGGAAAGAACGGGCGACATCGTGGGGGGCGAGAAGGCAGGCAGGAAGGAAGAGAGGATACGGCGGCCAGAAGTTCCCCGAGCTGATCAGGACCGCAAAGACGACAAAGAAGGCGACGCTGAGGCTAAAGTGCAAGGAGTGCAACAAGGAGATCATGAGAGATGGCATCAGGCTGAGGAAGGCGGAGATCGAAGCATGAGACGCGAGAGGGAGCCGATTCCAACGATGAAGAGCGCCTTCCTTCTCGTGAAGTGCCCGGACTGTGGGGAAGAAAGAATTCTTTATTCGAATTCTGCCAAAGACGTGGGCTGCAGAGGGTGCGGAAGGACATTGGCTGAAAGCAGGGGAGGAAAGTCCGTTATCCTCGCAGACGTGAAGAAGAAGCTGGGCTGAGCCCCCAATCTGAACGCTCGGAGTCCTGTCCCCAGAAACGCCTATTAGCGCTCTGGGATGCGCGCTTCCCGAATGAGCCAAGACGGAGGGATGCCGGAAGCGGGGGAGATAGTCATCTGTACCGTGAGGGAAATCACCTCTCATGGAATCTATGTGAGCCTCGACCAGTACGAAGAGATGAACGGTTTCCTCCACGTTTCGGAAATTTCTACAGGCTGGGTGAGGAACATAGAGAGGGTGGCCAAGGTGTCGCAGAAGCTCGTCCTGAAGGTCATCCGTGCAAACAAGGTTAGGCGGGAAATCGACCTTTCGCTGAGACAGGTCACGAACGAGGAGAGGCGGGCAAAGGTGATCGAATGGAAGAGAGAGGAGAGGGCACTGGCGATAATGAACGGGGTCAAGAAGAAACTCGACCTCGGGGACGACCAGACGAAAGCGGCAATCCGGAAGATGGAGAACGAATTTGGGTCGCTGTACTCTGCGTTAGAGACCGCGGCCAAGAAGGGCGAGAAGGCGTTGGCCCCAATCGAGCTCCCCGCGGCTGTATCGAAGGGAATTGCCGAAGCAGCGGCGGAGAAGATCGTTCCACCAAGATATGAAGTCGGTGCCCTTGTGGAGGTCTCATCGAGAGGTCCCAACGGGATTGAACAAGTGAAGAAAACTCTTCTGGACGCGGCGAGCTCATCCTCGGCTGACGTGCACATAACCTACGCCGGGGCTCCGAGATACAGGGTTCGGATAACTGCGGACGATTACAAGCAGGCTGAGAAGGTCCTCGACAACGTGCTTGAAAAGATCAAAGACGGGACTGGGAAGCACGAAGGGTTCAACTTCAAGAGGGAGATATCCAAGAAGTACGGTGGGGCATCTTGAAGGGCCTCATCCTGAAATGCACGGTGTGCGGGCGGTACACTCTGGGCGAAAAATGCCCGGACGATGGCGGACAGACAACTACTGTGCATCCTGCGAGGTTCTCGCCGGACGACAGGTACGCCCGGTACCGCAGTCCTCTTGCCTACGGACCGACTCAGACTACCTGATAGACGAATATCGCGGTAAAGCAACTGAGCTGACTGTTGCCTGGGCAGGTCGTCGGTGTGACCCCGGTAGGCGACGCGTAGGCCAGCCTGAACGGCCCGGTGCTGTTGGCAGGGAACGTGTAACCAGCGACGAACGCTTCTATCGGTGGGCTGTTCCTCTCCCCTAGGGTGTATGTCGGGGACTCAGCCAGAGAGGTTTGGCCGTTCGAGACCTGCGAGACCAGATAGGTGCTGAACTTGAAAGGCAGAAGCTTCACGAAGAGACTGTTGTTCAGGGCGTACGGTGTGAAGTTGAACGCATCTCCCTCGAGATATTTCGATTCGGTCAGTGCGCCGATTCTGATGAACCACTGTTTCTTGCTCTCGTCCCCGCCTCCGGCGGTAAACCCGCCTCCGCCCGGTACCTGCAGAACATAGTAGCCGTCTGAAAGGCCCGTCAGTGATTTCGGGAGAAAGCTCCCCGTTATGAAAATCGCGACATACACGGGCCTGGTGCAGTTACACGAGGCATCGTAGGCGATCCTCTTCGCGATGGTTGCCGCCTGGGTCGAGTTAGCCATCAGCATCTGACCTATCTGCGCGATTCTCGTCTGGTTGATTGTGGCGTTGTCCGCCGCCGTCGTCCGGTTCCCCATCACCGCGAACCAGTACCCGTAGTCCCACCAGGAAATGATGATTGAGTTTGTCGGGGTGTCCTGTCTGGCCCACTGGAGCGTCTGGATCCAATCGGTCATGGTGCTCCTGGAGTATATGGTCGCTCCGTTCGAGAGGCTGACCGCGCTGTCGGCGGGGCTCTGGTCGCAGAAGAATGTGTTCGCCGAGGTGCAGGGGATAGGGTTGGGAATCCAGTACGTGCCAGCGGGGAAGGCTATCAGGGCAACCATCGCCAGAGAGAAGACCACCTTCATCTCGTTCCTCCCCGTGTATGCGGGTTTCTTCTTCACGAGGGTCTGAGTGGCGGGCTTCACGAGGACGAAGGCGAGTTCGGCGAACCCGATGGCGCCGAGGATACCCAGAGCGATCGATGAATAGACGAGGAGTCGGGAGAAAGCCGAGGAGAAGTACAGCCCGGTAAGCCCGAAGATGAGGGCGTACATCATTGGGACGCTCCTGCGTCTGAACGCGACAATGGCGCCCGCCATCCCCAGCGACAGGAGTATCGCGTAGGACACGAAGTAGTCCTGCCCTGTGGGGACAAAGTGCTCAGCCACCGACTGGACCAGCGGGTTTCCGCTTCTGAGCCAGGGGGCCAGGGCGGTCAGATACCTTCCAGAGACCCTCCCGACCAGGTTGAAGCTGACCAGGAAGAGGCCTCCCAGGACGAAACCGAAGAGAAGTTTGTACAGAGTCGGTCTGTATTCGGCCGGCTTCACCCAGGTCTTCGACCATTGGGCGAGCAGAACGAATACGGTCCCTCCTATCAGGGCGAGCCCGACCGGGTTCGTGACTATGTTCGGCCCTGGCCTGGGAAAAGCGGCGCTGGCCAAGATTGTAGCGGATGTGAAGGTGACGAGAGCAGGGGTGAAGCTCGATAACTCCAAGTTCATGAAGGGTAGCAGGACGAAGAGAAGACCGAAAGCAGCAGAGAAGTAGTCTCCCCCTCCCCATGCCGTATTTGCATAGCCAGTCAGCAGGCCCGCCATGAGCCCACGTGCTACCCTGTTTCGGAGCGAACGTTCTTTGTCGAAAATCGTCAGCACCAGGTAGCTCGCTCCGACGAAGAGTAGGATTGCAAGGGGTTCGGACTTGAACCAGCCCAGGTTGCCTCTTTCGATCAATGGGGGAGAGACCGCGAAGAGAAGGGCGGCAAAGAGGCCTGCCGCATCGCCGGCGACCTTCCTGACAAGGAAATAGAACAGGACCGCGGTGAAGGCCCCCAAGATGACCGGCAGTATGACGAGCAGGTCGTACAGGGTTATCTGAACGCCGAACACGTTGTGGACCAGAAGGTAGATTATCGCGCCCGCTGTCTGCAGACCCCCCTGAGACGACGCGGCCACGTCCCTTCCGTACGGGAACCAGGTGGCTACGTCATGCCAGTAGAAGTATCCCTGCTGCGAGTGGCACAGCGGGTCGAGTACGGCCGCGGTGCACCCCGCCGGGTTGTTGAAGAAGGCGGAGAACAGTCCGTGCTGCTGGACCAGGTTGACTATGTGAGAAGCAGCATAGTAGTCGTAGTACGGGTCGAATTCGTTCAGATAGAAGCCGTACTTCGAAGCGTACGACCGCATCGAGACCGCGAGTGTGAACACAATGGCCAACACGAGGGCCGTCATAACCGCCCGTCTGGTTGCCGTAGGTCTTCCGAAGGAAGGCCGGAGCCTACCTAGTGATATCCCCAAACTAAGGCCTCAGGTCAGAATGGCGTAATTAAGTGCTACGGGGATTGAGAGGAGGTCGGCTGATCTTTGTTGATGCTCGCCAGATGGGCCGCATACCCCTTTGCGTCCAGGAGGACCTTTCGCTCGGTGTCTAGCCTCTCGGGTTTCAGCTCGAGTATCCACCCCTCGCTGTAGGGGGACTTGTTGACCAGCTCGGGGTGCATGAGAAGCTCCGAGTTGACTGCCGTCACAGTGCCAGAAAGAGGAGAATACAACTCTGACACTGCCTTTATCGACTCCACAGAACCCATGGCCTTGAGCTGTTCGACCCTCTCGTCAGGCTTTGGGAGGGTCACATACACGACGTCGTTGAGGGACTTGGCCGCGTAGTCCGTGATGCCAACGCGGATGATAGCCCCCTCGACCCTCGCCCATTCGTGCTCTTTTGTATAAAGCAGTTCCTTGGGTATCTGGTAGCCGGAGAAATCCAACGGATGGGTGAGCCATTCGGAGGCTCTTGTTAATGTTGCGCGGCGCGTTTCCAGCCGTAGGTCTGCTCGTCATAGAACGGGGTCTTCGCCAGGTTCCCGCCTTCGATCGTATCGCGAATCACGACCTTCACCGGCGAGCCGACTTCGGAGGCCTCCCTTCTCACTCTGCAGAGGGCTATCCCCTTCCTGAGTACGGGGGAAAAAGTCCCGCTCGTGACGGTCCCCGTCCGGCTGTCGCTTTCGTCCAATATGTTGAACCCGTGTCTGGGGATTCCCTTTCCGAGGACCAGGCCCCTGCGGATGGTCTCCGGTCCGGACTCTCTTGCTGTATCGATCGCCGCCCTTCCGAAGTACTCTCCCTTTCCCTCTGATATCACCCAGGCAAGGTCGGCTTCGAAGGGATTCGTCGTCGCGTCGATGTCTGATCCGTGAAGAGGCAGGCCGGCCTCGAGGCGGAGCGAATCCCTAGCACCGAGCCCGCATGGCGTCGATGCCCCTGCAAGCCGTTCCCAGATTTCAAGCCCGTCTTTGGGATTCTGAACGGTGGGGCCGTAGACGATTATTTCGAACCCGTCCTCTCCGGTGTACCCTGTCCTTGAAACTAGGCTTCTTTTCCCGAGTATCTCCGTCGGTACGGACCTGAAACGCTTGAGCTGGGACAGATCGGCGGAACAGATGGGCTGTAACGACTCGGATGCCCCTGGTCCCTGCACTGCCACCATTATCGTGGAATCGGTGACTTCTGCGATTTCAACGCCGCCCGGAGCTCGGTCGACCAGATGCTTCATGTCAGTGCCTGAGTTTGCCGCATTGACCACGACCGTGTACGTTGATTCCGTCGTCTTCACCACGATCAGATCGTCGATTATCCCACCGCGCCCGTTGAGGAACAAGGTGTAGAACGCCCTGCCGACCGGCTGCGTGCGGACCTTGGTCGGAACCATCCCTTCTAGAAATTCAGTCGCTCCCTTCCCCCCCACTTCGAAGCGGCCCATATGTGATACGTCGAAGATTCCGCAAGAGTTCCTGACGGCGAGGTGCTCGTCGGTCGTGGTTGTGTACCATAACGGCATGTCGTATCCGGCGAATTCGGTCATCTTGGCGTGCTTGACGTGGTACTCGTATAGCTGAGTGACCCGAGGCACACCGGCGCGCGCCTCCGATTCTATTTAAGTCGGCAACGCCCTGGATTCAGGGTTTGCTCTCCCTGCGCGGAGTCGTGGTCCCTGCAATGAAGGAGAAGTTCGACCTTGTCTCACTTATGCTCGAGAGGACGGGGGACACCCTGAAAGATGGGGATGTCCTTGTGATTTCCAGCAAGTTCATCGCCATCTCGGAAGGAAGGGTGGTCAGGCTCGCCAGTGTCAGGGTCAGTGACCGAGCGATGGTGCTGGCGAGGATGTATCACGTTGACGAGAGGCTGTGCGAACTCGTCATCAGGGAATCGGACGAAATCATAGGCGGCATCCCAGGGTTCATACTTGCGACAAAGGAGGGAATCCTTACGCCAAACGCCGGAATCGACAAGTCGAATGTGATTCACGGGTCGGTTGTCCTGTATCCCAGGAGGGCCGACGAATCGGCCAGGATGATAAGGGACTCCGTGAGATTCGCAAAAGGAGTAAACGTGGGTGTGGTCGTCTGCGACAGCAGGCTCGCGCCTACTCGCAGGGGGACGACCGGGGTGGCCATAGCCGCCTCGGGTCTTGAGGGCATCCTAGACATGAGAGGGAGGCAGGACCTCTTCGGTAATGTGCTGAAGGTCACGTCGCAAGCGGTGGCGGACGATCTGAGCTCTGCTTCAGAGCTTTTGATGGGGGAGTCGGATGAGGCCACGCCCATCGTCGTGGTCAGGGGACTCGTTCCCAAACTGATGGCCGAAACAGAGTATCCTTCCCGTAGATTCTCGATATCTATTGATGATTGCGTCTACATGAGGAGCTTGGGCTATCCGGAGATCAAGGAGGGCCGTCAGAATACGCTTTTAGGCACCGGAACCGGGCCTGCGAAACGATGACCTATGAGATTGCATGCATGTCATGTGGTCATCAACTGTACTCTGGGTTCGACTTGAGGTCCCCCAATGATATTCTGAAGGCGATGGATTACAAATGCAAAAAGTGCGGGGAGAAGCTTTCCCTCACCAAATTCCGAGTCGAGGTAAGAAGGCTGGATGGCTCGTTCTCCTGAAACAGAAGACTTCAAACCCCCGCCCGTCAGACTCTCGATGATTGGATGGGGCAAGAACGCGTTCTGGCTACACGCTCGTGATCTGTGAAAAGCCGGACGCGGCGAGGAGGGTCGCAGAAGCTCTCTCTGGGGGTCGTTTCACAACCTCGTTCCTGGACGGCGTGGCGGTGTTCCGGTTCGAATTCGATGATGAAGACTATGTGGCGAGTTCGGCATCAGGACATATCTATTCGATCTCCGACCCGTTCGGAGATCGTTCGGTGTACCCCATATTCGATGCCCAGTGGTATTCTTCCGACCTTGTCGAAGAGAAAGGCGGACCCATCGCTCGAAGAATCGCCGTCATTGGGAACCTCGCCAAAGGGGCGGGCAGGCTGATCAATGCGTGCGACAACGACGCGGAAGGGGAGACAATCGGGTTCAATGTCATGCGTTATGCGTGTGGAGGGAGGGAAGAGAGTGCACTCCGCGCGAGGTTCTCGACGCTGACTCGGGATGAGCTCGTCGAGGCGTTCAGAAATGCCGAGCCGCAGCAAAAGGACACGCTAGCTCGGGCCGGCAGAGCCAGGCACCTTGTCGACTTTACATGGGGTGTAAACCTCTCCCGCCTCCTTTCTCAGTCCGTCGTGTCGGAGGGGGACGGCTACAGGACCCTGACCATAGGCAGGGTCCAAGGCCCGACCCTGAACTTCTTGGTTTCTAGAGAGAGGGAAATCGGGCTGTTCGTTCCCGTCCCTCACTGGAGGGTGGAAGCGGTCTTCGAAGTACAGGGGAGAAGAATTCCTGCAAAGTACTCGAAGGAACGCTTTGAAACGAAGAGGGAAGCCGAGCAGATAGCCCGGGACTGCGACCACCGAGAGGGCTCGGTCACATCCGTCAGAACGTCCACAGTCAACGTTCCCCCTCCTCCTGCTTTCAACATCGGTGACCTGCAGCGGGAGGCCTACCGGGTTTTCCGACTCCCTCCCAACAGAACGATGCAGATCGCCGAACGACTCTATCTGAGGGCACTAATCTCTTATCCAAGAACTGGGAGTCAGGAGCTTCCTCCTTCGATTGGCTATGCCGTGATTCTTAGGGGGCTCTCACGAATTGTTGGGTATTCGACTCCCGTCGGCGCGATTCTTCGGGGGCCTCTGACCCCGGTCAAGGGGACGAAGACCGATGCAGCCCATCCCGCCATTTTTCCTACGGGCGAAACTCCGGGAAGGAGGCTGAGTTCGTCGGAGTACTCGGTATTCGACCTCGTGGTCAGGAGGTTCCTTGCTGCGTTCGGCCCACCCGCGAAGAAAGAGTTCACGTCCGCCGAAATCTCGGTGGCGGGGCACAAGTTCTTCGTCGGAGGGACAAAGATGTTGAAGCTAGGCTGGACGGGTTATTATGGAAAGTATTCACAGACCAAGGAAGTGGAATCTGCAACCCTAGCGGAAGATGATTCCCTGAGGGTCTCTTCGATTGGTGTGAAAGAGATTCTCGGGACCGGACCAAGGAGGTACAACCAGAGCACTCTTCTCGAAAAGATGGAAAGGGAGGGGATCGGAACGAAAGTCACACGGGCAGGGATAATCAACACGGTCATCGACAGGGGATACGCGAGCGGAGACAGCATCGTGGCTAGCGACCTGGGTCTGTTGCTGGTCGAGGTGATGGAAAGGGAAGCTCCCGCGATATTATCGACCGGGCTTACCCGAACGACCGAACGGGACCTCGAAAAAGTCGAATCAGGGGAGCAGAAGGACAAGGAGCTTCTGAGAAACACTGTCAGGACAGTCGCTCTCCAGCTGGAACAACTGCATTCCGCCGACGAATCTCTGGGAAAAGAACTGAGCAGTGCTATCGCCGGAAGGACATTCGGCTCCGCACTGGGGCCGTGTCCGGTCTGCAAGAACGGGGTCCTCAAGGTGGTGAAATCAAAGAAGACCGGAAAGCGCTTCGTCGGCTGTACCAACTACGGATCAGGATGCAAGGCGTCTGCGCCGCTCCCGCAGAGAGGGGTCTTGAGGGCCGCGAACAAGGCGTGCCGGCATTGTGGATGGCCGGAAGTATACGTTGCTACTGGGCGGCGACCCTGGAGGCTTTGTGTGAACCGGGAGTGTCCGTCGAAGAGGGAGAAGGCGCATGAAGTGCAGGCTGTGTAAAAGGGAGGCAATCTCCGAGTTCTGCAGATTCCATCAAGAGGCCAAGGTTGCGGTCGAAGTGGGTTATGAGAAGTGGGTCAGGGCTTACGGCACCCTCGACATGAAGTCTTACTTGCATAGGGTTATAGCGAGCTCAGAAACAGGGCAATGGTCAAAGGAGATAGCGAGATACCTGGAGGGTATGCGAGATGATAAGACAGATTCTTGACAGGGGATACGGCCGGTTAGAGTGGCTTCTCAATGTCACCGCTGGCCGTTTGGTCGGGACCCTCAGAAGCAGAGGAGGAGCCATCCAGTTGCTGTATGTGGTCGGGCTCGTTGCACTAATGGCCGGCTTCACCAGCGCAGTCGACTTCCCGGTGCCGAATCAGGGACTGGTTGTCTACCCTGGATCCGGTGCAGAGACCATCCCGGAAGCAATCATCGACGCGTCCGTGATAGCGTTGGGGGCAGGAGGGATCTACCTTACGTTCGCCAGCGGAAGGCAGACAACCAAATCGAGGGCCGTGAACCTTTACCTCGGAGCGGCATTGCTTCTTATCATCTTCTCTGTGCTGACCGGTATGGGCCTGCAGACCCTAAAGGGATAGAAAACGAGTTTCCTTTCCACGCCGTCCCCCTCTCGCACTTCAGTCGCAGCCCATCGTTTGACGAATGAACTGAGATTGTAAGGTCTGTTAGGTCCGCAAGCGTCCGGCCGCGGCCAGCCCTTGTCTGGGTCATGCGCTTGTACATCGAGAAGATGAACATCCTCCCGCTCTGATTCGCGGCGTAGGAAAGTCCAGCGACCAGGAAAGAAAGTTTCCTTCCGCGCGAGTTCCTGTCGCCAAGGGATAGGAGGTGGTTCAGGGTATTCAGGCTGTCGATGATTACGTCACTCCCTCCGTCGAACAGGGAAGCCAGCTCTGGTTCTATCTCTGACCCAGGTGATGGGACCCTGATTACGATGGTGTTCAGCTTCTCTGGAGGGATGCCGGTCAAAAGGTTGTCGGCCGAAGAGGAATAGAGGGCGTCGATGTCGAGTACGAAAAACGGTGTGGCCTCAGTCAACAACGCTTTGGCAAGGGCGGCGTTGGTCCGCCTGCTGTCCACGACGAAGGTGCTAGTTTTCCCTTTGAGTGGCCTTAGGAAGGCCCCTTCTCCCGAGGCATCAAAGCTCATTAGCCGTGGGAAGTGCGTCGGGCCGACGATATATGAAATTGAACCGTGTTTGCGTGGTCACATCCAGCCCAACGGCATACTACCTCGCGGTCTCAAGGCTCAGGAATGCAGGGATTCGGTTCAGCAGTTTTGTTCCCGGGGAGGTGGCCGACGAGTGTGATTTGGTGATAACGACGTCTGCGGAGGCCGAGAGCTTCGGCAGGCGGGCCCTCGTCCTAGACGGGCTGAGTGAGGATCCGGCGGTGTTCAAGGGACAGGTCTTGGCACGACTTGCAGACCGTCCCGTGACAGTCTTAATCGGAGTAGACCCCGGGGTCAGGACAGGGATGGCGGTCTTCTACGGGGAGGAAAGCCTGGCTTTCTATACGTTCGATTCCATTGAGAAGGTATGTTCGAAGGTCTTGGAATTCCTACGTATGGTTCCGACAAGTCATGCGCTTGTCAGGGTTGGAAACGGGAACCTCCCCCTCGCGATGAAGATTGCCTCCCAATTGAATGACCGGGGAATTGAAGGGACGATAGAAATGGTGAACGAATCTGGAACTTCGGACAGAGCCACGAAAATCAAGGGCATTCAGGGAGACCAGAGTGCGGCGGCCAAGATTGCTTTCAGGAAGGGTGCCGTTTTCAGTCCGGGCGGCTCCAGAATTCGGCGGAAATTTCAGCCAGGCGAGGCGGGTTGAAGTCGCCGCTGACGATGTCGGTCCTGAGCCAGGCGGGCATCAGTTCCCTGACCGCACTACTGTCGAAGCGCTGGTCCAGCATGAATACCATGCCCTTCTTGCCCGGATTCCTGATATGCCGCCCGGCCGCCTGGAAGGCCTTCCTCAGGGCAGGGAGTCGCGAAAGAATCAAGAATGAATCCTTCTCCCCGGCCCGTTTGAGACATTCGTATTCAGCATAGAGCGTCGCAGTTGGGGGCGGAAGGGATAGCCCGACTATGACCACCGCGTCCATCATATCTTCCCTGAAGTCTTCTCCTTCCGAGAATCGCCCTCCCTGCACCGCGAAAAGGACCGAACCCCGGTCGGAACGGAACGAATCGAACGCCTCTGCTGCCTCCTGGCTCGTAAACCCTCGTGTCTCCTTGACCATGTTCCTACCGTCGGCCCTCTTCGATACCATCTCGTATATCGGTTGCAGGACGGAATAAGACGACGCGAAAACACCGATCCCGTTTTGGGTGGAAGAAATTATTCCCGCGATCTTGTCTGCGATCTTGCAGAACATCTGAGGAGTGCGGGCCTTGTACCTGGTTGTCACGCCCGTGTCTATTACGGTCCTCACGGTGACCGAAGGGTCTGACGGGGTTGCGTAGATCGAGACCTCGACCTTATCGAGGCCTAGCGACCTCCTGAAGACCTCAGATGGATTCACTGTTGCGGATACCAGCACCGAGCTCCGGAACCTTTGTAGGTGCTGGCCCAGTGACGCGACGGGGTTAGGTTCCAAAAGCCCCAACCCGCCGTCCAAGTTCACCAGTACTTCGCTCTCTGCGGAAGAGAGCCTGGACAGGAACTCGCCCGTCTTCGGGATGAACGAGGGCAGACCGCGGTACTGGAATGAACCCCAAGCCGCTTCCGAGCAGGCGGTGAGTTCGAACGCGAGGTTCTGGAGCCATGCTGTTCCTTGCTCCGACCTTACCTGTTCTAGGAGAAGTTCCCTGTCAAGGAGCCACCCTGGAGAACTGGAGACGGTCCTCTGCAGGATGATTCTGAGAGCTTTCAGGGATCGTGCGGCCTCTTCCATGAACAAGGCGTCTGCTTCCCGAATCGCCCCGTCGACCTGATCCAGGGAGAGACTTGCGGAGCCGACCCCGCGCAGAAAATCCCTTAGGTTATGCGCTTCGTCTACGACGAGAATTGTTTTTGAGCGCTCCAAGGAGTTCCTGTCGAACAGGGTCGGCGCGATTCTCTCGTCGAAAACATAGTGGTATGGGACGACCGCCACTCTTGCCTGTGTGACCGCCATCTTCGCGACTTCGTAGGGACAAACGTGGATTGACTCAGAATCGCGCATTAGTTCTAGATGGCTCGGGACGGCCCTCAGCGCACGGTTAACGGCTTGCTCGAACTCCCCTGGCGATAGTGTCACGTTCAGGAAGTATGAGCAAAGGTTGTTTTGCACGTTAAACTTGCAATACAAACCGAACGTCTCTGGGGATACGGGACGGCCCTGACGCATCAGGAGACAGTAGTCGAATTTTGTGAGCAGAGACGCTGCCTCAACCCGATGCTTCCTTTGCATTCGCGACACTTCCTCGATGACTCGGAGAATCTGTCTCTTCGTTCTGCACGCGTATACGACCCTGGACCCGGTTTCCTCAGATGCGGCAACCGCCCCGACCAGGACGGCTGCTGTCTTTCCGAATCCGCTCATGGCCTCGGCGATCAGAATCTGACGGGACATGCAGCCCTCGTACACCCTTCTTGCGAACTCCTCCTGACCAGGACGAAAGGAATCGTAAGCGAACCTTGTCGTCAGGTCCACTCTGCGAGAGGGGCTCCAGCTATTTTAGACCCGCCGTCATGCTCAGGCTTCTGAATAGCGGCCCTGTTTTCCGAAGTACCTGTTGGCCGCGAGCTCGACCCGCTTCCTGACGTCAGGGTGAGAATAGACCCTGAGGACGTCCATGAACCCGGCGATGGACCCGACCAGAGGAAGCTCGGATATGGGGACGCTTCTCGCTCCTGTTTTTCCGGTTGATCGAACCAGTCTGACGGATGTCAACATTTCCTTAGATGATGTGTAAGGTACCGAAGGGGTGGTCGGCACGTCCAGGAAAATCTGGGCGGGGTCGACCCCGGCCGACTTCGCGAGTTCGTTGACTGCGTCCTTCCTCTTAGTGACCTTTGCGAAGAGTTGGCCGACCGCCTGGCCCCTTCTTTGGACGAGGCGTTCGAACACGCACTTCACCAGCTTCCGGTCCCTGAAATCCAGGGCCAACTGTCGGGCCTGTTTGAGATCGGAATTCGATGCTCTTACGGTCACGAGTTTTTGCAGCACGATTTCGTCTGTCAGGTTGAGATAGTCATCGAGGTCTGAAAGATCGGTCAGACCGAGTTCGCCGTCGGCAAGTTCCATTGAATGCACAAGCATGAGTTCTGCGGCGCGGACCGTCCGGTGGAAGTAGACTGCCTTGAACATCTCATACCTTGCCAACAGGAGCGCCTCGAAGGTGTAAGTGGCAGCTTGGTCCAGCGCCAGGTGCCCTTCGGACGCATGGAGAGAGTCTACTATTCTCTGGACGTCAACCTTTCCGAATTCGACCCCCGTAAAGTAAGAGTCCCGAAGAAGATAGTCCATCATATCTGCGCTCAGCCCGCCGGCGATGATTTCGTTCTTGAATGAGGGTCTCCCGGGCAACCTGCCGACCGCGAGCTCAGATGTTCTCTTGGGCGAGAATCCGTGCCTGTCGAGCAACCCGCTGAGGGAAGTCTCCCTGATTATCCGTTGAGCGATGTCCTCGTGGGTTAGCTTACTCCTGACCGCCAGGACTTCTTCATACATGTGGGAAAAAGGCCCATGCCCCACGTCGTGGAGCAGTGCGGCGAGCCGTAATTCTTGTATGGAATCCGAATCCATTTCGGAGGAGGCCGCAAGAGTCTCTCCCACTTGGCCTGCGACATGCATTGCGCCAATCACATGTTCGAACCTGGTGTGAACGGCCCCGGGATACACAAGATAGGACCCTGCGAGCTGGTGTACCCTTCGGAGTCTCTGGACGAAGGGTGAGTCGATCACATCCCTCTCGACCCCGGTTATCTTGACATATCCGTGCACCGGGTCGCGGATTTCGGCAACAGGCTGGAGCGTCAAACCAGCTTCAAACGACGGTCAGTCATCTTAAATGGTTCTGCCTCTCGTTGAAAGTGTTTCCGTCACCGCCTGTACGAGTGCCCGGTTGGTGGAGTCGATGCCTTGGGCCGCGTTGATGACTTTCCACCCGAGTTGGCCAGCCAGGTTCAGGTAGGCATTTCTGGTCTTCTCTTGGAGCGCCAGGTTCCTTTCGTATTTGTCCTTGTTTGGACCCCTCCTGGATGAAACGGCCGCGTGCGGGGCGTCCAGCACGCAGACGAGGTCGGGCTTGGGAAGCCCCGATTCCAGATTCTTCAGCCATTCGAGGCCAAGCCCGTTGGATGTACCGTAAGCCAAGTTCGACCCCGTGTAACGGTTCACCACGACCGCGTCGTTTCTCGAGAGAAGGGTCTCGATTTCCCCTTTCTTCTCCCACCTGTTGGCTGCGAGAAGCATGTGGATCGCCTGCGGAGGATAGTCCTTCTCTCCTTTGAAGAAACGCCCGATTTCACGCCCGATGTCCGTGCTATAGTCGGGGAACGAAAGCGTGGCGGTTGCCAGCCCTTTCGATTTGAGCCAACCACCCAGGAGAGAACTCTGAGTCCTCTTCCCGACTGCATCAATCCCCTCGATTGCGATAAAGACCCCCCTGCTAGCCTGTCCCACGTTACCGTCGCCCGCTGTCTCGCTAAATTCCTTTTCTTACAGAGAAACCGACAGCAGAAGGAGAAGGGCGATTGAAACTACCGTGAGCCTGAGGTAGATCCTGCCAAGTCGGGAACTGGTCTTGGTGATCCCTGCGAACTCCTCAAGTGCCTTCGAACCAAACACCCGAAGCTTGTGTGTCACGCTCCCAGACCCGTAGCGGCACGCAGACAGTCGGCCCTCGGCCAGTTTGGCCATTTCGAGTAGTGCCTTTGCTATCGAGTCCGGGGCGGTAGCTTCTCCCAGCGCTTCGTAACCTCTCGATACTGTGAGGCCTCTTGCGGCGAGGTCATGACTGTCGGAAGTACAGACCTCCATCAGGTAGTAGCCAGCCTGTTCCAGCGAACTAGCGACTTGGCTACGAAGGGCTGATACGGCATTGTTGGCATCAGCAAGCACCAGTACGTTCTTGACTCCGTCGGATTCGAACATCATGAGGTCGATTCCGTTCTCGGTAATGTCTCCGGAATGGGCGAAATTCACTTCGTTCGAATGTGCGTATGCGGTCCTGAAGTGCCCCGGCTTGGCTGCGGCCACCCTCTGGAACAGCTCCGGCCATGAAGGGTCTGTTGTGTCTGGGGAAAGCTGTTCAGTCCCGAGTGAATTGTGGGCGTCGACTACCGAAGCATCGAACCCCGATTCCCGCGCGATGCCTCCAAGCTCTGACTCGACCGCGTCTTCGATGTCGTCCGAGCCCCGCGGCGAGAAGGTGATTGCCACCAGCAGGTCGTTCGAGAACGCTGTTGCGGTGACGACGGCCTTTCCGATGCTTGTCCGAACTGGACCCTTGATTATTGAACGCTCTTTAGAGACTTCCACCTGGCCGGCAAACTCGCTCAGGAGTTTCGCGTATTCTTTCGTCTCTTCAGCAGTCGCCAAGTTCCGTTCATGACCACCCGGTCTATGGAGGGTCAGGACGGGGCCCAACCCTGAGAAAGCCTTTCCAACCGCTCCCGGCAGGTTGTAGCTCCCGACCCCGTGGAACGGCCCCGGGTGCACCGAGGGGAGTACGACGTAGGTGTCACCACCGCCGGCCTGGAAACGGAGTACTTTGGTGGTCAGTTCGACGGTCTCGGAATGTTCGGCGATTATGGATTCTAGGTCGGAAGGAGAACCGCCCGCCCAAGTTTTCATGAAAGCTTGGAACAGCCTGAGCGCGTTGAACCCTCGGCTGGTCTTCTTCCTTCTGAGAAAGAAGATGAAGCAACCGACCGCCACGAACGCTATGCTGCCCAGCAGGAATGGGTATGGGTCGAACTGAGCCTCGAGCTCCGGAAGCCTGATCATGAGCAGGGTCGAAGCTGGGTGTAACGAGGCGGCGGCCAACGACAAAAGGGAATTCTCGGTGAAAGCCCCGTTGATTAGAAGAAACTCGAACCCTCCGCAGAGGAAGGCGCCGAAGACGAGGGAGTTCGTCATGGCAGATGCCGAACCGCTGAGCCGAGAAAACAGCGCGCCGGCTCCGGCACAGACAATCCAGATGGCGTTTCCCGCCAGCAGGACCGCGCTCGTCCTCCTGAAGTTGGCGAGGGTGTCGGGGTCCACAAGCAGCAATGCACTGAAGACGGCCGAGGTGGAAAGAGCGAAAGCCACGAATGTGGGAACGAATCCTAGTGCGCCGGACACACCGCGTGACGCAATAATCAGGAGGAATGAGGTTACCGCAGCGTAAGACAGAATCATCTGTGTGGAGGGCAGGACGAAGAGGTGCCTGTATCTGCTCGCGAGGTCTTTCGTAGCCGAGCTCTTGAGGGAATCTGTCTCAGCGGAAGAAGATGTTGATGACAATTGAGGTGGCAATCAGGACTATCGAGCCGATGAGGACTATCTCTGGTCTGATCTTTACGCCATTGGTTTGTTCATTGAAGAATGTAAGAAGGCCTGCGCTCGAAGCTGGCATCGGTCCTTTCTTACTGTCACTCATTGAGGTCCAACGGATGTCAATACCGTTCTTAAGTATAGCGCCCTGTGAAAGCTATAATTACCGAAGTCGGTTCGCGCTACACAATGCCAGAGACCAGCTCTGAATTCAAATCCATAATCAGGAAGGTTCGCGCTCACGAGAAGTGGTTCTCCGTCAGCTTACCGATGATTGCCAGTGAGAACGTCGCTTCCAGACAAGTCAGGGAAGTCATGTCCTCCGACTTGGGACACAGGTATGCTGAAGGGTGGCCCGGCGAAAGGGTGTATGCCGGGTGCAGGTACATCGACCAAATCGAGCTTGAAGCGATCGCCATGGGGAAGAAATTGTTCAGGGCCGGTTTCATCGATGTCAGACCGATTTCCGGCGTAGTCGCGAACCTTGCGGTCTATTCGGCGCTCAGCTCTGCAGGGGATACCATGCTGGCTCTTTCGATCCCCAATGGCGGTCACATATCCCACGGAAAGAGGGACTTCTCAGGTTCCGCAGGACTCGTGCACTCCCTAGAGATAGAGTATTACGCGTTTGACAGGGACAAAATGAACATAGACGTCGACGCGAGCGCCAAGAGGATACGGGCACTCAAGAAACCCCCGAAGCTTGCGATGTTCGGGGGAAGCCTGTTCCTTTTTCCTCACCCCGTCAAGGATTTGGCCCCAGTCATCGAAGAGGTGGGAGGGACGGTATGCTACGATGCGGCCCATGTGGTAGGTTTGATAGCAGGCGGAATGTTCCAGGATCCGCTGCGGGAAGGAGCCAAGGTGATGACTTTCAGCACCCACAAAACCCTGTTCGGCCCTCAGGGTGGAGCCGTTGTATCCACGAAGGAGTTCTCAGATTCTCTGAAGAAAGCGGTCTTTCCGGGAACAACCAGCAACCATCACTTGCACAGCGTAGCTGGAAAAGCCCTGGTCTTCGCTGAGTTTCTGCAATTTGGCCGAAGGTATGCCAGGGACGTCGTAGCGAACGCCCAAGCTCTGGCACGTGGACTTGCCCGGAAGGGCGAAGTGGTATTGGGTGAGAAGAACGGATACACGAAGTCGCATCAGGTCGCCGTCGATGTCACAAAGTATTCTGATGGGGGTGCGATGGAGAAACTCCTGGAGAGCCAGAATATCATAGTGAACAGGCAACTGATCCCCGGAGACCTGCAGGCAGGGAGGCACTATACCAATCCTGGAGGAATTCGATTGGGGGTCGCCGAACTCACCAGGCTCGGCATGGGTAGGGGTGAGATGGCCGAAGTCGCCGAAATATTGCATCTAGCGATGGCTGGAAGCAGGAAGCGGGAAGTTGTGCAGAGGACGAAAGAGCTCCGCAAGGCATTCCAGAAGATTAAGTACGCCTTTGGCGACTCACCTGCTTACTTCTTCCGTTAAGGTGGGAATAAGGAAATCGGTGAGCTCTGTTTGGTCGGCTTTTCTTCCTCCTTGGAAGAGCTGATTAAGTTCCCGCTCGACCATCTCCAGCCTGCTTTTCAGATAGGGCTCGACGTCATATTCCCGTGCGAGCCTCTGGGCGATCGCGAGATACTTCTGTACGGATGCCCGAGTCAGAGTGCCCTTGATTTCACCGCCGCAATTGGGACAGTTCCAAGAAAGAGGGGGCCTGCGGATCGTCATCCCGCATTTCTTGCACTTGAAGGCCTGGCTTGCGTATTTCTTCGCGTTCCCCATGAGGTCCCTGATCAGGTGTGTCTTGATGATGGCCTCAACCACTTCCTTTGTCGACACTGCTTCGAGTTTGGAGGCGACCTCAATCTGTTTGGCTATTTTCTCGTTTAGCGTGCGGAGCGTCGAATAGGCCGCCTTTGAGCGTTTGATGGCAATGGAACCAGTGGGATGCGTGAACCCGTAGCCGTAGAACTGTCTCTCGTTGTCAAGTCTCGACCCGATGCGCTCTATCAGGTCCTCGACAACCGGCGCCGAAGGGGAACTCTGGGTCTTCTCGTAGAACTGGCGGGGGTACACGGGAGCGATGTCGAAATTGTGTGACTGTTCATCGACCTCGGCCGGCAGAAGTATAGGCTGAATCAACAACGGAATGTCCATCATCCCTCCGATTTGATGTGGCACGTATTCCAAGGAAAAATTCAGAAGAGTGTCGAGCAACAACAGGATGGAATCCCCGTCTCCGTCGCAGTCTCTCCTCTTGGCAGAATGCCAGAATGGGTTCGCATGGCAGACCTGAGTAGTAGAGAATCCTACGATTCTTCCGACGACGCCGACGGAAGTGTGAGGGGCAAGCCCGATGACAATCCGCCCCGCCAGGTCGGAGGGTCTCTCCGCGTGATAGAAGGGAGGGAGACCGTAGAGGTTCTCGAGTTCGTCGTCTACGAATTGGGCCATTCGCACCAGGTCCCCTGCTATCTCCCAGGGGACCAGGATGTCCTGCGGTTTTAGTTCCAGGAGCTGGTCCTCACTCACGAGTTCCTTTGCGTCGCGATCATGGGTGTAGCCGAGTTTCGATAACGTGTCGACATCCAGTCCCGTGTCCGACGGCCGGAAGTGGGTAAGTGGCGCATTTGTTACATCGATTCGCAGGGTGCCGTCCTTGTAGACATAGACGTCATGCCTGCTCCTGATTATTCCTTTCTGCAGGGGTTCAGGGGTCTTCATGGCGCTCGTCAGGCCCTTCACGCCCTTGACGGGTCTGCTATGGTCGAATGGCATGTTGGCCTTCAGTGATTCGAGCCTTCCCCGGAGGTCGTAGTTCATCCTGGAGAAAGTGTTGGTCTTGGCTTTGCAGTTGGGACATGAAGCCTCCGTCGTTGTCGTGCCGCAGCGCGGGCAAGAAAGGAAGTGGACAGTCGGTGACCCGCAGACTTCGCACCTCGACGACAGCCTCCTCTCTCTGCAATCGGGACAGAACAGATTGCTGGCTTCAATTTCGACCAGACTTTGCCTCGCAGCGGCGAGGATGTCCCTCGACTGGCCCCCGGCGAATCCGATGGGGAAAAGCGAGTGGACAGGGGGTTTCATTCTCCTCACCATCGCCTTCTCAGGCCGCCCGACTCTGATGCCCACAGTATCAGTGGTCTGCCTTCCCAGAGTGATTCCCGAGACGCTCTTGATGTATTCGATAGGGTCGGTGGTGCCGGTCGGCTCTGCCTTCTCCCAAATTTCTAGCAGAGTGGCGAATATTTTCGCCTGAACCCCCTTCAGCACCGCGGTGTCGCCGACCTTCCGGAATTCGAGAAGGGAGGCTCTGAGGGTCCATGTGATGTGATGTGATGTGATATCAACCAGGACGTCGTTTCCCTCTTGCCTTGACGCGTTTCTGAGGTCCACGAGGTCTCCCGCCGAGACCCTGTCGAAACGAGGCGTGTAGTCAGGGTGAAATGGAAGTCCGAGAGTCCTGGACGCCGAGATTGCTTCGTCTGCGGTGGGATGTCGCGATGGATCGGGGGAGCTCATCCAGACGGCTCTCTGTCTAGATACTCCTCCCTCCTCTAACCTTTCCAGTGCGCCAGGGATGGACGAGATTGCGTCCGCGAGGTCTTGGGCCCACCATTCTGGCACATATGGGGAGGGGGGGAGATTCTTGTTGTTCTCGAGGAAGTCACCGTAGCTGACTAGGACGTCACCGAGGTCGATGATCTTGTCAAGTTCTTCCTTGATGTCTTCGGCTTCGCGGACGGAAGAGACCTTCTTGACGCTTCCATCCTTCATCGCTACGGTCGGGCCCTCGATCGAATCGACGAACGCTATGGTCGCGGCTTTGCCTGGCATGTCGACTTTCACCTGGGTCCCTGGGACCACTGGATAGCCCAAGAGGGTAGTTACCGCGGGATGGATGCCCAACGTAGAAAGCCCTGTGTTCATCGCCCTCCCGTAACGCAGCCTGAATCCTCCACGTCGGTGGGGCATAGAGAGTACTGCCCTGCCGGAGATTATCTCTTCGAAATGGGCCCCTGCCTGCTCCGTTTCATTCGCGGTCTGTTGGGTTCCTCCTTTGATGTCGAGCAGCCACTCCCAACCCGAGATGTTCAGCGATCCGAGCTTTTTGGCGAGTTTATGGGCGCGGCCGATGACCCCATCGTTCAGCACTCGCAAGGCTCCACCTCTCATTCTGTCAGTCGTGACCCGCTTCAGGTTCCTGTGGACGACGACCTCCACGGGGTCCGTTTCGACCCCGTCGACTTCCACCGGGAGGTTCCATATGGCGCTCCGGATGTCATCGTCTGTGACCTTGTACTGGAAGTTGCCGACTTCCCGCTCATAGACTCTAAGTTCTTCGGCGAACCTGTCGACCTCTTCCTGTCTCGCCCTATAGTTAGAAAGTCCCAGCTTTTTGGCGGTGATATCGGCTATGACGAGTGAGAACCCGGCCTCAGTCCCTCCAGCAGAACGCATCGGTCCGGCGTATGACACAGACGCGTAGTCGCTGTTGTCGTCATTCTGCTTGATTGTAACGTCGTAAATCCCTTCGATTGGAGCGACGGTCACTCCGTCGGTCATCACAGCGAGCCCCGCTCGTACACCGTAAGCAAGAGCCTGCTCTCTCTCGAGAGCACCGAACCTGCCAAGGGCGATTTCCTGTGAAATGGTCAGGGCGGCGCGCTCTTTTGTCGTGGTCTTCAGGAGATCTCTGAGCCTGTCGACGAGGCCCTCGAACTGGTCGAGCCCGAGCATCTGGTTGACCCTGTCTGCCAAGTCGAAGACTGTCTTTGATTCGACAGAGTGTTTGGGATCAATCCCCTTCACTCTTGCAGTCGAAGCCGAATTGAATGCCATTTCATATTGTTCAAGGATGTCTCTGTAGTATGGGTCAAGGGTCGGCGGAAATGGCGCGAGTTTGCGGGCCCTTGCCCAGGCTTCCTCTGAGGAGAAAGACAATCAAGAGCGGATTGATTGTGTCGGGGTCTTAAGCACGTCTATCTCCCGAATTGAAGGGACAAGGACTTCCGATTGGAAGCTTAGTTTCTCCCTATCGCCGACGTCATCTCAGTGATGGTCTTTTCGTACCCTGGTTTCTCGAGCAAGTTCCCGATCACGATGATGTCGGCTCCCGCTCCCGCGGCTCGTTCAGCTACTGTGCTCGTAGTAATTCCTCCGCCAACAATCAACAATCCATCGTAGAATTTTCTGACCAGTGCGATGGTCTCTCGCGGGATAGGGACGGCCGACCCACTGCCAGCCTCGAGATACAGAGTCCTCATGCCCAGATACTGGGCGGCCAAGGCGTAAATTACGGCGATGTTTGGTTTCGACAGGGGTATGCTCTTGACTTGCCCAATGAAACTGGTGGTGCTGGAATCCCCGAAGACGAGATATCCCATCGGAATGCTCTCAAGTTTGCTTCTGAACACTTTCATGGAGCCTATCGCTTGGGCTCCTATCAGGAAATAGGGATTGGTCGAGTTGAGAAGGCTGCTGAAAAGAATCGCGTCAGCGTGATGTGATACTCCAGTCACGTTGCCTGGGAATAATATCACAGGACACCTCACAGCCTTCTTGACGGCCCTTACGACAGAATCGAGTTTCCCTTGATCGGAAATCGTGGAGCCTCCGACCAAGATCGCCGAAATCCCGTGCTTCTCTGCGTTCGAGGCAACCGACGCGGCTTGTTTGGAGGAGAAGTCTTCTGGGTCAATCAGACCGGCAATGATTGTTCCTTTCTTCGTCTTCTGGATGAGGTATCCTTCTGTCTTGCCGAGGACTAGAGGCAATTCATGCCCCGGCCTTCGCGAAATCGTCTACGAAAGTGTTGTAGACGTCTATGTCGGCGCGTTTGGTCGGATATCTGAGTTCCCTTCTAAGCCCGCAGCCGAGGTTGCCACAAGCTACGGTGAAGATAGTATCTTGTGATGCCTCTTCATCCTGTGATGTGATTCTTATTGTAACCATGCCGCACCTGGGGCATGCGAAGACCTTTGGTAGTGTCCTGCGGCTTATTCGGAGTACTTTCTTGCGTCTTCTACCCAATTCTGACTCGCCCGTTTGTCTCTAACGTGAACTAAATAAAACCGAGTGTGAACCCGAACAGCGGATGATTCAATTATGATCTGTTTTGTTTGCCAATCATCTGAATAATTTCTGTTTTTATACGTCTAAGGACGCACTTGTTGCAATCCACTGATTCCGAGGGTTTATACATTTTCGTATTAATACCACGGGTATGAGCGTCCCAGAGCAGCTGGTCAAGCGTTCATCGCTGACACCTAAGCAGTTCGAATCGTTGGTCAGTTTCCTGCGAGTTAGATCTCATGAGATAACCATGGTTCGAGCCGCTAGTGAGCGATCGACTGGACCGGTAACCGTTGGCTCATATGCTCGCACAGTCGTACAAGGGCGGGAAAATGTCAAATCTTCGATTCTAACCGTGATCCTAGCTCAATGGATGGGGTTCGTTCAAGCAGACGACTTGCGGAAGCTGCTCGACCTAGTCAGCAAAGGGCTTGGTGAGCTCGGCGAACAGGAGAAGGAGCGAGTTGCGGCTCTAATTGACATCCTGCTGCAGAAGATTGTCCCATGAAGTGATGTTTAAATGATGTCGCATCACAGGTATTATCACAGCATTGGATGACCTAGCGACCTTGCTCCTGCTCGCATCTTCGGCGTTTTTCGTCGTATTATCCGTCAGCTTGCTTGTCAGGTACAGCCAGGTTTCTAGGCAAATCGCGAATTCTACGGATCTGGGTCGTGACCTGTGGTCCGCGCTTGAATCGCGCCTGAAGAAACAAGACGAGCGTGTAATCGATATGATGGGGAAGGTTGAGGTGATTCAGACGAGGGTGTTAGGACAGCATACAAAGACAACAAGTCTTTCCGATGTCCAGACAAGTGCATCAGCTGGATACCCCAGACGTGATGTGAGGTCGGAGAACGTATCACATGGTGTGACAAATCAATCTAGCGAGATCAAAGAGAACGGGCGTCTTGACGCTTTGGATTCCCGTCTCGGCAAACAAGATGAACAGCTCTCAATGCTGGTGGATCAGTTCGAGGCGATTCAGTCCAGGTTGAATGAGAGGACTCAGGTAAGGCTTCCTTCAGCGAGAACCTCTCCTGCCTTGCTCGAACCAAGGGATACCCGACCAAGCAAAGTTTCAGAACCTGCGTTGGTCAGGTTTCTGGGGGAGAAACCCCGGACTTCGGTGGAAATCAGGAAAGTCTTCGGAGTATCACGCGAACATGCCGCCAGGCTACTCAAAGGACTGCTCGACCGTGGATTCGCTACCCGCAATGATTCTGCGAAGCCTTTCGTTTATGATCTCACCGATACGGGCAGGCGTTACCTCTCGGCAACTTGATTCTGTTTGAGGTATACGCGCCTGTACACCCATGAGTTTCCGAATCTTTCTCTCTTGATGTACTGCTTCTCGGCCAGCCTAGCAAGGTAGGTCGAGATTGTGCTCAACTTGACCGGCCGGCTGTATTTCTCTTCAAGCTCCCTAGCCACGTCTGAGGACGAGAAATCCCCGGCCGCGAAGGTCGTCTCGAGTAACGTCATCACCTTTCCGAGGAAGGTCCCTTCGTTAGGCTGTTTGTGGTAAGGATGCTCCAGCGGCATGTCCATGATTTCAAGCATGTCGACAGCTTTCATCAGTTTGTCCCGAGAAACCTGTCCTTCAAGCGCAAGCGTGTACTTGGTACCCTCGTCGTCTTCGAGCTCGATTTTAATTCTCTTACGCAAAGGGATCGACAAACGGCCCTGACTGCGTTAAATCTGCTAGTGGTGTGAACTTGTGAACTCGCGGCTGAGAATGTTTGACCTTGTGATGATAGGGGTGGACCGGTTCACTTCCGTTCACTTTCATGTGTTGTGAGAGGAATGGATATCAGTTCTATTGGAAGGGAAGGGACAGAGAGCGAACTCTTTTCGCCTTAAGGAGGTTGCAGTGGTTCCAGTGGAAACATAGGGCTCCAATCTGTCGTCTTCTAATGGTGTGTTTGACTGGCATTCACCAGCCAACCCCCGCCCCTGTGCTTCCAGTGGAGATTGTTTCCCGAGTGATCGGACCGTCTGTTTCCTGTCCACCAAGTAAAGAACACTGGTATTAGACCTCAAAGCATATCCAATCAACGAGGCGTACCGAGAACGCTCTTCTTTACTAAACAACAATCTAACACAAATCCGCCTTCTTTAGAGTGGAAACAGAGGAAACGAACGGGCGGAGGGCTTATCTAACCAGTGTTTCCACTGATACCGATTGTCCGACGAAATCGATGAAATATTTCGTAGAGCAAAAGAGGGGAGGGCTCTCTTCGTCGACAGAGACGCACTCAGTCCAGAGTATATCCCGGAGAGACTTCCTTTCCGTGATACTCAGATGAATTCTGTGGCAGAGGTGTTAGCTCCAATCCTCCATGAATCGAAGCCTTCAAACATACTCCTCTATGGGAAAACGGGAACGGGGAAGACAGCAGTAGCAAGGAGGGTACTCTCCAAACTGCAAGCCGAAGGCAAAAAGAACCTTGTCGTTTCTTATGTCAACACCAGGCTTGCGAACACGGAGTACCGGAGTTTGGCGGAACTAGGACAGTCCACAGGCGTCCAAATCCCGTTCACGGGCCTCTCCATCGGAGAAGTCGTCGACAGGATATTCAAAGAAATCAGGGCGAAAGGAATCCACGTGATTCTGGTGATGGACGAAATCGACTACCTTGTCAAAACATTCGGAGATGGAATCCTGTACGAATTCACTCGGTCCGGAGACCGCCTAGCTCCAGGCTTCCTCTCATTGGTCGGCATATCAAACGATCTCAAGTTCAAGGAGGGACTCGATCCGCGCGTCCTAAGCAGCTTGAGTGAAGAAGAACTCGTTTTCCCACCATACACTGTCGATGAACTCAGGGGGATACTGACTGAGAGAGCCCACACCGCTTTCAGGTCGTCCGTGGCTTCCGCGGCCGCCATCAATCTCTGTGCGGCCATGGCAGGCTCCGAGCATGGAGATGCCAGGAGAGCCATAGATCTCCTAAGGATTGCCGGAGAGGTCGCGGAGCGGGAAGGGCTGAAGGAGATAGACGACTCTTGCATAAGGCGAGCCTCGGACAAGATGGAACACGACAGAGTAGAGGAAGCGATTAGGTCGCTTCCCGTCCAGAACAAGGCAATACTCCTCGCCGTCTCGAAATTCAGGGGTGGAACGAATACCGGCGAACTCTATCTCGCGTACACCAACTTGTGCCGAAGAGCAGGCATCGAATCACTTACTCAGAGGCGGGTGAGCGGGATACTTGCTGAGCTTGACTTGCTCGGTCTGATCGAGGCTTCGGTAGTAAGCAAAGGCCGTAGGGGGCGCACCAAGAGGATTCAGCTGCTCATCGGCGACGAAACCCTTGGGAAGACCCTCTCCGAGGACACGACGTTTGGAAAGAACAGCTAGCTGGTGAAGCCTGCAGAACTGAAGTTCCTTCGCATCACCTTGAGGGTCGACAGGTCCACGACCGGTACTATGCTGGGTGTCGGCTCGATCCCCATGTTGGACTGAAAGTTGGTCTGCCCCTGCCATGTGCCCGAGTTGACCAGCAACGTTCCTCTATGACTGAGCTCCCCGTAAGTGTGCACATGTCCAGAATGCATGACGTCGGGCACCGGGTCAATCACAAGGAAGTCTCTTAGTTCAGGTGAAAGAGCGGTCCGCTTGCCGTAAGTCGGAGCTAAGTGCCTGGAGCGAAGGAGCAATTTCATTGCATCCGTGGGCTTGTGGTAGGACAGGTCGGGCGTCGTTGCGATGACGTCGTCCATGCTCTTCCCGTGGTAGATGAGGAACATCACTCCGTGCAGCTTTACGTAGCTGGGGTCGCCTACCCACCTGACGTTCTCCAACCCGTAGAGGGATTCTGCTAGATCGGGAGACACGGCTGGTTGCGGAAGTGCCTGCCTGACCGCGTCATGGTTTCCCGGAGAAATGATGATTTGGATGTGGTTCGGGACCATCTTCAACAGGTCCGCAGCAATCTGATACTGTTTTTTCGGGTCCTTTTCTGAGAGTTGGAACTCCTGACCTGGATAGACGCCTACCCCGTCGACGAGGTCTCCCGCTATGACAAGGTACTTTACCCTGTTGACGACGTCCTTCTCCCCCATCTCTCCGTTGAGCCACTGCAGGAAGCGACGGAAGTCGTCTGCTAGGAACATCCGGCTCCCGATATGCAGGTCAGAGAGGAGCACAGCATAGACTCTCCGGGAAGAACCGATGGGTTTCCTTGATGGTACGTCCGGAAGCAAGAGGGAGCTGGCGTAGAGCTGGCCGGCCCTGCTCCTGGATATTTCCATGACCACCATGCTGTCCAGAGGGGCCTGCATCGCCGACCTCGCTACCATCTCATCCTGGCACAGCACTTTCAGCGTCCCCGTCGGGTCGTCGACCGTTACCTCCACTTTACTCCGCCGGTTGTTCCGGGCTGAGAGCAGCCCGCTGAGCCTGACCTTCTTACCCGCGACGACTCCCTTTGCACCGGAGACGCTGGTCAGACTTTTGGCGTCCAGCCTCTCCCGCACTATGGATGCCAGCCGTGTGTATCTATCTCTGAATAATCTGTTGAACCCCTCGTAAGCCTCTGCAGGCGCGATTGCGGGGGTCGGGTCAGAAACGACCTCCAATTCAGACGGTTCACTTGAGCCTACCGGGTCCTCCCTTTGCACCACCACCGAATCTGCGGGCAGCACCTTGATCACATCCTCTTCAGTCACAACTTTTGCCTGGCCAGATGTCTCCTCCTTGAGCCGAAGGAGTCTTTCCGCGAGCCCCTCGAGGTCCACTTCGGGGGGGAGTTTGCTAATCAACTCGAATGCTTTGGCGTCGATAAGATACCCGGACGAAAGCACCCTCGCCACGGCTCCGTACTCAGTCACGAACCTGCGAAATCGAAACTCGCTATAAAGAGGATTCTATGCATTGGGTCCCCAACTGGACCAAAGTCTCGAGGTGCTGCTGGTCCTTTGATTCGCAGTAGAGTCTTGTCTTCGGCTCGGTGCCTGACACCCTGAACATCACCCACGATCCGTCGCCGAAGACCAGTTTGTGCCCGTCAAGAGCCCTTTCCTGGAATACCTTCAGCCTCCTGAAAACCTCCCTTGACCTCTCAATGAGTGTCGGCATCTTGGCCGCGACGTCGAAGTTGACCTGTTTATACCTCCACGGAATTTCTTCCAACATCCTTTCGAGAAGGCCCCTTTCCTCGGAGAGCACCTCCGAGATTAGGGCAGCCGCGTTTATCCCGTCCTCCCAGTACCCCCATGCCGGGTCGACGATTTTGCTCGGTTCCGACGCGAACACTCCTCGTTCGGTTTCCAAGACCTCGAAAGTCTTCCCTACCCTGCTCCTGACGACCCTCATTCCGAGCCTCTCGGCCTCGTCAGTTACCGCGTTCGAACTGTTCTCTGAAATCACCACGACCCCCCCGGATATCCTCAGAGCGCGAAGTGAGAGCACAGCGATGATCGAATCGGGGACGACCTTCCCGGATCTACTGACTAAGACTAACCTGTCAGCGTCTCCGTCGTGGGCTAGGGCGAAATCCACCCCGAGCTCGGGGACCATCTTCACGAGGTCTGAGAGGTTCGTAGCGGTCGGTTCAGGAGGACGGGCAGGGAACCGCCATGAGACCTGCGCGTTCACGGGCACGACATGATGGCCGAGCGCATCGAGCAGCCTGGGAGTGACATACCCACCAGGCCCTGTAGCACAGTCAACTGCGATTCTTAGAGGGTCCTTGGTGTGCTCATGCTTGGAACGCAGGGCCTCGAGGTAGTCTTCCATGACTTCACCATCTTCGACCACCTGGCCGAAGATTCCGGTAGGTCTCATCACGTCGACCCCCAGCGCCCGTTCGATTCGCTCTTCGCCAGACCTCGGGAGTTCCATCCCCTTGCCGTTGAACACCTTCACCCCTGAGAACTCCTGAGGGTTGTGGGAAGCCGTCACCGAGAATCCGGCGAGGCAAGACCTGACCCTGGTTCCGAACGCGACGACAGGGGTAGGCACCATGCCGAATATCCGAGGATCACTCCCGACGGACGCAACAGCAGACATCACCGTCCTGGCAAGGAGCTCTGACGTCTTCCTCCCATCCCAGCCTATTCCGTAGTTTCCCCTCCCCGTGGAAAAGGCGATGGTCTCTGCAAGACGGTAGACCTGCTCGGGTGTCTGGGTCCTGTTGAATACGCCCCTGACCCCGGCAGTGCCGAAGGCCTTCACTAATCACCTATCTCTCTATGACGGTGGTCCACAGCTCAGGAGTGGCTTGCGCAGCGAGACCCTGGAGTGTTCTCGCGAGCTCCCTGATCTCCCATTGCGCCTGAAGGGCGGTCCGCTGCCAGATGATGTGCATCAGGCTTCTCGCGCTGATGGTCATGACGATTTTCGTCTTTATCCCGTTCGGCAGGACATATCTCGCGTCTTCCTTGGGCACTCCCGCGGCGACTAGTTTCTCGTATGCCGCGTAAACATCCTTGAGCGCTTGATTATAAGTTTCCAGTGCCGTGGAGTTCGATTGAATGTGCGGTGGCGTGACAACCCCTTCCCGGGTCGCGGCGGAGAACCTCTGCGATTCTTGGTCGTATGAAGCGGCACGGTGTCGGACGAGCTGGTGCGTCGTCACTCTGCTGCAGTCCTCTATTTCGAACATGTACACCACGTGGTCCATAACAAGCGAAGGATCGAAGGCCACCCCCTTGCGGTCCATGACCTCCTTTAGCGCACCCAGGTCGGTATTGTAAAGGAGCTTAACTCGCACGTATCCCCTCTCCAAAGGCGAGTGAATTGAACAGCGGGCTCACATTCTTAGCGTCGAGCTCCGAGATAATAGACTCTGCGAACTGCTTCCCGTCACCGAATTTCCACAGCTCCACCAACGTCCTTGCGTTCAGTGAAAGCAACCAATCGGAGTTTGCCAGCGGTGTGAACCTCAAGTACGGGAACGAGCGAACGAGATTGCCGACTTCAGATTCACCTGCCCCTTCAACAAGAAGCGTCATCGTGAAATGTTCAAGGACGTCGAGGGACTTGTCCTGAAGACATTTCGTCAGAAGGTACTTCCAATACTCGGTACCCTTTTGCTCTAGCTCGGCTTCGATGTCTTCTATGACTTTGGTGCTGTAACACCTCCTCATCGCCACTGCGATGGTACGTTCAGGATTGGGGCTCGACCAAACCAATGAGACCTTCATCGGACGCAGTGTAGCCGGTTACAATTTCAATTTAAACCCCACCGTGGTGCCGCCCCAGCGTTGCGCAAGTCTGCCAGCAGAGCGACGAAATCCGGCTTCACGGTGAAGACGAAACGGGCCAGCGCATGCGTGGTGGTCCTCCACGAGATCTGGGGTCTGGTCCCCCACACCAGAGACGTCTGCAAACTGGTAGGAAAACTCGGGTTTGCAGCCCACGCCCCTAACATGTATGCAGGCGACGACGACCTTCTGATTCCGAACAACATTCAGAAGGCGATGGAAGGAGTTTGGGAGCTCTCCCTCGAAGAGAGGAGGGACAAGGCGAAGGTAGCCGAGGCGCTGGATAGGAAACAAGTCGGGGAAGAAGTCAGGGAAACGGCGGCCCTGCTCTATGATCAAGGGTTCCGGGACAGACTCCTCAGAACCGTGATTTCTGCTGCAGAGGAGGCGGGCTCAAGGTACGACCGGGTCGCCACCCTCGGTTTCTGCGTAGGCGGGGGCCTTTCATTGAAGACTGCCGCAAGCACCGACGCCCTGACTTGCGCGGTTTCGTTCTATGGCGAACCGCCGAACACCGAGCTTCTCCGAAAGATAACCGTCCCAATGCTAGCGATTTACGCCCAGAACGACGAAATCATAAACTCGAAGGTCCCCGCCTTCGTCGGGGAATCCCTCAACATCGGCAAGGACCTCACTCTCAAGACTTATCCGAGCACCAAACACGGATTCTTCAATGACTCGCGGAAAGCGGTCTACGACAGGGGGGCAGCGACCGAATCCTGGGAGTTCACGCGGTGGTTCCTCAACCGGAACCTCAGACGACACTGAGCTCGTCGACTGCTTCGTGACCTGGAGTTACCTCATCGAGTGCCCCGACTGGCGAGGAAACCAGACCAAGAGATTATAGATGCCGTGCCGGGGGAAACGTCGGGCCGGGGTGGCAGAGTGGTTAATGCGCGGGCAACCCGTGGAAGAAACGGGTCCGCAACTCGAGATCGTAGAAACCAGTCAGCCCGTGACCTTCGGGTCTCGTGGGTTCGAATCCTACCCCCGGCGCTCTGCTTTGGACGTAAGCGAGGGCCAAATGGACCTGTGCTTTCGAGGATCTACGCTGTCTTGAAAGATTCGCCGCAGCCGCACGTAGAGACTGCATTGGGATTGTTCACTACGAACCCTCCTCCCATGAGTTTCTCCGCTTTGTAGTCAACCACAGAACCTGCTATGAATGGGGCGCTGGACCTGTCAACAGCGATCCTAGCGCCATCCTTTGTGATTACATAATCATCATCAGTTAACTTATCGTCCACTACCATCCCATAGGACAATCCGGAGCAACCTCCGGCGGTGACGAAGATTCTCAGCGCCGCTTCCGGCTTCCCCTGTCTCTGAAGATACAGCTTCAGCTCATCGGCTGCCTTGGCTGTGAGCTCAACTATTGGTTTGATTTCTATCTCTTGGGTCATAAGGAGAATCGGGCGGTTACCCGTATAAAAAGAGATGGTGTCATGAAGCGAGTTTCTGTACGGCTTTCACGACCTCCTGATAGGGAGGTTCTTCTGACGGAATGTCCGTGACCCATCTGTACCGTAGCACCCCCTTCCGGTCGACCAGAAAGACGGAGCGCTTTGCGACCCCCCTGTAACCGAGTCCGACCCAAGGGTCCTGAAGCACCCCGTAGAGCTTGGTCACTTTCTTGTTGAAATCGCTCAAAAGTGGGAAGGGCAGGTTGTATGTCTGGGCGAAAGCCCTCAGGGAGAAGCTGCTGTCGACGCTCACCCCGACCATTCTGACTCCTGAAGTCTGCAGTTGACCGAAGCCGTCCCTGAAAGTGCACATCTCCCTGTCGCAGGTGCCGGAGAAAGCGAACGGGAAGAAAGCAATCAACAGGGGCCCTTCCCCGGTGAGCTCGCCGAGCGTCCTGACCTTCCTGTCAGCATCCGGGAGGGCGAAGTCGGGGACCCTCTGCCCCAGCCTCAGGACCAACGGCTGGAAACGCCTGAGTTCCGATTTAAGGGCTCTGCCCTTTGCCGGGCAATTTCTCTAACAGCTCGAAGTACGAATTCATCAGGGCTGTCAGCCGTTGCTGTCTGTCAAGATCCTTCTCCGCTTCGAGCGAGTGCGCGGCCTCTCCCATCTTGGAAATCAGGACCCCCTTTACCATGGCTACAACGTCGCCGAACGACGCCCCTTCAGTACCAGCGATTTCCGAGAGGTCCTCATGGCTGGTGCAATGGACTTTCCCTCGGAATCTCACCTGAATTCCCCCGCACTGGGGGCAGGGCTCGGCGAGCATAGTGGCTCCCTTTCTGACGAGCTCCGCCGCGAGCTTCATCTTGTCTTTTGCGCTCCTTCCCAACGGACAACTCACAGGCCGACTTCTATTAAACAAGCTTCACTGCGAAAAGCACTTATCCCCATCGACGCGAGCACCCAATTCGTGACCCCCGGTCCCGCCATGAGTACCAAGATCAAGAAACAGCAGGAAAACGACGCCAAGTTGGCGAAAGCGACTTTGAGCCTTACTCAGATTTCCGATTCTAACATCACCCCACGGAACATCCGCAAGATCGTGAAAGACTCCATCCTGATGCTTCAGGACAAGAAGCAGAGCATGGCGGTCAGGGCGGCAAACGCGATCAGCCTGCTCGACGAGGTCGCCCAGGACCCGAACATGCCGTCTTTCGCCAGGGTGACACTCTGGTCAGCGGTTTCTGAGCTAGAATCGATAAGAGAGCAGTAAAGCTTTAACACATTCAGGGGCAGTGCAGACGCGATTGCCAAACTGTCCGAAGTGCGGGAACAAAGAGAGTTTACCCACAAGGACCTTCTCAGTGATTGTTGAACCCACCAAAGGGGAACGGGGAATGACAGAACGGCGCGTCGGGATGTACACCTGTTCCAACTGCGGGATGAAGTTCCCCACCGTGATAAGCAAGCAGCGATACCTGATAGTAGCAGAGGACCAGCTAAAGACCATCCAGGACGAACTCAGCTCCGTCAAAAAGGGGAACGAGGATCTCAGCGCCAGGGTGAAGGGCATGGCCGACCAGCAACGGGACCTAGAGAGCAGCGTGGAAAGGGCTGCGAAGGCCAATGAGGTCCGCCGGCTGCAGACCAAGTTGTCAGAGCTGGAAGACTTCGTCCAATATCTGAGAAAAGAAAAGGGCGAACTCGAGCAGAAGGTTTCGAAGCTTCGTTAGGCCTAGAATCCTTCAGCGTTCCTTGGGAGGTCGTATCCGGCATCCGCCTCGTAACTGGCCGCCTTCTCTTCAAGGACGGCCTTCTCTGTCCGGAGTGCCTGCACCTCGCTTTCCAGCGCGCTTGCAGACTTCTCCAATTCGAACGCCGCGATTTTCTCCTTGAGAGATGCGACGTCGGAAAGAAGGCTGGCCTTTTCTGATTCGAGCGACCTGATCTTCTCCTCGAGCTCGGTCCTTTGGTCAGCGTATTCGGTTACCGTTTCCATGGTTACCAGGCTTACATGGTTTCTGTGCTTACTTTTCCAGCCGAACTAAAAACAATTGATAACACAGTAAAAGCGATTCAATCTGTGACATCGCGACCGCGGAGAGTTTATCAACCGTCAGAAGTCTGTCGGGCTCTATGAACGAAGGCCTGTGGGTCTGGCCGCCTGACCCCAAGGATCAGCGCGCGATGCTAAGGAATGTCATGCGTTCGAAACACCTGCTGCAGGCTATGGTAGCGCTCTCGAAGAGCAAGGAAGGTCTCAGCAACGCCGAAATTGACGACGCAATAGTGGACAATTCGAACTGGATGACCTTGTGGGTGGTCAGGCAGCTCACATCACTCGGATTCCTGAACTACAACGTGCACTACTTCGGGGAAGCGGCAAAGTACCAGTTGACCGAGCTCGGGAAGAACGTGATTCCTATTCTTACGGGACAACCTGCGTCGAAGCCGACCGCCAAGACATAGCCGGAACTAGATCTTTCCAACTTCTCTGAGCTTCGTGAAGACCCGGCGGTATGAAACCACTCCGATAGTCATTAAGGCCAAGGAGGTCGCGAACAGGGCTAGAAGGTTGAACGAGGCGTCCGACGAAGCCGACCCAGAAACGACAGACCTCAGAGCCTCGGCGCCTTGGCTCAGGGGGTTGAGCTCTATCAGTGACACGAACCAAGACGGGAAGTACGACTGGACCACAGTTATCGGGTAGGCCACGGTGCTCAGGGCCACCATCGTGGTCTGAACGCCTTCGGTGAAGACCCAATACCTCTCCCCCGCGTTCGAGAATAGGTTCAGTACTGCCGCGATTCCTGCGAGGCCCATGGAAAGGACGAACATGTAAGGGATCAGGATTAGGGTCCCAAAGGAGGCAAGGGACGGAAGGAATGCCGCTGCGATAGCTGCGAGGATCCCCGCATAAATCACTCCCCCGATTCCGGCAGACAGCAGATGCGCGAGGACGAGTCCGTTCAAACTTACCGGGAGTGTCAGATAGTACTGAGAGACCCCTTCCGTCAACCCGAGATGAACACGCCTACCGACATCGAAGGAGGCGAAGAAAAGCCCCGTGACGATGACCCCTGGTGCGAAGAAAGTGAAATAGTTGAAAGACCCCATCATCCCCTTGTATACGACACCGACGACCAACATGTCCGTGATGTTCAGGCCAATCAGGGTCGCGAGGAGCCACTTCGTCCTGAAAAAATATGACAGGTCGACCCTGGCTATGTGCAACATCTTCGTAGTCTGACTCACGAGGACTTCACCCCTTCAAGGACTCTCGGGACCAGCGCCATGCCAATCGTCAACGTGGACACCCCGACGGCGAGGACTACAATAGCGGACAGGCCGGGGTTAAGCAGTCCGGAGACATCGATGTTCACCGCACTCCTGAGCAGGTCTGCGCCGTAGGTGAGTGGGTTCCCCCTCGAGATGTTCGCGTATGCGTTCGGAATGTAGGAGAGAGGGTACAGGATGGTGCTGAACCTGATTAGTATCGCACTCATCCCGGCGACTATCGCGCTGTAGATGTCGAACGACTTGAATGCGACGAATGACAACGATATCATTATTCCCATGATTCCGGCGCTCATGGCTAGCAGAACGGTCATCGACGTCAGGAGCACCAAAGCTGGGGCTCCGGTTATCCAGAGGATCATGACGAGAGGGGGCCCGATCCTGACCACGTTAACCACCAGTCCCATCAGCACTTGCTCCAAGAAGAATTCCCCGCGCCTCAGCGGCAGGGAAAGGATGTACCTGAGCCTTCCCTCATGTGCCCCTTCCACGAACCGCCTCCCGGCCCACGTGCTTATGTTGAACGTCATTATAATCAAGAGCCCAGTCCCGTAGTAGAAGTAGTAGTTCGGCACTGAGACTACAAGTTTGGAGACAAGTTGACCGTAGACGAAATATTGGAAGGCGAAGAAGGCCCACTGGTAAACCGTCCAATGGACCGCTCCCACCTCCTCCTTTACCTCGAACCAGAGGAGGGAGAGCATCTCACGCATTCGGTTTCTCCGCCACGGCGTCTTCCGTGTAATGAAGGAACACATCATCCAGAGACGGCTCTGAGACCCTTAACGAGGTCACCTTCGTCTGCAGGGTCTGCACCAACGACATCATCTGAGGGAGCCAGTCCTCAGACCTGTTGACGAAGGCCTTGATCATGCTCTCCGTTTCAGCGGTGACACGGACTGTGCCTGGGACGCCAAGCACCGCCTGGGAGATTTCATTCGTCACCGGAGAGGAGAACTCGACCTCGACCACGTCCCCCCCGCTTATGCTATCCTTCAGAGTCCTGAGGTTTTCTGTGACCACCTCCTTTCCCAGCTTCATTATGCTCAGCCTGTCGGCGAGGTACTCGGCTTCCCTGACCTCGTTGGTGGCAACGATGATTGTGGAACCTGCTTCTCTCAACCCCTTGATCCTGTCCCAGATCATCCGCTTTCCCTCCAGGTCGACCATCGCGGTCGGCTCATCGAAGACTGCGACTCCGGGCCTATGCACGAAGAGCTTCGCCACTTCGAGCCTCTTCGCCTGGCCTCCCGAGAGCTCCATGAAACGCTTGCTCCTGGAGGACCACAAGTCGAACCCCCTGAGCGTTTCTTCGACTACCTCGGATTTCTTGGTCCCACTCAGGCCGTAGAAAGATGCATGGAACGACAGAATATGCGACGGCTTATGCCGCCAAAATCCCCTCGGCTCCTGGAAGGAGATCCCAAGGACCTCCCTGACCTTGAGAGGTTGTTTGACGATGTCATACCCCATCACCATGGCGGTGCCTCTGGTTGGCTTCAGCACGGTCGCGAGCAGATGGAGCAGCGTGGTCTTTCCAGAGCCGTTCGGCCCCAGAAGGACTAGGATTTCTCCCGGCTTGACTTTCACATCAAGGTTGTCGAGCGCTACAGCCTTTCCGTACGATTTGGTGAGCCCTAAGGTCTCAACTGCGTTGTCCAAGTGGAGAATTTCCTTTGCCCTCTGGCTCTGTTATTAACTGCTCTGAGGAAAAGACCAGACCTGTCCTAGGCTGTCTCGACCGCTGCGAATTCGCAGTAGGAGGTACCCATCGCACTGCATTTCGTCTCTTCGATCTCGACTCTTTTTCCGAATATGACCTTCGCCAGCCCGACCAAGTGTCCACGGATGTAGTGGCTGTTGGGCGATACCGCCCTCAGGTAGGTGCACTCAAAATTATCGTGTATTCTAATCGTAGCTCTAAGCGGTTCCAACTCCAGGTCGATGAGCTCCGGCCACCCCAGCCCTGCGAGGAGTAGAGGAAGACGAGGTCAGGCAGGTTCCGCACGACGACGTCATTCCCCAACCTGTCGACGGTCTCCTTGACGTCGCTCTCTCCGGCCGCCTGCCCCATTTCATAGATTATGACTTACGCGCCAGACCAGAAGATCCTCTTCATTCGGATGAACATGTCGACCAAGTCCTCCCTCCTGAGGACCATCTCTTTGACTCCCGTGCTGAACTGCTGGCCGACTCGGAAGCGATCAAGTTGACAGGTATTTTCGCCAGGTCGGTCGCCACACCGGCGAGTGCGCCAGGTACGTTCTTCAGGGTGACAGACCTTGCCCGGACTGAAGTGGTATCCCAAGAATTCCTTCGGTGGATGTCTCTCCAACGCGTTTTTGCTCTGGGAGGTCTCTCGTCTATAAGCCCGCCAGGATGTGCAAGGCCAACCCTATTGCATCAAGGCAGGACAGACATGAAACACCGGCCGTCTCCTCTAAAAGGAAAGCAACCCTTATGCCGACAGCAATTCGAATCAGCGTCCATCATTCATGAAACTCGCTGACCTTGACGAGAACGACAAGGCCCTCGTCGAGGAGGCGAGGCTTTTCCTCGAGAAGCGCCACTCCAAGAATTCCGGGGTATCGGCAGGGCTTCGCACCGCCACAGGCAAAGAATTTTTCGGGCTCAACATCGACCCGGGGACAGCCACTGTCGGGGTTTGCGCTGAATACTCCGCCATTGCGACCATGCACTCAAGCGGGGAAAGGAGAATCAGAACGCTCGTAGCAATAGCCCACAATGACAAGGGCAGATATACGATCTTGCCACCCTGCGGGAAATGTCGCGACTTCGCTAGGGCCTTCGGGAATCCATTCGTAGTCCTGCAAGTGGGGAGGAGCATCGGGGAATCAAAGAAGGTCAGGCTGTTGGAATTGATCCCGTTCCCCTGGGATAAAAGGTCCTGAACGCCTTGGAAAAGATGAACGAATGCCAATTCCCTATTGCGAGTCTGCGGTCGGTAAGGGTGCGGGGGGTGGGATTCGAACCCACGAACCCCTGAGGGATGAGGTCCTGAGCCTCACGCCGTTGACCAGGCTGGGCGACCCCCGCGCAAATTCCTGCCCGAAGCACTGAAACTATAACGGTTTAGGTCGGCCAGAACGCAGAGGCAACACTTTCGGCCGTGCCCCCCTCCAACCCAAATCCTCCCGGACAGAAATCCCGCGTTAAATCCCCCAGGAACTTCCGATTCGGTCTACGATGGCAAGGCTACACTATCTGTACGAGCAGGCCGAAGGCGGCAAAGAAAGGTTCGTCTACTACTGTTCTAGATGCAGGTGCATCCTCGGAATAAGACGAGACCTGCGACCGGCCTACGAGGCAGTCGGCTCGCTCGGCGGCAGGTGCGTCGGCTGCGGCCACGCGCTGGCCTACAACACGGAATGCAGGCTTTCCCCCGTCTCAGACGATTGGTGGGATGCACACCAGGCGAGCACTGTCCCAGCGGAAAGAAGGGACCCTGTCTTCCGTCTGGCTTCATCCTTCCCCCACTTCTCTCTCGGACTCCCCGACCTCGATTCCCTGCTCAGGCCCCTGGCTCCGGGAACCACAGTCGTAATCAGCGGTGCCTATTCCTCGGCCGTGGCTGAGCGAATCACCTTCAGGGCTCAGCTTTCCCTCGAAATGGGGGGGCTCGACTCCGCGGTTCTGTTCATCGACGGAGGGAACCGGTCTGACCCGTACCTCTTCTCTTCGTTCGCCAAACAGTGGGGGCTAAGACCGAAGACCGCGATGCGGCGGGTGACCACGTGCCGTGTCTTCACGATGTATCAGGTCGCCGACATGATTTCGAAGCACCTCGTCCGCGCTCTGGAGGACTACGCCACCAAACTGGTCGTGATCTCCGACCTCCTCGGCACGTTCAACGAACCAGAGCTAGACGAACAGGAAGCCAGGCGTCTCCTGAGCGCAATGGAGGAAGGGGTTGGACGGGCGAAGAAGGACGCGATGGTTCTCGTCACGCTGGGAGCGCCCAACAAGTACGACGAGGCCGTCCTGTCTTGGGCAGACACGACCCTAGACCTGTCAGAGTCAGGCGGGAGAATACGCGCAGAACTCTCCAGGCACCCGCGAAGGCCGCCCGGCGCTGTGACCCTAAGGCTGAGACACCTCCTCGCGAGGGCGACCCGCTGATGGGGAGGACAGTCCCCTCCTTCAGAATAGCCGAAGCGCAGGAGGTTGCCGGATGGAAGGCTTTCAGAAAGGCACTTCCAGGCAAAGACAGGGCGGCATTCGACCAGATGACCGGCGCCGCCAGGCTCTACACCTCCGCCTCCTCGGCGGCCGTCAGACCTTCGCGCTTCGAAGGGATGGCAATGGCCCTAATCTTTCACCATCAGAAGCTACTTGCCCGGGCCATACGATCTGCCTTGGAAATCAGGCAGGGGGAGGGCTCGCCGTGACCCTTTCCGATGTCGAAATCATCGAGGAGATGGAAAGCTGGGACGGCTTCGCCGGCGCCCTGCGCGCAGAGGACCGGACGCTTTTCACTGAGATGCTCAGGCTCTGTTACCAGTATTTCCCGGCAATGCAGGCCAAGGAATCCCCTTTCCCCAGCGAAGCGCTCTTCATGAGCCTCCTGCTGGTGCAGCACAAGACCATAGTCTGGCTGCTAGGAGAGTTCGAGAAGCTGAAGGACAAGAAGGATGAAGGGCTGGCTGTTTGATCTCTACCCGGGAAAGCCCGGCGAGATGGTCGTCTGGCTCAAGCTCGATGACGGCCGAGCCGAGCGTCTGGTAGACCACTGGTCTCCGTCTTTCTTCATCGGGACAGACCATGCATCCGACCTGACGATGCCGTTGCAGACCATCGGGAAGGAGCTGGCCTGGACCAGGGTCGTGCACAGGCTGGAGAGGGTCACAGATTCTGCGAAGACAGAAGTGGTGGAAGCGAAAGTCAGGGACGCGAAAAGGATTCAGCAGGTCGCAGGGAGGCTCGAGCGCCTCGGCCCCTACGGGACCTTCAGGCTCTACAACGTCGACATCTCCCCGAGCCAGAGCTATCTGTACGAGCACGAAGTCTTCCCGCTGGCCCGTTGCGAAGTGACGCAGGTCGGAGAAAGGCTCCAGTGGGACCTGCACGACGACGTAATGGACTACGAATATGCCGTCCCGCCGCTGCGGAAGGTGCAGTTGGACGTGATAATCGACAAAGAGGGGAAGGTCCCGCGCCCCACAGACCGGGTCAAAGGGATCACGCTCGAGAGCGACGCGGGGAAGATCACGATCGACCGTGGAAACGAGGCTGACATGCTGTTCGAACTCGTCAGGATCGTCAGGGACGCCGACCCAGACTTCATCATCACCAGCGACGGGGATTCGTTCCTCTTCCCCTATCTGGTGAAACGGGCAGAAACGAACGGCATAGCGGACAGGCTGACCCTCGACAGGGACGGAGCCCTCCTTCACCTTCCTTCGAAGGGCGGGACTTCTTACTTCAGCTACGGCAGGACCCACTACAAGCCTTCGTCGATGAAGCTCTACGGCAGGATCCACATCGACTCGAACACCTCGTTCTCCTATTCAGAGAACGGGTTCGAGGGGCTCTTCGAACTCAGCAGGATATGCAGGATGCCGATGCACACGTCGAGCAGGGCGAGCATAGGGAAGGCGCTGTCCAGCCTGCAGTTCTACCACGCGTCGAAGGGAGGGCTGCTGGTCCCCTGGAAGCCGACCCTGGTCGAGTCCTTCAAGGACAGGAACGAGCTGATGGTCGCAGACAGGGGGGGATTCATCTTCGAACCGAAAATGGGGGTGCACGAAGGTGTCGGCGAGCTCGACTTTTCCGCCCTCTATCCGAACATAATGTACAGGAAGAACATCTCCGCCGAGACGGTTAGGTGCCCCTGCTGCCCCGACTCCAAGAACAGGGTCCCGGAGCTCGGCTGGAACGTCTGCGAGAAGAAGAAAGGGATAGTTCCGCGGGCCATCGAGATCATTGTCAAGAAGAGGCTTCGCTACAAGGAACTGAAAAATAACTCGAAGGGGGAAGACCACGACAGGTACAACGCCCGGCAGGCCGTCCTCAAGTGGCTCGGGGTCACGACGTTCGGGTACCTCGGGTTCAACAACGCGAAGTTCGGCCGGATAGACGCCCACATAGCAGTGTGCGCGTGGGACAGGAAGGTGCTGGTCGACTCAGTCCGCATAGCCGAACGCATGGGGTTCGAGATCGTACACGGCATCGTCGATTCGCTCTGGGTCAGGAAGGAAGGGGCACAGAAAGAAGACTATCTGGAACTGAAGTCGAACATAGAATCGGAGACTGGTTTTGCGATGTCTTTCGAAGGGATCTACAAGTGGGTGACCTTCCTCCCCTCGAAGGTCGACCCCGACATGCCGGTCCTCAACAGGTATTTCGGGGCCTATGCCGACGGCGAGTTGAAGGTCAGGGGGATAGAAGCCAGGCGGCACGACACCCCTCTGGCGTTCACGAAGTGCCAGATGGAGATTCTGCGGATACTCGCGAAAGCGGATTCCGTCGACGGCGCGAAAAGAAGGGTCCCGGAATGCGTCGGAGTCTTCCTCAGATATGCAACGTCGCTCGAGCACCGCGGCATCCCGACGGCCGAGCTGGCGTTCAGGACCAACCTGTCCAAAGGACCCGGGGAATACACGACGATGACCATCCAGCATGCCGCAGTCAAGCAGCTCGTGAGAGAGGGGGTGGAGCTCCACGCCGGGGAGGGGATACGGTATGTTATCACAGACTACGAGGGTCGCGACTCCAGAAGGGCGACCCCGCTGGACTTCGTCGATGGCGAGGCGCCTTACGATTCGAAACGATATGTCAAACTGCTCGCCGAAGCCTGCTCGTCAGTGCTCGAGCCGTTCGATAAACGGTGTACCGCCGAAGGGCTGATGGCCGCCTACAGGAGACACACGGCAGTGCCGCTAGCCTGACGCTACCATATGACGGCCTTCGTGGGGACCACCCTGATGATGGGGGACTCCCCCTCTCCCCAAGGGTCCCGCCTGTAGAAGTCGAAGCGGTCGAACAGAATCTGAAGGAGGCGGAGATACTCCATTCCGCGCTCGTAGATTTCGCACACGCCCTCGACCATAAGTCCACGGTTGGGCCGGTATTCGTCGACCACCAGACTGACCTCCCTGTTCTCCCTGAGGTTCTTCAGTTTCCTGGTCCCGTAATCCACCGCGATTATGATGTCTCCCCCGTCGACGGCATACACTACCGGAACGACATGCGGCTTGGCGCCCTTGGACGCGGTGGCGAACCTGCAAACTTCGTGGGCTCTTAGGAACTCCATCTCGCGCGTTTTCAGGACGGCCATACCCCGCGGGAACCCATGTCCGTGAAAAGCCTTCGTATGAAGCCTCGAGTGGGATTCGGACCCACGACCTTTGCCTTACCAAGGCAACGCTCTGGCCAGCTGAGCTATCGAGGCTCGAATGCAGACCGACCGAGTGCGGTTTTTAATCGTTGAAGGAATCCTCGTCTCAGGTCCGTCGTGTCCGCGAGTCTTTTAATCTCAATCCAAGGGCGTCTGCGTGGATGCCGGGGTAGCACAGCCTGGTCTATTGCGCCGGGCACGCTCTTGTGGGCGTCACTCATAATCCAGGCTCGGATGCGAAATCCGGAGATCGCGGGCTCGAATCTGGATGACGAGAGTCCCGCCCCCGGCACTCCTCGTAACCCTTAATATCGCACTCCGGCTCGCCGGTCCAACGGTGCACATGCCCTTCCTTGACATCGGGAGCTACTACAGCTTCCTCAGCACGACTATGATAGTCCTATTCATCATAGGGCTCATTGTGGTGTTCGTTTACGAGTACGAAGCCCTAAGACGCTCGAAGACCTAGTCGCGGGCCCTGAGCCGCTCGACCACGCTTGTCCCGGAGAGTTGGAGGTTCCAGCCTCCCATCTTTGTCGCCTTGACGGTTGCTCCGACTATCCTGACCCGTTCCCCCGGTTGGATCCCCGGGATCTTGTCCGACTGCTCCCTCCACCCGACCACCCTCATTTCCCCCGTGTCGTCCCCGACCAGAAATTCTCCTAGCCTGGCCGTCGACCCGTCCCTGAGCCGCACGTCGTCGACGCTCCCTTGGGACAGGGCGATGACCTCCACCATGACCTGTGCGTTCTCTTCTCTTGCATCCTTCAGCTTCGTCGTCAGTCCGGCCGCATCCGGTACGGTACCCTCGTGAGTTATCAAGACCGACTCGGGGGTGCTGCAGACGAGGACACCCCCGGACTCGCTGTCCGCCGACACCAACGCTATGTCGCCCTTGATCGGCACGACGACCCCCTTGCCGATTGAAATCATTCTCACCTTCTTGTCCGGGCCGAGCGCCAGGACTGACTTTCCTTGAGGCGACTCCGAGACGGACACCACCCTCAACTCCATCGCCCGTTTCTTCGGTGCGGCTAGGATTACCGTACCTGCGTCTCCGTACAGCTCGAAGTCTCCTGCGGCGGTCCTCCTCGACCGAAGGTTAGTGACGACCACCTTCTGACCCGGCCGGAGATCGGGGCGCTCTGACGGACTCCAGATTACAACCCTGGCCTCGTCCTTGCCTCCCTGAGCAGTCGCCCCGAATTGGAACAGCGATCCTTGCGATCCGTCCGACCTGACGAACTCAGAATATCGAGGCTCCGACTTCACTACGCATTCCACGCCCACGAACCGCCTCTCCTGGGAAATCTTCGCCAGCCTCTCCGATGCGTCGGATAGGGTCTTCAGCCTGTCAGTCACTTTGCTGTCGACTACCAGTTCGATTTTGCCGCGGCTCCCTAGGTTGAGGTTCGGCTTGCCGTCGAGACCCTGCCTGACGTATGCGCTTACCACTCTGACGGGTGCGTCCGGCTCCAACCCCAGCCTCTCGATCTCGTCTACCTGCTGGTCCCAGACCGTCAATCTTGCCGATTGGTTTCCGTCAAACAGCGCCAGCCTTCGGTACTTTCCCTTGCTGCCGTCCTTCTTCTTCGTGTACGTCGCAGGCGGGTAAACTGCAAGCACCCTGGCTGTGACCGTCAGGTCGTTGGCTCCGATGTAGAGATCCTTGATTGTCATGTCGGACGCAGGCGCAGCCTGCAAGGGGACCCCGAACTCCCCCGCCAAGAGGTACAGCGCTCCTTGGTCCGTCAGGTATCCCGCACCCACCGTCCTCTTCTTCTCCTCAATCCGTCGCTGAAGTTCGTCTCTCGTCAACTCGGGCCTATTCTTGAGGAGTTCGCCGACGAGTGCCTCGAAGTCTGGCATGCCCTATGCTTTCGCGACTACGGAGTTTATCTGTGCTATTCCCTCTTCGAGGATGTCCAACCCTTCGTCGAGCTCCTCCTCCGAAGTAGTCAGGGGCGGTATGACCCTGATTGTGTTCCTGCCGGCCGTTATTGCCAGCAACCCATGCCGGAAACAGTATTCGATGATCTGGCCAGCCTCCTTCTCGCCCCTTGCTTTCGTCATCTTGTCCTTCACTATCTCGACCCCGATGAACAAGCCTAGTCCCCTGACGTCCCCTACGATTTCGTATTTGTCCTTCAATTCCCGTAACCTCTTCATCGCCCTGGCGCCCATCTTCTTGGCGTTCTCCATCAGCCTCTCCGACTTCATAACGTCCAACGTCGCAAGCGCCGCCTGGACGGCCACGGGGTTCGCGCCGAAAGTCGAGGCATGCTGTCCCGGCTTCCAGCTCTCCATGATCTTCGCCTTGGCCAGGGTCGCGCTGAGCGGAAGCCCGGAAGCTATCCCTTTGGCAATCGCCACCACGTCGGGGACGATTCCGAAGTGCTCGATGCCGAGGAACTTTCCGGTCCTCCCGACTCCGGTCTGAATCTCATCGGAGACGAAGACGACCCCTTCTCTTCTCAAGAACTCCATCTTGCGGAAGTATTCCGGAGGAGGGACGACGTAACCGCCTTCACCCTGAATCGGTTCGAAGAAGTACGCAGCGACTTCGTCGACCGGGACGAACTTTTCGAGATACTGTTCCTTGAAATAATCGATGCAGTAGTAATCGCATTCAGGGAAGGTCTGCTTCCAGGGACACCTGTAACAGTATGGGAAAGGGAAATGCACGGTGTCGGGGACCAGGGGGAGCGCCCCCTTCCTCTGGATGGGCTTGCTGGCGGTGAGACTCAGAGCTCCCATCGTCCGCCCGTGGAACGCTCCGGAATGAGACAGAAAGAGTGGCCTTCTGGTGTAGTTTCGGGTCAGCTTCATCGCTGCCTCGATGGCCTCAGCCCCGCTGTTCCCATAGTAGACCATCTTGGCGAACTCGCCCGGCGCCATGGAGACCAGTTTTTCGGACAGCTCGACCAGATTCTCGTAATAGAAATCTGTGTACGAAAAGTGCACAAATTTCTCCGCCTGCTCCTGAATCGCCTTTACCACCTTCGGGTGAGTCGAACCCGTCGCAAGGACCGCGATTCCAGACGAAAAATCGATGAATTGGTTCCCGTCCACGTCCTTCACCAGAGATCCGTGCGCCGATTCGACGACTAGAGGATAGAAACGCGAGATTGAAGGAGAGACATACTCGGCCGTCCTCTTGACGACGGCAGCGGCCTTTACACCAGGGAGCTTCGTTGAAACCTTCGCGAACTTTCTGGCCTTCATTAGAGAACTCAGGCCCGCCTGAATCGCCGGGGTAAAATACTTACTGTGGGATTGAGAGTTCTATCTCAAGGACAGGAAGGTTCAGCTGCCTTCCGTCCCGCGAAGTTACGTTCTCGCCATCGATTGTTATGTTGGAAATCTGGACGTTACTGATGAAGCGCTTCTTGAGCATCTGGGCGACATCCACCGACATGTTGATCGCCTCGCCCCTTGCCCTGAGGACGACCTGCTTCGCCCCACCGTTGAACATTGTGATGCAAGCCGTCACATAGTTCAGGAGCGGCTTCGATTGTCCGACGATGACCGTCTTCCTCTCTTCAGACAAGAACAGGAATTGCGCTCGTGCTCGGGCTATAAACGCTCGCTTTTGCAAGGCGTCTGGATTGTCTCAGGAGGGTCCGGTCTTGCCTTCTTCAGCCTGCCCAGGACAACAGCCTGAGCAGCAACAGCAGCAGCACACCAAAGCCTCTCACCTCGGCAGTCCCTAGGACGTAGACGTAATTATTGACCGGCCTTCCTTCTGTACTTCCCGCTGACCTTCTCTATGGCCCCGTACTTCACCAGGCGCCTGAGGATTCTTGAGACAACTTCCTGATGGTAGCCGAGCCTCGACCTGATTGAGCCAAAGCCCACAGGCTCCTCGCTCGAGCACACGGTGACGCAGACCATCGCCTCCCTCTCTGTAAGTTGGAGACAATCTCCTTCTCCGCACGTTTCTGCCGAACAGCACCCCGCGAACAACATGACGATTAGGACGGCCGGCTATTTATTGACCGACCCTCAATCCTCTCGATGCGAATGGGCTACCGCGCCCTTCAGGAACAAGGGAACTCACACCTGTCAGTATCTCATCCTCATCAGTCCGTAGTAGTCGAAGACCATCACGCCATCGCTGTTCTGCAGGGCATAACCATACTGAGATTGATAATCCTCTTGCCCCGTCGTGGCAACAGGTTCAACGCTCCCGATAATCCCGCGCTGGATGAACTGCCGGTCGTTAGAACCGTAGGTTTCAAGGACTAGCAAATCAGGCTTGAGCGTGGTACCGAAGTCGTATGTGGTGACGGCCGTCCTCCCCGCGAAAGTCGCATTCAGACTGGCAAGAAGCGATCGTTGAGCGGCCCGGTCCACGGTGGACATGTCGAGGCTGATGCCATCCTCGCCCAATCCATAGATTGCAACCGGCAGCGATTGGGAGCGATTCGTGATGTACAATGAGAAGTAGAAGCTCAGGTTTTCACTGTGTGACTCCGTGACGAAAGACCGCAAGGTCGTCGTAGAGAATAGGAGGACCCCATGTCTGTATACCTGGAAGAACACCGTGTTGAAGCCGTGCGAGGTTGCGAAGCTCAACATGGTCCCGAACCCTGAGCCGTTTACGATTCCGTTTCCCTGATTCACATACAGAATTATCGGCTTCCCCATCTCGATGTCTTGGCCTCCTCCATTCGCCAGTAGATAGTAACCAAGTCCTAAGACAGCCGCTACTGATACCACCGCAGAAAGAAGCAATCTACGACGAACCCGATTCCTTCTTCTGCGTGCCACACTTCCTGAGATTTCACGATGATAGAATATAAGACGAGCTTGGAAGGGCGGGCTGAGGGGTCGTCGGCTAGGCCGGTGACTCGACCTTCGAATCACCGGGGTGAATCTGGTCTAGGCTTCAAGCCTCGGGCGCTTGAGACCGCTGGTTCAAATCCGGCCGACCCCATCCAACACCATCACTCTCTCAACCTGAATTGCATGAGACAGGCAATGAACCGCCCCCATCACAATTCGGCATTCTCGTCCAACATCATCAACGGGAGCCGCGAGGCCTCTGTTGAAAGAACGATCTTCTTTTGGTTGCTTCAATAATCTTCTTCTCGATTATTTTGTCGAAGAATTGCGGGTGCTCGGTAACTCGTTTGTAAAGCAGTAGGTCGACCTTCTTTACTCCTCGAATTCGCCTAGCCGACAGGAAACTGTTCTCTACACCCTGCAAATCCTCCGCCCAGAGAGCAAGGAAGGCCCTACCAGACCGGGTCACCATCCTGACGAAGCAGTTCACCGAGCATGTGACCACCGCGTCAAGCTCCCGAAGGGCATCTTCCCTACCTTCCTCTTCTAGGGTGACGTCTAGGCCGAAGAAGATGAGCCCTTTCACTCGCGTGACATCGAAAATGGTTCGCACGAAGAAGGCGTTACTCGCCACCAACCTTTCCAGATGGGCTCTGACAGTCTTGCGCGTCACCTTCAATTCCTTGGCCATCCGGGACACAGGCTTCATCGCGTCGTTCCTCATCGACCGGATAATCTGCCAGTCGAGCAGTGTCAGCTTCATGTCGACCGGACCGAAGGGCTCGTCCAGATACCTCTCCACCCTTCTGCTACCTGAAATTTCACCGAGAAGGGCAGTCCTCCGTTGAAGTTCCTCGTCATCCTGATACGCGACCCAGACGAAGAGGTCCTCCCCAAGGAAATCCAGGACCGAGGTCACGCCGTCAACCAGGCTAATCCTTTCCAGTACTTTGGGCTTCGCCAGGGGATCACCGACTTCGAGGAGGAAGGAGGTGGACCTTATCCCCAGGAGTCTGTGGTTCGGCACTAACTGGTAGTATTTGATGAAACCTCTCCTTTCCCAGCTCCGGACCCTCTCCTTCACAGTCCTTGGGTCGACCTGCAACATCTTTGCGACGTCCTTATGCGCGGGCCTCCTGACTGAGGTGGAAGTAGGCTCGAAGTAACAGTCTCGGAGCAGGCAGAAGAGCCTGGCGTCGGAGGTATCCAATTCTTACCAACGTGGTGCAGCAATGGTTAGTAAAAAGTGCGAGCTTACCCACCCTGGCACCCCGATTGCGCCAATCTAGATTATGGGGTAGGCCCACTCTCGAGGCGTGGTTCGTTACGCTAGGATGCAGGACGTGAAGGCACCCCGGGAGAAGGTCTTCCACAGCCTCATGCAAGTAGAGAGACTCCCCCAGACGTTCCCCGAAATCTTCGCGAAGATGGAGGTAGTTGGAATGGAAGGAACTTCACGGGTCATACTCTGCGACGAGCTCTGGGCCGGGCGGCATTTCAGATACAAAATGAAGGAGTCTGTCTCGCCTCCCGACAGGATCGACCGCTCGATAACCGAAGGTAACGGCAAGGGGAGCAAAACGACCTTTACCCTGGACCAGATACCTAGCGGGACGAGGGTATCGATGACCATGGATGGGAAAGGGCTCGCCGTCGCATTACTGGCTCGGCTTTTCAGGAGCAAGTTCGAGAAGGAAATCAGCCATGTGTTCGACGGCTACATGAAGGTCGTCGAATCCTCCGGGGGTGCAAGCTGATGCCCATTCACTCAAACGGGGTCCGAAGCCTAGGGGTCAAGAAGCCCCTTCGCGGCTCCAAATCGAGGGAGAGGTCGACAAAAGGCGCTTTTCTGTCGATTCTCGCAATGCTCATCGCGCTTGTCCCAATCATTATGGGGGCCAGCCCACTTGTCTTTGCCTCCGCTCCCAGCGCCAATGCAAGCTGCATGGGTCAGGAGGCAACGGGAATATCCCCGCCAGGCTCGTCGGATGAGGTTCCCACGGGAATGCCGGGGTTTATGTCATTCATCAAGACTCTTTCTCCCGCCCCGGGCGCGGTAATCAGCTTTGTCGCATCACTGCAGGAGGGTTCTCACGAAGCATGCGATGAAGTCCTAGGGTAGAACTTCTCTCGGCGTTCGCCGGGGTCCGAACCCCGGTTCCTGTCCGAGAGGCTGTCCAACACCATCAAAACTGCCTAGGTCAGATTAGGTCAGATTCGGCCGACCTCACCCTAAACAAAGCCTAAAGCGAACTCAGGTCGACCAATCTCTGTTGTCCAGGGTCATCTGCCACTTGGACCTCGACTACTTCTATGCCCAAGTCGAGGAAGTCCAGACTCCGTCGATAAAGGGAAAGCCGGTCCTGGTGTGTGTCTTCTCCGGCAGGACGGACGCCAGCGGGGTCGTCAGCACAGCCAACTACGTGGCCAGGGGATTGGGCATAAAGTCGGGGATGCCTATAGTGACCGCGAAAAGGAAGCTGGAGGGGAAGGATGCTGTAATCATCAAGATGGACCATCCAAAGTACGAAGCGATATCTGAACGCATAATGCAGGGTCTTGGAAGGGAAGCCGAACTCCTCGAGCAGACGGGGATAGACGAGGCGTTCCTAGACTTGACGAAGACCGCCGGTGGGTCGTACGCGACCGCGGAGAAAATCGGAAGGAAAATGAAGACTACAATCGCGAGCCAGGAGGGCCTGACCTGCTCGGTAGGAATTGGTCGGAGCAAAGCAGTAGCCAAACTAGCCTCCGATTCAGCGAAACCCGGAGGGCTGATGATCGTCCTCCCTGATTCGACTGCGGAATTTCTCTCTCCCCTCCCCGTCTCAAGACTCGTAGGGGTCGGCCCGAAGACAGCCACGGTGCTTCAGGAGAAGGGGGTCGAAACGCTGGGCCAACTTGCCCGAATTCAAGCTTCGGAATTGGAAGGACCTCTAGGAAGGAAGCTGGCGAGGTACCTGACGGCTGCGGCGAGCGGTCAGGACGACGAACCGGTTACCCCCCGAGAACCCACTCAACTCGGTCGGATAGTTACATTGAAGAATGACACCAGGGACCCAGAAGAGGTAATCAGGCAGTTGGACTCGGCCATCGAAGACCTTTGCGTCCGGTTGACCGCTTCTGGCAGGTCGTTCAAGAGCCTCGCCGTCATCGGGATTCTGGCGGACCTGACGACGAAGACGAAGGGGAAGAGCTTCGAGACCCCTGTCAGCGACTTGGCAAGCATCCGGGAGAGCACCAGGGAGCTTTTCGGTGCCTTGACTGGATCGATCGGAAAGGACCTCAGGAGGGCAGGTCTCCGACTCTCAGAGTTCACAAAAACCGAAGAACAAAGTTCGCTCTCTGAATATGTCGACTCAGACCGGTGATAGGTTGAGCACCAATATTCAGGACTCACCAAAGGCCCAGGTAGCCGAGTACGGAAAATACGGGAAGAAATTCGAGAAAGCCCTCGAAACAGTCCTCGCCGGAGGCGTAAAGGAAGCATTTTTTCTTCCGAGCCGGAGAAAGATTCACTCGGTGGTAGGGACCCTTGGCGATGAGTTCATCGACCCAGACAAACCCTACTGCTCCTGCAGTCATTTCTACTTCAAGGTCCGCAGCGGCAGAGACGAGTTGTGCTATCATCTCCTCAGCTACAAGATTGCCATGAAGACGGGCCGGGTCGAGACCACGAAGTTCAGCGACGAAGACTACGGCCCGTATTTCCGCGCCCTGGCGAGCGACATATTCGATGTCCTCGACAAGAGTAGCGGGTCATAGCTCCGGACAAAGGTGATAAACCAACGGGGTCGCGCTCTGAGTCGCGCCACGGTAGCTCAGCCTGGTAGAGCACCTGCCTTGTAAGCAGGCGGTCGTGAGTCCAAATCTCACCCGTGGCTTCATGATAGCCCTAAGTGGTTCATCGGACCCGGGTGGGTCATGGAATACCACAGGCTCGGCCGGACAGGAGAGAAGGTGTGTCCACTATCGGAATGGGAACTTGGAGGATGGGGACATTCAGGCAGCCGTCTGAGCGGGCTGAAGAAGTCAAGGTCCTCAGGAGAGGACTGGACCTCGGGATGAATCTGATTGACACTGCTGAAATCTATGCGGGCGGGAAGGCTGAGGAGGTGGTCGGCGAAGTGATCAAGGGCGAACGAAACAACGTGTTCGTAGCGACGAAGGTCTCCGCGGGGCATCTTCGGGCCGGGGACGTAGCTGCAGCCTGTCAGAACAGTCTGCGGAGACTCGGAACATCTTACATCGACCTGTACCAGGTCCATTGGCCCAACCCCGGGGTGCCCATCCGGGAAACGATGGGGGCCATGGAGAAGCTGGTCGAGGAGGGGAAGGTCCGCTATATCGGGGTCAGCAACTTTGGAGTCGGGGAGACGGAAGAGGCGCGGGCCGTATTGAGGAAGAACGAACTCGCATCAAACCAAGTCGAGTATTCGTTGCTCAACCGCGGGGCGGAAACGGAGGTTCTGCCGTACTGCGAGCGGGAGAAGGTCACCCTGATCGCTTACACTCCTCTTGCGAGAGGAGACATCTCCGGCGTGAAGATTCCAAAGAAGCTGCAAGACAAGTATGGGATGACCACTGCCCAGCTAATGCTCAACTGGGTGACGCGCAGCGAAGCCGTGGTGGCGATTCCGAAGTCCGCGAAAATCGCGCACACCGAAGAGAACGCGGCGTCCGTGTCCGTCAGATTCTCCGATTCAGAGTACGTACAAATCTCGGAGGGCCAGGACGGCTACTCTGTCGGTAGGGGGACCAGACAGTCAGAGCAGGTCTGGTAGGCCAGCTCGAGGCTGTTCGTCGGGTCAATCCTCCGGTTGCACCAGATGCATTTCTGCGAGACAAGTACGGACTGCATTCAGAAGACCGAAGCAACGTTCGCTATATAAACTCGGCATCTGAATATGTCGAGTTCGACATCTGAATAAGTTGACTACTTTGTGATATGGTGCATCCGGACGAGGTCCTTCTCGAACTGCTTCAGGTTTGCCGGGATCTTCGTCGTGATTGAATCTTTTAGGGCCAGTCCCTTGTCTTTCTTGGTCTTCCAGACCTGCGCGTTGAATCCCAGTATACTCTGGCTAACCCTCTCGCTGACGTCGAAGCGCTTCGGCTTCGGGAACATTTCCAGGTGTATGCTGCCTGTCCCGTAGATGCGCCTCCAGACGTAGTCGGTCATGTACGGAGAGATGGGCGCGAGAAGGAGGAGCAGGCATCTGACCACTTCATGCAGCGTGTACCAGGCTGCCTCCTGCTCTCCCTTCGTCGCCCCGTCCCCGTACGCTCTCCCCTTCGCCATCTCGAGGTAGTTGGACGCGAAGACGTTCCACAGGAATTCCCGGACCTTCGTGGCCACAGTGAATGAATCGAATTCCTCGTAGGCTCCGACGCACTCCTGAATCAGCTTCCCGAGCTCGTTGAGCATCCACTTGTCAGTCCAGGTCAGCTCAGGCGCCTCAGCCTGCGGGAAGGAACTGATAAACCGGCTGGTGTTCCAGAGCTTGTTCAGGAACTTCCCAGCACCGGCGATTCTATCTTCGCTGAACCGGAAGTCGAAACCCAGGCCAGCCTCAGACGCACCCCAGAACCTGAAGGCGTCGGCGCCGAACCTCGCCAGGACCGGCTCGGGGTCCACGAAGTTCCCCAGGCTCTTCCGCATCGCCCTCCCCTGGGAGTCCTGGCCGAGGCCCCCTATCCACGCGTGCTTGAACGGAACCTTGCCGGTGAGCTGGTACGATTTCAGGAGAGTGTAGTAGAGCCACGTCCTGACTATCTCCTTTCCCTGGACGCGGAGCGTCGTCGGGAACGTCAAAGAGTGAAACTGGCGGTTCTTCATCGCCTTGGTTATGAAGAGCGGAGAGAGGCTCGAGTCCATCCATGTGTCGAAGGTCCTGGTTTCCCCGACGAACCTGGTGTTCCCGCATTTCTTGCAGCGTTTGAACGGTGCCTCGTCCCTCCACGGCCTGTAGTACTTGCCCGGCTTCGGAAGGTGAGGGGTGCCGCACTTGGTGCAGTACCAGACCGGGATTTCAGTCGAATAGTACCTCCTCCGGGATATGGGATAATCCGTCGTCAGGACATCGATCCAGTCGAGAAGTATCTGGCGGTGCATTTCAGGGTGGAATTTGATGCCCCTGGCCATCTTGCGGACCGCCGTCTTGAACTCCAGCTGCTTGAGGTAGTACTCCTCCATCGGCACGATTTCGATTGGAGTGCGGCTCCGTTCACAGAGAGGAGTCCTGTGCTGGATCTGCTCTACCTTGGCCGCGAGCCCCATCTCTTCCAGGTCCTGGATGATCTGGGAGCGGGCGTCTTTGATTGCGATTCCCGCGTACTTCCCGGCGGCCCCGCTCATCTTCCCGTCCAGGTCGATTGCCACGACTTCCTTGAGCCTGAACTCCCGGAACAGGAGAACGTCGTTGTAGTCCCCGTAGCTGCAGACCATCACGGCTCCGCTCCCGTACTTCGGGTCGACGCTCTTGTGGCCCCGTATTGGCACTTCTTTGTTGTAGATTGGGACAATCGCCGTTTTCCCAATGAACTTCCTGTATCGCGCGTCCGCGGGATTGACGACCACCATCTGGCACGCGGACATGAGTTCCGGCCTGGTCGTCGCGACCAGGAGTTCGCTTTTCATCCCCTTCACCCTGAACCTGTTGGTCACTAAGAAGGTCGGAAGCTCCTCGTATTCTATCTCGGCGTCCGCGATTGTCGTGTTGCAGTCTATGCAGTAGTTGTTTGGCCTGTTCGCCAGATAGACAAGACCTTTCTTCCAGAGCTCGATGAACGACCACTGCGTCAGTTTTCGATACTCTTCGGAGTCGGTACGGTACTTGTTCTGGAAGTCTCCCGATATCCCGACCGTCTTCAGGAGGCCCACCATGTACGCCTCCAGGTCGTCGAGGGCGTGCTTGCAGAGGTTGATGAACTCCTCCCGGGGGGTCTTGCGCATCTGTACCCTGTACTTCCTTTCGGCGAAGATTTCCACCGGTAGGCCGTTCCTGTCGATTCCCACCGGATAGAGCACCTGCAGGCCCCTCATCCTCGCTGCCCGAGCTACCATGTCTATCTGGGAATACTGGGTGAGGGCCCCTGGATGCCAGGGCTTCCCCGATGGGTAGGGAGGCGGCGTGTCCATAACGAAGTTGCTTTTCTTGCTGGTCTTCGGCTTAAACTCGAAATTTCTTTCTATTTCCCATGTCTGTCTCATCTCAGATTCCAGCTTCGGGTCCCAGGTGGTGGCTTCAAGCTTCGCTGAGAACTGTGGCTGCAAACGACGACACACAGCAGACGTTTGGCCTATTTGAAGTAGGAGGCTCAGACTGTCTCATCGGGGCAAAAGTGCCCCCGATTCTTTGCCTGTCCTAGGCGGCGTAGACCGAGGGGTCTGGTACCCCGGCGCTCCTGAACGCCAGCCTTCTCCTCCTGCAGTTCGAACAGAGCCCGCAATGGACGGGGAGCCTCCTCCCCTTGACATTCCTGAACCCGTGTCCCGCATAGCAGCTGTAGGTGTACTCCCACGGGACCCCCAATTCTTCGCCCAGTTTTACTACCTTGTCTTTGTCGTAGGTAATCAGCGGAGCCAGGAGCCTGTATCCCCCGTGATGAGTGGCCTGTTCCGCAAGACGATTGACCTCCTCCAGGAACTCCGGGGTGTTGTCTTTCATGGCCACCGGAGTCTCCCTCCTTATTCCGATGAACACATCGTACCTGTCTCCTTTCGAGATGTAGGATGACTCGGCGTGCGACAGTCCGACAAGAAGAAGGATCGCATTTCGGCATGGGTCCCACCACTTCAGAATCCGCCGCTTCGCCTTCTTGGAATCCCAGAGGTCTTCCTCCTTCGTTTCGGCTATCTCCTTCTCGGGATGAGTGAGGACAGAAGTACTGATGTCGCCCAGCCATCTCAGGTCGACTATCTTCAGAGGGACGCCCAGGTCCTTGGAAACCTGCCTGATGCAAAACTCTTCATAGGGGTACGTCCTCTGTTTGTAATCACAGAATATTAGCAGTTGGTTTTTCGGCTTCATCGTCTTGTTGACGTAATAGGCCGTTGTTACTGAATCGACCCCTCCAGAAATCATGTCGATGGCGTTTCTTCCTCTCACTTCGGAACTCCTTCCGGGGTCACGATTCCGGGTTTCACTTTGATTTCCCTCATGACTCTTCGATGCCTACTGAAGTCGTATGAAGAACCGGTAAGATCATTCAGCAGGTTCTCGTATGTCGCCATATACGCAATGGCGATCTTCTTCTCAGGGATAGTGAGGTCGCAAAGACAACCTCCACAATGAGGACACTTCCAATCTCCACAGGTCTTGCAGGACTGTACCGATTCCTTGTTGAACCAATCCATACATCTGAAACAGCATAGAATCGTGGCTCTACACAATCAGATTCGCCCAATCCTCAATGTTGTCCTAACCCTGATAAGAGCTGCCAAGACCGAGGAACTCCCGACTACCGCGACGGTCCTTTCAATGAACATGAACGGCGCAATCAGGGTCCATAGGTTCCCGGGGAGTTGGAGCAGACTGATCGACCCAATGTTCATGGTGACTTGCTCGCACATTGTGACCAGGAGACAGAAGTAAACCACTTCAGTTCTGGACCCCGACGTGAATCGCTGGATTTGATTGACCCCAACCATCGCTAAGACAAGGAAATATGGGATCAACCAGACCAGAGTTCCACCTGAGAACAGGACATACCAGATTGCGCCGAAGGCAACATACGCCGCCGGGACAAGGGGCGACTTGTAGAAACCAAGAGAGCCTAGTACAATCGCTATCGAAGGAATTAGCATGCCATAGAAACCAAAGATGGGAATGACCGAAAGTTGGAATACGTACAGCCCCAGTGGGGCTGCAATCGCAACGACGAGAGATTCGACGGGGCGGACAAGTCTTGCTATTACTGGGAGTATAATTATTCCTGCCGTGATGAAACCTGCTCCGCCTATGAAGGCGTCAATTGGAACGGAGTTCGCGGCTACATAGAGGGCAGTGAGGACTGCGACCAATGCCAATCTCCTAGTCTTATTACTCGACTCCAAAGAAACCAAGTCGGATTTCTCCAACAATATGGTCTTTCCTTGACTGTTGTTTTCTAATTCCACTCCCTCCAACACCGGGATTTGTATGGCGGATCGGGTGGAGGTCACTCACCCGCCTTGCCATACCTTCAGGCAAGAGCCGATTTAAATCAATGTCCTGAAAGCGGCGTCCAGCTCAGCCGCGTCCGTCTCCGAAAGTTCCCACCCTGAAGCGCCAGCATCCTCCAGGACGTGGAGAGGTCTCGAGGCCCTCGGGATGGGAAAGACGTTCTCCTTCTCCGCGAGCCATCTCAGTGCCACCTGGCTCTTCGACTTGTTGTTCCGCGCAGCAGCCGCGTCAAGCCTATGGTCTGAGACCAGTCTTCCGTGGGCCAGTGGGTAGTACGCAAGGAAAGCAATTCCCTCTCTGTCACAGTAGGGGAGAATATCCCTCTCCGCCCTCCTCTGCATCAGGCTGTAGCTGAGCTGGACGGAGCTGAGCTGCGACTTTGGAAGTGATGAATTTGCTTCCTCCAGCTGCTGTCGGCTGAAGTTGCTGACCCCGACATGGCGGAGCTTGCCCTGGCTGACAAGGTGGTCCATTGCTTCCATCGTTTCCCGGATGGGCACCCCGGGGTTGGGCCAATGGACCTGGTACAGGTCGATGTACGTCGTCTCAAGTCGCTTCAAGCTCTTCTCGAATGCCCTGATCAGGTCGTCCCTGCGCAGATGGGTCGACCATACCTTAGAGGCGACGAACAAATCCTCACGCTTCCTTCCCCGCGTCGCCCTCGCCACCAAGGCCTCTGACTGATAGATCTCTGCGGTGTCAACGAGAGTCATGCCAGAGTCAAATCCGGCTGTAATCGCCTCGACCTTCGCCTTCGCTCCCCTCTTCCATCCGAAGAATCCCGCCGCGATCCATGGCGGGTCGTAGTACGTCCCCATCCCTATTTCGGAGACTGCGACGCCAGTCTTCGCGAATTTCTTGAGCTTCACCGAAAGCTCGCGAGCTTTCGGGTATCTATTGTTTCGGGGGGAAGAAAAATTGGGGGCTTGGCCTACTTCCCAAGCCCGAAGTGGAGGCCGTGCCTGACCGCGACGGCCGCTCCGCCCACCGTAGCGGTCCCGGCGCCCCCTGCCTGTGCGTAGAGGGCCAGGTGCTCCTTCAACACGTCGAAGGCGTGCGCGGTGCTCAAGACCTGAGACAGAGCGACATGCAGCCCCGGAGGGACTACATGCGCTGCCCCGGCCACTGCGGATGCGTCTCCTGTGGCCACTGCCGTGGCGGCGGTCGCGGCCGCGCCGCCAAGCGCTGCGAGGACGATGGTAGACATCATACCCCGAGACCTACGCGACTGGAGGATAATCCAACGCTTTCGAACAGGCGTACGAAATTCTGGTTCGGCGCGCCTACCTAGGAGGCTTCTGCGCGGCCTCTACTGCCAGGACCTCCTTCGGCAGGAGGTTGTAGAGGTCGGGATGCTCTGCCTTGAGGGTCGGGAGCGTAGGAGGGAGGAGCCCGTTCCTCCGCGCCCTCCGGACGTTGTATTCTATGAAGCGTTTCATTTCCCGAGTCTCTCCTCCGAACGCTACGAAACCTCTTATCCTTTCGACCGCCTCTTCGTTCTCGAGGTTCTTCACGTTGACCATGTACGGTGCGAGGACCAGCCAGACCAACCTGTGCCTGCCGTCTGTGACGGGATGTTTCAGCAGGTCATCAACATAGCCGTAGCTCTTGCCCGTCCTCGGCCTTGGGGCCGGGACGAACTCCAAAACTGAATCCCTCACCCCGGCCAGCTGCCGCGGGAACTTGGCCCTCCGCAGCTTCCTGGCTCCCTCTGCGATAGTGGCTTGTGCGCACGCAGCGAAGAGGTCGTTGAGCAGGTTGTCGCTCAGAAAGACCGTCCCGTTCCCGAGCGCTTGCCTGGAGAGCTTCCACACAGGCGACTTCGACAGTTCGTTCTTCGAGACAAGCGCCAGGTAGCCCTCGAAGGGCACGGAATACTCGGCTTCGCCATCCCCGCCTTCCACCGCCGAGAAGACCACACCAAAACACTCCGACATCACCGTGGCTTTCTCGTTCTTCCCTTCCTTGACGAAGAACCCTCTAGCCCTCTCTGCTTCGCTCTTCGAGAACTTCGAGTTCAGGTACCCGTCCTGCCCAGCTACGAGCGCGGCAGCGAAGAAGCTCGAGAACTCGATCAGCTCCGACATGTGAGACTCGTACCTCTTCCTCCCCAGCGCGCTCATCAGCCTCCCCTGAGTTTGGTTCAGGACCTCCCTGCTGGAGAGACCCTCCTCCACAGGTATTGCCTCGAAGAACTTCCTCGACCTCGGGGCGAAGGGGTATCTCAGTTCGAGGTCGGACAGGGTGGCACCGCGGAAGGACATCCTTAGCTTCTCTTCGCGGTCGAGACTATAGAGAGGACGTCCCTGTCCCTGAGGACGTAGTTGGTCGGGAGGTGTATACCAGACCTGACGTCCACCGCGTACACCATTCCCTTTGCGAGGTCTGAATGTATCGCCCCCGCGAGCTCCTCCACGGTCGAGCCAGTCGGCATCAGGTACACATCGGGAAGCACGTGTCCGTGCTTGTCCATCAGCTTCTCCGGGTCGGCGACCGGGTAGATCGCGTTCATCTTCAGCAGCTTGAAGACCGATATGTTCAGGGCGAACTGGACGCCGGTCCTCAGGTATTCCCCGAACACCTTCCTGCGGATGTAGGCCAGGGCACTCCGCTGCGCGTCGTTCAGGTCCTGCGGCTTCAGGATTTCGAACCTCTCCTCCCCTGGGACGTATTTGATCAGGCCCCTGGACTCTGCCCTCCTCAGGCTCAGCTCGGCTTCTCCGCTCGTCGGAACAACTATGAGCCCCTTGAACTTCTCCCGAAGCTTCCGGAAGTTCTCCGCAGCGTACGGCAGGTCCATCTTGTTGGCGATCACCAGCGTCGGCTTCGAGAACTCTCTGAGGGACCAGCAGAACGCCTGTGCCTCCTTCTCCGTCCACGTGTCGAACGGCTTGTCCCCCAGCATCGACTCGTTGAGCGCCAGTATGACGTGCTCCTTCCTCACTCCTATCCCGTGCATCACCTCTGCGACAGCAGTGGGAACCCCGTACCCCGGCGTCTTGGAGAGCTTCGAAATCTTCGGCAGGTTCTGCGTGAACAGCTTGGTGTACCAGAGGACCAGCTCGAGTTCCACGTCAGCAAGGTCGGCGGTCGGGTCCCCGGTCCCTGGGTCTGAAATCCTGCCGTCCCTGTCGACGCTACCAGATGCGTCTACCACGTGGAGGAGAGCGTCGGACTGGGCAGCGACGCTGAGGAACTGGTTCCCGAGCCCCTTCCCCATCCAGGCACCTTTGATCAGGCCGGGAAGGTCGGTAATCTCAACCGGGACGAACCTCCAGCCGTCGTCGCACTTCGAGTTCCCAGGCGTGTCCTGTACCCCGAACTCCTTGTGGACGCAAAGCGTCAGCACGCTCGCCACGCCGGTCTCGGGGGTCTTCGTCGTGAACGGGTAGTTCGACACCTGGCCCGACAGCAATGTCATCGAATTGAAGAGGGTGGTCTTCCCGGCGTTCGTCTTGCCGATCAGTCCGATTCTGATTGGCATGGCATCACTCGACCGACGAGATTAGAGTCGGAATTAAACAGTTGCGGGGAAACGTTTCACGGCGACGGTGCCGAGCGCCACGCCCTCCATGCCTCGAACCAGAAGGCGGCCGAGGAGGCCCCCAGGGTAAGGCAGAACCAGGGCAGGATGGGGACGTACTGGAACAAAGGATATGATGAAAACGTCAGGTATGCTGCGAAAACCGTGAGAAGGACCGCATAGAAGACGAACCTCGGGACGATCAGGGTTCCCACCCTCAGGAAGTCCCTCATCACATCGACCTTCACCTCGTTGGAGATGGTGTACTCCCCATTGTTGTCCGACACCAGGCCGAGCTCCTTCAGCTTGTTGAGGTGATACTGGGCCAGGGAGGGGTTCGACATTGAGAGCGCCCTCTGGACCTCCCTGACCCCCACCTTCCTCTTCTTGAGCGCGTACACATACACCCTGAGGGTGTTCCCCTTCAGTTCGGCGTCGACCATCCCCTGGGTCTTCTTCTGCTCGGGGGGGACTGCGGGAGGCTGCTGATCCTGCGGTTGAATGGGGGGCTGGCTCATGAAACGGGTACAGGCAGGCTAGTCTGAGTCGTTCAAAAACGTTGATTAAAAGTCAGGCCCCGGATAGGGATACAGGTGGATACCAAGCGGAGGGCGGTCGTGCATGGCCTGGGTGCCCTAGCGCTTGCAGTAATCGTCATTCTGTCGGGTACGACCTTCGGCCTGATTCGCGTAGGAAGCCCGACCTTCAACCCTTCAGCCCCGGCGTCCCTTTCGATCCTCCTGACCGACCCCCCGTCGGTCCCCGCAGGGGTGACCGCCGTCTACATCACCTACTCCGACCTTGAGATACACAACGTGGCCCGGCTCGGAGGCGACCTGTGGATCGACACGGGGGCGAGCGGGACCCTCGAGACCCTCGGCCTGGTCAATCTCGGAGAAACCATCACCACGGGCGACGTCCCGAGCGGATTCTACAACCTGATCCTGTTCAACATCTCGGCGGCTGATGTGGAGTACCTCGGCCAGAACTACAGCGCGGCCGTGAACGGCGGAAGGCTCATAGTCCCGGTGGTCGGCGGACTCGAGCTCAACTCTTCGAACCCGGGCGCAGCCGTGATCGACATACAGCCCAAGGTCCTTGACCTGGGGAACCAGTCTGACCCCCGCTTCGTCCTGATCGCGTCGGCCAGCTCCCACCAGGTCCCGTCAAACGATGTCACCCCTGAGTTCAGGCACATCGGGTACAGGGTTTCCCTTATCGGCCGGGCCTGGTTCCACGCGTTCGTCAACAGCCACCCCGGGGGCGTTTCGATAGATAGCGTACTGCTGACCCCGAACTCGTTTTCGTTCAGCCTGTCCGACAACACCTCCGATCCGGCCGGGGTCCGGCTGGTCTTCCTCGCTCCGCCGAGGCACGGGTCGCAGTCGACCTTTCCCTCCGGCATCCAGAACTCGGTCATCTTCCTGATACAGCCGAACGGTTCCTTGACGCTTTTCAGCGTGGACCACCCCCTGGCATACACGCCACACGACCTGCGGACCGCACTTTCGGAGCCGGGCTATCTGATTTCCGCAAACTCCACTGCCAGCTTCACGTTTTCAGGGACGATACTGAACCTGCAAAAGGTCGGCCTGACATCGGGCTCGTCGTATGTGATGACTGTCGTCGGCAACCACACGCTGGTGTTCCGTGACGTCAGCGTAAGCTAGGGTCAGCCCACCCTGTAGCGGAGGATGGCGGCCAGCCCCCCGAACGTCCTGAACATGTTACCCTCTTCGGTCCCGGAAGAGATTACTTCGACCTTTGATCCGACCTGGAACGCCGTCTCCTCCAGTATGTCCACGATGTCCTTCTCCGACATGTCATAGTCCGTGCTCCCGCAGCTCTTGCATGGCTCTGAGAGCATTTCCTGCTTGTGCTGGACCTTTGCCGAAGCTGGGGTTACCTCCGTCTTCACGGTGCCGCACTTCCTGCATCTTGCGTCGAGCCGCAGAGTGTCCAAGTCGTCAGAGACCAGGACGACCTCTGCGTTCGCCTTCTGCAGGGCCTCCATCACCCGGGGTAGAGCGTACACCGCGAACCCGCCCGGCCTGTTGACCTCTGAAAGGAACTTCTGCACCAGCTTCTTTTCCTCCACCAGCCTGACGTCCTTCAACGTGTCCGACGCCTTCTCGACCAGCTCCCGGACGCCCTCTCTTCCGGAATAGGACGTGTCGAGGACGACGAGCACCTTGTTCTTCAGCTCGTAGTGCAAATACCCTCCCTTGAGGAACTCCTCCTTCGTGGGCCCCGGCCCGCCGACTATCATCCCGGTCACCTTCGCGCCGTCAATGAAGACCCGGGTCGCGTGGTCGCCCACCCTGTGGAAATAGTAAGTGAGTTCCATCTCCCTCGCCCTCTCGTACCTCCTCGCGCTCTGTCCCCCCTTCCTCGTCTTCCCCGCCACCCCTGAAGTGACGAGGTCCTCAATCTCGAGCCTGTCCCCGCTCAGGATGCCCAGCCCTGCCTCGCTCGCATCCACGGAAAGGATCCCGTAGACCTTCTCCTCCCTCAGCATGTCCTTCAGCCACTCGAGGTGGAAGTGGTCGTCGCACTGGTACAGGTACGCCATCACAGGCTTTGGGGGCACGATCTCGTAGAGGTTGACCACCTCGCTCCCGAGCCCGTTGGTAGGCAGCGCGCCGGAGAACATGACCAGTCCTGTTTCGGGCGCCGACCTGTACAGCTTCAGCCGCTGCATCGCCTTCGTCAGCGCGTCCTGGACGTGGGTCCTGGTCGTGTCCGACTTGATGTTCCCTGCCGTCCCCCATTCCTCCCTCAGGTTGGAGATCACTTCGTGAATCGGCTTTTTCGGAGGCACGTAAAGAGAGACGAGTTCGGTCCCTCTTCCTTCTTTGCTCGCCAGCTCGGAGATGAGCTTCCTTACCTTGTATAATTTTACAGAGTCGGTCTTTGTAGACAATACGGAGCTACCTCTGGGTCAGGCCGAAGTGGTCGAGCCGTTACCTGAGGAAGCCAACAGTTTCTGTGTGATTTCCCCCCGACCCATTTATAAAACCTATCACACAAAGAATCGTCAAGTGAGTCCCCTGAATGAAGACAACCCTGAGGATAGGAGGCTCGGTGCTCGGGTCCCCGCCCGACGCCAAGGTCGTAGACGGATACGCCGACGCCGTTGCCCAGCTGAACTCGGAGGGGCACTCCGTGGCGGTCATAGTAGGGGGAGGAGACGTCGCACGCAAGTACATCGGTTCGGCCCGGGACATGGGACTTTCGAGCTATCAGCAGGACACGATAGCGATTCACGCTTCCAGGCTGAACGCGAGGCTGGTGGCCATGAAGCTTGGAGGGGTGAGCTCGGTCCCCACTTCTATCGACGGCATGCTCCTCAGGCTCGCGAGGAACAGGGTCGCGGTCATGGGCGGCCTCAGGCCGGGGATTACCACTGACACCGTCGCGGCGATAGTTGCCCAGAGGTGGCACGCGGACATGCTGGTGAAGTGCTCGGACCAGAATGGAATCTACACCGAGGACCCACGCAAGAACAAGAGGGCTAAGAAGCTGGACAAGGTTTCCTACGAGAAAATGAAAGAGATACTCGGCGGGACCCACAGGCCGGGCATACACAGTATCATAGACCCTGTGGCCGTGGACCAACTCCTGACCGCTAGGGTCAAGCTCGTCGTGATCAACGGGTTCGAACCCAAGGGAGTCCTGAAGGCAGTCCACGGCGAGCGGATAGGGACGGTCGTCAGCTGAACGGGATTGGGCTAAGGTAGGCGCAGATGATTCCTGTATACGTCTACCTCACACTGCTGATTTCCGTGGTCATCTCGTTCTGGTCCTCGATCGTGGAGGCGAGCTACCTCACCCTGAGGCCGTTCTCCTTGCGTTCGTCCATCGACAGCGGCTCGCACAGGGCGGCCAAGGCGATGGAAATCGTCAGCGAGAAGACCAAGCTGGTCAGCGTGACCACCTTCCTGGACACGATCTGCAACGTCGTCCTCGCTAGCTCGATGGGCCTGATCCTCGCGGATTTCTTCGGCCCAATCGGTTGGCTGTACAACGCGGTCATAGGCTCGTTCGTGATAATGACCCTCCTCTACCTGTTACCGAAGGCGATAGGGATTGAGAACGCGTTGAGGATGTCCATCGTTCTCGCGCCGAGCTGCAAGTTCGTGATGGACCGGCTGTCGCCCATTGCCGTCCCCCTTACTTCTATCGCCAGGTCGCTTTCGGAAAGGATAGTAGGCAAGTCGAGCTACGCCCAGGTCGACCTCGTCGACGAGTTCGAGGACGTGGTGGGGATGCTTGAGAGGGCCGGGCATATCGAGCCTGACGCGGGAAGGTTGCTCAGGACCGCGCTTTCTTCGTCGAAGAGCGTAGCTTCGGACGTAATCACTCCCGAGGAGCACATGATCTCCATACCGAGCGACGCCACAATCCTCGAGGCCGTCAAGGCGATGGGGCAGACGAACCACCCGAGGATGCCGGTTTTCGACGAAAAGAACAAGGCTTACGTCGGGGCCGTCACCTTCCGGACAATCTCGAAGGCGATCGGGAGGGGCCTCATGAAGGAACCGATCCACGACTACATCATCCAGCCTGCGAAGGTGTCCAAGGACGAGAGCCTCGCCGCCGTGATGGAGAAGATGCAGGATGCCGCGACTACCATCGCGTTCGTCTATGACGGCACAGAGCTGATGGGCATGATAACGCTCTCGGACATCATCGAGCAGATCATGGGCGTGAAGGTCTGAAGGTTGGCTCCGGCTCGCGTCAAAAACGGGTACAAGCCGAAGGTCCCGATGAGCAATCAGATGCGGTGGGTGGGACTCTGGCCCAGCATGCTGGGCGGGAAGTCAGACACAACACAAAAGAATCAGGGCAGCTATCCTTGAGGACGCAGGTGAGCGAAGCGGCTAAACTGTTCTGGATTCGCCTTCACCCTGGTGAAATACCTGACGAGAGAAGGCTGGTTACGGATTCGAAGTTAATTGAGCGAATGAAGACCCTAGGCATAAGCGAAGTCCCCTCGTTCTTCATTAGAAGCTACTTAGCCAGCTTCTGCGCTGAGCACGATAAGGATACCGTATTACTTTGGAAGTCATTGGTCGAATTGGCTCATGGTTACCTGATGGAAGACCCCACTGTAGAACCCGCTCCGAAGAACGGTGTGTGTTGGGGGTCTAATGCAAGAATGAATATTATACCGAGCATGGTAGATGCATGTGATAGAGTTCCAGTGACGAGATATTCTATGTATTTTACAACCCCTTCCATCATTAGGGAATATCTCCACAACGTCCCTCAGGATGCCAGCCTCTACCAAAGATTTCTCGAACTGTAGTGCCGTGTGGTTCAAAGCCACCATTTACTACTCGATGGACCGAGGTGCCTCCGAACTGCCCAGAGCGCCAGCAGCATTGCCGCTACTAATCCGAGGCCACTGTAGAATGTGCTCGCACTGAAGTAATGACCGGAAACGTAGGCTACCAATAGGGTAGATAACCCGAACAGACGCCCAAAAGTGAATACCAGTGCGATGCAGACGAACAGAATGTAGTGCGGGGGGTGGAACTTGGGCCCAGCATGATGGGCGGAAGGTGAACTTGACAGCGGGAACCGCAATTTGTGAACGATACCGATGCCAACTAATCCACCAATACTTATGAGACAGTACAAGATTCTAGTCTGAAAGGGTATCATGACATGAACCAGCGGTCTTGGATATTCAGGGCGGCGCTAGTTGTTGCTGGGGTCATTGTCGCACTTTCCATCTTCTTCACCGTTGTCGGTTTGCCATATTCTGGGGCATCCGTGGCGGAGATTTGTTCGGCGGTTTCGTCATGCGTCGAGACAACGACGTACCAAAACAATTTTGTTCCAACATCTCTGGCAGTTGTTCCACTCCTGGCAGGGGTACTGGTCGCTCTTGGGCTGGTAGAGAAAAGGCCGATTCTGTCTTGGGTTGGAACGACACTCCTGCTGGGTTTCTCGTTTGTTGGCTTGTTCTCCATTGGACTGCTATACATGCCGTTTGCGATAATTCTGGTGGGACTCCTTGCAGCAAACCCCGTGACTTCAAAGACTTCGACTTGACAACTGCGCCTTTGCTTAGCGTGTTGTCCCTAGGACCTCAATTATCATGCTGAAAGCATGGGCGTTCTTGTCTCAGCGGGCGGGGAAATTCCCTACGGCTGTAAGGAATGTGCGGGGGGTGGGATTCGCAGACACTTATGTGGGCTAGAATCCTAGAACAAAGACCCCGTAAAGACACAGAGTTGAATTCTCAACGAAACAACCACTCCCGTGGCAATCATCGACCAGCCGAAAACCCTTGCTTTTCGCCTCAGGAAGATAATCCCAATCACGAGACTGGGAAGCAAAAACAGAGCCCAGAGAAAGAGGAGTCCAACTAACGCCGTCGCCCCTAGGAGAGCGAGAGCAATGAGCCCTATGAAGGGTAGGAAGGGAAACACTCCGAGTGTCAAAATCACCGACAATGCGACACCAGCCAGCCCTTCGGCGAATATTCTAGCGATACCCATCCGTCTCTTCAGAAGCATCTTGCGGGCTATATCCGTTTGCTGTCAACGACTCCCAAAGTTCTGTTTGTTCATCGAAACCTTCAAGCCCTAAGGAATCGCCCTATCTTCGAGTTCTCCTGCGCACCCCGTTTCCGGATATGACGAATGGAAGCCCACCGGAGGACAAACCACGGTCAAATCTCACCACCTACCGCATCGGTGAACTAATATTCCCACCACCTTAGTAGCAATGTTTCGAGTAGCAACATGAAGAAAGCTCGAAGCATTACAATCACTCTACCGAATTCCCTCTGCGACAGGATTGAGTTAGAACGTGGAGACGTTCCTCGCTCACGGTTCATCCGACGCTTAATCGAAAGGGCGCTAGAACAGGATTCACGAATGGCGGGAACCAAGTCATGACCGACGACGACCCCACCCCCAGAATTCTTTCCCTACTAAATGAACGAGACCGAGACCTAGAGGAGTTCCGGCGGGAACTAGACCGGCTTGCTCAGATAGTTCGAAGGACTGTCCTAGGGAGAGATGCCTAATGCCCCATCGCACTCAAGAAATGAGAAGGGAAAACCTTCACAGTCTACACGACCTTCTCAAGAAGGAGTGGGCTGAAAGGAAAGGCGGGAATGACGTCCTCGACATCGAACGCACCAAGGCGCTCGCCGCTTACCGGTTTGGTTTCGACCCAAAGAAGACCGGTGAGTATCTAGTCGAACTGAAGAAACTCGGAATGATTTCAATCGACGAGCAAGAGGGAACCGTGAAGGTGGTCGAACAGTAGATGTCCGTGTGTTTGTGTTTGTATTAGATTCAAGAACTAGGCCGAAGCCGGAACAAATAACGAGGATTCTCCCGAAGGATTGTGTATGTGTATGTATGAGTATCTGAGTGTATCCTTGAGCGTGTATTTCCCGTTGAGCATGTGTAGCGGAATAGGGTCTTCCCTTCTATGATACTTTCCTATCTTCCCACGAATGAACACAAACACAGACCGGACTCCCACCTAACCGAACTCAGTAGCGGCGCTGAACATAAGGGCGAAGAATAGAATCAAGCCGACAATCAGTAGGGAGACCACAGACCCGCCGATTGCTAGCCCCTTGGCTATCTGTGGGTGATGCCATGTCGCCAGCAAACCAGCTAGACCGAAGTAGATTGCGAAGGGAATGACTAGCGACAGTGCACCCCAATCTCCGAATGTCGGTGTCAAGCCGACCCAGAGGTCGAGGAATAGAATCCCGAAACCTAGCGGTAGGGAAATCAACGCTCCGAGTCCTGCGCTGTCCGGAACTTTCAATTCCCAAATCAGAGTCGGGCGGTCGAAATATTTAGGCGCTCTATCATATGACACGCCATGAGGAGTTATCCCTTCCTCTGAGTTCGCCTGTGTCTCCAAATCAGAACAGGCATACCTAAACCCGCCCCCAAAAGGAGAACGACCAAAACCAAATCAAGAACTGGAGATTCGAGAATATCTGAGAGACCACCGTTGGAAGCTGGGACGGACAGAGCCAGAATCGCTAGGCTAGTGGTCTCCGTATTCGAGCCGCTAGCGGGCTTGAAGTTTCCGGTGTAAGAAGTGGCGAATCCACCGGAGTCGTCTCCGCTATGCAATTGAAGTGATAGAAGGGACTGAGAAATCGAGGGGTTTACGGGTTGTCCTAGAAGTCTAGCGGCGTAGACGTAGAGGGCGATTTTGTAAGTGGCGAAAGTCGTGGCGAAAGCCGCGTCCTTAAACCCCGTCCCATTCCATAGGGCGGTTCCGTAGTTGAATACCTGATTGGCGCTAGAATCTTCCCCTCTGTTGTGATAACCTATTGCTTGGAGAAACGCTATGTCGGCATATTTTGTGGGCTCGAGGGTTCCGGTCTGATTATTGACGGTGGACTTTACGACCGCCCCACCCCCTTTATGAAAGGTGAAGTTCTTCGAAGCGTTGAAGGGAAAGAGGGAAGTGGTTAGGACTAGGTATTGGTTCACTGGATTGGGTTTCCCATAAAGGTAAAGGGCGGAAGTCCGAGAAATATTTGTAGCCATAAGGGATAGGCTCACGTTATCGGCTCCGGCTCTCTGAAGGACTATCCCCGCTAGGAAATTGTCCGAAAAGAGCCAATAGGTATCAGAGAGGTTCTTGCTGTCTGGGCTCTCATGGATTAGCCCAACCGTGGCGTCGTAATTTCGAACTAGGTAATCGACACCCGAAGCGACCATCACACTGTTAGTTCCTAGGTGATTGGACTCGGCATATGCAGGCTGCGTAATAGCTGCGAGAGCAATCAGGGAAAGCATCACCATCGCAGAGGTAAGCGACATATCATATGATTGGACATAGGAATATTTATCTTCGTATCTATGACACGTAATGAGGACATATCACTTTGAAGCCCGACATTGATGATATCGATAAGAAGGTTCTAGCGTATCTAATCAAGGAGGATTGGGCGGTTACCACAGAGATGATAGCCAAGGCGGTTAAGGTGAACTGGAATACAGCCCAATTGCACCTCTACAAACTCATGGCTCTGGGATTGGTAAAGGGTAAGCGGGTAGGGAGACAGAACCAGTGGATGCTCACCGACGCCGGAAGGGCGACACTACGGTAATTTGCACACCTCTACTGTATTGGTAGGGGGTAGGGGGGAGGGTAGAGAATCCGGTAGTAGGTGCAGCAGGTTGGGTCGGGAGGGAGCAGCGTGAGTAGGCTAGGGTAGGATGGTTGTTGCTGGGCGCGAGACAGAATACTAACAATCGGAACTCCTTAGTGGTATGCGAGGGAGAAATGAACAGAGGCGTGTTAACCGAATTCTTATCAATGAATGATATGACATGAAGCGCAGCCAATTGACAGAGCCCACAACTTACGAAAAGGGGTTAGCGTTAGAACTCAAATTGGCTGAACTCTTCAAAGCCAAGGGCTACGAAGCAGTCCACAATGTCAAGAAAGTGGGAAGGTCTGGCGCAGAACACCAGATAGATGTTCTCGCCTCATACAGAAATCCATTGCATACCTCGACTCTCGTCATCGAGGCTAAGTCCTATGATGCCCCAATCGATAAAGAACGAATAATGAAGTTGATACAGATAGTTGACGACGTAGGAGCAGACCGAGGAGTCATAATTACAACTAGCTACTTTACGCCAGACGCCATCAAGACTGCTGAGGGACACAACATTGACCTGTGGAACCGTGAGCATTTGACGAGGATAATCGGAGAGATGGAAGTAACGGCTGTCCAGAAGGGAATTTCAGAAAAGGTTGCGGCGCCAGAGTCATTCATTCAACCTCGCCTGAATTATGACCAAGCCAAAGGACTAATCGATGAACTCTTGCAAAAGAGACGCAAGGGTGGCTTTCTTGGGGCTGGGAGGATTGTCGAGCATCTGGAGGGTGTCTCCCTGCTATACTACCCCTATTACGAAGCAGAGATACAACTGGCTGTGAGCGAGGAGCAAAAGACGGGCTTGATGTCTAAACGGATAGTAGAGAAGATTGTATCGGCAAAAGTGCCAGTGGATGCGCTCCTAGGCGATGTTGTGAGACCAGAAGGGACGCTGATAACCTATCCCTATAGCCACCTGAGTTCCCTTGAAGAAGATGAAATCGGAATTATGCGCACCGTCGGACTTGATTGGTTTGACATCTCTAGGGTAATTGGTCTTGGATACTCTGAGGGGAAAGCTGGAAAGTTGCTCAAGGGTTTGGTGGGGAAAGGAGTGGTTGAAAGGCGGGCGACAAGACCAATTGCTTACAAAGTGAGGGTGCAGTTTCCCGACAAACCCCACACTCTGTTCCCCATATCGGAAATGGGTTCAACCCAAGCAACGGGGGAAGGCGTAATCTTATCGCCCTTGTTAGAACCAAGTTCGGTGATTAGAGCGTTAGAGTCATACTGGGCTAAAGTGAACGTAAAGGGGATTACTTCTCTTCACTATCCGTACTACGTGTATGTCCTAAGGTCTGAAGACGGAAGCAGGCGCGTCGAAGTGATTGACGGTATCAGCGGGAGCCTCAACGAAGTCCTCGGAACAAGGGTGAAGTGGGATACAGAAAAGACTCTGAACTTTCGAAAGCCATTCGACAGTCATTCCTAGGACGGCGTGTGTCTTGTTTATTGGGACGATGCCTTCACGAAGAGCGGCGCTTGATAAGTTCACGCAGTTCTGAATTGTCCCTCTCCATTTTGTCTAGTCTATCGTAGAGAGTCTGAATCTCCCCCTCTATCTTCCCGACCTTCCTATCGCTCTCTAGCTTCACCTCCTCCACTTCAGAAACGGTAAGGTGGGGAATGGCTTTCCGGTAATCTTCGAACAGTTCATTATCAGTAGGCTTGTAATAATTCGAACTCAGCCCGACCTGATGCCCCATCAAAATCTCCACGTTCAGAGTCTTTACTCCCGCAAGTTCGCATCTACTCTTGAAGAACTTCCTAAATCCGTGGGCTAGTTTGAATTCGTGAACCCTCTTCCTTTCCGACCTCAGACCTACCTTCCAAAGTAGGTGTCCAATCTCATTCTTGATTGACTTAGAGCTTACCCGCTTGGGCTTTGTGGGCTTGGGAACCTCATTCCCCATCAGTAGTCTGGTGTTAAGTGCTTCCCGAATGAGGGGGGAATTGTCCTTGATGGTTTCCCCGAATTTCTCGCGTAGGTTCCGGTATTCGGTTATCGTTTCGTAGCATTCTGGTGATATGAACGTCTGATATTCGTCCCTTTCGCCCCGATAGACGGTAAGTCTAGCCCCTACCGGAGCCCCTTCCTCCATTATGGGCTTCATGTCGCCCCAGTTCAAAGAATCGAACGCTCCGACCCTGATTCCGGAACTAGCCATAATCAGGATGACCGACTTCAGCCTTGTATCCGCATTAGCGACTATCTTTCTAACTTCCTCGATTGATGGAGCCCTGTCCTTCCCGATTTTCCTCGAATGAGGTATCAGGTAATTCAGCCTACTCCAGTTAACGTCTTTGTCGAGGTTCCGCATCTTGAGGAAGAACCTAACAGAATCCCTGAATCCTCTGATAGTCGAGCCGGAGACTTTGTCCTTGTTCTCTTCAGAGTATCGCCTTAACGATTCTTCGGCAAACTCCGGATTCTTGAACACACGATTGGCGAACTCGGTATCGCTAACCTTCAGGAATCGTAGGAACTGTCGATACTTCTTGCCGTAGGTCTCCTTGGTCGCCTCAGCCAGATTGACTTCCTTCAAGATTTTCTTCACCGACTGAACCTGAGCTAGTCCGCTCACGCCTCAGCATAAGTAGGATGGGGATTAAAACATGCCCATATAAGAGTGCGGGGGGTGGGATTCGAACCCACGAACCCCTAAGGGACGGGATACCCCCTCCGAAGCAGGGCCCGGATCTTGAGTCCCGCACGTTTGACCAGGCTTCGTTACCCCCGCGCGGGCTCCGCTTCATCGACCAGCGATAAAGAACCTATCCGCTACTTCTCGACCGTGGCCACCCTGCTAGTCTTCCTGAGGAGCCGGTGGGAAGCGATCTCGATGATGATGTTACAGTATCTCGCGAGCTGCCCGAACTGGGAGACGAGGACCCTCGCGTACCCATACTCTCCGGACTCGAGCATTTCGTGGGTGATGTCCTTCTCCATGCGCGTGACTTCTTCGACGAGCGACTGCGAGTTCCGAATCAGCCTGATGTCGGGGGTGAGCAGGCTTTCGACTGTCGTGTTGAAGGCGTCCCGGGCCTTCGCCGCCAGCCTTCTGAGCCCGGCCGCCATCTTCTGGTCCATCTTGGTCCCCCCGCTCCGGAGGCCCACGAGCTCCTCTGCGATCTCCCTGATGATTTTCCCGATTTCATCTAGGGCCTTGGCTGAAACCCTGTCCCCAGAAGCGTGCAGGGGGGACTCTATCCCGATCTCGGACGCCAGCTCCCGCCTGTTCAGCGCGATGAGAAGCTGGCGGAGTATCAGCCAGTAGAGCTCTTCTATCTGCTCCTGCACCCGGGCCACTTCGTTCAGCCTCCCCGTCTGCCTGAGGTCGAGGGCGTCCATGACGTTTTCTAGGCTTTGGGACACGAGCATCTGGAGTCGTTTGATCAACGAATCGACCGGGAACTTGGTCGGGTCGGTGAAGCTCTGGCCGACCACCCGCCTCTCGTCCGATTCGACGACCTCCATCCCCCGGAGCCTCTCCATGGTCCCAGTCACCCTGTCCATCGTCATGCGTCCTATGGGCTCCCTGCCCACAATCTCTATCGTGTCGTATCCGAGCGCGTAGGCCCCAATGATGAGCCTGGCAAGCATCTCCTCACCTCCCGCCTGGTCCGCGCGGATGGTCGCCCGGCTGGTGTCCTTCGCCTTCGTGGCTGGTATGAGCCTGAGTGTCCCGTCGGCCTCAGCCCGGATCAACAAGCTGTCTCCCGCGGCCAGCTTGAGATCTCTTGCGAACTCCCTCGGAATCGACACTGTCAGCGTAGAATGACCGACCTTCTGCACCTTCCTTGATTCGTCCACGAATCTACATTCTAGTATATACTATATTAACTATAGTCTTAAACGCGCACGCCGCCCTTAATGGAAAGGTACGATCGGCGAATGAAAAGAGACGACCTGTCATGGATGATCGGCGGGGTCCAGGGAAGCGGCGTGGACACATCCGCCAACGTGTTCGCGAGGGCGGCGGCCTCGGGAGGCCTCTTCGTCTTCGGGAAGAGGGAATATTATTCCAACATCAAGGGCGAACACAGCTACTTCCAGGTCAGGGTCTCGAAGACCCAGATTAGGTCCCACGTGGACACGGTCGACATGCTCGCGACGTTCGAGGAGGAGACGATATTCAGGCACGCCCTCGAAGTCAGGAAGGAAGGGGCGATAGTCTATGACCCGGACCAGGAGTCGAAGAAGCTGGCCGAGGTCCCGACGATCGAGCATGACGCGAAAGAGATTCTCTCCGAGGAGCTCGCGAAGAACGGCCTCTCGGCCGACATCAGAGGGATACTCGAGCTGGCGAGGCGCAGGGGCGTCCACATCTACCCGATACCGTACAACGACCTCCTGAAGGCGGTCGGGAGCAAGTTCGGCGAGACGTCTCTGAGCACGCTTCAGCGCATGCTGAACATCTTGGCCGTCGCCGCTTCGTACGCCCTCCTCGGCTACGACCAGAAGCTGGTCGAGGACGCAGTGAAGAGACAGTTCAAATCGAAGCCCAAGGTCGGCGAGATGAACGCAGTGGGGGTGGCATCGGCATACGAGTTCGTCAACCAGAAGTACAAGGGGAGCCTTGGGATTAGGCTCGAACCGGTCCCCGCCAAGGACGTCAGGCTCTTCGTCCGCGGAAACAGCACCGTGGCGATGGCCAAGGAGCTCGCGGGCTGCCGGCTGCAGACCTATTACCCAATCACCCCTGCGAGCGACGAAAGCGAATACCTGGAGGCGCACTCCGAGATGGAGCTGGATGGTAGGTCGGCCGATGACCCGCAGGTCGCCGAGGTCCAGGCCATGCAGGGGAAGGGCTCGATAGCCGTCGTGCAGTCCGAGGACGAGATAGCGGCGGTCACCATGGCGATCGGGGGAGGCATCGCCGGGGTGAGGTCAGCCACCTCTACGTCAGGCCCGGGGTTTTCGCTGATGGCCGAGGGGCTCGGGTATGCGGGGATGAACGAGGTCCCAGTCGTGGTCACACTTTACTCCAGAGGCGGCCCGAGCACCGGGCTCCCCACCAGGCACGAGCAGGGGGACCTCAGGTTCGCCCTCCACGCCGGGCACGGCGAGTTCCCAAGGCTGATCCTCGCCAGCGGAGACCTGGAAGAATCCTTCTACGACACCATAAGGGCGTTCAACTACTCCGAAGTCTACCAGACTCCCGTCATCCACTTGGTCGACAAGGCCCTGGCCAATTCAGACGCGACCATGCCGATGTTCGACGTGAACAGGGTCAAGATAGACAGGGGGCTCTTCCTGAAGACGATCACCGACGCGGTCAACGGCGAGTTCAAGCGCTTCCAGCCGACTGAAAACGGAATCTCTCCCCGTCCCCCCATAGGGACGAAGGGTGGGGTGTACTGGCACACCGGGGACGAGCACGACTCTCTCGGCCACATCAGCGAGGACCCGACGAACCGGGACATGATGATGGAGAAGAGGATGGGGAAGCTGGAAGTCGCCGACAAGGAGATTCCGATGGAAGACCGGCTCAACTTCTTCGGCCCTGAAGACGCGGACATCACAGTGGTCAGCTGGGGCTCGACGAAGGGCGCCATCCTCGACGCGATGGAGTGGCTCAAGGAAGACGGGATCAAGGTGAACTTCCTCCAGCTGAGACTTATCCACCCGTTCCCGACGGCCCGCGTCACCGAGATACTGTCGAAGGCGAAGAAGGTGGTCGGAATCGAGATGAACTTCTCGGCGCAGCTCATCGGCATCGTCAGGGAGAGGACCTGCCTGCCGATCGAACAGCTAGTCGTGAAGTACAACGGGAGGCCAATGTCGTGCGAGGAGGTCTACGACGCGCTCAGGCTCATTTCCGAAGGGAAGGCCCCGAAAAGAGTGGTGTTGAAGCATGGCGCTTAAGCTCTCCGACCTGAAGACGACGGCTCACAACGACTGGTGCCCTGGCTGCGTGACAGGGGAAACCCTCGTCGTATCCAATCCCTCTGTAAAGGAGATTCAGTCGGTGCGGCCCGGAGACAGGGTCCTAAATGCGTCCGGCGAATACAATAGAGTGGCCGCGAAAATCAGGCACCGATACTACGGTCCGATGTACCGCGTCAGGGCTAAGGCCTTTGGGGAAATTGTCGCGACACCCGAGCATCCCTTCGTGGCGGTACGGCGGATCTGGGGTCGACATAGACACAACTCAGACTTCACTGAGGAGAAAGTCGAAGCATCCGACCTGAAGGTCGGCGATTACCTCGTTTTCCCGGTGGTGCAGACCGTCTCAGACCTCGGTTATTTCGCGATCGAATACCGAAGGAAGGCAAAGGACACCCGGAGCGTCTCCCTCCCGCGCAAGGTTCCGATGAACGACGACTTCCTAAGGCTCGCAGGCTACTACATCACAGAAGGAAGCAGCCACAGGCGGTCCCTAATCTTTAGCTTCAACAAAGATGAAACCGAATTCATCGACGACGTGGAGTCCTTGATGAGTAAGCTTTTCAGCCTCAAAGGAAGGGTGGACGTAAACGGACGGGGCGCGAACCTCGTGTTCAACTCTTCTTACCTTTCAGAGATCTTCGAGGAGTCCTTTGGAGCAGACGCCGAAGACAAACGAATCCCACACGAATTCATGTTACTGCCGATGTCGAAGCAGAAGGACTTGGTCAGGGGACTCTGGCGGGGAGACGGCGACTTCAAGAAGTCGAAAGCCAGGTACACCACGACCTCGGTGGTCCTCGCCGAGCAGTTGAAGATGCTTCTCCTTAGGCAAGGAATCGTCCCGGTAGTACAAACAGAGGCCGCCCACGGCAACCACAGGACAGCGTACCGACTCTATGTGAGCTACTGGAGAGACTACAACAGGCTGGCCGAAATGGTCGGCGTCCCACAGAGGAGGAAGAATTCACGCGACAAGCGCTCCTCTGTGCTGAAGAACGGAAAGGTGTATCTCCCCGTGTCAAGCATCAAGACATTCCAGTTCGACGGACACGTCTACGACCTGACGATGGACGACCCATCTCACACCTTCGTGACAAGCGTGACCGCCTCAGGCAACTGCGGGGACTTCGGGATACTGAACGCGATTCAGATGGCCCTTGCAGAGCTGAACGTCGACCCGAGCAACACCGTCGTCGTCTCTGGAGTCGGCTGCTCGTCCAAGACCCCTCACTTCATCAAGACCTACGGGGTCCACACCCTGCACGGAAGGGCCCTCCCATTCGCCAGCGGGATCAAGCTCGCCAACCCCAACATGGAGGTTGTCGTCGAAGGAGGGGACGGGGACGGCATGGGGATCGGGGCCGGCCACTTCGTGAACTCCGGCAGGAGGAACCTCGACATGCTTTACATCATACACGACAACGAAGTCTACGGGCTGACGAAGGGCCAGGCATCACCGACCATGGGCCTCGGGATGAAGACGAAGTCGCTGCCCCTCCCTAACATCAACTCCGGGATCAACCCTCTGATGCTCGCCATAGCGTCAGGCTACACGTGGGTCGCCCGCGGCTATTCCTACGACGTCAGGCACCTGAAGGACCTGATAGCGAAGGGGATCAAGCACAAAGGCTTCGCCTTCCTAGACGTTCTGCAGCCGTGCCCGACCTACAACGACATCCAGACGAAGGAGTACTGGGCGGGAGAAGGCCACCTGGACGCCAGCGGGAAGATGATGCCCAGGACGTACAAGCTCGAAGAGACCGGCTACGACGGCGTGGTCCACAACCCGGACGAGGCGGAAATGGAGGCGAAGGTCCAGCAGGCAGTCCTGAAGTCGTTCGAATTCGGAGACCACACCCCCATCGGAGTGTTCTACCAGAACGAGTTCGTCCCGACTTACGAGGAACGCCTCGCCAAGAGGTCCCCCTCCTACAAGACTAACCCCCCGGCCGCGCAGGAGATTGCGAAGCCCGACGGGTCTCCGGCGGCGAACATTTCCAAGCTCCTGGACGAGCTCCGAGTCGTTTAGAACGCCGCGCCCCGAGAGCCTCGGGCTAGAAGCCGATGATAGTCTCCGCGGGAACGAAGAACCCTGCCAGGCTGGCCGGAATTCAGAGTGTCTTCGCGAAGTACTTCGGAGTCGAGGCGGGGATTTTCAAGATAGGCGGGACGTACTTCGACCACCAGCAGGGAGCGGTGGCGGACCGTCGCGGGAGGTACCGCTCGGGCATTCCGCCGGATATCCGCTGCCGACGGCCTCGATTGAGCGCCTGCTCTCGAACGGGGGCGAACTGGAACAGCTCGCGGAGCGCCTTAGCGGCGTCGGTCAGATCGGGGACAAGGGTGGGCTCGTCCACCACCTGACCGGGGGGAAGGTGACCCGCTCGGACCTTACCGAGCAGTGCGTCGTCATGGCCTTGATTCCCTGGCTGCACGCCGACGAGTACGGTTTCTGAATCCTTTAATCGAGCAGGGGGTTGTCCCGGTCTCGAGATTGTCGAGGTCGCCTTCCCCGCCGGCCGGTGCGCTCCTGACGATCTTCGAGTCCGCAACGGCCGCGGGACTGTCCCTGCTTCGGCAGATTCAATCAGGGAGCGGAGGTGCTGGCCCTCCTTCGGGCCTCGACCAGTCCTACAAGCGGATAATGGTCTACGTGTTCGTCGCCAGCAGGGGAGGGGAGAACCGAACGAGGATAGTCGAGATGCTGAAGGCTGAACCATCGAACCCGAACAAGATCTCGGAACGGCTCAACCTCGACTACAAGACGGTGCAACACCACCTGAAGATGCTGGAGGAGAACGGCATAGTCGTCTCAAGCCCCAAGGGGACCTACGGGGCGGTCTACTTCCTGACCCCTTACTTCGAGAAGTTCTTCGAACTCGTGAAGGAGATGTGGGCGTGATTTGGGCAAAGTTAGATATAGAATAAAGGGGATTCGAGACTAGAATGGCCTTCGACATACTCTGGATGAAGGTGGCCGCCGTCTACGCCTTCCTGAACCTCGCCCTGGTGCTCGTGCTCATCCTTCTCTATCTCCAGAGCTGGAGGAGGGTCCGCTCGTCCCTGAGCGTCGGACTCGTCACCTTCTCCGTGTTCTTCCTCGTCCAGAACGCCGTGATTATCGTGTTCTGGTTCGTGCTCTACGGGATAGTCCCGTCGGCCCAACCCATAGTCGAGGCTGCTGCGCCCTACCTGACCGCCATCAACGCCCTCGAGAGCGTCGCCCTAGCCAACCTGGTAAGGATTACCTGGTGGTAGCCGATTTGGGCGGAATTTGGGCAAACCACTAATTAGCCAAAACCCACCCTGGATTCCATGAACGGGTTCTCAGCAGACCTCAAGCAGGTGTGCGGCTGCAACTGGGCAGTGGTCGGCTCGAGCGCGGACGAAGTGACCTCCAAGACGAAGGTTCACGCGAAGGAGACTCATCACATGGACGAAGTCCCCGCAGAGATCGCAGCCAAGCTGCACGACGCCATGCGGCCCACCATGTAGGAAACCGAGGGGGCTCCGGCCCCCGTTTTCTTTTCTCCGCATAGACTTATCTTAGAAAGAAGGGAAGCCCCGCACATGGCAGGCATCAAAGCCCTCGAAACCGCGCTGCTGTTGGCGTCGATGGCGCTCGCCGCCCTGCTCGCGCTGGTCTTCGACTTCATCTTCCTCGTCTTCTTCGCCCCGATCGTCGTGTATTATGTCTGGACGATGCAAATCAAAATCAACGAGCTCAAGAAACGGCTCGAACCGAAGCCCGCCGAGACCAACCCGCCCTGAAATCCGAGGACTCTCCCCCGCACGCCCGGAACCCGCGTTTGCCTGCCCGCTGAGAATGTCCCTCCGGCCCTCCGCTACTCCCTTTCCTCGAACCTGTCGATTTAACACCAACACGCATATATATCGACTTCAGACCGAGCGGAAGAACGCGCATTAATTGGCGGCGTCTGCTTTGAGCAAAGGGCCGAGCCCAAACGCCATGATAACGCACGACCTCCAGGTGCGCGTACAAGGTGGAGATCTAACGTCAATTGTTAGATCTGACGTGGGTTGTGCTTTACAACCTCGCAGAAATGCGTGGTCGTACTCCTCGATAATCGACTCCGGTTGATCCTGCCGGACCCGACTGCTATCGGATTGGGATTTAGCCATGTTAGTTGTGCGTTCCCTGGCTACAGGGGACGCAGCGTACGGCTCAGTAACACGTAGTCAACCTGCCCTGGAGACGCGGACAAACCCGGGAAACTGGGGCTAATCCGCGATAGATGACCTCATCTGGAAGGAGAG
>JACQFN010000020.1 GCA_016200045.1 Nitrososphaerota archaeon | reverse complement strand
TGAGTAGCTCCAGCCGAAGGGAGATGGAGCCATTGCAATTGCTTGGCGAGGGCGAATTCCTCGGGACTTAATCGGAGGGTAAAGAGGACATCAGTATCGGCGAGTTCTGTCCGCCGTTGAGCGGGATCAGACAGAAGTCGCACCGAAGCGGCAGGAAACTCCTCTTGCAGTTGTTGCGCGAGAGAAGCCGGAAAATCAGGAAACCCGCCCAGCCCAGCGGAACCGGCAAATGCAACACTCACCTTTGTCATACTGTTCTCCTTGGCTTAGCCTTTCGTGACGGGCAGTTCTCCCGACTCATAAGGCGACTTTTTGATAGCTCTGCCAATTTTTTCTGACTCTTCCTTTACTCTCTTTAACCACATAGAAGGCGAAAAGCATAGACAACGCCCGTGTGATGCCGGTATAGAAGAATTACAGGCTATCTAAAGAGGAGGGATGCTCATGCACCAACGTATGCTCGGGAAGACGGGGTTCCAGGTCTCGTCTATTACACTCGGAGGCGGTGGGATCGGCATGGTGTGGGGTTCTACCACGGAGGAAGAATGTATCGAGACCGTGAAGCAGGCCGTGGCCTGCGGCATAAACATGCTTGACCTCGCCCCTGTGTACGGGAGAGGGAAGTCGGAAGAAGTTGTCGGCCAGGCCTGGCGCCATCTGTCGCCGAAACCGTTGGTAGCCACCAAGGTCTTTGTGATGCCGGAGGACCGCAAAGATTTTGCGGGCGCGGTCCGACGATCACTTGAAGGGAGCCTACGACGCCTGAGGCTTGAACGGGTCGACATCTTTCAGTTGCACAACCAAATCGAGCCGCAAGAACCGACTGCGCCACGGCGACTCACGCTGCAAGAGGTTGTTGGTCCCGGAGGGGTGCTCGAAGCAATGCAGAAGCTCAAAGATGAGGGCGTTGTCAAAGCTTTAGGGTTTACCGGCATTGCCCGGCACGATGTGGTGCGCGAGTTGTTTACCGACGGACGTCTGGCGACCGTACAACTTGTCACCAATATCTTATGTTCAGAGGGGGAAATGGGCGCGCCCGGTGATGCGTCCTACCGGGACCATCTGGAGATGGTGCGCCTAGCGCAGGCTGCGGGGTTCGGAGTCTTTGGCATCCGACCGTTCGCAGCCGGGTCTCTAACGGCGGCGATCGATCGCGCGCTGCCTGCGGATCACCCGGTAGTCAGAGACTTTGCTCTGGCGCAGCAACACCTGGGGTTTCTGAAGACCGAAACCGCGTCGTCTCTCTCAGCGGCGGCTATGCGCTACGCCTTGAGCCTCTCTGGAGTGAGCACGGTAGTGACCGGCGCAAAGAACCGTGCAGAGCTTGCTGAAGCAGTAGCAGCGACGGACGCCGGCCCGCTTACCCCGACGATGATGGAACGCCTTGTGACCCTGCAGCGCACCGTCCTCGCGCGGGATAAGCGTTAAGTACTTGGTCAATCTCGGGGTGCGTGCCCAGGGAGAGCCTGGGCATGAGGTCGGGCAATTCCCTCGCCCCGCAGGGGAGAGGGCAAGGGTGAGGGGCGTCAAATGGTCGCTCTCCTTCTCATTCCCCTCATCCTAACCTTCTCCCCGCAAGGGAGAAGGGACCCACTAGTGCAGCAGTCGTAGTTTTCTGGAATATACGAATCTCTTGCCTTCCAGGTTAGCTCAGTTTGTAGAACTGCATGGCGCTCTCCGCCAGCACTTGCCGCCTGCTGTTCTCCGGGAGTTTCTCGGCAATCATCGCTGGCACCCCGGGAAAAAATCCATCGGCGTGCGGATAATCGGTCGCCCACAGGATCTTCGTAGGCCCAAGGTAATCGGCCAGGTGCGACAGGCCCCCTTCCACTATCTCAAACCCCTCAATCGAGTACTCAGGGCAAGCGGAGAGCTAGGGCTGTGCGTGAATGCAAGACTTGGTCTCTACCTCGTGAGCCCCAACATAATATCTTGTTGGTATTTTGCCAGCTTTATTTTTCTCCGGCAAATGCTAAAGTTTCTGGAATCCGGAAATCCTTGATTTTCTGGACTCTCAAAATCTTTCTCTTGTTGAACAGATAGCTTGTGATTTTCTGTTATCTCGCCAATTTGAGGAGTGGTTACTCTCCCAATTCTTGCCGCCAGAGGGTGAGAAGGACCTCAGGAACAGCATGAGAGAAGCGCATCTGCTTTATGATCTCTGCCCTCGGTTGAGCTAGCGGAGGCCCATTCCCCTCGGTTAGGTCAATCGCCACCCCACAACCGCGTTGGCGTATGAGATCTCCAGGAATCTCGAATACACCCGTGAACTGACTCGGATTACAGAGCACTTTGGCAGCGCGAATCATCTCAAGCTCAAAAGGCCTTATTAGCATTTGCTCTGTCCCCCTGAACCTAGCGTCCGGAAGCTGCTTCTTACTGACGAACAGCTTCTTGTCGTAACTCTTATGGTGCAAGAGTCCATCTCTATGGTAACTCGTGTGTGGGTCCCAGTCTGGGTCGTTGAGAGGAAGAAAGACAAAGTACTCCCCCTTCACGCTCCGCCTCACCCAGAGCACGAGCCAAAGGTAAGGGTCATCTCTGACTGCTACTGCGTATAAGAACTCGTTGGACTTTACGCGAAATTTCGGGGTCAAGAATGGGCGCTGACGCTGGCTCTCACACACTTTTTCATAATGGTCGCGCCATTTCTTGAGTGATTCCTCGTCCATCGTGGCGATATTCTGCCTCTGATAGATCAGATACTCTTCGAAAGTTCTCATCAGGCTCTATTCTAAGTTGCGTTATCAGGTTGATCAACCTTCGATCAACCCCATTACGCTGTTCGACAGAATTGACAAAGTGTCCACGCCTGCATTGGCTAAAAGCAAAAGCTCCACTTGTCCGGTAATTCCTCAAAACCGGACACGCTTCAGCTCCAATAAAAACAACTGCCTGCGCGTCCGATAAATCAAGCCAGAAATATCATACTATCGCTGGGCGCCACGGGCAACTTGTTCCAATACTGTCCGGGAAATTTTCCTAGCTTTCCATCCAGGCCCCGTGCTTTTGCCTTTTGGAGTGCGGGAGCACCGCTCCCGCTTTGGCTAAGCAGCGCTACACGCCACACCCCCGGTAACAGCTGGAGCCAGGTAGCTAAAGCGCCGTCAAGGCCGGCGCACTCCAAAGCTGCGCCTCCGAAGCCTAGAGCTTGGACCCGAGTGGAACAAATTTATTCCGGACAGTATTAGACTTGTTCACCCGTGGGAACCTCGCGGGCAGCAAGCTGTCCGTGACACACCTCTGGGAGGGAACTTTCTGTGAATCCAGGCTTTGGTGTGTTCATCTCGGTCTCAGGCAGAGCCTGGGACCGAGGACACGACTTGTAATCTCATGCTTCATGTTCTCTCCCACTCAGGGTAGTTAGCCAACAGTATAGGCTAAGTTTCTGGAATCCGGAAATCCTTGATTTTTCGGATAGCAGCTTATGCACCGGAAGAGTGGGACTACCCACGCGCGGGAAAGTTCTCGCTATTCATTTCGTCAGTTGGGACGCGGGCTACCGTTACGGCTTCGAAGCTGTCGGTTGCCATTCCTTGGCCAGCCGTTGCGCTTCCGCGATCTGCGCAGGGGTCATCTCGGCCGCAACTTTGTCGCGCGTTATTGTCACCTTGTCGTGATCGGGACCAGCAGGAAAACGAGAGGCCGCCAGATCGAACCACTTGTAGGATTGTACGTAGTCCTGGGGCACGCCCCGCCCGGTGGCGTACATGACCCCGAGGTTGAACTGCGCCCGAGCATACCCTTGGGCGGCCGCGAGACGATACCACTTGAGCGCTTCAGCATAGTCCTGCGGTACGCCCTGCCCGGTCGCGTACAGGCCCCCGAGGTTGTCTTGTCCCCCTGCATACCCTTGGTCAGCCGCTTTGCGGTACCACTTGCTTGCCTCGGCATAGTCCTGCGGTACGCCTTTCCCCTCCTCGTACAGGCCCCCGAGGGTGTCTTGTCCCTCTGCATACCCTTGGTCAGCCGCTTTGCGGTACCACTTGCTTGCTTCGGCATAGCCCTGCGGTACGCCCAGCCCGTAGGCGTACATGACCCCTAGGGTGGTTTGCGCCTCTGCATCCCCTTGGGCGGCCTTAGCCTTCAGCGCAGTAGCGGCCTTAGCCTTCAGCGCAGTAAAAGAATCGTCAGCCCTGCCCTTCCCTACAGCCACGAGCAAAAAAATCAGAAGCACCCCGACACGCGTAAGCATCGATTCCCTTCCTCTCTTCTCATGTGAAGTGTACGAGGCCCTTTCCTAGCACGCGTAGGGACATTTTTCTATGCAACAGGAAAGGGTAGGAAGGCACGAGTGATCTATCCAACAAAGGAGGAATTCCGCTATCCGGTAATTCCTAAAACTCTGGACACGATTGCGCGTCCGGTAAATTAGACCAAAATGTACCCATGAAAAGTAGTCCTTTGCTTTTAGAAAGGAATATCCACATTGCCAATGTCTTGAATTGACATGCCTATACAGTGGGCTTTAAGTAGATCGTAGAGTTGGGCGATGAAGTCAGGATGATCCCCATTAGGTGGGAGCGTTCCATCAAAGTTGTGCCCTTGGAACTCTATGGTTAAGGATAAGTAGTCAGGGTTGTGTGGTGGACGGCCAGAGTTCTTTATGACTTCAACGTCTTTCAAAGTACCCTGTCCTGCACTGGCTAGTGGTTGAGCACCTTTATAGACACCGCCAGGTGAAGGCGGCCACGCATAAATCTTTGGGTGGTCTTGTAACTTCATATTCTTCCATTCTTTTGGAGCTTTTTTCGCCATCACTCAAGCGTATAAGTTCTACCGAAAACTGGCGTCTATTTCCACAACCGTTCAAACCGCGCCGGATTGGTGGCCGTGTATTGCACGGTGTGTTGAATGTTCCTGTATCCAAGATAGTCCTGAATGAGCCCCGTGTCTGCACCTTGGTCGGCCAGTGCAAAGCCACAAGCGTGGTGCGACTGGGCGCGGAAACCAGAGCAAATTTTTGACCTCATGAGCTCTAGCATAATATTTTGTTGGCATTTTGCCAGCTTTATTTTGTCCGGCAAAGACTAAAATTCCGAACACACTTCAACCCCAATAAAAACAACTGCCTGCACGTCTAATAACTCAAGCCGAAAATGTCATACTATCGCTGGACGCCACTGCTGGCTTGTCCCAATGTTGTCTGGAATAAATTTGTTCCACTTAGGTCCAAGCTCTAGGCTTCGGGGGCGCAGCTTTGGCGTGCGCCAGCCTTGACGGCGCTTTCGCTACCTGGCTCCAGCTGTTACCGGGCGTGTAGGAGCGCTGCTCAGCCAAAGCGGGAGCAGTGCTCCCGCTTTCCAAAAGGCAAAAGCACCTGGGGCCTGGACAGGAAGCTGGGGAAATTTCCCTGACAGTATTGGGCTTGTCCAGCAGTGCTGTATAGCTGTGACCACTAGCTCAATTTGTAGAATTGCATAGCGCTTTCTGCCAGCACTTTCCGCTTGTTCTTCTTCGGCAATTTC
>JACQFN010000019.1 GCA_016200045.1 Nitrososphaerota archaeon | reverse complement strand
TTGCGGTCACAGCCGACTCGGCGGGCAATCTCACTGATGCTGAGTCCTTGACGGGCGAACTCGCGAATCATGAACCATTCCTCCACATTGATCATGGCTGACCTTATAATGGTACCCAGAAACTGGACCACGAGTTAAGGTGGATAGAGGTTGTCTCAAACCTTAACCGTGGAGGGTAAAAACGATGTCGAACAACCGCCGATCCCACAGCAGTCAGTTCAAGTTTCAGGTGGCCCTGGAAGCGGCCTCTGGGACGAAAACGCTCAGCCAGTTAGCGAGCCAATACCAAGTGCATCCCAACCAGATTGGCCAGTGGAAGCGCCAGTTGCTCGAGCAGGGAGCCGAGATTTTTGCCAACGGCCAGAGCCGAAAGACCCGCGATCAAGAAGGACTCCAGACCGATCTCTATGAGCAGATTGGGCGCTTAAAGATGGAACTGGAGTGGCTAAAAAAAAAAGCTGCCCGATTCACTGGATGAACAACGCGCCATGATCGATGTGAGCCATCCGGTCTTGAGCATACGCCGTCAGTGCGACCTTCTGGGACTTTGGCGGTCCAGCTTCTATTATCAACCCGCTGTCGAGTCGCCGGAGAACCTGCTCCTGATGCGTCTGATCGACGAACAATATCTCAAGACCCCGTTCTACGGGAGACGGCGCATGAGCGCTCATCTTGAACGACTGGGCGATGCGGTCAACCCGAAGCGGGTAGGCCGTCTGATGTCCATCATGGGCCTGAGGGCCATCTATCCACAACCCAAGACGAGCCTGTCTGGGCTGCACCACAAGGTCTATCCGTATCTTTTGCGCGATCTGGCCATTGTAAGGCCCAATCAGGTCTGGAGCGCGGATATTACCTACATTCCGATGCGCGCCGGGTTCATGTATCTGGTGGCCATCATCGACTGGTTCAGCCGCTATGTGCTGGCCTGGCGACTGTCCAACACGCTCGATAGCCGCTTCTGTTGTGAAGTGCTTGAGATAGCCTTCGCTCAGGTCAGGCCTGCGATCTTCAACAGTGACCAGGGGGTCCAGTTTACCGCCCAGGCCTGTACCGACCGGCTGGAACAGGCCGGCGTGCGCATCAGCATGGATGGAAGGGGACGTGCCTTCGATAATATTTTCATCGAGCGCCTGTGGCGCTCCGTCAAGTATGAGGAGGTCTATCTCCACGACTACGAGACGGTCTTGGCGCTCGAAGCAGGCTTAGAGCGGTACTTTTCCTTCTACAACAAGGAAAGGCCGCATCAAGCACTGGGCTATCGTGTCCCAACAGAGGTGCATTTTGCACAGAGCTGATGTCTCAATGATCCGAGAGCGTTGCAAGGACCTTCTAAGCGTCCCAAGGAGTTAGCTGACGCTGTTTGAGAAAACAGGTGCCAAACGCAGAAAAAAGCCGTAAATTCCCATCTTGACATGGATAACTGAAAGAAGGGAGGGAATTTACGGCCATGGACATGCACGTAGTGGTTAAGGATACGCATTTTACGGTGATCACGCAAGCATTTTCTTTGACGCTGCGCGATACGCCCGCCAATCGGAAAGCCGCGGTGGTGCTGTTGCGCGTGATGAGTGATGAATCGGGCATGCCCTTGTTTACGTTGCAACAATTGTCGTGTATTGTGGGCAGTGCCAATCGACAGGCGGCCAGTCAGCACATGGAGGACTTCCGGGCCTGCGGCCAGGATATGAAGGCGGTCGTGCTTCGGGATCGCAAGGTGGATGAGACGGTCGTGGAGGCGGTCACAGGGGAACTGTTGCAGGCGCCGTTGACGACCACCGAGGCGTTGTGTGAAAGGGTCAGGCACCGATTGGGCCGCACGGATATCTCCTGGGCCAATATCGAGGCGGCTTTGGAGCAGATCTCCTGCAGGGAACTGCGCCGGGTGATGCGAGTGCAGCTTGCACAGGGAGGGGCGCATTATAAGGAATCGTATCTGTTGGACACGTTGCTGTATTCCTGTGAGAACAGCGTGGATCTTTTTCCGGGACTCGAAGGGCCAGAGCCGATGGAAGCAGCGCCGGTGACCGATCCTTCGGCGATCCGCACGTTGTTGACTCCGGGCGCATCGATGGAGGCTGTGCCCCGTGCGCTCCAGTGGATCGGGGTGCTGCTCACGCTCTACTATTGGGGCGTACCGCTGTCGCGTCTTGGCCTGTGGGTTGGGGTGCAGAAGACGACCGTCTGGCGGTGGCTCATGGGCTTTGTGCGCGCTGTGTTTCCGCTGGTGCAGGACCTGCTGAAAGACAAGGTCCGCGCTGCGGTAGTGCTGATCGATGAGAAATGGATCAAGCTGCGGGGCGTCTGGTACTACTGGTTTGTCGCCATCGACGCAGCGACCGGTCTTCCTCTGGCCAGCTATCTGTCGCCCAGTCGAAGTGCCTGGGCGTGTCGGTACATGGGCGCCAAACTGCGGGCTCTGGGTCTCTCTATCAAAGCCATCGTCACCGACGGCCTGGAAAGTTATCGCGCCCTTTTGCCTGAAGTCGTCCATCAGGTGTGTCTGTTTCATCATCAACAAGATGTGTTCCGCTGGTGTCGTCAGCATCTTGGCGAGAGCGAACAGGCCCGGTTCTGTCAACACCAGATGCTCACACTCGTCCAGACCATCGAGAAGCGGACGCTGCGTCGCCGTCTGGAAAGACTCGTCCGCATGGCCGATCAGTTGGGCATCAGCCCCTGGATCGAGAAGCTCATGGAAAAACTGGATCGCCTGCTGCCAGCCATCGGAAGCCGGACGATCCCCAGAACGACCAACAGCATCGAGCGCTTCTTCCGCACCTTCAACCGGTTCTATAAAACACGCTGTGGCTTTCATTCGCTGAGCAGCGCCCGCTGGGAACTGGCGCTCTTTCTCCTGGTGTATCTGTTCACCAAACAGGAAAAAGAGGGCCTCGCCCCGATCGAAGCGATTCTACCCCAGGCCAGCGCCATGCCGTTGTATCGGCTGATCAATGACCCCTTAGCCACCCTGTTGGGCCTCGATCATGTCAAGCTGCCTCAGAAAATGGCAGACGATGAGCTGGCCGTCGCCCTGGCCGCCTAGACTGGCGGGTATCGCTATGCAACGCTCACGTTCGTTTACTTCGGTGTCATCAGTGATTTCCCTTGACAGATAGGCCAATGGGTTATATTTTAACAAATTCATACATGCGACTGAATGGTTCCTATTTGATTTGAACGCAGACGAGGAGGATATCGCGTGCCCAACCTGAAATCGTCACAGAAACGAATGAGACAAGAGCATGTTGCCCGGAGGCGGAACGCGGGGATCAAATCGGCGGTGCGCACCACGGTCAAGAAGGTACGCCAATCGACACAACCGGAGAGCCTGCCGGCGTTGGTGAGCGCTGCCAGCTCGGCGCTTGACAAGGCGGCCAAACGGGGAGTCGTCCACCGGAAGTACGCCGCACGCCAGAAGTCGCGTCTGATGAAGTTCGCGAACGTGAAGAAAGCCTAAAAACGGCATTGCGGATTTCAGATTTCGGATTGCGGATTACATCCAGCACCTTCACTCCGAAATCCGCATTCCGCAATCCGCAATCGCTTCACCCCACCTGCACCGGGTTCGCTCGCTGGAACGCCCCTGCTTCCATGTCCAGACTCTGGGCTTTCGCGGCGCGGACGAACGCCTGGAACAGTGGATGAGGACTGAAGGGGCGGCTGGTCAACTCTGGATGGAACTGAGTGGCGATGAAGAATGGATGATCGGGCAGTTCCAGAATCTGCATGATCTGCTCATCAGGAGTCATTCCGGAGAAGACCAATCCTTTTCCCTCGACCAGGTCTTTATAGTCGATATTGAATTCATACCGGTGGCGGAACCGCTCAACGACCAGGTCCTTCTGGTAGAGCCGGTACGCCAGCGTCCCACGCTTGATCTTCACCTGCTGCCCCCCCAGCCGCATCGTTCCGCCCATTCCGGCGATTTTCCGTTGTTCCGGCAGAAGATAGATAAGGGGCGTATCCGTGTTGGGGTCCACCTCCGCATGGGCCGCTCGTGTTAATCCGCAGACGTGGCGCGCAAACTCCACGACAGCCAACTGGAACCCGAAGCATAAGCCGAGGAACGGAATTCCGCGTTCTCGCGCGTACTGGACAAACCGGATTTTGCCCTCTGCACCGCGTTCTCCAAACCCGCCCGGTACGATAATCCCTGAAATCTCCGACAACACCTCCTCATCCAGCGAGCGCTGACCAGAGAAGGCGGTCGTGTCGATCCACTGGATCTTGACCGAGACGTCTTCCCGCACCTCACTGTGTTCAAGTGCGTTGATGATGCTGACATAGGAATCACGGACTGCGGTGTACTTCCCGGTGATCGCGATCTGGAGCTGCCGGTGCGGGCGGGCGAGGTGTTTCAGGAAGATGTCGAAGGGAGGGCGTCGGGAAAACTTTTGCGGAAGGTTCAATCGTAACGTCTGAGCGACGATCTGAGCGAGGTTCTGTTCGTCGAACAGGTTGGGTAGTTTGTAGATCGAATCCGTATCCGGGCTGCTGATGACGTTCGTCTGAGACACGTTACAGTACAGGCTGATCTTCTGCCTGACCTTCTCCGTTAACGGCTGGGCAGACCGGCACACGAT